>CAWDSB010000007.1:0-298270 GCA_963804905.1 uncultured Actinomycetota bacterium | reverse complement strand
CTCACTGGACGTGCTGCTGGGCAGCGGCGTGATCGCCGTACTGGTGCTGCTGGCGTATCTGGGTACCACGGTTTCGCAGCCCAGCTGGCTGTGGCTGGTGTACGTGGTGGCAGCAGCGGTGGTGTTTGTCATTATGGCGGTGAACCGGCTGTTGTTGCCGGCCATCACCGGATGGAGCCTGGGCCGCGCGCTGCTGGGTATCAGAGTTGTGCGGCGTGCCGATACCCCGGCGGGAATCGTGCGGCTGACGGTCCGGGACCTGGCCCACCTGCTGGACACCGCGGCGCTGTTCGTCGGATGGCTGTGGCCGCTGTGGGATTCCCGCCGCCGCACATTCGCAGATCTGCTTATGCGCACCGAGGTTCGGCGCGTCGATCCACCCGGGCGCAACATGCGCCGACTCGCTGCGAAGGTATTGGCCGCTGCCGTAGTGGTGTGTGCGGCCGCGGTCGCCCTGAACTATCTGGTGGTATACCGCCAGGAGCGGGCGGTGGATCAGGCCCGGCAGCAGATCGCCGACCAGGGGCCACGCATCGTCGAGCAGATGCTGACGTACAAGGCGGACAGCCTGAAAGACGATTTCGCGCGGGCACAGGCGTTGGCCACCGACAGTTACCGTCCGCAGTTGGTCGCCCAGCAGCAGGCGGCGCAGAAGTCCAACCCAACGTCGAATGAGTACTGGGCCGTCAGCAGCGCTGTGCTCTCGGCGTCACCGCGGCACGCCTCGATGCTGATGGCAATGCAGGGACAGCGAGGCACCAACGCCAAGGACCTGCGATTCATCACTGCGACCGTGCGGGCGGATTTCGAGAAATCCAGCTCAGGTGAGTGGCGAGTAGCCAACATCACCGTGTTGAAGAAGCCGTTGATGGTGGGAGCCGGTCAATGAGCCCGAGACGCAAGATCGATGCCGAAGAGCCGGAGCTCTACACGATTCCCGCGCCCAAACCCCCTCGGCGATGGGGTCTCCCGATCGTCGCGGCTCTGTCCGCCGTCCTCGTCGCGGCGGCGATCGCGGCGAGTGCACTGATGGTGGTTTCGCACGAGAGCGACCGCAGGACGCAAGTCCGGGATGCGGACGTACTCGGCTATGTGCGGTCGTTCATGACGACCTACACGACGCTGGATCCCTTCCAGGCCAATTACTACGGGGACCGGATCCAATCGCAGGCCACCGGCGACTTCGCCAAGATGTTCAAGGAGAAGATCAACGAAATCCTCGTTCGGGTGGCCCGCGCCGAGCCCACCCAGGGCACGGTCGTGGAGGCCGGCGTGCAGAAGTGGTACGACGACGGAAGCGCCGATGTACTCCTCGCCACCAAGATCTCGAACAAGACGCCGGACGGAAAGACGGTCGAAAGCGGCGATCGTTGGGTCGTAACGGCGAAGAAGGAAGGACAGCTGTGGAAGATCAGCAACCTGATTCAGGTGATCTGACCACGGACGCGACCCCGGAGACGTCGACACCGCGGAGCCGCCACCGGATGCCGCGCGGGAAAGAACGCCGCGCCCTGAAGACCGAAACGCCGGAGCCTGAGGCGCCGCCGGAGGCCGACGAAACCGTCACCGCCGATGAGCCGACGGAAGCCGCCGCCGAAGAGCCGGGGGCAGTCACCGCCGAAGCGCCGACGGAAGCCGCCGAATTGACCACGTCGTCGGTGGAAGAAGCGCAGCCGAAGCCGCGACGCCGGTGGAATCTCATGCGGCGCAGGAAGGACGAAGCCGAGCCGGTCGTTGCGACCGAGACCGTCGACGAAGCGCAGGAGCCCGAAGAGCAGGAGTCCGGAGAGCAGACCGGGGACCCGACGGCCGACGAGAAGCCGGACACCCAGGCGGTGCCGGATGCGGAAGCGACAGACGACGCGGTGGCCGAGGGGACCGCAGCAGCGGGGCCGGAACCCGTTCTCGTTCCGCACCGGCCGGCAGGCAAGCGGCTGAAGATCGCCACCGCGGCGGCGGCCGTCCTGTTCGTCGCGGGGATGGCGTTCATCGCCGCGATGGCGCAGCCGGTGATCGCCAACCGCGCGACGGTGCAGACGAAACTCCAAATCGCCCGTACCGCCCAGAGTGCGATCACCACGCTGTGGTCGTACACCCCGGACAACATGGACTCGCTTGCCGACCGCTCCGCCCGTTACCTGACAGGCGATTTCGCCTCGCAGTACCGCAAGTTCATCGACTCGATCGTCGCGACCAACAAGCAGGCTCAGGTCACGAACACCACCGACGTGCTCGGTACCGCGGTCGAGTCGATATCCGGATCGGAGGCGACGGCGCTGGTCTACACCAACTCTGTCGCCACCAGCCCGGTGTCGAAGAACATCCCGTCGTTGCGGTACCTGTCGTACCGGCTGGAGATGAAGCGCGACCACGCCGACTGGCGCATCACCCGGATGACGACCGTGACCACGCTGGACCTGACCCCGCAGTTGTAGGCAGGCACCCGTGCCCGTCACCTCTCCGGTCTCCGAACCGATGACCGTGACGGGACTGCTCCTCTTGACGTTCGCGACCGGTCTCGTCGACGCGATCAGCGTGCTCGTGCTGGGGCATATCTTCGTGGCGAACATGACCGGGAACGTCATCTTCCTCGGTTTCTGGTTCGTCCCACACTCCGGCGTCGACATGACGGCCGCTGTTGTCGCGTTCGCGAGCTTTCTGGCCGGGACGGTGCTCGGCGGCCGGTTCGCCCGCCACCTCGAGCACGACACCCGTCGCTGGGTGACTGTTGCGCTAGCCGTGGAATGCGTTGTGCTGGTGGGGTTGTCGGTCCTGGCAGGCGCAGGTGTGCTTCGCTACCACGACAACACGAAGCTCATCCTGATCGCGGGCCTTGCGGTGGCGTTCGGCAGCCAGAATGCGACGGCCCGCCAGTTCGGTATCCAGGAGCTCAGCACCACGGTGCTGACGTCGACGATCGTCGGCATCGGCGTGGACAGCAGGCTGGCGGGGGGAACGGGCCGGCGCGGGAAACTGCGGTACTCGGTCGTGCTGACGATGTGCGCGGGCGCGGTGGTTGGGGCGACGATGTCGCGGTTCACCGTCGCCCCGGTGATCGCCCTCGCGGCGGTTTTTGTGGCGGCCAGCGCCGTCACCTTCCTGTTCGGACCGCCCGCGGCGGCCGAGGACTAAGGTCTCGGCTATGCCATCAGTTCTCGTCACCGGTGCCGGGCGCGGTATCGGCAGGGCGATCGTCGACCACCTGGCGTCCTCGGGCTGGGACGTGATCGCCGGTGTCCGCAGCGAGGAGGACGCTACGGCGCTCACCAGCGCCAGCCCGCAGCGGGTGTCCGCGGTCATCCTCGACATCACAAACGGCGATCACATCTCTGCGTTGTCAGAGTCATTGCCGAATCGCCTCGACGCGGTGGTGAACAACGCGGGCATAGCCGTTGCAGGCCCCATTGAGACGGTGACTCCCGATGACTGGCGAAAGCAGCTGGAGGTCAACGTCATCGGGCAATTGGCGGTGACACAGGCGGTGCTGCCGCGGCTGAGAGAATCGCGGGGTCGGGTGCTGTTCATCTCCAGTGTGAACGGCAGAATCGCGACGCCGATGCTGGGCCCGTACTCGGCCTCGAAGTTCGCGCTCGAGGCCGCCGCCGACGCGTTGCGCGTCGAGCTGAAGGCGTGGGGTATTTCCGTCGTACTGATCGAGCCGGCGCAGACCGACACCGACATGTGGCGCACCGCCGATGACATGGTGCTCGAACTCGAGGGTGCGATGTCTCCCCAGCACCGCGAGCTTTACGCCGGGCACATCGCGGGCATGAAGAAGTTCGTCCCGACCAGCCGCAAGTTGATGTCGCCCACGAACAAGGTGGTCGCGGTCGTCGAGGAGGCGCTCACCGCTCGGCGGCCGCGAGCCCGCTATGTGGTGGCGCTGCTGCCCAAGCTGCAGACCGCGCTGGTGACGAACATGCCCGCGGCGCTGCGTGATCGGGTGATGTCGGTGATGGTCGGACTGCCCCGTCGGCGGCGTGGCTGAATTCGTCAAGACCACCCACGGGGCTCCCCCGGATTCTTCGCGCTGGAAGCGGCGGGGTTGCGCTGGCTGGCGGTCGATGGTGGCGTGCCCTGCGCACAGGTGGTGGCCCACGACGAGCGTTCGTTGACACTGGAGCGGCTGGAGTCGGTGGCGCCAACACGCGCTGCGGCAGCCGATTTCGGGTCCAAGCTGGCGGTGACGCACGACGCCGGGGCTGCTCTGTTCGGTGCGGGACCTGACGGCTGGACGGGGGATGGCTATTTCGGCCCGCTGTCGGAGCCGCTGCCGATGTCGTTGTGGGGTCACGATGCCTGGGGCGAGTTCTACGCCGAGGAACGTTTGCGCCCGATGGCCGAACTCGCAGAACGGCGGCTGAGCGCAGACGCGATTCGGTTGATCGATGCGGTCATCGACCGCTGCCGGGCTGGTGACTACGACGACGACGACCGGCCCGCACGACTGCACGGGGACTTGTGGAGCGGCAATGTGATGTGGACCGATGACGGCGTGGTGCTGATCGACCCGGCCGCACACGGCGGGCACCGCGAGACGGACTTGGCCATGCTCGCGTTGTTCGGGTGCCCGTATCTGGACGAGGTGCTGTCCGGATACCAGTCGATGCGGCCGCTGCGGGAAGGGTGGCGCGGGCGCGTCGGACTGCACCAGCTGTACCCCTTGCTGGCCCACGTTGTGCTCTTCGGAGGCGGCTACGGACCGTCAGACGGAGGCCGCAGCGGCGCAAGCACTAGCGGTGGCCTGACTACGAGTCGCGTCTGTTCAGTTGCCGCGCTGCGTCAGCAGCTCGATCGACCAGCTCGGCGAGCAGTGGAGCGAGCACCTGCGCATACTCGGTCGTGACGTGGTTGTCGTCGCGGAACACCAGTGTGTTGCCGACGATGACCGGGCAGCGGTCGGTGGTGCAGAACAGATCGGACAGTTCCGCGTACTGGCCGCCGCCAGCCTTCGTCGTCGCCGCTTCGGCCGCGATACCGGCCTCGTTGAGGCCCTCCGGACGCGCGGATGAGCAGGCGGACGCGTCGTCCATGTGCGCCGACACGCAGGTCGGCACGGTCGAGTGCGGATCCGGTACGGGCCCGAGCACCAAGACGCCTGCCCCCGTGTCGTGCAACCGGTGCACCAGCACGGTCAAGCCGTTCAGCCATGCCTGGTCGTAACTGGTGAACCCGAAGTCGGCGCCGTACCGTCGCGACATGTCGAGCACGACGACCCGCGGACGCTCCGCCTCGAGTCGGGCCACCATGTCGGCGCGCCACTGCTCGCACTCGGTGAACTCGCGTCCCAGATAGGGACTGTTGATCGGCAAATCCATCAGCGGACACGTCACCTTGCTCATGGTGATCAGCCGCCAATGCCGTTGCTGAGCAATCGATTCCATTGCGGGCTGCCACATCGCGGCATGCGAATCCCCTACCAGCGCCACCGTCGTCGGACGCACCGGGATCACCGGACACACACTCCGGCTGCTCGACGTCCTTCCAGGACAGCACACATCCGTTGACGAAGACATCTGGCTTCGCGATCGCATCGAGTGCCGGCGTCAGATTCGTGGGAACCGGACCTGGCTCGGCCGACTTCGCAATCGCGGCCAACAGCTGATCACGCACCGACAACGGCGGCGGAGCCTGCGCCGAGCGTTCCTGGGGCGCAGCGGGTCGACCGGCGCCGCCGCCGTTCCTTGGCCGACTGGCACCGGCCGCACCGTCATCAACACCAGACCGACACAGACCGCTACCGCGGTCAATGCGCCGCCCACGGCCAGGCTGCGTCGGGAAGAACGCTTCAACGACGGAGCGAACCGTACGGGGTTCTCGATGAGATGAAGCGTCAGTATCGCGAGCCCGAAAGACACTGCGGCCATCGCCAACCGACCCCCCAAACCAAGTGACTGGCCGAACAACGCCGGCGCCAGCAGCAGTACCGGCCAATGCCACAGGTACCACGGGTACGACAGCCGACCGATCGATCGCATCGCAGGCTTCGACAGAAAGTGCCCGACACCCAAATCCGATGTCGCACAGCCCGCGCCGATCACCAACGCCGTGCCCAGCACCGGCAACAACGCTGTGGTGCCCGGATACGGCGTCGCGTCACCGACCTGGGTGCACGTGACCACGATCAGCGCCAGCCCACCCCAGCCCACGACCGCAGCCGACGGGCCGGGCAGCTTCCGCCACGCACCCGCCGTCAGTGCCACCAGCCCGCCGACCGCCAACTCCCAAGCCCGCGTCGGCAGCGAGAAGAACGCCCACGATGGCAAGGTTTCTGTCCACGACAGCGAGATTATGAACGACACGGCGGCCAGCACCGCGAGCACCAGAAGATACGGTGCCACCGATCGTGTTGCGGCAGTGCCGCCGCGCCGCGCTAAGCGCGCGAGAAGCCAAGCCGTGCCGATGATCAGCGCCGGCCACAGCAGATAAAACTGCTCCTCCACGCCCAGCGACCAATAGTGCTGAACGGGTGACGGCGGCGCGTCGGCCGAAAGGTAGTCGGTGCCCTGGATCGCGAATCGGTAGTTGCCGGCATAGAGCGCACTCGCAATGCCGTCTCCGATGACGCTGCGGGCCTGCAGCGGCGGCAGCAGCACTGCCGAAACGACGCATGTCGCGACGAGCACCGTCACCGCGGCGGGCAGCAGCCGTCGCGCCCGCGCGCCGTAGAACCGGGCCAGCCGCACCGTGCCGGTGCCGGACGCTTCTCGCCAGAGCAGCCCGGTGATCAGGAAGCCGGAGACGACGAAGAACACGTCGACTCCGATGAATCCTCCACCCACGCCGGGCACGCCCGCATGGAAAAGGACGACGGCGAGAACGGCGACCGCGCGCAAACCTTCGATGTCGGACCGAAACTGTTTCTGCGCCGGGTCTGCCCGGCCGCTCGCAGCGAAGCCGCGTCGGAAGGCAGGACGGGGGGTGGTCGAAACTCTGTTCACTCGAGCAAAGATCGTCCCACGCTACCCGACGCTATTTCGGGACCAACGCGCTACGTCGCCAGCCAGGCCAACTCCCGCGGCAGCTTCTGCCGCCATGCCGCAACTTCATGTCCACCCTCGAAGGACACACCCGCAGGCGGCTTCCGTAGCGAGGTGACGAACTGTTTCACGGCCTTGTAGTAGCGGTCATTGTCGCCACAGTCGATCCGCAACGGAATCTCCGACAAGGCAGGCGTGCCGTACACCGAGTACGCGAACCAATCCGCTGGGCCGTCGAACGCACCCGCCTCGATTGCCTGGCCGTAGTCCGAATACAGCGCGGGGGCGACCGCACAGATCGCGGCCGTCCGCGCCGGACCGAGCGCGCCGCCGAGCAACAGTGCGCCGTAACCACCCATGGACCAGCCGATGAACCCCACCCGGGAAGTGTCGAGCCCCTTCGTCGCCAGCATCGGCAACAACTCGGTCAGCACCATCGCCCCTGAGTCCTCGCCGGAAACTCGTCGGTGCCACCAACTGTTTCCGCCGTCGACGGCGACCACCGCGAACGGCGGGTACCCGGCCTTGGCCAACTGGGCCAGACCCGATTCCACGCCCATGCCCATCACCCCGGACGCCGTCATGTCCCGACCGTGCAACGCGATCACCGGGCGCAACGGCCCAGAGTGCCCGGGCGGCATTGCGATCGCCCACTGCGTTTCGACGCCGCCGCGGGCCGCCGAGACGAACGATCCGCTGAGATACGTCGGAGACGACTTGGCCGATGACGGCGACGGTTGATCGGGCGGCGGGGCTCCCGACGCGGTGGCAAGCCCCAACTGCCAGACGGGATCAAGGGCACACGCTCCGGCGATTCCGGCGCCCAGCCGCAAGACCGTGCGGCGCGTCAGCGGTGGCATCGACGTGTCAGCTGAAGGCGAGCCAGCTGGGTAGCGCGCGCTCGCGCGAATCACAAAGCACCTGCTGGGTGTCGCAACTACCTTTCGGAACCCCGGCCCCACTCCACATTCCGCCGGTGTCGCGCCGCAACACGATCGCCGACGAGCCGCCGCCGTCCAGCAGCACGGCGTTGTCGGCCCCCAGCCCGCGGAACAGATCCTGTATCTGGTCGGGCGTATAACTGCCGCCCTGAAAGACGTAGAACTGGTCGCTGGCCCGGCTGTACGCGATCGCGGTCCGCGCCGCGCTCGGGCCGCCATCGTCGAGCTGACCCGCATCTCCCGGAGCAAGAAGGCCGATGCCGGCGACCGCAACGAAACCTGCGTTCTGGTCGAGCAGCTTCTGAATCTCCGGCGAGGCCGAGTCGTAGTCGCCCGGCCCCTTCGGCATGACGACATACGGCTGCCCGCCGGCCGGGAGGATCATCGTCGCAAGCGACGACCAGTTCTCGCCGCCCCCCGACAACCCCTGCTTACCCGCATAGGCGAGCGTGCCTGTGACCGCGGCGTTGGCCCGGCCCTGTCCGTGGGTGTTGTCGACATAGGCGCCGAGCGGCGAGCTGCACTTGGTGTCCCGCCACGAACCGCCCTTCTGGCCGCGCACGTCGAAGAAGTTCGCGTTGATGGCGATCGTCGGCTGACCAAGCGCCTGCCACGCCTCCAGCGGCGCATGGATCTCGGACGCCTGCCACAGGCCTTCGCCGGTGCGCGCCCCTGGGTCACGCTCGCACCGCGCCTGGGAGCCCTGATGGCTGTCGACCAACAATCGCGGATGTAGCCGGCCGGCGGCGCTCTTGATCGTCATCAAGTGGCCGCCATTGTTCAACTCGTACCAACCGCCACCTGCGTTGAGCATCGGCGCCGGGTGCCCGTCGCCGAAGTTGTAAACGAGGTAGGACCCCCGCGTGTTGGCGATGGCACCCGCAAGCAGAGAGCGACCATCGGCTCGGGCCCGTGGTACGCCTGCCGTCGTCGTCAGCCCAGCACACAGTGTCAGCGCGGCGGCGCACTGCACAAAACGCCGGCACAGCGCGGCTGGAGTCGGCACGGTTGCCCTTTCGGCGAAACTCGGCAATCGGAACAACACTAATCACACCAACCCCACAGTCAACTTCAGTAACAGCACCGTCACGATTACGTATCGGCGTGACAGTGGGTGAATTCAGCCGCGGATTGGGTAATCCCGTCTGGGTCGGACTCACCGAAGGAGAGACATGATTGGAACGATTCTCAGCGCGTTGATCGTCGGCTTGATCGTCGGCGCGCTTGCGCGGCTCATCATGCCCGGCAAGCAGAACATCGGCGTGATCATGACGATCATCCTCGGTGCGCTTGGCTCATTTATCGGAAGCTGGCTGACCTACCAACTGGGCTATCACAACGCCAATGGCGGTTGGCAAGTCATCCCGTTCCTCGTCGGGATCATCGTGGCGATCATCCTGATCGCGATCTACGTCGGCATCACGGGGCGCCGCGGGACCAGGACACCGACCGCGCGCTAGCGCCCGGGTGGGGCCAACCGGTAGACGGCGCCGGCGTAGTCGTCGGTGATGTAGACGGCGCCGTCGGGGCCGACCAGCGCCGCGACCGGTCGGCCCCACCGGGATCCGTCGTCGGCCTGGAAGCCGCCGACCAGAGTCTGCTGGTCGCCGAGATTGCCATTCCGCCAGGGGAAGAAGGACACCTCGGGGGCACGCGGCGGCTGCCGGTTCCACGAGCCGTGCACGCCGACCAAGGCTCCGTTCGTGTACGGCTGCGGCAAGATACCCGAGGTGAACGCAAGCCCCAGCGGTGCCGCGTGAGCGGCGAAGCTCTGCTCGACCCTGGGCAGCGTCGCGCATTCCATGTGCGAGCCGTCCGCGTTCGTGGACATGTCGCGGACGAACGGCAGGTCGGCCGGGCCGCCGTCCGGATTGCAGAAGGGCCAACCTAATTCGCGGCCGGGCGTGAGCCGTGCCAGTGCCTCCGCGGGATGCTCATTGACGTATTCGGCGTCGACGTTGCCGTCCGGATCGGGGGCGTTGTCACGGTTGTTGACCGCCGTCCACACCGACCCGTCCGGTGCGACGGCCAGGCCCGTACCGTTGCGCACGCCCGTCGCGAACGGCTGGGCCCGGCCGCCGCCGGGGGGGATCCGCATGATCGACGCTCGCGGGGGATTGGCCTCGCGATCGTCCGCGGAGATGTTGCCCGTCGAGCCGATCGAGAAGTAGACCGCACCGTCGGGTCCCACGGCGACGCTCTTCAGCGCATGCGCGTAGGCGCCGTGCAGTTCGGGACTGCGCGCATCGGGAAGCCCTGGCGCTATCGTCCGTCGATTGGTGGCTGCGCCGTTGGTGTAGTCGTAGGTGTCGATCTGGTCGCTCTCGGCGACGTAGAGCGTCGAACCGGCGAACGCCATCCCATGCGGTTGTTCGAGACCTTCGAGCAGCATCGACTCCTGCGGCGCCGCACCGCGTTTCGGCGTCAACTTCACGATCTGTCCGCTGGCGGGCAGCGATACCAGCAGGGCCCCATCCGGTGTCCATACCGCCAGCCGGGCTTTGGGAATCCTCGCCCATACCGACATCGTCCAGCCCTCGGGCACCAGCGCCTGCCGTGGCTGGTCGAACGGCGACTGAGCAAGATCGCCTGCGACCTTGACGTTGGTGGACACCAACTTTGAGGTCGCAGGTGCCTGCGCGCCAGGCGATGTCGGCGACACGGGGGCGGGTGACGGTTGCGGTGGCGATTCGGTAGAACATGCCGCCAGCAGGGCGATCCCGATCAGCCCCGCGGCGAACCTGTTATGCGGCCAGATCCGCATGCATCTCCCAGACGAGAAGCTCGGCCGTCTTGGTCGCGGTGACGCGCTGGCCGCCCGACGCGGTGAAGCGGACGGCGTCACCTTGCTGGAGGGATCCGGCACCTTCGAGGGTCACCTCGCCGCGAGGCACGAACAGGTGTAAGAACGGCGCCTCCGGCAACTGGACGCCATCCCCGGTCTGCAGCCGTGCCGCGTGCAATGCCGCGCTCTTGTTGTGGATGGTGATGGCCGCGCCGTCACGCCTGCCCGACGCGATGGTCAGTAGTGCACCGGTGAGCTGATCGTCGGGGATCTCGGCCTGCTGGTAGCCGGGCGCGATGCCCGATTCGTCCGGCACCACCCACATCTGCACGAAATGCACAGCCTCACTGTCCGATCCGTTCTTCTCCGAATGCAGGACACCGGTGCCTGCCGACATTCGCTGCGCCAGGCCGGGATAAATCGTGCCGGCGTTTCCCATCGAGTCGCGGTGCTCCAGCGACCCCGTCAGCACCCACGTGACGATCTCCATGTCACGGTGCGGATGCGTGTCGAAACCGCTGCCCGGTGCCACCACGTCGTCGTTATTGACGAGCAGCAGCCCGTGGTGGGTGTTCGACGGATCGTAATAGTCGCCGAACGAGAACGAGTGCTTGGAGTCGAGCCAGTCCGTAGTGCTCGTGCCGCGGTCGTTCGCGCGGTGGATGTCGACGGAAGCCGTCATGCACCCCAGGGTAGCGAGCGGCCTACCAATCCGATTCGGTGAACTTGATGACGCCGCGGATGTTCTTGCCGTCGAGCATGTCCCGATAGCCGTCGTTGATGTCGTCCAACGCGTAGGTGTTGGTCACCATCTCGTCGATCTTCAACAATCCCGACTTGTACAGGCCCACCAGTTTCGGCGTGTCGACGTGCGAGCTGCCCCCGCCGAAGATGTTGCCCTTCAACGTCTTCTGCAACATCGTGAAAAGGAAGAGGTTGAGTTTGACGTCGACGTCGGTCATCGCGCCCATACCGGTCACCACGCAGGTGCCGGTCTTGGCGGTCAGCGTCATTGCTTCCTCGATGTACTCGCCGCGCATCTCGCCGACGGCGATGATCGTCTTCTCCGCCATGACGCCATGCGTCAGGTCGATCATCGGCGCGATTGCCTCCGCCATCGACGGGTAGACGTGGGTGGCCCCGAACTTGACGGCCTGGTCCCGCTTGAAGTCCACCGGGTCGATCGCGATGACGTTCTTGGCCCCCGAGATCACCGCCCCCTGCAGCGCGCTCATCCCGATCCCGCCGACGCCGACGACGACGACCGTCTCGCCCGGCTGCACCTCGGCGACGTTGGTCGCCGACCCGAAGCCGGTCGGCAGCGCGCAGCCCAGGATGGCGGCGGACTCGAACGCAATGTCGGGGTCGATCTTGACGACGGAGTCCTTGTGCACGGTCATGTACGGCGCGAACGTGCCGAGCAGGTTCATCGGAGAGACCTCGGTGGACCCGGCGTGTATGCGCGACGTGCCGTCCGCGATCGCCTTGCCGCCGAGCAGGAGGGCGCCGCGATCGCACAGCGACCGGAACCCCTTCAGGCACGGCTGGCACTCGCCGCAGGCCGGGATGAACGCGAGGATCACGTGGTCGCCCTCGGCCAGGCCGGCGACGTTCTTGCCGACCTTGGTGATCACGCCTGCGCCCTCGTGGCCGCCGAGCGCAGGCAGAGCGATCGGGGTGGCGCCGGTGGTCAGGTGATAGTCGGAGTGGCACATGCCCGCCGCGTGCACCCGAATCTGGACCTCGTCCTCGACGGGATCCCCGACTTCGATCTCCTCGATCCGGAACGGCGAGTTGAGCTCCCACAGCAGAGCGCCCTTGGTCTTCATGACCTGTGATCATAGAACACGTTACAAAACACGTGTCAAGAAATGCTCTGGCCTGCGACTATAGTGTGCTAGACGGCCTCATAACTACTCGGCGTTGAACGGGACGGGCAGGGTCAGGCCGCCGTCGACGATGAACTCCGAACCCGTGCTGTAGGACGACTCGTCGGACGCGAGATAGACGATCAGGTTCGAGACCTCCACCGGATCGGCGACACGGCCGAGCGGGATCTGCAGGAACCCCTCGGGAATCTTCGCCGTCATCGGCGTGCGAATGAAGCCGGGGTGAATGGAGTTCACCCGGATGCCGTTTGGAGCCAGCTCCAGTGCGGCGGACTTGGTGATACCGCGGATGGCCCACTTGGACGCTACGTACCCGTGCATGCCCGGGCTTCCGCGCAGCCCCTCCACCGACGACACGTTGATGATCGACCCGCCGCCGGCATCTTTCATCGGCCGGACCGCGGCCTGCATGCCGAGGAAGGTTCCGGTCAGGTTGACGTCGAGGATCTTCTGCCACTCGGCGAGCTCGAAGTGCTCGAGCGCGTTGCCGTTGGAGATGCCTGCGTTGTTGACCAGAACATTGAGCTTGCCGAACTCGTCGACGGCGGCGGCCACGGCCGCCTTCCACTGATCGGGCTGCGTGACATCGAGACGGACGAAGCGCGCAGCGTCGCCGAGTTCGTCGGCCAGCGCGTTGCCCTCGTCGTCGAGGATGTCGCCTGCCACCACCTGTGCGCCCTCGGCGACAAGCGCCCTGGCGTGTGACGCGCCCATGCCTCGCGCCCCGCCGCTGATGAGTGCAACTTTTCCGTCCACGCGTCCCATGGGCGGAGAGGCTACAGGCTCGCGGGCAGCCCGAACTTCGCGAACAGTTCGGCGTCGCCGAACGCCACGACGTGCGACACCGCGTCGGCCCGCATGTCGATCACATGGAATTGGAATGCCTCGTGCACGCCGGTCTCCTTGTTGCGCATGTACAGACCGGCGGCGGGTTGACCGTTGGCGGTCGTCGGGATCAACCGCATGTCTCCGGCCTTCTCGGCGGGGCAGTGCGTGCTGATCAACGTGTAAATGTCGCGCCGCGATTGGTACCAGCCGTCGAACGGCGGCATCTCCCAGACCGCTTCTTCGGTGAACATCTGCACCAGCCTGTCGATGTCGTATGCCTCGAAAGCGGCGATGTAGCGGTCGAGCAGGTCCTTGGTCTCTGGTGAATCCGGCGTGTCCAGCTTGTCGTCCTCACTGGGGCCGACGGCGTCGAGCTGTGCCCGCGCCCGCTGCAGCAGGCTGTTCACCGCGGCCGTCGACGCGCCGATGGCGTCGCCGACCTCGGCCGCCTTCCACTGCAGCACGTCGCGCATCACCAGTACGGCCCGCTGCCGCGGGGACAGATGCTGCAGGGCGGCCACGAACGCCAGCCGCACCGACTCGCGCGACCCCACGATCACCGACGGGTCGGCCGGATCGTCGCCGAGCTGGTCGGGCAGCGGCTCCAGCCACGACACCTCGGCGCGTTCGGCCAGCTCTCCGGTGGGATCCGAACTCGGCGCGCCCAGCCCGGCAGGCAACGGCCTGCGCTGGCGGCCCTCCAGCGCGGTCAGGCAGGTGTTCGTCGCGATCCGATACAGCCATGTCCGCAATGACGACTGGCCCTTGAACCCGCCGTAGGCCTGCCATGCCCGTAGATAGGTTTCCTGGACAAGGTCTTCGGCGTCGTGAACCGAGCCGGTCATCCGGTAGCAGTGTGCCAACAGCTCGCGCCGATGAGGCTCGGCCCTGAGCAGGAATTCGTCGTCGGTTTCGTGTGCGAGGACGCTCACCGCACCGAGCTTACGCAGACCCCCAGACAGGCACTCGATACTCTCCCCTGATGGCCAGTAGCCGAAGCGAGCGATACTTCGAGGGCGTCGGCGGTGTGCGCATCGTCTACGACGTGTGGGAACCGGACACAGACCCTCGCGGCGTCGTCGTTCTGTGCCACGGCTATGCCGAACACGCGCGCCGCTACGACCACGTCGCGCAGCGCTTCGGTGACTCCGGCCTCGCCGTCTACGCCCTTGACCTCCGCGGGCACGGCCGTTCCGGCGGCAAGCGCGTCTACCTGAGGGACATCTCCGAATACACCGAGGACTTCCACACCCTTGTCGGCATCGCGGCCGCCGAGTATCCGAAGCTCAAACGGGTCGTGCTGGGCCACAGCATGGGCGGCGGCATCGTGTTCGCCTACGGCGTCGAGCACCCCGACGACTACGCCGCGATGGTGTTGTCGGGGCCGGCGGTGGACGCCCAGGATGCGGTGTCGCCGATGATGGTCTTCCTGGCCAACGCGCTCGGCAGGATCGCCCCCGGCCTGCCCGTCGAGCAGCTGCCCACCGATGCGGTGTCCCGCGACCCCGCGGTGGTGGCCGCCTACAACGCCGATCCGCTGGTGCATCACGGCAAGCTGCCCGCGGGTATCGCCAGGGCGCTCATGGGCGTCGGAAAGACCATGCCGCAGCGCGCCGCCGCGCTGACCGCGCCGCTGCTAGTGGTGCACGGCGAGGAGGACAAACTGATCCCGGTGCAGGGCAGCAGGCACCTGATGGAGTGTGTCGGGTCGACCGACGCACACCTCAAGGTTTACCCGTTGCTCTACCACGAGGTGTTCAACGAACCCGAACGCGCGGTGGTGCTCGACGACGTCGCGTCCTGGATCGAGGCGAGGATTTGAAAGTCGTTGCTGCGCTGACGCTTTCGCTCCTGCTCCTGCTCTCGGCAGGCTGTTCGTCGGATGAATCAGCGCAGCAACAGTGGGTCGAGGACGAGGTCAGCTTCACGGCCGACGGCCTGACGATCGACGGCACCTACCGTCACCAGAAGGACGCGGCAGCCGCGCCCGCGGCGCTGCTGATCTCCGAAAGCGGCAACACCGACCGCAATGGCGACAACGCCGTCGTCGGGAAGATCGGCAACATGCGCCAGCTCGCCGAACTGCTGTCGGACCGGGGTGTCGCGAGCCTGCGGTACGACAAGGTCGGCACCGGCAAGACCGGGCTTGGCCCCTTCCGGGCGCACCCCACCGACGTCGTCAGCGCGGTCTACACCGGCGGCGCGAAGGCCGCTGCGCGCTTCCTCGCCGACCAGCCGGGCACCGACAAGGCCCGCATCTCGGTGTACGCGCTGGGGGAGGGCACCGTCCATGCGATGTCGCTGGCGTCGGACACGTCGCCCGGTGCGCCGCGGATTCATTCGCTCGGCCTGTTCCAGCCGCTGTCCGGTCGGTATCTCGACATCATTACCAACCGGGTGCGCAGCGACGCGAGCCCCGAGACGCTGAACACCTGGCTTGCCGCCGTCAACGAGGTCCGCACCAGGGGCACCGTCCCTGCCAACCTTCCCGAGGGACTCGGCGCCATCCTGAACCCCGGCAACGCAAAGGCCACGGTGGAAACCGACAAGATCGACCCGGTGGCGCTGGCCGCCGCAATTCCCGCGGGCACCCCGGTGCTGTTGACGTGTTCGGACACTGACCGGCAGGCCAATTGCGACACCATGCAGCCGCTGATCGACGGGCTCAACCACACCGCGTTGACCGTCGTGACACTCAAGGGCGTCAACCATGTCCTGCGCGACGACCCGACCGACAGCATCGCCAACCTCGCCAAGCAGGCGCCGCTTTCTCCACAGCTGGTGACGGCGCTGGACGGTTTTGTCACGAAGTAGTCCTAATCTGTTTCGCGATGACTGACGACAAGATGCTGGCCCGTATCGCCGCGCTGCTGCGCCAGGCCGAGGGCACCGACAACGCACAC
This sequence comes from uncultured Actinomycetota bacterium, assembly GCA_963804905.1. Classification (GTDB taxonomy): domain Bacteria; phylum Actinomycetota; class Actinomycetes; order Mycobacteriales; family Mycobacteriaceae; genus Mycobacterium. The sequence goes on along the minus strand of CAWDSB010000007.1, from coordinate 281,944 downwards.
GAGGCGGAAGCCTTCATGGCCGCCGCCCAACGGTTGGCGACCGCGACGTCGATAGATCTCGCCGTCGCCCGGTCGCATTCGGACAAACGCACCAGGGCCCAGGCACCGGTGCAGCGCACGATCACCATCGGCAACCCGGGGACCCGGGGCCTGCGCACCTACGTGCAGCTGTTCGTGGTGATCGCGGCCGCCAACGACGTCAAGTGCGACATCGCGTCGAATTCGACTTTCGTCTACGCCTACGGGTTCGCCGAGGACATCGACGCCAGCCACGCGCTCTACGCCAGCCTGGTGATGCAGATGGTGAAGGCATCGGAGGCCTACATCGCTTCCGGCAGGCATCGACCGACCCCGACCATCACCGCGCGGATCAACTTCCAGCTGGCCTTCGGTGCCCGCATCGGGAAGCGGTTGTCAGAAGTCCGTGAGCAGGCCCGGCGGGAAGCGACCAGGAGCGAGACGAGGCGCCCCGGCACCGCTGTCGCGTTGCGGGACAAGGACCTCGAGTTGAAGGACTTCTATCGCGAGACGTCCGAAGCTCGTGGCACCTGGACGGCCACCAGCGCGACGGCCGGTTACTCGTCGTCGGCGCGGCGGGCGGGTGATCGCGCGGGCCGACGGGCGCGGCTCGTCAACGGTCAGGAGCTGAGCGGGGCGCGCAGCGCGCTGGACCGGTGACAGCCCGCGACACTCAGCGCTCCAAGGTCTACGCCGCTGAAGAGTTCGTCAGGACCTTGTTCGATCGGGCCGGCGAACACGGAAACCGCACGATCGAGTTCTTCGGGACGAACCTGACATTGCCGCCCGAAGCACGGTTCGCCTCCGTGGAGACGGTGCAACGGTATGTCGATGACGTGCTCGCGCTCGGTTCGGTCCGCGCGCGGTGGCCGACGGCCGGACCGTTGACCGCGCGGCCGCGCCGCGGGGTGAGCGCAGCGCATTACGAACGTCACGACGATGGGGCCGCGATCGCCGTGCCCGAGCGACGGACCAACTGGGCGTTGCGGGAACTCGTCGTGCTGCACGAGATCACCCATCACCTGTGCGACGCCGACCCGCCGCACGGGCCGGAGTTCGTCGCGACGTTCTGTGAGCTCGCCGAGGCGGTGATGGGTCCCGAGGTCGCCCACGTGCTGCGCATCGTCTACGCCAAGGAAGGTGTCCGGTAGCGGTAACGTCTGCCGCGTGACGAAGCCGGACCCCAAGGCCCTCGACGAGGTCTTCAACCGAGTCTTGCGCACCGAGGACGACGCGCTGCGCGCGGCCAGGGAAGCCGGTGCGGCGGCGGGGATGCCGTCGATCGAGGTGTCGGCCCAACACGGACGGCTACTGGCGTTGTTGGCGACGATGACGCGTGCGAGCCGGGTGCTCGAGATCGGCACGCTGGCCGGTTACAGCACCATCAACCTGGCCCGCGGCGCCGGACCCGACGGCCGTGTCGTCACGCTCGAATTCGAACCGAGGCACGCCGAAGTGGCGCGCGAGAACTTCGAGCGCGCAGGCGTCGCGGACCGTATCGAGATCATCGTCGGCGCCGCACTGGACACGCTGCCGCGACTTGCCGAACGCGGCGAGACGTTCGACATGTTCTTCATCGACGCCGACAAGGAGAACAACGTCGCCTACGTCCAATGGGCGATCACGTTGGGACGGCCGGGCTCGGTCGTCGTGGTCGACAACATCGCCCGCATGGGTCGGGTGCTGGACCCCGCCGCCGACGATCACCAGGCCCGTGCCGTTCGCGACATGCTCGAGATGATGGGCAAGAACCCGCAGTTGGATGCGGCGGCGATTCAGACGGTGGGGACCAAGGACTGGGACGGCTTCGCAGTGGCCGTGATCAAGTAGTGCCACGGTCGGTGGTCGGTGAAAGTTAGCCCTGCTATACGATTCGATTCATGAGGACAGCCGTAGTCACCGGTGGAGCGTCGGGAATCGGCCGGGCCATTGCGGCGCGACTCGAAGCCGACGGCCATCACGTCGCAACCATCGATCGGCAGCCCTCGCAGGCCGACTTCGCCTACACCGCCGACGTCACCGACCGGGCCCAGGTCGATGCCGCACTCGGCAAGATCCGCACCCAGCTCGGCCCGGTGTCGATTCTGGTGAACGCCGCTGGGCTGGACGGATTCTCACGCTTCGCCGACATCACCTTCGACGACTGGCAGCGGGTGGTCAACGTCAACCTCAACGGTGTCTTCCACTGCTGCCAGGCGGTGCTTCCCGAGATGGTCGACGCCCGCTGGGGACGGATCGTGAACATCAGCTCGTCTAGCACCCATTCGGGTGTGGCGGGTATGGCGCATTATGTCGCCGCCAAGTCCGCCGTCAACGGGTTGACCAAGTCGCTGGCGCTGGAATACGGGCCGAGCGGGATCACCGTCAACGCGGTGCCCCCGGGTTTCATCGACACGCCGATGCTGCGCAGCGCCGAAGAGCGCGGCTTCACCAACGTCGAGAAGGCGACGGCGATGACGCCCGTAGGCCGGATGGGGCGGCCCGAGGACATTGCCGCCGCGTGCGCGTTCCTGACATCCGAGGAAGCCGGATACATCACCGGTCAGATCCTCGGCGTGAACGGTGGACGAAACACCTAGCCGAACGACGATCAAGCGGCGAGGAACGAGTCGCGCTGAGGAGTGCGGCCCGACACCTGAGTGGGTATGTCACCCGCATGTTTTCCGTCAGTAGACGCATCGACGCGCCGGCCGAGGCGGTGTGGAAGGTCCTGGTCGACACCGACGCGTGGCCTCAGTGGGGACCGACCGTCGCCGGGGCGGAGCTCGACGACGCCGAGTTGACCCTGGGCACCACCGGACGCGTGCACACCCCGATCGGGGTCGCGCTCCCGTTCAAGGTCACCGAATTCGAACCGGGACGAAGGTGGGCGTGGTCGGTCGCCGGAGTGCCTGCCACCGCACACGCGGTCGAGCCGGTCGGGACCGGTTGCCGGGCGAGCATGGCCGTGCCGTTGTGGGCGCCGGCGTATCTGCCGGTGTGCGCGATCGCCCTGCAGCGGATCGAGAAGATGCTCCGCTAGCCGCAGACTGCTCCGATTGCCGCCGAGCCGACGAGCTTCGTGTACTTCGCCAGCACGCCGGTGGTGTAAGTCGGGGGCAGCGGCTCGAAATTGGCCTTGCGCGACTCGAATTCGTCCGGATCGACGACCACGTCGAGGGTGCCCTTGGCGACATCGAGCCGGATGCGGTCGCCGTCGCGCACGAACGCGATCGGTCCCCCGTCGACGGCCTCGGGTGCGACGTGCCCGACGCACAGACCGGTCGTCCCGCCGGAGAACCGGCCGTCGGTCATCAGCAGAACGTCCTTGCCCAGCCCGGCGCCCTTGATCGCTCCGGTGATGGCCAACATCTCACGCATACCAGGGCCTCCCTTCGGGCCCTCGTACCGGATGACGACGACGTCACCGTTCGTGATCGTGCCGTCCTCCAACGCGTCGAGCGCCGCCCGTTCACGCTCGAAAACCCTTGCGGTGCCCTCGAACACATCGGAGTCGAAGCCTGCCGACTTCACCACGGCGCCGTCGGGCGCCAGCGATCCGCGCAGGATCGTGATGCCGCCGGTCGGGTGGATCGGATTGTCCAGCGCCCGCAACACCTTGCCGTCGGGATCCGGCGGGTTGATGTGAGCCAGGTTCTCGGCCATGGTCTGGCCGGTGACCGTCAGGCAATCCCCGTGCATCAGACCGGCATCCAGCAGCGCCTTCATCACCACGGGCACACCGCCGATGTGGTCGACGTCGAACATCACGTGCTTGCCGAACGGTTTCACGTTCGCCAGGTGCGGCACCTTCTGGCCGATCCGGGTGAAATCCTCCAGCGACAGCTTGACGTCGGCTTCGTGGGCGATCGCCAGCAGGTGCAGGACCGCATTCGTCGAGCCGCCGAACGCCATCACCACGGCGATCGCGTTATCGAAGGCCTCCTTGGTGAGGATGTCGCGGGCGGTGATGCCGCGGCGCAGCAGCTCGACCACGGCCTGCCCGCTGCGTCGGGCGAACCCGTCGCGTCTGCGGTCGGTGGCCGGGGGTGCGGCGCTGCCCGGCAGCGACATGCCGAGCGCCTCAGCGGCACTGGCCATGGTGTTGGCGGTGTACATGCCACCGCACGCGCCCTCGCCGGGGCAGATCGCCCGCTCGATCGCGTCGACGTCCTCTCGAGGCATCAGGCCGCGGGCACACGCGCCGACGGCCTCGAACGCGTCGATGATCGTGACGTCCATCTCGGTGCCGTCGGAGAGCTTGGCCTTGCCGGGCAGGATCGAGCCGGCGTACAGAAACACGCTGGCCAGGTCGAGCCGGGCGGCGGCCATCAGCATGCCGGGCAGCGACTTGTCACAGCCGGCCAACAGCACCGAACCGTCGAGGCGCTCTGCTTGCATGACGACCTCGACGCTGTCGGCGATCACCTCGCGCGACACAAGTGAGAAGTGCATGCCCTCATGGCCCATCGAGATGCCATCGGAGACCGAGATGGTGCCGAACTCCATCGGGAAGCCACCCGCTGCGAACACGCCGTCCTTGACGGCCTTGGCCAGTCGGTCCAGGGACAGGTTGCAGGGGGTGATCTCGTTCCACGACGACCCGACACCGATCTGCGGCTTGGCGAAGTCGTCGTCCTCCATCCCGACCGCGCGAAGCATTCCGCGGGCGGCGGCCTTCTCGAGGCCGTCGGTGACGTCGCGGCTGCGGGGCTTGATGTCGATGGGACGGGAGTCTGAGGGCATGAGTGTCAGTATGCCCGCGGCGTTTCACCCGGCCAAACGATTATGGATACCCCGGTGGGGTACCGGTAAGCTGGGGGCATGACTGCCATACATGGCTACACGTCCAACAAGGACAACTACGCGAATCGGCTGCGCCGCATCGAGGGCCAAGTCCGCGGCATCGCGAAGATGATCGACGAGGACAAGTACTGCATCGACGTCCTCACTCAGATCAGCGCGGTGAACAGCGCCCTGCAGTCGGTCGCGTTGAACCTGCTCGACGAGCACCTCGGCCACTGCGTGAGTCAGGCGGTGACCGAGGGCGGCGACGAAGCCGACGCCAAACTGGCCGAAGCGTCGGCGGCCATCGCGCGCCTCGTGCGGTCCTGACGGCGCTAGTCGCGCAGCGCGTCCTCGATCCGTTTGACCTTGGCCGCGAGCTGGCCGGTGTGGCCGGGCCGGATATCGGCCTTGAGCACCAGGCTGACCCGGGGCGACACCGCCGCCACCGCATCCACGGCACTTTTGACGACGCCCATTACCTCGTCCCACTCGCCCTCGATGTTGGTGAACATCGCATTGGTTTCGTTGGGTAGGCCCGAAGCGCGAACGACCCGAATCGCCTCGGCGACCGCCGCTCCCACACCGCCGGTGTCGTCGCCGCCCGAGGGGCTGACACTGAAGGCCACAATCATCGGCTACTGCTTACTGAAGCCGGTCGGCCGCACCACGATGATCACCCGGTCGGCCTTGTCGGGCGGTGGCTCGGTCAACGGGCCGCTGTAGCGGTCGTTGAGCTTCAGATAGAACGTGCCCGTCGGATCGGGCACGACCTCCTCCACGACACCGCGCACTTCGAGGAACCGGTACGGGTTGTCCGGATCGACGATCGACATCGCGACATTCGGATTCGCAGAGATGTTGCGGTACTTCTGTCGCTTGGTGGTGTGGGTGAACCGCAACAGTTCACCGTCCCAGGCGAACCACATCGGGTTCACCTGCGGGCGGCCGTCGGGCCGCGCGGTGGCGAGATGCCCGTACAGGGGACGCTCCAAAAGCGACTCGTAGCCAGCTGGAATGGCGACCATCACGATCCTCTCTCGATTGGGCGGCGATCGACACCGCATCGCAACCAGCTGCAGCGGTGTCTGCATCCCTAGCCGATACGGTGATGTACCCCGATATGACAATCGACACTCGCACCGTGCGGAGAGCATGGACACCCCGCGTCGCCGCACAACTGGCGGTGCTGGCCTCGGCTGCGTTCATCTACGTCACGGCGGAGATGGTTCCGGTGGGCGCGCTGCCGGCGATCGCATCCGATCTCCGCGTCAGCGAGGCCATGGTCGGCACTCTGCTGGCCTTCTACGCCCTTGTCGCCGCGGTGACGACGGTCCCGTTGGTGCGGTTCACTGCGCACTGGCCCCGGCGTCGCACGCTGATGCTGACTCTCGTCTGTTTGACGGTGTCCCAACTGATTTCGGCGCTGGCACCCACCTTCGCGGTCCTCGCCGGCGGACGGGTGTTGTGTGCGGCCACCCACGGCCTGATGTGGTCGGTGATCGCACCGATCGGGGCGCGGCTCGTGCCCGCCACACACACCGGCCGCGCCACCACCGCGGTGTATGTGGGGACGACGCTCGCCCTGGTGCTCGGCAACCCGCTGACCGCGGCGATGAGTGAGCTGTGGGGTTGGCGGCTCGCGGTGGTGGTCGTCACCGTGGCCGCGGCAATCGTCACGCTCGCCGCGTGGGTGACACTGCCGCCGATGGTGCTGTCCGCCACAGAAGTCGACACCGTCCGGACCCATGAGCGGCACCATCGCCACAGTCGGCTGGTTGCGCTGAGCGTCCTGACCCTCGTCGGGGTCACCGCCCACTTCATCTCCTACACGTTCATCGTGGTGATCATCCGCGACGTCGTCGGGGTGCACGGCCCGCAGCTGGCCTGGCTGCTGGCCGGCTTCGGTATCGCAGGCCTAGTGGGGATGGCGGTGATGGCCCGACCGCTGGATCGGCGCCCGAAGGCCTCGGTGGTCGGCTGCCTCGGTGCGCTGGCGGTCGCATTGGCGGTGCTGACCGCGCTGGCGGGGGGTCACCCGGATGCCACGACGGTCTTGGCCGGCGCCGCGGCGATCGTCCTGTGGGGTGCGGCGTCGACGGCGCTGCCGCCCATGCTGCAGGCCGCGGCGATGCGCACCGCGCCGTACGACCCCGACGGGGCGTCTGGGCTTTACGTGACGGCGTTCCAGGTCGGCATCATGGCGGGTTCTCTGTCCGGTGGGCTGCTCTACGAGCAGGCCGGGCTGGCGGCGATGATCGCGGCGTCGACCACGTTGGTCGTGGTCGCGCTGGGCGGCGTCGCAGCCACCCGCCGGTTGTTCATCATTCCTTCAGGTAACCAGCAGGAAGTAACATTCGACGCCTGCGGGCGATGAACACAGCAGCTCAGCGCCTTCGCTGGACAGTTGTCCGGGCTCGGCATGACCGTTGCGGCGTTAGCCGGTCTTTGCGCTGTGCGAGACTGGACCAAGCTCGAGTGGAGGTGTTTGCATGCCGCAGCGGAAGATGCGGAGGCTGCTCACCGCGACGTTCGCGGTCGGATTGACCAGCGGACTGGCGTTCGGTAGCCCGTCAGCGATGGCAGATCCCGTGGTGGATCCGGGTGGTCCGCCGCCAGGCCCTGAAGTGCCCGCACAGGAGGCTCCCATCGACCCGGCGGCCGCGGTGGCGCCCGTCCCGCCGCCCCCGGGGCCCGAGGCTCCGCCTCCTGCTGATCCGATGGCCGTTCCGCCTCCCGCCGACCCGCTTGCGCCACCGGCCAACCCGCTTGCGCCACCGGCCAACCCGTTCGCGCCACCGACCGACCCGCTGGCCGCGGCGCAGCCGACGACCATTCCTGAGGGCACCCCGGCGGGCCAGAACCCGACGCCATACACCGGAGAGCCGGTGTTCGTGCCGCCGTCGTTCAACCCGGTCAACGGCTCCATGGTCGGCGTGGGCAAGCCGATCATCATCAACTTCCAGCGGCCGATCGCCGACCGCCCGATGGCCGAGCAGGCGATCCACATCTCGTCGACTCCGCCCGTGCCCGGCAAGTTCTATTGGATGAGCGACACCCAGGTGCGCTGGCGTCCACTCAATTTCTGGCCGGCCAACACCACCGTCAACATCGACGCGAGTGGAGCCAAGTCGAGCTTCCGCACCGGTGACTCGCTGGTGGCCAACATCGACGACAAGGCGCACCAGATGACCATCACCCGCAACGGGAAGGTCGAGAAGACTTTCCCGGTGTCGATGGGCAGGCCGGACGGCAAGCACGAGACCAAGAACGGCACCTACTACGTGCTGGAGAAGTTCGCATCGGTCGTGATGGACTCCGCGACGTATGGGGTTCCGAACACCTCGCCGGAGGGCTATAAGCTGACTGTCCAGAACGCCGTCCGGATCGACAACAGCGGCGCGTTCGTGCACAGCGCCCCGTGGTCGGTCGGCGACCAGGGCAAGCGCAACGTCAGCCACGGCTGTATCAACCTCAGCCCGGCCAATGCGCAGTGGTTCTACGACAACTTCGGCAGTGGCGACCCCGTCGTCATCAAGAACTCGGTCGGCTCCTATAGCCAGAACGACGGCGGCCAGGACTGGCAGATCTAGCCATACCGTTGCGGCGTTGACCTGAACGCGGCGAGGATGGGTCACAAGGCCCACCTGTCGCAAGAGGGCGGTGGGCAACCAGTCGAGTGGTGGCCAATGCCTGGGATCGACAAGGCGCCAGGGCGCGTCGTCGCCGTGATCGTGCTCCTGATCGTGGCCGCTGTCTCGCTGCACGGTTATGTGCCCGGCGCAGATCCCCCGCCCCGCGACCGGCCGCCCAGCGGCTTCGGCAGCCTGTTCGCGGTGGTCGCGATGCTAATTGTGTCGATGGCGATCATCGCGATCGCGATCATCACGCAGTCGCGTCGCCGTCCCCTTTCGCCCGGCGCCGGCGAACCGCCTCGCGAGATGGCAGGCGAGCGACGGCCTTTGACGTGGCGCATGGTGCTGATTGCGGTTGGCGTGGTAATCGCGTGGTTGGCACTGGTTGCGCTGCTGTCGCGGTTGAACTTGGCCGTCGGTATCGAGCAGCAACCACCAAATGGGGACGCTCCGCCGACGGGCGCGCCCCAGCCTGCGCAGCAGCCGGAGGAACCGGGGGCGTCGTCGAACGTCTTCTCCCTTCTCGCCGGGGCGACGACGTTACTCATGATGGTGGTGTTCGTGGGGGCGGCGATCGCAGGACGCAGGCGCCGGCGGCGCGCCACAGCGCCGATGTCGCCAGGCGACGAACACCGGCCGTCGACGCCCGCGGAAGAGGGTGATTCGCTTGCGCGCGCGGCGGAACTCGGGCTGGCCGAGATCGGTGACTTGAGCCGCGAACCACGCGAAGCGATCATCGCGTGCTATGCGGCGATGGAGCACGAACTCGAGAACTCTCCGGAAGTCGTTCCGCGGGAATCGGATACACCTTCGGAGGTGTTGGCGCGAGCGGTCGAGCACCACGCGCTGCGCGCCGACAGCGCGACCGAACTGGTGGATCTGTTCGAAGAGGCGCGGTTCAGTCCACACGTGATGACCGAAGAGCACCGCGAGATCGCACTTCGCGTGCTGAGGCTGGTCCTCGCCGAACTGCGGAGCGTCGCATGACCATGAAAAAGCTTGTCGCCGCAGGCCTGTGCCTGGTGGTCGGAGTTCAGCTGATCGCGATGCTGATGCCCGACCGGCGGCTGGTGCTGGCGACGGTCGGCGTCGCGGTCGCGGTGACGCTGCTCGCGCTGCGTTGGTATCTGGTGCGCGGAACCGATACCGTGCCGGCCGCCGCGAACACCAATGGCGCGGAAGAGTCGTTGCGGCGCTGGCTGTCTCGAACCGAGACGCTGATCTCCTGGTCGGAGTCCACGCGGTCGGACTGGGATCGCCACCTTCGCCCGATGCTCGCGCGGCAGTTCGGCATCGCGACGGGCCAGAAGCAGAACAAGAATCCGGAAGGATTCCGTGCCACCGGCCGGATGCTCTTCGGCGACGAACTGTGGGCATGGGTGGATCCGGAAAACGTCGAGCGTACCGACAAGCAAGCGCCTGGGCCGGGGCGGTCTGCGCTGGATCAGATCCTTCGGAGGTTGGAGCAGGTATGACGATGCCGGCGGAGACGACGACTGCCAACTGCGAGGCTGTCCTCGACGAAATCCAACGTGTCGTGGTTGGAAAGCGCTGGGCACTCACGCTGATTCTGACGTCGGTGCTGGCCGGCGGGCACGTGCTGATCGAGGACCTTCCCGGCCTGGGCAAGACGCTGATCGCGCGGTCATTCGCCGCGGCGCTCGGCCTCGAGTTCACCCGCGTGCAGTTCACACCCGACCTGCTTCCGGCCGACCTGCTCGGCTCGACGGTCTATGACATGCAGTCGGGCCGGTTCGAATTCCGCTCGGGCCCGATCTTCACCAACCTTCTGCTCGCCGACGAGATCAACCGGACACCGCCGAAGACGCAGGCCGCGTTGCTCGAGGCGATGGCCGAAGGCCAGGTGAGTATCGACGGTGTCACCCACCGGCTGCCCGCCCCCTTCATCGTGCTGGCCACCGACAACCCGATTGAGTACGAGGGCACCTATCCGCTACCCGAGGCGCAGTTGGACCGCTTCGCGATCAGGCTGGAACTCCGCTACCTGTCCGAACAGGAGGAGGCGTCGATGCTGCGCCGCCGGCTCGAGCGCGGCTCGGCTGAGCCGACGGTGAATCAGGTTGTGGATGCCCATGATCTGGTTGCGATGCGGGAATCGGTGGAGGAGGTGACCGTGCACGAGGACGTGCTGCATTACGTCGTGTCGCTGGCCAACGCCACCCGGCAGCATCCGCAGGTTGCGGTCGGCGCGAGCCCGCGTGCCGAACTCGACCTCGTCCAGCATGCGCGTGCGCGTGCGCTTCTTCTCGGTCGTGACTACGTGATACCCGAGGACGTGAAATCGCTCGCCGTCCCAACCATGGCGCACCGGATCAGTCTCAAGCCCGAGATGTGGGTACGCCGCGTCCACGGTGCCGACGTCGTTGAGGAACTGTTGCGGCGGTTGCCGGTCCCTCGGGCACGAGCGTGATTGAAACCCGTAATACTGAAGCCGAGTTGCGTTGGCGTGCATCGCCGTTGACGCGTGCAGTAGCGACCTGTGCCGGAGTGGTCTTGGCCGCCGCCTTGATCGGATCACGGTGGCAGCTCATCGCGTTCGTCGCGCCGCTGCTCGGTGTGTTGTGTTCGATCGGCTGGCAGCGGTCGGTGCCGAAGGTCTATGTGCACGCGGAGCCGGGCCTGCAGCGCTGCTTCGAGGGGGAGCAGACGCAGTTGAGCCTGTGGGCGACCGCCGAGCGGGCCGACGTCGCCGTCGCACTTGCGATCGAGGGGGTCGGGGGGATGGAACTTGACGTTCTCGCAGACGACCCCGGTGAGCGGCAGACGGCCACATGTGTGGCCGAACGCTGGGGGCGCTATCCGGTACGGGCAACGGTCGAGGTCGTCGCTCCGGGAGGGTTGCTTGCTGGCACCGCGACCGTCGACGCCGCCGACGTGTTCGTGTTTCCGTTGGCCCCAACGCAGTCCACTGCCATCCCGAAGACCGAACTGCTGGATCGGCTGGGCACCCACCTGACGCGTCACATTGGACCCGGCGTCGAATATGCCGACATCCGCCCGTACGTCCCCGGCGACCAGCTGCGCACGGTCAACTGGCCGGTGAGCGCGCGCCGTGGCAACCTGCATGTCACACAGCGGTTGACCGACCGGGCCGCCGACGTTGTGGTGCTGATCGACACGTACCCGCAGCCGCCCGGTCCGGCGACGGAAGCCACCGAACGAGCGCTGCGCGGTGCCGTTCAGGTGGTGCAGAGCGCCCTGCGAAGCGGCGATCGTGCCGGGGTTGTCTCGCTCGGCGGCGGTCGACCCCGCTGGCTCGGCGCCGACATCGGTCGTCGACAGTTCTACCGAGTGCTGGACACGCTGCTCGGGGCGGGTGATGAATTCGAAACCACCACAGGAACATTGGCGCCCCGCGCCGCCCTTCCGCCCGGTGCGATCGTCGTCGCATTTTCGACGATGCTGGACACCGAGTTCGCGCTGTCGTTGATCGACCTGCGTAAGCGCGGCCATACGGTCGTCGCGGTCGATGTTCTCGAGGGCGCACCCTTTCAGGGCGATAACGACCCGCTGTTCACCCGGATGTGGGCGATGCAGCGTGCGTTCATGTACCGCGACATGGGCACCATTGGAGTCGACGTGGTGTCGTGGTCGACGGCCAGCACCCTCGATCAGTCGATGCGGCTGGTTCCCGAGCGTCGGCGACCGGTACGGGGGCGGCGGCGATGACCCCTTTGCTCCGAAAGGCCCATCTGCTGTCCACCCCGTTCGGGCTGGTGATGGTGGCCGCCGCGGGAATGCAAACCGAGGGGGTCGCACTCGCCGTAGCGATGCTCGCCGCGGCCGCGGTCTTGGCGGGCATCGCGTTTCGCGTCGCGGCAACGCCTGCGGTTCTGTTGGCCGCCGCTGCGATCGTGATCACCGATGCGGCGCCGATGCCGGCCGCACTCGCCGGCTTGTCCGCGGCCTGCTACCTGGTTCTGCGGTACACCGAGGGCGGACGCGCCGCGGTGATCGGCGCGTCGGCACCGGCAATGCTTGCCGCCCTTGGTTTTACCTTCGTCGGGGTGTTGGCCGCCTCGTTCCCGTTCGAGCTGCCGTGGTTGCCGTTGCTTGCTCCGCTGGCGGTGTTCGGGATCTACGTGATTGCCACCCGGCCGTTCTACAAGGCGGGCGAGGGCGAGCTGGAGCTCAGTTCCAGATCCTGACCCGCCGCTGCGGTTCCAGGTACAGGTCGTCGTCCTCGTCGACCTCGAACGCCTCGTAGAACGCGTCCATGTTCCGGACCACACCGTTGCACCGGAACTCCGGCGGCGAGTGCGGGTCGACGGCAAGTCGCCGGATCGCCTCGGCTTCACGGGATTTCGTTCGCCACACCTGGGCCCAGCCGAAGAACACCCGCTGCGCGCCGGTCAGCCCGTCGATCACCGGTGCTGGCCGACCGTTCAGCGAGAGCTGGTAGGCCAGTAGCGCAATCGACAATCCGCCGAGGTCGCCGATGTTCTCCCCGACGGTGAACGCGCCGTTCACATGATGACCGTCGCCGAGGCCACGCGGAACGAACTCCTCGTACTGCTCGATCAGCGCCTTGGTGCGCGCGCCGAACTCGGTACGGTCGTCGTCGGTCCACCAGTCCACCAGGTTCCCGTCGCCGTCGTACTTGGCGCCCTGGTCGTCGAAGCCGTGGCCGATCTCGTGGCCGATCACCGCGCCGATGCCGCCGTAGTTGGCCGCGTCGTCGGCGTCGGCGTCGAAGAACGGCGGCTGCAGAATGGCTGCGGGGAACACGATTTCGTTCATGCCGGGGTTGTAGTACGCGTTCACCGTCTGCGGTGTCATGAACCACTCGTCGCGGTCGACGGGACTGCCGAGCTTGGCCAACTCGCGCTCGGAGCTCACTGCGTAGCCGCGACGGTAGTTGCCGTACAGGTCGTCGCGTTCGATGACCAGCTTCGAGTAGTCCCGCCACTTCGCGGGATAGCCGATCTTGGGCGTGAACTTGTCCAGCTTGGCCAGTGCGCGCTGCCGGGTTTCGGGCGTCATCCAGTCCAGCTGGTTGATGCTGACCCGGTAGGCCTCCCGCAGGTTCGCCACGAGTTCGTCCATCCGGGCCTTGGCGTCTGGCGGGAAGTGCCGCTCGACGTACAGCTTGCCGAGTGCGTCGCCCATCAGGTTCTCCACGACGGAGACGCCGCGCTTCCACCGGTCCCGGATCGATTCTGTGCCGCTCAGGGTGCGGCCGTAGAAGTCGAAGTCCTCGGCGACGAGATCGTCGGTGAGCAGGAAGGCGCGTGAATGGATCAGCCGCCAGCGGGCCCAGCGCTTCCAGTCCTCGATGTCCTCTCCGGCCCACAGGGCGGCGAAAGCGGTCAAGTAATCGGGTTGGCGCACAACGACTTCGGCTGCTGACTCGGGTGTGGTGCCCAACCCGGTCACCCAGCCTGCCCAGTCGAATCCGGGAGCCTCGGCGGGCAGTTCGGCGAACGCGCGCAGGTTGTAGGTGAGGTCGGCGTCGCGGCGCTTGACGACGTCCCAGTGCGCGGCGGCCAGCTTGGACTCCAGCGCGACGACGCGCTCGGCGGTGGCCTGCCACTCTCCCGGTTGAGGCTCCTCGCCGTACACCAGCGCGAACATCGCGGCGATGTGGCGCGGATAGGCGGCGAGGATCTCGGCGTGCTGCTGGTCGCGGTAATAGGACTCGTCGGGCAGCCCAAGCCCGGACTGCCCCAGATGCAACAGGTAGCGGGTGGAGTTCTTGGAGTCGGTGTCGATGTAGGCGCCGGTTCCGCCGCCGACGCCGGTGCGCTGCAACCCGCCGAGCACCGTGGCCAATTCGGCGGCATCCGCGGCGGCGTCGATCGACGCCAACTCGTCGAGCAGGGGCTGAACCCCGATCCGCTCGACCGTCGCCTCATCCATGTAGCTCGCGTACAGGTCGCCGATGCGTTGCTGGTCGGTACCCGTCTCGGCCTTGGCTTCGGCTGCCTCGTCGATGAGGTCGCGGATCTGCTCCTCGGCGCGGTCGTAGAGCGACCGGAACGCGCCGTCGGTGGCCCGGTCGGCAGGGATCGTGTACTCCGCCAACCAGCGGCCGTTCACATGGCCGAACAGGTCGTCTTGCGGGCGGGCTTGCTGGTCGACATGGCTCAGGTCGATACCGGAGCGAATTGCTTCTACCGTCACCCCAACATCCTTCCAGAAGCGCGCAACACGGCTACTTCTCGTCGTCGTCGAAGAGTTCGGCGAGCAGTTCGTCGGGGTGGTGGGCTCGGTTGATTTCGGGTGGGCCGGTGCCGTCGGTCCAGGCGAGTCTGCCGGTGTCGGTGACTTTGGTCTTGAGGGTGTTCTTGCTGACCAGCGTGTGATCGGGTCCGCAGCCGAAGTACAGGCAGTGGGCGTCGGTGCGGCCGCCGGTGCGCCAATCGGGTTCGTGATGGACTTCGCAGTGATAGCCGGCCTCCAGGCAGTTGGGCCGGGTACAGCCCCGGTCGCGCGCGTAGCAAATGATGCGTTGGTCGGCAGTGGCGACGCGTTTGGTGCGGGCGAGATAGAGCGGCCTGTTGCTGTGGTCCTCGAAGACGGCCAGGTAGTGGAGGGCGTCGGCGGCCATGCGAATCAGATCGCGCATCGGCAGGGCGGAGCCGCCGCCGGTGCGCGCCGGCGGGGCATCGCGGCGGTGGGGTTGGTCACCGCATGAGCCGCGCGATCCAGCTCGCGCAGTGTCGTGGTGACGATGACGGTGACCGGCAGCCCGCGATGCCGGCCCGAACTCGCCGGAGGCGATGCCGGCTTTGAGGCCGAGCTTGACGGCGTCGTGTAGCCGTTGGGGTCCGCTGCGGGTATCGGGGTCGGCCTCGTCGGGCACATCGCCGTCGGGCTGGTGGCGGCCGGGGCGCACGGCGGCGTTGACCGCCTCCAGATAGGCGCGGGTTTCCGGGTCGAGCCAGCCCGACAGTCGGCTCATGCCGTCGGGGCCTTGGGGGGCCAGGTGCAGTCCGCGGCGGCGGGCGCGGTCGTGCTCGTCGAACAGCCCGTCGGGGTTGAGGTGATCGGCGATTCTGCGCCCGATCACGGTGACGAACGTGGCGTCCTGACAAACCGCGTGGCGCACCAAGATCCGTTCGGCCTTCTCCCGCTTGTCGCCGGCCACCGCCGAGGGCAGCACATCGAGCGCGTGACAGACCGCGCCGATGTGCTCCTCGCCGACCTCACCGTTCTCCACCGCGCAAGCGAGGTGGGGCAGTTCGGGCGCCAACACGGCTCCGGTCAACGAACGGCGCGGCCCAATCCGCGCAGCGACGCCCATCCGGCGCCGCACCTCACCCGGTGTGATCCGCAGTCGCTGCCACAGCAGCTTGCTCATCACCGTGCCCGCAGGCAGATCGGGGTCGGCGGGTCCATCCGGCGGCTCGACGAGTTCGCCGACCAACCGGTACATCAGCCCACGGTTGACCCGGCGCTGAGCTTCCAACCTCTCACAGACCTCCACCCGGAACGCATTGCCCACCGCATCAGAGCACGTCACTCGCAGACGCCCATGAGCCGCCTCAACCGCATCCAACGCGGCGCGAATCTCGTCCTGCGAGGAACTCATGGAAGCAACGTTATCGAACGTACGTGCGAATAGCAGCCGACGTTGTGCCGGTTGTGGATGAAGTCGCGACTGGGGATAACTGGTCGCCGAAACCGCCCAGGTAGCCTCACGGCCATGCCCGACGACGAGCGCAGCGGCGACGACCTCGCCGAAGACGACGGTCCCGTCTTCTCCGGCTTCGGCATCGCCTCGGCGGCGCTCGCGCTGCTATCGGTGGCCGCAATCGTGCTGGCGGTCATGATCTGGTCGGGGCATCGCGCCGACGCCGACGAGCGTCGCTACGACACCGAGCTGCTCAAGGCCGCCGCCGACTGGACCGCCGTTCTGATCAACATGAACAAGGACGACATCGACGCCAGCCTGCAGAAGCTGCACGACGGCACGGTCGGCGAACTCAACAACGAGTTCGAGTCGGCGGTCGAGCCGTACAAGAAGGTGGTCCAGACGCTGCAATCGCGGACCAAGGGGCAGATCGACTCGGTTGCGGTGGAGTCGGTCTACCACCGGCCGGAGACCCTGCCCGACGGCCGCCCGGCGCCCGAGCCGACCCCGCCTGCGCCGCTGGCCGACCTGGTCAAGCGCACCGACACCGTGCTGGTGGTGGCGACGTCGATCAGCGATAACGTCGGTGGCAAGCCGCAGACCCTACGCTGGAACCTGCGGCTGGATGTCTCCGACGTCGGGGGCAAGTTGATGATTTCCCGCCTGGAGCCGATTCAATGAGGAATCGCCTGCGGGTGCTGGCGTTCGACATCGCCGCACCGCTCGCAGCGATCGCCGCCCTGGTGTACCTCGGCATGGCGCTCGGCTGGCCGCTGTGGTGGGTGTCGCTTGCGTCGGTGCTGTGCCTGCTGATCGTCGAGGGCGTCATCGTCAACGTCGTCCTTGCGCGGCGCGACGGGGTGACCGTCGGCACCGACGACGACGGACCCGGCCTGCGACTGGTCGTCGTCGGAGTGGCCACGGCGGCATTGGTCGCCGCGGTACTGGTCGGCTATACCAAGTGGACGGTGCCGGACCGCAACCTGCGCAGCGACAGCGCCGAAGTGGTGGGCATCGCCAGCAGTGTGGCCGAGGCCAGCGCGACCTTCACGCCTTCGAGTCCGACGGTGTCGATCGACCGCGCGACGGCGATGATGACGCCGCAACGGGCGGAGCAGTACAAGAACGAGTTCGCCGCTGTCGCAAAGGAATTGACAAGTAAGAACGTTTCAGGACATGCCAGCACGATCTCAGCGGGTGTCGAGGCCATCGGCCCGAAGGACGCCAGTGTCGCGGTGATCATGCGGGGAACCCAAGACGTTCCGGGTAAGCCGCCCGACACCGCGGTGCTTGCCCTGCGAATAACGCTAACCAAGGACCGCGGGCACTGGCTGGTCGCCGACGTGACTCCGATCAACTCACGCTGATCAAGCGGGCATGCTCCACCTTCAGGCAGCGGTCCATCACCACCTGCACGCCGGCGGCCTCACCATCGCGTGCCACCTCTTCATCCAACAAACCTGATTGCAGCCACAGGGTTTTCGCGCCGACCGCGATCGCGTCGTCGAGCACCGACGGCAGATGCTCGTGGCGCCGGAACACGTCGACGAGATCGGGTACCACCGGAAGGGCCGCCAGGTCGGGGTATGTCGGCGTGC
Organism: uncultured Actinomycetota bacterium; assembly: GCA_963804905.1. GTDB lineage: Bacteria > Actinomycetota > Actinomycetes > Mycobacteriales > Mycobacteriaceae > Mycobacterium. The sequence continues at coordinate 264,332 of CAWDSB010000007.1, read as the reverse complement.
CGTCGACTTCGCTGATCGTCGGGTTGACGAGGTAGAGCTCATAGTCGCTGGCCGACTTGAGGTAACTCCACACGGAGTAGACGGCGCGGGCCCGATTGGCGGACGCTCCGACGATCGCCACCGTTCGAGTTTCCCGGAGAATGCGGCCGATGTCGGGTTCCATGACTACCGGTATACCCGCGAATCAGAGTCCGGCCGCGGCGCGGCATCGGCCGGTCAGCTCAGTGAGAGCCGCCCGTGCGATGGGCCTTCATTTTCGCGAAGCGGTCCGACAGCCGGCTCATCCGGACCATCAGCGACGCCGGCGGGCTGGTCTTGCCCTCGATGTAGCCCGCCAGTTCTTCACCGGGCACACCGATGCGCGAGGCGAATTCCTGTGGCTTGAGACCGGACCGGCTGAGCAACAACCGAATCTGGCGTGCGACTTCGGCGCGCTCGTTGGCTTCCAGGTTCTGCCGGGTCTTGGTCAGCACTTCGGACAGTGCCTTCGAGACCCCATACGGCCGTGTCGACTCCAGCACCTCCTCGACTTGGCGCGCGGTCCTTCCGTACGGATCACGTTTGATGGCGGCGACGATGCGCTGCCATACCGTCAGGTCGTCGGTTTCCAGTGCCTCGCGGATCGCGGCCGTGGGCCAGAACTCCACCGGCCGGTCGTCGGCGCCGGAAGGGCGGCGGGACCGCTTTGGAGCCCCGGTCGGTATGCGGGCGGTGGCAGCGTCACGGCGCGCGTCCACAGTCACCGTCACCTCGCCTCCTCGAGCATCGCGACCGCCACCGACAGACAACGCTCCCGAACCTTGGCCCAATCAGCCTCCGCCTCGGGGCCCGACATCGGGATGTCGAACTCGTCCGACGGGTGCGGATCGGCAAGTCGGCGCACCAGTTGCGTGGCCACCCATTGCTTCCTGGATGGCTCACCACAGTAGTACCGATCCATTCCGGCCAGTACCACCGCGGCAGTTTGAGTCTCCATTGAGTCGACCAAATCGGCAAACTCGGCGAAATCTTTGATGCTGTTTCGACACATAATCAGGTAGCTCTTCAGCCGCAACGTCTCCGCGCCGGTCGGGATCTGCAGCCGATCACCGGTGGGCAGCTGGACGTTGGTGGTCTCCATCGGGCTGTTGCGCTCGACGGGCGCCCGTTCGGTGTCGGCCTCGGTCTCCAGCGCGTCCAGCGCCACCGACAGCCTGCCGCGCCACATCGTGACGGGATGCACCGGCAGCCTGCCGCGCCGCAGCTTCATCGTCTTGCCGTTCATGGCGGTGTGGCCGTTCGTGTGACCGTTGGTGTGGCCGTTGCCGTGCCGCGGCTCGTCACCGCCCTTGATGAATTCGGCCGAAGCGCTTGGTGGCAGGCAGCCGCTGAACGCGAGTGGATCGGCGACGGTAATCGTCTGCGGCGACATGGATTTGAGCTTGGCCGCCGACTTGACCACCATGCGGATGTCGATTCCGGATGCCGCCAGCGTCGAAATATCATCCGGAATGATGACCAGGTCGCCGATGTCGGCCTTCGGCAGCGGCTTCTCGAAGTCCACCGACGGCAGGATGCGGATCAGCCACCGCGGCAGCCACCAGTTCCATTCGGCGAACATGGCCATCAGCGCGGGCACCAGGACCAGGCGCACCACGGTGGCGTCGACGGCGATCGCCACCGCGCACGCGACGCCGAGCTGAGCGACCAGCGGCATGCCGGCGAATGCGAAGCCGATGAACACCGCGATCATGATCAGCGCGGCGCTCGTGATGGTGCGTGCGCTGGTGCTCACCCCGTAGGCGACGGCGTCGCGGGTGTTGTTGGTTTGCAAGAACCGCTCACGGATGCGGGTCAGCAGGAAGATCTCGTAGTCCATCGAAAGGCCGAACGTCATCGCGAGAACCAGCGGCGGGATCGTGCTGTCCAGTGACGAGATCGGCCGGAAGCCCAGCTCCTCCAGCCAGCCCCACTGGAAAACGGCGACGAGACTGCCGTAGGCCGCGGCCACCGACAACACCGTCATCAGGACACCCTTGAACGCAAGGAACACCGACCTGATGGAGACCAGCAGCATCACGAAGGCGATCAGCGCGACGAATCCGAACACGGCGGGCTGCGTCTTCGACACCCGGTCGTCGAAGTCCTTGATCAGTGCCGTCGGACCGCCGACATCGACTTTCGCGTTGGACCCGGCCACCGGTGGGAGCTGCGCACGCATCCAGTCGACGGTCTGGCGGGCGCCCATGTCCTCGGGGTCCACCGACAGCACCGCCGACACCAGCGCGCTGCGGTAGTCGTTGCCGAACACCGCGGGCTGCACCGTAACGACGTTGGGCGCCTGCGACATTCGTTGTTGCACCGCCTGCAGAAGCGGCTCTTTCGCCGGCGCGGACGCGGGATTGCCATCGGGGAAAGTCACCAGCACCCGGACCGGGCCGAGCGCGCCGGGGCCGAGCGCATCTGCCGCGGCGTTGACGCCGCCGCGGATCTCGTGTGTGGGCTCGAACTGCCTCTGCATGCTGTTGCCCAGAACCATCGAGAACGCCGGCGCGGCCAGCGAGAGTAGAAGTACCGTCGCCCCCAACGCCGACAGCCATGGCCTGCGCATCACCCAGCCGGTCCACCTGGTCCAGAACCGCGACTGCGTTGTCTCCGGCCGGCGCGACCAATGTAAGAGCCAAGACCGTTTCGCGGCCGCGTGGCCGAACGTCGCCAGCACCGCGGGGGTCAACGTCGTCGAGGTCAGCACGGCGATGGCCACCGCCAGGATCGCACCGGTTGCCATCGACACCAGGACAGGGGTGTTGATCAAGTAGATACCGGTCACCGACGCGATCACGGTCAAACCGGACAACACCACCGCGAGTCCGGAGGTGGCCATCGCGGCGTCTGCGGCCTGCTTGGGGTCGCGTCCGGCCCGCAGTTCCTCGCGGAACCGCATGAGAATAAACAGTGAATAGTCGATGGCGAGCGCGATCCCGAACATCGACACCGTTGACGTGACGAACACCGACATCTGGGTGTAGATCGACAGCAGATAGACCAGGCCCATGGTGACCGCGACCGTGCAGATGCCGAGAACCAACGGCATGGCGGCGGCGGCCAGCGAGCCGAACACCGCGAGCAACACGATCAGGACGATCGGAAGGTTCCACTGTTCGGCCTGCGCGATGTCGTGCTTGGTGGCCGCCGTGGCGGCGGCGCCCAACGCGCCCTGGCCGATGACGTAGAGCTTGACCTTGCCGTCCTGCATCTCACCGGGCCGGTCGCCGTTGATCCCGACCTTCTGCCGCAGCTGCTTCGCGACGTCGACCGCACCGGTGTTGTTGAAGTCGAGCTGCAGGGTCACAACGTAGGGCCGGTCCGGCTGCGCCGGCGGCTGCTGCGGGTTGGGCACGACCTTGACGCTGGGCACCTCACCGGCGATGTGTTCGAGGTGCGCGACGGCGGCGTCCATGTCGGCGTATGACGCGTCGGCCCGCGGCGCCGCCACAAGGGCCAGGGGCGACGCCCCCTGGTCGGGGAACTGCTGCTCGAGTTCGTTCTGCACGTACAGCGACTGCGAGCCGGCAACCTCGAAGCCGCCCCCGGTGAGGTGACCGGATTGGGTCATGCCCAGATACACCGCAGGCACGAGGAGAAGTAGCCAGACCACGAAGACCGCCCAGCGGAATCTGCGCAGGCCACTGCTCAAGCGCATCATGAACTGCTGGATGACTGTCCCGCTTTCTCCCCGGCCTTACGTAGCGTGAGGATATAACAGCGTGCGCTAACGCGACGCGGCCTAATTGACGCCTTAAGCACCTCTAACCGCCCCCTGTAAAAGGCGCCGGCCTCACTTATGGCTACTTATCGCCTTGCGTTCACCTGCAGGTCCGGTTGCTGGATTGGCCAGTGCTGTGCGCCGATGGCATTATGTCGTCCTGGCCGGCGCCGAGCAGGACTCCTTTGCCACCGGTCGCAGTCGTTTGTGGGGCAGCAGATGTCCGCAAATTGTACGGAGTCGTCCATCACACCGACCCACGGGGCTGCGCGTCTCAGCCTGTTTGCTGCTGCGTTCGCCGTGTGTGCCGCAGGCGGCGCTGCCGTCGCCGCACTGGCCGTGCCGTCGGGCAACGGCCGCACCGGATCCGTGTGCGGCCAGCCAGGTCGCCAAGACCGTGGGGTCGGTGGCCAACTCGATGGGTACCTACCTGGACTCGCATCCGGAGACGAACCAGACCCTGACGGCCCTCTCCCAGCAGCAGGGGGCCCGCAGTCGTTCGTCGCTCTGAAGGCGTACTTCGACGCCAATCCCCAGGTGGGCAAGGACATGCAGCAGCTGCAGCGGCCGCTGACGGATCTGGCCGGTCGGTGCAAGCTGCCGGTGACGGTCCCGCAGATCCTTGGCCTGTTGCAGGGCGCGCAGCAGGGCGGCGGCCTGCCCGGAGGTTTGCCAGGAGCGCTGCCCGGCGCGCAGACCGTAGGCGTGCCCGGTACGGCTTTGCCTGCGCAGTCCTCGTCCGCGTCGTCGGTCGTCACCGGGCAGGGGCCGTTGCCCGGTCCGGCGACCGTAACCACGCGATAGCTGGCCCGCGCCACGCGCTCGTTTCCTCCATATGCTCTGATCTGCGGATTTAGGACTACTTACAGGTCGTTTCGTCGCAAGGCAGGAATGTAGGCACCGATTCTGGTTAGCTTTCCGGTGTCTGTAACCGCCGTGGCTACTGCCTCAACACATTCGATGAAGGAGCCTGTAGATGTTGCTCTCAGCCCGTACCGCGCGGCGTGCGGTAGCTGGCGCGATCGGTACCGGTGCAGTCGCCGGTGTGATGCTGTTCGGCGCACTCCCTTCGGCGATGGCCGAACCGCCCAACTGCACCGCCGCGGATCTCGCCGGTGTCGCCTCCGGTGTCTCCGAGTCGACGTCGGGGTACCTGTTCACACACCCGGACGTCAACTACTTCTTCACCAGCCTCGAGGGTAAGAACCGCGATCAGGTTCGCGCCGAGGTGGACAACTACCTGAATGCCAATCCCGTGGTGAAGGCCGAGCTGACCGGCATCCGCCAGCCGCTGCTGGACATCAAGAACCGATGCGGCGACACCAACGGCGACGGCATCGCTGACAGCTAGTCCGCGTGCGGGTCGGGGATGAGCCCGCGCAGGAGAGCACCGGTCGCACGGTGCTCATGGTCGACGACGATCCAGACGTCAGAACATCGGTAGCCCGCGGCCTACGGCTTTCGGGTTTCGACGTTCGGGTCGCCGCAACCGGAAAAGAAGCCCTGCGGCTCCTGTCCAACGAGACACACGACGCCCTGGTTCTGGACGTCCAAATGCCAGAACTCGACGGCGTCGCGGTGGTTACTGCGCTGCGCGCGTTGGGAAACGACATTCCCATCTGCGTGCTGTCTGCCCGGGACACGGTCAATGACCGGATCGCCGGGCTGGAGGCCGGCGCCGACGACTATCTGACCAAGCCGTTCGACCTGGGTGAGTTGGTGGCGCGGCTGCATGCGTTGCTGCGGCGGTCCAGTCATTCCGATCGGTCGTCGGACACCATGACGGTCGGGCCGCTGACCATCGACACCGCCCGGCGGCTGGTGTTCGTCGACGGCGAACGAGTCGACCTGACCAAGCGCGAATTCGACCTGCTGGCGGTGCTGGCCGAAAATGCCGGCGTCGTGCTGAGCAGGCAGCGGCTGCTCGAATTGGTCTGGGGCTACGATTTCGACGTAGACACCAACGTGGCCGACGTGTTCATCAGCTATCTGCGCCGCAAGCTCGAGCGCGAAGGCTTGCCGCGGGTCATTCACACGGTGCGTGGGATCGGCTACGTGCTTCGAGACGAGCGGTAATGCGAATCGAGCACCCTCCAACAGACGAGCAGTGAGTGCGCCCGTCACGCTTGGTCCGCTCCGCCTCGCTGCGCACCAGGGTCGCCCTGGCCGCCGCGGCAGCGGCCGCTGCCGTCGTCGCGGTGTTCACGATCCTGACGTCGCTCGTGCTCGCCAACAATGACGCCGCTCAGCTGGACCGGCGACTGGACTCCATCGTCGACGCCAGCATGTATCCCGACCAGTTGTCGGATCCCCGTCGTGGCGTCCTGACAACGGGGCGAATGCGCCGTACCGGCCAGGTGGTCTTCCAGCGGGGGCTCCAGCTGCCGAGCCTGGACCCCGGGACGGCGACCGTCGAAGTGAACGGCGTCGACTACCGGGTGCGCACCATCCCGATGGAACAGCAAGGGGGCGTGCTGGTTTCGGTCGGCATCCGCGCCGACAGCATCCTGCTGAACCGGGCACGCATACCGTTCTACACCGCGGTGGGCATCGTCACGGTCCTGATCGCGGCGGGTGTCGGCTGGCTTTTGGCGGGGCCCGCGATCCGGCCGCTGCGTCGGCTCACCGAGCACACCCGGCGGCTCGGTAAGGGCACCGAAGAGATGCCGGAGGTGCGCGGAGTCCGTGAGGCCGAAGAACTGTCCGAGGCGATGACGGGGATGCTGAGCCGGCTGTCCGCCGCGCAACAGGCGACGACGAACTCCCTGCAGGCGGCCCAGGACTTCGCGGCGAACGCCGCACATGAATTGCGCACACCGTTGACCGCGATGCGCGCCGACCTCGACACGCTGCGCATCCACGACCTGCCCCCCGAGGAGCGCGCGGAGGTGGTCAACGACCTGTCGCGGGCGCAGCGCCGCGTCGAGGCGATCATCACCGCGCTCGGCCAGCTCGCCTCCGGAGAGCTCGCGCAGGCCGAGGACCGTGAGGTCATCGACGTGACCGACCTGCTCGACCGGGTGGCACGGGAGAACATGCGGCCCGGCGGGTCGGTGGAGATCGCGGTGGAGACCGACGAGGATCTCGGCACCATCTGGGGATGGCCGGGCGGCTTGCGACTCGCCGTCGAAAATTTGGTGCGCAACGCCGTCACGCACGGTCCGGCGACCAGGATCGTGCTGGCCGGGAAGCGACTGGACCACACGATCACGATCACCGTGGACGACAACGGCCGAGGCCTGCCCGCCGAGGAACACAAGAACGTGCTCGGCCGGTTCGCGCGGGGAAGCACCGCTGAGCCTGGAGGTTCGGGGCTGGGCCTGGCGCTGGTCGCCCAGCAGGCCGCGCTGCACGGCGGAAGCATCGTGCTGTCCGACAGTCCGCTCGGCGGGCTGCGGGCTACCCTGACTCTGTCGACTGCCCCTGAGCCGCAGCTGGATTCGGCCTACTGATCCGGCGCCGATCCACAGCGGCGACGACAACCCGCCATCCGAGCAGCAGCACCGCGGTCGCCGCCAGCGCCACCACGACGAAGCTGAAAGCGACACCCGCGGAAGTGGCTTTGCGCAACAGCATTCCGACCGCGACCGTGCACACCCAGACGACCACGCCGGTGGGAAATACGGCGGCAGGCCGACGCCAGGCGCGGATCAGCAGCCAGCCGACTGCGGCGCCTGCCAGAAACGGCCATGCGGTCTCGGCCACACCCGCTACGGTCAGCCCCTCGGCATGGCTGCGGCGTCCGATTGTGCAGAACACCAGCACGCCGAGGACGTCGGCCAGCACCGCAGGCGCGCTACTTCGTCTCATAGGTTCTGCGTCGGCATGCGGCGCTCCTATGGGTCGTGTTTCGGCTCGGCGTCGGTGGCGGGTCCTGACGGATCGGCCGCGTCGGCGATGGGGGCGTCGGGGTCGATGTCCTTTTCGGTGCGGAACACGAAGAAGAACACCACCCAGCCGATCGCCGCTATGAAGATCCAGCTGATCAGCCGGTAGATCAGCATCGCAGAGATCGCGGAGGCCAGCGTCATGCCGCTGGACACCAGACCCGGCACCAGCACCGCCTCGACGACGAGCAGCCCGCCCGGCATCAGCGGGATCGTCCCGACCGCGCGCGCCGCGGCGTAGGCGACCGTCAGCCCGGCCAGCGAGGGCTTGCCACCGGCCGCGTAGGCGGCGAAGGCGAGACAGGCGACGTCGGCGATCCAGTTGAACAGCGACCAACTGAACGCGACGGTGAGGTCGCGGCGGCTGAGGCTGACCGACTCCAGCTGTTGGAGGTGTTCGCGCCACGCGTCAACGCCGGTGTCGGCGGGTTTGCCGCGCAGCGAGTTCACCCAGGAGAGCACCTTGACCCCGATGCCGTCGATCAGGTCTGGGCGCGATGCGACGGCTTGGGCAAGTAGCAGCAAGGCGATGAAGCCGCCGAGCGTAAAGATAAGGGACAGTGGGTTTTTGGTTGCACCGAGCAGGAACGCACCACCCAAACCCAGCAGGGCGAGGCCGACAGCCTGCAGCACCCCCGACATCACCAGCTGCCACGACGCCACCACAGGTGAGGCTCCCCAGATCCGCTGCTGACGGTAGATGAACGTGGCCGAAAGCACCGGGCCGCCCGGCATCGTCGTCGACAGCGCGTTACCGGCGTAGAAGGCGGCCTCCGACCGCCACTGTTTGACTTCCACGCCCGCCGATTTCAGCAGCGTCCGTTGTATCTGCGCGAAGCTGTGCATCGACGCCAACGCCGCACCGACCGCGGCCAGTACCCACAACCACTTGGCGGCGTAAAGGCTGTGAAACGCTTTGGCCAGCTGATCCCAGACCAGCGTCACTTCGGCGGCAAGCACCACCACCGCGATGCCGATGATCACCCATCGCAGCCACCAGTATTTGCCGCGGCTGGTTCCCTCTCGGCTGCGGGCGTCCTTTGCCGCCGCATCGTGGGACACGCCCTATAGGGTAGCGGGGGACGTCTCCGACCGGCGGTTACGCTACCGGCATGGCCGCCATCGGATCTGCTCACGACGAGGCGGTTCCCCCGCTCATTCGCAAGGCGGCGGCGTGGGCGTGGCGGCTGCTGGTGATCATCGCGTTCGGTGTCGCGTTGCTATGGGTGATCCGGCGGCTCGAGGTCATCGTGGTGCCGGTGGCATTGGCCTTGATGCTCACCGCCTTGATGATCCCCGCGGTCGATTTTCTGGACCGTCGTGGCGCGCCGCGCGGCGGTGCGGTGGCGCTGGTCCTGCTGACCGGGGTCGCGATCGTCGGCGGCATGCTGACGTTCGTCGTCAGCCAGTTCGTCACGGGCCTGCCCGGACTCGTCGAACAGGTCACCCACTCCATCGAGACCACACGCACGTGGTTGATCGAGGGTCCCGCGCACCTGAGCAAGGACCAGATCACCAACGCGGGCAACTCGGCCATCGAAGCGCTGCGCAACAACCAGGCCAAGCTGACCAGCGGTGCGCTGTCGACGGCGGCCACCGTGACCGAAATCGTCACGGGCGCACTGCTTGTGCTGTTCACCCTGATCTTCTTCCTGCTCGGTGGGCGAAACATCTGGCAATTCGTCACGAAGATCTTTCCGGCGAACGTCCAGGAGCGGGTGCGCGACGCGGGCCGGGCCGGATTCCATTCGCTGATCGGTTATGTGCGCGCGACGTTTCTCGTCGCGCTGGTCGACGCCGTCGGGATCGGTACCGGGCTGGCCATCATGGGTGTGCCGCTGGCCCTGCCATTGGCCTCGCTCGTCTTCCTCGGTGCCTTCATCCCGTTGATCGGTGCCGTGATCGCCGGGTTCCTCGCCGTCATCGTTGCGCTGCTCGCCAAAGGCTTCGTCTATGCGCTGATCACGCTCGCGCTCATCATCGCCGTGCAGCAATTGGAAGGACACGTGCTGCAGCCGCTGGTGATGGGCCGCGCGGTGTCGATCCATCCGCTGGCGGTGGTGCTGGCCATCACCGCGGGCGGCGTGCTCGCCGGCATCGTCGGAGCGCTGCTGGCTGTTCCGACGGTCGCGTTCCTCAACAGCGCGGTGCGGGTGCTGATGGCCAGCGAACCCGAGGCGGAGTTGGAGGCTCAGGAGGCCGACGACGGCAAGGTCATCGAGGCAGAAGCCGACGACATCGGCACGGCGACGAAGAGCGACTAGCGCCCGCGGCCTTCCCGGCGCAACAGCTCCTGGGCGCTGACGCCGCCGCCGACGCCGCGGCGCCGGCCCTCTTGGTCGGCTTCCTGTGCGGTCAGCTTCTCTGTCGCCTCGGGATCCTGCGGTCGTTGCGCGGGGATCGCGGTCGTCGGTTCGGCATCCGTCTTGGCGGGCCGAGCAGCGCGCGGACGCGGCGTCGGGATCGCGGTCGTGGGCTCGGCACCCTTCGGCGGCCGCGGCCGCTGCGCAGGCGGCGGAGCGGGGCTGTTGCCGCGCAATTCGCCTAGCCACGACTCGATTTCGCGGTCTTCGCGTACCGGCGGCGGTGCTGCCCGCTTCGGGCGCTGAGGCGCTGCGTTCGCATTGCTCGCCGCGTTGCGAGGCTTCTTGCTGTTGGTGGCAGCGGGCATCCGGGTGGTCGGTGGCTCTCCGGCCGGCGCAGTGCGCTGGGTGGGCATCCGGGTTGTTCCGGCGACCGACGGGCCTTTCGCGTGGGTCGGCGCCGTCTGGATTCGCGTTGTCGCGGCGCCAGGCCGTGAGGAACCCTCGGCGGCGGGATGGCTGGGGTCATGCGGCGGCAGCGGCCGCGGTGGCAGCGGAGCACCCGCGCCGACCAGCGCCTCCTCGGCGTCGCGGGTGGGACGCCTGCGCTCGTCGGGCAGCTCGATCTCGCCGAGGCCGAGCCGGTCTTGAATCCGCTTCATCCACTTCGGCGCCCACCAGCAGTCGTCGCCGAGCAGCTTCATGATCGCAGGCACCAGGAACATCCGGACCACGGTGGCGTCCAGGAACAACGCGGCGACGAGGCCGAACGCGAGATATTTCATCATCACGAGGTCGGAGAAGATGAAGGCGCTGCCGACGACCATAAGGATCAATGCGGCCGCGGTGATGATGCGGCCGGTCTGCGCGGTGCCGATCCGGATCGCCTCAGCCGTTGACATGCCGCGTGCACGCGCCTCGACCATGCGGGAGACCAGGAAGACCTCGTAGTCGGTGGACAGGCCGTAGATCACCGCGATGATCAATCCGATCACCGGTGCGGTCAGCGGTGTCGCCGTGAAGTTCAACGCACTCGAGAAGTGGCCGTCGACGAATATCCACGTCAAGATGCCCAGCGTCGAGCCAAGGGTCAGAGCGTTCATCACCGCCGCCTTGATGGGCAGCACCAACGATCCGAATGCCAGGAACATCAGGAGCGTCGTGGTGGATATCAGGATCACCAGCATCAGCGGCAGGTGGTTGAAGATGCTGTGGATCGAGTCCTGTTCCAGCGCTGGCGTGCCGCCGACCCATAGGGTCACGCCCTTTGGAGGCTGGATCGATCGGATTTGCTCCAGCTTGTTCGAGGCGGTGTTCTGGTTCTCCAGGCCGTTCTGCAAGACCTTGACGTTGGGATCGTGGTTACCTTCGTCGGTGGCCGGCCGCTCTTGCCAGGTCGGATTGGTGAACCCGCTGATTTGCGTGGCCTTGCTGGCGATCTCGTTGACCTGAGCCGGTGTGGCGTTCTTCATGACCAAGGTCATCTGCTGCGTGCGGAAGCCGGGGAAGCTGCGGTCGAAGTCCTCTTGTGCCTGGCGCACCGCATTGTCGGGCGGCAGATACTTTTCGCTGATGCCGCCCAGTGCCAGCTTGCCGAGCGGGAATGATGAGCAGGATCAGAATGATGATGATGGGCGCGGCGAACGCGATGGGCCGTTTCATCACCCGGTTGACGAGCTTGCCCCAGAAGCCGCTCTCGATCTCTTCGCGGGTCTTCGTCTTCTGGGTCTTCGCGGCGAACCAGTCGATGATCCGGCGAGAGAACGGCCAGTTGGCCAGGAACGGCACCTTCAGCAGCGTCTGCACGCCCAGCGCGTCGACGTGGCGGCCGAGGACGCCCAGGCAGGCCGGCAGCACGGTGATCGACAGGAGCGCGGACAGCATCACCGCAGCCATGACGGCGTAGGTCAGCGACTTGAGGAAGCCCTGCGGGAACAGCAGCAGGCCGGCCGCCGCCGCCACGATGATCACCGCCGAGAACGTCACCGTCCGGCCCGCGGTCATCATGGTGCGCCGCACAGCCGTGCCGGTGTCATACCCGTCGGCTATCTCCTCACGGAAGCGACTCACCACGAAGAGGCCGTAGTCGATCGCGATGCCGAGGCCGATCATCGTGACGACGGGTTGGGCGAAGTAGTGCACGGGGCCGAAAACCGCGATCAACCGCAGGATGCCGAGCGAGCCTGCGATCGCCAGACCGCCGACCGTCACCGGCAAGACCGCCGCGATCACCCCGCCGAACACGAAGAACAGCACCACCGCCACCAACGGCAGCGCCAGCACCTCCATGCGTTGCTGGTCCTCGGCGATCGTTCCGGTCAGCTCATTGGCGACCGGCTGCAATCCCGCCAGCTCGACGTGGCTGTCGTTCAGTTTCTGCAGTTGACTCTCGACGAGCTTGTAGTTGTTGAGGATCTCGTCGTCGTTGTCGCCCTTGAGGGGAATGCTGACGAAGGTGCGCGTCATGTCCGGCGTGTGCATCTTCTGCACAGTCGCGTCGGTACTGTTCGGCGCCTTCAGCCAGCCGACCCAGCCGCGGACCTGATCGGGGTTGTCGGCCTGGACCTTGTCGAGCTCGCCGCGTGATCTTCTTCTGCCATGCCGGGTCGTCGACGGTCGTGCCCTTGGGAGCATTGAAGACCGCCACGATGTGGCTGGTTCGGTCGCGCCCGTAAACGTCATCGCCCAGTACAGACGCGCGCGCCGACTCACTGCCGTCGTCGTAGAAGCCACTCTGGGTGACGTGCTTGCCCAGGCTCATTCCGAACACGCCGCCACCAAGGCACAGTGCAACCATCACTCCGATCACGATGAATCGGTAGCGGTACACCGTTCGGCCCCACCAGGCGAACACCTAAGCTCCTAACTAAGTCTTTGGCGCCTCACGCAGTTCAATTGTTCATGCGCGCGAGGTCAGTAGCGAGGACAACGGCCGGAAAGGCTGCAGCCAAGCCCCCTGCTCGGGCAGCGAATCTAGGCCGATCCGCGGTAGTGGCTCCCGGAAGACACCAGGGATGTCTTCTAGGTCGACAAACTCCAAAGTATCCGAGGCTAGCGCCCAGCTCGCGTGTTCGCGAAATCCGAGCACCTGAACTGGGGTCCCCGCGCGGGCGATCTCCTCCAACGGCTGGCGAAACGCCTGCCCGTCGGCGGACGCCACCAGCACGCTGGCCAGCCCCTCACTGCGGCGCAGGGCGATGTGGTCGAGCATGTCGACGTCGACGTCGCTGTCTTCATCGACCTTCGGCTTGGCGAAGACCGCGAACCCCACGTTACGCAGCGCCTCCACCCACGGCCTTACCACGTCGGCGCTGCCCGGGGCGATGTTGGTGAAGACGGTGGCCTCCGGCTCCAGCGATATGTTGTCCTGCCCCGCCGACAGCTCCGCGGTGCGGGTCAGCAGCCAGCGGCCGAGGGCGTCGAATCGGGGCCGGTGCGCGGCGGTCGGCCTTCCGCCCAGGATGGAGCCCAAACCCATGTCGAGGTTGGGCGCGTCCCAGACCAACAGAACCCGGTGAGTTCCCGGCGCCAGTTGGGGCGCCTCGACGATTTCTTCGGTGATGCTCATGCCGAGCGCTTCTCCCAGAGCAGTTCCGCGACCGCGCTGCCCACGTCTTGCGCCTTCGTCTCGTACTTGGTGGTGGGCCTTGTGACCGAGATGGGCAGACCGTCCTCAGCCGTGATCCGACGTAGCAGGGGTTCGGCGTCGCCGCACTCGGCGATGTGTTCGGCGTACCCGGCGTGGTCGGTTGCGGCGTGCAGCACACCGCCGGGGCGCAGCCGGTCGGCGATCAGGGCGAGGGTGTCCGGCTGCAGCAGCCGGCGCTTGTGGTGGCGTGCCTTGGGCCACGGATCGGGAAAGAACACCCGAACCCCGGTCAGCGATTCGGGCTCGAACATGTGCTCGAGCACGTCGACTCCGTCGCCGCGGACCAGGCGAATGTTGGTGACGGCTTCCCGCTCGATCGCGCTGAGCAGCTGTGCCAGCCCTCGCCGGTACACCTCGACAGCGACCACGTCGATGTGAGGCTCGGCCTTCGCCATCGCCAGCGTCGACGTGCCGGTTCCGCTACCGATCTCCAGCACGACGGGCGCTGACCTGCCGAACCATGCCTGGGTGTCGAGCAGTTCGGCGGGTCCCTCCGGCGAGCGGGCGTGCATGCCGAGCTCAGGCCAGAGTCGTTCCCATGTCTGCTGCTGGCCGCTGGAAACGGAGGATCGCCGGGACCGGTAGCTGGTGACCCGGGGATGCAGATGCGAAGCCGTCTCAGGTCGAGTCATCGCCGCCTCTCGGACGACGGCATGCCGGAACCCCGGCGGTGCGCATGCATTCACCCATGGTGGCTCATCAACTCCGATGGACCCGCATCGTGGTGCAGATTGATACCCAACAGTTGCCTTCCGCCGGTACCAGCGCGCCGCCGAAAAGCAGACGAAAACAAGCGCTCGCGCGGGGTCCGTGGAGATGCCACCATTTGCGGTGGGGGCCGGTGTCAAAATCCGGTGTGGGGGACAGCGAGGGCATGCGTGTGTGCGAAACGGCTAACAGGGAAGGCCACCAGATTTTCACCAACGAGCTGACGCGGTTCGCTGAGCGGACAGGGGATTCGCGGATAGCACCGCTCATCGCGCAGGTTGACGGCCCGATTCGGGTTGCGGTTCGGGGGCGAGAGGGGGTGGGTCGCGGCACGGTGGCGGCCGCGCTGGCCGCTGTCGGGATGACCGTCGTAGCCGACGACGCGACCGCCGACGTCGACGTCGTGGTCGTCGCCGAGGCGCTCAAGCCCGAGGATCGCGCGATGACCGAGGCCGGTCCGGCGCTCGTCGTGCTCAACAAGGCGGACCTGGCCGGTTTTCGGTGCGGGTGGCCCGATCGCGGTGGCCGATCGCCGCGCCGTCGAATACCGGGCGCTGACCGGTGTGCCGACGGTGCCGATGGTCGGCCTGCTCGCCGCCGCGACGCTGGACGACGAACTGATCGGCGCCCTGCGCCTGCTCACCGCCGAGCCTGCCGACCTCACTTCGACCGACGGGTTCCTGTCGGGCCGGCACAGCCTGCCTGGAAGCGTGCGCGCGCGACTGCTGGACACCCTGGACCTCTTCGGCATCGCCCACGGCGTTCTCGCACTGCGGCAGGGCACGGATGCCGCTGCGCTGCCGGCTGTGCTGCGGCGACTCAGCCAGGTCGACCGCGTCACGGCTCGGCTGGCCGTGAGCGGCGCGGAGGTGCGTTACCAGCGGATGCGCTCCGTACTCGTCCAGTTGCGCACGCTCGCGGCATGCAACGGGTCCGCGCTGGCACGGCTTTCTCTCCGGCGACGATGCCGTCATCGCCGTGATGGCCGCCGCCGTCGACGTGGTGCAGGCGGCAGGGCTTTCGGTCGACCACGACGACACGCCGTCGGCTCATCTGCGCCGCGCGCGGCACTGGCGGCGCTACAGCCGTGGACCCGTCAACCATCTCCATCGCAGCTGTGGCGCCGATATCTGCCGCGGCTCGCTGAGGCTTTTGCGGCGTACGCAATTCGGCCCGGAGACCCGGTGACCGGCGTCGACCAGACAGGTGACCCGGTCGGTGCGGTGGACGCGCTGGTGGCCGGCGTTGATCCGGGGCTGAGCTCACCGGGAGTGGAGAGCCGCGACGTCGTGCTCGTCACCGGACCGTGGCTGGCCGGTGCGACCGGCCTGATCGTGGCTCTGCGGGAGCGGCTGCCTGAGCACGAGTTCGTCGAAGCCGAGGATGTCGGCGCGACGGACGCACCCGCCGCGGTCGTGTTCGTGGTCTCCGCGGTGACTCCGATAGCTGAATCCGATTGCGCCCTAATCGATCTCGCGGCTCAGCACACAGACCTCGTGATCGGCGCGGTATCGAAGATCGACGTGCACCGCGGTTGGCGCGACGTGCTGGCCGAAAACCGTTCCCGGCTGGCCGCCCACGCGTCGCGCTACCAGGACGTGCCGTGGGTGGGTGTCGCCGCCGCGCCCGATCTCGGCGAATCGAACATCGATGAACTGGTCGATCTGCTGCGGTCACGCCTTGCTGACGCCGATGTGGGACGTCGAAACAGACTGCGGGCGTGGGAATCCCGCCTGCAGACCGTGATCTCGCGATATGACAAGGACGGCGCGGGGGATGACCGGCGGGCCCGGGTGAACGCGCTGCGGGAACGACGGGACGGGGTCTTGCGCGAGCGCAGGATGTCCAAGTCCGAGCGCACCATCGCGCTGCGCAGCCAGATCCAACAGGCCCGGGTGCAGCTGGCGTACTTCGCCCGCAACCGGTGCACATCGGTGCGGTCCGAGCTGCAGGAGGATGCGTCGTCTATGACCCGCCGTCGGCTGCCGGAGTTCGAGACCTATGTCGGCACCAGGGTGGGTGAGGTGGTCAACGAGGTCGAGGGGGGAATCACCAAACACCTTTCCGACGTGGCGACCGAGCTCGGGCTGACGGCGCCGGAACCACCTCCGCCGCCATCGCCGCCTGCGGTGCCTGCGCCACCGCTGACGTCTCGTCGACTGGAGACGCGGCTGATGATGGTGCTGGGCGCCGGCTTCGGGCTCGGCGTCGCGCTGGGGGTCAGCCGGCTGTTCGCAGGCCTGGCTCCCGGCCTGACCGTTGCCGGGATGGTTGCGGGCGGAGTCGTCGGTCTGCTGCTCACCGTGTGGGTCGTCGGCATGCGCGGACTGCTGAGCGACCGGGCGGTGCTGGATCGCTGGATCGGGCAGGTCGCCAGCACGCTCCAAGCGGCAGTCGAGGAGCGGGTCGCCACCCGAGTGCTGGCGGCAGAAGCCGCCCTGACCGCCGACGTGGCCCGACGCGACGAAGCCGACGCAGAGACGGCCGCTGTTCAGATCGGGGAGATCGACGCCGAGCTCCGCGAACACGCGATCGCGACCGCACGGGCCGCCGCGCTACGGGATCGGCGATTGCCGCCTTTGCAGAAAGCGCTGGACACCGTGCGCGCGGAATTGGCGGGCGCACCGGCCGCACCGCATGCCGGTGACGACGATGCGGGCGGGGCGGCAAATTGACTGTTCGGGAAATTGAATTCAGGATCGATTGACTGCGGAGAACGCTCTTCTGAATCGTTCCTGTGAGTGAACGGACATACATCCGATTTACTACGGGTATGTCACCCGCGTTAACCTTTATAAGAGGGCGATAAACACCGGTGACGCGATCGACCGCGTCCTGGCAGGAAAACCTACGCAGGAGATTTTGATGACGTCAGCGACCATTCCCGGTCTGGACACCGCACCGACTAAGCACGAAGGGCTGCTTGCCTGGGTCCAGGAGGTCGCGGAGCTCACACAACCCGACCGGGTGGTGTTCGCCGACGGCTCCGACGAGGAGAACGCGCGGCTGTGCGAGCAGCTCGAGGCGGCGGGAACCTTCAAGCGCCTCGACGACAAGAAGAAGCCGAACTCATACCTGGCACTGTCTGATCCTTCCGATGTGGCGCGCGTGGAATCGCGCACGTTCATCTGTACCGAGCGCGAGATCGACGCCGGCCCCACCAACAACTGGATGGACCCGGCCGAGATGCGCAGCATCATGACCGACCTGTACCGCGGCTGCATGCGCGGCCGCACCATGTATGTGGTGCCGTTCTGCATGGGCCCGCTCGGCGCAGAGGATCCCAAGCTCGGTGTCGAGATCACCGACTCCGAATATGTCGTCGTGTCGATGCGGACGATGACCCGGATGGGCAAGGCCGCGCTGGACAAGATGGGCGAGGACGGCTTCTTCGTCAAGGCGCTGCACTCCATCGGTGCCCCGCTGGAGCCCGGCCAGAAAGACGTGCCGTGGCCGTGCAACGACACCAAGTACATCAGCCACTTCCCGGAGACCCGCGAGATCTGGAGCTACGGCTCCGGCTACGGCGGCAACGCGCTTGCTGGGCAAGAAGTGCTACTCGCTGCGCATCGCGTCGGCGATGGCCCACGACGAGGGCTGGCTCGCCGAGCACATGCTGATCCTCAAGCTGATCTCGCCCGAGAACAAGTCGTACTTCGTCGCCGCGGCGTTCCCGTCGGCGTGCGGTAAGACCAACCTCGCGATGCTGCAGCCGACGATTCCCGGCTGGCGTGCCGAAACCGTCGGCGACGACATCGCCTGGATGCGGTTCGGCAAGGACGGCCGGCTGTACGCGGTCAACCCCGAGTTCGGCTTCTTCGGTGTCGCGCCCGGCACCAACTGGAAGTCGAACCCGAACGCGATGAAGACCATCGCGGCAGGCAACACCGTCTTCACCAACGTCGCGCTGACCGACGACAACGACGTGTGGTGGGAGGGTCTGGAGGGCGAACCCGACCACCTCATCGACTGGAAGGGCAACGACTGGGTCCTCCGCGAGACGGAAAGCAAGGCCGCCCATCCGAACTCGCGGTACTGCACCCCGATGTCGCAGTGCCCGACCCTTGCCCCCGAGTGGGACGACCCGCAGGGCGTGCCGATCTCGGCGATCCTGTTCGGTGGCCGTCGCAAGACCACGGTCCCGCTCGTGACGCAGGCCCGTGACTGGCAGCACGGTGTTTTCATCGGCGCCACGCTAGGTTCCGAGCAGACCGCGGCCGCCGAAGGCAAGGTCGGCACCGTCCGGCGTGATCCGATGGCGATGCTGCCGTTCCTCGGCTACAACGTCGGCGACTACTTCGCGCACTGGATCGACATCGGCAAGAACTCCGACGAGTCGAAGATGCCGAAGATCTTCTTCGTCAACTGGTTCCGCCGCGGCGACGATGGCCGCTTCCTGTGGCCGGGCTTCGGCGAGAACAGCCGCGTGATGAAGTGGATCATCGACCGCATCGAGCAGAAGGCCGGCGGGAAGACGACGCCGATCGGCACCGTACCGACCGCCGACGACCTGGACTTGTCCGGCCTGGATGTCGACGCGGCCGACGTCAACGAGGCTCTGGCAGTCAACGCTGCCGAGTGGCGCGAGGAACTCCCGTCGATCGAGGAGTGGTTCGAGTTCGTCGGCGAGAAGCTGCCGACCGGCATCAAGGACGAGTTCGACGCCCTGAAGCATCGCCTGGCCGAAGCCGACTAACGCTTCACCACCGCGAGAAGACGTAAAAGTCCCCGGATCCTTTGGATTTCGGGGACTTTTGCGTCGGCCCGTCGTCTCCGTGAAGGCGACCTAGACTTACTCGCGTGTTCGAAGTCCCGGAAACCCGGTACGCGAAGTCGGGCGACGTCAACATCGCCTATCAAGTTGTCGGCAACGGCCCCTTCGACCTCATTCACGTTCCACCGTTCGTCTCCAACCTCGAACTGCAATGGGAGAATCCCGACGAGCGTAGGTACTTCGAGCGTCTCTCGTCGTTCTGTCGTCTGATCATGTTCGACAAGCGTGGCACCGGTCTGTCGGATCGGGTCGCCGTGGCGACGCTCGAGGAACGGATGGACGATCTGCGCGCCGTGATGGACGATGCCGGCTCGCAGCGCGCCGCCGTGTTCGGAAGCTCGGAAGGCGGAGCGCTTTCCGTACTTTTCACTACGACGTACCCGGACCGCGTGTCAGCACTCGTCCTGTACGGTGCCTATCCACGCATGGCCTGGGCGCCTGACTATCCGGACGGCGTATCCGAGGAGGTATGGGCCGAGGGTATCCGGTACATCGAGGAAAACTGGGGTCGCGGGCAAGAGGCAGGATTGATGCTCTACACCCTCACACCGGATCGGGCTGACGATCCAGCATGGTGCAAAGCACATGGTAGGTGGGAGCGCCTATCGGCAAGCCCGGGGGCTGTTATGGCGATCCAACAGATGATCCACCAGATCGACGTGCGCCACCTCTTGTCGGCGATCCGCGTACCGACTCTCGTTGTGCATCGGACGGCCGACATCGCGCACGCCGCGGGCAGCCGCTACATGGGTGCGCATATCCCCGGGGCCAAAGTCGTCGAACTTCCGGGCAATGACTACTTTCCGTACCTCGGAGATCAGGATGCGATCCTCGACGAGATCGAGGAGTTTCTCACCGGCGTTCGTCCCGTGCATGTGCGGGACCGCGCCCTGGCGACCGTGCTTTTCACCGACATAGTTTCATCGACGGAGCGCGCCGCCGCGCTCGGCGACGATGCCTGGACGCGGACGTTGGACCATCACGACGCCCTCGTCGCCCGCGAGATCGAGCGACATCGTGGCCGCAAGATCAACCCGACGGGTGACGGCATCCTCGCGACCTTCGACGGCCCCGCTCGTGCGGTGCGATGCGCCCAGGCGATCTGCGAGGAGGTCCGGGTAGCTGGGCATCGACGTGCGGGCGGGACTGCACACAGGTGAGATCGAGCTTCGGGGCGACGACATCGGTGGGATCGCCGTGCACATCGGTCAACGCGTGTCGGCACTCGCCGGACCAGGCGAGGTCCTCGTGTCGTCCACGGTCAAAGATCTGGTGGCCGGTTCGGGAATCGTCTTCGCGGACCGCGGATTTCATCAGCTCAAAGGTGTGCCCGACGAGTGGCGAGTGTTCGCCGTCGAGAACTAGAGGCGCCTGCCGCCACAGACGACCGCGCGCGGTCCGCATCGCATCCGGGTCGGCTTCCCAGCGCCGCGTTGACCCCTCGATGTCGGTGAATAAAACGTGACGATTCCCGACGGTGCGACCTCATTCATCGGTACACCTCAGAACCGCGGCTCGACGGACAAGTCATGGTATGTCCGAACGGCCGCGCGACCAGCGTTTTCAACCCTCTTGACACCCGTCAAGTTCAGGCATCGTAGAGTTCAGCCATGCAGATTCGCGAGCATGCCGAGGCGCACTCCGATAAGCCCGCCGTCATCATGCATCCGTCCGGTACCACTGTGACGTTCGGCGAACTGGAGGCCCGCGCCAACCGGCTGGCGCACTTCTTCCGCCGCCACGGTCTGCGCGAAGGCGACGCCGTCGCGATCCTGATGGAGAACAACGAGCACTTCCATGCCGCGATGTGGGCGGCACGGCGCAGCGGTCTGTACTACGTGCCGATCAACACCCACCTCACCGCCGCCGAAGCGGCCTACATCATCGACAACAGCAGCGCCAAGGCCATCGTCGGATCGGCGGCGACACGAAAGATCCTCGAGGGTCTCGACGCCGAGCTGCCGAACGGGCTTCCTCAGCTACTGATAGTTGTCGACGACGGCCTGGACGGCTGGCACCACTACCCCGAATGCGTTGCAGACGAGCCGGATACGCCCATCGACGACGAGATCGAAGGCGACTTGCTGCAGTATTCCTCGGGCACTACCGGCCGCCCGAAGGGCATCAAGCGCGAGTTGCCGCACGTGCCGCCCGCCGAAGCTCCGGGCATGATGTCGGCGCTGGTGAGCTTCTGGCTCGACCCTGAGGCGATCTACCTCAGTCCCGCCCCGCTTTATCACACCGCTCCCTCGGTGTGGTCGATGACGATTCAGGGTGCCGGCATCACGGCGGTGGTGATGGACAAGTTCGACGCCGAAGGCTGCCTGGACGCGATCCAACGTCATCGCGTCACGCACGGGCAGTTCGTCCCCGCGATGTTCACCCGGATGCTGAAACTGCCGCATTCCGTGCGGGATTCCTACGATCTGTCCAGCCTCAAGCGGGTGATGCACGCGGCGGCGCCATGCCCGGTCGAGATCAAGAAGCAGCTGATCGACTGGTGGGGACCGATCGTCGACGAGTACTACGCCTCCTCGGAAGCGATCGGCTCGACGCTGATCACCGCCGACGAATGGCTGGCACACCCCGGGTCGGTCGGCAGAGCAACAATGACACCTCTGCATATCCTCGACGACGACGGCAACGAGCTGCCTCCCGGCCAGGCAGGGGAGATCTACTTCGAGGGTGGCTTCGACTTCGAGTACCTCAACGACCCGGAGAAGACGGCGAAGTCACGCGACAAACACGGCTGGAAGACCGTCGGCGACATCGGGTATCTCGACGAGGAGGGGTTCCTCTACCTGACCGACCGGCGCCACCACATGATCATCTCCGGCGGTGTGAACATCTATCCGCAGGAAGCCGAGAACATGTTGGTCACCCATCCGAAGGTGATGGACGCCGCGGTCTTCGGCATCCCCGACGACGAGATGGGCCAGAGCGTCAAGGGTGTGGTGCAGACCGTCGATCCGGCCGATGCCACCGACGAGTTCGGCGAGGAGTTGCTGGGTTGGCTGCGGGATCGGTTGGCGCACTACAAATGTCCGCGTTCGATCTCTTTCGAAGCGCAGTTGCCTCGCACCGATACCGGCAAGCTGTACAAGCAGCAGCTGATAGCGAAATACTCGTAAGGGGAAGCTGTGTCGTTGCGCGGCCACGAGCCTGGTGGGCCTTACTTCGACGATCTCGAGGTCGGCGAGGTATTCGACTGGGCGCCGTCGATGACGCTGACGGCGGGGGCCGCCGCAGTGCACCAATCGATCATCGGTGACCGGCTCCGGCTCGCGCTGGACGCCGACCTCGCGATGGCGGTCGCCGGGGCGACGGCGGTGCTCGCGCATCCGGCACTGGTATGTGACGTCGCCATTGGGCAGACCACCCTTGCCACTCAGCGGGTGAAGGCCAATCTGTTCTATCGCGGCCTTGCCTTCCATCGGTTCCCCGTAATCGGCGACACCCTGTTCACCCGCACCGAGGTCGTCGGACTGAAGCAGAACTCGGTCAAGCCGGGGCGCCCCGCGACCGGTCTGGCGGCGCTGCGGATGACCACGATCGACCAGATCGGCCGGCTGGTGCTCGACTTCCACCGCTGCGCCATGCTGCCGCTGCGCGAGGGAGCCGCCGACACCGGCCACGCCGACGACATGTCGGCGATCGGCGCGGACTCGGGGCTCGCGACCGACCCGACCACCGACTGGGATGCGGACGCATTCCGCGCCAGGGTGCCGGGCACCCATTTCGATTCCGGCATCGCAGGCTCGGTATTGCACAGCACCGCCGATGTAGTCAGCAGCGCCCCCGAACTGGCCCGGCTGACATTGAATATCGCTGCCACGCATCATGATTCGCGTGTCGGCGGCCAACGACTGGTCTACGGCGGGCACACCATCGGCTTGGCGTTCGCGCAGGTCACCCGGCTTCTGCCCAACATCGCCACGCTCTTGGGCTGGGAGTCCTGCGACCACACCGGACCGGTGCACGAGGGCGACACCCTTTACAGCGAGTTGCACGTCGAGGGCGCCACCCCACTGCCCGACGGTCGCGGCGGTGTGTTGAAGTTGCGATCGCTCGTCTTCGCGATCGGTGACGGCGCCGACGACCGGCAAGTACTGGACTGGCGCTTCACAGCGCTGCAGTTCTAGCCGCGCAGCTCCAGACGTCGGCGGTCATTTGAGCAGCGGATCGCGCGGAAGGCCGAGGATGCGCTCGGCGATGGTGTTGCGGGTGATCTCCGATGTGCCGCCTGCGATCGTCATCGCCCTGCTTCCCATGTAGCTGCGGATCAGCTTCTGATTCGCTCCGACGACAGCCGACGACCCCGCCAATGCGATGCCCAATTCGGTGAGATGCTGACCGGATTCGGCTACCAGCAGCTTGGTCACGTTGCCCTCGGGTCCGGGTTCCGCACCCGCGATGGCGCGGCTGGCCCTGCGCAGGTTCAGCAGTCGCAACGTGTGGATTTCGGCGATCACCTCACCCGCCCGCCGTACGTGGTTGGCCGCCACATCGGCGGGGACGCTGTCGAGCAGCTTGACGAGGTCGTCGACATCGAACCCGGTCTGGCCGCCAGAACCGCCGCCGATCGAGATCCGCTCGTTGCCGAGCGTGGCCCTGGCCACCAGCCAGCCCTTGTTCACGTCGCCGACAACGTCCTCGTCCGGGACGAAGACGTCGTCGAAGAACACCTCGTTGAAATGGGCATCGCCGGTGATGCCGCGCAGCGGATTGACCGTCACGCCAGGGGCTTTCATGTCGATCGCCATCATGGTCACGCCTGCGTGCTTGGGCGCGTCGGGGTCGGTGCGCACCGTGGCCAGCCCCCACTGACAATGCTGTGCGAGGCTGGTCCACACCTTCTGCCCGGTGACCTGCCACCCGCCGTCCACTTTCTTGGCCGCCGTGCGCACGGCGGCGGCGTCGGAGCCCGCACCGGGCTCGGAGAACAGCTGGCACCACATCACCTGTCCGCGCAGCACGGGTTCGACCCAGCGCTCGCGCTGGTCGTCGGTGCCTGCCTGGGCGATGGTCAGCGCGACCCAGCCGGTGATGCCCATGTCGGCCCGTTCGACGTCGGCGAACTCCTCCTCGATGACCAACTGCTCGAGCACGTCGGCCGCCCGGCCCCACGGTTTGGGCCAGTGCGGGACGAGATACCCGGAGTCGACGAGGAAGTCGCGCTGCTTGTCCTGCGGAAGCGACCGCACCTTCTCGATGGCCTCGCGTGCCTGTCGGCGGTGCTCGTCGGCCTCGGCGGGCAGCGTGAACGATGCGCCGTGTGCCTGACCGCTGCGAAGTCCGTCGACGACGTCCCAAGAGCGGGTCGGCGCCGTCGCCCATCAGCGCGGCGAGCGTCCTGGCCCGGCGCAGGTAAAGGTGTGCATCGTGCTCCCAGGTGAAGCCGATGCCGCCGTGCAGCTGAATATTGTTCTGCGCGTTGAAGATCTGCGCACGGATAGCGTGTGATGCCGCGACAGCGGCGGCGAACCACGCGCTGTCCAGATCGTCGGCGCGCGCCGCATCCCACGTCGCGGCCGTGGTCTGCTCGGCGTCGACGAGCATGTTGGCGGCATGATGCTTCACGGCCTGGAACGTGCCGATGGTCCTGCCGAACTGCTCGCGGACCTTGGCGTACTCGACCGCCATCTCCAGGGTGGCCCAGCTCACGCCGACCGCTTCCGCCGACGCCAGGATGCGGAAAACCGTGCGCGCACGTCGCGCGGCACCGCGCAAGACCCGATCCTCGGCCACTGTCACGTCGCGCAGTGCCACCGACCCGACCGTGCGAGAGGTGTCAAGGGATTCCAGTGCGTTCACCGTGACGCCTTCGGCGTCGGCGTCGGCGATGACAACGTCGTCCCCCGCGATGAGCACCAGCACATCGGCGTCGGGTGCACCGAGCACCGCTGGGCTCTCACCGGTGACGACGAGGTCGGAGCCGACGACGACATTGCCCGACAGGCCGAGTGCGCCGACCGTCGTACCGTCGGCCAGTCCGGGAAGTAACTGGGCGCGAAGTGAATCGGGCGCGCACCGGTCGATCACGACCGACGCTGCCACCGTCGGAAGGAACGGTCCAGGACTCAACTCTCGCCCTTGGGCTTCGAGCACGATCGCCAGTTCTGCAAGTCCAAAACCCGAACCGCCGTGCTCCTCGGCGATGGCCAGCCCCAGCCAGCCCAATTCCGCGGCGGCCCTCCACACGTCGGCGGGATTCGAGGAACCGCCCTCGAGCGTCGCGCGTGCACTCGCCCGGGTCGCCAACCGCGTCAATTGGCCGATTGCCGCGTCGGCGAGGTCCTGGTGCTCGTCGGTGATGGCCAGTGCTGACTTGCTCACGATGGAAGTCCTTTGCCGTTGACGGGTGTCAGAGAGAGTTAACCCGCATTCTGGCAGGTGGCCGGATGTGATCCAGATCACATTTCGGCCTCCAACGTGCAAATACTAGACAACCTCCGAATGTTGCCGTTTGTAAATCGATTACGGGGGTACATTCGGGCAATGACGGTACGGCCGGACGCCGGGTGCGCTGCGCCCTCTTTACGGAAACGCGCCAGTTGGTTTCTCCGGGCCGGACCCTCCGACTACCTCTTGGCGATGAGTGTCGCGTCTGCGTCGCTGCCGCTTATCGGGAAACGCCTTGAGCCCCTTGGCGCTGCGACGGCGATGGGTATCTGGGGATACCGCCACGTGCCGGACTTCTTCGCGGGCACTGCGCGGTCGCGTCGTGCCCCCGCCCAAACGGAGAATCGCAGGCAGGACCGCGAGTCCACCAACAGCGTGATCGAGGCAGCGTTGCGCGGCGTCGTGCCCGCGGCGGACCTGGCGATCGAGTGGCCCGCGCCCGCGCGGTCCGCGCCCGTGCTGCAGATGCGGCAGCACCGCCGCAGCCTGCACCGCGCCTCGGTTCGCTATGGCGACCACCCTTCGCAGTTACTGGATGTGTGGCGCCCGAAGGAACTGCCCGTCGAGCCGGCACCGGTCATGATCTTCGTGCCCGGCGGCGCATGGATCCACGGCGGTAGGCAATTGCAGGGCTACGCGTTGATGTCGTATCTGGCCCAGCAGGGCTGGGTGTGCCTGTCGGTGAACTACCGGGTTTCGCCGCACCACCGCTGGCCGCGGCACATCACCGATGTCAAGACCGCGATCGCATGGGCGCGCGCCAACGTCGACCGGTTCGGCGGCAACCGCAATTTCATTGCGATAGCGGGCTGTTCAGCCGGTGGTCATCTGTCGGCCCTGGCCGGCCTGACCCCGAACGACCCCGAGATGCAGACCGAGCTGCCTGAAGGCTCCGACACCTCGGTCGACGCCGTCGTCGGCATCTATGGTCGCTACGACTGGGAGGACCGCTCCACACCCGAGCGCGCCCGCTTCGTCGACTTCCTGGAGCGTGTGGTGGTCAAGCGCAAGATCGACCGCCATCCGGAGATTTTCCGCAAGGCCTCACCGATCGCGCAGATCCATCGCGACGCGCCACCGTTCCTCGTCATCCACGGCTCTGGCGACTCCGTCATCCCGGTGGCACAGGCTCGAAGCTTTGTGGAGCGGCTGCGCGCGGTGTCCCGCTCGGTGGTGAGCTACATCGAACTGCCGGGCGCAGGACACGGGTTCGACATGACCGACGGCGCCCGTACCGGTTCGGTGGCCACGGCAATCGGGCTGTTCCTCAACCAGGTTCACCGAAACCGGTCGCTGGCCAACGCCAAAGAGGTTATATAGACGCCTCCCGTAGGAGGTATCTGGGTGAAACGGCTTTCAGGGTGGGACGCTGTGCTGTTGTACAGCGAGACGCCGACCGTGCACATGCACACCTTGAAGCTGGCTGTGATCGAGTTCGACGACCTCCAGGGCAGACAGTTCGGCGTCGAGGAGTTCCGCAAGGTCATTGAAGGACGGCTGCACAAGCTCGACCCGTTCCGCTACCAGCTCATCGACGTCCCGTTGAAGCTGCACCACCCGATGTGGCGCGAGAACTGTGAGGTCGACCTCGACTACCACGTACGGCCATACCGGGTGCACAGCCCCGGCGGTCGCCGCGAGCTCGACGAAGCGATCAGCAGGATCGCGAGCACCCCGCTGGACCGCAGCAAGCCGCTGTGGGAGATGTACTTCATCGAGGGGTTGGCCAACGGCCGCATCGCGGTGCTGGGCAAGATCCACCACGCGCTGGCTGACGGCGTCGCATCGGCCAACCTGCTGGCTCGCGGGATGGACCTGCAGGACGGGCCGCCGACCGATCGGGACTCCTACACAACCGATCCCGCGCCGAGCACGGGTGAGCTTCTGCGCTCGGCATTCGCCGACCACATGCGCCACATCGGCCGGTTGCCGGGTGTGATGCGCTACACCGCGCAGGGCATTGGCCGGGTCCGCAGGAGCCCGAAGAAGCTGTCGCCCGAGCTCACGCGCCCGTTCACGCCGCCGCCGTCGTTCATGAACCACCGCGTCGACGCGCAGCGGAAGTTCGCCACCGCCACGCTCGCTCTTGGCGACGTGAAGGAGACGGCCAAGTACCTAGGTGTCACGATCAACGACATGGTGCTCGCAATGTCGGCCGGGGCACTACGCGAGCTGTCCTTGAAATATGACGGCCACGCCGACCATCCGCTATTGGCCTCCGTCCCAGTGAGTTTCGACTTCTCCAGGGACCGCATCTCGGGCAACCGCTTCACCGGCGTGATGATGGTGGTGCCGATCGAGCTCGACGATCCACTGGAGCGGGTGCAGGCCGTGCATGACGCCGCGGTCGACGCCAAGGAGACCAACCACCTCATGGGCCCGGAACTCGTCAGCCGGTGGTCGGCCTATTTCCCTCCTGCGCCCGCGGAACGGTTGTTTCACTGGCTCGCGGAGAAGGACGGTCAGAACAAGGTGCTGAACATCCCGATCTCGAACGTGCCCGGCCCCCGTGAATACGGGCGTGTCGGCGGCGCGCTGGTGACCGAGATCTATTCGGTCGGCCCACTGACGACGGGCAGCGGTTTGAACATCACGGTCTGGAGTTACGTCGACCAGCTCAACATCTCGGTGCTGTCCGACGGCGCCACGCTGCTGGATCCGCACGAACTCACGGACGCAATGATCGCGGCTTTCGTTGAAATACGCCGTGCCGCAGGGCTTTCCGAGGAGCTGACAGTGATCGAAAAGGCGATGGCCCAGTAGCTACTTCTCGGAATGCGATGCGTGCACCCAGGAGAGAAACTTCTCGACCGCCTGCGCGGTGTAGTGCCCGCGCGGCGAACCGAAGAAGTCGAACGCGTGCTGTGCGTGCGGAATCTCGGAATAGGCGACGGTCTCCTTGGAGACATCGCGCAACGCCGCGACGAACTCCCGCGCTTCGGGAACGGGAATGAGCGAGTCGTCGACGCCGTGCAATATGAAGAAGGGCGGGGCGTCAGGTCTCACCCTGGTGATCGGCGAGGCGTCGCGGTAGATCTGCAGGTGCTTCGTCAAGCGCTTCTTGACGACCAACCGCTGCAGCAGAGTCAGGACGAACTCCCTGCGGCCGGGTCCCTTGGTGGAGAACCAGTCGTAGCGTCCGTAGACCGGAACTGCCGCCACCACCGAGGTGTCGGCGTCTTCGAAGCCGGGCTGATACTGCGGGTCGTCGGGTGTCAGAGCGGCAAGCGCGCATAGATGGCCGCCCGCCGAACCACCGGTGATCGCAACGAAATCGGGGTCGCCGCCGTATTCAGCGATGTGCTCCTTGACCCAGGCCAGCGCGCGCTTGACGTCGACGATGTGGGCCGGCCATGTGTGCCTTGGGCTCACTCGATAGTCGATCGACACGCACACCCATCCCCGCTCGGCGAGATGGCTCAGCAGCGGATAGCCCTGCGGACGCCGCATGCCGATTGACCACCCCCCGCCGGGCACCTGCAACAGAACCGGGGCCTTGCCATCGCGGGGAAGGTCGTGTCGGCGCCAGATGTCGGCGAAGTTGACGCGGGGGTGGGGCCCGTACCGCACCACGTCGGCCTTCTCCACGTAACGGCGACGCAGGAACTCGTTGGGAAGTATCCGGGTCAGGCGTCGGCGCCCGAACGGCTGCGACTGCGCGGCGACGGCTTCGTAGTCCTTGCCGAGGGTTTCCCGCAGCGGCCCTTCGAAATAGGGCTCCGACGCCACATTGCGGCGGTGAATGAGGTACAACAGCCCCCAAGTGATCACCTTGAGCAGCAATGAAATTCGGCCGCCTCGAGTGGCATAGTCGCCGCGGAACCAGCGCCATGCTGCACCGAGCATCGAGCCGGTCATGTACAGCGGCGTCATTTCGGTGGTCGGCCAGCCGAACATGAACGCCAGGACGGTTGGGTAACCATCCCGGCCGAACGGGCGCACACCGTTCGCGGCATTTGCGAGCTCCACGCCGGCGCGGAGCACGGGCCTGCGCCTACCCATTGTCGACCAAGGCATGGAGGTCGCCGCGCACAATCTTGCCGGTGATGTTGCGCGGTAGTTCGTCGAGGACGGAAATCTGTCTGGGCACTTTGTAGTTCGCCAAGCTTTCTCGTACGTGCTGTTTCAGGGCGTCGGGCGATGCACTGGCGCCCTGGTTGAGTACCACGAACGCCGCCAGCCGCTGACCGTATTGTTCGTCGTCCACCCCGATCACTGCCGCCTCGGCGACGTCGGGATGTGCGGCGAGAGTGTTCTCGACCTCGATGGGATACACGTTCTCGCCACCGGAGACGATCATCTCGTCGTCCCGGCCGACGACGAACAGCCTGCCGTTCTCGTCGAGGTAGCCCATGTCGCCGGAGGCCATGAAGCCGTCATGGAAGTCCTTGGTCTTGCCCGAGGTGTAACCACCGAACAAAGTGGCGCTGCGACAATAGATCTGTCCGACCTCGCCGGTGGGTACCTCACGAAAGTCCTTGTCCAGCACCCGGATCTCTGTCCCCGGCGCCGGCTTGCCTGCCGTGTCGGGGGCCGCGCGCAGGTCTTGCGGAGTGGCAGAGGCGATCAATCCGGCCTCCGTGGCGTTGTAGTTGTTGTAGATGACATCACCGAACTGGTCCATGAAAGCTGTCACGACATCTGGGCGCATCCGCGAGCCCGATGCGGCGGCGAATCGCAGGGAACGCCCGTTGTAGCGACTACGTACCCCCTCCGGCAGCTCCATAATCCGGTCGAACATGACCGGCACCACGGCCAGGCCGGTGGCGCGGTGGCGGTCGACCAATTCCAGCGTTGCTTCC
The DNA here is from genome assembly GCA_963804905.1 of uncultured Actinomycetota bacterium. Taxonomy (GTDB): domain Bacteria; phylum Actinomycetota; class Actinomycetes; order Mycobacteriales; family Mycobacteriaceae; genus Mycobacterium. The sequence continues at coordinate 234,062 of CAWDSB010000007.1, read as the reverse complement.
GGATCGAACTTGCGACGCGTCACGATGGTGCATGCCATCGTCGCGGCGAAGATCAGCTGCGAGAAGCCCCACGCGTGGAACATCGGTGCCGCGATGACGATGGCTTCCTCGGTCCGCCACGGTGTGCGGTCGAGTATCGCCTTGAGAGCGCCGGGGTCACCGCCGGTCAGCTTGGCGCCCTTGGGGGTTCCGGTGGTGCCGGAGGTCAGCAGAATCGTGCGGGGTTTCTCCGCCGCGCGTTTCGGTTCTTGACCGCTGTGCGCGGCGATCATCTTCTCGACGGTGAGCGAATCGCCGTGCGCCGACGCGTCGTCGGTCCAGGCGACGATCCTCGTCGCGTCCTGGTTGTCGGCCAGTGCGCGGTCGACGGTCTCGGTGAACTCCTCGTCGTATACGACGGTGTCCGCTTCCTCACGAGCGACGACCTCCGCCAAGGCCGGCCCGGCGAACGAGGTGTTCAGCAGCAACAGGTCGGCGCCGATGCGGTTCGCCGCGACGACGGCCTCGATGAAGCCGCGGTGATTGCGGCACATGACTCCGATCACGCGCGGCTGTCCGCCGGGGAGGGCCTGCAGCGCCGCTGCGAACGCGTCACACCGCTGGTCGATTTCGCGCCAGGTCAGGGTGCCCAGCTCGTCGACGAGCCCGGGCCGGCCGGGGCATCGCTGCGCCGCGGAGGCGAAACCAGAGATGGCAGAGATGTTTTCGCGGCGCATCGCCGCGGCGATCCGCAGGTACTTGTCGGGCCGCAGCGGCGCGATCAGCCCGGCCCGCCGCATGGTTGCGACAAGGCCCAGTGTGTCGTTCAGCCGGTTCAGCAGCGCCATGTCGGGTTCAGCCCAGCACCGGCAGACGGCGTTCGGTGGCCAGCTCGTCGAGCGCCCGTTGCATGACATGCCGGACATGGGCGTCGACCTCGTCGATATCGGGCTTCTCACCGAACTCGGCGACGATGTCGATCGGCGGCAACACCTGCATCACGATTTTGGCGGGCAACGGAAAGTTGGGCGGGATCACCAGACTGAGCCCGAACGGGAAACCGAATGAGATCGGCACGATCTTGGCGCGGGCCAGGCGCGCGATCGGTCCGAGGCGCTTGGCCAGCCATGTGCCGCGCGACAGATAGAGCTGGGTCTCTTGGCCGCCGATCCCGACCGTCGGAACGATCGGCACCCCTGCGTTGAGGGCGGCCTTCACGTATCCGGTGCGGCCGCCGAAGTCGATGGTGTTCTCCGACAGCGTCGGCCGGTAGACGTCGTAGTCGCCGCCGGGGAACACGACGACGAGACCGCCGGATCGCAGCGCCTCATCGGCGTTCTCGTGATTGGCACTGATGTAGCCGATCTTCTTGAAGAAGTCCCCGGTCGGCCCCATCATCAGCATGTCGTGGCTGAGCGTGTACAGCGGCCGCTCGTAGCCGTGCTCGGCATAGAAGTCGGCGGCGAGGATCGGCACATCCATCGGCACCATGCCGCCGGAGTGGTTGGACACCAGCAGGGCACCGCCTGGCGGCATGTTCTCCAGCCCGCGGACCTCCGAGCGGAAGTACCGCTTCAGGAACGGCCGGGTCAAGCCCATCACGCGCTCGGTGAGGCCCGGATCCCACTTGGTGAGTTCCGACGGCTCGATATCGGTCGTGGCCATGAGGCTCCCGTCGAATTAGAACGTGTTCTAGTTTTCCATAGTACCCAGTCGTGGTAGCCGGGTACCCACCGGTCGCTAGCATCACCCGCGTGAGCGAAGAAGCTGGCGTCGAAGATCGCCAAAATGATCCCGTCCTGGTCGAACAGCGCGACCGGATCCTGATAATCACCATCAACCGGCCGAAGGCCAAGAACGCGGTCAACGCCGCAGTCAGCAGGGCCTTGGCCGACGCCATGGACCGCCTCGACAGCGAGGACGGCCTGTCGGTCGGCATCTTGACCGGCGCAGGGGGTTCGTTCTGCGCGGGCATGGACCTCAAGGCGTTCGCGCGTGGCGAGAACGTCGTCGTCGAGGGTCGCGGAATGGGATTCACCGAACGCCCACCGGTCAAGCCGCTCATCGCGGCGGTCGAGGGCTACGCATTGGCGGGCGGGACCGAGCTGGCCCTGGCCACCGATCTGATCGTGGCCTCGAAGGATTCGGCGTTCGGCATCCCCGAGGTCAAGCGCGGGCTGGTCGCAGGCGGCGGTGGTCTGCTTCGGCTGCCGCAGCGCATTCCGTACGCCATCGCCATGGAGTTGGCGTTGACCGGTGAAAACCTCTCGGCTGAGCGGGCGCACGAGCTCGGGCTGGTGAACGCATTGGCCGAGCCGGGGTCGGCGCTCGACGCGGCGATCGCGCTTGCCGAGCGAATCACCGCCAACGGACCGCTGGCGGTGGCCGCGACCAAGCGCATCATCGTCGAGTCGCGGGGCTGGAGCCCCGAGACGATGTTCGCCGAGCAGACGAAGATCCTGATGCCGGTGTTCAGCAGCAACGATGCCAGGGAGGGCGCGGTGGCCTTCGCCGAGAAGCGTCCGCCGAAATGGACCGGCACCTGACGCCCTGACACAGTTGGTGCCGAGTTTTCGACGGCGCCCGCCGTGGGCAACCGGTAGGTATGGCACACAGCGACGAACTACCCATCCCGGATTACGACCAGCTGCCACTCACCGAGTTGCGGCATCGGGTCCGTTCGCTCGACGACGGCCAGCTGAAGACCCTGTTCGACCACGAGACCGCGCACGGCAACCGCATTCCCGTGCTGGAAATCCTGCATGCGCGGTCGAAGGAGATTCATCACGGCGCGGAGCCGTCCCCAGGTGATCCGGCGAACACACCCCGTGTCACCGGTGCACAGGGTGGTTCTGCGGTGTCACAAGCGACCGCGGCCGAACCCACATCACCGCTGCGGCACGGCGACGCCGGACAGACCCCGTCCCGCGGCAAGCCCTAGGCGCACACCGTTCTTTATTGCGCTTGACCTGAACCGAGGTTGATGCCGCAGCATGCACACATGACAGCCGAAGCCCTAGCCGACTATTTCAGCCGCATCTCCTACACCGGTCCGGCCGAGCCGACTCTGGACGTGCTCACCGCATTGGTGGCCGCGCACAACCGCTCCATCCCGTTCGAGAACCTCGACCCGCTGATGGGTGTGCCCGTGGCCGACCTGGGAACCGACGCGCTGTTGGGCAAGCTTGTCGGCCGCCGCCGCGGCGGCTACTGCTACGAGCAGAACGGCCTCATGGAATACGTGTTGTCGCAGTTGGGTTTTGGGGTCGACGCCCTCGGCGGACGGGTGGTCTGGATGAACACCAGCGGCACGCTGCCCGCTCAGACCCATCTGACGCTGGCGGTGACGGTGCCCGGCACCGACGGCCGCTACCTCGTCGACGTCGGGTTCGGCGGCCAAACCCTGTCCTCTCCGATCCGGTTGGAGGCCGGCGTAATTCAGCAGACGCGCCACGAGCCGTACCGGCTGCGCAAGCACGAAGACGGTTACCTGCTCGAGAGCGAGATCCGCGGCGACTGGGAGCCGCTGTACATGTTCACCACCCGTCCACAGCCGCTCATCGATCGGGTGGTCGGAAGCTGGTATGTCTCAACGTATCCGGAATCGGGTTTCGTCACCGGGCTCTCCGCCGCGCTTGTCACCGACGACGCGCGGTGGAATCTGCGCGGCCGCAACCTGGCCATCCACCGCGGGGGGAAGACCGAGCGGATCCGCTTCGACACCGCGGCGCAGGTGCTCGAGGCGCTGACCGAGCGGTTCGGTATCGACCTCGACGGACTCGGCGACGTCGAGGCGCGGGTCGACCAGGTGCTGGACAGCTGACGACGCCACCCACGGATCGTCTGCCGCCAGTGTGATCGGCGGCTACTCTAGCTTTCGATGTCGACGATCTACTTCACCGCTTCCAGCGTCGACGGTTACATCGTCGACGACAGGGACAGCCTCGACTGGCTGCTCTCCCGCAACATCGACGCCGATGGTCCCTTCGGCTACCGGGCGTTCAGCGAGTCGGTCGGTGCGCTGGTGATGGGCGCAACGACCTACGAGTGGATGGTGGCGAACGAGCCCGGCGAGTGGCCGTACAAGCAGCCCACGTGGGTGTTGACCCACCGCCCGAACATCGTGCGTCCCGGCCATCCGGTGCGCACGTACCACGGCGACGTCACCGAGCTGCAGCCACAGCTCTTGCAGGCGGCCGGCTATCAGGACGTCTGGGTGGTCGGCGGCGGTGATGCCGCCGCCCAGTTCGCCCGCGCGGGGCTGATCGACGAAATGATCGTCAGCTACGCACCGTGCACGCTGGGGACGGGCGGGCGGCTGTTACCCCTCCGCACGGAGTGGACGCTGGTGGAATCCGGTGTCAACGGCGACTTCGTGTGCGCCCGTTGGCGGAAGGCCTAGCGGCCGGCGGTCGGCAGGCCGTATCGACGGACGAATTCCCTTGACTTGATGAGGAATTCCATCTGACTTGCCACCTGGCGCAACGGCTCGGCATTGCGGATGGAGCGGCACAACACCACAGCGCCTTCCAGCGATGCGATGCAGGTGAGTGCGAGCGACTCGGCCTCGGCGGCGTCGAAACCGTCCGAGACGAAAGCGCGTGTCAGCGCGTCACGCCAGCGCCCGAAGATGTCGGTCGCGATGGCGGCCAGCTGCGCCTCGTCACCCGCGCAACCGATTGCCGCCGCGACCACCGGGCAGCCCGCGCCGAAATCGCTCTCGTGAAGCGTGCGCTCCCAGAATTCGGTGAATCCGCGAACGAGCGGCAGCGCCCCTCGATCGGCCGCGGAGTCGATGCTTTCGGCGATCGCATCACCGGCCCACCGCAACGCCTCGATCAGGATCTGATTCCTGCCACCGGGGAAGTGGTAGTACACCGAACCGCGGGGGGCGCCGCTGCGGGCCAGCACCTCGTCGATCGTCACGCCCGCGGCGCCGCGTTCGCGCATCACCTCGGCGGCGCTGATCAGCATGTTGCTGCGCGTCGAACCTCGCTTTGTTCGCGTTTTGACTGCCGGCACGGTCTGAAGGGTGCTCACGCCGCGTGCTGATTGCGGAGCTGCGTCGGGCGCCAGCTCACGCTGCGCGGGGCGAAGCGGAAGAGCGATCGACGGTCAGGCACACGGTGCGTGAACTGGCGGCCGGCGAAGTTGATCTCGATGACCCACATCGTGTGCCTCCTAAATGATGAGCGGCGCCGTTGCCGACTCATTGACTATGACAGACAGCATAGAACTGATGAGAAATATGCGCAATAACTGCACTTAGGAATCTTTCCTGGTGACGAGTAAACACCAGGTGAACTGGGGTAAATCCGCAGATCAGGCCTTTGGCTCGCACCGAGCCGGATTATGGGTCATTGCATAATCCGGCGGAACGCGGTTGACTCGGCCGATGACAGCACCGGAGCTGACCCTCGACACCGTGACACTGGAACGCGATGGCCATGTGCTGGTCATCGGCCTGAACCGGCCCGACAAACGCAACGCATTCAACCTGGCGATGCTTGCCGACCTGTCCCGCGCCTACGCACTGCTGGAGTCGGACGAAACCCTGCGCGCGGGAGTGCTTTTCGCCCATGGCGAGCACTTCACGTCGGGTCTCGACCTCGTCGACGTCGGGCCGAACATCGTGACCGGCGAGGTGCCGTTTCCAGCCGACGGGCGCGATCCGTGGCGACTGGACGGGACGTGGACCAAGCCCGTCGTCGCCGCGGCCCACGGCTGGTGCATGACACTTGGCATCGAGTTGCTTCTCGCCGCAGACATTCGATTGGCGGCCGCGGACACGCGATTTGCGCAGATGGAGGTGCGGCGCGGGATCTATCCGTTCGGCGGTGCGACCATCCGGCTGCCGCGACAGGCCGGCTGGGGCAATGCGATGAGATGGCTGCTCACCGGCGGCGAGTTCGACGCCGAGGAGGCAAGGCGCATCGGGCTGGTTCAGGAGATCGCCGTCGACGCCGCGGAAGCGCAGGCCAAGGCCCGCGAAATCGCGCACACCATCGCCGAGCGTGCCGCCCCGCTTGGGGTCAAGGCCGTACTGGCGTCGGCGCATCTGGCCCGCACCGCAGGCGACGATGCCGCCATCGAGCGGCTACGGCCGGAGATGACGCAACTGTTCGGTACCGCCGATGCCGCCGAGGGCGTCCAGTCGTTCATCGAGCGTCGCGAAGCGCGGTTCGAGGGTCGCTAGTAAGGGTTACGCTCGGCCCGAGCCTTAGTGGAAGGTCTGGTCATGGGCCACTACAAGAGCAATGTGCGTGATCTCGAGTTCAACCTTTTCGAGGTGCTGGGGCTGGAGAAGGCGCTGGCGACAGGCGAGTTCGGTGACCTCGACGGCGAGTCCGTACGCCGAAATGCTCGACGAGGCGTCGAAGCTGGCCGAGGGCCCGCTCGCGGAGTCGTTCGCCGACGCCGACCGCAACCCGCCGACATTCGACCCCAAGACGCACGTGGTGACGCTTCCCGAGTCGTTCAAGAAGTCGTTGCGGACCTGGCAGCAAGGAGAGTGGTACCGCGTCGGGCTGGCTGAGCACGTTGGCGGTGTGCCCGCGCCGTCCATGGTGGCCTGGTCGATCAACGAATTCATCCTCGGTGCCCAGCCCGCCGCGTTCTTGTACCTCGCGGGCCCCATATTCGCGGACATCATCTACACCATCGGCACCGACGAGCAGAAGCACTGGGCCGAGATGGCGGTCGAGCGCAAGTGGGGCGCCACCATGGTGCTCACCGAGCCCGACGCCGGCTCGGACGTCGGCGCTGGACGTACGAAGGCGATCCAGCAACCGGACGGCACATGGCACATCGACGGCGTGAAGCGGTTCATCACCAACGGCGACACCGACGATCTTTTCGAGAACATCGTGCACCAGGTGTTGGCCCGTCCAGAGGGCGCCGGACCGGGCACGAAGGGCCTCAGCCTCTTCTTGGTGCCGAAATACCATTTCGATCCCGAGACCGGCGAAATCCGCGAGCGCAACGGCGTGTTCGTCACGGGGCTCGAGCACAAGATGGGTCTCAAGGCCTCGGCGACGTGCGAGCTGACGTTCGGCCAACACGGTGTGCCCGCCGTCGGCTGGCTCGTCGGCGACAAGCACAACGGCATCGCCCAGATGTTCAGGGTCATCGAGTACGCGCGAATGATGGTCGGCACCAAGGCGATTGCGACATTGTCGACCGGCTACCTCAATGCTCTGGAGTACGCGAAGACCCGCGTTCAGGGCGCGGACATGACCCAGATGACCGACAAGACCGCGCCGCGGGTCACCATCATCCATCACCCCGACGTGCGCCGTGCGCTGCTGACCCAGAAGTCCTACGCCGAAGGGCTGCGCGCGCTCTACCTCTTCACCGCCGCGCACCAGGACCCGTCTGTGGCGGCGATCGTGTCCGGGGCCGACGCCGAGCTCGCCGAGCGGGTCAACGACCTGCTGCTGCCGATCGTCAAGGGGGTCGGCTCCGAGCGGGCCTACCAGTGCCTGACCGAGTCACTGCAAACCCTCGGCGGATCGGGGTTCCTGCAGGATTATCCGATCGAGCAGTACATCCGCGACGCCAAGATCGACAGTCTCTACGAGGGCACCACCGCGATTCAGGCGCAGGACTTCTTCTTCCGCAAGATCGCCCGCGATCAAGGCGTGGCGCTGCAGCACGTCGTCTCGCAGATCCAGAAGTTCCTCGACAGCGACACGGCAAGGCCCGAATTGGCAGACGGCCGCGCGCTGCTGGCCAAGGCGCTCTCCGACATGCAGGCAATGACCGCCACCATGACCGGATATCTGCTCGGGGCCCAGGAGAACGCCCGCGAACTGTATCGGCTCGGCCTGGAGTCGGTGGCCTACCTGCTGGCGGTCGGCGATCTGCTGATCGGCTGGCTACTGTCGGTGCACGCTGAGGTCGCGCTGAATGCTCTCGACGGCGACCCCTCCGATCGCGATCGCGCGTTCTACGCCGGAAAGGTAGCCGCCGCAAACTTTTTCACGCAGAATGTGTTGCCGCGATTGACCGCCGAACGAAAGATCGTCGAGGGTGTGGACCTGACGATCATGGATCTGGGAGAGGAAGCTTTCTGATGAAGGTGATCACGTCGATCGACGATGCCGTCGCTGCGGTAGGAACCGAATTGGGCGTCAGTGAATGGCAGGAGATCGACCAGGACCGTATCAACGCCTTCGCCGATGCGACCGGGGATCACCAGTGGATCCACATCGACGCCGAGCGCGCGAAGAGCGAAAGCCCCTACGGCACAACGATTGCGCACGGCTTCCTGACGCTGTCGATGATCCCGGCCCTGACCAAGGACAACTACCGCGTCGAGAACGCGAAGATGGCGATCAACTACGGGTCGAACAAGGTGCGGTTCATCGCAGCGGTGCCGTCCGGCGGTCGGGTCCGGGCGCGCTCCGAACTCATCGATGCTTCCAAGGTCGACGACAACACCGTCAACCTGACCGTGAAGAACACCATCGAACTCGACGGGTCGAACAAGCCCGCCGCAGTGGCCGAGACGATCGTGCGCGTGCTGTTCTAGGTGTCCGGCGGGTTAGCCTCGGCGATATGTGCTACGCAGGCGCTCGACCTGCTGCTGGGTCCGGAAGGCCCGAATGTGCTTGCCGCCGCGGTCGCCGAGTACGGCTGTCGGCTGGAAGACCTGCGGCCGGCCGAGGTCAATGTGGACCCGTCTGGCGCTGCCATCGTCATGTATGTGGCGGCCGTGCGCCGCGCTGACGGTGCATGCACGACGGAGTTTCTTGGCGCCACAACCGGAAGCAGGATCCCTGCCGGTGCGGCCGTGGTCGCGGGCGAATATGACGGTAAGCCCGTCGAGGTCGGACTCTGGGCGTGGCCCCGCGACCCCGCGCTACCTGCGCTACCGACAGCCAGCGACCCCGTCCTACTGGCTGAATTGTTTCGAGAGTTCGGGCTGAGCGAGGCGGCGGCCCTGGACATCCGCCCGTGCGCGTACCTGCCCTCGCGGCATGCCGTTCTCGAGGTGCGCGACGACCGACGTCGGTGGTTCGCCAAGATCGTGCGGCCCTCGGCGATCGCCGACCTCCGCCATCGCCATGAAATCGCCTGCCGAGATGTGCCCGTCCTCCCGGTGCTCGCCGCAACCCCCGACGGTGTGATCGTGCTGCCCGAGGCGAAGGGAACACCACTGCAGACACTGATCATCGACGGCGATGCGGCGCTGCCCTCAACCGAGGCGCTCGAATCTGTGTTGAACGCACTACCGGCCGAATTGATGACGCTGACGCCCGAACCATCGCATCTGCAGATGGTGGATTACTACGCGGGCGTATTGCGCTCCGTAGCCTCTGACGAGCCCATGGTGCTGACCCGACTCGTCGAGGTGGTGGAAGGCCTGCATTCGGTGGAAGTTCAGACAGAGGAACTCGTGCCGGTCCACGGCGACTTTCATGAAGGACAACTGTTTGCGGACAACGGGCGGGTGACGGCTGTCCTCGACATCGACTCCGCAGGACCCGGAGAACGATCCGACGAGTGGGCGACGCTGCTCGCGCACCTGTCGGCCCTGGCTCTCGACGCCCCCGGCCGGGAAACGGCCCTCGGCTATGCAGACGCGATCCTCGCCCACGCCGAGCGGCGGGTTCCGGCTGAGCAGCTACCAGTGCGAACCGCTGCTGCGCTGCTCGGGCTGGCGACCGGGCCGTTTCGCCTGCAGCAGCCCCGCTGGCCCGAGCGCGCCGTCGCGGTAATGGATCTTGCGATGACGTGGCTAGCAAGAGTGAGATGACAGACCGCGTCGAATGGCCTTGCAGACGTTCACCCTGCGCGCAAGACTGAGGGCAGGCCGGGGAGAGGAACTGAAGAGAAGAAAGGGGGCAAATCAATGGAACGACCGGCCACATGGAAAGTCGTTACCGTCGGCGTCGCCCTCGCCGGATTCAGTGTCGCGGGTGCTGGGGCCGCACAGGCAGACGACGGATCTCTGAACACCGCTCCCGCGTCGATGGGAGCGGCCGGCGATCTCAACGCCCCGCTCAATCCGATCCACATCGCATCCGTGGATTCCCACACCGGGTAACTGGATCGCCACCCCGGGGAAATGGATCCCCACCCCGGGGAAATGCCTGAAGAGCCCGTGGAAATGCGTCCCCGGGTGGTCGATTAGGGCGCGCCGAGCTACTCGGGCGTGTAGCCGAACGGCAGCAGCACGCTCTTGGCCTGTGTGTACTGCTCGATGCCTTCGGGGCCGTTCTCGCGGCCGATGCCGGAGTTCTTGTAGCCGCCGAACGGAGCGCCCGGATCGAACGCGTACATGTTGACCGCGTAGGTGCCGGTGCGGATCTGCGCCGCGATCTTCATCGCCTTGTCGTTGTCGGTGGTCCACACGCTGCCGGCGAGCCCGTAGGGCGAGTCGTTGGCGATGCGCACGGCGTCGTCTTCGGTGTCGTAGGGGATGATCGCCAGCACCGGGCCGAAGATCTCCTCCTGAGCGATCGTCATGGAATTGTCCACGTCGGCGAACACCGTCGGCTGAACGAACCAGCCGTTGTCCAAGCCCTCGGGACGGCCGCCGCCGGTGACCAGCCGCGCGCCTTCCTCGACGCCCTTGCGGATGTAGCCCTCGACGCGTTCACGCTGCTTCTCGCTGATCAGCGGACCGACTGCGGCGGCGGGATCGTCGGGCAGGCCGACGGGCATCGCGGCCACTCCTGCGGCCACCTTCTCCACGACCTCGTCGTAGCGGGACCGCGGCGCCAGGATGCGGGTCTGCCCGACGCAGGCCTGCCCGCAGTTCATCAGCCCCGAGAACAACAGCATCGGCAGACTGGAATCCAGGTCGGCGTCCTCGAGGATGATCGCGGCCGACTTGCCGCCCAGCTCGAGCGTGCACGGCTTGAGCTTCTCGGCCGCGATCTTGCCGATCTCCTTGCCGACCGCCGAGGACCCGGTGAACGTGAACTTGTCCAGTTCGGGGTTGGCGGTCAGTGCCCGGCCGGTCTCGGGGCCGCCGGGAACGATGGACAGCACGCCCTCGGGCAGGCCGGCCTCGGCGAACATCTCGGCCATCGCGAAGACGGACAGCGGGGTCTCGGATGCGGGCTTGAGCACGACGGTGCAACCCGCGATGAAGGCGGGCCCGAGCTTGTTGGCGGCCAGGAAGAACGGCACGTTCCACGCGGTGACGGCGCCGACGACGCCGATCGGCTCACGCACCACCATGGTCTGGCCGTAGACACCGTCGCGGATGTCGCGCCAGGTGAACTTGTCGGCCGCGCCTGCATAGAACTGGAACGCCGACATCGCGGCGCCGTACTGCATCATGTCGACGATCGTCGGCGGCTGGCCCGTCTCGGCGGCCAGCAGGAACTTCAGCTCGTCGGCGCGCTCCTCCATGAGCTTGACCGCGGCGCCGAGCACGGCGGCCCGCTCTTGCGGCGACATGTGCGGCCACGGACCCTCGTCGAACGCCTTGCGTGCGGCCGCGCAGGCAGCGTCGACGTCTTCCTTCGCCGCCAGCGGAACCTTGCCGACCAGTTCGCCGGTCGCAGGCGAGTGCACCTCGATGACATCTGCGGATGCGGGCTCGGTCCACTTGCCGCCGATGAAGAGCTTGTCCCACTCGGTCCTGAAAGCAGTGCTCTGTGTCATCCGATGCTCCTCGCGTGCGCGGTCAATGGCGCCACCCTACCCACGATCGGCCAAAACGAGAACCTGTTTCAGTCGAGGGATCTCGGCGGGCGGAAGACCAGCACCAGGTTGCTCACGAGGAACTCCCTGAGCAGCGGGATCCTGGTCATCCCCCATGCCCATCGTGGGTGGTAGCGCGGGAATGCGGCGATCAGCGCGCCCGAGCTCGCGCCGAAGTCGAGGCCGTCCGCGACGGAAACCGCGAACAGTGACGATCCGTAGTTGTTCTTCGGGGGATGGCCATGCTTGCGGGCGTAGCGCGCGGCCGCACGGGCGCCGCCGAGGTAGTGGCTCAGCCCCGTCTCGTGTCCGCCGAACGGCCCCAGCCACACCGTGTAGGACAGCACGACGAGGCCGCCGGGCCGGGTGACCCGCAGCATCTCCCTTGCCAGCCGCCAGGGCTCGGGCACGTGCTCGGCGACGTTGGAGGACAGGCAGATGTCCACGCTGGCGTCGGCGAACGGCAATGCCATCCCGGACGCGCGTACGTAGGTTGCCGTCCCGGCGGTCGCGGGGCCCGCATGCATTTCGGCGGGGTCCGGCTCGACGCCGATGTACTCAAAGCCGATGTCCTGGAAGGCATCAGCGAAGTAACCGGGTCCGCCGCCGACGTCGAGCACCGTCCGGCCGGCCGCGGACTCGCGATGAGTCGCCCGCCACAGGTCGGCGACCATGGCGGCGGTGTCTGCGGCCAGTGCGGTGTAAAACCGGGGCGGATCGCTTTGTTCGAAGCGAAATCCCGACAACAGCCGCACCGACCGGGACAGGGTTGCCCGCCGGGCGAACAGTTCGGTGGCGGACATAGCCCGACCTTATGCAGCGGATACGCTGGCACGGATGTCTGGCCGCCAGGTTCGTTCCGTGCTCTTGCTCTGCTGGCGCGATACCGGCCATCCTCAGGGCGGTGGCAGCGAGGCATACCTGCAGCGCATCGGCGCGCAGCTGGCCGCCTCCGGGATCGCTGTGACACTGCGGACCGCGCGCTACCCAGGCGCGGCGCGGCGCGAGGTCATCGACGGTGTGCGGATCAACCGCGCGGGTGGCTCCTATTCGATCTACATCTGGGCCGGCCTGGCGATGGTGTTGGCCCGGATCGGGTTGGGGCCGCTGCGGAAGGTGCGGCCGGACGTGGTGATCGACACCCAGAACGGACTCCCGTTCCTGGCACGGCTTGCCTACGGTCGCCGCGTCGTTGTGCTGGTGCACCACTGCCACCGCGAACTGTGGCCGGTTGCGGGTCGCTGGAAGGGGCGCTTCGGTTGGTTCGTCGAGTCCCGGTTGTCGCCGTGGCTGCACCGGCGCAACCAGTACGTGACGGTCTCCCTGCCGTCGGCGCGGGATTTGACCGACCTCGGCGTCGCCGCCGCGCATATTGCGGTGGTACGCAACGGGCTTGACGAGGCGCCGGCGGAGACGCTCGAGCTGCCGCGATCGGACACGCCGCGCGTCGCACTGCTGAGCCGGCTGGTGCCGCACAAGCAGATCGAAGACGCGCTCGACGCCGTTGCCGAGCTGCGGCCGCGGATCCCCGGCCTGCACCTCGACATCGTCGGTGGCGGCTGGTGGCGTGAGCGCCTCGTCGACCACGCGCGACACCTCGGAGTCTCCGAAGCGGTGACCTTCCACGGCCATGTCGATGATGTGACCAAACATCAGGTGCTGCAACGGTGTTGGGTACATGTGCTGCCGTCGCTCAAGGAGGGCTGGGGCCTCGCTGTGACCGAGGCCGCTCAGCACGGTGTGCCGACGATCGGCTACCGCTCCTCCGGCGGGCTGACCGATTCGATCGTCGACGGCGTGACGGGCCTCCTGGTCGACGACCAGGACGAAATGGTGACGGCCCTCGAGCGGCTGTTGTCCGACCCGGTGCTGCGCGATCAGCTCGGCGGCAAAGCGCAGGCCCGCAGCGCGGAGTTCTCCTGGCGGCAGAGCGCCGACGCCATGCGCGAGGTGCTGGAGTCGATGCTCGCCGGACAGCGGGTCAGTGGCGTGATCTCGCCGGCGCCCTAGGCGGCGTCGAACGCGACCGGAAGCGTCGCCGGGCCGGTAATGGCCACCAACGGCTTCCACTGCGCCGAGGCCATCCCGCCGCAGATTGTGCATGCGACAGGCCATCACTCTGAGGGCCTCGGCCATTTCGCGCCGGGCCAGGTTTGCGCCGAGGCAATAATGCGCACCGGCACCGAACGTCTGCATCGGCGGGGCGCCCTCACGCGTGATGTCGAAGCGCTCCGGATCGACGTACACGTCGGGGTCGTGGTTGGCGGCTGCGGTGTTGCACATGACGAAGGTCTCCGCCGGGATCATCACGCCGTTGAGTTCGACGTCCTCCGTGGTCATGCGCATCGCGCCGAATATCACCGGGCAGAACCGCATCACCTCCTCGACTGCCTTCATCGCCAGCTCCGGGCGCTCCGCCAGGAGTTCCCACTGCTCGGGGTAGTCACAGAAGACGTCGACCGCGGCGGCCACCTGATTGCGGGTGGTGTCCGTGCCTGCCATCAGGATGCCCGCCGCGAGCATGCGCAGCTCACTGATCGTCAACCGGTCGCCGTCGTCCTCGGCGCGGATCAGTTCCGAGATCAGGTCGTCGCTGAGCGATTCGCGCCTGCCGGCGACCATGCCGTCGATGTAGTCGTCGAGTTCCCGCCACGCGGTAAGGATGTCGGTCTCGTATTCGGCGACGTTCCAGCTGAACAGCTTGAAGAAATCGTCGGCCCAGTCGGAGAACAACCGCCAGTCCTCGCGAGGGGCACCCAGCAACGCGGAGATGATCGGCACCGGATAGGGCCGTGCGATATCCCCGACGACCTCGCAGCGCCCCTCAAGGATGAGCGGATCGATCAGTCCGTTGATGACGCCGACGATGACGTCATCGAGCCGCGTGACCGACCGCGGAGTGAATGCCTTCGACACGAGTCGGCGCAGCCGGGTGTGGTCTGCGCCATTCATCGCCAGCAGGGACGTGGTCGCGCGCTGCCACAACGGGCCGGAGGTGATGCCCTGCGTTTCGAGGCCGAGCCCCTGCGGCACCTGGAACCGGGCGTCGCGCAGCGTGGCCCGCACCAGGTCGTAGCTCAGGATCTCGGGACCGTGCGCCCCCATCGCGATCGGCCCCTGCTCGAGAGCTTTCCTTAGGTTGCGGTGGGCTTCGTCGGGGCTTGAGGCGTCCTCGTACTCAACCGTCGGTAGGTTCGCTTCGAACACACTCGGGGCGCTCATGGCCATCTCCTCGGGCTCGGGACGATCGGTACTGACCATGGTTCTGGGAGCCCGGGAAGGCGGGTAGCGTAGTGGACTACTCCAATGTGAGGGGCGTCACCTATTCGGCGGTTCGCCGCCACCAGACCAGCCCGGCGAGCACACCGGCGAAACCCGCCAGCAGGGCCGTCAGCCAGGCGAGATGCGCCGCAATCAGCAACCCGCGGTGAGGTGCTGGCGGCTGGTCGCCGCCGACCCGCGTGACCGTGACGTCGTTGCCGGATTCGACTACCACCCAGCCCACCCCGGCGCGGGCGAGCGCATCGGGGTCGGCCCGCGCCGCCAGCAGCCGCTGAATGTCGCGCGCCCGCCCGCCCTCTCCGGGCACCAGGCGCCCGGAAATCGTCAGGTCACCGGTCGTCAGCACATCGGCGCGCACAAAGCGCGGCAGCGGGTCGAGCACCGGCGCGTCGCCCGCCCACGGAAAGGCCCGCATGGCGTCGGCGGGCAGCACCGCCACCGGCCGTGGGTCGGCGTTGATCGCCGCGGCGGCCGCCGCCCAGCCCGGCGGATACCGCACTGCGACGACCTTGCCGCCTACACCCCACGCCAAATCGGGCAGCGTCGCTACCAGGGCCAGACTGCACACCGCCGCCGTCGCGAAGGCGGGCATCCACCGCCGCAGTGTCACCACGGCGGCGGCGGCCGCAAGCGTGTAGCCCGGCATCGCCAGCGCCACCCACTTCTGCGCGTCGCGCACCACGCCCAATCCCGGCAGCGCACGGACCATCGATTCCACGAACGCTTGCCCCGGCCCCGTCGCCATCAGCGTCGGCACGACGACTGCTGCGGCGGCAACGATGAGCAGTGGCACGGCGATCGGCCTGCGCATGACGACTGGAAGTCCTGCCGCAACGATGCCGAGCAGCACCACCGCAGCCACGACCGCGAAAAGCGTTGTCCGCGAGCCGGGTACGGCCTCGCTGTTCCAGATTCCGCCGAGGCTGGCCAGGCTGCCCAGCGTGCCGAGGCCCGGCTCGGCGCGCGCAGCGAAGGCCGTGACGCCTTCGGCCTGTGACGAGGACAACGACTCGGCCACGATGGCGGCGACCAACCACGGCAGAGCCGCGAGTGCCGCCACACCAAGGGCCGCCGCCGCGCACAGCCGTCGCGGCAGGCCCGGCCCGGGCGCCGACGAGCAGACCAGGGCGACAGTCGCCGCCAGCATCAGTCCCGTTGGCGTGATTCCGGCAAGCGCGGTCCAGAAGGCCAACGCGCAGAGCGCCGTCCACAGCGGGGCCGACTCCGATACGTGTCTTGCTCCTCGCGTCCGCGACGTCCGCATCCGCAGCACCGTCGCAGCCATCCACGGCAGGCACCCATAGCCGACCAGCAGGCTCCAGTGGCCCTGCAGCAGGCGTTCGGCGACATAGGGATTCCAGACCGCGAGCGTGGCCGCAACGAATTGGCCGGGGACACCCGCATCGGGCAGGACCATTGCCGTCAGTCGCGCACATCCCCAGCCCGCCAGCCACAGCCCCGCCACCAGCAGCGCCTTGACGACGACGCCGCCGTCTACGAGATGAGAGGCCAGCGCCACCGCGAAGTCCTGTGGCACGGCCCGCGGCGCCGCATCCGAAAGACCAAGCGCCGCATCGGATAAGTAGGACCGCGGTGTCGAGACGGCGTCGCGCAGCAGCAGATAGCCGGGTGCCAGCAGCGGCGCTGTCACCAGGAGTGCGAGTGCCAGCGCGTAAGCCGGCACCCCGAATCTCGCCAGATAGCGGTCGATCAGACCGGTGCGTCCGGTGGCCGTCTGGGCCGCTGGGCGGGCAGCTTCTCGGTCTTGGCCTCCGCGCCCGGCACCTGGATGCCCTGAGTGTCGAAGAACCCGTGATCCGCCTCGTCCAGGCCGGGGTCGATCAGCGCGGACTCCGCGCGCAGGCTGAACGAACCCAGCAGCGCTCCACCGATCAGCGCTATCAAGCCGACAGCCGTGAAGGTGATCGGCAGTATCCGCCCCCAGAGCGCCACCCTGTCCCGCTCGTCACGGGCCGAGGCGACAAGGGATTCCACCGTCTGCTCATTTGAGGTGACGGTGTAGTCGACGAACGTCACCTCCGGCTTGAGGGCCTCGCGCGCGTAGTACTGGTTCGCCCGCTCCTTAGTCTTGACGATGGTGCCCGAAACGGGATCCACCCAGAAGGTACGCCGCGCGGCGTAGTAGCGCGTCATGGTGACCGGCTCGTTGGGATCGCCAGGCAGGCCCCACATTCCGGCCGACGCGGTCACCTGGCTGTCCGCGTCGTCGTCGTACAGCGAGGCGTACTTGACCGGTTCGACCAGCTTGCCGTCGCCGTCGTAGCCGACGTTCTGGGTGAACCGATAGGTGGTCAGGCCGTTGACGTCTTCCTCGCCGTCGTAGTTGGCGTCGAACGCTCTCTGGGCGATCGGATCGAAAAATGGATAGGTCTTCTTTTCGGTGTCGAACGGGAAGCGGTGCGCCAGCCCGTCGTGTGGCAGCGCGATGTTGGTCGGCGGTTGGTCGTCCTCGATGGTGCGCGGCTTTTGAACGGCCCCACCGGGATTGCTCTCGCTCGATACGGCCATCGCGGTCTTGCGGTCAAGGGTGACGGTGTCGACTATGGCCAGCAGGAGTCCGGAGTCCTGCTGCTTGTCGCTGCGGCGCAGCGTCGTGCCGACCTGAAGGGTGATGACGTCGGCGTTCGACGGCGCCTCCACGCTGACCTGTTGCTGCTGCGACACCGGTACGTTCTTGCCGACCTCGAATTTCGGTGCGGCCAGTGACGCTGGGTCGAAGGCCGTCGCCGTCCCGTCGCTGACCAGTGTGGCGTCCAGGTCCAGCGGGATCTTCGTGATCTTGCTTTTGGTGTAGGTGGTCAGCAGCAGTGCGGCGACCAGAAGGGCGGCTCCCAACCCCATGATCCCGCACGCCGCGATACGCAACGCCACTGCGCGGTTCAAACCGCTCCTCCTTCGGTTTGGGCAACCCAATGCTCAGCGACCCTAACAGCACAAACTAAGGCTGATGTTTACGACGACCCCTTCCGCGGCGGGGGGCGTTCTGGTCCCGGCGGTGGGCCGCTTGACTACCCGTTTTCCGGCGGTCTGTGTCCGCCCGGCAGACTGGTCGCCGTGGCAGAACCCGAAGGCGTCGGCGGTACCCGCGGCTTCCTGCCTCCCGTCGAGGGAATGCGGGCCTGCGCGGCCGTCGGGGTGGTCATCACCCACGTCGCCTTTCAGACCGCACATACCGGCGGGATCGTGGGACGGCTGTTCGGCCGCTTCGACCTCGCCGTCGCGGTGTTCTTCGCGCTGTCGGGCTTCCTGTTGTGGCGCGGCCACGCCGCCGCGGCCCGAGGACTGCGCCCCGTCCCGGCCACGGGGCACTACCTGAGGTCACGCCTGGTCCGCATCATGCCCGCGTACCTGGTCGCAGTCGTGGTGATTCTCACCCTGCTGCCCGACGCGAAGGCCGACTTCACCGTCTGGCTGGCCAACCTGTCGCTGACCCAGATCTACGTGCCGCTGACGT
This sequence comes from uncultured Actinomycetota bacterium, assembly GCA_963804905.1. GTDB lineage: Bacteria > Actinomycetota > Actinomycetes > Mycobacteriales > Mycobacteriaceae > Mycobacterium. The sequence continues at coordinate 215,665 of CAWDSB010000007.1, read as the reverse complement.
TGACCGCGGGGCTGACTCAGATGTGGAGCCTGGCCGTCGAGGTGAGCTTCTACGTGGTCCTCCCGGTGGTCGCGCTGCTGGTGCGACGGGTGCCGGTTCGCGCAAGGATTCCCGTGCTGGCCGCCGCCGGTGTGGTGAGCCTGGGCTGGGCCTTGATCCCGTTCGACACCCCATACGGGGTCAGCGCGCTGAATTGGCCGCCCGCGTTTCTGTCTTGGTTCGTTGCGGGAATGCTCCTGGCCGAACTGACGGTGACTCCCGTCGGTTGGCCACATCGGTTGGCCAGGAAGCGCATAGCGATGGCCGTCGTCGCCGTCGTCGCGTTCCTGATCGCCGCCTCTCCGCTGGCGGGTCCGGAAGGCCTCACGCCCGGCACCACGCACCAGTTCATCGTCAAGATCGCGATGGGCGCAGTGCTGGCCGGGGCACTGATCGCGCCGCTGGTGTTGGACAGGCCGGACACCCCACACCGAATCCTGGGCAATGACACGATGGTGACGCTGGGCCGCTGGTCCTACGGCTTGTTCATCTGGCACCTGGCGGCGTTGACGATGGTGTTTCCCCTCATCGGTGAGTTCGCGTTCAACGGACACATGCCGATCGTCCTTGTGCTCACCGTGGTGTTCGGCTTCGCGATCGCGGCGGTCAGCTACGCGCTGGTCGAGTCGCCGTGCCGTGTTGCGTTGCGGCGCTGGGAATATCGCCGTAGCCGTCCCGACGAGCCGGCCCCGTCCTTGGATTGGGGGCACCTCCCCCCCGAAGGGAAGGGGGATGCGGTCAGGAGCGTGCCCGAGCCAGCCGCGCGATGACCTCGTCGCGCACCGCGGATCGCCGTGCCTTTCCCGCGTCGTCGCGCAGCGGTGTGTCGACGAACTCGACGGTTCTCGGCACTTTGTAGGTCGCAATGCGCTCCGCCAGGAAGTCGATGACGGCGGCTTCGTCGAGCCCGTCGGCTTGCACGAGGGCGTACGGCACCTGACCCAGGTCGTCGGCGGGCACGCCAACCACCAAGCAGGACAACACGTCCGGATGGGCGCACAGCGCCGACTCGATCTCGGCGGGGTAGACGTTGCGCCCGCCGACGGTGAACATGTCGACGCGCCGGTCGTTGAGATAGAGAAAGCCGTCGGCGTCGAAGTAGCCGAGGTCACCCAGCGAGTCCCAGCCGTCGCGGCTCTTCGCGGTCGACCCGATGTAGCGGTAGGTCGGCGCGCTTCCCGGTGACGGGCGCATGTATATCTCACCGCTCACGCCGGGCGCGCACTCTTTGCCGTCGTCATCGAGGACCTTCATCTCGCCGGCGACGACCACGCCCACGGAGCCTGGGTGGGTCAGCCACTGGTCGCCGGAGATGAAGGTCAGCGCTTGAAGTTCGGTGCCACCGTACAGTTCCCAGACGGCCTCGGGGCCGAGCAGGTCGATCCAGGCCTGCTTGATCGCCGGTGGACATGCCGAGGCAAGATGCCAGAACCGGCGGATCGATGATAGGTCGTAGGCCTCCTGGTTGGCCCGGTACACCGGCAACAGCCGCTGCATGATCGTCGGCACGGTCGCCAGGAAGGTGACGCGATGGTCGGTGACGAGCGAGAGAAACTCATGCGGTTCGAAGCGTGGCATCAGCACCAGGTGATGACCCTGCACGAGGCCGACCGCGAACGTGGTGAACCCGGTGTTGTGGCTGAGCGGCACCGAGATCAGGTTGACGTCACCCTCCTGCGCGCCGAGCGGGTATCCGGCCGCGGCCGGAAACCGGCTGTCGCCACCGGCCTCGATGAGTTTGGGTCGACCGGTGCTGCCACCGGAACCCATCGACTTCCATACCGGTGAAACCGCTTCGGGCAGCTCGTCGTCGGACAGTTCCGGATCCGGTTTGAAATCCGCTGGCAGACTTGGCGTCTGCCCTCGCGGATCTTTCCTGCCGACGATCAGTGCCTGTGAACGTAACTCCAGCAGCCCCCCGAGTTCCGCGTCGGGCAACCGCGCCGACAAGGGCTGCGGCGTCGCTCCCAGCTTCCATGCGGCCAGCACGGCCTGCACCCATTCGATCGAATTGGGCAACACGATCGTGACGTAGTCCCCGACCCCCACTCCGCGCTCGGCGAAGGCACGCGCGAGCCGGTTCGTCGACAGATCGAGCTCCCGACGCGTTAACGTGCGCCCCGAGCAGGTGACCGCGGACGCATCGGGGTCCCGCGCAGCCAGCCGCGACACCTGAACGCCGATCGGTGGCGTCTGCTCCAACATGTCAATAACCGCCTCGGTTTTCGAAGATCATGCGTGGGTTGTCCACCAGCATGGTGGTGATCTGCTCGTCGGTTACGCCGCGCTTCTTGAGTGCGGGCAGCACGTCGTTGTGGATGTGGAGGTAGTTCCAGTTGGGCAACGCGACAGAGACGAGATCTGACGGCAGCCAGTCGAGGAAGCACGAGGCGTCGTGCGACAACACCATCTTGTCGGCGTGCCCGCGCTCGCACATGATGGCTACGGTGTTGACGCGTTCCTCGGTGGACAGGAACGTGTCGAGCCCGAAACGGTCCATGCCGATGTAGGACCCGTTGTCGATCAGTTCTTCCAGATAGCCGATGTCGGTGGTGTCGCCGCAGTGCCCGATCACGACCCGGGACAGGTCGACGCCCTCTTCGGAGAAGATCCGCTGTTGCTCCAGGCCCCGCCGGGTGGCGGCATGGGTGTGCGTCGAGATCGGCACGCCGGTCTGGCGGTGCGCCTGTGCGACCGCCCGCAAGACCCGCTCCACGCCGGGGGTGACACCCGGTTCGTCGGTGGCGCACTTGAGGATTGCCGCCTTGATGCCGGTGTCCGCGATGCCGTCGGTGATGTCGCCGACGAACATCTCGGTCAGGATCTCCGGGCCGTCCAGCAGCGTTCCCGGACCGCGCAGCGAGAAGGTCAGCGGCACGTCGTTGTAGGTGTACAAACCGGTGGCGACGACGATGTTGATGTCGGTGGCGGCGGCGATCCTGGCGATGCGGGGGATGTAGCGGCCGAGCCCGATGACGGTCAGGTCGACGATGCTGTCCACGCCGCAGGACTTCAGCTCGTTGAGGCGGTCGATCGCATCGGCCTCGCGCTTGACCTCGTCGCCCCAGGCTTCGGGGTAGTTGTCGGTGATCTCGGGGGACATCATGAAGACGTGTTCATGCATCAGCGTCACGCCGAGGTCTGCGGTGTCGATCGCTCCTCGCACGGTATTCAGTTGCGGCACTCCGCCGATGCTAGGGCGCGGACGCGACCCTGTCACCGACTGTGACATCGCTGCGGGATTCCGGGTCGGAGATCGCGGTGGGTTCACGTTCGCGGACCATCGAGGCCGCCAGCGCGCCGACCGACACCAGGGCCAGCAGTTGCACCCCCGCGGAGTGTCCGGCGTAGCCGTCCACTGATCGCCACGGGTTCTGCGACAACACCGCGCCCGCCAGGATCAGGCCGCCCGCGCTGGCGCCGACGGTGATCGCGTCGCACAGGGCCGGCCGATTACGCAGCACGTAGCGCACGCCGAGCGCCGCACCGACCACGACGATGCCTGCGACGCCCGAAACGACCGCGCCGATCGCCAGCACCGACCCGCCCGTTGCGACCGGTCCCGGCTGCCATGGCCGTGCCGGTTCGGCGGGCGGCGGCGGGCGGCGCGGCGGCACCAACGCCAACAGCGCCAGAATCGGCAGCAGCGCCAACCCGCCCGCGATGCCTGCGCGATAGACGGCGTTGGATCCGAAGGACAGCGTGACAGTGCCCGCCGTGCCCGCCGGGACGACCCAGCCCTGCTGCCAGCCGTTGACGGTGACAGGGGTCAGCCGCGCGCCGTCGCCGGTGCGTGCCGTCCAACCGGGATTGACACTTTCGGGCACCACCAATATGCGTGCGAGCCTGCGACGCGGGGACTTCCACCTCACGATGGTCTGCGCTCCAGGCCGCGGTTTGGACGGGATCCGTTGCAGCGCCGGTCAATTGACGGCCGAACGGTTGTTCGAGCTGCACACCGTCGACGACGAACGCCGCACCCGGGCTGATCAGCAGCTCCTGCTGTCCTGCCGGCAGGACGATCGGCGCAGCCTGGCAGGTTCGGGCTTGAATCGGGTCGCTGTCCAGCAGCGCACCGACCGTGGTGTCGATCGACGTCTGGACGAACTGGCCGGCGACGGCGACGATCGGTCCGCGGCCACACGGTACCGTGATCGCCCGCGCCCGGTTTCGTGTGGCGTCAGCGGCGGCGATCGGCCGGCCCTGCCCGTCGAGCGCCGAGATCTCGGCCAGCCCCGGAGGCTTGAGCTGGTCGAAACCCAGTGCAGTCCGGTCGATGACGTCGTCCCAATCGAGGATCGACACCTTGACCGTGTCGGTGATGCGGGGCCGCAGGGCAACCGTCTGCGCCCCGCCGTCGCCGGACAGCGGCCGCACCTGGGGGCCGTCGCCGAGATCGATCGCCACCAATTTCGGATGTGCGGGCAGCGTCGACGAACTCGGCGTCAGCCGGAGCGAGCTCACCTCTGCGGGGGTGGGCAGCTTCAGCGTCAGGTTGGCCGGGGTGCGGTGCTGCACGACGCGCTGCGGGGCGGTCCACGCGGTGCGCGGATCGCCGTCGGTAGCGGCGTAGGCGGAGCCGAGCACGTCGATCGGGTCGGCGTCGCCGGAGGCGCGAGTGGTCCCCGGCTGGCTGATCAGGTCGGCGAGATTGGGGCCCTGCCGCGGCCGCACCCACACCGTCGGGTTGACCGAAACCTGCTCGGGGACAGTCAGTGTACGGCTCAGATTAACCGGCTCCTCCGGGGACAATGTCATCGCCGCCGCACAGTGCATGCCGTCGGGTCCCTCTGCGCAGCCCGGACGGCCCAGCAGCTCCGAACCCAAATCCCACTGGGCGACAGCCGAATTCGCTGGTGGCCCCGGTACCAACACCGTGTGGCGCAGTTCGATCGGATGGGCGTAGCCGGAGGCGTCGTACTGGGTGACGTCGAAATCGGTGATGCCGAACTGCACGCCGGGGGACCCGTCGTCGGTGCCGACCGCCGTGATGCGGACCCACGGGGTCTCGCCGTAGGGCAACGCCGCCGTGATCGGCTTACCCGCCTCGTCGAAGCGCAACGTGCTGGTGCCGTTGACGGTGGAGATCTCCATCCTTCGCACCTGTGCGCCGACGGCGGTCGCGCTCGGCGTGACGGTGACGGTGGCGTTGGTGACGGGGTGATCGAAATCGACCTGCAGCCACTGCCCGACGGCTGACTGCAGGGCGTTGGACACCCAGCTCGTGGACGAGTCGCTGTCGATGGCGGCGGTCGGTCCCGTCGCGGGATTGACATTGGGCAGCGCGGTGGAATCCGCTGCCGAACTCGAAACCGTGACCCGGCCGCCGGCCCATGCGCCGTGCACCGCGTGGGTATCGCCCGCGGGATAATCGGGCACCCGGTTGAAGGTGTGCCGGATGTCGCCGTCCGCGCGGATCGCCGACGAATGGTCGTCGACGCGGCCGTAGTCCGTCTCGCGGGCCAGTGGGGTGTCGGTGACGGTGACCACCGGCGTCGCGAGCCCGGCCCGCCGCGCATCAGCGGTCAGCAGCATCGGCCCGAGCGGCGGCCGGTTCGACAGTCGACGTCGTTCGTCGAGCCGCAGCAGCGCCTCGGGGCCGCCGTCGATGCGGGCCATGGCGTCTGTGTCCGTCAGATACGGAGCGCCGGGTTCGCGGACCCCGCTCTCGACGCGGTAGATCTCCACGGCAGGGTACTTCGGCCGCAGGCCGCTGTCGGTGATGAAACCCGCCAACGTCCCCGGGCCGACCTGTTCGCCGAACTCCGCCGCCTTCGACAGGCCCGGCGACCCATCGATGGCCCGGTGCACCAACACCGGCCGTGCCGACCGCGACGTCTCCGGATCCAGATCATTGCGGACCACTACATACGAAATACCCTGCCGCGCAAGAGTGTCCGCGAGCCCAGCGGACGGTCGTCCGGCCGCAATCAGCCGCTGCACCGAATCGAGTGCGCGGATGGTCTGCGGTGGGGTCAGCGGGATCGAGTCGCGAACGCCCCACGGGCTGTTGCCGAGCACCTGCAGCGGCTCGTCGTGGCTGGTTCCCCACACCTGCGTGGCGAACGGCGCGCCCGGCACCACGAGCACGCGTCCCGTCGGCGACCCTGCGTTGTGCTGGTCGAGCCACTCGGCTGTCTGGTGCCAGTAGGGCGGGATCGCGTCGAACGCGCCCGGCGGGGTGAGCCGGCCCGTCCACGCCAGCGAGGTACCGGCCGCCAGCGCGACAAGCACCACGATGCCGACGGCCACTCGCTTGTCGTGTTCCGGGTGCGCGAAGGCACGCATCCACTCGCGTCGCGGCGCGCTTCCCGGCAGCGGAATGCGCCCCAGCAGGTGGGCGAGCCCGAGCACCAGCGGCAGCCGGATCAGCGGCTCGAGCTTGTGCACGTTGCGCAACGGTGTTCCCGCTGCGTCGAGGAACAACTGAACCTCGTGTGCCAGCGGCGATCCCAGCCCGCCGGAGTATCCGACGGCGAGCAGGACGATGCCGACAAGCAGCGTCGTCACCAGCCTGCCGCGGGCCGGCATCGTGCGCATCGCCAATCCCGCCAGCCCGGCCGCCGCGACCAGCGTGGTGGCCAGCACCGCCACCGACCCGGTGACCAGCGACGCGCCCGCCGTGGCATCGGGTGCGACGAACGGCGTCCAGCTGTCGGTGCCGCGCAGCACCTCGGTGAGCGACGTCCATTGTGTTGTGACACCGGAGGATTCGATGAAGTCCAGGAACGGCGGACTGACCCGTCCCAGCATCACCAGCGCGACGACCCACCACGCGATGGCCAGCACCGAGCACAGCGCCCACCACGCGGTGAACCGCAACCACAACCGATTCGGACGGTGACAGGCCCACCAGATCAACGCGGCCAGGCAGCCGGTCAGCGTGGCGACCGCGTTGACCGCACCCATGAGGGCGATCGCAAGCGCCGAGCGGGCGGCAAGCAGGCGCACCGAGCCCGAGCCACGCAGCGCCAAGATGACCGGCAACAGCACCCACGGCGCCAGCATCATCGGCAGCGTCTCCGAGGAGATCGCGCCGATTGTGGTCAGCACCCGCGGAGACAGCGCGAAGGCCGCCGCGGCGACGATCCGCGAACCCGGCGAGCCGATGCCCAGCGCCTCCGCCAGCCGCAGCAGTCCCCAGAAGCCGACCGTCAGCAGTAGCGCCCACCACAGCCGCTGTGTCACCCATCCCGGCAGCCCGATGATGTCGCCGAGCAGGAAGAAGGTGCCGTGCGGGAACAGATATCCGTAGGCCTGGTTCTGTGCCTGGCCGAACGGCAGTTCGCTGTTCCACAGGTTGGCCGCGCGCGCAAGGAACCGCAACGGGTCGGCGGTCAGGTCGAGTTTGGTGTCCGGTGAGATCTTTCCCGGCGACTGGGCGAAGGTCAGGATCAGCGATACCGCCGCGACCAGCCACAGCCAGCGGCGAGAGAGCGGCGCGTCGAGCGCCGGTGAATCGGTGGTCAGGCTAGCTTCGGTCGCCGTACTCGACCCGGTTCAGCACCGACGACGCCGGATCGCCCGCCTGCAGTGGCGGCTTGGTGTCCTGCTGGATCATCAGCGTGATCCCGAAGATGGCGGCCGCCCCCAGCAACAGGCCGACGACGATGCTTGCCGCAGCGGGCACCAGGAACCGGTCCATGCGGCCAACGTAACATGCACCGACATGGCTCTGCCCCGTGTGTTGGGTGCGCTCGCTGCACTGACCGGCTTACTGCTGGCCTGCTCGCCTGCCGCCGAAAAGCCCGCTACATCGCCGGCACCGAAGCCGTCCAACAGCTCGCCGGCCGTGCCTGCCGGGCCGGCATGCGGGGAGGGCCCTGCGCTGCTGGCCGGAATGTCGACACGGGACAAGCTGGCCCAGCTGCTGATGGTCGGAGTGACCGACGCGGACGACGCCCGCGCCGTCGTCGACACTCACCACGTCGGCGGCATCATGATCGGCAGCTGGACCGACCTGTCGATGGTGGGCGGCCCCCTCGCCGACATCGCCGCGTCTGCAGGCCCACTGCCGCTGGCGGTCAGCGTCGACGAGGAGGGCGGACGGGTCTCGCGTCTGTCCGACGTGATCGGCGAGCAGCCGTCGCCGCGCGTGCTGGCACAGACCAAGACACCTGCCGAGGTCCACGACATCGCGCTGCAGCGTGGCCAGGCCATGCGGAAGCTGGGCATCACGATCGACTTCGCACCGGTCGTCGACGTGACGACGGAATCCGATGACGAGGTGATCGGTGATCGCTCCTTCGGCTCCGATCCCGCGCAGGTGACCGATTTCGCGGGCGCGTACGCGCAGGGGCTGCGCGATGCGGGCCTGCTGCCGGTGCTCAAGCACTTCCCCGGCCATGGCCACGCCTCGGGCGATTCTCACCAGGGCGGCGTGGTCACTCCTCCGCTGCCCGATCTACAGGCCAACGACCTCGTGCCGTACCGCACGCTGACTACGCAATCGCCGGTCGCGGTCATGGTCGGCCACATGCAGGTGCCCGGCCTGACCGGCAGCGACCCCGCCAGTCTCAGCCCCGACGCCTACGGGTTGTTGCGCTCCGGCAGCTACGGCGGTCCGCCGTTCGGCGGGCTGGTGTTCACCGACGACCTGTCCAGCATGGGCGCCATCAATCAGCGCTACGGTGTCGCCGACGCGGTGCTTCGCGGGCTGCAGGCCGGCGCCGACATCGGGCTCTGGGTCACCACCGGCGAGGTGCCCGCGGTGCTGGACCGGCTGGAGAAGGCGCTGGCAGCCGGTGAACTGTCGCAGTCCCGGGTGGATGAATCGGTGCTCCGGCTGGCCGCCGTGAAGGGCCCGAATCCACGGTGCTGACGCCGATTCGTCACGCATTGCTTACCCTGAAGTAAGTAGAGCGTCGCAGAAAGGCACGTCCATGGCCGGTGGTACCAAGCGGCTGCCGCGCGCCGTCCGCGAGCAGCAGATGCTCGACGCCGCTGTGCAGATGTTCTCCATCAACGGCTATCACGAGACCTCCATGGACGCCATCGCCGCGCAGGCCGAGATCTCCAAGCCGATGCTCTACCTCTATTACGGCTCCAAGGAGGAGCTGTTCGGCGCGTGCCTTGACCGCGAGCTGACCCGTTTCGTCGACGTGGTGCGCGCCGACATCGACTTCAAGCAGAGCCCAAAGGACTTGCTGCGCAACGCGGTATTGTCGTTCCTGAACTACATCGACGCCAACCGTGCCTCGTGGATCGTGCTGTATACCCAGGCCACCAGCTCTCAGGCGTTCGCCCACACCGTGCGTGAAGGTCGTGAGCGGATCGTCGACCTGGTCGGCAGGCTGCTGCGGTCGGGCACCCGTAACCCCGGGCCGGACACCGACTTCGACATGATGGCGGTCGCCCTGGTAGGTGCGGGTGAGGCGGTGGCCAACCGGGTCAGCACCGGCGACGCCGACGTCGACGAAGCCGCCGAGCTGATGATCAACCTGTTCTGGCGCGGCTTGAAGGGCAAGCCGAGCGAGGCTGTCGTCGAGACTGCGGTCAGAGCGCAAACCTAAACGGAATCGCGATCTGTGCGCAGTTTCGCCGGCCGGCTAGAGCGCGGCGACGGTCCCCTTCAAGTGCGGGTCGCCCTTCGTCAGGTGACGCAGGGTGAGATCCCAGCCGTTGGAGTTGCGGTCGACATAGAGACCGGCGCGGGCCGGCAGCACCACCGGCTTGGCGAAGCGCACCGAATACTTCACTGCGTGCGGCAGCTGTCCCTCGATGTTCGCCAAAACCGCTGCGGCGGTGAACATTCCGTGCGCGATGACAGTGGGGAACCCGAACAGCTTGGCGGCGATCGGGTTGGTGTGGATCGGGTTGTGGTCCCCACCGACCGACGCGTAGTGGCGGATCTGGCCCGGCGTGATGCGCAGCACCGCGTTCGGCGGGCCCAGCTTCGGTTGCTTCTCCGGTGGCGGCTTCGGCTCGTCGGACAGGCTGGTGCGCTGCTGGTGCAGAAACGTGGTCACCTGATGCCAGGCGGTGTCGTTGCCGACGTTGATGTCGGTCACGATGTCGACCAGCAGCCCCTTGCGGTGCTCGCGCAGATTCTCCGCATGCACCTTCGCCGAGACGGTGTCGGTGACGGCGATCGGCCGGTGCTGGGTGATGTGGTTCTCGATGTGCACCGAACCCATTGCGGCGAACGGGAAGTCGAAGCCGGTGACCAGGGACATGACGGTCGGGAATGTCAGTGCGAACGGGTAGGTCAGCGGCACCGCGTCGCCGAATTGCAGCCCCGTCACGTGTGCGTACGCCGCGACGTTGGCGGGATCGATCGCGAGCTCGTCGACGGTCAGCGTGCGGTCGGGCAGCGAATTGCCGCGCGGGATGAACGGCAGTGCACCTGCCGCGGCACGCATCAGGTTCTTCAGGCCAGATGGTTGCGTCATGTGGCTACCTCAAGCCCCCAGCCAGGCCTGGCCGCAGACCCGGATCGTGTTACCGGTCACGGCGTTCGAGGCCGGGCTTGCGAAATAGGCGATGGTCTCGGCGACGTCCACCGGTTGGCCACCCTGGTACAGCGAGTTCAGCCTGCGACCCACTTCGCGGGTGGCCAGCGGGATCGCCTCGGTCATCTTGGTCTCGATGAAACCTGGCGCGACGGCGTTGATGGTGATGCCCTTTCCGCCAAGCTTGGGTGCCAGCGCGTCGGTCAGGCCGATCATTCCGGCCTTGGTGGCCGCGTAATTGGTCTGACCACGGTTGCCCGCGATGCCGGCCATCGAGGACAGGCCGACGACCCGGCCACCCTCGCCGAGGGTGCCACTGTCGACCAGGCCTTCGGTAAGCCGAAGGGGGGCAAGGAGATTGACGGCGAAGACGGAATCCCATCGCGCCTCGTCCATGTTGGCCAGCAGCTTGTCGCGGGTGATGCCCGCGTTGTTGACCAGAATGTCGAGCCGCCCGTCGTGGTGTTCGCGGACGTGCTCGGCGATGCGGTCGACGGCGTCGTCGGCGGTCACGTCGAGCGTCAGCGCGGTGCCGCCCACTTTCGTCGCGGTGACGCCGAGCGGTTCATGTGCGCCTTCGACGTCGATGCAGATCACTTTCGCGCCGTCGCGGGCGAATACCTCGGCAATGGTCGCGCCGATGCCGCGGGCCGCGCCGGTAACCAGCGCCACCTTGCCGTCGAGCGGTTTGTCCCAGTCGGCAGGCGGCGCGGCGTCGGCCGCACCGACGCGGAACACCTGAGCGTCGACATAGGCCGACTTGGCCGACAGGATGAACCGCATCGTCGATTCGATTCCCGTCGCAGCCGGCTTGGCGTCGGGGGAGAGGTACACCAGGGCCACCGTGGCGCCGCGCCGCATCTCCTTGGCCAGCGATCGAGTGAAGCCCTCCAGAGCCCGCTGCGCCATCCGCTCGTGCGGGCTGCCCGCCTCCTCCGGAGTCGTGCCGATCACGACGATGCGCGCCGATGGGCCGAGGTTGCGCAGCAGCGGCGTGAAGAACTCGTAGAGGCCTCTCAATCCTGCCGGTTCGGTGATGCCGGTGGCGTCGTAGACCAGCCCGCCGAACGAGTCGGCCCACCGGCCGCCGAGATTGTTCGACACCACGTCGTAGTCCTCGGCGAGCGCGCTGCGCAGCGGCTCGACGACGCGGCCCTCACCACCGATCAGCAGGGAACCCGCCAGCGGAGGATCGCCGGGCCGGTATCGGCGCAAGGTCTCGGGCTGCGGGATGCCGAGCTGTTTGGCGAGGAAGTTTCCTGGTGCCGAATGAACGATCTGCGAGTACAAGTCGGTAGCCACGAGACCGAACTTACTCCAGAGTAATAAGGGTGCGTAGTATGGCCCCCATGGCCAACACAACGAGCCGGCGAGTCGCCATTCTCGGCGGTAACCGAATACCGTTCGCACGCTCGGACGGCGCATACGCCAACGCCTCCAACCAGGACATGTTCACCGCCGCACTGGGCGGGCTGATCGACCGCTTCGAATTGGCCGGCGAGAAGCTCGGCGCGGTGATCGGCGGCGCGGTGCTCAAGCACAGCCGCGACTTCAACCTGATGCGCGAATGCGTGCTGGGCAGCTCGCTGTCCTCCTACACCCCCGCCTTCGACCTCCAGCAGGCCTGCGGCACCGGTCTGCAGGCCACCATCGCCGCCGCCGACGGGGTCGCCGCAGGGCGCTATGACGTGGCCGCGGCCGGCGGCGTCGATACCGCCTCGGACGCGCCCATCGCCTTCGGTGACGATCTGCGTCGGGTCCTGCTCGGGCTGCGCCGGTCGAAGTCCAACGTCGACCGGCTCAAACTGGTCGGCAAGCTGCCCGCGGCCCTTGGCGTGGAGATCCCGGTCAACAGCGAACCGCGCACCGGGCTGTCGATGGGCGAACACCAGGCGATCACCGCCAAGGAGATGGGCATCAAACGGGTCGACCAGGACGAGCTGGCGGCGGCCAGCCACAACAACATGGCGGCGGCCTACGACCGCGGCTTCTTCGACGACCTCGTCACCCCGTTCCTCGGCGTGTACCGGGACAACAATCTGCGAGCCGATTCCTCGGCGGAAAAGCTGGCCAAACTCAAGCCGGTGTTCGGCGTGAAGTCCGGTGACGCGACGATGACGGCGGGCAACTCCACCCCGCTGACCGACGGCGCGTCGGTATCGCTGCTGGCCACCGACGACTGGGCCGAGGCCCACGGCGTGCCCGTGCTGGCCTATTACGTCGACGCCGAGACCGCCGCGGTGGATTACGTGAACGGCAAGGACGGCCTGCTGATGGCGCCGACGTATGCGGTACCGCGGCTGCTGGCCCGAAACGGCTTGAGCCTGCAGGACTTTGACTTCTACGAGATTCACGAGGCATTCGCGTCGGTGGTGCTGGCACATCTGCAGGCGTGGGAGTCCGAGGAGTACTGCAAGGAACGACTGGGCCTGGATGCGGCACTCGGTTCGATCGACCGCTCGAAGCTGAACGTCAACGGCTCCTCGCTGGCCGCGGGCCACCCGTTCGCAGCGACCGGCGGCCGGATCGTCGCACAGCTGGCAAAGCAGCTGGCCGAGAAGAAGAAGGAGACCGGTCAGCCGGTGCGCGGATTGATCTCCATCTGCGCCGCCGGTGGGCAGGGCGTCGCCGCTATCCTCGAGGCCTGACCAGGCAGTTCTACGCGGGTGTAACGGCTCCGAGCAGCAGTTCGATAAGTGGATAGCTCCGTGTTGTCGTCTGACCCCCCGACCCGACGGCAGCACGGGGCGACTACTTTGGCGGGTCCTTGATCGCCTTGATCGGCCCGGAGCGCGCCTGCGGCAAAAACAGATTTCCGCGCAGGCTGTCCCGCGCGGTGCGGATCGCCACCAGGCACCACGTGCAGAGCAGGCCGACGTAGGCGATTGCGGCGGCTATGCGGAATGCGGGCGGACCAGTTGGGTACGAGGCTGCCGAGCACCTGGCCGGGCGATTGCAACGACGACAGCAGCCATGGCGTCTTAGCTGTTGTCATGCCTATTCAACTTCCGCAGTCGGGGGTCGTGCTTCGATGGTCAGTATGCAGATCAGCCTCACTCTTGTCGGCGGAGTCGGCGGTTCGCCGATCGATGCCACGGTGAACAACCTCGCAAAACTGCGCGATGAGGGCTTCCGCAGAATCTGGATGACTCAGATGCCCTTTGACGGCGACCTGTTGACCGTGCTAGCCGTGGTGATGCGCGAGGTCGACACGATAGAGGTCGGATCCGCGGTGCTGCCGATCCAGAACCAGCACCCGATGCTGCTGGCACAGCGCGCCCTGATGCTGAACGTGATCGCAGGCGGCCGGTTCGTCCTCGGCCTCGGCATGACGCATCAGGCCGTCACCGAGGGGATGTGGGGAATCCCCTATGACAAGCCGGTGCGCCGCATGCGCGAATACCTCGATGGTCTGCAGCCGCTGCTGGCGGCGCAGGCCGCCGACGCGATCGGTGAGACCGTGACGACCCGCGGGGCGCTCCAGATTTCCGGTGCGCGGGCGCCCGACGTCTATCTGGCCGCGTTGGGTCCGCAGATGTTGCGGCTGGCGGGCCGGCGCACTGCAGGAACGCTCACCTGGATGTGTGGACCCAAGACGCTGTCGGAGCACATCGGACCGACGCTGCGAGCGGCGGCCGCGGAAGAAGGCCGCGAGGAGACGTCGGTGCGGGTCGTGGCCAGCCTGCCGGTGTGCGTCACCGACGACGTCGCGGGAGCGCGGGCACAGGCAGCCGAGCAGTTGTCGATGTATGGATCCCTGCCGGCTTACCGCGCCATGCTCGACCGGGAGGGGCACGCGAATCCCGAGGACCTCGCCATCATCGGCGACGAGCAGACGGTGTCCGATCGACTCGACGAGCTGGGTGGCCTCGGCGTCGACGAGTTCACCGCCGTCGTCTTCGACGCCTCGACTGAGGTGCGTGAACGCACCCGCGCCCTGCTGCGCTCCAAGGACTCCTGACGGCCGAAATTCACCCTGAATTCACCCTGGTGTGACCGCAGTCACCGGCGTACGATCGACCGCACGACGGGTTCGGGAGTGACTCGATCCAAAGAGTCGGCAAGAGGTGAAAGCCGACCGCGCGAGACTAATGTGACGCACCTCGTATGTCCTCCCGAACCCGCCCTTTTTGTGTGATCGTCAACCGATGATGGCGCGGGGCCGGAAGGCATGCTGTTCGCCGGCGCTGCTGTGCTCGCGGTGGTCGTGGTCGCCGCGGGCGTGATGATCGGGCGCCATCTTGACCGCAACGATCCCGCGCCGCCCACCGGCCGGCATCGCGGTCAGCGCGGTCGGTCACGGGCATACGCCAATGACGTTGGGAGACTGGCGAAGTGGCCCGGCTTGGTCGACGATCAAGGTTTCTCTGGTCATTGCGACGCTATACGACAAAAACCCGCCACATGTCACCGACGCGATCACCGCGGCCATCACCGAATCGGACAATGCGGCGGCCGAATCGATCTGGGCAAGCCTGGGCGATCCCGCACCTGCGGTTCACGTCAGTCGCTTTCTGCGACAAGGCAAACGAACCGATCTTCACATTGATGGGCCGCGTCGAAGCCGACCAGCGGTGGGGCATCGGCACCATTGCCGGTAGCCGGTTCAAGGGCGGCTGGGGTCCGTCGCCAACGGGCGCGTACTTGGTTCGCCAGATCGGCGTAATCGGCACTCCCAACGGCATGATCGCCGTCGCGCTGGCCGCGCAGCCCGCATCAGGAACATACGACGACGGGACCGCCGACCTCACGCAGATGGCCGACTGGCTGGCCGGCCACCTCGCGGCCCTTCCCTCTGGCCAGTGCGGCCGATGAGCAGTCACCACAGGTAGACGCGCGCGCTCTTACCGCCGGTGCAGGTGATCCAGTTGTCACCTGTGTACTGCTGGCACTGCATGTGTGAGTGGCACCGTCGCACACCGCATCGGGCACGCTGCCGCAGCCAACGGCACCGGGCGCCGACACCGACCGCGGCAGCGGGCTCGCCTCGCCGTACTGGTCCCAATACGACCGCAGCACGCTGTCGGTGAAGAAGCACGACGTCTCGGGTGTCCCC
Source organism: uncultured Actinomycetota bacterium (assembly GCA_963804905.1). GTDB lineage: Bacteria > Actinomycetota > Actinomycetes > Mycobacteriales > Mycobacteriaceae > Mycobacterium. The sequence continues at coordinate 200,119 of CAWDSB010000007.1, read as the reverse complement.
CGTCCCGCGTGGGTTCCGAAACCGGCGCGGTTCGGCATCGAGAAGCCGTCGTCGCATGATTGATGCAGGCTGGTCTGATCGGGTCCCGTCACTATGGGCGCGCCGTTCGCAACTGCTGGTGTAGACGGAGCAGTTGTCGGCCCCGAATCGGTCTGGGCGAGTAGGCCGATGACCACGCCGATGCCACCGAGAATGAGCGCCGCCGCGACCGCGATCACGGTCGGCAGCAGCCACCGCCTCTCCCGATCCGGCGAATCGGGTTCACGGGGCGGCGGATTCGTCGGTTCCGCCGTGACCAATGTCGGTACGGCGCGAACGAGGGTGGGTTGGCCGCCGGCGAGGGCGCGCTGCGCGGCCCGGCCCAGGCCGCCGCGCCAGCTCGTAGGCGTTGGCGCAGCGGTGTCGGATCGTGTTGGGTTGTGCCGCCAGGTAAATCAATGTGCATATGTGCGCTGCTGAAGTCGGTGTGTGGCACGCAGACGGTGGTCGGTGTGGCGTCGGCGTTTTGCGAAGTCTTGTCTCGACGGGTTGGCCGACGAACCACGTCCGGGCGCACCGCGGACGATCACCGACGATGCGGTCGCGGAGGCGGTCGATGGCGACTCTCGAACGTCTGCCCTAAGACGCCACGCATTGTCGAGAGCGTCGATCTCGACCGAGACCGGATTGTCGAAGTCGACGGTGGGTCGAATCTGGAAAGCGTTCGCGCTCAAGCCACATCAGATCGACACGTTCAAGATCGGCAACGATCTTCAGTTCATTGACAAGGTGCGCGATGTCGTCGGCCTCTACCTCGATCCGCCGGAGCAGGCGCTGGTGCTCTGCGTCGACGAGAAGACGAGATCTTCATGGCGCCAAGGCTGGCTGGAATGCATTGGTGAATTCTTGGCGAGGTGATCGATCCGAAATGCGGAGCCCTGCAACGCAAAAAAGCCCCCGTGAAGAGAACGGGGGCTTTTTTGGTTCGAAGCGGCTGAGAAGGCCTAGAAGGCCGCTTCGTCCAGTTCCATTACGTCATTGTCGAGTGTGTCGATCACCTGACGCGTACTGGTGAGCAGCGGCAGCATGTTCTTCGCGAAGAACGACGCCACCGCGACCTTGCCCTCGTAGAAGGCGCGGTCGTCACCGCTGGCACCGGCATCGAGCTTCCCGATCGCCACGGCCGCCTGCTGGGCCAGCAGCCAGCCGATGACCAGGTCGCCGACGCTCATCAGGAAGCGCACCGAACCCAGGCCCACCTTGTACAGGTTCTCGGGCTTCTCCTGAGCCGACATCAGGTAGCCGGTCAGCGTGGCGGCCATTCCCTGCACGTCCTCCAGCGCGGTCGCCAGCAGTGCACGCTCGGCCTTCAGCCGGCCGTTGCCGGACTCGTTCTTGACGAACTGCTCGATCTGGCCGGACACGTGTCCCAACGCCACGCCCTTGTCGCGGACGATCTTGCGGAAGAAGAAGTCCTGCGCCTGGATGGCAGTGGTGCCCTCGTAGAGCGAGTCGATCTTGGCGTCGCGGATGTACTGCTCGATCGGGTAGTCCTGCAGGAAGCCGGAGCCACCGAAGGTCTGCAGAGATTCCGTCAGCGTGGCGTAGGCCTGCTCGGAGCCGACACCCTTGACCAGCGGCAGCATCAGATCGTTGACCTTGACCGCGAGCTCCGCGTCGACATCGTGCAGGGCCTTGGCCACCGCCGGGTCCTGGTAGGTCGACGTGAACATGTACAGCGCGCGCAGACCCTCGGCGTAGGCCTTCTGGGTCATCAGGCTGCGACGCACGTCGGGGTGGTGCGTGATGGTCACACGCGGTGCGGTCTTGTCGGTCATCTGGGTCATGTCGGCGCCCTGCACGCGGTTCTTCGCGTAGTCGAGCGCGTTCAGGTAGCCGGTCGACAGGGTCGCGATGGCCTTGGTGCCGACCATCATGCGGGCCTGCTCGATGACATCGAACATCTGCGCAATGCCCTCGTGGGTCTCGCCGACGAGCCAGCCCTTCGCGGGCTTGTCGTGCTGGCCCAGCGACAGCTCGCAGGTGGCCGATACCTTCAGACCCATCTTGTGCTCGACGTTGGTGACGTAAACGCCGTTGCGCTCACCGATCTCGCCGGTCTCGAAGTCGAAGAGGAACTTCGGCACGAAGAACAGCGACAGCCCCTTTGTGCCAGGGCCTGCGCCTTCGGGGCGGGCCAGCACCAGGTGGAAGATGTTCTCGAACAGATCGCCGGAATCACCCGAGGTGATGAAGCGCTTGACACCGTCGATGTGCCACGAGCCGTCGTCCTGCTTGACGGCCTTCGTCCGGCCTGCGCCGACGTCCGAGCCGGCATCGGGCTCGGTCAGCACCATCGTGGAGCCCCATCCGCGCTCGGCGGCGATGACGGCCCACTTCTTCTGCTCGTCGGTGCCGAGGTCGTAGAAGATGTTGGCGAAACCTGCGCCACCGCCGTACATCCATACGGCCGGGTTGGCGCCCAGGATGTGCTCGTGCAGCGCCCACACGAGTGCCTTGGGCGCGGGCACGCCGCCGAGTTCCTCGTCGAGGCCGACGCGGTCCCAGCCACCGTCGAGTATGGCGCGCACCGACTTCTTGAACGGCTCGGGCAGCGTCACCGAGTGCGTCTTGGGATCAAAGGTCGGGGGGTTGCGGTCGCTGTCGGCGAAAGATTCAGCGATCGGGCCCTCGGCCAGCCGGGCGATCTCACCCAGCATCTCTTTGGCGGTGTCGGCATCAAGGTCGGCGTACTCGCCCTCACCGAGTGCCTTATCGAGACCGAACACCTCGAACAAGTTGAATACCTGGTCACGAACGTTGCTCTTGTAGTGGCTCACGTTTCCTCCTCGATGAGAATGCCACCTGTGGTTGGGTACTTTTGGCTAAGTTACCCACCAGTAACTGGGCCTAATATACCGCCCGGTAACTTCAACGCAAAGCCGGCACGAGCAATTTCCATCAGCTAAGTAACCCAGCGGTTGATCGGGCCGGGAACGACCGGCGAAAATGCATATTAAAGTGCGCATTTGCGTCCTTGTGATACTTGCCACAGGCTCGTCACACGCACCACTAAAGTGAACGTATGCAACAGCGTGTGGCGGTGTGGGGGACGGGCAATATGGGGTCGACTGCCATCCGTTCGGCGCTCGCTTTTCCCGGCCTGGGGCTCTGCGGCATCATCACCTCGTCCGAGTCGAAGCGGGGCATGGACGCGGCCGAGTTCGTCGGGCTTGACAGTCCGACCGGTGTCGAGGCGACCACCGACGTCGACGCCGTTCTGGCCGGCTGTGATGCCGTCGCATACATGGCGTCGGGCGACATCCGGCCTGAGGAAGCCGTCAACGACATCGAACGCTGCCTGCGAGCGGGTGCGCACGTCGTCACGCCGTCGCTGTACTCGCTCTATGACCCCCGGTCCGCTCCGCCGGAATGGGTCGAGCGGTTGACCGCCGCAGCGGACGAGGGTGGGGCAGGGCTGCTCGTCAGCGGGGTCGACCCTGGCTGGGGTAACGACGCTCTCGCCGTGATCGCCGCGGGCCTGTGCACCCGGATCCGGTCCATTCACTGCCAGGAGATCTTCGACTACTCGACCTACGACCAGCCGCACGCGGTGAAGGTGCTGTGCGGGTTCGGTGGCCCGATGGACGAGGTACCGATGATGCTGCTGGCTTCGATTCCGACGATGGTGTGGGGCGGCAACATCCGGCTGATCGGTCGCGGATTGGGTCTGGAGATCGAGGAGATCACCGAAGAAGTCGAGCGCAAGCCCCTCGAGACGTCGGTCGACACGATCATGGGACGGTTCGAGGCGGGCACCCAGGGCGCGTTCTGGCTCAAGGTGATTGGAAAGTCGGGGGGACGCGAACGCATCGTCATCGACCACATCACCCGCATCCACCCCTCGTGTGCGCCCGACTGGCCGCAGCCTGACCAGGGCGCAGGCGACCACCGCGTCATCGTCGACGGGGATCCCGAACTCACGCTGGTCAGCCGCGCCGACGTGCCGGGCGGCACCAGGGCCGACGGCGGAAACACCACTGCGGCGAACCGACTGCTCGGCGCCATCGGGTGGCTGGCGACGCAGAAGCCGGGCATCTACGACGGCCTCGACGTGCCGATTCACCCGCCGCTGCCGCCCGAAGTCGAAGCAGAGCGCTGGTCTTCCGACTAGTGCCAGAATGGAGCTGAGATGTCCAGCTCCGCCAACCTGAACCCGTCAACGCTGCGCGAGGCGTTCGGACATTTCCCGTCCGGCGTCATTGCCATCGCCGCAGAGGTGGGCGGCACCAGGGTCGGCTTGGCGGCAAGCACTTTCGTGCCGGTATCGCTGGAACCACCGCTGGTGTCGTTCTGTGTGCAGAACAGCTCGGAGACCTGGCCGAAGCTCAAGGACCTGCCCCGGCTCGGCATCAGTGTGCTGGGCGAAGCGCATGACGAGGCGGCCCGCACACTGGCGGCCAAGACCGGCGACCGGTTCGCAGGCCTTTCGACGGTGTCAACCGACACCGGAGCGGTGTTCGTTGAGGGCACCAGCGTGTGGTTGGAGAGCGCGATCGAGCAGCTGATTCCCGCGGGCGATCACACGATCGTCATCCTGCGGGTCAGCGACATCACCGTGCATTCCGCGGTGCCGCCGATAGTGTTTCACCGCAGCACGTTTCGGCGCCTAGGCGCCTAAGACTTCGGGCCGGACTAAGGACGCTCGCCGAGCTCTTCGCGGTAGCCCTGGATACGCTGCTCGAGCTCGGCGGCGTCGTCCGGCCTGCCTTCCTTGCGGGCGAGGTCGGCGCGGGCGGAAAGCTCGCGGATCGCGGTGCGAATGTCATTGACGCTATGCGTTTCTGGCATGTGGCCGCCTTTCGTCGTTGATTGGCCGCTAACGAAAGGCTACTCGCGAATGCTGGGATCAACCCCTGTGTTGTCTGCTCTTAACGCGAGCGCTCACCGGCGGAACAACTTGTTCCCCAGCCACACCACGGGGTCGTACTTGCGGTCGGCCGCGCGTTCCTTCATCGGGATCAGCGCGTTGTCGGTGATCTTGATGTTCTCGGGGCACACCTCGGTGCAGCACTTGGTGATGTTGCAGAAGCCAAGCCCGTTGTCTTCCTGTGCCTGCTCGGGCCGCCGCTCCAGAACGTCGAGCGGGTGCATGTCCAGCTCCGCCTGCCGCATCAGGTAGCGGGGGCCGGCGAACGCCTGCTTGTTCTCCTCGTGGTCACGCACGACGTGACAGGTGTTCTGACACAGGAAGCACTCGATGCACTTGCGGAACTCCTGGGAGCGGTTCACGTCCTCCTGCGCCATCCGGTACTCGCCGGGCTGCATGTCCTTGGGCGGCGTGAACGACGGGATCTCCCTGGCCTTTTCGTAGTTGAACGACACGTCGGTGACGAGGTCGCGGATGATGGGGAACGTCCGCAGCGGCGTCACGGTGATCGTCTCGTCCTCCCCGAAGGTGGACATCCGGGTCATACACATCAGCCGCGGCCGCCCGTTGATCTCCGCCGAGCACGATCCGCACTTGCCTGCCTTGCAGTTCCACCGCACCGCGAGGTCGGGGGTCTGGGTCTGCTGCAGACGATGGATGATGTCGAGCACCACCTCGCCCTCGTTCACCTCGACCGAGTAGTCCTGCAGTCCTCCGCCGTCGCCGTCGCCGCGCCACACGCGCATGCTCGCCTGGTAGGCCATCTAGTTGCTCCGTTCGGGATGCTGGACCAGCTCTTCGTCAGTGAAGTACTTCTCCAACTCGGAGAGCTCGAAAAGGTCGAGCAGGTCTTGTCGCACCGGAATCTGAGGTTGCTTGGTGACACTTACGTCGGGCACCAATGCCGTTTTGTCGCCTTCGGTGCGGCAGACCAGCAGGGTCTTGCGCCAGTCCGACTCCATCGACGGGTGATCGTCGCGGGTGTGGCCGCCGCGGCTCTCGGTGCGCTCCAGCGCCGCCTTGGCGATGCACTCGCTGACCAGCAGCATGTTGCGCAGGTCGATGGCGAGGTGCCAGCCCGGGTTGAACGGCCGGTTCCCTTCGATCTGGACGTGCTTGTACCGCTCGCGGAGCTCGGCCAGTTTGTCGAGCGCCTCAGTGACCTCGTCGGCCTTGCGGATGATGCCGACCAGGGTGTTCATCGTGTCCTGCAGGTCGAGCTGCAGTGTGTACGGGTTCTCCGGGGCATCCCCGTTCGTCGCAGCCTCGAATGGCAGCAGCGCCCGCTTGGCGGCGGTGTCGATGTCCTGGTCGGACACTGCTGGACGCTCCGAGAGCGCACGCACGTAGTCGGCGGCGCCCAGTCCGGCGCGGCGACCGAACACCAACAGGTCGGACAGCGAGTTGCCGCCCAGCCGGTTGGACCCGTGCATGCCGCCTGCACACTCACCGGCGGCGAAGAGTCCCGGCGTGGTGGCGCCCGCGGTGTCGGGGTCGACCTCGATACCGCCCATTACGTAGTGACAGGTCGGACCGACTTCCATCGGCTCCTTGGTGATGTCCACCTCGGCCAGCTCCATGAACTGGTGGTACATCGACGGCAGCCGGCGCTTGATCTCCTCGGCGGGCAACCGCGATGCGATGTCGAGGAACACGCCGCCGTGCGGTGAGTTACGACCCGCCTTGACCTCGGAGTTGATGGCGCGAGCCACCTCGTCGCGGGGCAGCAGGTCGGGGGTGCGGCGCGCGGAGTCGTTGTCCTTGAGCCACTGGTCGGCCTCGTCGATGCTCTCGGCGTACTGCCCTTTGAACACCGGCGGGATGTAGTCGAACATGAACCGGGTGCCGTCTGAGTTCTTCAACACTCCGCCGTCGCCGCGCACACCCTCGGTGACGAGGATGCCCTTGACGCTCGGCGGCCAGACCATGCCGGTCGGGTGGAACTGGACGAACTCCATGTTGATCAGGGTGGCGCCCGCCCGCAGCGCCAGCGCGTGCCCGTCCCCGGTGTACTCCCACGAGTTCGACGTCACCTTGTAGGACTTACCGATGCCGCCGGTGGCCAGCACCACCGCGGGCGCCTCGAACAGGATGAAGTTGCCGGTCTCCCGCCAGTAGCCGAAGGCGCCTGCGATCCGATCGCCGCTTTTGATCAGGTCGGTGATGGTGCATTCGTGGAAGACGCGGATGCGGGCCTCGTAGTCGCCGAATTCGGCCTTGTCCTCCTGCTGCAGCGACACGATCTTCTGCTGCAGCGTGCGGATGATCTCCAGGCCGGTGCGGTCGCCGACGTGGGCCAGCCGCGCATAGGTGTGGCCGCCGAAGTTGCGCTGGCTGATCCGGCCGTCCTTGGTGCGGTCGAACAGGGCGCCGTAGGACTCCAGCTCCCACACCCGGTCGGGCGCCTCCTTGGCGTGCAACTCGGCCATCCGCCAGTTGTTGAGGAACTTTCCGCCACGCATGGTGTCGCGGAAGTGGACCTGCCAGTTGTCCTTCGGGGTGGAGTTACCCATCGCCGCGGCGCAACCACCCTCGGCCATCACCGTATGAGCCTTGCCGAACAACGACTTCGTCACCACAGCGACCTTGAGGCCACGCTCGCGCGCCTCGATCACCGCACGCAAACCCGCGCCGCCGGCACCGATGACGACCACGTCGTATTGGTGCCGTTCGACTTCAACAGCCATGAGTCCTCACTTGCCTATCTTGCAGTGCTTTTCGTAGAAACCTATGTCAGCCAATGAATCTGAGATCTGCGATGGTGCCGCTGGCCACCAGCGCGACGTAGAGGTCGGTCAAGATCAGCGTCCCGAGCGTGATCCACGCATACAGCTTGTGCCTGGTGTTCAACCGGCTCACCTGGGTCCACATCCAGTAGCGGACGGGATGCTTGGAGAAATGCTTGAGGCGTCCGCCGACGACGTGGCGGCAGGAGTGGCATGACAGCGTGTACGTCCACAGCAGGATCACGTTGATGACGAGAATGACATTGCCCAAACCGAATCCGAACCCCGACGGAGACTGGAACGCGATGATCGCGTCGTAGGTGTTGATCACCGAGATGATGCCGGCAATGTAGAAGAAGTATCGGTGCGTGTTCTGAACGAGCAGCGGGAAGCGGGTCTCACCGGTGTACGTCGTATGGGGTTCTGCCACCGCGCATGCGGTGGGCGCCTGCCAGACCGACCGGTAGTAGGCCCCGCGGTAGTAGTAGCAGGTCAGCCGGAACAGCAACAGGAACGGCAGCGTCAACGCCGCGTACGGAAGCCACCACACATCGGGCAGGATCTGCGGCCAGAAGTGGCTGGCCTCTGGAACGCAGCCCTTGCTGATGCACGGCGAGTAAAACGGTGTCAGGTAGTGGTATTCGGCGACGTAGTAGTTGTTCTGCAGGAACGCCCGCACAAGGCCGTAGATCAGGAAGATCGCGAAGCCAAGATCAACGATCAGCGGCGACTGCCACCACCGGTCGGTGCGCAGGGTGCGCTCGGGGATCGCAGCGCGGGTGGCCGAGAAAACGCCGGTGGCCTGACGGTCAGCGGTGGGTGCGCTCACAGTTACCTCTCCTGTTGCTCCGCAGTGCGTCAGAGCCTAAATCACCCTCTGCTGTGACCTCCGACACCCTCGTCGTCGACGTCCCGCCAGAAGTCCGCGTCGTATTGGGTGTCCGGGATCGGGATCTTCTCGGCGGAGTGTCGGTGACGGGTTACCCCGCGGGTGAGTTCCAACTCCTCAGCGTCGATGTCGAGTCGGTCGATGTCGTTGAGAATGCGCTCGGCGTCATTGACGATTCGGCGCATCGCAGGGGTGTCCCCGTACCGCGACGCCAACGATGTCACGCAGCGCCGCAGCCCACCGATCAGCTCGTGGAGCTCGGCAAATTCGGTCGTGCTGGACAACTGACCTCCTTGGGCTGAAGGGTGTCTGGAATCACAGTACGACACGCGATGCTAGCTACATCATGGAGACCGGACGCGACACAGGTCACCGCAGACGGAGGTCTTATATGGCGGACAAGCAGGTTCTCCAGGAGCGAGCGGCTGCCCTGCTCGCATCGCACCGTCCTGGCAACCCGGTGGTGCTGCCCACGGTCTGGGACGCATGGTCGGCCAAGCTGGCCGTGGGCGCAGGCTTCTCGGCCCTGACCGTTGGCAGCCATCCGCTCGCCGACTCGATCGGCAAGCGCGACAACGAGGGGATGACGTTCGACGACGTGCTCGCCCGCGTCGTGCAGATCACCGAAGCCGTCGAAGTCCCGGTTTCCGTCGATATCGAGTCCGGATACGGCGAGGCGCCCGCCCGCCTCATCGACGGCCTGCTCGATGTGGGCGCGGTTGGTCTCAACATCGAAGACACCGTGCACGGTGAGGGCGGCCGGCTGCGGTCGTCAACCGAACACGCAGAGTTGGTTGGTGCTCTGCGCGCAGCCGCGGAAGCCGCCGGGGTGCATGTCGTGGTCAATGCGCGGACGGATCTGTTCCTCCGCCAGGACGGTGACGAGGCCGACCGCGTGGACCGTGCCGTCGCGCGGTTGACAGAAGCCGCCGACGCCGGTGCCGACGTGTTGTACCCAGTCGGCCTTCACGAGCCGGATACGTTGCGGCGCTTGACCTCCGAACTGCCCTTGCCCGTCAATGCAATCGCCATGCCCGATCAGTCGGATCCGGCGTCGTACGCCCCGCTTGGTGTGGCGCGCATCAGCTTCGGCCCGTTCCTGCAGGCAGCGCTCACTGTGCGGACCCGCGAAATCCTCGAACGCTGGGCATAACATTCCGGCGTGTCCGCTGACGATCACGACCCCGAACACTGGTTCAACCAGCCGGCGACGATATTCGCGGCAGGCGGGACGGCAGTCGTTCTGGTCGTGGTGCTGATCGTGGCGGTGATGAGGACCTCGGACGACTCCTCGGAGCCTGTGCAGACTGTAGCGCCGCTGCCGTCGAGCAGCACCCGGTCGGGATCCTCGACGGCTTCGACGTCAACCACGACGAGCTACGCCCCACCGAGTGCTCAAACCAGCGACCAGAACCTGCCGCCGCCCGTCCCGTCGCCAACGTCTCGCGAAAGCACGCCGACGGAGGACGAGACAACCACCGACAGCGGAACCGTCACTGAAACGGCGAGCCTGCAACCGAACCCGTAGCCGTTGGCCGCTGAATTCGACGCGATCCTCACATAGGGTGGGGTGATGAATAAATCAGCGCGCTTTATAACAGTCGTTGTGGGAGTGCTGGGGATGATCGTGCTGGGCACCGGACCGGCTGCGGCCGAGGCCCCCAACGGCGGAATGGTTCCGCTATCCGCCGTCTTCAGGGCCTGCGACTTCAACGTGAAAAAACATGTCAGTGCGGTCGGGTCCGCTTCCGGGCAGACGTTCATCAACACCAGTGGGAACACCGTCACCGCGGACGTGCACCTGGCGATCGGCCAGCCCAACACCCCGTACAACGTCAGGCTGATCCAGGGGCCCCGGCCGGGAACGCAGACCTGCAATGCCGGTGAACCCGGGGTCGCGTTCGCCGTGTTGAACACCGACGGCAACGGAACCGGCGCCGTCACCCTGCACGACACCGTTCGCGCCGGTGCGACCAACGCCTGGGTGTTCATCGAGGGGCCACCGGATGTCGGCCAGATCCGCGGAGAGTTCTACACGTCGGAACTTCCCACCAGCCTGAAGTAGCCGCCGCGCGCTCACATTGAAGGTCGTGCGCCGGTGAGCACACCGTGATGGGGGCGTCACACGACGCGACATTGCGGCAATATCGGCTGCTTAACCTCGCGGCATGCCATCAGAACAGGGGCTCGCCCGGCACGTCGTGGTCGTCGGCCACGGCATGGTCGGCCACCGGTTCGTCGAAGCCATGCGGGCACGCGACACCGAGGCGACGTGGCGGATCACCGTACTGGCCGAAGAGGCCGACGCCGCATACGACCGGGTCGGCCTCACCGGCTACACCGAGCACTGGGACCGTGGCCGCCTCGCGCTGCCCGGCAACGACTACGCCGGCGACGGCCAGGTCGAGCTGCGGCTGGGCGCTCGGGTTACCGGCATCGACCGGGCCGCGAAAGCCGTCGTCCTCGCAGCCGGCGGACGCGTCGACTATGACGCGCTGGTGCTCGCGACGGGCTCCTTTGCCTTTGTGCCGCCGGTGCCGGGCCACGACCTGCCGGGCTGTCACGTCTACCGCACACTCGACGACATCGACGCGATCCGCGCCGACGCACACCGCACGCAGGACGGTCGCGACCCCGCGGGCGTGGTGATCGGCGGTGGCCTGCTGGGACTGGAAGCCGCCAACGCGCTGCGATCCTTCGGCCTGCGTGCCCACGTCGTCGAGATGGCGCCGCGGCTGATGGCGCAGCAGCTCGACGAGGCCGGCGGTGCCCTGTTGGGTCGGATGATCGGCGACCTCGGCATCACCGTGCACACGGGTGTCGGCACCGACTCCATCCAGCTGGCACAACGCAACCGGCCGGTCCGGCGGTCCGCAGAGGACGACTCCTTGCGCGTGACGCTGAGCGACGGGACGGCCATCGACGCCGGTCTCGTCGTGTTCGCGGCGGGCGTACGTCCCCGCGACGAGCTGGCCCGTGGCGCAGGGCTGGAGATCGCCGAACGTGGCGGCGTGCTCACAGACCTGTCCTGTGCCACAACGGATTCCAACATATTCGCGGTCGGCGAGGTGGCAGCCATCGAAGGACGCTGCTACGGCCTGGTTGGTCCCGGTTACACCAGCGCCGAGGTGGTGGCCGACCGGCTGCTGGGCGGCGCCGCCGAATTCCCCGAAGCCGACATGTCGACCAAGCTCAAGCTACTCGGCGTCGACGTGGCCAGCTTCGGCGACGCGATGGGCGTCACGCCGGACTGCCTGGAAGTGGTCGTCAACGACGCGGTCAATCAGACTTACGCCAAGCTGGTGCTGTCCGACGACGCCAAGACGCTGCTCGGCGGCATCCTGGTCGGCGACGCCTCGTCGTACGGGATCCTGCGGCCCATGGTCGGCGAGCAGCTGCCGGGTGACCCGATGGCACTGATCGCACCGGCCGGATCCGACAGTGCCGGTGGGGGATTGGGCGTCAGCGCGTTGCCTGCCGGTGCGCAGATCTGCTCGTGCAACAACGTCACGAAGGGCGATCTCACCGACGCCATCGCGGGTGGCTGCTGCGACGTGCCGGGCTTGAAGAAGTGCACGCAGGCAGGCACGTCCTGCGGCTCGTGCGTGCCGCTGCTCAAGCAACTGCTCGAGGCCGAGGGTGTCGAGCAGTCCAAGGCGCTGTGCGAACACTTCACCCAGTCACGTGCCGAGCTGTTCGAGATCGTCTCCGCGACCTCGATTCGGACCTTCTCGGCACTGAGCGAGCGCTTCGGCACCGGAAAAGGCTGTGACATATGCAAACCCGCGGTCGCGTCCATCCTTGCCTCGACGAGTTCTGAGCACATCCTCGACGGTGAGCAGGCCTCGCTGCAGGACAGCAACGACCATTTTCTGGCCAACATCCAGCGCAACGGCAGCTACTCGGTGGTGCCACGGGTGCCCGGCGGCGACATCACACCGGAGCAGCTGATCCTGATCGGCGAGATAGCCCGCGACTTCAACCTCTATACGAAGATCACCGGCGGCCAACGCATCGACTTGTTCGGCGCGCGGGTCGACCAGCTGCCAGAGATCTGGCGGCGCCTCGTCGACGGCGGGATGGAGTCCGGGCACGCCTACGGCAAGGCGTTGCGAACGGTGAAGAGTTGCGTCGGCAGCGACTGGTGCCGATACGGCCAACAGGATTCCGTGCAGATGGCGATCAATCTCGAGCTCCGCTACAGAGGTCTGCGGGCCCCACACAAGATCAAGATGGGCGTGTCGGGCTGCGCCAGGGAATGCGCGGAGGCCCGCGGCAAGGATGTCGGCGTCATTGCCACCGAGAACGGTTGGAATCTCTACGTCGGCGGTAACGGTGGCATGACCCCCCAACACGCGCAGCTGCTGGCCGGTGATCTTGGCGACGAAACGCTGGTCCGCTACATCGACCGGTTCCTGATGTTCTATATCCGCACCGCTGACCGACTGCAGCGCACTGCGCCGTGGGTCGATCAGCTCGAGGGCGGCCTCGACCATCTGCGCGATGTGGTGTGCAACGACTCGCTGGGCCTGGCAGCGGAGTTCGAAGACGCGATCGCACGCCATGTCGAGGGCTACGCATGCGAGTGGAAGGGCGTGCTGGAGGACCCGGACAAGCTGTCGCGGTTCGTCTCGTTCGTCAATGCGCCCGACGTGCCCGATCCGACCGTCGAGTTCACGCAACATGCAGGTCGTAAAGTTCCCGTCGCGCACGCGAGGAGCACAACAGATATCGGATTGCCGGAGGTGCCTGGAAAATGACTCTGCTCAACGATATTCAAGTCTGGACCGCCGCGTGCGCGTACGACCGACTTATCCCATGCCGCGGGGTCGGCGTGCTCCTGCCTGACGGCGAGCAGGCTGCGCTGTTTCGACTCGATGACGGCACGGTGTACGCCGTCGGCAACATCGATCCGTTCTCCGGTGCGGCGGTGCTGTCGCGCGGGATCGTCGGTGACCGCGGCGGCAGGCCGACCGTGCAGTCGCCGATCAAGAAGCAGGCGTTCGCGTTGGACGACGGCACCTGCCTCGACGATCCGGACGTTGCGGTGCGTGTATACAAGTCGCGCATCACCGCCGAGGGCATTGTCGAAATCTGCGCTTGACGGACAACGCGGTTTGCCAATGCGCGCTGCGGGTAACCAGCCGCCACGTCCCAAAACTGCATCGCCGCAAAGCACCGGCGACCCGTACGCAGGTATGGGCGTGCGGACGTCATCTATGACGCAACGTCACTGCTGATGGATCAATTCGATCTTGACGCGGGCCAAGCCGTTGCGCAGTTGGTAAGAGTGTCGAAGCGCCACAGCGATTCGATCGAGGCGGCGGCACGCATGTGTGTCGCGGCAAAGCTACGGGCGATAGGTACCCGGGCCCGCTTGAACCGGTTGCCGATCAGCCGCGCCATCGCCGGATGGCTGCCTAGCGGCTCGGCGACGAGATCGGCCCCGCTGCCGCGTAGTCGATCTTGAAACAACCCGTCCGCCAACAGGTATGACGCGACGGCGACACGCCGCGCTCCCCCGTGCCGCAGTTTCGACACGGCGTCACTTATCCGCGGCTCTCCGGTGGCCGCATAAGCGATCTCGACCCGATCGCCGATGAGCGCGGACATCAATGCGGCGGTTTGGCGAAGATCGGACTGCGCGTGTGTGTCCGATGTGCCCGCCGCCGCCATCACGACCGAGTCTCCTGGACGCCAGCCGCATTCGATGAGCCGTTGCGCCACCACCTGAACCGTGCTCGGGCACGGTCCCAGCGGATCCGTGACGGTGACCGCAGGATGACCGCTGGCCGCTACGTGCGCCGGCAGGTCGACGTCGACGTGGTATCCGCCGGCAAGAAATGCCGGAACCACTGTTGCGGGGCGATCGAACGGTTGTGCACGAAGCACCTCTCGAGGTGTCGGCCCGAGGACATCTACGAAGGCGACGTGTACCTGCCGGCCGAGCAGATCAGAAACCCGCCGCGCCAGGTCGCCGACCATCGTGACACCTGCGGGTTTGCGTGTGCCGTGGGCGACCAATAGAAGAGTCACAGCGCGTCCGCCAGCGGCTCGTCCACGGGCAGTCGATAGCCTCGTTTCACCACGGTCGAGACGATGTTCTTGTCGCCCAACGCCGTTCGCAACCGGAGCACAGCCGTCTCCACCGCGTGGGTGTCGGTCCCTGTGCCGGGCAGGGCACGCAATAGGTCGGCCCTGGACACCACGGTGCCCGGACGGTGTGCGAGCGCGCGGATCGTCGCCATTCCCGCCGGGGACAGGTCCTTCACGACACCGTCGACCAGGACGCAGGTGCCGCGGATCTCCAGCAGGTGTCGAGCCACATTCATGGTGCGCGACTGCAGCAGCGGCAGCTCGTCGGTGATGTGGCGGGCCAACGCACCCAGCCGCATCCGCTCCGGTGACGATGTGGGCACGCCCAACCGGACGAGGGGGCGGGCGGTGACCGGCCCGACGCACATGGCGTGCACGTTGGTACGGAATGCGGCGAGCACCCGGTCCTCGATGCCCATCTCCGCCGCCCGCATCAGTACCGCGGCGACCGCGGGCGCCGACGTGAAGCTGACCGCGTCGAACTTCTCCTCGGCGATGCAGGCCACCAACTGGTCGAAGTCACCGTTTCGGGGCACCGGGTGCCACCGGTACACCCGAATCGGCACCACGTCGGCGCCCGCGGCGCACAGCTCGTCGAGAAATTCGGGGAACGGATCCCATTCCGCGGTGGCGCCGTGCAGCTGAACGGCGATGCGCTGACCGGAGATCCCGCCCTCGACGAGGTAGTGCAGCAGCTCGCGGGACGACTCGGACTCCGGCGACCATTCCTCCGGCAATCCCGCGGCGCGCAACGCGCCGGTCGCCTTGGGGCCGCGGGACACGATCCGGGCCTGGCCCAGCGAGGCGATCAACTCGTTGGCCAGTCCCCACCCGTCGGCGGCGGCGACCCAGCCGCGGAAGCCGATGCCGGTGGTCGCGATCACGATGTCGGGCGGCACGTCGATCAGCGCTTCGGTGTGTACACGCAGCTCGTCGTCATCGGGCAGCGGGACCATGTCGATGGCCGCGGCGCAGGTCACGCTTGCTCCGCGCTTGCGCAGCAGCGCGGCCAGTTCGTCGGCACGGCGGGCGGAGGTCACCGCCACCCGGAAGCCGGTGAGCGGTGCCCAGTCGGGGTCACGCATGACACCAGTGTTTGCATCGCGTGTTTCGGGGCGATTAACCGGCTATTGCCCCAGCATGTCGCTGCCAATTGCGGCGTGAAATTCGTCTCACCTGTCGAACCGGACCGCTGTGAGCTGGGCGTCAGTCCACCCGGTGCGCGTGCACGACCGTGAACGGCAGGTAGACCCGGTCGTCGTCGAGCAGGTCCGCGATGGCGTTGAACCGGGCCCGGACTTCCTGCATCTGCTCCACCGCCTCTGGCGGCAGCTGCTCGGCCATGACTTGCGGGAAGTCGTCGTCGCCGCTGCGGAATCCGGAACTAGTGCCCAAATAGGTTGTCGGACCGAGGAACTCGATGCGCCAACCGTTCGCTGTCAGCGTGTCCCGGATGTTTGATTCCGGCACCGATCCCATCGGAGCGATGATTCCGTTGATGTTGCCGTCGGAGAAGCAGTAGAGGTGCCACCGCGCGCCGGGACGCGTGGCGCGGTACAGGCTCGCGGCGTAGGCCTGGCGGCCGTCGTCGTCGAGGCAGTGATACAGCGCGCTGTCGACCACGGTGTCGAATCGCCCGTCGTAACCGGTCAGGGTGGTGGCGTCCGCGACGTCGAAGGTGACCGTGACACCGGCCTGTGCGGCGCGGTCGCGGGCCTGTTCGATCGCCGCGGGCGAACCGTCGAGCCCGGTCACCGAGTGCCCGCGGGATGCGAGGTAGATCGCGTTCTCGCCGAGCCCGCAGCCGATGTCGAGCACCTCGCCGCTGAAGCAGCCGAGCGCCTCGAGTTCCATCAGCCGGGGCTGCGCTTGACGGATATCCCACGGCACCCCGGTGGGTCTGGGACCGCCCTCGAAGGTGGGCTCTCCGCGGTAGAGCTTGTCGAATGTTTCCGGTGTCGGCTGAAAGGCTTTCGGCGCTGTCACTTCATCCAAAGTACCCCGCGCATCACCACACGTCGCCGTCTCGCCAGTCGCAGGTGATCGCCTCGTCGGGGTCCAGCTCGACGGCGACGGGCAACACGAAAAGCGACCCGTCGTCGTCCGGAGTGCGTCGCACGCCGGAGGGTGCCAGCACCGACGTCGGCCCGCGCCACGGCAGCCAGCCGCGCGAGGTGTACATGTGCCGCCCCGCCTCCGATGAGCTCAGCGCTCCGAGGTGGTAGGCGCCGCGCACCACCTGTTCGACGGCGTCCATCAGTGCCTTGGCCAATCCCTGGCCACGCCAGTCCTCGCGGACCGCTACGCATTCCACGTAGCCGCACCGCAGCGCGGAGTTGCGGTACAGCAGGGTGCGCCGGACCACGGCGGCGTGCCCGATCAGCGCACCGTGATGGAGTATCAGCGCGTGCATGCCGCCAAGGGCGTGTTCCCAGTCGGCATCGGTGATCTTGAACTCGCCGCCAGCGAAGGCGTCGACGACCATTCGACGAGCGTCTTCGCGAGTGTCGTTGTCGAGGTCGGCGGTGTGAACCAGGCGGGCAGTCATTACCTGCACATGCACAACCCTGGTTCTACCAGTTTCAGGAGCCCTCAGGAACCGTTGTGGAAGGGTTTGCGCGGCCTCGACCAATGTAGACGGACGGTCTGTCCCGGCCGGATCTGCGCGATCCTGTCCATGTCCTCGTCGACCACCACTCCGATGACCGGATAGCCACCGGTGACGGGGTGATCGGGACCCAGAATCACTGGAAAACCGTTCGGCGGCACCTGAATCGCCCCGCGGGTGGCCCCTTCGCTGGGCAGCTGACGGCCACCGTAGCGGTAGTCCAGCGGCATGCCCACCAGGCGCATGCCCACACGGTCGCTGCGGTTGGTGACCTGCCAGTTGGTGCGAATCAGCACGTCGGGGTCGGTGAACCAGTCGTCGCGCGGTCCCGGCACCACGGACAACTCGATGACGTCGTCCTCGATCGCGGCGACCGGCGCCTGGTCGAGCTCGGGGAATTCCTCGGTGTGACCGCCGATCGGCAGCACGTCGCCCGGTTGCAGCGGCAGCGGCCCGATCGCCGACATCACGTCATAGCTGCGGGACCCGAGCACGGGCGCGACGTCGATGCCACCGCGAACCGCGAGATATGTGCGCAGTCCGGAATGCGGTACGCCAAGCGAGATCACCTGGCCATCGTGTGCATGGTGAATGCTGTTGGTGCCGAATGGAACTCCGTTGACAGCGGGATCGGTGTCAGCGCCCGTCACTGCGATCGCGATGTCGCCTCCGCGGACCCGCGCCGTGAACCCGCCGAACATCACCTCGATGGTCGCGTGGTCACCGGGGTTGGCCACCAGCCGATTGGCGAGGGTGTGTGCGCGGCGGTCGGCGGCGCCGGAGCGCGTCACACCGAGGTGAGCCATGCCGGGCCGGCCCAGGTCTTCGATCAGTGCGAGCGGACCGCTGCGCAGGACTTCCAAAGTGGTCGTCACGACGACACCTCCCGGAACTGAACCCACAGGCCCGGCATCAGCAGCGCGGGCGGATCGCGGTCCACGTCCCACAGGACCGCGTCGGTGTGACCGATCAACTGCCAGCCGCCGGGCGACTCGCGCGGGTACACGCCGCTGAACTCGCCGGCCAGCCCAACGGCCCCGGTCGGCACCTTCGTCCGCGGCTCCGATCGTCTCGGCACGTTGAGCCGTTCGTCGCCGCCGATCAGATAACCGAAACCCGGTGCGAAACCACCGAATCCGACCCGCCAGCGCGTCTTGGTGTGTGCGGCGACCACATCCTTTGGATCGAGACCTGTCAGCTTCGCGACCTCATCCAGGTCGGCGCCGTCGTACACCACGTCGATCACGACGTCGACGCGGCCGTCGGTCGGCGCGGTGGCTTCTTCGATGACTTCGGGTGCCAGTCTCAGCTTGCTGAGGCGTTGCCGGGTGGCGCCCTGCCGGCGCGGCCCGTCGAGCTTGATCAACACCGTCCTCGAAGCGGGCACGATGTCCACGACACCGGCCAGATCGGCGTCGCGCAGGACATCGCTCCACGCCAATACTTCCGCGGTGCTGTCGAACTGGAGAAGGAGCGCTTGGTCGCCGTAGTCGGTGACTGTGCCGATCGTCATGGACTCCGTTGTCACGGTCATCACACAAAGCTACCGCCGAGTAGGTTGCAACGCCGCAGCTCTATGAACGTTGCCAGAGCTGCCTTAACGAAGCCTCAGACCCACCTCCTCACGTGCGCGTGGGCTGATAGGTGGGCTCGTGGCGTTTGATGTAGGCGATCACGCGGTACGTCACCGGCAGCATCACCACCTCTACCCCCGTTTTGTACAGCCACCCCAGCGCGGTGTAGACGGCGAAATCACCGAAGCTGGTGATGCCGATGGCGCCTGCTGCGATGCTGCAGAAGACGACCGTGTCGCCGAGCTGCCCCGCGAAGGTCGACCCGACCAACCGCGCCCACAGGTATTTCTCCTTGGTGCGCTCCTTGATGAGCACGACCACCCACGCATTGATTGTCTGGCCGACGATGAAGCCGGCAAGCCCGGCCACGATCAGCTGTGTGTAGGCACCGACGATGTTCTCGAAGTGCTCCTGGTTGGTGTAGAAGTCCGCGGCGGGGAGGTAGACCGTCACCCAGAACGCAAGCGCCGCGAGGATGTTCATCGAGAACCCGAGGATGATCACGCGCCGGGCGGCCTTGAACCCGTACACCTCGGAGAGTACGTCGCCGATCACATAGGTCAGCGGAAAGACGATGAATCCGCCGTCGGTGATGATCGGGCCGAACGCGACACCTTTCGTCGCGGTCACGTTGGAGATGATCACCAGCGCGGTGAAGACCGCGGCCAGTATCGGGTAATAAGCGGACCCCACCTGAGCGAAGGCGGCGCGCTGCTCTTCAGCGGATGTCTCGGTCACCCGATCATCAAACCGTCAGCTGAGCGCCTTGGCTACCGCGGGTGGCAGTTGGTCCGCCACCATCGGATAGGACAGCGGCGACGCGAAGGCGATGGCACCGGCGAGATCCTTGCCGGTGAACACGTTGCGTTCGGCGGCGGTCGCCCTGAGTTGCTTGAAGGTCGGATCCGTGGTCAGGCGGCCCTGGTCCTCGTCGGACTCGGTGGTCCAGACGAGCACGTCGGCGGCATTGAGCGCCGACACCATCTGGTCGCGCGGAATGAAGGCGCGGTGATCGCGGCCGAACGCGTTGATGTTGTCCGGCACCACGAATCCCATCTGGGTGAGGAAGTCCGTACGCCAGCCCGCCATCGTCGCCACCGCACAGTCGTCGACGAACGTGCCCTGCAGCAGCAGCACCTTCCGCCCGGAGAACTGTGGATTGTTCGTTCCCACCGCGGCGAACTTGTCGTCGACACCTTTGACGAGCGCCGCCATGTCGTCGAACTTGAACACCGCCTGACTGATGGTGCCGGCCTGTTCCTTCCACGGCTCGAAGAAGGCGTCCTCGCCAGACTGCGCGACGGTCGGCGCGATCTTGGACAGCTTGTCGTAGGTGTCCTGGTCGAGGCCTGCGTTGGTGGCGACGATGAGGTCGGGCTTCAGCGCAGCGATCGCTACGACCTGGATTCCGTCGGCGAGGCTGAGCACCTCGGGTTGGGCGGAGCCGAGTTTGGGCAGGGCCCACGGCCACACGCCGAACGGTTGGTCACCCCACCAACCGGTCACCGCGATCGGCACGACTCCGACGGCGAGCAGGTCGTCCTGCTCGGTGAAACCGGCGCTCACCACGCGCTTCGGGGGCGCAGGGACTTTGGTCTCGCCGAAAACGTGCTTGACGGTGACGGAGCCGTCCTTGGACACCGTCCCTGGCTTCTCCGAGCCGCATGCGGCGAGGGCGGCAACGCCTGCGGTCATTGCCAGAAAACGCCGCCGCGACCAATCCTTCGGCACCCCGCGAGCGTAACCGCTCAACCAGCTAACTACCGCGAAGCGAAATCAGCGAGCCCGCAAGTCATCGACAATGGGCGGGAGCGGAGGAGGTCCGTCATGATCACGCTGCTTCGCTACCCGGCCGACACCCCGGCAGTGGCCAATCCTGGCGCTGCGGCCGAGGATCTCGTCGGTGGGCCGACGTTCGAACTGGCCGCCGAAGCAGCGACCGCGAACGGCATCTTCGTGCACGCCTCGCTCTACGAAAGCGCCCCGGCCGACGACGGGCTGGGTTTCAACACCGCCATCCTGGTGTCGCCCGCCGGCGAGGTGGTGGGCCGCACACGCAAGCTCCACATCCCGATCTCGGCCGGCTATTACGAGGACACCTACTTTCGGGCCGGACCGTCGGACGGCAACCCCTACCCGGTGTACGAGCCCTATGGTCTGGACACCCGCATCGGCATGCCGACCTGCTGGGACGAATGGTTTCCCGAAGTCGCCCGCAACTACTCGCTCGGTGGCGCTGAAATCGTCGTCTACCCAACGGCGATCGGCTCGGAGCCGAAGTTTCCCGCGTTCGACACGCAGCCGCTGTGGCAGCAGGTGATCGTGGCCAACGGCATCAACAGTGGACTGTTCATGGTGGTGCCGAATCGCACCGGCGACGAGGGCAGTTTGTCTTTCTACGGCTCGTCGTTCATCTCCGACCCGTACGGCCGCGTGCTGGTGCAGGCACCGCGTGACGAGGAGGCGGTCCTGATCGCAGACCTCGATCTGGACCAACGGCGTGACTGGCTCGAGCTGTTCCCATTCCTGTTGACCCGCAGGCCCGACAGCTACGCCGGGCTCACCGATCCGGTGGACGTGGCGCGACCCTACGGCGCCGGTCACGCGGCGACTTCCGTCGTCAAGTGACCTGCACCGGCGTAGGGTCCCGCTGGTGACCGCGACGATCTTCACCGGCGGCGTGATCTGGACCGGCGAGGCCGGACACACCGATGCGTTGCTGATCGCCGATGGAGTCGTGCAGTCGCTGGGCGATCAAGCCCTGGCGTCGGCCGCTGAAGCCGACGAAGTCGACCTAGATGGCGGTTTTCTGATGCCGTCGTTCGGTGACGGCCATGCCCATCCGCTCTACGGCGGACTAGAGTCCGCCGGACCAGCGGTGCGGCCCTGCAAGTCCGTGGACGAAATCGTCTCCGCCGTGGGTGAATTCGCCGTCGAACATCCGGATGACGACTGGATCATCGGCGCTTCCTACGAGAGCAGCCTCGCACCGGGCGGACTGTTCGACGCCCGCTGGCTCGACGACGCTGTACCCGACCGGCCGGTGGTGCTGAAGGCCTGGGACTACCACACCATGTGGTGCAATTCCGTTGCGCTGCAGTGCGCGGGAATCACCGCGGACACACCGGACCCGGTCCTCGGTGAGATCCCGCACCGCGGGGACGGATCGGTGCTCGGTACGTTGCGCGAGTGGGGCGCGATGGACTTGATGAACGCCGTGATGCCTGCGCGCGATGAGGATGTGCGGGTGGCCGCGTTGAGTACGGCCGCCGACTACTATCTCGCGCGCGGTGTCACCTGGGTGCAGGATGCCTGGGTCGAACCCGCCGACGTCGACACCTACATTGCGGCCGCCAGGCGCGATGCGCTTCGCATGCGATTCAACCTCGCCTTCTACGCCGATCCCCGCCACTTCGATTCCCAGGTAGGGGGTTTCGCCGATGCGCGCCAGCGCGTCGAGGACGTGGGCTCGCCGCTGCTGACCGCCCAAACGGTGAAGTTCTTCGCCGACGGCGTCGTGGAGAACGAGACCGGTGCGCTGCTCCAGCCGTACTGCACCGCCCTGCACAGCCACGGGATGCGCAACTGGGAGGGAGACTCGCTGGCCGAGGCGGCGAGCCGGGTCGACGACCTGGGTTTGCAGATTCACATCCATGCGATCGGCGACGCGGCTGTGCGGCAGGCGCTGGATGCGATCGAGCATGTGACGCAGCGCAACGGCCCGCGGGACCGTCGTCCGGTGATCGCGCATGTGCAGCTGGCCGATGACGCCGACATCGGCAGGTTCGCCGAGCTCGGTGTGATCCCGAACATGCAACCGTTGTGGGCACAACTGGACGCACTGATGACGGTGCTGACGGTTCCGCGCCTCGGTGCCGAACGTGCCGACAAGCAGTACCGGATCCGGAGCATCGAAGACTCCGGTGCGCCATTGGCTTTCGGCTCCGACTGGCCGGTGTCCTCGGGAGCACCGCTGGACGGCATCGCGGTCGCCGTGTCGCGGCAGACCGCCGACGGCGAGCCCAAAGGCGGATGGACGCCAAAGGAGATACTCCCGATCGAGCGGGCACTGTCCGCTGCGACAGCGGGGGTGGCGTATCAGGCGTTCGCCGAAAATTATTGGGGGCGGATCATTCCCGGCGCCAGCGCCGATCTGCTCTTGCTGGACCGCGACCCGCGGTCCACTCCCGCGTTGGAGATTCCCGCACTAGGTGTTCGTGCCACGTATCTGCGCGGCAGGCCGGTCCACTCGAACACGGATTAGAGGAGAGAACGATATGTCGTCAACGGCGCCCGCCGACTCCACCGTGCCGCCGCCATCGCAAGAGGAGGAAGGGCACCTCCGCCGCGTGCTCGGCACGCCGTCCCTGGTGCTGTTCGGGTTGGTCTACATGGTGCCGCTCACCGTGTTCACCACCTACGGCATCGTCACGCAGGTCAGCGGCGGCCGGCTCTCGGTGGCATACCTGATCACGTTGGCCGCGATGGTTTTCACGGCACGGTCCTATGCCCGGATGGCGGCGGCCTACCCCGTCGCCGGCTCCGCATACACGTACACCCAGAAGTCATTCGGCGCACCGATTGGCTTCCTGGCCGGGTGGTCGTTGTTGTTGGACTACTTGTTCCTGCCGATGCTCAACTACCTCGTCATCGGCATCTACCTCAACGCGGCGATCCCGGCCATTCCGCGGTGGCTGATCGTCGTCGTCACCATCGTGATCGTGACCGTGCTCAACATCGTCGGCATCGTCTCGGTGGCCAGGGCCAACTTCGTCATCGTCGCGGTGCAGGCGATCTTCATCGTGGTGTTCATCGTGCTCTCCTGCGTCACGCTGTCCGGCTCGGGCACCGTCGACCTGATGGCCCCGCTGCGGGGCGACGGTACCGCTGACGGCTTCAATCCACTTCTTGCCGGAGCGGCGATCCTGTGCCTGTCCTTCCTCGGATTCGACGCGGTGTCAACGCTTTCGGAGGAGGCCAAGGATCCGAGACGCACCGTGCCCCGGGCGATTATGATCGCCACTATCGCCTCCGGCGTCATCTTCGTCATCCTGTCCTACTTCTCGCAGCTGGTGTTCCCGTCCAATGACTTCGCCGACGTCGACTCGGGGTCCCTGGATGTCATGACGACAGCGGGTGGACAGTTCCTCAACACCTTCTTCACCGCCGCTTATGTGGCCGGCGCATTGGGCTCGGCGATCACCTCGCAGGCTTCGGTGGCCCGCATTCTGTACGCCATGGGCCGCGACGGCATCCTGCCACGCCGGGTGTTCGGTTATGTGGCGGCGAAGTTCGGAACGCCCGCCTACGCGATCCTGGTGGTCTCCGTCATCTCGCTGCTGGCCGTCGTCATCGACCTCGCGACGCTGGCGTCGATCGTCAGTTTCGGTGCGCTGGTCGCATTCTCGGCGGTCAACCTGACGGTGATCAAGCACTACTTCGTCGACGAGGGTGAGAAGAACGTGTTCAACAACATCGTGCTGCCGGTGATCGGCTTCCTGTTGACGGTGTATCTGTGGTTCAGCCTGTCCGGACTCACGCTCGTGGTCGGATTGATCTGGCTGGCCGTCGGATTCCTATGGTTGCTCGGCGTTACGCGCGGCTTCCGACGCCCCACACCGGTGCTCGACATGCAGGAGTGACCGCCGAACATCAAGCTCCCGAACACAATTCGCAGGTTACGAATTTGATAGCCGCTTGTTGACCAGCCGGGTCAGCCAGGCGGGGGAGAACCGCGAACCCAGCGCCATGGATTTGGTCTGCGAGCCGACGGGGAAGTGAACCTGATTCATGGCCCGTCGCAGCCAGGACGGCTCGACGGCCGCGGCGATCGCGTCGGCGACGTCCTGTGCCGTGAGCTTGATACCGAGCGATTCGGTCGTGCCCGTTTTGATGTTGTCGGTCATGGCGCTCTGCACGTACAGGGGCCACATCGCGATGACACGGATGCCGTAGCTGTTCCACTCGATGTCGAGCGCCTCGGTGATGCCGCGGACGAAGAACTTGGTCGCGCTGTAAACGGCGAGCTCGGCCTGACCGTAGATCGCCGAGGCCGATGCGAGGTTGACGACGACGGACTTCGGAGTGGAGCGCAGGTAAGGGAAGGCGGCGTGGAGTCCGTTCACGACGCCCTTCGTGTTGATGTCGATCTCTTTGAAATGAGCCGCGAGGTCGATCTCTTCGAAACGACCGGCCAGCAGAATGCCTGCGTTGTTGATCATCACGTCGAGGCGACCGCCCGCAGCGGTCGCGAATTCCGTCACCCGTTGGGTCATCTCATCCGGATCGGTGACGTCGAGGTGCCCGGTGACCACTTTGCCGCCGAGTTGTTGGATGTCGTCGGCCAGTGTCTTCAGCCCGACCTCGTCTATGTCGAAGCCGCCGACGGTGAAGCCGTTACGGGCGAAGGTCAGCGCGGTGGCGCGGCCGATTCCTGCGGCGGCGCCGGTGATGAAGACGGCTCTGTTGTCGGGCATACCGTCACGATCGCATCGTGGCCAGGTTGTGCCACAGGCTCTTCAGGCTGTCGGTGCCGCCGAACAGCGTGGTGAAGTGCGTGGAGTCGATGAGCACGATGTCGCCTGCGCGTTGGCCTGACGGCGGCATCCAGATCAATGCGTTGAACTCGGTGTTGCCCTCCGCGGTGAACGGATGCGGCCGATTCGGATCGACCCGCTGTTTCCCAAGTACGCGTAGCGCGTCGCCCTCAGGAGCGGTGAGCGCGTAGTGCGGCAGGTGGGGGTGGAAGTTGAAGGTGGTGACGTTGTCGAGCAGTCGCGGTGTATCGAGGTCGCGAATGGCGTTAAGGGGTGCGATTTCCTTGGTGCCTTCGACGACGGCGGGGCGCAGCCCCCAGATGTTGTGCACGGGCACATCGAGTGCCCGCATCAGCGAGCGGGTGTACTGGCTGAAGCGTTGCTGGCGCGGCACGAGTCGGTCACCGTGGTGAAGGTATTCGACTTGGCGCTGCTCGTAGTCATCGGTGAAGCCCACGTCGTGGTGGGGTGCCAGCAGCAGGCAGGTTCCTTCCCGCTTCAGCCACTCGGTGATCGCCGCGATTTCCTCGGGTGCGGCGTCCTGTTCGGAGAGCAGATGGTCGAGCCCGAACACCATCAGCGTGTCGGTGTCTGCCAGGATCCGCTCGTCGATCGGAAGTTTGTAGCCCGCCTGGTCGATGCGCTGGTAGACGGCGACCGGGTGCCCGGTGGCCTCGCCGGCGAGTTCCTGGAACGCCAGGGCGGACCGGTGGAAGAGCTCCAGCGTGCCCGCGACGCCCTGCAGGAAGTTGGCCGCGTTGTATTCCTCCGTCTCGTAGGAGGGCCACAGGACGTTTCGCACCTCGGTCATGGTGGAGAAGCGATTCTCGATGATGGTCGGATCCCGTTGGGCTTCCCAGGGATAGCTCCACGTCCAGTAGATGCTGATGCGCCGGCCGCCGGTGTGGGCGCGGGGAACGTGGTTCTGGTTGTAGGTGCGTGGCGGCGGCAGTGTGCTCATAGTCGATCCTTCAGTTGCCGAGCGAGGCGAGGTAGCGCATGGCGTTCATGCCGGGAAGGAAGAAATACGCCCCGCCGGTCAGCGTGGTGAACGCTGGAAGCCCCTTGTGCACCTTGCGGATCGGCCTTTTCGGGACGGTGAAATCCAGCGTGCCGTCCTGTGTCCCGGTGATCGGGTCGTGTTCGTTGCCGAGTTCGTGGAATCTCTTGTCGTTGATCCACACGTTCTGCGCGAACTCGAACTGGCGGACGAGGTCGGCGCAGATGATGAACGCGGCGATGCCACGGTCTATCCCGTCGTCGGGTGCACCCTCCGGGAGTGCGGGTCCGTAGGTCGCACCGCGGCGGATCATGCGTCGGCGATTCATGTAGTGAGCGGTGTCGCGTGGGTTCAATCGGCGGGCATGGGAGCCGAGCGGACACGCATATCCAAACGGATCCATCTCCTTGTAGTTGAAGTCGTTGTTGCGCATCGGATCTGCGCCGAGCTCGGGATCGTCCTTCTCCGGTGCCAGCACAAGCGGCGCGCCGCTTCGCCATCGGCCCATGAACTTCGCCGCGAGCAGTTCCTGTTCTTCCTTTGTTTCCGCATTCTCGAGCAGGTAGTCGCGGAACGCCGCGACGTGCTCCTGCAGCCGGCGGTACGCCATGTAGCTGCCGTTGCGCGACAACACCTCGGGTTGCGGGAGATTCGCCACCGGCCCGTTCTCGTCGGGGTAGCCCATGATGAACTCGCCCGGTTCCAGTGCGGCGCCGGAACCCGGCGTCGGCTCCTCGCCGGAGCCCTTCATCACCGGCTGCGACAGGCGGTCCCGGAAGCCGAAATGGTCGTGCGCGTAGTTGAACGGCGGCGTCGCGTTGAGGTCGAGATAGGAAAGGCTGCGCACTCCGTCGGTGCGGGCAAGCAGCTTGTCGTGCTCCTCGATGGAACGTCGGCACTGCTCGTCGGTGCGCGAGAACAAGATCGCGATCGCGTGCAGATCGTCGCCGGCCAGGCCGCCGACCCAGTGCTCTGGTGCGTTGGTGCCGGTGTCCCCGAGGATGTCGGCCCGCGCCGCCATGCCCGTGCGGAACTCCTCGGGGAAGGTCTGCAGCGATTCGTCGGGAACACCGAGCGCGCGCAGGCCGTTCCACGTGAACGCGAGCGTGACCCACCGGTCCGAGCTGTCCATCGTGGCGGTGGCGTCCGTAGCCGACTGGGTCTTGTCCAACAGCTCGGAGAGCCATGCCTGCCCGCCGGCCGGGGTGTCGAACGTCAGGAACTCGTAGCGGCCCGTGATGGCCGGCGTCCGGGTCAGCAGGATGTGCTGGATGTCGTCGAATTCAAGCACCGGCGCGGTTCACTGCATCTGGTCGAGCATTTCCGAGAAGGCCGCCTTCAACTTCAGCGCCTTCTTGATCTCGTCGGCCGTCACGTACGGGTACTCGCCGTATTCGAGGAAGCTGGGCACTTGGTGATCCCGAACGAATTTGATGAACGCCTCGGGATTCTCCTTCCAATCCTCCGGGAACCCTTCGAGTTGGGTGAAGATGGTGGTGATGCCGGTCGCGCTGAACAGCTGCACCGCGTCCTCGGTGTACTTATCGAAGTCGGTGTCGAAGATGCCCATGTACTGGAAGTGCAAGCCGGAACCGACGTCGAAGAGATTCCAGCGCAGGTAGTGCAACTTCAACGGCGCCAAGGCCTCCGGACTGGCTGCGATGGTCTCCTCGATGGTCTTCCCATACGCGCGGACCACGTCCTCGCGGCCCTCCTTCACCTTCGCGATGATGGAGAATCCGTGGCACGCGGGTGTCCTCGGATACGTGGGGCCGTACCGCCCGCGCTCTTCTTTGAAGTACCCCTCTTTGGGAATGGCCATCGCCGAAGGCTTTGCCCAATCATGATCAGTTGTCGTCATGTCCGCCCCTCTTTTTGACCGGTGATGAATCGGAGCGTAGCACCGGATTTCGCGTCGAAAATGGCCTTTGGGGGTCGAGGATTCGAACCGTTCTGCGTTGCGTAACCAGCACGATGGTTAGCCTGCGCTTGATCTTGATATGTCCAATATACGAAATCTTCCGTTGGCGCAATGAGAATGATGAAAACGGCCAAAATTCCACGTGACCGGGCGAACCGAATTACGCTCCGCGTACACGATTCCGGCACGGAGTCGGTGGGGGTCTGCGGTGGCGGGCCGCCAACAACAGCAGAGAGGGAGCAGCCGTGCGATCAACGCAGCGCTACCTGATATTGGGATTGGCGATGGCGACCGTCCCAATCATGGCCGGTCGTCGAGGCGCCGCCCGCGAGGGCCGATTGCAGCTATAGCGGTGGGTCCACTG
This sequence comes from uncultured Actinomycetota bacterium, assembly GCA_963804905.1. GTDB lineage: Bacteria > Actinomycetota > Actinomycetes > Mycobacteriales > Mycobacteriaceae > Mycobacterium. The sequence continues at coordinate 171,496 of CAWDSB010000007.1, read as the reverse complement.
TGTGTGCGCAGGGTGAGGTCCGCGGTGGTGGACGGGGTGCCCAGGTCCTCCACTGGCGTACGTCCCTTACCCGTGCGCGAACGACTGGTACTGCGGCTCGGACTGGGATCTCGACGTCGCATGGGATCCGGGCCGTCCCGGCATTGGCGGTCCCGGTCGTCCCGGTGGTCCCGGTCGCCCCGGCGGACCACGTTGATGAGCAGAAACCCCATGAACTTTCAACCACACGATGAAGGAGCCAACATGTTGTCCGTAGCATGATTACGCCGCATGCTCGCCGCGCGATCAAGGGAGTGATCGCCGCATCGGAGCCGTCGCCGGTGCGGCTGCTCTGCCGCCGACCTCGCCGGCGTCTGCCGGCGTCCCCACGCCGGCTCCGGTTTGCCACCGGACGTGCACGCTGCCACCGACCTGGCGCCCGGGAGAGATGTCAGGCGTCGCGCTTCGATACGTCGAACCACTGGTGCGCGACGAGCTACGGCCCGACGCTCGCCACGACTTCCGTCGACCAGCTCAACGGCCTGTGCCCGACGAGGATCAGATCGGGCAGAAGGTGACGACCGATCTGGACGCCGAACCCGACGACGAAGTCCGATCTACAGGCCATCCGGCAACCGTCGGTCGGACTTCCGCAACGCTGTGGGGTGCCCGCCACACCCTGTGGCGTCAGGCCACGATCATCGCGATGCCGAGCCCGATCATCGTCACCGCGATCAGCCCGTCGAGAATGCGCCACGTCACCGGGGTCGCGAACAGGCCGGCCAGCCGGCGGGCACCGAGGCCGAGGCTGAAGAACCACACCGCGCTGGCGGTGACGGCGCCGATGCCGAACAGCCACCGCTCGTCGCGATGTTCGTTGGCCAGCGTGCCGAGGAGCACGACGGTGTCGAGGTAGACGTGCGGGTTGAGGAAGGTGAGCGCGGCGCAGGTGACGAGGACCTCGGCCAGCCGGGCCGGCGTGGCCTCTGAAGGGGTCAGTGACGACGGACGCCAGGCGCGGCGCGCGGCCAGCAGTCCGTAGCCGAACAGAAACAGCGCGCCGCCGACCTTGGCGATGTTCACCGCGCCGGGGTGCGCGTTGATGAGCGCCCCGACCCCGGCGATGCCCGCGGCGATCAGCGCGATGTCGGACACCGTGCACAGCGCCACCACCGGCAGCACGTGTTCGCGCCGGATGCCCTGCCGCAGCACGAACGCGTTCTGCGCCCCGATCGCGGCGATCAGGGTGAACGAGGCCACGAAACCGACAAGCAGAGGCGAGTTCATGTCGTCGACGTTAGGCCTGTCGATTGGATCAGTACAGCTAATGATTCTTCATATGCATTAGCATGCTAATGTGAAGCATAGATGGTCAGCAGCTCGCTGCGTTCGCCGCCGTGATCGAGCACGGCAGCTTCGATGCCGCCGCGACACGGCTGCATGTCACGCCTTCCGCCGTCAGCCAACGGATCAAGGCGCTCGAGCAGCGAGTCGGCCAGGTGTTGGTGCGCAGGGAAAAACCTTGTGTGGCAACGCCTGCCGGAACTCCACTCCTTCGCCTCGCGGCGCAGACCGAGCTATTGGAGTCAGAGGCGCTCGTTGAAATGAGTGGCGGGTCGTCGGAACGGACCCGGATCGCGTTCGCGGTCAACGCCGATTCGATGGCGACGTGGTTCAACGCCGTCTTCGAAGCCCTCGACAGCGTGCTGTTCGACATCCGGATCGAGGATCAGGATCACTCTGCCCGACTACTGCGAGAGGGCGCGGTGATGGGCGCGGTCACCACCGAGCGCACTCCGGTGCCCGGTTGCCGGGTTCAGCCTCTGGGGGTGATGCGTTATGTGCCGGTGGCGAGCGCCGCATATGTCCATCGCTATTTGCGCGATGGATTCACCGCCGAAGCGGTCGCGGCGGCTCCGTCACTGGCATGGAACCGTGACGACGCCCTACAGGACATGTTGGTGCGCAAAGCGTTCCGTCGCAGAATTGCCGGGCCGATACATTACGTGCCCACTGCCGAGGGATTCGCCGCCGCGGTGCGGGCCGGGCTCGGCTGGGGCATGTTTCCCGAAAGTCTGGCATCCGCGCATGTGGTGGACGGCTCGTTCGTCAGCATTTCCGACGTCCACCTCGACGTGCCACTGTTCTGGCAGTGCTGGAATCTAGAGAGCCCGATCGTCGAGATCATCACCGATGCGGTTATGCGTTCGGCCGCCGGGGACCTGCACAAGCCACGACGGCGCGGGAGACACTGAGAAATCGCGTGCGCTTGCCGCCCTCCTGCTAGCGCATCGCAACCGGAATCGGCCGCGCATCCTTGATCAGTGACTCACCGAGTTCGTAGTCGTCGTCGGCGTTGTAGGTGAGTACACCAACCGCGGTGCCGTCGCGCTCGTACCACGCGGTGAAGCCGTCGTCATGGTCGAGCAGCCGGGCGCGGTCGTAGCCGTCACCCCACGCGTGGTACTTGACGGTGGCATCACCGATCGTCGTCCAGAATCCGGGTACGCCATCCCACTGCCCGCCCGCGCCCGCGGCCGCGGCACCTGCAGTCGCGCCCTGATCGTCAGCGTCCTGCCAGTGCTCGATCGCGATGCGGCGGCCCGCCGTGGGATTGAAAGCCAGCGCAACATCTCCCGCCGCGAATACATCGGATGCGGAGGTGCGCATGTCGGCACCAACGACGATGCGCGAGCCGGCGACGTCCAGCCCGGCGGCCTCGGCGAGGTCGCTTTGCGGACGCACGCCGGTCGCGGCAAGCACGAGGTCGCAGTCGATGGACACGCCGTTGTCCAGCCGCACCGCGTCCGCACTCACTGATTCGACCGATACGCCACCGACGTAGCGTGCGCCGGCGGCACTGACCAGTCGGCGCAACCGCTCACCGGCCTCGGCGCCGAGCCGCTTGTCCTGCGGTGAAGCCTGTGGCGCCACCAATGTGACCGAAACACCCCGCATTGCAAGGGATGCCGCCGCCTCGCAGCCGATGAACCCCGCCCCGATCACCACAGCGGAGTCGGCGCCGATACTGCGGGTTCGCAAGCGCCGGGCGTCGGCCAACGACCGGAGTTGGTTCGCGTGCACGCCGCCTGCCACAGGGAGCGGGATGGGCCTCGACCCGCATGCGAGTATCAATGCGCGGTAGGGATGGCGTCGTCCGTCGGCGGTGACGAACCGTTCGGCTATGTCAATACGCTCCACTGGCGCATGCACCAGATCGATGCGGCGCTCGATATACCATTCGGCGGGATGCAGCGCGACATCGTCGGTTTCGCCGCGAAGGAACTCCTTGCTCAACGGCGGCCGGGCGTATGGCGGCGCGGAGTCTGCGGTGAGGATGCGCACGGGCGATTCGGCGCTGTGTCGGCGGAACGCCTCGGCGGCACTGACGCCTGCCGGTCCGCTGCCGACGATGATCAATCCGGGATCGCTCATTCTCTCGACCTGCTGCCCGGAACAAATTCCTGCACTTTGGCTTTCGCGCCCTGGTACATCAGGTGCCAGGCGTTTGGGTCGCCCTTCAGCACGGCCGAGGTCAGGTTCTTGATCTCCTCGTAGGTGGCGTGTGGCGGGATCGGCGGCACCTCCGGGTCACATGTGACATCCAAGAGGACGGGCTCGTCCGCAGCGAGGGCCTGCTCCCAGGCACCGGCGACGGCGTCGTCGGTGTCGACCGAGATCGCGTGCAGCCCCATGGAGCGGGCCACGTCGGCGTAGGAGACGTCCGGAAGTGATTGCGACTCCTCGAATTTCGGTGCGCCGCCCATCGCGCGCAGTTCCCAGGTGACCTGATTGAGGTCGTTGTTGTGAATGACGCAGATGATCAGGCGCTGGTCGGCCCACTGTTCGCGGTATCGCCTGATGGTGAGCAGTTCGGCGAGTCCGTTCATCTGCATGGCCCCATCGCCGACAAGCGCGATCACCGGCCGCGAGGGGTGCGCGAACTTCGCGCCGATGGCGTAGGGGACCGCGCACCCCATCGTCGCCAGGGTTCCCGATACCGACGCGCGCATGCCTGGGCGGAGGCGGATGCAGCGCGCGTACCAGTTGGTCGACGAACCGGAGTCGGCGGTCAGTATCGCGTTGGCGGGCAGGCGCTCGGACAGCTCCCAGGCCACCCGCATGGGGTTCACCGGTTCGGCCGACAGTAGGCATTGCCGTTGCATGGTTTCCCACCAGCGCTCCACGTTGCGCTCCACTGTGTGCCGCCAGGACAGGTCGGCCTTCGGCCGCAACAGCGGGATCAACGCGCCGAGTGCGGCCTTGGCGTCGGCGACGATGTTGACCTCAGTGGGGTAGCGCATCCCGATGGCGCTGCCGTCGGCGTCGATCTGCACCGCGCGCGCAGCGCCGTAGTCGGGCAGGAACTGGCTGTACGGAAAGTTCGATCCGACGATGAGCAAGGTGTCGCAGTCGCGCATCAGCTCATAGCTCGGCCGGGTGCCGAGAAGGCCGATTGAACCGGTCACGAACGGCAGGTCGTCGGGTAGAACATCCTTGCCCAGTAAGGCTTTTGCCACGCCGGCGCCGGTCAATTCGGCGACCGCGGAGACTTCACTCGCTGCGGACCTCGCGCCCTGGCCGATCAGGATGGCGACCTTCTCGCCTGCGTTGAGGATGTCCGCGGCGACGCGCACCTGCTCATCGGTCGGGGTCAGTCGGCCGACGGCATCACCGGGTTCACTCGATGGCACCTGCTTGAAGGCGTGGCCCGGTGCTTGGTACGGCTCCTCCTGCAGGTCGGACGGAACGATCACCGCCGTCGGGCTACGCCGCGTGCGGGCGGTGCGGATGGCCCTGTCGATCGCCATGGGCAGTTGTTCCGCGACGTTGACCTCGACGAGGTAATCGCTGGCGACGTCGTGGAACAGCGCTTGCAGGTCGACCTCCTGTTGGTAGCTGCCTCCCATCGCACTGCGCGCGGTCTGCCCGACGATCGCCACCACCGGTACATGGTCGAGTTTGGCGTCGTAGAGACCGTTGAGCAGGTGGATCGCACCGGGCCCCGAGGTGGCCATGCAGACGCCGACCTCCCCGGAGAACTTCGCGTATCCGGTGGCGGCGAACGCCGCCATCTCTTCGTGCCGGGCCTGGACGAACCGCGGCTGGTTGTCCGCGCGTCCGAAGGCGGTCACCAGCCCGTTGATCCCATCGCCGGGATAGCCGAACACCTGGCTCACTCCCCATTGGCGCAACCGGTCCAGGATGAAATCGGCGACGTCGGTACTCATCCGGGCGGCATACCCCCGGTCGAAGGCGATGACACCGGGTGTGCGAGGTCAAATCGGGTACCAAACATTTGTCCCGCCACCTATTGATTAAACAGGCTGCATAAAATAGGTTCGATCATCGTTCGAGCGTGGGATTTCAGCCCGCGCGCCCGATGATCGGCGGAGGACGTAATGGCTGGACGGCTCGAGGGCAAGGTCGCATTCATCACCGGCGCGGGGCGTGGTCAGGGACGTGCCCACGCAATCGCGATGGCCAAAGAGGGCGCCGACATCATCGCCATCGACATCTGTCGCAATATCGACTCGAACCCCTATCCGCTCGCCTCACCCGACGACCTCTCTGAGACCGAACGGTCCGTCAAGGAACTCGGCCGCCGGGTGGTCGCGAGGATCGCCGATGTCCGCGAGCGCCACGAGCTGAGGGATGCACTCGAGGCCGGCATCGCCGACCTCGGAAAGCTCGACATCGTGCTGGCCAACGCGGGCATTCTGCCGATGGCCTTCGGGAAAGAGTTCGATCCGATGCATTTCGTCGACGCCACTGACGTCGATCTTCTGGGCGTGATGAACACCGTCGCGGTCTCCCTGCCCCACCTGCCCAACGGTGCTTCGGTCATCATCACGGGTTCGACGGCAGGCATGATCAAGGGCACCAGCGACAACCCGATGATGGGCCCTGGCGGCGCCGGATACGGCTGGAGCAAGCGGGTGCTGATCGACTACGTCGACCAGTTATGTCTGCAGTTGGCGCCCAAGATGATTCGGGTCAACGCCATGCATCCGACCAACGTCAACACTCATCTCCTGCAGAACGACGGCATCTACAGTGTGTTCCGGCCCGACATGACCGCCGAAGGCAAGAAACCGACCCGCGAGGACGCCGAACCCGCCTTCACCTACTTCAACGCCATGCCGATCCCGTACGTCGAGCCGGAGGACATCGCCAACCTCGGCGTCTTCCTCGCCAGCGAGGAGAGCCGCTACATCACAGGACAACACATCAGGGTCGATGCGGGTTCGATGCTCAAGTGGCCCAACGGCCCCGGTGGCTAACCCGCGCAGGAGGCCTTCGGGTGGCTGTCAGATCGGCACTTTGCTATCCAAGGCAAATACCGGCAAACTAATTCGCAGAATGGAGATTGCAGCGGGCCCCGACGTGAGAGGATGAACCCCGTACGTTCCCTGGGGGTTCTCGGCTGGCGGGAGGAGCCCATGTCTAGGACACAGTTGCGCTTCGCACTGGGTGCCTGCGTGCTGTCTGCCGGACTACTCGCCGGCAGTGCCGGGGAAGGCATCGCGGCGGCCGATCCCGAGACTGCCGGTTCGACTGCCGCTAGCCAAAGTGTTGACAGCTCGAGCCAAGGCGTCAGTTCGACCACCGGGCAGGTCGAAAGCACAGCCGTCGCGGGGTCGTCTGATTCGCTCGGTAATTCGAGCCACGAGCAGTCCGCCGGCTCGCAAGCCTACCAATGACTATGGGTGCTACGACGACAGATACCCAGGAGCCCGCAGCCAGCATGGAACCAACGAGGCCGTAGCCTCGGTCGCCAAGAGTGAGGGGTCCGGATCGACCACAACGGTCACCACCAAGGTCGCCTCCGGTCCGGCCGTAGTCGAATCGCATTCGTCGGTGGTCGTCCCGCCCCCGACCACCGTGGTCACCCCGAGGTCCACGGCAGCTGCACCGAAGGCCGTGGATCGCGCGCGTGGTTTTGCAGACGACTGCGCCGGTCCTGAAGGCGGTCGCAAACGCTGCGTCTGCCGTCGCAGTGTTTCCAGGCGTGATTGCGAAGCTTCCGACATCTCCGACACCGGTTACCGACGTCATCACCGCGATTCAGGACATGGTTACCTCGGTTGGCGCCGTTGGTGTCTCGCTCGCTCGAATGCCATCCGACCTCGCCTCCCTCCTCGGCTTCCCGGTGATGGGCCCCGGAGCGATCGTCGGAGTGGTCAATGGCGAAATCGGGCGAAGCCTCTACGGTGCCCCCCGGTCGGTTGCTGCAGCACCCGCGTTCGGGCGGATCGGACGTGTCCCAGCTGCTGGTGAATTCGGGTATCGGCGTCTCATCACCGAGCAGCGTCCTACGGCACACGTCACTCGGCGGCGTTAGGACCACCGGCTTGAGCCATGGACTGGCGGTTTCAGGGGTGCGCGCCGATCGCGGAGGACGTCGCCTCGGGGCCGATGAAATCGTTTCTCGAGCACACCGTCAGTGCCGTTTTGGTACCCGCGTCGCTGACCGTGCTGGCCGCGTTGGCTCTCCCGGGTCTAGGCGGGCTCTTGATCCTTTGTACAACCGGAATGTTGGTCGGATATCGCCAAGCCAAAGCAGCCCTAGCCCTACGAGCAGTGGGGATCGCTCGCTTTGCGCGTAGCGGTCCGTTGGGTGTCGTTCGGTCGGGTTCGCAGATTGCCCTGCATTCCCGCGCGCCGCACTCCGACCGTCGTCGGCCATCAGGGTCGGCTCGTGCCCTGAAGTCAGTCGCCTAACCCAACGCGGCCCGGAGTCGCTGGACGAGCTGAAGGCGATGGCCCGGCGCTGATTGGTGTGGCTTCGGTCTCGAGGGCCTAACGATTCCGGTGTGTCCGGCGTCGCTGCTCGTGCAATTCCCATTGGTGTGGTCCGCTCGATCTGATGTCCACCCTCAAGCCTTGTGCGCTCGCGGCCTTGCTGCTGGCCATCGGGCTGCCGTCGGCCGGTGCCGCACCGGACAGCGACGGCCAGGGTTACGTCAACTCGACGGCGCGCTGCAGTTCGGCGGATACGACGGTCGTGTTCGGTAGCACGGACTCGTCACGTGTGGCGATCTGCAAGACGCCTGGCGGCGGGTTCGAGTACCGCGGGGTGCGGGTGCGCGATGGCGCCAAGCTGGTCGTTCCCGCCAAACAATCCGGTGACGGCACATTCGTCGCCGAGAACGGCGGTATCGAGTACATGCTGTCGGCGAAGTCGCTCATCCTCAGAGCGGGTGACAAGGTGATCCGCGAGGAAACGATGGTGGACTTCCACGGATTGAAGGCACCCCCCGCGCGCACCGCCACCGCCACCGCCAACGCCGACGCCAACGCCGACGCCGACGACCCCGCTGCCTCCACCACTGCCCGCCGAGAAGGGTGGCGGCGGAGGCTAGCTCACGCGTTGAATGAGTGAATGACCGCAGCCGCCCGCGAACGCGCCGCACTTGTGAACACGATGCGGGCCGTCGGACCCGACGCCCCGACCCTGTGCGGTGAGTGGACCACACGCGACTTGGCGGCACATTTGGTTCTGCGCGAACGCCGTCCGGATGCGGCGGCAGGCATCCTGGTTCCCGCGCTGGCCGGCTACACCGCGCGCAGGCAGCAGCGCCTCACAGACGCCACGGACTGGCCGGACCTTCTGGAGATGGTCGCGTCGGGGCCGCCGTTGTACTCGCCGCTGAAACTGCTCGATCCGCTGGTGAACACGACCGAGATGTTCATTCACCACGAAGACGTCCGCCGCGCGGCACCCGATTGGCAGCCCCGCGAATTGGACGCCGACCTGGCATCTGCGCTGCGCAAGCAGGTTCGACTCGCGGCCAGGATGTCACTTTCCCGCGCGCCGGCGAGGGTGGCGCTGAACGACACGGACGGCGCGACGCTGGCGTCCCTCGGCCGCGGTCCGCAGTGTGTCCTCACCGGTGCGGCGCCCGAACTGCTGCTGTTTCTCTCGGGCCGTGACGCCGCCCAGATCGATTTCACCGGTGATGACGAAACCGTCGCCGCCGTGCGTGCCGCCCGACGGCGGCTGTGAGAGCAGGCGCAATTCGCTGGGTGCCAGTCTCCCGCGTGGCCGTCTCTAACCTCCGAATTTCGAACAACACAGGTCAGCTCTGTATCGTGGTGCGGTCGTCTTGATCAGGAGCAACCTTGTGACCCTCAACACTATTGCGCTCGAGCTGGTGCCTCCCAACGTGGAGCGCGGGCCGGAGTATGCGGTGGAGGAGGCGCGCAAGGTGGCGCGGATCGTCGCAGATTCGGGCCTCGAAGGCCGGCTTCGGCACGTGATGATTCCCGGGATGATCGCCGAGGACGACGACCGGCCCGTCCCGATGAAGCCGAAGCTCGACGTGCTGGACTACTGGTCGATCATCAAACCGGAGTTGCCGGGTCTGCGCGGCCTGTGCACGCAGGTCACCGCATTCATGGACGAGCCCTCACTCGGCAAGCGGCTCACCACTCTCGGTGACGCCGGATTCGAGGGCATCGTGTTCGTCGGGCGTGCCCCGCACCATGAACGACGGCGAAGGGTCCGGCGTCGCTCCCACGGACGCCCTGTCGATCTATGACAACGTGGTCGACAACCGCGGCGTGATCCTGATCCCGACCCGCGAAGGCGAGCAGGGCCGGTTCGATTTCAAGTGCAATCAGGGCGCCAACTTCGGCATGACGCAGCTGTTGTACTCCGACGCGATCGTCGGTTTCCTTCACCGAGTTCGCAAAGAACACCGATCACCGGCCCGAGATCCTGTTGTCCTTCGGCTTCGTGCCGAAGGTCGAGACCAGGGTCGGTCTGATCGACTGGCTGATTCAGGACCCCGGCAACGCGGCCGTCGCCGACGAGCAGGAGTTCGTCAGGACATTGGCGAGCCGCGATCCTGCCGACAAGCGCCAGATGATGGTCGATCTGTACAAGCGGGTGATCGACGGCGTCGCCGATCTCGGGTTCCCGCTGAGCATCCACTTCGAGGCGACGTACGGCGTATCCGGCGCCTCCTTCGAGACATTCTCGGAGATGCTCGCCTACTGGTCGCCGCGCTAAAGCGCGCGAATCCCGGTGAACACCAACAACAATCCGACTACAACGAGAATGCCCGCCGTCACGACGGCATGCTCGCGTTGCATCCAGTCCTTGAACCGTTCGAGCTGACGATCGACGCGCTCGCCGACGATCAGGTAGGCGAGTATCGGGATGGCCACCGTCGACCCGGCGACGAACGTGTAGAAGCCGACGGCGATCCATACCGCGACCCCGACGGCGGCCGTGCCGATGATCAAACCCGCAGCCGCGTTCATGACGAGCACCTTGGGATTGGCCACCGACAGCGCGACCCCGAAGGCGGCGGCGCCGGCGGGCGTGATCCTGCTCAGTCGGTTCAGCACGGCAGGGGGACGGGTCGCGCGGCGTCGTGTCATCCACCGCCCTATGGCGAGCACGATCAACAGCGCGCCGATCGCGATTCTCACCCAGGCTGCCCAGGGTGGGGATTGATTGCGTCCAGCCCGTCGATGAGATGAGGCACCTGCACGAAGACGGCCGTCAACGCGGCCAGCCCGATGAGCCAGCCGACCATGAAGGCCAGTCCGGTGGGCTTGGGATGGTCGGTGTGCAACACGAGCACGACCGCCGGAATGATCGATACGGGAGACAGCGCGACAACGAGGGCGAGCGGGATCAGCTCGCCGAGCAACGACCTAGCGGACTAGCGCTGAGCGGTACGCGATGCGGCCGGTGTGTGCCGACCATGCAGCAAGTAGGTCAGCCAGCGAATATCGATGAGCACGTGTGATCGCCCTTTCTGTTAGGCGGTCTTGGTTAATAGAGGAAGTAGGCGGCGACGTTCGCCGATGCTGTCAGCGAAGTGATGAAGCGCTTCGGGAACGGAGCCCGCAGTGGGGAACGTCTCGCGCTCGCCGGACAACCGCAAGGTCCGCATCACGGGTTGACTTGCGATGACCGACCACTCCACGCCAGCGTGGTGGCAAGCCTCATCGAGGTTGTATAGAAGCGAAATGCATTGCGGTGTAAAAGAGTTAACCCCGCTCAGGTCCAGCACGAAAGGCTTCTCCATCAGGACGAAACGCTTGGCGTACGCGCTGATGCAGTCGAGGTTGGCGTCAGTGATCGTCGCCACTGACCGTCACCACGGTGGCCAGCTGACGACACAGCGCACGCATCTGCGCGCCGTCGCAGTCGACTGCTGGGTTTCCGTACATGCTGTAAAGCTATGCCGCCGATATAAGGCATTGAGGAGCTACCGCTAATACTTTGCTAAGAACAGTTCCTAAGGGATCAATTAGGCTCAGCGGCCTCGGAATTGCGCGCCGGAGTAGTTTTCCCACGGGCTGTAGTCGGCGAGCAGCGGCTCCTGCGGTGGTCGGCGGTCTTCCGGCACGTGTTGCAGGTTGATCCTGATGCGGTACCAGATGGAGCTCGGGCCGCGCATCCCGTCGACGAGGACGTCGGCGGGCTTCAAATTCTTAGCCGCCTCTTGGTATTTCTCACGCCACGTGTCCAGCGCGGCCATCGCCTCGTCCTTGGTCTTCGTGCGGGCGATCTCGATCAGCGGCATCTTAGAAATGCGGCGTCTTCTCGACTCCGCTTCCCCGTGCGCCCTTCGGTGCCTTTTCCGCCGGGCCGAGCCGGTCGGCGAGGTCGAGCAACTGGTCCAGGCTGCCCGCGGCGTCATCCATGCCCTCCCACGGATCGCCGCGCTCAGCGAACCGCTCGGGCACCGTCGCGATGGTGAAGTCTTCCGGGTGGCAGTCGACGACCTCGTCCCAGAGCAATGGTGTCGACACCCTGGCGTCCGGGGTGCCGCGCACCGAATACGCCGACGCGACCGTGCGATCGAACGCGTTCTGGTTGAAGTCGACGAAGACGCCTTCGCGCTCTTCCTTCCACCACCGTGCGGTCGCGAGGTCGGGTGCACGTTGCTCGACTTCGCGGGCGACCGCCTGCGCAGCGAGCCGGACGAACTTGAACGGCCAGCGCCGCTGGATGCGTGCATAGATATGGAAGCCGCGTGACCCCGACGTCTTCGGCCACGCGGTGAGACCGTGTTCCTCGAGAACCTCCCTGGCGACGAGCGCGACGTGGATGATCTGGCGCCAGTCGACGCCTGGCATCGGGTCGAGGTCGACGCGCAACTCGTCGGGGTGGGCGAGGTCGTCGGCGCGGACCGGATGCGGATTGAGGTCAACGCACCCCAGGTTGACGGCCCAGACCAGGCCCGCGGCGTCGTGGATCACCGCCTCCTTGGCGGACGTGCCGGAGGCGTACCGGAGCTCGGCGACGTCGATGTTGTCCGGGCGCTTCTCGGGTGCGCGCTTCTGAAAGACCGCTTCTTCTGTGATGCCCTTGACGAACCGCTTGAGGATCATCGGCCGGTCGGCCACGCCGCGCAGCGCACCTGGGGCAACGTCGAGGTAGTAGCGCATCAGGTCCATCTTCGTGACGCCGATATCGGGGAAGACGACCTTGTCGGGATGGGTGATCGGCACCTGCCGACCGTCGACCTCCAGGTGCTCTGCCCGCCATATCGTCATGGTAATTACGCCCGATTTCCGGACCGCAGTGCGACGCCCGTCACATAGGCTGGGGCCATGCCGAAGCTAACCGATCTTCCGTTCCAGGCAGCGGCCAAAATCCAGCAGTACGCCGAGCGCGGCTCCGCCGAACTGCACTATGCCCGCAAGATGTTCGAAGCCGGCGCCTTGAAACTGGAACCGCCGCAAAACGTCGCCGCGTTCGTCGCCGACATCCGGCGCTGGGGCGAGTTCGGCATGATTCCCGCGCTGAACGCTCGCCGCACCCCAAATCGCACGGCCATCGTCGACGACGACGGCGAGATCACGTTCAAAGAGCTCGACGATGCCGCTCATGCCGTCGCCAACGGTCTGCTGGCGATGGGCGTCAAGGGCGGCGACGGGGTGGCGCTCCTGGCCCGCAACCACCGTTGGTTCCTGATCGCGATGTACGGCGCCGCCAGTGTCGGAGCTCGCATCATTCTGCTCAACAGCGAGTTCTCCGGGCCACAGATCAAGGAGGTGTCCGAGCGCGAGGGCGCCAAGGTGATCATCTACGACGACGAGTACACCAAGGCCGTTTCGCAGGCTGATCCTCCGCAGGGCAAGCTGCGTGCGCTGGCCACCAACCCCGACAAAGAGGAGCCGTCGGGCAGCACCGACGACACCCTGGCCAACCTCATCGAGCGCAGCAGCAACGAGCCGGCACCGAAGGCGACCAAGCATTCGTCGGTCATCATCCTGACCAGCGGCACCACCGGGACGCCGAAGGGCGCCAACCGGAGCACCCCGCCGTCGCTCGCGCCGATCGGCGGTGTGCTGTCCCACGTGCCGTTCAAGGCCAACGAGGTGACGTCCCTGCCCGCGCCGATGTTCCACGCTCTGGGCTTCCTGCACGCGACGATCGCGATGATGCTCGGCTCGACGCTGGTGCTGCGCCGACGCTTCAAGCCGCCAACAGTGCTCGCCGACATCGAGAAGAACAAGGCGACGGCGATGGTCGTGGTGCCGGTCATGCTGTCGCGGCTTCTGAACGAGCTGGAGAAGACGAACCCGAAACCTGACCTGTCGTCGCTGCGAATCGTCTTCGTGTCGGGCTCGCAGCTCGGTGCCGAACTCGCCACCCGGGCGCTCAAGGATCTCGGGCCGGTGATCTACAACCTGTACGGGTCGACGGAGATCGCGTTCGCGACCATCGCGCGGCCGAAGGACCTCTCGAAAAACCCGGCTACGGTCGGGCCCGTCGTCAAGGGCGTCAAGGTCAAGATCCTCGACGACAACGGCAACGAGCTGCCGCAGGGCGAGGTCGGCCGGATCTTCGTCGGCAACACGTTCCCGTTCGAGGGCTACACCGGCGGCGGCCACAAGCAGATCATCGACGGGCTGATGTCCTCGGGCGACGTCGGCTACTTCGACGAGAACAACCTGCTCTACGTCAGCGGCCGCGACGACGAGATGATCGTGTCCGGCGGCGAGAACGTCTTCCCCGCGGAGGTCGAGGACCTCATCAGCGGCCACCCCGAGGTCGTCGAGGCCACTGCGCTCGGCGTCGAGGACGAGGACTGGGGCCACCGGCTGCGCGCGTTCGTGGTGAAGACCGACGGCGCCAGCATCGACGAAGACGCCATCAAGAACTACGTCAAAGAGAATCTGGCCCGCTACAAGGTGCCGCGCGAAGTCGTCTTCCTCGACGAGCTACCGCGCAACCCGACGGGCAAGATCCTCAAGCGCGAACTACGCGAAATGGAAGTGGAGTAACGCTTTTCGCCCACTGGCCGAGGCGGGGACTGCTGGTCGGGATTCTGCTCTGCAGTGCAATTGCCCGTGTGGACGGAAGTGGCTGCACGTCGAGATGAATTTTTATTGCTCAATCACTACAGCCGTGTCATATGGCCTTGTGAAAGATATTTCATCGGATACGTCGGTGTTTGCCTGTGGCTTTAATTGCGTTGGCAACCACTTCCTGCCGTGGTTGCTGCATCTCATGGTGTCTGCGCGGTAGCCGCCGATACAGTGCCCGCATGGTGAAACACTCGACCAGTCTGGCGTCGGCTTTAGCGGCGGCCACCGCTGCTCTCCTGATCTCGGCACCGATCGCCACTGCCGACGATCCGCCGCCCTGCAATCCGGACGACAAACAGTGCCAAGAACAACAGAACCCGGGCGCAGACATCGCCAACGAGGTCATCGACAACGTCCAGCAGGGCGTGGACCAAGCGAAACAGGCGAACGAGGCGCTTAACCCGAAAAGCGGCACCGGCGGACCAGGCATTATGGTCAACTTGAACGGCGTTCCATACTGCATGCCTCTGAACAAGCCGCTTCCTCCCGGGGCGGTCGTCACGAGTCCGACTGGCAATGGTGTTTCGTCGTGGTGCTGAGCCAAAGACGCTCACTGCTCGTCACCGCGTTCTCGCTGGTTGCCGCCGCCCTGCTGGTCTGAGCACTGGCCGCCGACCCTAATTCAGCGCAGGCCGCCAGCAAACATCACCGCTGACCAGGGTATTGATAAGCACACCAGCATGAGGGTCAACAGAAACCATCCTGCGCCTTGCCAGATCGGCCACGTTCCGCCGTCGCGCCAGACGAGGTATGCCTTCACGAGTGCTCCTACGCCGCCGAGGAACAAGATCGCGGGCACGGTGGACGCCAGGATGACCGATCCCTTGTCGACGACGCCGTAGACGGCGAACGCGACGCCGGCGACGACAATGACGCCCACGCCATAGGTAACGGCCTTGCGAAGCGCGTCTGGATCGTGCCAGCGCTTCTCGACGTCGCGGGCGTTACTCACTACCAGGGGCCGTTGACATACCAGGACAAACAACCCGGACGGTCCCGGCACGCGATGATCGCCCCAGCGTCAGGCGCAGCACCGCGAACCCTGGGTCCGCGTGGCGGAAGGTTGCAGTTCACCACGTAAGGGTTCCACGGAATCACGCCGTTAACGCATGGTTGCGCAACCTGTTCCGTCTCCGGTTCTCCGAAAACCGCCGGTATAGCGACCAAGAACGATGCCGCCGCCGAGCCCGTGACTATGAGGCGCAGGATGCGTCGTTGTAAATTTCTCATCACTACCGCCAGCCGCTTTGGGCGTCTACCTATTTCAATGGTAGACCCCATGTCGCTGGAGGTCAGTATCCCCTTACGGGTCGCGGGGCAGACCCAACAGTCGCTCGGCGATGATGTTGAGCTGCACCTCGGTCGTGCCACCGTAAATCGTGGTGGCCCGGCTGTAGAGCAGATATTCTGCCCACTTTCCGGGCAGCTGATCGGGATCGCCGATCGCGCCGTCGGTGCCGAACGACGACACCGCGAACTCGGAGTAACCCTGCCCGGTACGCATCGACAGCAGCTTGGAGATCGCCGCGGCGGGCATCGGGTCGCCACCGGCCAGCGTCAGCAGCGTCGAGCGCATATTGAGCACCTTGGCGGCGTGCCCCTCGGCGATCAGCCGGCCGGCATGGTTCTGACCGATCTGGTCGAACTGTCCATCCCTGATGAACTCGACGAAACCCTCCAGGCTGGCCATGCCGAGTGGCTCACTGCTGCCGATCGAGACCCGCTCCGCGGTCAGGGTGTTGCGGCTGACCTCCCAGCCGCGGTCCACCTCGCCGAGCACGCACTCGTCGGGCACGAACACGTCGTCGATGAAGACGGTGTTGAACATCGCGTTGCCGGTGAGCTCGCGTAGCGGCTTCACTTCGACGCCTTCGCTGCGCATATCGAGCAGGAAGTACGTGATGCCGTTGTGCTTGGGTGCGCTCGGGTCCGTCCGCGCCAGCAGCGCACCCCACTGCGAGTATTGCGCCGCGGTGGTCCAGATCTTCTGGCCGGTGATTCGCCAACCGCCGTCGACCTTGGTGGCCTTGGTCGACAGGCCGGCCAGGTCGGATCCGGCACCCGGCTCGGAAAACAGTTGGCACCAGATCATTTCGCCGCGGAACGTCGGTGGCAGGAACTTCTGCTGCTGTTCATCGGTGCCGAAGGCGACGATCGACGGAATGATCCACGCGGCGATGCCCATCTGCGGACGCTTCACTTTCCCGGTCGTGAATTCCTGGGCGATGATGATCTGCTCGACCGGGTCGGAGGCGCGCCCCCACGGCTTGGGCAGGTGCGGCTGCACCCAGCCGCCCTCGGCAATCGCGGTGTTGCGCTCTTCTCGCGGAATCGCCTTGAGCGCGGCGACTTCCGCGCGTATCTCCTCGCGCAGCTTCTCGGTATCCGGGTCGAGGTCGATGTTGAGCTTGCGCATCCCGGTGCTGGTGGCGACATCGACGACCTGTTGCGGGTAGTCCGCTGCGCGGCCGAAGCAGGCCGCAAGCACCAGCGCGCGCCGGTAGTAGATGTTGGTGTCGTGCTCCCAGGTGAAGCCGATGCCTCCGTGCACCTGGATGCAGTCCTGGGTGCAGCGCTGCGCGGCGACGGGGGCGAGTGTCGCCGCAACCGCTGCGGCGAACTCGAAAGCGCTGTCCTCAGCACCGTCTTGGCGTGCTTCGTCGATGGCGCGAGCGGCGTCCCACACAGCCGCGGTGGCCCGCTCGGTGTCCGCGATCATCTCAGCGCACTTGTGCTTGATGGCCTGGAATTGTCCGATCGGCCTGCCGAACTGCTCGCGGATCTTGGCGTACGCCGACGCAGTGTCGGTGGCCCAGCGCGCGACGCCGATCGCCTCGGCGGACAGCAAGGTGGACATCAGTGCACGGGCGAGGATCCGGCCGAGGTTGCTCAGTACGCGGTCGTCGCCGACCTCCACGGCGTTGGCGCGGACATGAGCGACCGGTCGCAGCGGATCGACGCTCCGGACGGGCTCGATCTCCAGCTGGTCGGCGTCGATCACCACCCACTCTTCGCCGCTGTCGATGGCGACGGGCAGCACCAGCACCGACGCCTGCGCCGCGGCGGGCACCGCACGCACCTCACCCCTGATGACCAGGCCGTCGCCGTGGAGGGTGGCGGTCAGCCCGGAATCGATGGCATATGCGGCGATCACCTCGCCGGAGGCCAGGTCGTTCAGCAGCTTGGCCTCGGGATCGTGCGCGGAGATCAGCGCGCTGGCAATGGCCGAGGGAACGAACGGGCCGGGCACCGCGCCGTAGCCGAACTCGGCGATGACGATCGCGAGTTCGAGGATGCCGAAGCCTTGTCCGCCAACGGCTTCGGAGAGATGAACGCCCGGCAGTCCCTGCTCGGCGGCGGCCTTCCAGTACGGCGGCGGGTTGGAAATGGGCGTCTCGAGAGCCTCGTGCAGAACATCCGATGGCGCCACCCGCGCCACCAGGGACCGAACCGAATCGGCCAGGTCGTCGTGCTCAGGAGTGACTGCAATGGGCATGCCGAGTTGCCTTCCCTAATAACCGGTCGGTTGGGAACGAGCCTACTCGCGCGCGTTGACGATCTTTCGAAGGTGCGGCCCGTCGCGCATCCGCCTGCAGTTGTCCATCGGCTTTGGCCAGGTAGCGGCGCATGCGCTGATCCCTCAGCGCCACCGCCTCGCGATCCACCTTGCGATCGTGTCGGCCTTCTCGCTGCGCGCGCCCGGCGTGGTGAAGTAATGGTCGGTGTCGATCGCGCACTGGGATTTGTCCCTGCTGGCGAGTGCGTCGTAAATGCGCTGAGCGTCGGACGGATACACACCGGTGTCCTGTTCGGCATTGATCACCAGCGCGGGGCAGTCGATGCGGGCGAGATGGGGTTCTGCGCGTGTCTGCGCATATCGCAGGCTCCACATGCCGAGCCAGCTGCGCAGTGTCGACGCCGCGGCGATGCCGTGCGCCGACCGGTTGGCCTTCATCGGGACGCCCGCGTAGCACAGGTTCGAATGCCGCTTGCTGGGCTCCAGAGTAGGGTCGACCATCCGCGGATCGGCCCATGTGCGCAAAACGGTGAACGGGCGGTCAGAAAAGCCCGCCCCGCGAACCCGTTTGAGTTCACGCTCCGCCCAATCGGTGATCGCGTTGTTGCGGGCCACCTGTGCCGATCGGTAGCGGGTGATGAAGTCCTTGCTGTAGGGCGGCCCGTTCTTGGAGTCGAACAGATCCAAATCGGAATCGGTTGCAATCGGATCGTTTTCGTCGACGACCGACGCATCCATCCAGGCGGTGAGGACGTCGGGCCTGCCCGGGTGCGCTGCGCTGGCCACATATCCGTCGGCGACGGGCAGGTCGGTGAGTCCTGCCGCGGGCCGCATGCCTTCCAGAGGTGTCACATGGGGATCGACCGCTTGTGCCTGATAGGCCGCCATCAGGGAGCCACCCCCGGAGTTGCCCAGCAGCACAACGGTTTCCACGCCCTGGACCTCTCTTAGCCAGCGGACGCCGACGCCGATGTCGACCAGGGCGTGGTCCAGCATGAAGCTGCTTTCGAAACCGCGATACCGGGTGTTCCAGCCGAGAAAGCCGATGCCGCGGGTGGCCATATAGTCGGCGAGATAGTGCTCAGAGAAGTCGATTTGGTAGTGGGCGGCTATCATCGCCACTTTCGGTTTGCGTCCCACCCCGCGGTGATACAGGCCCTGGCAGGGATGGCCGCCCGACCCTGCCCGTCGCGCGGTGGGCGAGGGCAATCCGACGAACTCATGTGTCACGCCCGGTGTGCCGGATGACGGTGTCCTGGTCATGTAGGTCCGGTCTCCTTGTGATAGATCGTCCGGTAAAAGACGTTGGCCAACGTGTTGATACAGGCCGCGTCGTCGACGGCATCTGCCTTTCCGTCCCCGCACAATTGGAAATAGCAGAACTGATTGAGCATCGAGACCAATGCAACGGCAAGCAGTTTCGGATCGTCGCCCAGACAGTATCCGTCCCGCTGCGCTTGCTCCACCGTTGCGGTGATCAACGAGATGGGCAATGCGCAGAAGTCGGTCCAGTATTCGGCGAAGTCATCGTTCACCATGGCCAGCTGCGAGACGCTGATGATCTCGGCCAGCCGGCTGCGGTAGATGTTCCAGTGCGTGGCAGCCGCTTCAAAAGCACGTTCGCGGTTGCTGAGGCCAGGCTTACCTGCCGCGCGTGCGCGGTCCCGAGCGTCGTCGAGGAACCGCTGCGCCCACTCGCGCACCATCGACTCCTTGGAGTCGTAATAGTTGTAGAACGAGGCGGTCGACTTGCCTGCTTCGGCGGCGATGTCGGAGATCGTTGCCGCCAGAAATCCCTTGCGCGCGATGACCACTCGCGCCGCAGCGTCGATCGCGGCTAGGGTCTGCCGCCCACGCAGTGTGGGCGACTGCTCACGGGCACCGACCATCACGATCCCCCTCGCTCTTGGCTGAACGGACGTTGATCGCACCTGAATCTGATGTTAGATTCAGATTTCGAACTTGGCAGGAGTTTTCGCGACATGATCAAACCCGACAATCCCAATTCCGAGTTCCGACTCGGCGGCATCAACCATGTGGCGCTGGTGTGCTCGGATATGCAGAAGACCGTCGACTTCTACTCGGGTGTACTCGGTATGCCGTTGATCAAATCGCTTGATCTGCCCGGCGGCATGGGGCAGCACTTCTTCTTCGATGCAGGCAACGGTGACTGCGTGGCATTCTTTTGGTTCGCCGACGCCGCGGACCGGGTACCGGGCATTTCGTCGCCGGCGGCAATCCCGGGGATCGGTGAGATCACCAGCTCGGTCAGCTCGATGAACCACCTCGCGTTCCACGTGCCCGCCGAGAAATTCGACGAGTACCGGCGGCGGCTCAAGGAAAAGGGGGTGCGGGTCGGACCGGTGCTCAACCACGACGAAAGTGAGGCGCAGGTTTCGCCGACGGTACATCCGGGTGTCTACGTGCGGTCGTTCTACTTTAACGACCCCGACGGGATCACCCTCGAGTTCGCCTGCTGGGTAAAGGAATTCACTGAGGCTGACACGCAGACCGAACCGAAGACCTCGGCCGACCGACACCCGCCGGTGGCCGCTGGGCGCTAGTCCCGATACAGCTCTGGGTCGGCGAGCTGGTCGAGCACTGACCCAAGCACTTCGACCAACTGGTCAGGGTTGAGGTCGACCTCGCCGGCAAGCCAGGCACTGATCGTCTGCACCACGCCGCCGACGACGAAATAGGCGGTGGCCTTGACCTTGTCGTTGTTGCGAACCGGCAATGTGCTGACAACCTGCTGTGCCGACAGCATCGCCATCAGCGTGCCCGCTTCCACGCGCTTGCGCGCCAGCACGGGATTGGCCAGATGCGAGCTGAACAGCAGCCGGCCCACCCGGGGATCACCGACGATGGTCTGCACGACATTCGCCATCGCGGCCCGGGTCTGCTCCTCCAGGCGGGCGGCGGTGACGGCGGCCTGGGTGGTAGTGGCGATGTCGGCGATCACCCAGTCGAAGACCGCGGCGACGAAGTCGTCCTTGTCGGTAAAGCTCTCGTAGAAGTACCGCGCCGTGATGCCGGCCTGACGGCAGATCCCCCTAACCGTCAGCTCCGAGAGATCCGAGTCCGAGCCGAGGATGTCCAGGCCCGCCTCCAGGAGGCGCGCGCGTCGCTCTGCCAGTCGGTCGGCCGCCTCGACACCGCGGTAGGGCCGCACGCTGTCCATCTTGACAGGGTCCCGCAGCGGCGGGCACGATATCTGAAAACACGCGTTATCACATTTGCGAATAGGCAGGTCAATGGCGATCCTTCAGACACGTCGCCCGTTCTCGCGGCGCGGCAGCAAGACCGACGAGGGTCAGATGGGTGTGGGACTGCTGGCCGGTCCTGCCAATGTGATCATGCAGCTGGCCAGGCCGGGTGTCGGGTACGGCGTGCTGGAAAGCCGCGTCGAGAGCGGCAGGGTCGACCGGCATCCGATCAAGCGCGCTCGCACCACGGTCACGTATCTCGCGGTCGCGGCCGATGGCAGCGACGAGCAGAAGGCGGCTTTTCGCCAGGCGGTGAATCGCGCGCACGCGCAGGTGTACTCGACCGACGAAAGCCCGGTTTCCTATAACGCCTTCGATCCCGATCTACAGATGTGGGTGGGGGCGTGCATGTACAAGGGCCTGGTCGACATCTACCGGATCTTCGTCGGCGAGCTCGATGACGAGGCCGCCGAGCGATTGTTCCAGGGCGGCATCGCGCTCGGGACGATGTTGCAGGTGCCCCGGGAGAAATGGCCTGCGGACAAGGCCGCGTTCGACCGCTACTGGGAAGAGTCGATGGCCAAGGTGCACATCGACGACACGGTCCGGAAGTACCTCTGGCCGATCGCTGCGGGCCGGGTGCGCGGCGCCAGACTGCCCTCGTCACTGCAGCGCCGGTTGGACAACTTCAACCTGCTGATCACGACGGGCTTTCTGCCGCAACGCTTCCGCGATGAGATGCAACTGGAGTGGAACGAACATCAGCAACGCCGCTTCGACCGGTTGATGAAACGCATTCGGACGGTCAACAACCTGATGCCCCGGTTCATCCGGGAGTTCCCGTTCAACGTGCTGCTGAAGGATCTCGACTGGCGCGTCCGGACGGGGCGCCCGCTCGTCTAGTCAGCCCGCCGTGACCCGGTAGACGTCTACCGGGTCCGGTAAACCCTTGAGTTGTTGTGGGCCAACGCCTTCGAATGTGAGGCCCGATCCGCCTGCAAGGTCACGCAGTGTGCGCGTGCACAGAATCTCTGCGGCACCGGCCATTGCGCACACCCGCGCACCGGTGTGCACCGCGAGACCGCTCCATTCGTCTCCGCGGCGCTCGCATTCTCCGACGTGGATGCCGGTCCGGATGCGCAGGCCGCGGCCGGCGAGAGTCGGCACGAGTTCGAGCGCGCATCGCGCCGCCTTGCTGGGCACGTCGAAGAACGCGAATACGCCGTCACCGGTGTGTTCACTGGTCGGCCACCGTATTTGGACAACAGCCGGTCGACGATTTCATCGTGAACGTCGAGCTGACGGCTCCAATGATGATCACCCGCTGCGCCGAGCTGTTCGGTCGAGCCGACGATGTCGGTGAAGAAGACAGTTGCTAGTACTCGCTCATCGGTTAGGGCAGAGGGTCTTTCGCAGAAATCGAGGACTTGCGATGTCAGCACGTCGACGAGGTCGAAGGCGGCATGTGCGCCTGCAGGTAGCGTGACGAACCGTGCATTGGGAATGCCCTCGGCAAGTGCGGCGGATGCTTCGTAAGGCACCATTCGGTCGCCCGGCCTGGCCATCACAAACTGTCGGAACCGTCACTTGGCCGATCAGGTCGCGAACGTCTTCCCGCATAAAGGTCCGCCACAGCATTGCCGCCATAGCGGGGCTGGCGAGCGACGATTCAACCCGGCCCCATTGTTCCCGGACTCCCGGCACATTGGCAGCAGCGTCGTCGAGTACCAAGTCCGCCATCGTGCCCTCGCCCCAGCGGTCGTCGATGTCTTCGGCTCTGGCATCGATCTGTGCCTGGGTGAACCCCCACGGAAAATCGGGAGGCTCGTGGGTGAAACGTGCCGCGGTTGCGTAGAGGATCAGTGATCGAACGCGGTCCGGATTCGTCGCGGCGAGCGCAACGGAAGTCATTCCGTCCGAGAAGACCCCGAACAGTGTGGCTCGCTCGGCACCGGTGACGTCGAGGACCGATACGAGATCGCGCACGCGGTCCTCCATCGTCGGCGCTTGCGTCACGGGGTCAGACAAGCCCGTCCCGCGGCCGTCCCAAACGACGACCCGCACCTCGCGTGACAGTCTTTCGACTGCAGTGCCCCACGGAAACGACGGGTCGTCGTAGCGATCGATGCTGCTGAAGATGGTGGGAACCCAAACCAGTGTCGTTTCGCAGTCGCCGTACACGCGGTAAGCCAGCCGCACATCGCCGTTGCGGACATAGCGCACGCGACCGTCGCTCACCTCAGTAGTGTGGCATTCCGCAGGTCAGCGGGTTGTCAGATTTCGCGTGTATAACCGGCGATATGCGTACCGACAAGGACACCTGGGACATCACCACGAGCGTAGGTTCGACGGCCTTGTTCGTCGCCGCGTCGCGGGCGATCGAGGCGAACAAGCCTCATCCGCTGGTGGTGGACCCGTACGCAGAGGTGTTCTGCCGGGCCGTCGGCGGAGAGTGGGCCGACCTGCTCGACGGAAAAGCACCAGACCACAAGCTTGCGTCGGAGTTCGGCGATCATTTCGTGAACTTCCAGGCCGCGCGAACCAAGTTCTTCGACACCTTCTTCTATGCCGCCGCCGATGCCGCTGTCCGTCAGATGGTCATCCCGGCAGCCGGTTTGGACTCGCGCGCCTACCGGTTGGCGTGGCCCAATGGCACCGTCATCTTCGAGCTGGATCAGCCGCAGGTGCTGGCGTTCAAACGTGACGTGCTGGCTCGCGGGGACGAGGCGCCGACGGCCGAGCGTCGCGAGATAGCCGTCGACCTGCGCGATGACTGGCCGCATGCCCTGCTGCAGAGTGGTTTCGACCCGTCGGCCCCTTCGGCATGGCTGGCCGAAGGGCTGCTCGTCTATTTGCCCGCCGCCGCGCAGCAGCACCTTTTCGCCGGCATCGACGCCTTGGCCGCAGCCGGCAGCCACGTCGCGATCGAGGAGGCCGTGCCGATGCCCGAGACCGACCTCGAGGCGGCCCGTGCCGAGGAGCGCGCCGCAGGCAATGAGGACCAGTTCTTCAGCCTCATCTACAACGAGCAACATGCCCCGGCTGCGAAGTGGTTCGGCGACCGCGGCTGGCGGCCCGTGGCGGTCAGCTTGACCGACTACTTCCACCAGATCGGACGACCGGTACCCGAGCCGGACTCCGAGGCGGGTCCGATGTTCGCCCACACGAGCCTGGTCAGCGCCCGCAAGGTCGGCTAGCTGAACATGAAATCGCGCATGAACCGCGTCATCCTGCGCAGGTAGTCCGGCTGGCTGACGTGCAGGATGTGGTTGCCGGGAAACCAGTGGAACGCGCAGCGGTCCCAGTGCTCCCAGAGCACCTCCGCCTGCTGCGGCGGGGCCAGTCGATCACCCAGCCCGGCGATGATCAGCCGCCGGTCCTTGGGCACCAGCGGCGGGTAGTTCAGCGGTGAGTGGAACATCGCTGCAGCCGTTGACAATTCACGTTCCGTGTGGCTGATCCGGTCACCGAGCGCGACCAACATGTTGGCGGGCCACCACTCCTCAACCAACGAGTCCGGCATGACGACCGGAACGTTCGGGATCACAGCCTGGATGCGGTCGTCGACGCATGCGATCAGCGCAGAGGTGTACCCACCCAACGACATTCCGGTCAACGCGACCCTGTCGACGCCGGTGAACTCCAGATAGTCGATCAGCGACCGGAAGTCGTGCACGGCTTGCGCCATCGCTTCGGCGAAACCCGCGAAGCCGTTGGCGAATAGGCCGTAGCCGCTGTACGGAGAATACTTTTCGGCGCGACGTCCATGGAACGGCATGGTGTACAACAGCACGTCGTAGCCCGACCGGTAGAACCACGGCAGCGAGAAGAACAACCCGTTGAAGAGGTAAGCCGAGCCCATGAAACCGTGGATCACGCACAGAGTGGGATGGGGTCCGTCGTCGTGGCGCCAGTGCTGTGCATGCACGACGTTGTTGCGCGCAAACGAGCCGCACCGGTCCCGCATCGCCGGATTGATCGCCCGGAAGCTGCTGTTGAAGCGGATGTTGTGCACGCGGCCGTTGGCGATCCATTCCGCGACCGGATTGGCCGGGCGCGATGAGATCCGCGGCGCCTCCGTCGGAGCGGGAAACGACAGCGCTGGGTTCTTCGCGGCGGCCAATTCGGCGTAGAACCGCAGCGCGTCGCGCTGGGTCGACGAGCCCGATCCGGTTAGCGCCGCCCGGGCGACCTGCGGCAGCATCGCCGCGCCGACAACCGATGCCAGCGCGGTTCGCAGGCCGAGGTCGGCGATCGCCGAGGAATCCACGATCAGGCGTTGACGCAGCGTGAGATCCACCCGCCGCGGCAGCCCCCGTGCGGATGCATCGGCGCCCGGGACATCGGGAACGGGAATGGGCGGGTCGACGGGGGCGGTGCCTGACGGCTGCGAACTGGCCACGGCCCGATGGTAGCCAGCCCGGATGGCTACGTCAGGCGGTAGACCGTTGATTCGCCGATGACCGTGCCCGGGTAGTGCTTGCTGACCCAGTCTGCGATCTCGCGGGTGTGGGAATCGCCGCGACTGGGCCCGTAGATGACCCCGTCGTGTCCCTTCTCCTCGAACGATCGTCCACGACCTGCCTCGATGTAGTACGAGATCTTCCCCGCCTGCACGTCGTCGATGAACGACTGCAGCGTCGGCACCGGGTCGCCGCTCCACCCGCCGATGGCCATCACCGGTGTCCCCGACGAGACTTCCAGGGCAGCAGCTGACTGTGAGCCGTTGGTCGCGGCGGACCATTCGGTGTGCGTGCTGGCCAAGACGTCGGCCAGGTCGGGATTGGTTGCTTCATCGCCCATCCAGTTGCCGAGCTGCGCGTCGCCCGTCTTGAGCGCCGTCGGGATCGAGCCTTGATGCGGCGTGGCGGCGGTGGCGATCGAGAAGGCCGTTGTGCCACCGACTGCGGCCAGCACCCCGACGGTGGCCGCGGCTGCGACGCCCCTGCGCGAGCCGAGTCCAAGCACTGCGACAGCCGCCGCTATTGCGACCGTGGTGAGTAGCCATGGAAGCCATGCAGGGCCAAAGCCGTTGCGATGCAGCAGTATCGTCGACCAGCCGGCCGTGAGTCCGATCATGGCGGCAAGCGTTATGCGACCGTCCCAGCCGGCCCGATATCGCCACGCCCACACCGTGCCGATACCCACGAGCCCGGCGGCGGCGGGTGCCATCGCCACGGTGTAGTACGGGTGGACCATGTCGCCCATGTAGCTGAACACCACTGCGCTCACCAGCAGCCAGCCGGTGAACATCGTCAGCGCGGCCTTTTCCCCGCGTCCGAACCGTCGGCGAAAGACTAGGTAGACGCCGAGGACGACGGTCAGCAGTGCCGCTGGCAGCAGCCAGGAGATTTCGTTGGCCATCTCGGCGGTGAACAGACGCTGCAGACCCGTGCCGCCGCCCAGCCTCGACCCTCCGTGTCCGACGGTCGGAGCGCTGAAATCCGTTGCGTGACTCTGGCTTCGACGGCCCAGGATACGAGTCATGCCGTTGTATCCAACGGCGAGTTGCAGCACGGTGTTGTCGGTCGAACCACCGACGTAGGGCCGCGCGGTCGCCGGAACAAGTTGGACCGTCAGCACCCACCAGCCGGCAGCGACGATCAGCGCGGCCGTGGCAGCGAGAAGGTGCAGGAGCCGGTGACGCCAGCCGGTCGGTGCGAGTAGCAGGTAGGTCAGCGCGAACGCAGGCAACGGCAGGAAGCCCGCGAACATCTTGGTCAGGAATGCGGCACCCATCAGGACGCCGACCAGAATCAGCCAGCGCCAGGATGCGGTCGCGACGGCACGGATCAGGCAGTAGCCGGCCACCGTCAACAGCAGCACCAACAACGCGTCGGGATTGTTGAAGCGAAAGATCAACGCCGCAGCGGGTGTGCATGCCAGCGCCCCACCCGCCAGCAGTCCGGCCACCGTTCCCGCACGGGTGTCGTCGAACGCCCGCCGAACAGTCGCGTACAGCATGGCGACCGACGCAGCACCCATCAACGCCTGGGGTGCCAGCACCGACCAGCTGTTCATGCCGAACAAACGCACGGACAAACCGGTCACCCACAACGACGCGGGTGGCTTGTCGACGGTGATGAAGTTATTCGAGTCGAGGGATCCGAAGAACCACGCCGACCAACTGTGTGAGCCTGCCTGTGCGGCGGCGGCGTAGAAGAGGTTGCCGTATCCCGTCGCAGACAGATTCCACATGTACAGCGCCGCAGTGGCCGTGAGCAGCGCGGCAACCGCGATCTGCGTGCGCCTGTCGACGTTGGCAGCCATGTCGATCACCGTGCCGTGCGTTGCTGTTCGCCGACCTGAGTTGCCGCTGCGAACCGGCTGTGAGTAGGCGGGTGCGACACTGTCTGCCATGTGGAATCCCGACGTCTACCTCGATTTCGCCGATCAGCGCGGCCGGCCTTTTTTCGATCTGGTGTCACGGGTGGGTGCCGAGAATCCGCGCCGCGTCGTCGATCTCGGTTGCGGTCCAGGCAATCTCACCGTCACGCTGGCCGAGCGCTGGCCCGACGCGGTGGTCGAGGCGTGGGACAGCTCACCGGAGATGGTCGAATCGGCAAGGGAGCGTGGCGTTGACGCCCAAGTCGGCGATGTCCGGTCCTGGCAACCGAAGCCCGACACCGATGTGGTGATAAGCAACGCCACCCTGCAGTGGGTGCCCGAGCACGCCGAACTGCTTGTTCGCTGGGCGGGTGCACTGTCGGCGGGTTCGTGGATCGCGGTGCAGATGCCGGGCAATTTCCAGGCGCCGTCGCATGAGGCGGTGCGCGCGGTGGCCGGCCGCGAACCCTTTGCGAACAGACTGCGCGACATGCCGTTTCGGGAGGGCAAGGTGGTCAGTCCCGCGGCCGAGTACGCAGACATACTGACCGACACGGGTTGCCGGGTAGATGCCTGGGAGACCGTCTACGTCCACGAGTTGACGGGTGAAAATCCGGTGTTGGCTTGGATCACCGGCACCGCGCTGCGGCCGGTGATCGATCGGCTGTCCGAAGAGGCGTGGCAGCAATTTCGTCAGCAGCTCATCCCGCTGCTCGACGAGGCCTATCCCGCACGGCCGGACGGCAAGACGTTCTTTCCGTTCCGCCGGGTGTTCGTGGTGGCCCAGGTCGGTTGACACGGGTCAGGTCGGCAGACCCTTCTGTTCGGCCTCCGCCCGGTAGCGGTCCACCCATGCATCGGACCTCTGATCGGCCTGACGCTCCAGGACCGGTGCAGGCGCAAGTCGCGGATCCTGACCCAACGCTTCGAGGACGTCACCGACGATTTGAGTGAGGTTGCGCCACAGCACCGGATAGGAGATCTCCATCGGCGAGACGCCCTCCTCGTCGAACCAGGCCCGCCAGCCCTTCTCCTGCTTGCGCAGCATGGTGACGACATGGGCGATGGCGCCTGCGTGGTATTCGGCGACGGAGTCCCGCCTCGGATCTGGCCGCCCTCGCCAGACCCGCGTCTGCACCGCCCGCCAGAACGAAACCGCTTGCGAGACAACGTCGGGACGGTAGACGTGGATGAGGACGGGATCGCTGCCGACGACGTCGCGGATGGCCGCAAGCAGACCATCTCCCGACCGCTCCGGCAGTCCCGCCGCGCGCTGCAGCAATAGCGGTGTCTGATTCCACATCAACTTGCCGCCCCAGATGCCGTTGGGTGTGCGCCCCACTGTGCGGATGTAGTCGCGCCAGATCTCGGGTGGCGCGAGGTCGGGCTTGCCCTCGTCGAGCGGGTCGAGCAGTCGCAGGATCGACTCGTCCTCGACTTCTTCGAACCATTGCCGTGGCTGCGGAGACTGGCTGGTGGTCGGCAGGTACTGAAAGAACTCACCCGGCTCTCCCGCCACCCCTGTAGCCCGAAGCGATTCCACGAGCAGAGTGCTTCCGCTGCGCTGCGACGCGAGCACTAGATAAGCAGAGGCGGCCATCGATGCACCTAACTGTGGTCGTCTTCGATGCCGCGGTCGGCGGCGATCGCCGATCGGCTGGTCACCGCCGGGCCGTGGTTGCGCAGGTATGTCTCGGTGTAGCGCGCCGAGATGCGGGTGCCCGCGAACTCGGAAGGAATGACGTCGTTCGTCTTCAGACGCCAGTCATGCAGCAGCAGTGCAAGGTCCGTGGCGATGGCCTCCGCCTTGTCCGTGGCATCCCCGCCAAGCAGGTTGTGCGACTCGCTGGGGTCTTCGACGAGGTCGTAGAGTTCGCGTTCCGGACGTAGTTCACCGATGAGCGGCGCAACCGCCCTACCGGGCGCGCTGTCGGCGATATCCCACGGCAGATCGAGTAGTGGCCGGCTCGCGTAGTTCTCGATATAGCTGTGCTCCTTCGTTCGGACGGCCCGTATCGGGTCGAAGGAGTCGTGATACGTCTTGGTGGTGTAGACCTCGGAGCGCACGGGTGCGGAGCTTGGCGGTCCAGTCGCCAACGCGGCGGCGTGGGACATGCCGTCGACGTCCTCGGGCACGTCGATCCCGAGCAGCTCAAACAGGGTCGGCACCAGGTCCACGCCACTGAACAAGTCGTCATAGACCCGCGGTGGTTGTCCGGACCCCAGCGGCGGGCGCACGATCACGGCGATACCGGTGCCTGCGTCGTACAGTGTCGACTTGGCACGGGGCAGCGCCGGGCCGTGGTCGGTCATGAAGACCACCCAGGTGGTGCGGTCCAGGCCGGTGGCGGCAAGTGCGTCGAGCAACCGCCCGACGGCGGCGTCCGCGACCGTGATCGCGCCGTAGAACTCGGCCAGATCCTGGCGGACGTCGTCTGTCTCGGGCAGAAAGTCGGGCACCGCAACGGCACTCCGGTCCGCGGGTTGGTAGCGGTCGGGCGGGTACGGGCGGTGGGTCTCGAAGAAGCCCGCGACCAACATGAACGGCTCGCGCGGCGCATCGGCAAGCCATTGCGTCGCGTGCTCGACCACGTATTCGCAGTAGGAGTTGGACACGTCGTAGGTGTCAAAGCCGAGCCGGGCCGGATACGACGTCTCATGCTGCATGCCGAAAAGTGCTGTGTACCAACCTGCTTCGGATAGTATTTGTGGCAGTGTGCGGACGTCGGCGCGGTATTCCCAGCCATGATGGGCCAGTCCCACCAGGCCGTTGCGGTGCGGGTAGCGGCCGGTAAAGAGCGATCCCCGCGACGGTGAGCACAACGGCGCGGTGGCGTGCGCGCGGGTGAACAGAATGCCCTCCGCGGCGAGCTGGTCGAGCCGCGGGCTGGACACGTCGGAGTGCCCGTAGGCACCCAGATAGCGGCCGAGGTCGTGCCAATGCACGACCAGTAGGTTGTCTCGCCGCGGTTCGGTCACGTACGCGTCCTTTCGGGTGTCGTCGGTACACCGAACCGGTCGCAGAGCGATTCGGCAACATTTCAGCTCACCGAGATTGAGTTATCCACAGTCGCGAGTTCATCCACAGGCCGGGTTTGAGCTGGTGTATGGGGTCGGTGCTCGACGTGTGGCCAAGAGTGGAACTTCAGCGTGGGCGACAGTGCTGCGGTCGGTGTAAGCCTGGTGGCGCGCAACACCGCAGGGTCGGTACACGGCCTTGTACCAGGCACCATGCCGCAATGCCTCCGACCAGTCGAGCACTAGGCGGTCTTCGGCTTCCGATACCGACAACTCGGCCAACGCGATTGACTGGCGCTGCACCGACCAGCCGTTTTCGAATCGGCGTTCGGGTCTGGAAATAGATTCTCAAGCTGCATACGCGGGTTCGATTCCCGTCTGTGGCACCGCATCGACCAGCGGCGATGCCGACAAAGGTCGGCGCGTTTGACGCCCCGGTACCCCGGGCCATACCCCGAACTGCGCGCTTCCTACCGTGAGATCGCAAAAGCCCTGCCGGTCCCGCGAATCACACGAACATGCATGACACCCCCGTGACGTGATCATCATCGGCGCCAGGAACTTTGGTTTCGCACCGGTCATCTCGCTGACCGCATTTAGCAGGCCGCGATCGGACTCGGGAGTGTACTCATAGCCACTTCGGCCGGGTGCGGCACTGGCGGACACGAACAGGGCCGCGATGGGGCTACCCGCCGCTTCCAACCGACGGGCGACCTCGAAGGCCACCAAAGCGCCCATGCTGTGGCCGAAGAAAGCGACCCTCCCCTCGGACTGATCGGGTGGGGACAGCTTCGTGCACACCTGGTCGGCCAGGTCAGGAATGCTCGTAATACCCGACTTGGCTCACGTTCGGGTTGTTGGCGTCGTTGCGGGTCGTTGACCTGGGTCTTTGTTCCCGTTTCGGGCGGAATTTGAACCCTAAGATCGGGCCGTAAGCAGCCCGGGTGGCTTACGTGCGCACCGTGAGGACGTCCTCGGGCGCGATGGCGGTTCAGGTCGTGTGGTCTTGGCGCAAAGGGTCCCGTTCGATCGAACACATCGGTTCGGCCCACGATCACGTTGAGTTGGCAGCCCTGAAGGCCGCGGCGGCGACGGCTGGCTGCCGGGCAGACCGAGCTGGATCTGGGGCTGTCCGGCGGTGTCGAATCGGGCACGTTGCCGATCACTTCACCGCAGATGACGAAGAGCCTCCTCGTCGAAAGCCGCCGTCATGTGGTGACGTCCAAACGGCTGAATCCGTCCTGCCGGTACCGATCGACACAGGCCGAACGCCGAACCTTGCCGCTGGTCGTGATCGGAATCGAGCCGGGCAGCACGAGGACGAGATCCGCCACCCGCACGCTGTGCGACCTCGAAATCGCCGAGGCGACTTCCCGTTTGATGGTGCCAAGCCTGTGCAGCGCCTCCTCGTCCGAGCCGCCCCGCTTCTTCCACTCCACAATCGCGACGAGCTGCTCGCTGCGATCATCCGGGATCGATATCGCCGCGACGCGGCCCCCGGAGATCTCCTGGATCGTCGCCTCGATGTCGTCGGGATAGTGGTTACGCCCATCCACGATCAGCAGATCCTTGATACGGCCGATGATGAACAGCTCGCCGTCGGACATGACGCCCAAATCCCCGGTCCGCAGCCAAGACCCCTGTGGCGTGCCAGGCGATGGCTGGACGAGCCGTCCACCGAAGGTCTGTTCCGACAGTTGCGGGTTTCGCCAGTAGCCGGCCGCGACGTTGTCGCCGTGCACCCAGATCTCCCCGACCCTGCCGGCCGGATTCTCGATGCACGTCTCAGGATCGACGATGCGCACGGTGCACGCGCGCGGTGTGCCGTGGCTGACCAGCTCGGAACCGGGTTGTTCGTCGCCACAGCGCTTCGCGTGGCCGGCCGACAGCTTCTCGTAGTCGAAACGGATGGTCGGCGCGGGGCGCCCCGGGTTCGACGTTGTCACGTACACCGTCGCCTCGGCCAGCCCGTACGCCGCTCGCAGTGCAGTGTCAGGAAGGTTGAAGCGGGAAAACCGCTCGATGAAATGTCTGACCGTCGGGGGGTGTACCCGTTCGGCACCGCTGATGAAGGTATGCACGTTCCCCAGGTCGAGCCCCGCCGTGTCGGCGTCGGATGTGCGCCGCGCAGTCAGTTCGTAGGCGAAGTTTGGGGCGGGCGAGACCGGTTTAGTATTGCTGGCCATCAAGTGCATCCACCGGGCGGGCTTCTGCAGAAAACCTATGGGGCTCGTCAAGACTGACTGAAGTCCGAACCTGACCGGAATAAAGATTCCAAACATCAGGCCCATGTCGTGATAGAAGGGCAGCCACGACACGAGCGTGGCGTCCCACGGCGGAACCCCTCCTTGGTCCTCGAAATAGTCGGACATGATCTGGTTGAGGTTCGCCATGATGTTCGTGTGCGTCACCACGACGCCAGCTGGCGCACGAGTCGAGCCGGAGGTGTACTGCAGCAGCGCCGTCTTGGTCTGCGGCGTGTCCGCGGAGTGGAAGGCCGGCGGTGCATAGAGGTCGAGCGCGTCGATCTCGATCACTGCCGGCGGCGAGCCGGGGAGCGCACGCGCACACGAGACGACTTCATTGACGACCGCCGATGTCGTCAGGATTGCGGCCGGCGAGCTGTCCCTCAGCGCACCGGCAACCCGTTCGTCGAGCGCGCCAAACAACGGCACGGACAGCGGGACCGCGATGAAGCCGGCCTCCATCGCGCCGAGAACTCCGACGATGTATTCGAAGCCCTGCGGAGCAAGGATCGCGGCGCGATCACCCGGCGATCCGCAGGACGCCAGTTCCGCGGCGACTACCTGCGCGCGCCGGTGGACCTGAGACCACGTCAAGCTTTGGGAATACCCGGCGGGGTCGACCTCGTAGTCGACGAATGTGTACGCGGGCGCATCCGGCTGTTGCCGGACTTGTTCGCGTAGGGCGGCCGGAATCGAGGAATCGGTCAACGGCACGGTTTCACACCCTCCGAAGCGAGATCCGATAAAGGTTTGCGTGTCCAAGTCCGAACTGCCGTATCGAGGCTTTGAGGTAGGTTTCGTAACCCTCTACCTTTTCGGGGCCAGTAATCTCGCCTGCCTCAGTCCTGTTCGCCTGGAGCCTTTCGAGCCAGGCTGAGCAGGTACGCGCGTAGTGTTCCCGATGATTGACTACTGATTTAACCTCGAAGAGCTTCTCCGTAGCGTGCAATATTTCCGCGAGCCTCGGCGGATCTGATTCGGGAAATATGTGCTGCGCTATGAAGATAGTGTCTCTCAGACCTTGCTCGTCGAGTACGACGTTCCCCTTGCCGATTGTCTGCAGCGCCATACCTGCCCCGGGCTTGAGCGACTGATGACACTTTTCGAAAAACCGGCGATATGCTGCCACCTTTTTTGACCGTTCCCATCCGAACTTAACGAAGTGCTCCATGGCTCCAACGCTAATTGCTGCGTCATACGGCGCGTCCGGAACAAAATCGGCCCAGTCCTGAACCCGAACTTCCAGGCGAGGGTCGCGCAGGTCCTCGATGCGGCGAGCCTGCGCTGCGCTCAAGGTCAGACCCGTGACGTGTTCCACGCCGTGTTCGGCAACCAATCGTTGCATAACCGACCCCCACCCGCACCCGATGTCGAGCACCCTTTCCCGCCCACCAGCGCATGACAGAGATACCAGGTAATCAATCTTCCGCGTCTGCGCCGCCGACAGACAGTCATCGTCGTTCTGCCACAAGCCGCACGAATACGTCATGGACTCGTCTAGCCAGAGTGAGTAAAATCTGTCGCTTACATCATAATGGTGCTGAATGGATTCAGCTGATGCCCCGCGTTCACTTATCGTCGTCATACTCCAAGCCTTCCTTTACTCCGGATTTTCTTGATCGGCGAGATCTCGAGGAATTCCCGCATCAAAGGCGTCGATATTGGCCAAGAAGGAACCCCAGCGTGTGGTGCCCCAGGTCTTTCAGCCAGGCCTCGAAGTCGACGTCGTCGGGGCTACAGCCGATATTCGTCACGTCAAGCTTTCAGCAAACCCCGTCGGGTCAACCTCGTACTCGATAAACGTGAATGCAATGTCATCCGGTCGCTGCCGCGCGCGATCCTCGAGCACAGCGGGGATGGAAGACTCAATCACCGGCATCACGACTACCGTTCCGTTCCGCCTGTTGTGTACTGGCCCTTCCCCCGGCTGGGCAACCGGCCCGGAGGTGAAGGACTGGGCCCTGGCGTTTCCGTATGACGCAATTTCCGCGGCAAACGCCTGCACCCGCTGGTGGGCCTGTGACCAGGTCAAGGTTTCGGTGAATCCAGCAGGGTCGAGCTCGCAGTCGATGAACGTGAAGGCCGGCGCATGAGGCTGTTGAGAAGCCTGCCCTCGCAGCAAAGCTGAGATGGACTCATCGGTCATCGGCATGACGACACCTTTCAGTCAGCTGCTGTGTACTGGCGCTTCCTCCGACCGGGCAACCGGCACGGTCGCGAGAGTCCGGGCGCTGGAAGCCCAATCGGCAAGGCTAACACCGCGATGTCCAGTTTCCTGCACAATGAGGGAACTCACAGTCGAATTTGCTGGGAACCTGTGGAAGCAAGGGACATCCTTAGTGCTGTTAATAAGTAACATGTCAGTAAACTCACGGTTGCTACCGGTGGTTGAGACTACATATGCCCGGCCTACGCCGCTAGTCAAATCGTTGCTGCACAGATCCTGACAAGTTGCGTCGTCAAAGAAACTCGCGTCGCACTGGTGGTGGGCATTGGGGTACGGCAAACTGATCTTTCGGCGAGACGTTGCCGATAAGGCGAGCAGGGCACCGCATAGAGTCCTTGGTCTCGCTGATCTCTGCAAATATGCGGCAGGCGACCTTCGCGAGATCTCAGCACGCGCCATGTATCGCGGCCAGAGTCGACGGTCGCCGAGAAGCGTTGCCAATGGCACCCGGGGGCCGAATCGCGGGCAGGGACGGCGAGAGATGAAACGTGGCGTCAACAGCCTGCGGCAGGCGCTTCGACCCCAACGTCACCAATCGACACCCATAGCAGAGGTAAGTTGCCGACAGAAACACTATTCTCTCCCCATGTTAACCAGCCGACACACGGAAAGACCTCGCCACCGTTCTCTCCTATCTGGCCGGATGGATCTCAGCAAGGAAGAGATCTGCAGGCGATAGAGCTTCCGCGGACGACCTAGTACGACCACTGGAGAAGGGGACATCGGCTACCGCGGACCAACCTGCGCAAGGCCGCGGCGAACCTGGGTACCAGCCGCGCCGAACCCCGAAAGCGGCTCGTGGCTCTCACCATTCTCACCGCCATCACCGTCACTCCGTCTTGTGGAGCCGGTCAAGAACAGCGTCAACTCAACGATCGAACGCGCCCCAATAGAACTCGACGGCGGGGAACGCAACAGGCCGCCACCGTGCTAGGCCGCCCCCGGGCGGGGACACCGACCGCGCGAAGGACATATTCGGGCGGCACGTCGAAGGCGAGCGACGTGCGGGGCAGCGCCACCAGGACGTCGTCGGGGATCGAGGTCTTGTAGTTCAGAGACAGATGACCGTGGAACTTCGGGTCGACCTCGGCGATGTCGACCTCGATATGCAGCCCATCGTTTGAGATGTCCGCCTTGACCGCTCCGGTCTGCGGGGCGTCCCACCGTTGGTCGATGGTGCGGCCCGCGAGTTTGGGCACCGACGACAATGTGCCCAGAACACGCTGCGGGGTGAGCACCAACGAGCCGACGTAGCTGGCGAAGTTGCCCGATGCCCTCTTGCCGGGAACGGATCCGCTGAACCGTCGGGTGACCGGGAGATACTCGGCCAGATAGATGACGCCCTCGGAATCGACTTCGGTGCGCAGTGTGTCGGGGAGCCCGCCGATGCGGAGCAGCTTACGCAGAAACACGGCCATGACTGCACGGTAGCGCCAGTGTGGGTACTCGTCAGGAATGACGTCGCGGAAACGCTGGCTCGTCGGGTCGGCAGCGCTGGCGCTTGCGCTGTTCGGGCTGCTGTGGGTCGGCTTCGCGCGGCACTGGCACTGGCTCGACAGCATGGACGGGTTTGGCTTCGATGCGCTGCACTCCTATG
The DNA here is from genome assembly GCA_963804905.1 of uncultured Actinomycetota bacterium. GTDB lineage: Bacteria > Actinomycetota > Actinomycetes > Mycobacteriales > Mycobacteriaceae > Mycobacterium. The sequence goes on along the minus strand of CAWDSB010000007.1, from coordinate 135,033 downwards.
GAGTCGCGCACCCGGGCTGGGTCGAGTTCTGGGATGTGCTCTGCACGGTTCTGGGACCGACCACGTTCCGCCTGCTGGCCTTGGCGGCGATCGTGTTCTTCTTGGTGCGCCGCAATCTGCGGGCGGCGTTGTTCCTAGTCATCACCGTCGAGCTCAGCGGGCTCCTCAGCGAGGCGGCCAAGGCGGCCGCCAATCGCCCGCGACCGGCCGAGGCGCTTGTCTATGCGTCGTCGACCTCGTTCCCGTCGGGGCATGCGCTCGGCGTGATGGTCGGGGTGTTGGCTCTGTCGACTCTCGTGTTGCCGTTCGTGCGCAGGCCGGCGCGGGTTTGGCTGATCGTCGTCGGCGCGGTCGTCGTGGTCGCGGTCGGCGTCGGCCGGGTGGTGCTCAACGTGCACCACGTCTCCGACGTGCTCGCCGGATGGGCCTTGGGTTACGTCGTGGTTCGCCGTGTGCGCGCTGCTGGTGACGCCCGTCGCGTCGATCAGGGCAGCGGACGAAACACCGGCAGCGCCCGGTAATTCACGCTGAAGCTAGCCTCGGTGCAGTCGGTGCCGATCTCGCCGTCGTGGGCCAGAACCGTGGGACCGTCTACGGCAGTGAAGGCGAACTCAGGCACCCGCATTTCGTGGTACAGCGGGCTGCGTTCGAACCGCCCAAGCGCCAGTGAACTGACGATGCGCAGGGTGCTGAACCTGCGGCCGGTTTCGAGAATGCGTACGTCGATCAGACCGTCGTCCATCCGTGTCCGTCGTGACGGTGCGAAGCCCGACGGCAGATACGTCGAATTGCCAAGGAAGACAAGCGATGTCTTCAGGGTTTTGTTGTCGTAGGCGATGCGTACCGGCTCGTCGTGCCTCAGCGTATGAAACATCGCGTACAGGCCAGCCAGCGGCTTGCCGATCTTGTGCTCCAACTTCTCGCGGGTCTGCACGAATTTCGGATAGGCGCCGATGCTGGCGGTGTTGACGACGATGCGTTCCTCGTTGAGGCATAGGAGGTCGACGCACGCCACCGTGCCGCGCTGGATCGCCGCGATCGTCTTGGCCACGCGGTCGCAGCCGATGTCCTTGGCGAAGTGGTTGAACGTCCCCCCGGGAAAGACTGCAAGCGGAAGGCCTTTTTCCACCGCGATGCCCGCCGCGCACGACACGGTACCGTCGCCGCCGCCGACGGCGAGCACCTCGGCGCGCTTGGCCGCGTCGCTCAATGCCGCCTCGATGTCGTCGTCGTCGCCTAGCTCGACTACTTCAGCGGCAGGCAACGCCTCGCGTACTTCGTCGACCACTCGCGACCCGGTCCCGCTGCCCGACGCGGGATTGATCACCAGCACCACCCCCGCGCCGTCGGGTCGTGGCGGGGTCTCCACCCGGAGGGGATCGGCGGCCGGGATCTTCGTCGGAACAACCGGCGGCACGATCCGCCCTCCCAGCACCGCGATGCCCGCGCCGATGCCGAAACCCGCGAACACGTCGCCGGGATAGTGCGCGCCGACGACGACGCGGGACAACCCGACCAGCCCGGCAAGCAGCGCGAGTCCCAGTCCGATGGGAGGGTTCTCCAGGCCCACCCCGACGGCGAATGCGGCGGCGCTGGCGGAATGCCCGGACGGCAGCGAGTTGGACGTGGGGAGGTGTCGGCTCTGCCTGGCCAATGGCACCAACATCCGATTGGGCCGCGGCCGCTTCCAGACACGCTTTGCGAATTGATTGGTGACCAAGCTGGTCACCGCCAGGCTCGCGACGCCGCGTAGCGCGCCGCGCGCGGTTGCCGGATGTCGTGTCGCCACAAGCACCGCGGCGATGACGAACCACAGTTTCGAATGGTCTGCGGCCCAGGTCAGCCGGGGCATCGAGGCATCAAGCAGCGGGCTCGGCGATTCCGCAACCGCTTCGAAGACCTCGCGGTCCAGGGTGCCGAGACCCTGGCCGATCTGGGTCAGGCCCCGCAGGCCCTGTGATTTTCGCGGAAATCGCATGACGCCAACCTAGCGGGATCGCCGACGTGACCGGGTGACGACCTGATCGTGTGCAACCATGGGCGCGTGCGCCGCTGGCTGGTATCCCTGTTCGCGATGGTGCTTTTGGGGCTCGCAGCGGTTTGCGCGCCCGCCGGCCACGCCGATTACACACCGTGGTTCGCCCCGAAGGTCGGCGACGCGACCCAGGTCGTTTCCGTTGTGGGAGCAGGCGGTTCGTCGGCCAAGGTCGACGTCTTTCAGCGCAGCGCCGCCGGATGGGAACCGGTCCGGGTCGGTATCCCCGCGTTCGTCGGTTCCAGTGGCATGGCCCCGGAAACCCACGACGGCCAGGCGAAAACCCCGATGGGGATCTTCACGCTCGACTTCGCCTTCGGCACTGCGCCGAACCCCGGCGGCGGTCTGCAGTACGTGCAGGTCGGACCCGATCATTGGTGGGACGGCGACATGAAGAGCCCGACCTACAACACCATGCAGGTGTGCAAGAAGGCGCAGTGCCCGTTCAACACGGATCCCGCCAGCGGCACCGAAAACCTCGACATTCCGCAGTATGTTCACGCCGTCGTGATGGGCGTCAACAAGGACCGCGTCCCAGGCAACGGCGGTGCGTTCTTCCTGCACGCCACAGACGGCGGCCCGACGGCCGGCTGCGTGGCGATCGACGACGGCACCCTGGTCGACATCATCCGTTGGCTGCGCCCCGGCGCGCTTATCGCAGTTACTCAATGATGCTCAAATATTCAGCGCCTCACCGGGTTTCACCTTGAACTTGGTGATGGACTCGGTAGACATCGTCACCTCGTACGTGCGTTCGTAACCGGTGGCGCTGATCCGCCAGCCGTCGGAGGTGCGCCGGTAGCGGTCGTGGTAGAACGCCGCGCCGTAGAGCATGAAGTTGAAGTCGGCGACGATGACCCGGTCCTGCAGGTACCAGGTGCCGGTGGCCTCGTCACCGTCCAGGTCGATCTCTGGATGTGTCACCCGGTGCTCGGTGATGATGTTGGCAGGCATCGCCGAACGCATGAACTCGACGAGCGAGTCGCGGTCGGTGAAGTGGTGCTCCTCGCCGAGGGAGCTCCCGTAGTCACCGACGACGTCCTCGGTGAGCGTGTCCGCGAACGCGTCCCAGTGCTTGGTGTCCAGCGCCCGTAGGTAGCGGTACTTCACTCGCTCGATCTCGTCGATATCGCCCATGCCGACATTATTGCGCCCCAGTGAGATCGCGTGTCGCAGGGCCTTCCAGTAGCTTGCCGTCGGGTGCGAACCGTGAGCCGTGCAACGGGCATTCCCAGGATTCGTCGGCGTCGTTCCAGTTCACGATGCCGCCGAGGTGCGGGCAGACCGGCGATACGCGATGCTCGACGCCGTTGACCACACTGCGGGCCTCCAGACTCCACGGTGGACCGCTGACGACGCCACCGTCATCTGGAGTGCGATCGCCGAACCGGGTCACCGGCGTGATCCAGCCCCTGGCCAGATACAGGCCCACCTCGAGATTCATCTGCATGGCTTTGGGAATGCCTGACAGCTCATGTGGACTCCAGCTGGCGAACGCCTCGGCCCAGTCCATCCTTCCGCCAAGGATGCGGCTGGAGAGCGCCAGAGCGGCTGCCACTCCGTTGGTCATTCCCCATTTGTCGTAACCCGTTGCGACGAATATCTTTTCCTGCCCGGGGAGAATCGGCCCGACATAGGGTAGTTCGTCGATCGGTGCATAGTCCTGCGCGGACCAATAGTGGGTTTGCATTGCGCCGGGGTAATGCACCTTCGTCCATGCGTCGAGTTCCTGGACGGACGACGACGGGCTCTTCTCATGGCCGACCGGGTGACCCGCGCCGCCGACGATCAATCGATCGCCTTCTGCAGTCGGCGCGTAGCGCGTCGAACGCGTCGGCGAGTCGGCCGACAGGTACATACCGCGTGTCATGTTCCCGGGAACCTTGTAGGCCATGCAATAGGACCGGTTCGGTTTCAGCCGGGCGAAGAATCCGCCACGGTCCAGGATCGGGATGCCGGTCGCGAGGACGCATTTGTTGGCGTGCACATCGAACTCGTCACCCGCGGAGGTGCGTACATGCAGAGCCAATCCGTCGCCGTCGCCCGAGACCTTCTGGACGCGAACACCCTGCGCCATCCGCCCGCCACGCTCGTCGAGCTCGACGATAAGGCTGTCCAGCAACGGCATTGGGTCGAACTGGGCTTGGTGGCGAGGCGCACGCCGCCGGCGAACGGGAACGGCACGTCGGCCTCGTCCACCCAGTCCACCGCCAACCCCGCGGCCTTGCACGCTTCCAGCTCGGCTCGCGCCGACGGCACACCCTTCTCGGACTGCGCATATGTGTAGGCGTCTTCGCGCTGCACCGAAAGGCCATGGGCCTCGCAGTGCTGGATCAGCCACTCCTGGCCCTCGCGGTTGCCTTCGACGTACTGCTCAGCCCGTTTCGGCCCGTGCTTGGCAACGATCTTCGACATCTTGCTGCCCTGCAGCAGGCTGATCTTGGCCGTGGTGTTGCCGGTGGCTCCCGCACCCGCGAACTGGGCCTCGAGCACCAGCACGCTCTTGCCTGCCCTGGCCAACAACACTGCGGTGACAAGTCCCGTGATCCCTGCACCGACAACGACGACGTCGGCGTGACGGTCGGCCTCTAGCAAAGGACTAGGCGGCGACGGTTGATTTGCTCGGTCAGCCAGCCACAACGAAGTCATGGCCATCCCAGTACCCTGCGTAGCAGTGACGAAACCAGAGCCCTCAAAAGCATGCTGGCGTAACGCCGTTCAAATGGCCTGCCTACGGAGTGTCTGAGCCGTATATGCCCATATCGGAGCTATGGTGTGGGCCGTCATGAGCGACCCTCTCGGGTTGTCGGTCGGCACAACGAACCTGGTCGCGGCGCGTGTCGGCAATCAACCAGTAACGCGCCGCTCGGTGCTGACCCTCGCGCAATCGAGCGACGCGATAAGCGGTTTCGTCGAGCGCGTCGGGGATCGGGTCCCGTTGGTGACCCCCGACGGGAAGAGCTACCTCGCCGAACAGCTTCTGGTCGAGGCACTCGAGGCGATGGTGCAGGTGGGCGGCGGTCCGTCGGCCGACGTCGCGATCGCGATTCCGGCGCATTGGGGCCCGTCGACGACGTGGGCATTCCGGAGCGCTCTTGGGAACAGCCGGACGCTGTCGCAGACCAGTGAGCCGGTCCGGCTGGTCTCGGACGCCGTTGCTGCTTTGACAGCACTGCAGGCCAATCCCGGAATCACCGTGAACGGTGTGGTGGCTCTGATCGATTTCGGTGGAAGTGGCACCAGCATCACCCTGGCCGACGCCGGCTCGTCGTTTGAACCAATCGCCGAGACGTTGCGCTACGCGGACTTTTCCGGTGATCTGGTCGACCAGGCGTTGCTCAGTCACGTCCTGGACAACCTCGGCGGCGACAGCGATCCCTCCGGAACCGCGGCGGTCGGGTCGCTCTCGAGGCTCCGCGAGGAATGCCGGCTGGCCAAGGAAAGGCTTTCGGCGGACACCGCGACTCAACTGGTCGTCGAACTTCCGGGTCATCGCGCCGACGTCCGGCTCACCCGAGAGGAACTCCAGGACCTGATTCGGTCGCCGCTGGACGGCGTCATCTCGGCCTTGGACGAAATGACCGAACGCAACGGGGCAGCGCCCAACGGTTTGGCCGCACTAGCGGTTGTCGGCGGCGGCGCCAGTATTCCCTTTGTCACACAGCGACTTTCCGAGCACACCCAGCTTCCGGTGGTGACCACACCGCAACCCGCCCTCAACGCTGCGGTCGGTGCCGCGCTCTTCGCCGCGTTCGGAGCGGACGCCGACGCGCCGACCGGCGCTGCCGCTGCAGCCGCCGACGACCCGGATGCACCGACCGGCGCTGCCGCTGCAGCCACCGACGCCACCGCCGCCGCGGCTGTGTTCGACGGACCCCTTCCCGACGAACCCGGCTCGGCGACGTTCCGCGCATTGGCGTGGTCGCAGGAGGAGGCCGGTGAGGAGCCTGTCCCCTATACCGGCGAAAATCCCTACCGGATAACGGATACCGGTGTACGCCCGTCGGTCCAGTACGTGCCTGCAACGGGGCCGATCTTCGAGGAACCCCGACGGCGATGGCACCGGGTGGCCCAGCTTGCGATCGGATTGGCTGCCGTTATCGCCATCATCACCGTCGGCGGTGTGGCGTACGCACTGACCGGCACCACGGAAAGCACGAAGGCGACCAAAGAGTCCGGCGTCGAACCGCCGAAGCAGCCGGAACCGGAGCCACCGTCGCCGCCGAAGCAGGAGAGTCCCGCGCCGCCGAGCCCGCCTGCGCCCGAGCCGCCCAGCGTGGAGACCGTCACCAGCGAAGCGCCGCCGCCACCACCACCTCGCCGTCGCCAACGCCGACGACGACGGCAGCCGCCCATCACCACCACGAGAACGACCACGACGACCTCGCCGACGACCACCACGACGTCGCCGACCACGACTACGACGACAACGACGACCACCACGACAACGACCACGACCACCAGGACCACCCCGTCGATGACGACGAGCTACATCAGGGTCCCGTTCGTGCCGGTGCCGGTGCCGATCCAGGTGCCCAACCAGGGTCCCGTCGAGCAGCCACCGCAGTACTACCAGCCGCCGGCGTATCCATATCAGCCCTCGCCGTACGGATAGCGATGCGCCTTTCGGCGCGGTGGCACAATGGGTAGATGAGTAGCAATGGGCCGTTCGGGTTCGATCCGGAGGACTTCGATCGAGTCATCCGCGAGGCCGGCGAGGGACTGCGAGACGCGGTCGGCAAGGTGTTCGATATGACCGGTGAACGGGCCGGGTGGAGCGTGCTCTTCGACGAGTTCTCGCGCCGCCAGCGGCGGGAGCCGGAAACGACCGGCGAGACCGGCGACGGGGTGTGGTCCATCTACACCGTCGACGAGGACGGCAAGGCGCACGTCGAAGAGGTGTACGCCACCGAACTCGACGCGTTACGGGCGAACAAGAACAACACCGATCCGACGCGGAAGGTGCGCTTCCTTCCGTACGGAATCGCGGTCAGTGTGCTGGACCCGTCGCCGGACGCCCCCGAGGCACCTGACGACGACGAAGACGCCTCGGAATAGCGCGGCGGCGCAACCGTCCCCTTCCTTCCGGTCGCGGTCGCAGTGATCGGTGCCGAGGTGATGGTTACCTACACACTGCCGGCGGACCGTATGGTCCGCGACGACGCCCCGCGGCTTGTCCCTAGACGTTTCGCGGATGGTGGCAGGCCGCCAGGTGTGCCGGCCGGTGGTCGAGCAGGGCGGGCTCGTCGATCGTGCAGACGTCGGTCGCCCACGGGCAGCGGGTGTGAAAGTGGCAGCCAGGGGGTGGGTCGATGGGACTCGGCACATCGCCCTCGAGTACGAGCCGCTCACGCGCGGCGTTCCGCTTGGGGTCTGGGATCGGAACCGCGGACAGTAGCGCGTTGGTGTACGGATGGATCGGCTTGTCGTACAGCTCGTCTGCGCCCGAGTTCTCGACGATCTTGCCGAGGTACATGACCGCAATGCGATCGGAGACGTGGCGAACCACGCCGAGGTCGTGGGCTACGAAGAGGTAGGACAGACCGAACTCGTCCTGCACGTCCTCCAGCAGATTGATGATCTGGGCCTGCACCGAGACGTCCAGCGCCGAGACAGGCTCATCGGCGACTATCAGCTTGGGCCGCAACGCAAGTGCGCGCGCGATGCCGATCCGTTGGCGCTGCCCGCCGGAGAACTCGTGCGGGAATCGGTTGTAGTGCTCGGCCGCGAGTCCGACGCGGTCGAGGAGATCCTGTACCCGGCGTTTCAACTCGGCGCCCCGTGCCAGCCCGTGCAGCTCGAGCGGGTCACCGACGATCTGGCCGACGCGCTTGCGCGGATTGAGCGATGCGAACGGATCCTGGAAGATCATCTGCATCTGGCGGCGCATCGACCGCAGGTCGCGCCGGGACCGCCCGACGAGTTCTTGACCGGCGAACCGTACCGAGCCGGAGGTCGGCGTCGTCAACTGCAAGATCGCCCGGCACAGCGTCGACTTGCCACATCCGGATTCGCCTACCAGGCCAGCGTTTCGCCGTCGTGGAGCGTGAGGCTGACACCGTCCACCGCTCGCACCCGTGCGACCTCGCGGTCGACGACGACCCCGGACTTGATCGGAAAGTGCTTGACGAGGTCGGTCACCTCGAGCAGCGGATCGCCCTTCGCCATCATGCTCCTCGCGTCCGCAGGCCGCCATGGCGTCGCCTTTTCGTCGGCATCGAGCCAGCAGCGATCGAGATGCATTCCGCCGGTGCGCGGTTCGAGCGGCGGGCAGCACCGGTGCACTCCTCGAAGACGTGTGAACAGCGCGGGGCGAAGCGACAGCCGGAGGGCGGGGCGAGCAGCGACGGTGGCGCGCCGGGGATCTGCGCCAGTCGCGCGGTTCGGGGTTGGTCGAGCCTGGCCAGCGATCCGAGCAGTCCCCACGTGTACGGGTGCTTGGGCGCGTAGAAGATTTCGTCCAGGGTGGCGTCCTCGACGACCTGACCGGCGTACATCACCAGAACGCGGTCGGCGACCTCCGCGACGACCCCGAGGTCGTGGGTGATCAGGATGACCGCGAGCCCGCGCTCCCGATTGAGCCGGTCGATCAGCTGCAGGATCTGGGCTTGGATGGTGACGTCGAGCGCAGTCGTCGGCTCGTCGGCGATCAGCAGATCCGGGTCGAGCGCCAGCGCCATGGCGATCATGACGCGCTGTCGCATCCCGCCGGAGAACTCGTGCGGATAGTGCCGTGCCCGGCGGTCCGGATTGGGAATGCCGACCGAGCGCAACAGTTCGACCGCGCGGGCCTGCGCTTCCCGCTTGGAGACGTCGCGGTGCGCCCGGATCATCTCCGCGATCTGGTCGCCGACGCGGTAGACGGGATTCAACGCACACATCGGGTCCTGGAAGACCATCGAGATCTGCTCGCCGCGGACGTCGCACAGCTGATCGTCACTGAGTCCGTTGAGTTCGCGGTCACGATAGTTGACCGAGCCGGTGATTCTGGCGTTGGTCGCGCGGGTCAGACCTGTCAGCGTCTGCGCGGTGACGCTTTTGCCGCAACCGGATTCGCCGACGATCGCCAGGATCTCGCCGGCGGTCAGCTCGAACGAGACGCCGTCGACCGCCTGCACCACGCCGTCTTCGGTGGCGAAGCTGACGCGGAGGTCGTCGACCTTGCAGGATGACGCCGCTCATGCGGGTGCCGCCTCGCCCAGCCGGATGCGCGGATCCAGTACGGCGTAGAGGATGTCGACGATCGTGTTGAACAGCACGATGAAGAACGCGCCGAACATCACGACCGCCATCAGCGGTGGCAGGTCAAGGGACCGGATCGCCTCGCCCGCATACAGTCCGACACCGTCGAGGTTGTAGACGGTTTCGGTGAGAATCGCCCCGCCGCCGACCACCATGCCGAAGTCGAGCCCGAACAGGGTGACGATCGGAATCATCGAATTGCGCAGTACGTGGCGGATCCGCACCTGACGTTCGGACAGCCCCTTGGCTCGTGCGGTGCGCACATAATCCTCGTTCATCGCGTCGAGCATGTTCGACCGCAGCACACGGCTGTACAGACCGACGAACAGCACAGCCAGCGTGAACCAGGGCAATATCAGGTGATACGCCCAGTCCAATGGATTCTCGGAGAGCGGGACGTAACTGCCCGTCGGGAACAGCTCGACCTTGAAGCTGAGGAAGTAGAGTAGCATCGCCGCCAGCCAGAACACCGGCATCGAAATGCCCACCAGCGAAAGGATTGTCAGGGCACGGTCGGTGAACCTGCCGGCATGAACGGCACTCAGGTAGCCGAACACGATCGCCAGCGACATCCACAGCACCGCAGCCCCGATGCACAGCGAGAACGTAGCGGGCAGTCCCTCCCATATCTGCTCGACGACGTTCCGGTCCTTTGCGTATGACGTCAGTTGGCCGGTGAAGATCTGCTTCATCATCGTCAGGTACTGGATCGGCAAGGGCTGGTCGAGCCCGAGATCGGCGCTGACCCTGGCGATAAGCGCCGGATCGGCGTTCTTGCCTGCGATCCGCGCGGCCGGGTCCGAATTCGGGATGACGTTGAAAATCACGAAACACGATCACCGAGATCGCGAACAACACCGCGAACATTCCGAGCAGGCGCCTGGCGACGAAGCGGGCCATCGGACTAGTGCTCCAATCGGATCTTCGCCTTCGGGTCCATCGCGTCGCGTAGGCCGTCACCGAATACGTTCAGCGACAATACCGTTGCGACGATCATCAACCCGGGCACCACGGTGAGGTGTGGTGCCGTGAAGATCACCTGATAGCCGTCGGAGATCATGCTGCCCCACGACGCGTTCGGCGGCCGCACGCCGGCGCCGAGGAACGACAGCGCGGACTCGAGGAGCATGTTGTTCGCGATGTTCAGTGTGAAGAAGACGACGATCGTCGAGAGGATGTTGGGCAACAGTTCGCTGAACAAGATGCGCAGCGGTCCCTTCCCCTGCGCCACCGCCGCCTCGATGAATTCCTTCTCGCGCAACGCGAGGATCTCCCCGCGGATGGGCCTGGCGATGTAGGGCACATAGACCAGTCCGATGATCAGGATCGGAATCCAGATCGAGTCGCCTGCGATTGCGATGGGACCGACCTTGTAGGCCGCCGATGGCCAGTGTGGTGCCCAACGCGATGCCGAGTAGCAGGACCGGGAACGCCCAAATCACGTCCATCGCTCGCGATAGCACCGAGTCGATCCAGCCCCGGTAGTAACCGGCCAGCAGGCCGACGATCACCGCAAAAATGGTGGTCACCACCGCCGCCGCGAGGCCGACGTAGATCGACGTTCGGCCGCCATACATCAGACGCACCATCACGTCTCGGCCGTTCTGGTCGGCGCCGAGCAGGAACCGCCCGTGCAGTCCTGGTCCCAGCGGTGTGCCGTCGGGGGCGACGACGTCGGTCTCCTGCCCGTCGATCATCACCTTGTCTGTCAGGTGGTTCTCGTTCGGACCGGTGTGCGCGACGTGCTCGGCCCACAGCGGCGCAGAAAGGCAGAAGAGCACAATCAGCACGAACAGGACAGCGCACACCATCGCGACTTTGTTGCGTCGCAGCCGAAGCCACGCCAGATACCACGGGCTGCGGCCCTGGATCTGCGAGGCCGGCACACCCGTCGGGAGCGGCGGCTCGCCGGGTGCCTCCAGCGAGTCGATCGACGCGACCATCGCCGGCTACTTGATCGCGAAGGAGGTGTAGTCCTGATTGAACAGCAGATGGTGGTACGACTTGTCGAAGTCCATGCGCTCCGACAGGAACGTCGCTGAACTGCTCGTTCCCGTACGGGGCCCAGACCGCCTGCTCCATGTAGGCCTTGTCCAGATCTGCGTACCCCTGCTCGACCCCGCCGTCGCCGATCAACTCGGTCCGAAGATCGTTCATCTTTGCGTCGTTGGCGGCGATGTTGACCCGCGACAGGTTATTGCCGTTGGTCGGCAGGATGCTTGCACCGTTCAGTAGCGGACGGAAGAAATCGTCCGGGTGCGGGAAGTCCTGGAACCAGTCCGCAAATCCAGTGTCGACGTCGGGTGTCGACTGGTTACCGACGGTCGTCCAGTACACGTCGCCCGCAATCACTTTCAGTGTCGCGTTGAAGCCCAGTTGGGTGAGCAGGTCGTGGTAGTACTCACCGATCCGCTTCCGGTCGGGCTCGTCATCGGTCCATACGGTGATGTCGCGATCGGCCGGATTAGCTTCGGCAATAAGTTGTTTCGCCTTGTTCATGTCGGGCCCGGGAAAGAGCTTGAACTCCTGATAGCCGGGCATTCCCGGGGGCAGGATCTGCTGTGTCGGATGCATCCGGCCACCGAAGATCCGGTTGAGCGCTTCCGGATCGATCGCGTAGTTGATGGCCTGACGCACCTTGATGTCGTTGAACGGGGCCTGTTGGGTATTCATGAAGAAGTAGTAGGTGTTGATCGAGTTTTCGAGTCGGAAGCGGTCGCTGTACTTCGCCTTGACCTCGGCCAGGCGGTCCGCCACCGGTGGGTCGAGCATGAAGTCGACCTTGTTCTGCTCGACGTCGGTCACCTGCGCGCTGTTGTTCTTGTTCTCGTTGACAGTGATCTTGTCGACGTTGGCGTCGGGCACCTCGCTGGCGCCGGCATCCTTGACGGTCTTGAAATTCGGATTGCGTTCCATCGTCAAAGTGCGCGGCGCGTTGACCTTGCTGATCATGAACGGGCCGCTGGCGGGCGGCGGATTGTTCGTCGCGTCGTTGTCCAGCGGTGTTTTCGGCGGCACAGGGGCGGCGAACATCAACCCGAGCACGTTCTCAAAGGTGCCGTTGGGCTCCATCAAGGTGATGGTGATGTCACCGGTGTTGTCGTCGGTCTCGATGCCGCTGATCGTCTCGGCCTTCTTGTCGGCGTAGTCCTGAGCGCCGACAATCTTGTTGAAGAACACCGAGCCGCCGGAGTCGGTCTTGAACAACCGCTGGATGCCGTAGGCGAAATCGGATGCCTTGATCGGGGTGCTGTCCGAGTACTTCATGTTCGGCCGGAGTTTCAGCTTGTACGTCTTGCCGTCGGGAGAGATGTCCGGCATCTTCTCGGCCAACGCCGGGACCACCTGGGTGCCGTCCTTGCCCTTGGCGTGCTTGTAGGTGAGCAACGGGGTGTAGACGTTCCAGAGCGGAGAATCTCGGTTATTGCACCTTCTGCCACAAGCAGAAGCCTTGCAACTCGACGGTGAAAAGCAGCGGGAGCAGCCGAAGCTGCAGCGGTTGTCCGGGCTCACCGGTCGATACTTGCGGCGGAGTTCGCTCTCCCTCACCCGTGAGGTCGAGTTGCGCAGCCCGACATCGGGTGTCAGAGACCTGCGGATAGGCGAGCCAGTCGCCGGAGTCGATCTCCCGATTACGCTGGCCTTCCCCGTGCAGTGTCAGCTGAGGACCGTAGGTCAGCCACCGGTCGCTCTTGGGGTACGGCGATTCGAAAGGCTGCCAACGGTATTCACCGCCACGTTGATTTCGGCATTGCACCACGGTCATGAGATCGGGCAACTGGGTCAGCGCGCCCGCAATGCTCTCCGAGCACGGAGCGCCCGGTTGCGGCGTCACAGGTTCCGCAATCGCAGGTGATCCGCTGAACATCCCGACGGCGCTGGCCACCGCTGCCACAAGGCCGACCGCCAAGTGCTTCATGCGCGAAGGCTACACCTTGCTCAGGTCGGTACGCATCAACGTGACCTCATAGTCGTTCCACGTCGAAAGATTCCAGTAGAGGTACTGACTGTCCGACGCGGGCACGTTTTCGGTCGACGACCAAGGATTGATCATCGGTGCATACGCACCGGGCATCTTCGTGCCCGATACCAGAGTGATCGGCGCCGACCATGGCCCCTCGGGCTTACTCGCTTTCCGCATCACCACGTTGCCGGACGGATCGGTGGTGAGCATGATGTATTGCTTCTCGTATGCGTTGTACTGCACCGACATTTCGCCCACGCTGGGGTATGTCGTGGTCTTGAAGAAGCCGAAGAAACCACTGCTCGTCGTTCCAGGCAAGACGGGCTTGGCGGCGGCGGGGTTATTGGTGACCCACGTCGACCCGTTCCAGTATTGGTATTTCGTCGCGTCGAGGATCTGGTCCTGTTGCACCCGCGAGAGGTAGACCGTTCCCGCTCGGCCCGACGGGGTGCCGTACGCGTAGACCCAACCCTGTTGTGCCTCCGGTGAGCCCGCGGGCGGCTTGACGAGGGCGAACTGCTGGAAATTCTGGTTGCCGGACACGTACGCCTTGGTCGAGTATCCCGGCGCTGATGCGCGGATGCTCTCCGGCGCGACGTGCCATGTCACGCCGTTGTCGTCGGAGAATGCGACGCCTGAGTAGTTGGTCGTCCAGCGGCCAGCGGAGTCCCACGATCGAACATCCATGAACGTGGCGTACTGCCTCGAGCCGTAGGCATTGGGGTAGGGAACCGAAATGGCAGACGTCGGGATGATCGTGACGTCGTTTCCGACCGCATAGCGTTCGTTGGCGATCACCTGTTTGAAGATGTTCTGATTCAGTTCTGAGTTGTAAACCAGTGGGGCGCCCGTGAAGTCGTCGGCGGTGGTGCCGTCGATCGGAACGCTGCCGTTCTGCACATACATGCCGTTCGACAAGATATTGTCCGAGCTCCGGAACAGCATGTTGTTCCGCCATACGCCCGTGCGCACGGGACTGCTGCTGGAGAAGGTGTCGCCGAATAGCATCAACACCTGGTGCTCGTTGACGGCTGTGTTCGGATCATCCTTGATTCCGTTGTCCCACATGATCCCGAGATCAGTGCCCCCGACGCCGAAGCGGGTCTGCGTGTCGTTGAGACCGCCCGGACCGGTGACCTTCGTGATAATCGATGTGTTCGGGCTGACGGCCACCGGTGTAACGACGTAGGAAGTGCTGGGGTCGGACGGCGCAGCGACCGCGGCGGTCGGCGTCGCCGTCAGTGCGAGCGTCGGCGACCGGGGAGCTGCCGACCGCGGCGGTCTTGCTGAGCGTCGACACCGACTCTCTGGACTCACGCTGCACTCCCAGTGCGAGCAGCGCCATCACGATCGGTGTGCCGATAGGAGCCCCGGGCGTGTTACCGGCAAGTGCACCGAATCCGAACGCGGACACCAGATTGGTCAGCAGGCGCGGCAGCGTGGGCCGTTCGACCGGGGCTGCAATGGCCGCCGTCATGGCAGGTACGGCGTCCTGGATCGCACCGGCAGTGGCGAGCGTTTTGAACGGCATCTGTTCGACGGCGGCAGCCGTACGCTGCACAATCGTCTGCGCCGGTTCCGCGACCGCGGCGACCTTGGCGGCGAGGCGACCCACACTGCGGACCTCGGCGGTGGGCTTGGGCGTCGGCACGCGGTGGAAGGCGCGTTCGGTGGGCTGCGGTTCGGGCACCGCGAACGACTTTTTTCCGACCGGCTCGGACTCCGCAGGCTTGACGAGCTCGGTTTCCTTCTCCGGCTCGGGTTCGTCAACCGCGGTTGCACCGAGATCCTTTTGTGGAGCGGCTTTTGTGCTGGTAAGGGCCCCTCCGGTGGTCACGGCGACGCCGCGTTCAGCGGCACGAGTCAGCGATGACAGCAGTGAGTTAGCCCTCGACGTCAGTGCCGTCAAAGACGGGGTCTGGGTCTCGCGGCCAGTCACGGGTGTCGGCGTAGACGCCGGTGACTTGGTGGGAGCCGAATCGAGCGCCGCATCCGAATCCACACCGTCGTCCGCATCAACTGATGGCGGATCGGTAGCGGATGGACCCGCGTCGGTTGGCGTCGCCCACGCAGCCCCCTGGCCCATAGCCACAGCAGCGCCGATTCCAAGAGCCACAGCTAAACCGCCGACACGGCCGACATACGCGGATGCACCCATGATTTCCCCTCGTTGAGGCATCCCGGCCCGCAATGAGTGTCGCATCAGCGGCAACTACTTATCGGGTTTTCGTGATCGTAAATTGCCATTCTTTCGATGGGCGATCGGGTCTAGGATTTGGTCAAGAAGGTCGGGGTAGATCTGAGGGAGGCCTTCGATGACGAGGACAATTCATCGCTTGGCGATCATCGGTGCGGGCGCGTCCGCAGCGTTCGCATTCACGACAGTGATCACTCCCGGGGTTAGTAGCGCGATCGAATGTGGGTATGGAACCGTGTTCGATCCGCCGTCCAACACCTGTGTGGCGGCGCCTGCGCCACCCCCACCACCCCCGGCCCCGGCGTGGAACGGTGACATCACGCCCTACTTCTCGGTGGGGATTTGCGCGCCGATTCCATTTGTCTCGCTGTGCGCGGGCATCTAAGAGGGTCTGTATCCAAAGTTATAGATATACCGGGCGCTGCGGGAAAGGCCGCTGTCTTCGGGCAGCAGCGACAATCTTGCGGTCGCAAAATTTCACCCCGGAACTGTACGGGCGCCAAAACAGCGATCTTCCTAGTCGTTAAATTTTGCTAAGAGACTGGTACGACTTCGCTATCTGTGTCACCATGGGCGGTATATCCTGCTATTTGCCTATGCAGGTACACAGATAGGACACCTAATGGGGACACAAAGTCGTTTGCCGCGTCGACTCTCCGCAGTTGCCGGATTGGGCGCCATCGCAGCGATGGGCATTATCACCGCAGGTTGCGCCGGTGAAGAAAAGGCACCCGAGACCTCGACGACGACCACCACCACTACGACGACCACCCCGACTGCGCCATCGCCGACCGAGAAGGCTCCGCGCATCAATCCACAGGCGCCGAACCAGTTCACGCCGAGCGTGTATGCGCCTCCGCCACAGACGGCCCTGCCCGGCCGCGAGGGTCGGCACCAAAACATGAACCCCTAGAGCCGGCTGCAGCAACGGTCCGTCAGTGCGAGACCGACATATCCGAGGCAGTGAACCTGACGGGCATCGACCGGATCCCGTTCATCAGGTTCGACCGCACTCGCTCGACCGTCCCGGCGAGCTCGAGGTCTTTCATCCTTGACAGCACCTCGGGAATGATCGCGGAGGCCTCGACGCGGGCGAGGTTCGCGCCGAGGCAGAAATGGGTCCCGCCGCCGCCGAAGGCCAGGTGTGGGTTCGGCGCACGGCCGATGTCGAGGCGGTCGGGATCGGCGAACCGGGTCTCGTCGCGGTTGGCCGACGGGTAGAACATCGCCGCCCGGTCGCCCGCCCTAACGGGTGTCCCGTGCAAATCGGTGTCCTTGGTTGCGGTGCGCACGAACACGGTGACCGGGCTGGTGAAGCGCAGCATCTCCTCGATCGCGGTCGGCAGCAGCGACGGATCCGCGGCAAGGCGGTCGCGCTCGTCGGGGTTTTCCATCAGGGCGAGGATGCCGGCCGCGACGAGGTTACGTGTTGTGTCCCCGCCGGCGTTGATCAGTAGCAGGAAGAACATGTTGAACTCGAGGTCGGTGAGGCGCTCACCGTCCACTTCGGCATGGAGCAGCGAGGTCGCGATGTCGTCGCCAGGCTCGGCGCGCTTGCGCGTGGCAAGCTCCGAGCCGTACTGGAACATCTGCATCTGCGCGTCCTGTATCTCCCCCGGGTCGCCGACCGAGCCGGTGTTCATGATCTCGGTCAGCTCATAGAGCCGACGACCGTCTTCCAGTGGAATGCCGAGCAGTTCGGCGATGACGAACGACGGCAGCGCGCCCGCGACGTCGTTGACGAAGTCGCATTCGCCCCGCGCTACCACGTCGTCGACGACCTGCCGTGCCATGTCGGCCACGTGATTGTTCAGCCGTGCGACCTGACGCGGTGTGAATCCCCGGCTGACCAACGAGCGCAGTTTGGTGTGCCGCGGCGGATCCATCATCAGCATCATCAGCGAAAGCTGGTACTCGTCCTCGGGACGCGGGACTTCGAAGAACACCCCTGCGGCCTGGGACGACCACGTCGCGCTGTCCCGTGAGACGGTAACGATCTCGTCGTAGCCCGTCAGTGCCAGGAATCCGGGCCCGTCCTTGTACGGATGCCACGCAACAGGCGCACGCCGTCGCAGCTCTCGGAATGCTTCGAAAGGCATGCCCGACGCGTAGGTGTCCGGGTCAGCAAGGTCGACCCCGCCGATGCTGATGGCGTCTTCAGGCACGTCGCACAGTGTGGCTGACAAAACCGGCGACCGGCGTGAAACATCGAACCGGTCGAGTGAAAACTGCCGGCTCGGTTAACGCACCCGACCGATTCGACGCGCACCGTAGATTGCCGGCCTGCCAAGTCAAATGACGGTCGGCACGCCGATGAGCTGCGGAAATGCGACTATCAGAAGAACTGAGTAGTCTGCGTGCTGGTGCCGTTGTCGCAGGTGACGTTGATGTTCCAGTTGTCCAACTTCGGGACAGCCGGAACGATCTTGAGGTCGGTCGACCCGTTCGCTTTCAGCCGGAAGCTGCGCTTGAATCCGTCCGCGTCATAGGTGCACTGCGAGGTGACGCCGCTGCGGTCGGTGATGTGGACGTTCAGCCCGCCGAGGATCGGATCGAACGACACCGTCGGGCCTTGCTTCGGAGCCGCTTCCTTAATGCATTTGAGGGGCGCCGCCGAAGCCCATTCGGGAGTTCCCTGAGACTATCGGTGACGTGTTGTACGAGATGCCGTGCGCTATGCCGTCGGGCCCGGCGACGCCGTTATAGGTCTGCTCGGCGCCTCCCGAGCCCTCGGCCCCCGGCATGTGCTGTGAAATTTCGATGTAGTTGTTCTCGTGAACGACGGCGCTGGTGGGGACCGTTAAGTCTCCTGCGCTCGCCGAGCCGCTGAAGCTCGGTCCATCCGCGTTGAACGCCGCTACGGTTCTCCCGTTGACGACGACCGCGGTGGGACCCGCGAAACCCCACTGCTGCCAGGCGGGGATCCGCCAGTGCGGGAGCCGGCGCCGCGACCATTCCCGCGGCGATCAACGTGGTGGCGCCAGCTAAGAGTGGCCAGCGATTCGAGTGGGTCATTGAACTGCCCTTCTGTCGCCTGTCCGGCCCCTGCCGCACACGTGACAGTGACGTTATCGACCCCGGATCAGCAAATATATGGGGGTGTTTCCCTTTGTTTTTATGGCGAGCAATGAGGGGTGCGCCTGGCCACGTGTTTGCCGTGTCACGTAACAAGTGCCTTTCTTAAGGGTTCATTGAGGGATGATGAACATTGGCCGGTTTGCTTTTATGGTGCTATCGATGGGGAAGCACAGCGTTGCCCGGCGCCGACGGATGCCGTCGGTTGTCCCAGCGGCAGTCATCGCCCCTTATGCCCTGTTGCTTGCCGCCGGTGGAGACGTTTCTCTACCAACACAGAGCAGCGAGGCCGATGCGAAAGCTCCTGATCAAGTTGTCGACGACGCTGTATCGCGCAGTGTCGAGATCGTCGCGTCGGCTCCAATGGACACTTCGCCGGATCACACCGTCGTGCAGGCGAGTTTCGGCTCGGCTACCGCCCAGTTCGCTTCGGCATCCCGTTACCGGGTCTACAACCGAGAGGCCGATCGCGTTCTGCCCACCGGCCTCGCGCCGGAGCGGGGCCTACAGGTCAAGACCATCTTGGCCTCACGTTCCATCAGCGCGTTGTTCCCGGAGATTCACAACATCGGCGGCGTCCGACCCGACGCGCTGCGGTGGCATCCCGACGGGCTGGCGCTCGATGTGATGATTCCCAACCCCACGTCGGCCGAGGGCATTGCGCTCGGAAATCGGATTGTCGCGTTCGCTCTCGAGAACGCGCAAAAGTTCGACCTGCAGGACTGCATCTGGCGTGGCGTCTACTACACACCCAGCGGTGCGCGTGCAGGCGGATACGGCCACTATGACCACGTCCATATCACGACGCACGGTGGCGGATACCCCACGGGCGACGAGACCTACATCCGCTGAGCCTGCCACGCGGGCGGCGATGACGAGCGGCTCAGGCGACCGACGCGCGATGCTGCACACCCACTCGTTCGATGACATCGGCACCGATCCGAATGCCGTTGCGGGGACGGATGGCGGCGCCCATCTCGGCAAGACCGTTCCGTAGCGCGATGTCGGCGAGCAGTCGCTCCACTGCGCCCGTTAGCTCATCGGCGGCGAATCTGTAGGTATCCAGTCGCACCCCGAACCCGAGTTCATCTATGCGCTGGGCGTTTTCGTACTGATCCCAGAATAATGGCAGCACAATCAGCGGCTTACCGAAGTGCAGGGTCTCGGTGACCGTGTTGTTACCGTCGTGGGAGATCACCAAGTCGACATGCGGGATCACCTTGGTCTGCGGAAGCATCTGAGCACCGACCATGTTGTCCGCCAGTGTGATTCGGTCAGCCTGTGGGCCCATGCTGACGATGATGCGGTGCCGGGTGGTGCCGAGCTTCGACCAAGCGCTGCATGAGTTCGACATCTGCGCCGCCGAGCGAGCCCAGCGAAAGGTAGACCAGCGCACTGCCTTCCGGTCCGTCGGCGACCTCGGCGGGCAGTTCGTACTCCTCATCGGTCTCACGCACGTTGGAGTTCATGCGGCTCCAGCTGCCATCGAGCGGACGGACGTCGAGATAGTCGGCTTCGGCCGGGTAGACGTACAGGTTGGCCGCGGTGGAGTCGGGCATGAATCCCAACTCGGGCAACGGGTCAGCGCCCAGTGCCTGTACCCACGCGTTGAAGTCGTCCCACATCGGGCGGTGGGTGCGGTCGAACTCGGCGCGGTAGGCGTCCCATTGGCTGCGGTCGGCGCTGGGAAGACCCGAGAACGGCGGAGGCACGTTCGGGCCGCTCATCGCGAGCGGACTCCACGACACGAGCCGCACGAACGGCGCACCCGACGTCACCAGCGCGGGGAACAGAACGACGTTGTCCTCGACGATGACGTCCGGCCGGTGCTCGGCGACGATCTTGCGCAATCGCGGTTCGCAGTACTTCGCCCCGTCGATCAGGGCCTGGTAGGTCGGTTGGATGGGTGTGCCGACGGGCGGGCCGACCGCCAAATTCGCCCAACGTCACCATTTGGAAACGGTGCGGTGCGGCGCGTCTCCTGTTCCACATTTGCGCTGCTCCAATTGGGTCGGTGGCCAGACACGACTTCGGTACGGCTATGCGGTTCGGCTGAACCAGTGGATGACGGAAGTTTCTGATCGTGAGTAAAGGAGTTGGGGTTGATGACGATCTTCGATCGGTTCAACATCACAGTAGTTGCCAGCGCTGCGCTGTGCGCGGCCATAGCGTTGAGCCCGGACGCGGCAGCCGTTCCTTTGATCACGGGCGGCTACGGGTGTCTCCAGGGGTCGGCGGGCGAAGCTGCGTCGCCACTAGCCGGGGGTGGACCGGCTGCCGCGGGTGGACCGGCTGCCGGGGGTGGACCGGCTGCCGGGGGTGGACCGGCTGCCGCGGGTGGACCGGCCGCCGCGGGTGGACCGGCCGCCGCGGGCGCGTGCAGTTCCGCTGGCGCTCCACTCGCTGACATGGCTGGTGTTCCGTTGGCTTTGCCGGGGCCGGTTGCTGCGCCGGTGCCGCTTGGTGCGCCCGTGCCTGTTGGTGCGCCGGTGCCGGTGGGTGCTCCGTGCCCGTTGGTGCGCCGGTGCCGGTGGGTGCTCCGGTCCCCGTTGGTGGGCCGGTGCTGGGTGGTGCTCCGTTCACCGACATGGCTGGAAGCTATGGCGGTAAGGGTGCGCCGACTGGCCCGCCGTCGGCAGGCGCGCCTGTGCCCGGTCAGCCGCTTCAGCCCGGTCCTTCGGCTGCAGGCTGATACTGACCCGCTTCCGGGTTGTCCTTGCCGGATTGGCTCCCTGTAGCCAAAGCGTGATTGAGCTGTGACCGAATTACCAACGCGCGCCTAAACTTTCACTCTCCACGTCACTCCTACCATCACGATGACAACTAAGTCGTTCCAACGGGAGCAGGAGCCATGCGGGCGGTTGTTCGGTGTGTTCTTGCGGTGATCGGGATTGCTGCGAGCGTGGTTGCAGGGCCGACCGGCGTAAGCCTGGCGGCGGCGAGCCAGTCGCATGGGTTGGCCATCGCGTCGGTTCTCCCAGGGCGGGGAGAGGTCGTGGGTGTGGCGCACCCCGTTGTGGTGACGTTCAGTGCGCCCGTCGCCAACCGGCGCGCGGCCGAACGTGCCATTGGAGTCAAATCGGCGCCCGCGATGACCGGCAAGTTCGAATGGCTACACAACAATGTTTTGCAGTGGGTCCCCGACCGATTCTGGCCGGCACACAGCACGGTGGCGCTATCGGTGGGCAGCCTATCCACGAACTTTGCAACGGGTCCCGCCGTCGTCGGTGTTGCCAGTATCTCGGATCACACGTTCACCGTGAGCATCGACGGCGTCGACGCGGGACCGCCGTCTGGGTTGCCGGCGCCGCACCACCGACCCCACTGGGGGCAAGAGGGCGTGTTCCCGGCCTCGATGGGTAGGCCGGAGTACCCCACACCTGTCGGCACTTACACCGTCCTGGCCAAGGAACGCTCGGTGACCATGGATTCGAGCACCGTCGGCATCCCTGTCGACGCTCCCGATGGTTACCGGCTCACAGTGGATTACGCCGTCCGGATTACCAGCCATGGCCTTTTCGTGCATTCAGCTCCGTGGGCTGTCAACTCACTCGGGTTTGAGAATGTCAGCCACGGCTGCATCAGCCTGAGCCCCGAGGACGCAGAGTGGTACTTCAACACGGTCAACATCGGCGACCCGGTGATAGTGCAGGAAAACAGCCTTGAAATTCCTCGAAGGGTGTCGAGGTAGATCTGGAGCCCGATGACGGGAATCGAACCCGCGTATTCAGCGCCCCCTGGCAGCCGTCTACGCGGTGCGCCGCTCTTAAGACGCAGCACGGTTCCCGGATAGCCGTAAAGCTGCTGACCTTTGCGGTCCGACGCAATTGGTGGTGACTTCGCGGCGCACATGCCGCCGACGTCCGGCGCGGCGGGGCGTCGGTGCTTCGGTGTCAGCCCCCGTGGCGCAGCTCTGAGGCTGTTCGGAGACGACCACGCCGACGATGGCGACACTCAGCGCGATCGCCGGCCCAAAACCCAGTCCCAAACAAACGTGAGACGGCTACAGGGTTGATCTCCGAAGGAGAAGCGGAAGGGGCGGATCGAGCCAGGTTGTGCCATCGGTATGGGGGTCAAACTTCGGAGACCTTGCGCTCACTTCGATCGATACCGACGTCGAGAACAACCCCGTGACCGTAATTATGCATGTCAATGGCCAAGTAAAAGTCCCCGCTGGTGGCCAGATTAAAGTCCCCGCCCCGTGCGGTGATTCTTAGGTTGGTTGGGGTTCTCCTTTCGGTGCTGGGCTGCCGGGGCGGGAGGTCGGATCCTTCGCGTTCAGCCAGGCCACTGCCCGAGCCATCAAGTCCCGCACCTAGGTCATCAGGCGAGGCATCATTGGGGATCCACCATGGCAAGAGTGGCTCTAAGCTATGGCTAGCCCAGTACGGGCAACCGCCGCTCTCGGGAAAGCCGGTCGAGGGCGGCCTGCATCACTGAGCGAACATGCTCATCCACCTCGCCGATGTCTGGCTCCTTTCCAAATCGGGCGACGATGTCGATCGGTTCCAATACTTCAGTGACGATTTTGGTCGGTAGGGGCAGATTGGGCGGCCAGGCCATCACCGTGAACCCGAACGGAAAACCAAAGCTCACGGGCACAATTTCCATACGGATGCGCTTGAGACCCAACCGCTTCGCCAGCCAGTGCCCACGGGTCAAAAACAGTTGGTTCTCCTGCGCGCCGATTGACACAGTCGGCACGATCGGTACGTCGGCTTCCAGTGCGGTCCTGACATATCCGGTGCGGCCGTTGAAGTCGATCACGTTCGCGCTCAGTGTCGGCCGGTATGCGTCATAATCACCGCCGGGAAACGTCAACACAACAGCCCCGGCCCGCAGCGCCTTGTTGGCTTTTTCCGGCTGGCGTGGATGACACCGGCGCGCACCAACCATTTGGACTGTGGCCCAATGAACAGGCCGTAGTGCGCCACAGTGTAGATCGGGCGCGTATACCCGAACTTGTCGTAGAACTCTTTGGCGAAGACCAGAACGTCGGGCGTCATCATGCCGCCGGAATAATTAGAACCACCAGCGCCCGGCCACTCGGCGGAAACAAATCCCAGCCACGCACCTCCGAGCGGAACCACAAGCTGACGAGCGGCCCAAGCACAGTTCTCAGTCGCCGAATAAATAGCTGATCCCAATGGGCGATCTCAGGGTCGCCAACATCTTTGATGGCCACAGTTCCCCTCCGTGCGCACGCTTCTTCCGGGAGAGCACGACTGTTGCTGGCGTGCACGTCACCGGCCAGCCCGGATTCGGGTTGGGTGCCCGCCGAAGGTTCGCACCAAACAAGAGCCTGGCGATGGTGGCCATTGGTTCGGTGCGTTCGAGCCGGTCGATAAGGGCGGCGAGCACAGCAGAGGAAAGCATCTGACGCCGAGTGCGTTGCCCCTTGCGCTCAGCTCCCGGCACCCCAGCCGAAGGGGGGATCCGCTCGGAGCCGCTCACGCCCTCTTGCATTGCCACGACGGTATTGACCCGGTCTGTTTTTCTAGGTCGTGGATGTTGAGCGGGCTTGCAGACGAATGACCGGCAGCTCGCGGTCGGTTTTCTGTTCGTACTTCGCAAAACGAGGTAACTCGTTCTTGATGCGTCCCCATGCCTGTTCGCGTGCCTGCCCGTGGAGCTGTTCGGCACCGACGGCAACCGTGCGACCGGCCATTTCAACTTTGACTTGGTCGGGATGGGCGGCGATATTGTGGTACCAGGCGGGATGTTTGGCCGCGCCATTCGCCGATGCCACGACGAGCCAGGCGTCATCGCCGTCGGGAAAATAGGCGACGGGGGTGCTGCGTTCGGCTCCGCTCTTGCGGCCCACGGTCGTCAGGACCAGCGCGTCCATTCCCATCACTTTGCCGCCCTTGCGGCGAATGCGATTCATCGTCCAGCCATTGAACCAGCGCATCAGCAGCCCGGCTTTGGGCTGGCGAGTGCCATAGGTCCCGTTGGGCGTATCGAAGCTCATGACATCTCCTTCATAAGGTGGGTGCCGTGACCGGCGCTGGACGATGTCCGCGCTAAGGTCACGGATGCTCATGGACGGTGCGTTTGGGTGGCACCAATGATTCATCATGCGTCAACGGTTCGCCGCTGAGGTTCCAACTCCACGAAATCTCCGGCGTCACCCGCAAATACGGTTGATCACCAGCCACTACTTCTGCGGCCGCGGCGAGCTGCCGACGGCATCCTCAATAGCGTTCAAAGCCTCCCGCTTCTACCGCTACCTCCCCTCAGAGTGCGAGTTGTCGCCTGCACTCCACAGCTACGTCAAGTCGTGCCTGCATCAGCTCGCGGTAATTGACCCGGAGATCCGCATCGAGGATCCGTCTCGCCCCGGCGCGCCACGCGAGTCTACGACTCTTGCACGCGCAGACGACATGCCCAGAAGACCGCATGTCCGGCATGCCACATCATCCATGCGGAGGAATGCTTCTAAAGGAACGCCGAGTCTGCATTCCGCGTCTCAAAAGAGACGAGATACGAGAGTCTCAAAACTCGGTCGTCGGGATCTACGTCGAAATCGGGGATGAAGACGACGACTAGGCGCGGGCACAGTTGTAGTTCCGGCACTGGGGCGCGCAGAAGAATGCCCAGTCGACGCGGCTACCACACCACCGACACGCGACGGGATCAGTCCTTCGAGCATCAGTGTCTCGTGTATGTGTTGCGGTGTACTGGACGTCCGGCGTCCGAATGATGGATCGCGTCGTCGAACGGACGACCCTGGCGGTCGATCGTCAAGCGGCCCAGGCAGGTTGCGTGCTGATGAGACCGGTCAGGCCGGCGCGGTAGGCGTCCAGGCTGTGGCGGTGGGTCTGGTCGATGGAACCCCCCGAATCGACGGCGATCTGCACCCCCACATGCTCGTAGGGCAGGCCCGGCAACGCCAACGGCAGGTGCGGGACGATATCGAAGAGGTTGACCACCCGGAAGCAGCTGTCAATCAGCAGGTTGAATGGCACCACGAAGTCGTGCAGTCCGGGGCGTGGGCCGCCGAAGGTCGTTAGTTTCGGTTCCGGTACAACTGATATGTTTTTGGCGATGTCCGGCGCGGCGAGCACCGCGAGGGCAGCGCCCAGGCTGTGTCCGGTGACAATCAATTGGTCACAGCCCGCGCAGGCAGCCGGCAGATTCGCCGACAGATTGGCCCGCATCGTCTCGTAAAGTCCCATCCACCCCATGTGGACATCTCCGAAATCGGATACCGGTCGATAAACTGTCGCTTCGACATCGAGATTCTGCAACCACTCCGTCTGCGTTTGGGTACCGCGGATTGCGACGAATGCTGTCTTGGTCGCAGTGTTCTTGCCGACCAAGCCGAACACCGTGGTAACGCCGGCGACCGTTTGAACGAATGAGCGGGCGCTTTCCGAAAGTTCGGTAATCAAGTCGAGCAGCGTCGGGTCCGCTTCCAGCAGGGCTGTCTTCTGATAACCAGCCGGCAGGGTCGGGTCGACATCGGGGTTGTGGAAGACCTGATAGGCCGCCTCCACTAGGGGCAGGACTGTGTCACGGGCGAATTGCGGGTCGAAACTCATACCGCACGGTCTACTCTTTTCCCTGCTGCGCCACAGCGTTACTGCCAACGCCCAGAATGCTTAATCCAGGCAGCTTGTAACCGCGGTCGGTCTGAAACTCCGCCAGCGCTCTCGGCGTCCGTGCGGATCGCGGTCGTCAGTCCCCTCGCGACAGCGTGGACCTTGAACTCAACACCGCGATTGCTCATCTCCGCCATGTCCTCGGGGACCAGACCTACGAATCTGTGTGATCTCCGCGGACCCCGCGACTTACCTGCTGGTCGGCTACGGGCGGATGCCGCTCAGCCAGGCGCTGCTGCGCGGCGGGCGGGCAGCTCAGGAGCTAGCGAAGATGCACCGCTGCGGGTTAGTGGACCGTCCCGGTCTTCTTGATATAGAGCGCACCATTAGTAAGGCTCTCCGCTAACGCGTGTCTGCGCCCTGGTACGACTTCCGGGCGAATGCTTGGGGGGCTGGTCGGTACCGTTCCGCCGGCCACATCGGGGGCACAAGTGTCTGGGCCGTGGCAAGTATTTCTGAGATACAGGTTGTGGCCCGACGCCGAACGAGTCTTAACGATGCCTCAGTCGGTGGTGTGGACGATCAGCACGTGGGTCTTGGCCCTGCGCAAAACGTTGCCGGGCACCGAGCCAAGCCACTTGTCGGTGCGCGTGCCCAGGCCCACGTTGCCAACGACCAACAGATCGGCCTTAACCTCCTCGGCGAGGCGGGACAGCGCCTGTGCCGCACCACCCACACGACGAAGCAGAATCGGTCGCGCCTCGATATTCTTCGCCCCAGCCGCCGTGGCCCGGTCGCGGGCCTTACGCAGGATCGCATGTATGGGGGCAGTCCCGTGCATCTTGTAGTCCCCCTCGTCGCGGAGGACGACCTCGGCGCGGCCATCAATCACACGATCCGGCCGCGCTGGTCTTCCCCAGCCTCCCTTGTCCACATTAGGCAAGTGCGCCATCGCGATGATCAACTTCGCGTTAAGTGCCGCGGCGAACGCGGCTGCGTGGTCCACCGCACGCAACGACGTGTCCGAGCCGTCGGTGCCGACCACCAGGGTCTGATATGCGCTCATTTCACTTGTATCCCCTCCGCTGTGTCGTCAACTGAGCTTCCGGTAGTAAGGAGCGCCGCAACTATCCGTGCCATACCGCGCCTTGCACTTCTCCAAACAAAATGCTGCGGGGCGCCGGTACGGTTCCGCGGGCCACAATCGGCGCACAAGCCTGGCCGGCGACACTTTCAATCAAGTTGTGACAACGTCGTGACAGCGAGGCCGGTGTTCGATCAGATCGAACGGTATCGGTGCTGGTCACAGTGGAGCCGATGACGGGAATCGAACCCGCGTATTCAGCTTGGGAAGCTGATGTTCTGCCATTGAACTACATCGGCGTTCCCGGCTACGCCGGTGCTCACGAAGGCTAACACCTCAGCGGCTACGCTCGTCGGGTGCTGCTCTCCGATCGTGATATCCGGGGCGAGATCGCCGCCGGACGTCTAGGCATCGATCCGTTCGACGAGACCCTGGTGCAGCCGTCGAGTGTCGATGTTCGACTCGACAATCTGTTCCGGGTTTTCAACAACACGCGCTACACCCACATCGACCCGTCGACGCGCCAGGACGATCTGACCACCCTGGTCGAGCCGAAGGAGGGCGAGCCGTTCGTCCTGCATCCCGGCGAGTTCGTGCTGGGTTCGACTCTGGAGCGATGCACGCTGCCCGTGGACCTAGCGGGCCGCCTGGAGGGCAAGTCATCGCTCGGCCGACTGGGGCTGCTGACGCACTCGACGGCGGGGTTCATCGACCCTGGTTTCAGCGGACACATCACGCTCGAGTTGTCCAACGTCGCCAACCTGCCGATCACACTGTGGCCGGGTATGAAGATCGGCCAGCTCTGCCTGCTGCGGCTGACCAGTCCGGCCGAAAACCCGTACGGCAGTGCGAAGGCCGGTTCGAAGTATCAGGGCCAGCGCGGACCGACGCCGTCGCGCTCGTACCAGAACTTCATCAAATCGATCTGACGCCGCCGACCTCGCGGGAAGTTGAACCGCGCCATTCCCGTTTCCGTTAACGCGGGTAGGGTCTAAGTACCGACATCGGCGGGCATCCGTGCCGTTGCGATCCGGCCAGGACTTCCCCGCCACAGCAAATGCGGGTGGCTGTAACGCCCGACCTGGCAGTGGCGATGAAGTATCTAGTTGTCGGCTCGTGCGGAACGAGTGCGCAATGACATCCTAGACAGCGTAGCAAACATTTGGAGGGGTCAGTGGACATCGTACTAGGTGTGTCGATGACACCTACGACGGTCCGCATGGTGCTGGTCGAAGGGGAAAGGGCCGACGGTGTCACCGTCGACCACGATGTCTTCGACGTCAAGGGCGCCGACGGCTCAGCAACGTCGAATGCAGCCGATCAAGTCGCCGCAGCGGTGCTTGGCACGAAGGAAAGCGCCGCCGCGAGCGGTCACCATCTGAAGTCGATCGGCGTGACGTGGACGCACCTTGCCGACGCCGCCGCACTGCGCGACATCCTCGCGGCGCGTGGCATCGAGGACGTCATGCTCGTCTCCCCGACGCACGCCGCCGCGGCGCTTGCCCAAACCGTCGGTCGAGCGATCGGTTACGACACCACGGCGCTGCTCTTCATCGAGAAGGACACCGCCACGCTGTCGGTCGTGCAGACCGACGACGGGTCGGTGGTCAAGGTGCTCAGCCGCGATCTCCACGACTCCGACGCGATGGCTGTACTGACCGAGATGGCAGCCGCGGTCGAGTCTGCCGAATCGCCACCGCAGGGCATGTTCGTCGTCGGCTCCGGCGTCGATGTCAGCTCTGTGAAGGATCACCTCGAGAACTTGGTGGCCCTTCCCATCAGCGCGCCCGAGGAACCTGAACTAGCGCTCGCCCGCGGCGCAGCGCTCGCGTCGGCGCATGCGCCCGAAATGGAGGCGTCCACCGCCGGGCTCGCCTACTCGCAGGATCCCGACGGAACCACCGCCGCCAGCGCCTATCCGGAGCTGGCCGGCGCGGCCACGCAGGCGGCTCCGGTCGGCGCCGCTGCCGAGTACTTCGATGCGCTCGCGTATTCCGACGAGCTCGAGGCGGAGGTCGAACCCGAGTCGCTCTACGCGGAAGAGAGCCGCAAGCCGTTCCTGCTCGTCGGCAGTGCGCTTACGTCGATCTTCGTGGTCGGCGTTGTCGCACTGGTGATCTCGTTGGCCGTCAGTATCCGCCCGACGGTCGATCAGCGGCCCACCCCTGGCGAGAGCCCGGTCATTCCGAGCCAGGCCGCGCCCGCCCCCGCGCCCGCGCAGGAGCTTGCGCCTGCCGTTCCAGTCGCACCCGCCCCTGCGCCCGCGCCACCCCCGCAGCCACAAACCATCCAGGCGCCAGTGCCCGTGGTGCAGCAGGCGCCGGCGCCTCGGACGGTGTTCGTCGAGCAGCCCGCACCCGCGCCTGCAGCACTGCCGGCGCCGCCTCCGGTCGCACCGCCGCCCCTGCCTGCGGCCCCGCCGGTGCCCATCCCGCCTCCGGTGGTCGCGCCGCCGTTGTACAACCCGCCGGTGTACTACCCGCCGCAGCCGCCGGTCTACTACCCGCCGAAGCCGGTTTGGGTTCCGCCGTGGCATAACCCGGACCCACCGGTGGTGAGGCCGCCGTGGCAGCCGCCGCAGCAGATTCCCGACGATCCGCCGGTGCAGCAGCCGCAGTATCCGTCTCAGCAGTCGCCGCAATACCCAGGTCAGTATCCCGGCTCGAGTGGCTCCGGGTCGCCCGGTTATCCCGGCTCGGGCTCGGGTGACTACGGAGACGGAGGTTCCGGCTCGCGCGGAGGCGGATCGGGTGGCTGTTTCCTGATCTTCTGCCATAGGTAACGGCCACTAGCCAGACATCTGCCGTTGGCTTCCCGCTAAGTGTCGCTTAGCAATTAGCTCATCGCAGCGGCATATACCGGCACTATGCGATGCACCGTCTTCGGCACGGGTTATCTCGGCGCGACGCACGCCGCCGGAATGGCCGAATTGGGACACGAAGTCGTCGGCGTCGACATCGATCCAGGCAAGGTCGCCAAGCTGGCGGCGGGCGATATCCCGTTCTACGAGCCAGGCCTGCGAAAGATGTTGAGCGACAACCTCGCTGCAGGTCGCCTGCACTTCACGACAGATTACGACGCCGCCGCCGAGTTCGCCGATGTGCACTTCCTCGGCGTCGGAACGCCCCAGAAGAAGGGCGAATACGGGGCGGACCTGCGCCATGTTCACGCCGTCATCGACACTCTGGTGCCCCGGTTGCGACGCTCGGCGGTGATAGTCGGCAAGTCGACGGTGCCCGTGGGCGCCGCCGCCGAACTCAGCGCCCGCGCACGCGCATTGGCCCCTGCAGGCATCGACGTCGAAATCGCCTGGAATCCCGAATTTCTCCGAGAGGGCTTTGCCGTTCACGACACGTTGCATCCGGACCGCATCGTGCTTGGTGTGCAGCCGGAATCAGTGCACGCCGAGGCGGCGATCCGCGCGCTGTACGCTTCTCTGCTCGAGGAGGGCGTGCCGTTCCTGCTGACCGACCTGCAGACCGCCGAACTGGTGAAGGTATCGGCGAATGCTTTTCTCGCGACGAAGATCTCCTTCATCAACGCCATCTCCGAAGTATGCGAAGCCGTCGACGCCGACGTCACCCTGCTCGCTGACGCGCTGGGCTACGACCCCCGCATCGGCAGGCGATTCCTCAACGCCGGACTTGGATTCGGCGGCGGTTGCCTGCCCAAGGACATCCGCGCGTTCATGGCGCGGGCCGGTGAGCTAGGGGCCAACCACGCGTTGACGTTCCTGCGCGAGGTGGACAGCATCAACATGCGCCGCCGCACCAGGATGGTCGAACTGGCGACGAAGGCATGCGGCTCGCTTCTCGGCGCCAACGTCGCGGTCCTCGGCGCCGCGTTCAAGCCGGAGTCCGACGACGTGCGTGACTCGCCTGCCTTGAATGTGGCAGGCATGCTGCAGCTCAACGGGGCAACGGTCAACGTCTACGACCCCAAGGCGATGGAGAACAGCCAGCGGCTCTTTCCGACGTTGAACTACTCGACGTCGGTGGTCGAGGCGTGTGAACGCGCCGACGCCGTGCTGGTGCTCACCGAGTGGAGCGAGTTCGTCGAGCTCGATCCCGCCGAATTGGCCGACACCGTGCACGCCAAAGTCGTTGTGGACGGTCGCAATTGCCTGGATTCGGCGAAGTGGACCGAGGCTGGCTGGCGTGTGTACGCCCTCGGCAAGAATGCCACTGTTTGACGCTTGTAGAACAACGCCGCCGGTCGTAGGCTCGGCCCATGAGGCAACAGATCCGCTGGTTTGCCCTTCACGGCGTCATTCGGGGTCTTTCGAAGCTCGGTGCCCGTAGCGGCGATCCTCAGGGACGGCTGATAGCCGATCCCGCCGTGCGGGAGAACCCCGCCGCCTTCGCCGACGAACTTCGGCCGCGGGGACCGGTGATCCGCTGTCGCGCGGTGCTGATGACCGTCGACCATGGCGTCGCCCACGAACTTCTTCGCTCCGACGACTTCAGGGTCACCGCGATCGGAGGTGGGCTGCCCCGGCCGCTGCAGTGGATCGTCGACAAGACCGACACCGGGTTGCTGCACCCGCTGCGGCCACCATCGCTGCTGTCCGTCGAACCGCCCGATCACACCCGGTACCGAAAAATCGTGTCGTCGGTGTTCACGCCGAGAGCCGTTTCGTCGCTGCGGGATCGGGTCGAGCAGACCGCGACCGCACTGCTGGACGAGCTCGAGGGCGACACCGGAGTGGTCGACATCGTGGACCGCTACTGCTCACAGCTTCCGGTCGCCATCATCGGCGACATCCTCGGGGTCCCCGACGAAGACCGGTCCGCGCATCCTGCATTTCGGCGAGCTCGGCGCGCCCAGCCTCGACATCGGGCTGTCGTGGCGGCAGCACCTGCAGGTGCACCAGGGCATCGTGGGCTTCAACAGCTGGCTCGCCGACCACTTGCAGCAGTTGCGGCGCAATCCCGGTGACGACCTGATGAGCCAGATCATTGCGGCTTCCGACGAAGGCGCGCAGCTGAACAACGACGAGCTGCAGGCACTCGCGGGACTGGTGCTGGCGGCCGGCTTCGAAACCACAGTGAACCTGCTGGGCAACGGAATTCGGATGCTCCTCGACGCGCCGGGACAGCTCGAGACGCTGGCCGCCCGCCCCGAATTGTGGCCCAACGCCGTCGAGGAGATTCTTCGGCTGGAATCACCGGTGCAGATGAGCGCGCGAATCGCGTGCAAGGACGTCGACGTGGCAGGCACCCGCGTGCGGCAGGACGAGTTGGTGATCATCCACCTGGCCGGGGCCAACCGCGACCCGAAGGTCTTCGCCGACCCGCACCGCTTCGACCTCGAACGCGACAATGCGGGCAAGCATCTGTCCTTCTCGGGCGGCAGGCACTTCTGCCTCGGTGCGGCGCTGGCCCGCGCGGAAGGGGAGGTCGGGTTGCGGACGTTCTTCGAGCGTTATCCCGACGCCCAGCTCGCCGGAGCCGGCAGCCGGCGCGACACCAGGGTGTTGCGGGGCTGGTCGTCGCTTCCTGTGCGATTGGGAACGTCGCAGACAGTACGGTTGTGACGTGGATTTCCGCGCTGCGCTCATAGACGAGACCGGGGCGTTCGGCGAACTCGTTCGCACCGCCGATCCGGCCACACCGATTCCGACGTGTCCGGAGTGGACGCTCAAACAGCTGTTCCGCCACGTCGGGCGGGGAAACAGATGGGCCGCTCAGATCGTCGCCGACGAGCGCGAGGAGGCACTCGACCCCCGCGAAGTACCCGACGGCAAGCCCCCCGACGATCCGGACGGCGCCGTCGAGTGGCTCAACGCCGGCGCCCGACTCATCCTCGACTCAGTGGACGCCGTCGGCGCCCATACTCCGGTCTGGACTTTCATCGGACCTCGGCCCGCGCAATGGTGGATCCGCCGCCGCCTCCACGAAGCAACAGTGCACCGCGCTGACGCGGCGATCGCACTCGGGACGGACTATCAGCTGACGCCCGAGGTCGCCGCCGACGGGATCGACGAGTGGCTGGAGCGCATCGTCGCCGAGGCGAACGCCGATTCGTCACCGTTGGCCGCCGGCCGGACGCTGCATCTGCATGCCACCGACGACGGCCTCGGCGCCGCGGGTGAGTGGACGATCGCCGGGCGTGACGACGGGATCGCGTTGTCGCGCGAGCACGGCAAGGCCGATGCGGCACTGCGTGGAAGCGCGAAGGATCTGCTGCTGGCCATCGTGCGCCGCCGGACGGCGGCCGACGGGGGCGTCGAGGTTTTCGGTGACGCCGGCGTCTGGGACGGGTGGTTGACCCGCACACCGTTCTGAGTGGCGTACGTTTCGACCATGACGACTTCGGAGATCGCGACGGTTCTCGCCTGGCACGACGCGCTCAACGAGCGGGACTTCGACACGTTGCGTCAGGTGTCCAGCGACGATATCGAGTTCGGTGATGCGAACGGAGCCGGCCAGGGACACGAGGCCTTGCGCGAGTGGGCGAGTTCGTTGGCCGTTACCGCTGCTGACCCAGGCCGGCTGTATGTGCGCGACGGTGTTGTGGTCGCCGAAGAGCAGGACGGAGATGCAGTGGCATTCCGGGTGGTGCGCGACCACGTCACCTCGGTGTTCCGGCACGCCGACCTGGCGTCAGCGCTGTCCGCGACGGAGCTGACCGAAAAGGACCTCGCGGGCTGATGCGGGGGATCATCCTGGCGGGCGGAGCGGGCACGCGCCTGTACCCGATCACCATGGGCTTGAGCAAGCAGCTGCTGCCCGTCTACGACAAGCCGCTGATCTACTACCCGCTCTCGACGTTGATCATGGCCGGCGTCCGCGACATCCAGGTGATCACCACCGCCGACGACGCTCCGAACTTCCACAAGCTGCTCGGCGACGGGTCGGCGTTCGGCATCAACCTCTCGTACGCGGTACAGGATCAACCCGATGGACTGGCACAGGCGTTCATTGTCGGTGCCGACCACATCGGCGACGACTCTGTCGCACTGGTGTTGGGGGACAACATCTTTTACGGCCCCGGCCTTGGCACCAGTCTCAGCCGGTTCCAAAATGTCTCGGGCGGAGCGATTTTCGCTTATCGGGTAGCCGACCCGTCGGCTTACGGCGTCGTCGAGTTCGCCGCCGACGGCACCGCGCTGTCGATCGAGGAGAAACCGGCCACACCGAAGTCGCACTATGCGGTTCCCGGCCTCTACTTCTACGACAACGACGTCGTCGAGATCGCCCGGTCGCTGTCGAAATCAGCGCGCGGCGAATACGAGATCACCGAGGTCAACCAGGTTTATCTGAACCAGGGCAGGCTGTCGGTCGAGGTGCTCGACCGCGGCACCGCGTGGCTGGACACCGGCACGTTCGACTCGCTGCTGGACGCAAGCGATTACGTGCGCACGATCGAGCGCAGGCAGGGATTGAAAATCAGCGTGCCCGAGGAAGTGGCGTGGCGGGTCGGCTTCATCGACGACGACCAGCTCGCCGAGCGCGCGCACGTGCTGCTCAAGTCCGGATACGGCGGCTATCTGCTGGAGCTGCTGGAAGGTCAGTAGTGCCACCGGGCGTGGCCAGCACGGCGGCGATCGCGGTGGTCAGTGGTACCGACAGCGCGAGTGCGATGCCGCCGACAGCGGAGCGGGCGATCTCGATGGCGACACTCTCACTGGTCAGCACGTCGCCGAGCGACCGGTTGGCCGCACTGAACAGCAGCAGCAGCGGCAGCGCGCTGCCCGCGTAGGCCAGCACCAGCGTGTAAACGGTGCTCGCAATGTGGTCGCGGCCCACGCGCATCGCGCCGAGGAAGATCCTGCGGCGGGAACCGCCGTCGCCGACGCCTGCCAGCTCGAACACAGTCGAGGCCTGGGTCACCGTGACGTCATTGAGCACACCCAGCGAACCGATGATGAACCCGGCCAGCAGCAACCCCGTGATCGACACGTGGCCCATATAGGCGGCGACCTCGTTGTTCTGATCCTCCGACAAGCCGGTGAGGTGTGCGAGATCGATTGCGCCCCAGGATAATACGGCTGCAAGTAACAGCGAGGTCAGCGTGCCGAGCAGCGCGGCGCTGGTTCGCAGGCTCACCCCGTGCGCCAGGTAGATGACCGCGTACAGGATCGCCGCAGACGCCACCAGCGCGACCGGAATGGCTGCTGCCCCGTCGCGCAGGGCGGGCAGCAGGAACACGACCAACACCAGGAACGCGACCACGATGCCGAACAGTGCCCGCAGACCGCGCCAGCGGGCAACGGCGACGATGACGACGGCGAACACCGCCGCGAGCACGACCAGCGGCCAGGTTCGCTCGTAGTCGTAGAACGCGTACGTCGTGACCCCCGACGGTCCCACCTGGCGGGTGATGCGGATGTGGTCCCCTGTGGCGAGGGTGGGCTGCCCGGGTCCGCTGCTGAACTCCAGGACCGTCATGGCCTTGGCGTTGGGCCCGGAGTCGATGGCCACCTGCGCGTGCACGCACGCTGCGTCACCGGGCGCTTTCGGTGTCGCATACGTGGTCAGCACCGCGCCGACCTCTGGGCCGCCGCAGTCCGCCATGCCGGTGGACAGCACGTGGCCCGCCTCGGTGGTCACCGCTGCGCCCGCGGCGTTCTGAAAGGGCAGCGGGATGTCGACCTTCTCCTGGCTGGGCCACAGCAGGGCGGCACCGGTCACGACCGCCACGCCGATGGCAACGAGGAGACCGACGACGATCTTGGCGGCCAACGGTCCCAGCGGAGAAGGACCGCGCATGGTGTGCGAGTGGGTGTGCGAGTGCGTCACGCGCAACAGGGTAGAGGCGGTACCTGTACGCGCCGTTTCAGTAGTCGGCTAACGCCTCGACAGTGCGCCAACTCGGCCAGGTCGTCTCCCGGTCATAGACAGGCTCCCGTCACTGTTACTGGCGGTAGCCGGCCAGGAAATTGCCGAGTCGTTCGATGGCGCTGGTGAGGTCACGGGCCCAGGGCAGCGTGACGATCCGCAGGTGATCGGGTGTCGGCCAGTTGAACCCGGTGCCCTGGGTCACCAGGATCTTCTCCTGCAGCAGCAGATCCAGGACGAGTTGCTCGTCGTCGGCGATGTCATAGACCTCGGGGTCCAGCCGCGGGAAGACATACAGCGCGCCTTGAGGTTTCACACACGACACGCCGGGGATCTCGTTCAGCTTGGACCAGGCGACATCGCGCTGCTCGAGCAGGCGACCACCGGGCAGCACCAAATCCTCGATGCTCTGGTGCCCGCCGAGGGCGACCTGGATGGCGTGCTGCGCGGGCACATTCGGGCACAACCGCATATTCGCCAACAGGCTGATGCCCTCGATGAAACTTTCGGCGTGTTCCTTGGGACCGGTGATCACCAGCCAGCCGGAGCGGTAGCCCGCGACTCGGTAAGCCTTCGACAACCCATTGAAGGTCAGCGTCAGCACGTCGGGTGCCACAGATGCGGTCGCGATGTGCTTCGCGTCGTCGTAGAGGATCTTGTCGTAGATCTCGTCGGACAACAGCAGCAGCTGGTGCTTGCGCGCGAGATCGGCCATCGCAGTGAGGACTTCCCGGCTGTACACCGCACCGGTCGGATTGTTCGGGTTGATCACCACAATCGCCTTGGTGCGGTCGGTGATCTTCGACTCCATGTCGGCGATGTCGGGCATCCAGCCCTGCGTTTCGTCGCACAGGTAGTGGACCGGGGTGCCGCCCGCCAGCGAGGTGCAGGCGGTCCAGAGCGGATAGTCCGGTGCGGGGATCAACACCTGGTCGCCGTTGTCCAGCAGCGCCTGCAGTGTCATCTGGATGAGTTCGGAGGCGCCATTGCCGAGGTAGACGTCGTCGACGTCGAACCGGGGAAAGCCGTCGACAAGTTCATAGCGAGTAAAAACGGCCCGGCGGGCGGCTTGGATGCCCTTGGAATCCGAGTAGCCCTGCGCGTACGGCAGCGCCTGGATCATGTCGCGCATGATCACGTCGGGCGCCTCGAAGCCGAATGGCGCCGGGTTGCCGATGTTCAGCTTGAGAATGCGGTGTCCCTCGGCCTCCAGCCGAGCCGCATGCTCGTGCACGGGACCACGAATCTCGTACAGGACGTCCTGAAGCTTCGACGACTGCGTGAACGTGCGCTGCCGCGGGTGGTGGCCCGTCGCGTGCCACGGCACCTGGTGGGTAGTCACGTCCACCATCGTCTCATTGATGGCAAATCGAATTCGCCGATCGATACCGGGCTGTGATGTTCGGCCAAGGTCAGCGCTTGCCTGGAGGACGCGCACCCTTCGCGATGCCAAGGCCCTTCACCGGCGCTGCGGGCTCGCCGTTGCCCTCACTGGAAGGCTCAGGCGCAGCGGCGGATTCGCCGTCGGTCTCCGGTTCCGGCTGGGGGGCAGCGGGTTTGGCGGCGGGCGTGGCGGGCGCCGCGGGCGCCTTCTTGGCCCCGGGCCTGCGTGCACCCGGTGCGATGCCCAGCCCCTTGACCTCGGGTTTGTCCTGCAGGTCGAGATCGGAGTCGGCGGTGTCGCTCTTGGTGACGGGCTCCGCCTTGTCGGGATCGACGTTCGGCGGCTGCGTGACGGTGGCTTCGCCCTCATTCGGGGCAGCCTTAGCCTCGGCTTTCTTGGCGCCGGGTCGCTTGGCGCCCGCCGCGATGCCGAGCCCCTTGGCGGGGGCGGGCTCTGTCGGGCTTCTGGGCCGGCTCAGCCGGTGTGGGCTCCGCAGATGCTGCCGCCTTCTTCGCACCGGGACGCTTCGCACCGCCTGCGATGCCGAGACCCTTTGACCGGCGCGGCCGCTGCGGGCTTCTCGGCGGCGCCGCGCAGCGGTGGCCTTCGGCTCTTCCTTGACCGCCGCCGGTGCAGCCTCCTCGACCGTTGCGGTGGATGCCTCGACCTTCGCGCCCCGCTCTTCGGCTTCCTTTGCGGCAGCGCCCTTTTCAGGCAGCGTGACCGAGCTCTTGTCGAGGGAGCCAAGCAGCAGCTGTGCCACGTCGAGGACTTCGGCCTTCGGCAAGTCGTTAGCCGCGGCGACGTCGTCGACGCCGTCGGTCATCATCACCCGGCAGAACGGGCAGCCGGTGGCGATCTTCGACGCGCCGGTGTCCAGCGCCTCTTCGACGCGCTCGTGGTTCACCCGTTTGCCGATGTGCTCTTCCATCCACATGCGGGCGCCGCCTGCGCCGCAGCACAATCCGCGATCGGCGTGGCGCGGCATCTCGGTGAGCTTGGCCCCGGAGGCGCCGATCAGCTCGCGTGGCGCGTCGTAGACCTTGTTGTGCCTGCCGAGGTAGCACGGGTCGTGATAGGTGATGTCGGTGCTTTCTCCGCCGACCGGCGATACCGGGACCAGTTTCTTGTCGCGGATCAGCCGGTTCAGCAGCTGCGTGTGGTGCAACACCGTGTAATTGCCGCCCAGCTGGGGGTATTCCCGGCCGAGCGTGTTGAAGCAGTGCGGGCAGGTGACGACGACCTTGCGGTCCACCCGCTCGACACCTTCGAACAGATCGTTGAGGGTCTCGACGTTCTGCGCGGCAAGCTGCTGGAACAGGAACTCGTTGCCGGAGCGGCGGGCCGAGTCGCCGTTGCAGGTCTCACCCTCGCCGAGCACGAGGTACTTCACCCCGGCGATCGCGAGCAATTCGGCGACGGCCTTGGTCGTCTTCTTGGCCCGGTCCTCGTAGGCGCCCGCGCACCCAACCCAGAACAGGTACTCGTAGTCCTCGAAGGAATCGACGTCCTTGCCGAACACCGGCACGTCGAAGTCGACCTCGTCGATCCAGTTGGTGCGGTCCTTGGCGTTCTGACCCCACGGATTGCCTTTGGTCTCAAGGTTTTTGAACAGCACGCCGAGTTCGGAGGGGAACTCGGACTCCATCATCACCTGGTAGCGGCGCATGTCGACGATGTGGTCGATGTGCTCGATGTCCACCGGGCACTGCTCGACGCACGCGCCACAGGTGGTGCAGGACCACAGCACGTCGGGGTCGATCACGCCGAGTTGCTCGGCGGTGCCGACCAGCGGCCGGGTGGCCTGCTCGGGACCGGAGCCGAGCACCCGCTCGAAGCCGGACTCCGGCACGGCGTGCTCCTCGGAGTGCTTCTCGCCGCGAAGTTCCTCGCCCACACCGCCTTCCGGCGTGTTCTCGAGCGGGGTCTCCTTGTCGCCCAGGATGTATGGCGCCTTGGCGAACAGGTGGTCGCGCAGGTTCATGATGACGAGCTTGGGGGACAACGGCTTTCCGGTGTTCCACGCCGGGCACTGTGACTGGCAGCGGCCGCATTCCGTGCACGTGGTGAAGTCGAGGTACCCCTTCCACGTGAAGTCCTCGATCTTGCCCCTGCCGAGCACGGCGTCCTCGGCGGGATCCTCGAAGTCGATCGGCACGCCCTTGGACTCGACGGGCAGCAGGGGGCCCAGGGCGTTGGGCAGCCGCTTGAACGTGACGTTGAGCGGCGCGAGGCCGATGTGCAGGTGCTTCGAGTGCAGCACGATCAACAGGAACACCAGCATCACGGCGATGTGCAGCAACAGCGCGACGGTCTCGATGACCTCGTTGGCGTTGTGGCCGAGCGGAGCGAGCAGATCGCCCATGCCGTGCGAGAAGAACGCACCCCTGCCGTAGGGCAAGTTGCCGGTGTTCACCGACGAGCCGCGGACCAGCGCGTAGGTCCAGACGACGTTGAAGATCATGAACAGGATCAGCCAGGCGCCGCCGGTATGAGAGCCGTAGAACCGGGATTCGCGGCCGTGCTCCTTCGGCTCCGTCCGCAGCCGGATGATGGCGAAGGTCGTGATGCCGGCCAGCACGGCGAGGGCGATGAAGTCCTGCAGGAAGCCGAGCCCGTCCCAGCGGCCGACGATCGGAATGTGGAAGTTGGGCTGAAACAGCATGCCGTACGCCTCGAGGTAGACCGTGGCGAGGATGAAGAAGCCCCACATCGTGAAGAAGTGGGCCAGGCCGGGGATCGACCATTTCAGCAGCCGGGTTTGCCCGAAGACTTCCTTGATCTGGGTGGTGATGCGGGTGCCGAGATTGTCCTTGCGGCCGTGCTCGTCGCTGGTTTTCTGGCCGGACCGGATCAGGTTCGTCAGCCAGAGGATGCGGCGGGCGGCGAAGACCAGCACAATCGCGGTCATCCCGAGCCCGACGACGAGCCTGATCAGCGTATGGGTGTCCACCCGCGTGCCTCCCGGTGTCCAAGTTACCCAAGAGTAACTTATGCTAAGTTACTTGTCGGTAACTTATGCTCGATGCAGCTCATAGTTGCATCTCGCCGGGAAAGGCCGCTACACAGGCTGACCTAACCTAAGTTCGTAGCCTGGCTCAAGGCTTGGGTGCCAGCACCGGCTCGAGTACGGGCGCCAGTATCGGCTGCTGCACGAGACCCGGTTTGGCGGGAGCCTTTGCTCCGCCGTCGGTTCCTGTGCCGGTGCCCGTCGCTGTCCCGGTTCCGCTTCCGGTCCCACCGGTTCCGGTGCCGGTTCCCGTTCCGCCGGTGCCCGTTCCGGTACTCGGCCGCCGTTCCCGATGCCGGTGCCGGTCCCTGTACCAGTGCCGGGATCGATCGGCGGCGTGCCCGTTCCGGTGCCGCCAACGCCGGTGCCCGGGTCGATCGGGGGAGTGCCGGTGCCGGGATCGGTCGGAGTGCCGGATTCTGCGGGGCGGGACTCTCGGGCGCCGGTGCGGGAGCTGCAGGCGGGGGTGCCGGAGCCGCGGCCGGCTGCGCCGCGGGCTCGACGACCGCCGGTTGTTGCGGAGCGACCCGCTGCTGCGGCCGCGCCACCACCGTCGTGACGTCCGAAGCCGGCGCCTGAGCCGGTGCGTCCGCCGCGGGAGCCGACACCTCAGCGGGTGGCTCGGAGGCCGGCGACGGCGCGATGTTCGACGAGGTGCCTGCCGGCACGGTGGAGGTGTCCCGCGTGAATGTGGTCAGGCCGAACACCACCGCGGCGATCACAACGGCGGCTGCCGACAGCCCGAACAACAGCATCGGACCACGCCGACGCGTCGGGGTCTCGTCTTCCCGCTCCTCGTGGACGAAGTGCACCTCCGGTCGGCTGTCGGCGGGCCGGGCCCGTAGCGGTCCTCGAATGGCGGCTCGGCTTCCAGCGCGTCGTGCGGGCCGTCCTCGACCTCCGACCATGCGAGTGCGCCGACGCCCGTCGAGGCCGCACCCGTCCCGAACGCCGCGGCTGCGACGGTGGCAGTGGCAGGAGCGGCCGGGGCGAGGGCGGTCGCGGTCTCCACGAACTGGCTGCGGTGCGCGATCAGCGCGACCCCTTCCGCGGCGGTGAGCTGCGGGTGCGCTGTGGTGATCACTTTGGTGCGCAGGTGCCGCTGAGTGATCAGCGGGACGGGCGCCGCCGCCGACTGTGGCCACGGCCGAAATGCTGGCCAACGGAACACGGCTGCGGTCCAACGTCTCGACAAGGACCGCCAGGAATTCGGCGAGCGGTCCGCGCCGATCAGGTCGTCGAGCTCCATCCGGTTCATCCGGACGGTGGTCTCCGATCCGGGTAGGTCGACGACGATCGCCGTGGCCGTCTCGTCAGAAAGCCGTTCCTTGGCACGCCTGCACTCGTCGCGCAGGCCGTGCCAGCGACCCGACCATGGCGGTGCCCGACGGGTCGGCGTCGGAAGCTTCGAAGATTCCGGCGACGATCTTGGTCAAGATCGCCTGGTCGATCCGGTCGCCCGAGAAGTCGGGCACGCGGACCGTCTCACCGATGGGGGCGTCCTTGGCCGCCGCGTCGACCAGCGTGATGCTGGTGCCGCTGCCGCCGAAGTCGCACAGCACGATCACGCCCGCCGACGGCAGTCCCGGGTCCGCCCGCAGTGCCGTGAGCGCGGCGGTCGCATCGGAGACCAGCGTCGACCGACTCAGCCCGGGCATGCTGCGCAGCGCCGCACGCAGTGCCTCGACCACTTGTGGCCGCCAGTGCGCGGGAACCGTCACCCCGACTACCGACACCGGCGCCCCGTTGGCGGCGCTGCGGGCCAGGCCGTCAAGCGCCTGGGCCAGCAGGATCTCGGGGCGGTGCTGAGAGCCGTCCTGGGCGACCATTGGGACGGGGTCACCGACGCGGTCGACGAACCCGGTGAGCACCAGCCCACATTCGATCGTCACCGCCGCCGGTCGAACCACAGGGCGCTGCCCTTCGCCGGTTCCGGCAAGATTCGTGGCCCCGATGGCCAGGCCGAGCGAATTGCCCGTGGCGCCCTGCGGATTCGAC
Organism: uncultured Actinomycetota bacterium; assembly: GCA_963804905.1. Classification (GTDB taxonomy): domain Bacteria; phylum Actinomycetota; class Actinomycetes; order Mycobacteriales; family Mycobacteriaceae; genus Mycobacterium. The sequence continues at coordinate 92,717 of CAWDSB010000007.1, read as the reverse complement.
ATGTCACACCTCTGCGTCAGGTTGGTCACGAACGGATTGGTTCGAACCGTAATTGGCCTGGATGTGGTTGCGGATCGGTGCTCACCCCGGTGCTGATGCAGGCCCCATGGGGGAACTCGATTAGGGGATCTAGGCTCGTCAGGGGATTTGGGGGCGGGTCAGCTCGGCGTGGCCAGCATCGCCCGCAGCATCGAGAGCATTTCCGAGCGGGATTCCGCTCCGAGCCTGCGGCGGATCCGGGCCACATGATGTTCGACGGTCTTGGCCGAGATGAACAGTTGACTGCCGATATCGCGGTACGGCATGCCGAGCAGCAGCAGTTCGGCGACCTCGCGTTCGCGGTCGGACAACCGCGACGACGGCTGGCGGCCAGAAGCGGCCGCCGTCGCTGCGACGGCGGCCGCTGACTCGACGCGAGGCCCGTCGTCGACCGCGGTCGTGAGCTTGAGATCGCGGGCAAGCTGCAACATTGCGCCCGACACCCTCCCGTCGGGAGTCTGCAACGCGGCCTGCCCGGCCAGCCGGGTGGCGTCTGAGGTGAGTCCGAATTGCGACAGCGACCGAGCCGCGGCGGTCACCTCGTCGGTGTCGACGTGATCGGCCAGTACCCGCAGCCACGTTCGGCCTGCACCCGCGAGCGCCTTCGCGAACGCGCTGTGGCCTGCGGCGGCAGTGAGGGCATGGCCGTGCGGAGCGACCGCCTCCGGTGAGTTCGCCAATATTCCGGCATGGACGCCGGCCCAGTGCAGCGGCACAGACCACAACACCGGGTCGCCCAGGGAGGCGAGGAGGGAAAACGCCTCGTCCAGCGTGTGCTGAAGCCGGTCGACCTGCCGCATCCTTGCTGCCGCGACCCACAATTCGCCGAGCGGCAGCAGCGAGAAAAGGTCGACGGAGTACTCGGCGAGCACTTCCACTGCGGCATACCAGTGCTTCTGCACTGCTCCGCCGTCACCGCTGCGGCGGGCGATGGCTGTGTTCAGCGCCGCCGCCCACAGCGCGTCGCGGCGGTGCAACGACGCATCGCCGACCGCAGCCGCATCGGCGAGCGCCGAACCCAACTGGCCGTCCTGCATCCGTACCCAGCCCAGCAGCAGCCGGTGCCGATGAGCGGAGAAGGTGTCGTCCTCGCTGCCCGCGCGCACTGCCCGGCCGATGACGCTGCGCGCTCTGACCGGATCGCCGCCGTGCAGGGCCGCAAGTGTGACCAGCGCGGCAGGGCTGTCCGGTGCGACGCCCGGTTGGTGCTGTTCGGAGGTGATGGACTGCCCGAGCCGGGCGACAGCGACCGGGAAAGGTTGTTCGAGTGAGAGCAACAGCCCCTCGGCCAGGCTGTGTGCGGCCCGCGCGGTTGATGTTGGCGGACCGGCACTTTGGACGCTCAGCGCCGTCCTTGCCGCCTGGCTGTCGCCTGCGGCGACTGACACGATGGCGTTCGCTGCGCTGACGAATGCGTCCGGGTAGGGGCCAAGCCACCGGAACAGGTCCGCCGCCTGGGCGACGCTGCCGTCGTGGACGGCGATGCTGGCGGCGATCCGGACGGCGGCCGCCCGTTCGGCGGGGTCAGCGGAAGCCAGGAGTTCGTCTGTCAGCCGACCAGCGGTGGTGCAGTCGCCTGTCAGTGCCAATGCGTCGGCCACGCGGACGCTGACCGCGGTTGCTCCCGCTTCTGCTGCTGCGCGGTAAAGCCTTGCCGCTTTTGCGGGTTGGCCGCGGTTGCGGGAAGCCAGGTCGACCAGCGCATCAGCCAGCCGATCATCATGAAGGCCGTGTTCGGCCATCCTCAGCGCGAGACCCGATGACAGCGTGGATAATTCGATCTGAGAGCAGAGTAGGGCGATTTCGATGTCGTGATGCCGTGCAGCGCCCGTGATCTGAGCGATACCGTCGTGGACGGAGTGCAGAAACGCCTGGCTGTGTGAAGGTTCGATCAGCCCGCTGGCGCGGGCGCGATCAACCGTCCGCTGCGCCTCGTCTGTATTTATTCGGAGCGCGGCCGCGACGTCGTCGGCGCCGAGGTCTTGGCTCAGGGACGACACCAGCAGGGCGTCGAGCACCGGTTCTTCGACTCGGCGCAGCCGCTCGATCAACGCGAACTTGGCCGCCTGCACAATTGCGGTCGCTACATGCTCGCCATTGGGCGATACCGCAGCGGCGATCGCCGGGCGCAACAAGAACGGTAAACCGGCGGTCGAAACCATAAGGGCCCGAACCACTTCCGTCGGTGCAGGCCCCCCAATCGCCTTGGCCGCCGCCTCACTCACTTCCTGGGCTGTGAGCGAACCGAGCGATATCACGGGGTTCTGTCGTTCCAGCGCAGTAGCCAGCGCCCGCAACGGCGGCCGCTGGATGAGCGGCTCGGTGGCGATCACGACGGTCGACCCCGGGTCCGACACACGCTCGGCTAGTTTGTCGAGTTCCTCGTCGGCCAGCAGATGTGCATCGTCGATCACGATGGCGGCGTCCTGGTCGTCATCGGCGCGGGGCGATCTGGTCGTCACCGCAACGCCTGCCGCCCGCAACGCCGTCCGCATCGTCGCGAGTACGGAACTCTTTCCGGTGCCGATGCCGCCGGAAATCAGGATCCTGACCGGCTGGGTGGGCGCGCCGGTCAGCGCCGAGACGGCCTCGCGGGCGGCCGGCGGTATGTCGGTCAGCGCTTCAGGCGCGGGTCCGGCCATCGCTGTCGCTCCGCCCCTTATGCCCCGCCAGCGGGCGGCTGGGGTTGCGGCTGCGGCGGCTGTCGGCTTCGGCGCGGGCGGTGAGGTCGTGGTCGTCGTGGTGGTGGTTGTCGTGGTCGCCGTCGTGGTGGTGGTCGTGGTGGTGGTGGGGTCGTCGTCGTGGTCGTCGGCGACGTGGTGGCGGTCGTTATCGTCGACGATGACGGCGGCGGTGGCGGTGTGATCACGGTCGTGGTCGGCTGCCCGCCCGGCCCCGTCACCGTAACCGTTTGCGGCGTAAGCGATGTCGGCGGTTGCCCTGTTGACGGACCCATGGAGAAGGTCGTGCTCGTCTCGGTGACCGGCCCCAAGACCCCGCTGTTGCCCGTCAGCGTGATGGCCAACCCGCCGATGGCAAGCAGCGCTGCCGCTGCCGCCGCTCCGAACAGGATCGGGGGGCGTTTGTACCACGGCAGGGGCGGCGGCTCGGCCGCGTACTCCTGCTCTTCGGGCGGGACGAACCCCACCGGGGGCCGGGCATCGGTCCGGCCGGAATAGACGTCGGCGGTGTAGTCCTCGCCGGTGTACGGCACCGGCTCGGCGGTGGGCGCGTCGTCGTCTGACCACGCCAGCGCGCGGAAGGTCGCCGACGGTGCTCCGTCGGCCGCCGACTCTCCTGCAGCGAGCCCGGCGGCACCGGCCGCCCACGCCGCAGGGGCGATACCCGTTGGGGCGTCCGCGGCCATCCCGAGCCCTGTCGGTGCATCTGCAGACAGGTCCCGGTCGGCGAGCAGCGCAGCGCCCGCCGCCACGTTCAACTGCGACTGTGGCGTGGTGATGACCGGCACGCGGAATTGCTCGGACAACCGCTGGGTGACCATGGGGATGCCCGCGCCGCCACCGACGGTGGCCACCCCGGTAAGGCTCGAACGCGCAACGCTGTTGCGCTCCAACGTCTCTTCGATCGCACCCAGCAGGCCCGCCAGTGGGCCGGCGATGAGGTTCTCGAGATCGGTGCGAGTAAGCCGGACGTAGGACTGAAAGCCGGGCAGATCGACGGGCACCACGGTGGCGGTCTCTGCCGATAGGCGTTCCTTGGCCTGCCGGCCTTCATCTCGCAGCTGGGCCAGCGACGCGACCGCCGCAGTGCCTGCCGGGTCCGAGTTGCCTGCGTCGGCGATGTCGGCGATGACGTGGTTGAGGACGGCCTGGTCGATCTGGTCGCCGGAAAAGTCTGCGTAGCGGACGGTTTCGCCGATGGGCGCGAAGTTCGCACCGCCGTTAGCAAGCGTGATGCTGGTTCCGCTGCCCCCAAGGTCGACCAGTGCGATAACGCCGGCGGGCAATCCGGGCGCCGCCTGCAGAGCCGTGAGTGCGGCGACGGAGTCCGGTATGAGCGTGGCAGGCACGCCGTCAGGCGCCAGGCTGGCTTTGTCACGCAGGGCGCCACGCAACGCACCGATTACCCCGGGCCCCCAGTGCGCGGGCACCGCGATGGCGACCGGCGCGCCGCCGCCGACCGTGCGGGTCATCGCATCGAGTGCCTCGACGAGCACACGTTCGCCGCGATGGGCGCTGCCGTCCTCGGCGATGAGCGGTACAGGATCACCGACCCGTTCGACGAAGCCCGAGAGCACCAGGCCGGACTGGTTGAGCGCACTGTTCTCGCCGCGGACACCGACCTCGGGTGCACGACCGGAGAACAGCGTCAGCACCGCGCGGCGCATCACGGGCGGTCTGCCGACACGTGCGGCGACCAAGTTGGTCACCCCGATGGACAACCCGAGAGAATCGCTCATGCAAACACCCCTCTACTCGGCGCCCATCACGATAGCGGGGAAGCCAACACAGATCCCCCTATGGTGAAAATCCCCTAACGCCGAGTCCCCTAACACCTTCGCCGCAGGGGCGGGTTTCGCACCGATCACGCCACATCCACTCGTGGATAGCATCGTGACTAGTCAGTGGGCTCCACCCACCGCAATCGCGATAGGAAGAAGGTGTGTGATGGCAAACCCGCTACTCGACTTCGTCATGTCGGTGGTACGGGACCCCGACGCTGCCGCACAATACGCCGCCGACCCCGCGCAAGCCATCCACGACGCGAACCTTGCCGATGTCACCAGCGCAGACGTGAACGCGCTCATCCCCGTCGTCTCGGAGTCCCTTTCGATGGGGACGCCGACCACCGGCGCAGAGCACCTCGCCGACGATCCGGCAGGCAACGTATGGACCAGCGGGGCGGCGACCGCGGCGTTCGATGCATTCGACGATCACGTGTCGGCGCCGGTAATCGATGACACGCATGGCATTGCGTCCAGCGTGATCGAGCAACCGGACGACTCATTGCATGCGGGTCTTGACACCCTTGATGACTCCGGTATTACGAGTGTGACGGGTATCGAGGACCCGTCAACGCAGTTCACGCATGGAATCATCGACGATGGACCGCTCGTCGGCGATGCCGTGGACACCGTCGACACCGACTGGCACCACCAGGTCGTCGACGACCATCCGCATCTCGAGCCCGGCGACTCAGGCTTCGACATCTTTGATTAGTGATCTGAACACGCGGATTACGGCGCGACCAGCGACGGCCGCGCCGTTTCCGTGTTTGCTGACCTGGCTGAACCCATTAGCCCCTAACCATCCCCTAATCCCCTAATGGGGGGCTCCCCCGTATCCCTGCACGCAGGCCCTTAGGGAGGGGTGCCGACCCCGTTTCCGCGGGTTTAGCGGGTCCATAACGTAGTCAACAGATCGCCGGACAGCCGGTGACGACCCCCAGCAGAACACACCCGAAAGGCACTGAAATGACGAACCCCATCTCCTTCCTGTTCGACTGGCTCCTCGGCCTGACGCGCCCCGGCGCCGACCCCAACGAAGTCCGCTCCTTCGTCGCCAACCCGACCCAGGCGGCCTCGCAGGCTCTGGGCAGCGCGGTCACCTCGGCCCAGCTGACGCAGGCTGCGTCCGCGGTCGTCGCGCCTGCCGCCGTGTACGGCAGCAGCAACCCGATCGAAGCGCTGCAGCACACGGTGGCCGACAACCACGGCCTGACCTTCGCGCCGCAGCCGGTGTTCGCCCCCGAGACGAACACCGACTTCGCCAGCCACAACGACATCGGCAGCCCGCGCGCTGGCGAGGACGTTCAGCAGGGTGTCGGCAACTTCGACCTGGACTTCGACTTCAGCCGTGACATCAACGCCTCCGATGGCTCCGTGGTGAACACCGGCAACGCCGGCAACATCGACACCACCAATGTCAAGGGCGACGGCAACATCGTCGGCGACCACAACGGCGGTGCCAACACCGGCGACGTCCTCGCTGGGCAAGGCTCCAACGTGCAGGTCGGTGGCAAGAACAACGACATCCACGACGGCGGTCACGACGTGAACACCACGGCAGGCGGCGACGTCGCCACCAACACCGGCAGCGGCCAGACCACCCAGGTCGGTGACATCGACACCAGCGGCGGCAACGCAGCAGGCGCTCACGGTGGCCACGGCGGCGGCGGACTGATCAACGTCGGCAGCGATGGTGGTGACGGTGGCGGAGCGGCCGGTGGCTCCGGTGGCGGCGTGATTATCGCCCCGACGCAGAACACCAACAGCAACAACCAGTCGGCGGGCCGCGATGTCAACAACGTCGATGCTTCCGATTCGCAAGCTCCGGTGTCGGTCGGCAACGAGCACAACGACACGGCCCTCGGCGGTGACGTGACCGAGGTCGATCACGTGCACGGCAGTGTCGATGCCAGCCATGACGACAACTCGCATCACCAGCAGACCGAGCAGCACATCGACACCCACGTCGACAATCACGTGTTCTGACCGGCAGGCAACCCCACAGCGCAACTGGCGGGGATCGTTTTCAGATCCCCGCCAGTTGGCGCGTCTACCGTGAAACGAACGGCTTGATAGCAAAAGGCAACCATGACGCAACCCAACGACCCCCGCAAGGTGAAGGTCATCCTCGAGCTGATCGATCACACCAAGAAGATCGCCGAGGACAACGATCGCAGCGATCTGGGCGAGCGGCTCGGCACGGCCCGGGTTCGCATCGCTGATCCGCAGATCCGGGTGGTGATCGCCGGCCAGCTCAAGCAAGGCAAGAGCCAGCTGCTCAACTCGCTGTTGAACGTGCCGGTGGCCCGCGTCGGTGACGACGAGACCACGGTGCTGGCCACGGTGGTGTCGTATGCAGAGCAGGTGTCGGCACAGCTGATCGTGGCCCGCCCCGACGGCGCCGAGCCCGAACTGATCCCGATTTCGCCGGCGGACCTCAAGAAAGATCTGCGCCGCGCGCCACAGGCCGGTGGCCGCGAGGTGCTTCGTGTCGAGGTCACCGCCTCCAGCCCGCTGCTCAAGCACGGGCTCGCGTTCATCGACACGCCCGGTGTCGGCGGCCACGGTCAGCCACACCTGTCGGCCACCCTTGGCCTGCTGCCGGACGCCGACGCAATGCTGATGATCAGCGACGCCAGCCAGGAGTTCACCGAACCCGAGATGACCTTCATCCGGCAGGCGCACGAAATCTGCCCGGTGGCAGCGGTTGTCGCGACGAAGACTGACCTCTATCCGCACTGGCGGGAAGTCGTCGAGGCCGACAAGACCCACCTTCAGCGGGCAGGCTTGTCCCTTCCGGTGATTCCCGCCTCGTCGCTGCTGCGCAGCCATGCGCTTCAGGCGAACGACAAGGAACTCAACGAGGAGTCCAACTTCCCGGCAATCATCCAGTTTCTCAGCGACCGGGTGCTCTCCCGGGAGAACGACCGAATCCGCGACCAGGTGCTCGCCGAGATTCGTTCGGCTGCCGAGCATTTGACATTGAAGGTCGATGCCGAGCTGTCGGCTCTCAACGATCCGGACGCCCGCGAGCGGCTCAAGGACGACCTGGAACGGCGCAAGGCGGAGGCGGAGGATGCCCTGCACCAGACCGCGCTCTGGCAGCAGGTCCTCAACGACGGAATCGCCGACCTGACAGCCGATGTCGATCACGACCTACGCGGTCGCTTCCGGGCGATCATGCAGCACAACGAAAAGCTCATCGACAGCTGCGACCCCACGAATCACTGGGCCGAAATCGGCACGGAATTAGAGAACGCGGTCGCCACCGCCGTCGGCGACAACTTCGTCTGGGCCTATCAGCGCGCCGAGGCGCTTGCCAAGGAAGTGGGCAGGACGTTCGTCGAGGCCGGCCTCGAAGCGGTGAAGATGCCCCAGATCGACGCGAAAGAGATGGGTGCCGGTTTCGGCGAACTCAAGTCGCTCGCGAAGCTCGAAGCCAAGCCGATCAAGGCCGGGCACAAGGTGATCACCGGCATGCGTGGCTCCTACGGCGGCGTGCTGATGTTCGGCATGTTGACGTCGTTCGCCGGGTTGGGCATGTTCAACCCGCTGTCACTGGGCGCAGGTCTTCTGTTGGGCCGCAAGGCATACAAGGAGGACATGGAGAACCGGATGCTGCGGGTGCGCAACGAGGCGAAAATGAACATGCGAAAGTTCATCGACGACGTCTCGTTCGTCGTCGGCAAGGAGTCACGAGACCGGCTCAAGGGCATTCAGCGCCAGATTCGTGATCATTACCGCGGCATCGCCAACCAGACCACCCGTTCGCTCAACGAGTCCCTGCAGGCGACCCTCATGGCCGCGAAGCTCGAGGAGAACGAGCGCAACAGCCGCGTCTATGAACTCGAACGCCAGCTCAATATCCTCGGCCAGGTGACCGACCACGCGCATAAGCTCGTGCCGGCCGACGCGGCCCCTCAACCCGTTGGCAGCACGTAGCCCGATCGACGAGCCCCATCATCGGTGCTCGTGCCCGGTGAATAAGCTGGACAACCGGATATGAGCACGAGCGATCAGGTGCGCGCAATCCTGGGCGGCACCATTCAGGCATACCGGGCCGACCCGGCGTACCGCGAGCGCCCCGATGTGCACAACGAACTGGACCGGATCGGCAGGCGCCTGAACCAGCCGATCCGTATCGCCCTGGCCGGGACCCTGAAGGCCGGTAAGTCGACCCTGGTGAATGCGCTTGTGGGCGAAGACATTGCGCCGACCGATGCCACCGAGGCCACCCGCATCGTGACCTGGTTCCGGCACGGCCCGACACCTAAGGTCACCGCGAACCACCGTGGCGGCAGGCGATCCAACGTGCCCATCGCCCGCAACGGTGGCCTGACGTTCGACTTCGCCAGCCTGGATCCCGAAGACGTCGTCGACCTCGACGTGGAATGGCCCGCCGCCGAGCTGATCGACACCACGATCATCGACACCCCTGGTACCTCGTCGCTGTCGCGCGATGTCTCGCAGCGGACCTTGCGGCTGCTGGTGCCCGACGACGGGGTGCCGCGGGTCGACGCCGTCGTGTTCCTTCTGCGCACGCTGAACGCCGCCGATATCGCGCTGCTGAAGCAGATCGGCGAGCTCGTCGGCGGGTCGGCAGGCGCGCTCGGGGTCATCGGCGTGGCCTCTCGCGCCGACGAGATCGGTGCGGGCCGCATCGACGCGATGCTGTCGGCGAGGGATGTGGCCAAGCGGTTCACCTCGGAGATGGACAAGACCGGCATCTGTCAGGCCGTCGTCCCGGTCGCGGGTCTGCTGGCCCTGACCGCACGCACCCTGCGGCAGAGCGAGTTCGTCGCATTGGAGAAGCTGTCCGGGGTGGACGCCGCCGAACTGACGAAGGCGATGCTCTCGGCGGACCGCTTTGTTCGCGAGGACAGTGCGCTACCGGTTGACGCCGCCACTCGGGCCGCGCTGCTGGACCGGTTCGGCATGTTCGGTCTGCGGATCTCCATCGCGGTATTGCGCACCGGAGTGACCGACTCGGTGGCCCTTGCCGATGAGCTGCTGGAGCGCAGCGGCCTCGTCGCTCTGCGCGACGTCATCGATCAACAGTTCGCCCAACGGTCTGATCTGTTGAAGGCGCACACGGCGCTGCTGTCGCTGCGGCAGATCGTGCAGAACAACCCGATCTACGCGACGCGGTCCATCATCGCCGACATCGATCCCTTGCTCGCCGACACCCATGCCTTCGAAGAGCTGCGTCTGTTGAGCCAACTGCATTCGCGGGCAACAACATTGAATGAAGACGAGATGGCGTCGCTGCGTCGGATCATCGGCGGCTCCGGTACCGACGCGGCCAGTCGGCTGGGCCTGCAACCAGATCTCCCGTACGACGGGCCGCGGGCCGCGTTCGCCGCCGCCCAGCGGTGGCGGCGCCGTGCGGACCATCCGCTCAACGACCCGTTCACCACCCGGGCATGCCGGGCCGCGGTGCGCAGTGCCGAGGCCATGGTCGCCGAATACGCGGCTCGCGGCCGCTAGTTCTCGACGAGCCTGGCGGCGTGGGCCTGTTCGTCGGGCCGGACGATTCCCGCCGTGCTGGACCGCAGCGTCCACGTGGTCACGCGCCCGTCGGGACCGGCCTGTAGTCCTGCGGCCAACGCCTGACCGATCAATGACCGGACCTCGCCTTCGCGTTCGGGCTCGACGGCGAACAACACTCGGAGCCGGACCGTGTCATCGGGTCCTCGTACTGCGTCGGTGTGATGAGGCGCCAACGGGCAGGGTGGCTCGTGGTCCCAGTGCCCGCACAGCGCAACGGTGATCGCGCCGCCGGGTGCGGCGGAATCACCACTGTCGGCGCCGAGAACCAGCACGGCGTCGTGGGCGAACGCCCTGCGGCCCGTGGTTATCCTCCAGCCCCGGGGATCCGCGGGATCGGTGGAATCTGGGGGATCTGCGGCGGTGTGACCGTCTCGGTGACGGTGCTCGTGCTCGTGCTGGTGCTCACCGACGTGCTGGGCTCGGTCGTGGTGGTGGTCGACGGAGTCGTCTCCGTACTGGTCGACGGCGCGGAGGTCGTCTGGGTGGCGGTCTGTGTCGGCGCAACGACCTGCCCGGACGTCGTCTCCGTGGTTGTCGTGGTGCTCGTCTCGGTGGTACCCGATGACGAGTCCGACATCAGGCTCACCACCAACCACACGATCAGCGCAAGCAAGAGCGCAATCAGCGCGCCGAACCCGATCAGAGCGGCGGGCTTGCGATACCAGGGCACCGGCGGCTCGGGAGGCTGACCTGGCTGCTGGTCGTATCCGCCGTAGCCGCCGCCGTAGTTCGCCGCGTAGGCGGTCGGCTCGTCGTCTGAGTAGTTGTTCGGGTCGTCGGGAGGTCCGTAGCGCGCCACGGGCACCGATAGTACGCAGGGGCGATCAGCCGGTCGGTCGGGGCGCAAGCGTGCGGGTCACGTTGAGGCGGGGCCGTCGCGGAGTGCGAATCGTGGGGCCGCCCTCTTCCTCTCGCTGACGGGGGACCGGCGGCGATTCGCTGCTGGTACTGCTGGTGCCCGACGAGTCCGAGGTCGTCGACGGTGTGGGCGGCCCGTTGATCTCGGTGGTGGACGGCGGCGTTGTGCTCGTGATGGTCGCGGTCGTCGTGGGGGAGGAGGTCGGCGTTTCCGGAGGGGTCGCCGAGAAGGACGGGTCGACGAAGTCGAGCGGCGCGCTGGTGGAGTCGTCGCGTCCGGTCACGAACATGATCGCGGCGACAAGCGCGGCGATGACCGCCACGCCGAGGGCGCTCACCCCGACCACCGCGCGCGTCGAGTTGTGCCAGGGTTCTGAAGCCTCGTCGGCGCCGAATTCCTCGACGAATCCGTCCTTGTCGAATTCGTCCTCAACTTCGGGGCCCGCCACGGCCACTGATATTAGTCCCGGGACCTGCGGGAACGCCGGGCTCAGTCCAGCTGAGGGAGTACTTCGGTGGCGAACAGCTCCAGGTGGTCCAGGTCGGACATATCCAGAAGCTGCAGGTAGACCCGCTGGACGCCGATCTCGAGCGAACGGACCCAGCTTGTCGACGACCTCGTCGGGTGTGCCCGCGAGAGGTGAATTGCCCCGCAGCTCATCGACCTCGCGTCCGATCGCCGCGGCGCGGGCAGCCACCTGGGCGTCGTCGCGCCCCGCGCACGCCACGAATGCCGCCGAATACGTCAGCGAGTCCGGCGACCGCCCCGCATCGTCGAGTGCGGCACGGACCCGGTCGTAGCCGGCCTTGACCGTGTCCAGCGGCATGAATGGAGCGTTGAACTCGCTGCCGAACTTCGCGGCGAGGGCGGGTGTCCGTTTGGGGCCCCCTCCACCGACGATGATCGGCGGGTGGGGCCGTTGGACGGGCTTGGGCAGGGCAGGCGAATCGGCGACGGTGTAGTGCTTTCCGGAATAGTCGAACCTCTCACCGATCGGGGTCGTCCACAGCCCGGTGATGACGTCGAGCTGCTCGCGCAACCGCTCGAACCGTTCGCCGAGCGGTGGGAACGGGATGGCGTACGCCTGGTGTTCGGCCTCGAACCAGCCTGCGCCGATGCCCAATTCGACGCGGCCGTCGCTCATCGCGTCTACCTGGGCCACCGAGATCGCCAACGGGCCGGGGAAGCGGAAGGTCGCCGAGGAGACCATGGTGCCAAGCCGGATCGAGCTCGTCTCTCGGGCGATTCCGGCCAGCGTGACCCACGAGTCGGTGGGGCCGGGAAGCCCGTCGCCGCTCATCGCGACGTAGTGATCGGACCGGAAGAACGCCGAATAACCCAATGCCTCTGCGGCTTTGGCGACGGCCAGTTGGTCGGCGTAGGTGGCGCCTTGCTGGGGTTCGACGAACGCGCGAAAATCCACGAGCTCAGCCTAGAGCCGCGACCTGACTAAAAGGTGTCGACCTTCTCGATGCTGACGAACATGCCGTGCCCGGTGCGCTGATTGGTGAACCGGGTGCCGTCGCTGGTGGCGTCGATCGTCCAGCCGACGGCGCTGTAGGTGCGGTAGTCGATGGTGACGACCGGAATGTCGCCGAGGTTGCCGACGATCCATTGCACGTTTCCCGTCGGCGGACAGATTGACGCCGTTGGCCCGCACACCGTTCTGCAACGGCGTGTTGGTGAACGGTGCTTCGCAGCCGACGGACTGCTCGTCGATCTGGCATTGGGTCTGACCGGACTTGGTTTGGATGAAGACGTAGCCCGAGTCGTCCGGCGGGAGTACCTCGGCGGCCGGCGGCGAGACCGGTGTGCGAGGCGTGGTCGTCGTCGGCGGTGCCGCAGTCGGCCTGCTCGTGCTGGGCCGCGGCGTCGGAAAGCTCGGTTCGGTGGGTGATCGTGGGCTGGTGACCGGGGTGCCCTCGGTTCCGGAATGGCACCCGGCGACCAGTGCACCGGTCGCGAGTGCGCATGCGAGAACCCACCGCGCTTTCATCGGTAGACCAGGCTACGCAGCCGCGGGCCCCAGTTCCCCGAGTTACGCGCCCACGAACGCTCCCGGGAACAAATCGAGCCGACTTGCCGTTGGGCTATTCGATAAGTTGAGTGAATCAGGCTCAAGTCTGGGTTGACACGGATGTGTCGCAGGTAGCAGTCTTGAGTGCGGTCCACTCAGACCCCAACAAAAGCTATTCACAGCTATTCAGGAGGAACACCATGGCTCGTGCGGTCGGAATCGACCTCGGGACCACCAACTCCGTCGTCGCGGTACTGGAGGGTGGCGACCCCGTCGTCGTCGCCAACTCCGAGGGCTCCCGCACCACCCCGTCGGTCGTCGCGTTCGCGCGCAACGGCGAGGTGCTCGTCGGCCAGCCCGCCAAGAACCAGGCGGTGACCAACGTCGACCGGACCATCCGTTCGGTCAAGCGTGAAATCGGCACCGACTGGTCCGTTGAGATCGACGGCAAGAAGTACACGGCGCAAGAGATCAGCGCACGGATATTGATGAAGCTGAAGCGGGACGCGGAAAGCTATCTCGGCGAGGACATCACCGACGCGGTGATCACCACGCCTGCTTACTTCAATGACGCGCAGCGGCAGGCCACCAAGGAGGCCGGCCAGATTGCCGGGCTCAACGTGCTGCGCATCGTCAACGAACCGACCGCCGCCGCGCTGGCCTACGGGCTGGACAAGGGCGAGAAGGAACAGACCATCCTGGTGTTCGACCTCGGTGGCGGCACCTTCGACGTCTCGCTGCTGGAGATCGGCGAAGGCGTCGTGGAAGTTCGTGCCACCTCCGGTGACAACCACCTGGGCGGCGACGACTGGGACGACCGGATCGTCGAATGGCTCGTCGATAAGTTCAAGGGCACCAGTGGCATCGACCTGACGAAGGACAAGATGGCCATGCAGCGGCTGCGCGAGGCCGCGGAGAAGGCCAAGATCGAGCTGTCCAGCTCGCAGAGCACCTCGATCAACCTGCCCTACATCACCGTCGACGCCGACAAGAACCCGCTGTTCCTCGACGAGCAGCTGACCCGTGCCGAGTTCCAGCGGATCACTCAGGACCTGCTGGACCGGACCCGCCAGCCGTTCAAGTCGGTGATCGCCGACGCGGGCATCTCGGTTTCCGACATCGACCACGTGGTGCTGGTCGGTGGTTCCACGCGCATGCCCGCGGTGGCCGATCTGGTCAAGGAACTGACCGGCGGCAAGGAGCCCAACAAGGGCGTCAACCCCGACGAGGTCGTCGCGGTCGGCGCTGCGCTGCAGGCCGGCGTGCTGAAGGGCGAGGTGAAAGACGTTCTGCTGCTTGACGTCACGCCGTTGAGTCTCGGTATCGAGACCAAGGGCGGTGTGATGACCAAGCTGATCGAGCGCAACACCACGATCCCGACCAAGAGGTCGGAGACCTTCACCACCGCCGACGACAACCAGCCGTCGGTGCAAATCCAGGTCTATCAGGGTGAGCGCGAGATCGCGGCGCACAACAAGCTGCTCGGCAGCTTCGAGCTGACCGGCATCCCGCCGGCCCCGCGCGGAGTGCCGCAGATCGAGGTCACCTTCGACATCGACGCCAACGGCATCGTCCACGTCACCGCAAAGGACAAGGGCACCGGCAAGGAGAACACGATCAAGATCCAGGAGGGCTCCGGCCTGTCCAAGGAGGAGATCGACCGGATGGTCAAAGACGCCGAGGTGCACGCCGAGGAGGACCGCAAGCGTCGCGAGGAAGCCGACGTCCGCAACCAGGCCGAGTCGCTGGTCTACCAGACGGAGAAGTTCGTCAAGGAGCAGCGTGAAGCCGAGGGCGGATCGAAGGTTCCCGAGGAGACGCTGGCCAAGATCGACACGGCGATCGCCGACGCCAAGTCCGCGTTGAACGGCACCGACATCACGGCGATCAAGTCCGCGATGGAGAAGCTGGGCCAGGAGTCCCAGGCGCTGGGGCAGGCGATCTACGAGGCCACGCAGGCCGAGCAGGCCGCGGGCGCAGGCGACGCCGGATCCGGCGGCTCGTCGGACGACGACGTCGTCGACGCCGAGGTCGTCGAGGACGATGACCAGGAGAACAAGTGAGCTCAAACGATCCGCACGAGCCGGTGACCGTCACCGACAAACGGCGTGTCGATCCCGAGACCGGCGAGGTTCGCCCGCGCACGCAAGGAGCGGAAAGAGCCGAGCGGGCCGCCGGCCCGGCCCCAAGTGGGCCGGCGCCGGGGCCGTTCGCGGGAGAGACCCCCGAGGAGGCAGGCAAGGCGGCCGAAATGCTCGCCGACCTGCAACGGGTGCAGGCCGATTTCGCCAACTACCGCAAGCGGGCATTGCGCGACCAGCAACTGACCGCCGATCGCGCCAAGGCCGCGGTCATCGCCCAGCTCCTCGGAGTTCTGGACGATCTCGACCGAGCCCGCAGCCACGGTGATCTGGAATCCGGTCCGCTGAAGTCGGTTGCCGACAAACTGGTGACCGCCCTTGAGGGATTGGGCCTTTCGGGCTTCGGCGCCGAGGGCGACGAATTCGACCCGGCGCTGCACGAGGCCGTCCAGCACGAGGGCGACGGCACCCATCCCGTCGTCGGCAGCGTGATGCGGCGCGGCTACAAGGTCGGCGATCTGGTTGTGCGCCATGCCCTTGTGGGTGTGGTGGACACCGTGCCGGACGCCGACGACGCGAGCGCGGCCGAGGCCCCCGAGGTGGTCGACAGTGCCGATATCGCCGACGCAGAAGACGAGCAGGCCGCAGAATCAGAAAACTAGGCAACCCATGGGTGAGCGACAGGAGGTGACGCGAAATGGCCCAACGCGAGTGGGTCGAAAAGGACTTCTACAAGGAGCTCGGCGTCTCCTCTGACGCCAGTGCCAAAGATATCAAGGGTGCCTACCGCAAGCTGGCCTCCGAACTGCATCCGGACAAGAACCCTGCGGGTGCCGATCGGTTCAAGGCTGTCTCCGAGGCGTACAGCGTGCTGTCCGACGAGGCGAAGCGCAAGGAATACGACGAGACCCGAAGGCTTTTCGCCAACGGTGGTTTCGGTCGCGGCCGGTTCAGCGGCGGCGGCAACTTCGGTGGATTCGGTGGAGACGGCGCCGAGTTCAACCTGAACGACCTGTTCGATGCGGCCGGCCAGACCGGCGGCGCGAACATCGGCGACCTGTTCGGTGGGCTCTTCGGTCGTGGCGCTGCCCAGCCGCGGCCCAGCAGGCCGAGGCGCGGCAACGACCTGGAGACCGAGACCGAGCTCAATTTCATGGAGGCCACCAGGGGCGTGGCCATGCCGCTGCGGCTGACCAGCCCGGCGCCGTGCACCAACTGTCATGGCAGCGGCGCGCGGCCGGGAACGAGCCCCAAGGTGTGCCCGAACTGCAATGGCGCGGGCGTCATCAACCGCAACCAGGGCGCGTTCGGGTTCTCCGAACCGTGCACCGAGTGTCGGGGCAGCGGCTCGATCATCGAGCATCCCTGCGACGAGTGCAAAGGCACCGGCGTCACCACCCGCACCCGCACCATCAACGTGCGGATCCCACCCGGCGTCGAGGACGGTCAACGGATTCGGCTCGCCGGACAGGGTGAGGCCGGTCTGCGCGGAGCGCCGTCCGGCGACCTGTACGTGACCGTACACGTGCGTCCGGACAAGGTATTCGGTCGCGACGGCGATGACCTGACCGTCACCGTCCCTGTCAGCTTCAGCGAACTCGCCTTGGGCGCAACGCTTTCGGTGCCGACGCTGGAAGGCAAGGTCGGAGTCCGGGTGCCGAAGGGCACATCGGACGGCCGCATACTTCGGGTGCGCGGCCGCGGGGTGCCCAAGCGGTCCGGCGGTCACGGCGACCTGCTGGTCACCGTCAAGGTGGCTGTGCCGCCGAAACTCGAAGGCGAAGCGCAGGAAGCACTCGAGGCCTACGCGAAGGCCGAGCGGTCAAGCGGATTCGACCCGCGGGCCGGATGGGCCGGTGCGTGATGGCCGGCAAGCGGTCCGACGATCGGGAATCGGCGAGGACCTTCCTCATCTCGGTGGCCGCCGAGCTGGCGGGCATGCACGCGCAGACGCTGCGCACCTATGACCGCCTCGGCCTTGTCAGTCCGCGTCGCAGCTCCGGCGGTGGACGCCGCTACTCCGAGCGCGACGTCGACCTGCTCCGCGAAGTGCAGCGGCTGTCCCAGGACGAGGGTGTCAACCTGGCCGGCATCAAGCGCATCATCGAACTGACCAACCAGGTGGAGGCGCTGCAGTCGCGCCTGAAGGAGTTGGCCGAGGAGCTGGACCACTTGCGCGCCACACAGCGTCGCGACGTCGCCGTGGTGCCGAAGAGCACAGCGCTGGTGGTGTGGCAGCCCCGCAAGAAAACCCGCTAAGTCACCTTGATCGAGAATCGCGTCGTCTCGGGCTTGCCTGCGACGGCGAAGCGGTAATTGCCGCGGCGCAGAGCATCCGTCGGTGCGGCCATCGGCTCGATGCCGACGACGTCGTCGTTGCGGGGTGCGAACAATTGTGCTGCGGGATAACCCTTCTCGAACTTGACGTCTATCTGGCGATCCCCACCGGACAACGCGAAGACGGCACCGTCGGGCACCTTGTCGAATCCGTCGTCGTACTCGACGGTCTTGAGCGGCTCCGTGGCTCCGTTCCAGTCCTCGGACTCGCCCGTCGGGATGCCCCAATTGTCGACGGGCAGTCGCCGCATGTTGGGAGTCGTCAGCTTCCATTCCTCGCGGGGCACATCCGGAATCTTCAGGTATGGGTGGTAGCCGAAGCAGAGCGGCACCGATGCCGCCGTGGTCGGCATGACCGTCGTCTCGATCGTGAGGGTCCGGTCCGCGAGCGTGATCTCCTGGGTCAGCACGTGCGGGAACGGGAAGGACGCCAGTAGGCGCGGCTTGCCGCCGTAGTCCAGGACCGCTGTCATCTTGTTCTCCGACAGGGCCGTGACGAGCCAGCCGGGATAGGCGGCGAGCACGCCGTGGATGGGAACGCCGTGCTCGTCGCCGCGTACGCCGCCGGTGCCGATCGTCAGTGAGACCACCGCGCCGTTGATCCCATACTTGCTGGCGCTCAACCGGTTTGCCCATGGATAGAGGATCGGTATGCCCATGGTCTTGCCCGTCGTCACATAGGCGTGCAGCCCGCGACGCTGGCCGAGGAACTCGAGTCCGTCGTCGGCGAGAGAGGTGCATACCATCCCCGCGACCGGCACATACGTCGCCGACAGCGAGGACGACGGGTCACGAAGCGTTACGCTCTCAAACTCCGGCATGGGTGTCGATCCTGCCACGGACACCGATCAGTCGTATCTTTTTCAGCTCGCCAAAGGATCGTGCTGGATGTGTTCGGCCGGTGCGCCTTTGGCGATCAGCGCCTCCTTGGTGGCTGCCACCATCTTGGGACCGCCGCAGACCAGGATCTGCCGGTCGCCCCAGCTTCCGTACTTGGTCACCACCTCCGGCAGCTTGCCGGTCTGGCGCACGTGAAGGCCGCGGGGAGGCTGCACGTCGGCGTAGTCGGCGGCCCACGGCGGATCCTGGCGGAACTCCGACACCGGGGACACCGACAGCCAGGGATTCGTCGACGCGATCTGCCACAGGGTGCGCAGGTCGTACAGCTCGCACGGATAGCGCGCGCCGAAGAACAAGTGCACCCTCGGGTTCACGCCCCACCGGGTGAGGTCCATGATCAGCGCCCGCAGCGGCGCCAGCCCGGTGCTGCCCGCGACCATCAGCACGTCGCCTGCGTCCCGATCGATCCGCAAGCCGCCGTGCGGGTTGGACAGCCGCCACCGGTCGCCCGCCCGGGATTCGCCGACGATCGTCGGGCTGACCATTCCCCCCGTCACCGAGCGGATGTGGAACTCGATGCCGCCGCCGGGGTCGGCGGGCATGGCGGGGCTGAGGTAGCGCCAACGGCGGGGCCACTGCGGCACCTGGACGGTCACGTATTGCCCGGGGTAATAGGCCAGCGGCTGATCCAGCTGCAGCCGGACCACCGAGATGTCGCGGGACACCCGATTGAGTTCGACGACGGTGCCGTCGCAGAAAGGCGGACCCTGCTCGGCGTCGGCCGCGCCGCGCATGACCCCGATGAACAGCTCCAAGGCGGCGCGCGCGGTGTCGTCGAGCTTGTCGTCCCAGTTCTCGCTCAGGTGGCTGCGCAACGTCGTGTAGAGCGCCTCATGCATGCTGTAGTAATGGCTTTGGGTGACACCGTATTTGCGGTGATCCCGACCAAGTTGAGCCAGGAATGCCACCGGCTCGTCGGCGCGTCGGTCGACGAGCTCGCCGAACAGCCACGTCAGGGCCTGGCCGAACACTTTGACCTGTGTGCCCATGTCGGGTGGAAACAGGTCACGCACCGCGAGGTCGATGGCGAACCACTTGGCATAGAACTGGCCGATCAAATCAGCCGACCCCCGGCGTGGGTCGACCGCGTCGCGCAGCATCCGCAGCCCGTCGCGGTCGTCGAGTCCCACGCCGTTTGATCCTAGGTCAGCCGGGCAGCCGCGCCCTCTTGCCGTCACGCATCGCGGCAGTGACGATCAGCGCCGCTCCGGCGAGGGCCCAGCAGGTCAGCACCGCGATCGCCATGGTGGCGCCTGCCCCGCCGAAGAATGCCGTCGAGCGAAGCAGCGTGGCGTTGGCGCCCTGTGGCAACCACTGGCCCAGCGCACCCCATCCACTCGGCAGCAGCTGCGGTGCGCTGGTCAAGCCCGACAGCGGGTTGCCCAGCAACAGTGCCAGCAGGGCACCGATCACGAGCCCTGCCCGGCCGAGCAGTGAACCAAGGCCGAGCATGAACAGCCCCGGGGCAAGTACACCGAGTGCCAGGCCGCCGGCAACGCCCCAGAAGTTCGCGTCGATCGAGCCGAGGACGAATCGCAGCAGTGCGGCGATGGTCCAGCCGGCCAGCCCGGCGAACACCACCGCGGCCGCGAACCGGGTCCACACCTCGCGTCGGAGCACGAGCACCAGCGCGATGGCGGGCAGCAGACCGGCCAGCGTTATCGGCAGCGCGGATGCCGCCAGTCCGGCGCCGCGCGGATCGTCGGCGGTTGGCGGCGCCAGGTCCTCGGTGCGCAGCTGCACGCCGGAGTGCTGGGCGATGCCGTTGCCGACCTGGCTCAGCAGCTGGGCGACGGTCGGGCTGCCGCCGGTCGCGATCAGCAGTGTGCGGCCGTCAGCGCCGAACGAGATGCCGCCGTAGACGTCCCGATGGCGGATCGCATCCCGCAGCGCGTCCTCGCCGGGGTAATAGGTGAGCTCGAATGCGCCCGGTGCGTTGTGCTCGAGGATGTCGGCGACCTGACCGCTGGCCGCCTGCGGACCGGCCGCGCCGATCGGCACGTTGTGCGGCGCCGAGCGGGCCGCGGGCAAGGCGAAGGCGATCGCGACGATGGCGATCGCCACTGCCAGGACCGCGACGACGCCGGTCGCGCGCACTGCGGCGGGCGGTTCATGGGTGGGGGAAGCGTGATGGGTGTGGTTCGGAAGTGACTGCGTTGTCATGGCCGTGCCGCCTTTTCATCCGACGTTGAATTAGTTGTCTTCTCGAGCGTAACTCGCGCGTCCACAGAATTTCAACAGAAATTGAAATGATACTGTCGGGATATGGCCCCACCAGCCAAGACGACAAGCCGCCGCCGCGGGAGGCGGCAGGGTGAGCCGGTGTCACGCGACGCCGTGCTGCGGGCGGCCAAGCAGCGGTTCGCTGTCGAGGGCTACGAGAAGACCACGCTTCGTGCCATCGCGAGCGACGCCCACGTCGACCCGTCGATGGTGCTCTACCTGTTCGGGTCGAAGGCCGAGCTTTTCCGGGAGTCGCTGCGGCTGATCGTCGACCCCGACGTGTTGGTGGCGGCGATGACAGATGGAGACGACGACATCGGTACCCGGATGGTGCGCACGTACTTGGGGATCTGGGAGCACCCGGACACCGCGACCAGCATGGTGGCGATGCTGCAGTCGGCAACATCCAACTCCGACGCCCACGAAGCGTTTCGCGCCTTCATGCAGAGCTACGTGTTGACCGCGGTGTCCGACGTGCTCGGCGGTGGCGAACAGGCGCGACTGCGGGCGATGCTGGCCGCGACGAATCTGGTCGGTACGGCGATCCTGCGTTACGTCATAAAAGTGGCTCCGCTGGCCACGCTGTCACGTGCCGAGGTAATTGCGTTGATCGCGCCCGCGGTGACGCGCTATCTGACGGCCGACGCGAAGGAACTGGGCCTGCCCGATCTATAACCCGTGAATTCCCTTGTACAGCACCAGAAGACCGATGACGATCAATATCACCGCGACGAGTGTGGCGTGCTGGCGCTCCATCCAGTCCTTCAGCCGAGCGAGCGGCTCGTCGAGCCGGTCTCCCGAAACCGCGTACGCCAGGATCGGTAAAGCCACCGTGGAACTGGCGACCAGGACGTAGTAGATGACGGCCAGCCAGGCGCGGGTGCCGTCGAGGCCCTCAGTGCCGATCGCCAAACCCGCTGCCGCGCACATGAATAGCACCTTGGGGTTCGCTACGGTGAGGACGGCGGCAGTCCCGGCCGCACGGGGCGGGGTGACCTTGCTCAAGCTCTGCATCCAGCGCGGGGTGTGCGCGGAACGCTTACGGGTGAACCAGCGGTAGAGGCCAACGACGACCAGCGCCGCGCCGACCACGATGCGCAGCCATGACGCCCAACTGGGCGGCTTGTCGTGCAGACCACCGGCCAACGCGGCGACCTCGACGAAGATCGCCGTCAACACCGCGAGCCCGACCAGCCAGCCGGCCAGAAAAGCAAGACCCGTCGGCCTGGGTCGCGGTGTGTGCAACACCAGCACCGCCGGGATGATCGACAACGGGGACAGCGCGACGACCAGCGCCAGCGGAATGAGTTCGGTCAGCACCGATCCCCAATTACCCGACATCACTGCCCTTCCGTCGCATCGAAGAGAACGTAGCAAGCGGGCGACCGCCATGGTGGCGATATTTGCCGCTCAGTCGGCTGAACATGACGGGCGAATCGATGGCCGATTTGCCGTCGTACACGTGGCCGGGCTGACATACTCGAGATCGGACGCCCCGACGGCAATCTGCCGCTGTCACGAAGAACAACATTCCCGTGCGCGACATGGCGATTCAGTACAACTTCGTGTTCGACCGAAACGGCAAGGGGCATCAGCTCAACAACGAGACCTGGCCGCAGTTCGTCAGCACGCTCAAAGGGCCGGAGGGCAACCAGCTCTCCGATGGCGCCTATCAGCCGAGCCTGGCCCCGGTGAACTTCGCCGAGACCACGGAGGGCGCCCAGTACATCACGCCGTGGTACACCGGACCGTTGTCGCCGCGCAACAATCGGGGCCAGACGCAGTTCATGCCATCGAATCTCATCGGCTTCTCCAGCCCGATCAAGAACGTCGAAGAGAAGCCCGCACTGCCGGAGAATCAGCGCGAGCTGCAGTTCACCGTCAACGGCTAGTTCCAGCCGGAGCTGAAGATCAAGCCGGGCCAGACGGAGATCTGGCCGGTAGCCAACATCAGCGACATCGCCTACATGACAGTCAGGTTGACCGAGACCGCGACCGGCAATCACCCGAAGATCTCCATCGTCGGGCAGGACGGCAACCCGTACACGCAGGCCGGTAAGCCCGTCTACGGTGACGGGACGACGCAAGCCCACCGACCCGGTGATGACGTCGCAGTTCATGGGTTACGACGAGAACTACAAAGGCGGCGTCGCGCTGTCGACCGGGTGGGTCGCCGGTGCCGCGGGCGGCGCCACGAGCATCGTCACGAGCCAGCGCGCAGGCGAAGGTAGGTGTGTCGGGTGCCCAGGAAAAAAGTTAAAGTTGAGCGGAACAGACTCAACCTTGACGGCGTTGACGTATGCGACAAGCATCTTGCACACGCCTTTGAGGACTGATCGGAGCTAGTCGTGGATTCGTTCAACCCGACGACCAAGACCCAGGCGGCGCTGACCTCGGCGTTGCAGGCGGCCACTACCGCAGGCAACCCGCAGATCGTGCCCGCCCATTTGTTGATGGCGCTGCTCACACAGAACGATGGCATCGCGGCTCCGCTGCTGGAGGCCGTCGGCGTCGAACCTGCGACGATCCGGACCGAGGCGCAGCATCTGCTGGACCGGTTGCCGCAGGCATCCGGCGCCGCATCGACGCCGCAGCTCTCGCGCGAGTCGATCGCCGCGATCAGTGCGGCACAGAACCTGGCCACCGAGATGGACGACGAGTACGTCTCTACCGAGCACCTGATGGTCGGCCTGGCCACCGGGGACTCGGACGTCGCCAAACTGCTGACCGGACACGGCGCCTCGCCGCAGGCACTGCGGGAGGCGTTCGTCAAGGTGCGCGGCAGCGCCCGCGTCACCAGCCCCGACCCCGAGGGCAGCTACCAGGCGCTGGAGAAGTACTCCACCGACCTGACCGAGCGCGCCCGCGAAGGCAAGCTGGACCCAGTCATCGGACGCGACAACGAGATTCGCCGTGTCGTGCAGGTGTTGTCCCGACGCACCAAGAACAACCCGGTGCTGATCGGCGAGCCTGGCGTCGGCAAGACGGCGATCGTCGAGGGCCTGGCCCAGCGCATCGTCGAGGGCGACGTGCCGGAAAGCCTGCGCGACAAGACCGTCGTCTCGCTCGACCTCGGTTCGATGGTCGCGGGATCGAAGTACCGCGGCGAATTCGAGGAGCGGCTGAAGGCCGTGCTCGACGACATCAAGAACTCGGCGGGCCAGATCATCACGTTCATCGACGAGCTGCACACCATCGTCGGCGCGGGCGCCACCGGCGAGTCGTCGATGGACGCGGGCAACATGATCAAGCCGATGCTCGCCCGCGGCGAGCTGCGGCTGGTCGGCGCCACCACGCTCGACGAGTACCGCAAGTACATCGAGAAGGACGCCGCACTGGAACGGCGCTTCCAGCAGGTGTTCGTCGGTGAGCCGTCGGTCGAGGACACCGTCGGCATCCTGCGCGGGCTCAAGGAGCGCTACGAGGTGCACCACGGTGTGCGCATCACCGACTCCGCACTCGTCGCCGCGGCGACCTTGTCGGACCGCTACATCACCTCGCGCTTCCTGCCGGACAAGGCCATCGACCTCGTCGACGAGGCCGCGTCGCGGCTGCGGATGGAGATCGACTCGCGACCCGTCGAGATCGACGAGGTCGAGCGCCTGGTGCGCCGCCTCGAGATCGAGGAGATGGCGCTGGCCAAGGAGGAGGACGCAGCGTCGGTGGACCGGCTGGAGAAGCTGCGCGCCGAATTGGCCGACAAGAAAGAGGCACTTGGCCGAACTCACCACCAGGTGGCAGAACGAGAAGAGCGCCATCGACGTGGTCCGCGAGCTCAAGGAGCAGCTCGAGACGCTGCGCGGCGAGGCCGACCGCGCCGAGCGCGACGGCAACCTGGAGAAGGCCGCCGAGCTGCGCTACGGCCGCATCCCCGAGGTCGAGAAGAAGCTCGACGCGGCGGTGCCGCAGGCCGAGGCGCGCGAGGACGTCATGCTCAAGGAAGAGGTCGGGCCAGACGACATCGCCGACGTCGTTTCGGCATGGACCGGCATTCCGGCAGGCCGGATGCTGGAGGGCGAGACCGCCAAGCTGCTGCGCATGGAGGACGAGCTCGGCAAGCGCGTCGTCGGCCAGACGAAGGCCGTGCAGGCCGTCTCGGACGCGGTGCGCCGCAGCCGGGCAGGTGTCGCCGACCCGAACCGTCCGACGGGCTCGTTCATGTTCCTCGGCCCGACCGGCGTCGGCAAGACCGAGTTGGCAAAAGCGTTGGCGGAGTTCCTCTTCGACGACGAACGCGCGATGGTCCGCATCGACATGAGCGAGTACGGCGAGAAGCACTCGGTGGCCCGCCTCGTCGGTGCGCCGCCCGGCTACATCGGCTACGACCAGGGCGGTCAGCTGACCGAAGCGGTGCGACGGCGTCCGTACACGGTGATCCTGTTCGACGAGATCGAGAAGGCGCACCCGGACGTCTTCGACGTGCTGCTGCAGGTGCTCGATGAGGGTCGGCTTACCGACGGCCAGGGCCGCACGGTCGACTTCCGCAACACGATCCTGATCCTGACGAGCAACCTCGGCGCAGGAGGCAGCGAGGAGCAGGTGATGGCGGCGGTGCGCTCGGCGTTCAAGCCGGAGTTCATCAACCGCCTCGACGACGTGATCATCTTCGAGCCGCTCAACCCCGAGGAGCTGGTGGAGATCGTCGACATCCAGCTCGCGCAGCTGCAGAAGCGCCTGGCTCAGCGGCGGCTCACCCTCGAGGTGTCGCTGCCTGCCAAGAAGTGGTTGGCCGAGCGCGGGTTCGACCCGCTCTACGGTGCGCGTCCGCTGCGGCGGCTGATCCAGCAGGCCATCGGCGACCAGCTGGCGAAGATGCTGCTGGCCGGCGAGGTGCACGACGGTGACGTGGTGCCCGTGAACGTCAGCGCCGACGGCGACTCGCTCGTCCTGGGCTGAAGGCGCTGCGCTACCAAGATCACAAATTGACGTTTCCGTCGGGTCGATGGGGGCTACCCCCTCGATGACGAGGAGGTCAATGAAATGTCTGTGTGGTCATGGGTTCTCATCGCTGTCTTGGTGGTGGTCGTGCTGGTCGTCGTGGGGTGGGCGGTGAGCAGGCGCCAAAGATCCGCGCGCCTGAAGAAGCGCTTCGGTCCGGAGTACGAACGCACTGTCGGAGAGCTCGGCGAACAACGTGCCGCAGAAGCCGAACTTCTCCAGCGTGAGAAGAAGCGCAAGAAGCTCGACATCGTCGACTTGTCACCCGAGGCGAGGCAGGAGCATGCGGCTACCTGGCAGAAGGTGCAGACCGACTTCGTTGACGAGCCCCAGGACGCGGTCGGGCGCGCGGATCGCCTGGTGACGCGGGTGATGCGCGAACGCGGCTATCCCATCGACGACTTCGATCAGCGCGCCGCCGACATCTCGGTCGACCACCCGGACATCGTGGACAACTACCGAAGTGCCCACGCGATCTACCTGGCGCAGCACAACGGAGACATCAGCACCGAGCAGGCACGGCAGGCGTTCGTGCACTACCGCGCCCTCTTCGACCGACTACTCGGGTCCGAGACCACAACCGAAACCAAGGCCGAGACGGAAAACGTCAACGGCGAACCAAGGAGGCAGGCCCATGACCGCGCATGAGACACAACCTGGGACCGATTACCCGACAGAGCGCGGCGATCGCCTCGACACGGCGGAGCCGATGGCCGAGCCACCCCAGGCGGAGACTCTGGCGGCCCCCGAAGCAGCGGATGCACCTGCCGAAACCGGCTCTCCGACAGCCAATCTCGAGACTTCTGAGGGGACCGATGAGATGCTGTTCGCCGACGGCGAGCTGTCTGGCCTGCGGTCACGCTGGAATGACGTGCAGGCGGCCTTCGTCGACGATCCCCGCGACTGTGTGCAGAAGGCCGACGGCTTGGTGTCCGACGTGGTGGACAAACTGACGACGGGGTTCGCCGACGCCCGCTCACGACTCGAGGAGCAGTGGGCTCGCGGCGAGGAGGTCTCGACAGAGGACCTGCGGATCGCACTCAAGCGGTACCGCGAGTTCTTCGAGCGCCTTCTCGCGGTGTGAGGCGTGCGCCAACTGGCCCGCTGAGGCCATGCGTGACTGGGTTGTGACCTGCTCGAGTTCTGGCTACACGGCCCAGAGCAGATAGGCTAGACCCGATGGTCCCCCTCTGGTTCACGCTGTCCGCGCTCTGTTTCACAGGCGCGGCGGTGTTGCTATACGTCGACATCGACCGTCGACGCGGGTTGGGGCGCCGCCGCAAGTCGTGGGCGAAGTCGCACGGCTTCGACTACGAGCACGAGTCGCGCGACATCCTCAAGCGCTGGAAACGCGGTGTCATGTCGACCGTCGGCGACATCAGCGCCAAGAACGTCGTGCTGGGCCAGATCCGCGGCGAGGCGGTATTCATCTTCGATCTCGAAGACGTCGCGACCGTGATCGCCCTGCACCGCAAGGTCGGCACGAACGTTGTCGTCGACCTGCGGCTCAAGGGCATCAAAGAGCCGCGCGAGAACGACATCTGGCTGCTCGGCGCGATCGGCCCGCGGATGGTGTACTCCACCAACCTCGACGCGGCCCGGCGCGCTTGCGACCGGCGGATGGTGACGTTCGCCCACACCGCCCCCGACTGCGCCGAGATCATGTGGAACGAGCAGCACTGGACGCTGGTCAGCATGCCCGTCACCAGCACGAGGGCCCAGTGGGACGAGGGCCTGCGCACCGTGCGCCAGTTCAACGACCTGCTCCGGGTGCTGCCGCCGATTCCGCAGGCCGGCGCAGGCGCCGAGGCGGCCCAGCCCGCTGCCCGCCGCGCCGGCTCACCCGGTCGTCCGCTCAAGCCTGCGGCCGCCCGCCCGGAGGCGCCCACCACCCGCGGTGAGGCGCCGCCCGCTCGCTTCGCCCAACCGCGTCCCGACGCCGCCCGCTCGGAACAGGTGCGCCGTCCGCCGCCGCCACGGAACGGCCGCCAGTCGCCGCACTATCAGCGGTAAGTAACCTGTCTGCATGCCGCGCCCCGTCGCTTTGATCACCGGACCGACATCCGGGCTGGGGGCAGGCTTCGCGCGGCGCTACGCCATCGACGGATACGACCTCGTGTTGGTGGCCCGCGATGTCGAACGGCTGGAACGGCTCGCCGCCGAACTGCACGACGAAGCCGGTGCGACCGTCGAGGTGCTACCCGCAGACCTGGCCGACGCCACCGACCGTGCCAAGGTCGCCGACCGGCTGGCCGCAGGGGTCCGGGTGTTGGTCAACAACGCGGGGTTCGGCACCTCCGGCGAATTCTGGACGGCGGATCTTGCGGTGCTGCAGTCACAGCTGGACGTCAACGTCACCGCGGTCATGCAGCTGACGCACGCCGCGCTGCCGCCGATGCTCGACGCGGGTGCAGGCACCGTCATCAACGTCGCCAGCGTCGCGGGCCTGCTTCCGGGCCGCGGATCGACGTACTCGGCGTCCAAGGCGTGGGTCATCTCGTTCACCGAAGGACTGGCCAACGGGCTGGGCGGCACCGGCGTCGGCGTGCACGCGTTGTGTCCCGGCTTCGTCCACACCGAGTTCCACGAGCGCGCAGGCATCGGGATGGACGGCACCCCGTCGTTCCTGTGGCTCGAGGTCGAAGACGTCGTCCGGGACTGCCTCGCGGACGCCGCAAAGGGCAATGTCGTGATCGTTCCCGGCATGCAGTACAAGGTGCTCACCACCGCCGGGCGGCTGGTGCCGCGAAACCTGGTGCGCCGCATCAACAATTCGGTGGGCAAGGGCCGTGGCCGCACCTGAGTTCTGGTGCGGGCGCTAGTCGCCCTACTGTCGGCGGCCGTGCTCACGGTGACGTCGGCATGCTCAGGCGATGACCACACCGCACATCCCTACAGCGTGCAGACGGCGGCGGTCGGGGAATCGCTGGCCGTGCTCGGCTGGAACATCCGAGGTGTCCAACCTGCGGTTCGACGGCGACCACGTCCTGTTCGACGTCGATGCGTCGCCGACGCAAGCCGACGGCCCGCACGCCAAGCCTGAAGACATCCGGTTCGGCCTGTACGGTGCGCTGGCCCATCCCATCGAGGCCAACGCCATCGGCGGCTGCCGCGACGTGACCAGCCTCGCGGTCCAACCCGCCGCCGCCCCGACGCCCAACCGGCTTTCGGGGACGGTGTGTATCGGCCCGATGCGCGACCAGTCCCAGGTGCGCGGCGCCTACGTGTACTCGCCGAAGGAGCGGATGGCGGGCACCACGGTCTCCTACGCCGCCGCCTATCCGATCGGGGTGCCGCAGACCGACCAGGACGACACCGGCCTCGCGATCAAGACGACGAGCGTCGACGCGTTCCGGGCCGACGGCGCCCAGCTCGACCCGACCGCGCTCGGTGACCCGGACGCGTTCAACGGCAAGGGCTACATGCTGCTGGGCCTCGAAATCAGCTGGCCTGGCAGCGCGATACCGCGACGATTCGGCGAAGCGCGGCGGCCCGATGATGGTGCTCGCCGCGCCGACGATGCCCGCCCCCGGCCTGTCCCACGCGTGTGACATCTACGGGGCGTCGCTGCTGGTGTTGCCCGATGCGTCGCTGGACGCCGTCCAGGTCCGGGCGTCGCTGTGCACGCAGGGCGACATCACCCCCGCGCTGCTCTACGCATCGGTGTCACTGGTCGGCACGCACGCCGGGTTGTGGACCACCAATGACTGAACCTCCCGGCCCCACCGAATGGGGTCAAACCAACGGTGTCGGTCCCTGGCAGGGCCCGTTGCCCGACGACTCCCGCTACGACCCGGCGCTACTGCGCGACGGTGACGCCCGCAACGTCGTCGACGCGTACCGCTACTGGACACGCGAGGCGATCGTCGCCGACATCGACAAGCGACGACACCCCTTGCACATCGCGATCGAGAACTTCGGCAACGACGCCAACATCGGTGCCGTGGTGCGCACCGCCAACGCGTTCGCGGTCGACACCGTGCACATCGTCGGACGGCGCCGCTGGAATCGGCGCGGCGCCATGGTGACCGATCGCTACCAGCGGCTGCGCCACCACGACACGACCGCTGACCTGCTGGCCTTCGCCGACGACGCCGGCCTGACCGTGGTCGCGGTCGACAACGTGCCCGGCGCGCAGCGCCTGGAGGAGACCACGTTGCCGCAGACCTGCTTGCTGGTCTTCGGGCAGGAAGGCCCCGGGATCACCGACGAGGCGAAAGCCGGCGCCGCCCTGACGGTGTCGATCGCACAGTTCGGGTCCACCCGCAGCATCAACGCGGCGGTCGCGGCCGGCATCGCGATGCACGCCTGGATCAAGCAACACAGCGACATGTCACGGGCTTGGTAAGGCAGGATCAATCACATGGATCAGCTATGGGCAAACCGTGCAGCCAGCGCTGAAGCCGCCGTCACGAAGCGGCATCTGAAACGGCTCTGGCAGTTGCCCGGCACTCAGCTCGGCGTCGTCGCATGGCCGTCGACACGGCGCGACCGCATGTTCGGCACGTGGCACTACTGGTGGCAGGCCCACCTGCTGGACAACCTGATCGACGCGCAGCTGCGTGACCCGCAACCCGACCGGGAGAAGAGGATCAAGAGGCAGGTCAGGTCACATCGCCTGCGCAACAACGGATCCTGGGTCAACAGCTACTACGACGACATGGCCTGGCTCGCGCTGGCCCTCGAGCGGGCGGCCAGGCTCGTCGGCGTCGAGAAACCCGGCGCGCTCAAGAAACTGTGCAACCAGTTCGTCAACGCCTGGGTGCCCGAGGACGGCGGCGGCATCCCGTGGCGCAAGCAGGACCAGTTCTTCAACGCACCGGCCAACGGTCCGGCCGGGATCTTCCTGGCCCGGTACGACGACCGGTTGCGCCGCGCCCAGCAGATGGCGGACTGGATCGACGAGACCCTGATCGACCCCGAGACCCATCTGGTGTTCGACGGCATCAAAGCGGGCTCGATGGTGCGGGCGCAGTACACCTACTGCCAGGGTGTGGTGCTCGGGCTGGAAACCGAGCTCGCCGCGCAGACCGAGGACGACGACCACCCGCGCCGCGTGCATCGTCTCGTCGCTGCCGTCGACAAGGAGATGGCGCCCGAGGGAGTGATCAAGGGCGCGGGAGGTGGCGACGGCGGACTGTTCAACGGGATACTGGCCCGCTACCTGGCGCTGGTCGTCACGATGCTGCCGAACAAGACGCCGCAGGATGCCGCCGCCATCGACACCGCCAGAAAGATCGTGCTCAAGTCCGCGGAGTCGGCGTGGGACTACCGTCAGAGCGTCGACGGGCTGCCGCTGTTCGGACCGTTCTGGGACCGAAACGCCGACCTGCCGAAGACGGGCGGGCAGGAGGCCCAATTCGTCGAGGGCGCCGTCAACGCGTCCGAGATCCCCGAGCGCGATCTCTCGGTGCAGCTGTCGGGCTGGATGCTGATGGAGGCGGCGCACGCGATCGCAGAGGAGGAAACAACGGCATGACCGAACCCGGGGGCTGGACACCGGACGAAGACACTGTCGAGCGCGCCAACCTCACCCGCTTCATGTCATGGCTGGCCGAAACCGGTCGCGGTGAGTTCGCCGACTACCACCAGCTTTGGTCCAAATCAGTGGACGACATCGCATGGTTCTGGGAGGCGGTGTGGCACTTTTTCGACATCCGCTCGACGACGCCTGCCGACACCGTGCTCGAGAGTCGGGAAATGCCGGGGGCACAGTGGTTTCCGGGTGCAACGCTGAACTACGCGATCGAGGCGTTCCGCCACGAGAACGACAGACACCCTGCGCTCGTTGTCGTCGGTGAGGACGGTTCGACGGACTGGTCATGGGCGCGCCTGCGGCAGGAGACCGCGGCGTTCGCGAACTATCTACGCAGGCTCGGCGTCAGGCCAGGCGACCGGGTGGTCGCGTATCTGCCGAACATCGGCGAGGCGGTCGCGGCATTCCTGGGCGCGGCCAGCGTCGGCGCGACATGGGCTGTGTGCAACCAGGATCTGGCTGTCGACGGCGTCATAGCGCGACTCGGACAGCTCGAACCGACCGTGCTGGTGGCCAGCGACGGTTCGGTATACGGCGGCAAGCGCCACGACAGGAGCAAGGAACTCGCCGAGATCCGCGCGCAGCTGCCGACGCTGAAGGCGACGGTGCTGGTGCCGCGGCTGGGCGACGTGGCCGCCGGTGAGGATGTCACCTTGTGGTCGAAGGTCCTCGATCTAGACGCACCGCTGGAGATCACTCCGGTGCCGTTCGCTCATCCGCTCTGGGTGCTGTTCTCCTCGGGAACGACCGGCACACCCAAGGGCATCGTGCACGGCCACGGCGGGGTCGCGCTCGAACACCTCAAATACCTGAGCCTGCACGCCGATCTCAAACCGGGTGAGCGCTTCTGTTGGTACTCGACCACCAGCTGGATGATGTGGAACCTGCTGGTGTCCGGACTGCTGGTCGGCGCGACGGTGGTGCTCTACGACGGCAGCCCGACGTATCCGCACGCCGACAGGTTGTGGCAGATCGTCGGCGACCACGATGTCGCGGTGTTCGGTGCGGGCGCGCCCTATTTTCTCGGCTGCGCCAAGGACGAACTGCGCCCGGGCAAGCAGTGTCGGCTCGACGCGCTGCGCATGGTCGGCTCGACCGGTTCGCCGTTGCCCGCCTCGGGATTCCGCTGGATCCAGGACGGCGTGGGCCGGCCGGTGCCGGTCGTGTCCATGAGCGGGGGAACAGACGTGGTGACCGCGTTCATCGGTGGTTGCCCGCTGGTTCCGATCGTCGCGGGCGAGCTGAACGTCATCTGTCTCGGCGCCGACGTCCAAGCATGGACCGCCGAGAACACGCCGGTCGTCGGAGAGGCAGGCGAGCTGGTACTCACCCAGCCGATGCCGTCGATGCCGGTGTTCTTCTGGAACGACGCCGACGGTAGCCGCTATCGCAAGGCCTACTTCGACAAGTACCCGGGCATCTGGTGTCACGGCGACTGGATCACCATCACCGAGCGGGATTCGGTTGTTGTGCACGGCCGTTCGGATGCGACCCTGAACCGGCTGGGCGTCCGCATGGGTAGCGCGGAGATCTACAACGCGGTCGAATCTCTTGCCGAGGTCAAAGACTGTCTGGTGGTGGGTGTCGAGCAGGACGACGGCGGCTATTGGATGCCGCTGTTCGTCCACCTCGCCGACGACGCCGAACTGGACGACGAGTTGCGCGAGAAGATCACCGCCGCCATCCGCAAGGGGGCATCGTCCCGCCACGTGCCCGACGCCATCGTGGATGTGCCGGGCATTCCCCGCACCATGACCGGCAAAAGGCTCGAGATTCCGATCAAGCGAATCCTGTTGGGCGCCAAGCCCGCCGATGTCGTTTCGGCGAGCGCCGTCGACAAGCCCGATCTGCTCGCCGTCTTCGCGGAACACGCCCGGGCGTGACTGTCGAGGCACCAGACCCGAGCGCCAGCGGCTTCCCGCGCATCGTGCGGTTGCTGCCCACCCGGTTCAGCCGCAGTTCAGGGGCGACGCGTAGCACCGAGAACATCGCGGCAGGCCTGCTGTTGGCGGCCACGGTGTTCGCGATCCTCTGGGCGAATTCGCCTTGGTCGCAGAGCTATTGGACGCTGCTGAACACGTCGGTCGGGTTCAGCTTCGGTGACCTGGAATTCGACCTGACGGTCCAGCATCTCATCAACGACGGCTTGATGACGTTCTTCTTCTTCATCGTCGGGCTGGAAGTCGTGGCGGAGTTCACGATCGGCGAGCTGACCGACCGTGCCAGGGCGGCGGTTCCGGTGATCGCCGCGATCGCCGGTCTCGCCGTTCCCGCGCTGATCTTCCTGCTGATCAATTCGACGGGAGACGACGCGGATGCATGGGGCGTGGTGATCTCCACCGACACCGCGTTCCTGATCGGTGCGCTGGCCATCATCAAACCGAAATTCCCTGCGCGGCTGCGCCTTTTCCTGCTCACGCTGGCGGTGGTCGACGACATCGGTGCCCTGACCGTGATCGCGCTGTTCTACTCGCACGGGATCCGAATTGTTCCCCTGCTGGTCGCGGCGATTTTGATCGTCGCGATCGCGCTGGTGCGCTACCTGCCTGCGGGACGCGGTCCCGCCTACGCCGCTGCCGGGTTCGCCCTGTGGGTGGCGTTGTACATCGGCGGCGTGCACCCGACACTGGCGGGTGTGGCGATCGCGCTGCTGATCCCGGTCTTCACGCCGGAGCGCAGGCAGGTCGAGCAGGCCGTCGAGCTGATCCGCGCGTTCCGGCAATCACCGAACTCGGAGTATGCCCGCGCAGCGAGCCGCGGTCTGCGGGAGTCGATCTCGATCAACGAGCGGTTGCAGACCCAGTTCGGGCCCTACGTGTCGTTCCTGGTGCTTCCGCTGTTCGCGTTGGTGAACGCCGGGGTGAGGCTGACCGCCGAAACCATGTCGGCGGCCATGCGCTCACCGCTGACATGGGGAATCGTCGGAGGCCTCGTCCTCGGCAAGTTCATCGGGATCACCGGTGCGACATGGCTGGTGCAGCGGTTCGGCTGGGGTCAGCTGGCGCCGGGCCTGACACTGCGCCGGGTCGCCGGAGGCGCTGCGCTGTCCGGAATCGGTTTCACCATCTCGCTTTTCATCATCGACATCGCAATCCACGATCCACTGCGCCGGGACGAGGCCCGCGTCGGCGTGCTCCTCGCGTCGCTGTCGGCGTTCCTGCTCGGCTGGGCCATCTTCCGAGTCACCGACTGGGTCAGCCCGCCCGAACCGGTCGGGCTCAAGCTGGTTCGCCCCGTCGACCCTGATCGAGACCACGTCCGCGGCAAGCCCGCCGCGCCGCTGACCCTCGTCGAGTACGGCGATTTCGAATGCCCGTTCTGCAGTCGTGCCACCGGGTCGATCGATCAGGTGCGGGCGCATTTCGGCGACCAACTGCGCTACGTGTGGCGGCACCTGCCGCTGGAACGCGTCCACCCGCGCGCGTTCGACGCGGCGAGGGCCAGTGAGGCGGCCGCGCTGCAGGGCAGATTCTGGGAGATGGCGCGCGAGCTGTTCGATCATCCCGATGACCTGGAGTGGTCGGATATCTACCGCTACGCCGTCACCGCAGGCTGTGACATCGAACGCTTCGACTCCGACGTGCGGGTGCACGCGTCGAGGGTGTCGCACCGCGTGCAGGACGACGCGCAGGACGCCGAGGTGATGGACCTCAATTCGACGCCAACGTTCTTCGTCAACGGCAAGCGGCACAAGGGCCCGTGGGACGCCGCCAGCCTGATCCGCGCACTCGAAGCTGGCAGACCCGTCGGATAGGTGCGTCAACTCCAAAGCGTCACATGAACTTTGGGGCGGAACCGGGTGACGCCGACACCGGTGCCGCGCAACATCGCTTGAGTGCACCGCGGTGTGGTGATGAAGCGGACCAGCTCCGAGACGGCGGCCTGGCGAGCCGACGGCGCCAGTGTCATCGCGCACCATTCACCGGGTGCCTGAAGGCCTGGCCCCTTGACATGGATGACCCGTCCGGCCGCGAGGTCCTTGCCGACCGAGAAGCCGATCGCCAGCGTGACGCCGCCGACACGCTGCACTTCCTCGAGGGCCGCGGCATCACTTTGGAAGATCCGTTGCTGGGACTCGGGGATGGCTAATTCCTGTAGTATCGCTGCGATTTCGCCCTCCGAGCTGCCCGCGGACGGGCCGAGCATCCATTGTTGGTCGCGCAGCAGGGCGGCGGTCGGCGGATGGTCGGCCAGCGGGCTGCCGGGTGCTGCGACCGTCAGGATCTGATACTTCAGGAACGGCCGCACGACGATCGATCCGTCGGACGTGGCGTCATCGGCGCTGGGGCCGAGCGCGATATCGACGGCGCGCGAACTGATCAGCTCGCGAAAGCGGCTCGTCGGATGGACGCTGAGTTCAACCGACAGGTCGTTGGCCCGCGACGAGAACAGCTCGATCAGTCCCGGGGCGGCGTGCTCGGCGAACGCACTTGACGCCGCGATGCGCAACAGCCGTCGTCCGTGCGACGCCTCGGTCACCTCGATCGCTGTCTGCTGCTGCAGGCCGAGGATCTCGATCGCCCGGCTCGCCAGCCGCAGGCCGCCCGGCGTGAAAGCGAGCCCGGCTGCCGTCCTGGCGAACAACGGGTCGTCGAGTTCCTTGCGCAACTGCGCGACGTGCATCGACACTCCCGCGTCGGTCATGCCGAGTTCCTCGGCCGCGGCGCGGACAGAGCCCAGCCGCACCACTGCCGAAAAGGCTCGAAGCTGAGCCGGTGTCACGATTTGAGCCTACTTTGGGTGGCGTGCGTGACGTGATGGCAGAGCTGATGGCTATCTGGGAATCGGGTGGCACCGCGGGTGTCGGCACCGTCGTTCGCACCTTCCACTCCGCCCCGCGGCCGGCCGGAGCGTCGATGGTGGTGGCGCCGGACGGCACGGTCAGCGGGTCGGTGTCGGGCGGCTGCGTCGAGGGTGCGGTCTACGAACTGGCCAATGACGTTGTGCGGGACGGCACGCCGCGGCTCGAGCGGTACGGAGTCACCGACGACGACGCATTCTCCGTCGGGCTGACCTGCGGCGGCATCATCGACATCTTCGTCGAACCGGTCTCCCGCATGACATTTCCTGAGCTCGACGCCGTGGCCGCCGACGTCGCCGAGCACCGGCCGGTCGCGGTCGCTACCGTGATCGCGCACGTCAACCCTGCCTGGGTGGGCCGCAGGCTCGTCGTTGGACCCGACTCGGCTCGCGGGTCCTTCGGCTCTGAGCGCGCCGACGCCGCTATCGCCGACGACGCCGCAGGCCTGCTGGCCGCGGGTCGCAGCGAGGTGCTCACCTACGGCCCCGACGGCCAGCGCCGCGGTGCGGGCATGGAGGTCTTCGTGGCCAGTTATGCGCCGCGGCCGCGGATGCTGGTATTCGGTGCGATCGACTTTGCGGCGGCCCTCGCGCGGCAGGGTTCGCTGCTCGGCTACCGGGTCACCGTGTGCGACGCCCGCCAGGTGTTCGCGACGCGAGCGCGGTTCCCGACCGCCGACGAGGTCGTCGTCGAGTGGCCCAACCGCTACCTGACCGCGCTGAGCGACGCGGACGAGATCGACGGTCGAACCGTCATCTGCGTGCTCACCCACGACCCGAAGTTCGACATTCCGCTGCTGGAGGTTGCGCTGCGGCTGCCCGAGGTCGGATATGTGGGCGCGATGGGGTCCCGGCGCACCCACGACGATCGGTTGGACCGGCTTCGCGAAGCCGGCTTGACGGAGATCGAGCTGGCCCGGCTGTCCAGCCCGATCGGGCTGGACCTCGGCGCGCGGACCCCGGAGGAGACCGCAGTGTCGATCGCAGCGGAGATCATCGCCCGGCGGTGGGGCGGCGGTGGCCGCCCGCTGGCGGAGGTCGAAGGCCGGATTCACCACGAAGCGCGAGTTAAGCGATCACTTAACTCGATATTGACGGGCCTGCTGGACCGGCCGACACTGGGACTCCCGCGGAGGATATGAGGTCGGTCACATGCAGGTACCTGGACCTTTCGAGTATGAGCGCGCGAAGACCGTTGACCACGCAATCGGGCTGCTCGACCGGTTGGGCGACGGGGCGTTGATCGTCGCAGGCGGGCACAGCCTGCTGCCGATGATGAAGCTGCGCATAGCCAACCCGGAATACCTCGTCGACATCAACGACCTGGCGGCTGAGCTCGGGTACATCATCGTCGAGCCGACCCTGGTGCGGATCGGCGCGATGGCTCGGCACCGCGAGGCGTTGGAGTCCGATGCGCTCGCCGCTGTGTGCCCGATTTTTCGGGACGCTGAGCTGCTGATCGCCGATCCCGTGGTGCGAAACCGGGGAACCGTCGGCGGGTCGCTGTGCCAGGCGGACCCGGCCGAAGACCTGACGACGGTGTGTGCGGTGCTTGACGCCGTCTGCATGGCCCGCGGGCCCTCGGGGTCGCGCGAGATTTCGATCGACGACTTCCTCGAAGGCCCCTATGAGACGTCGCTGGCGCACAACGAGATGCTGGTCGAGGTGCGTATCCCACTGCGGCCGAACACTTCCAATGCCTACGCCAAGGTGGAGCGGCGGATCGGCGACTGGGCGGTGACTGCGGCGGGTGCCTCGGTCAGCGTGGAGGGCGCCACCATCACGGCCGCTCGCCTGGGGTTGACGGCGGTGAACCCCGATGTCGCCGAACTCGCCGCCGTCGCCGATGCGCTGGTCGGCAAACCGCCCACCGAGGAGGTATTCGCCGAGGCCGGCCGCCGCGCGGCGCAGGCCTGCGAGCCGGCCAGCGACATGCGGGGCAGCGCGGACTACAAGCGGCATCTGGCCGGCGAACTGACGTTTCGGACATTGCACGCGGCCGCAGCACGTGTAGCGGGCACACTGTCGACCAACGGACCCGGAGGGGCGTAACCCATGCAGGTGACCTTGACTGTCAACGGCGAACCCATCACCACCGAGGTTGAGCCCAGGACGCTGCTCGTTCATTTCCTGCGGGATAACTTGCGGCTCACCGGAACTCACTGGGGCTGCGACACCAGCAACTGCGGCACGTGCGTCGTCGACATGGACGGCGAACCGGTGAAGTCCTGCACCATCCTCGCGGCAATGGCGTCCGGCCACAGCGTGCGCACCGTAGAGGGCCTGGAAGTCGATGGGCAGCTGGACCCGGTGCAGGAAGGCTTCATGCAGTGCCACGGGCTGCAGTGCGGGTTCTGCACACCAGGCATGATGATCACCGCGCGGGCCCTGCTCGACCGGGTACCCGATCCCGACGAGGACACAATCCGGACGGCTATATCAGGCCAGATCTGCCGGTGTACCGGATACACCACCATCGTGCGGTCCATCCAATGGGCGGCCAGGCATGCCAACGGCCGCGTCGTCGAATCCGGACCAAATGAGGACGACTTCGCGCCCGAGGCGCAGACCGACGACACCATGGGCCCGGACGCGGCTGAGCACATGATCGAAACAGGGAGCCCATCATGACGACCATGGAGGCCTCGCCGGAAGACATGGCCGACAACGACCAGAAGCCGTGCGGCCACGGCCGGATGCTGCGCAAGGAGGACCCGCGGTTCATCCGCGGACGCGGCAATTACGTCGACGACATCAATCTGCCCGGCATGCTGCACCTGGCCATCCTGCGTTCGCCGTACGCCCACGCGCGGATCAACAGCATCGATGTCTCAGCGGCCCAAGCACATCCGAAGGTCAAGGCCGTCGTGACCGGTGCCGACCTCGCCGAGAAGGGCCTGGCCTGGATGCCGACGCTGTCCAACGACGTGCAGGCGGTGCTGGCCACCGACAAGGTGCGGTTCCAGGGCCAGGAGGTGGCGTTCGTCGTCGCCGAGGACCACTACTCCGCCCGCGACGCGCTGGAGCTCATCGATGTCGACTACGAGGCGCTCACCCCGGTCGTCGACGCCCGCAAGGCGCTCGATGCCGATGCCGAAGTGATCCGCACCGACCTCGAGGGCAAGTCCGACAATCATTGTTTCGACTGGGAGACCGGCGATGCGGCGGCCACCGAGGCCGTGTTCGCCAAGGCCGACGTCGTCGTCAAGCAGGAGATCGTGTATCCGCGCGTGCATCCCGCACCGATGGAAACCTGCGGTGCCGTAGCCGATCTCGACCCGGTCACCGGCAAGCTGACGCTGTGGTCGACGACGCAGGCGCCGCACGCGCACCGCACGCTGTACGCGTTGGTGGCGGGCCTGCCCGAACACAAGATCCGGATCATCTCACCGGACATCGGTGGCGGGTTCGGCAACAAGGTGCCGATCTACCCCGGATACGTGTGCGCGATCGTCGGCTCACTGGTGCTGGGAAAGCCGGTCAAGTGGATGGAGGACCGCAGCGAAAACCTCACCAGCACAGGCTTCGCTCGTGACTACATCATGGTCGGTGAGATCGCGGCCTCCAAGGACGGCAAGATCCTGGCTATCCGGTCCAACGTGCTCGCCGATCACGGCGCGTTCAACGGCACTGCGGCCCCGGTGAAATATCCGGCAGGGCTTCTTCGGCGTGTTCACGGGCAGCTACGACATCGAGGCCGCGTACTGCCACATGACCGCGGTGTATACGAACAAGGCACCCGGCGGCGTGGCGTATGCCTGCTCGTTCCGTATCACCGAGGCCGTGTACTTCGTCGAGCGACTGGTCGACTGCCTTGCGTTCGAGCTGAAGATGGATCCGGCGCAGTTGCGACTGCAGAACCTGTTGAAACCGGAGCAATTCCCGTACAAGTCCAAGACCGGATGGGTCTACGACTCGGGCGACTACGAGACCACCATGCGCAAGGCCATGGAGATGATCGGGTACGACGCCCTACGCGCCGAGCAGAAGGAAAAGCGCGAGCGCGGCGAATTGATGGGCATCGGCATGTCCTTCTTCACGGAGGCGGTGGGCGCCGGGCCCCGCAAGGATATGGACATTCTTGGCCTCGGCATGGCGGACGGCTGCGAACTGCGCGTGCATCCGACGGGCAAAGCCGTTGTGCGGCTGTCGGTTCAGACGCAAGGGCAGGGCCACGAGACCACGTTCGCTCAAATCGTCGCCGAAGAGTTGGGTATTCCGCCCGATGACATCGACGTCGTACACGGCGACACCGACCAGACGCCGTTCGGCCTCGGGACATACGGCAGCCGGTCGACGCCCGTGTCGGGTGCTGCCGCGGCCCTCGTGGCACGCAAGGTCAGGGACAAGGCCAAGATCATCGCCTCGGGCATGCTCGAAGCGTCGATCGCCGACCTGGAGTGGGAGAAGGGGTCCTTCCACGTAAAGGGTGACCCGTCGGCTTCGGTGACCATTCAGGACATCGCGATGCGCGCACACGGCGCGTTCGATCTACCCGATGGCCTCGAGGGGGGCCTGGATGCCCAGATCTGTTACAACCCAGAGAACCTCACGTATCCGTACGGGGCGTACTTCTGCGTCGTCGACATCGACCCTGGGACGGCGGTCGTCAAGGTGCGGCGCTTCCTGGCCGTCGACGACTGCGGCACCCGCATCAACCCGATGATCATCGAGGGGCAGGTGCACGGCGGCATCACCGACGGAATCGGCATGGCGCTGATGGAGATCATCGCGTTCGACGAGGAGGGCAACTGCCTCGGTGGCTCGCTGATGGACTACCTCATCCCCACCGCCGTTGAGGTGCCGCACTTCGAGACTGGCCACACGGTGACGCCGTCACCGCACCATCCGATCGGAGCCAAGGGTGTAGGGGAGTCCGCCACCGTCGGATCACCGCCCGCCGTGGTGAACGCGGTCGTCGACGCGCTGGCGCCGTTCGGTGTGCGGCATGCCGACATGCCGCTGACTCCGTCGCGGGTCTGGGAGGCAATGCAGGGTCGGGCCACCCCGCCGATCTAGAAGGGTTTTCATGCGCACAGCGATGAAGATGGACGAACGGGCGCAGCAGCTGCTGCGCACTCGGACACCGTTCGTCCACGCCACGGTGGTGCGCGCTGCACCACCGACCTCCGCACACCCCGGTGACGAAGCCATTCTTTTGTCCGACGGCACAATTGAGGGTTTCGTCGGCGGTCACTGCGCACAGAACTCGGTTCGCAAGGCGGCGATGGGAGCCTTGCAGACGAACGAAAGTGTGCTGCTGCGGGTGCTACCCGATGGGGACGTGCACTTTCCCGAGGCGCGGGGCGCCTGCGTGGTGGTCAACCCGTGCCTGTCCGGTGGAGCGCTGGAGATCTTCCTGGTGCCCCAGGTGCCCGCACCGCTGGTGAGGGTCTTCGGTGCGACGCCGATCGCCGATGCAGTGGTGGACCTCTGCGGCGCCATGGGCTATGACGCCCGCAGCGGTGACAGGGACGACCTGGCGGGGACGACCGCGGTGGTGATCGCCAGCCTTGGCGGTCCTGAGGCCGAGGCGATCCGAGCCGCGCTCGATGCCGGCGTCGGCTACATCGGGCTGGTGGCCAGTCGTGTCCGCGGGGCGTCGATCCTCAACGGCCTCGAACTGACCGAAGCCGAACGTCGCCGGGTGCACACACCGGTCGGGCTGCCGATCGGTGCGAAGACACCCGCCGAGATCGCGGTGTCCATCGTCGCCGAAGTCGTCAAGTCGATCCGGGTCGACGGGCTGACCGGGTGCCGATGACGAACCCGTTCGCCGATGTCGACGAGGTGATCCGGCGCTTCGACGCGGAGAACTATCTGCTCGACCTCGGCACCGCATCGGCCATATACCTGGCCGTCACGCTCGGTCGTCCGCTGCTGCTGGAGGGTGAGCCCGGCGTAGGCAAGACAACCGCCGCGAAAACCCTTGCCGCAGTGCTGGGCACACCTCTGCTGCGCCTACAGTGTTATGAGGGCTTGACAGCGGCCGAAGCCCTGTACGACTGGAACTATCAACGCCAGCTGCTGAGCATCCGGCTGGCCGAGGCAAAAGGCGCCGGTATCGACGAGTCCGACCTGTACACCGAGGAGTATCTGGTCGATCGTCCGATCCTCCAGTGCGTTCG
Organism: uncultured Actinomycetota bacterium; assembly: GCA_963804905.1. Lineage (GTDB taxonomy): Bacteria > Actinomycetota > Actinomycetes > Mycobacteriales > Mycobacteriaceae > Mycobacterium. Next base: position 50,841 of record CAWDSB010000007.1, on the reverse strand, counting down.
CTACCGTGGCGAGGGCGCCCCTGTCTTGCTGATCGACGAGATCGACCGCGCCGACGACGAATTCGAGGCGCTTCTGCTGGAATTCCTTGGCGAGGCGTCGGTCACCGTGCCGGAACTCGGAACGTTCGTCGCGGAACAGCCACCGATCGCCGTGCTCACCTCCAACCGTAGCCGCGACCTGCATGACGCGTTGCGACGCCGTTGCCTATACCACTGGATCGACTACCCGGAGCCGTCACGGGCCGCGGCGATCGTGCGGCGCACGGTGCCCGGTGCGGGTACTGCGCTTATCGAGCATGCCACCCAGTTCGTCGGCAATACAAGAGATCTCGACCTCGACAAGCCGCCGGGGGTGGCGGAAACCATCGACTGGGTCGCCGCATTGGTGACGCTCGGGGTAGCCGACCTGGTCGATGCGGGCACCGAATGCGGCGTGGCCGGCCTCGGCGCTCTCGCGAAGACCCCCGACGACTACACCCTGATCAGTGAGGCGTTCGCCGAGTACAGCTCACAGTGAGAGGGATACTGGATGAAAATTGCCAACGAGTTCACCGTCAGCGTGCCGATCGAGGACGCATGGGACGTCCTCACCGATCTGGAGCAGGTCATTCCGTTGATGCCGGGAGCGCAGATGACCGGCCGTGAGGGTGATGACGTGCTGGGGAAGGTGAAGGTCAAGGTCGGCCCGGTGACAAGCGAATTCAGCGGCAAGGTCCGCTTCGTTGAGCAGGATCGCGATGCACACCGCGCCGTGATCGACGGCAAGGGCAAGGAGGCGCGCGGCACCGGCAACGCGGCGGCAACCGTCACCGCCCAGTTGCACGACGCCGGTAATCACACCCGCGTCACTGTCGACACTGATCTGAAGGTGGTCGGTAAGCTCGCGCAATTCGGCAGCAGCATGCTGCAACAGGTTTCCGAGAAACTGCTCGGACAGTTCGTCGAGTCGCTCGAGGCGAAGCTTATGACGAACAAGGCACCCGTCGACCCCGCGCACAACGGCTCGGCGCTGACGGCGGAGACTACGACGCCGCAACAGCCCGCGCCGGAGCCGATCGATCTACTTGAACTCGCGGGTGGTGGCGCACTTAAGAAATACGGCCCGCTGATCTTCGGCGCGTTTCTGGCGGCGGCCGTGGTGTTCACGCTGGGACGTTTGAGGCTGGCCCGAAAGGCGTTGCACCACAGCTAATGACAGCCCCGTTTGTATTGCGCGGTGTCGACGTCTCCGCCTTCGCGGTTGCGTTAGTGGCCAAACTGCGCGCTGGCGGCGTTGTGGTGTCGGCCGATGGGCCCGCGACCCTCGTACAGGCGATGCACCGCATCGCGCCGCGGTCGCGCACCGCCATGTACTGGGCGGCGCGCCTGACATTGGTGAACAGGGCGGAGGACGTGGCCGCATTCGATGCGGTGTTCGATGCGATCTTCGCCGACGCGGGTCTCGGCCGCCGAATTCGACCCGAGGACCGCCGGCCCCGTCCGCCCGCCGCTCCTGCGCCAGGCGTCCGCGGAACCGAGGGCGGCAGCAGCGACGGCGACGGCCTGCCGTGGACCACGATGCCCGCCATTATCAGCGCGGCCGAGTACTCAGACGGCGGAACCGTCGTGCCCGATCCGCTGCCAAGCCGACTGGTCGCCAGGGCGGACGAGTCGTTCGATCAGTTCGACGAGGACGACCTGCGCCGCATCGGCACCTGGCTGGAACAGCTGTCTGCGCGGTGGCCGCGGCGGCGCAGCTTGCGCAGGGAGCCGCATCGCCGCGGCAAGCGAATTGACGTGCGGGAGTCGATGCGGTCGTCGCGGGAGACAGGCTGGGAGGTGTTACGGCTGCAGCGGGCCCGCAGACGCCATCGGCCACGCCGGGTCGTCCTGGTGTGCGATGTCAGCCGATCGATGCGGCCCTATGCGACGATCTATCTGCATCTGATGCGGGCAGCGGCCTTGCGCCAGAAGGGCATTCGGCCCGAAGTCTTCGCATTTTCGACATCGTTGACGCGGCTCACGCCTGCGTTGTCGCACCGCTCGGCGGAAGTGGCGCTCTCCCGGGCCAACGCGAAAGTGGTCGACCGCTACGGCGGTACACACCTTGGCCGATGCGTGGGTGGGCTGCTGGCAGCACCGCACGGCAGCACGCTGCGCGGTGCGGTGGTGATCATCGCCTCCGACGGATGGGACGCCGACCCTCCGGAAGTGATGGAGCGGGCACTGGCCCGGGTGAGGCGGCGGGCGCACATGCTCGTGTGGCTCAATCCGCGGGCCGCGCAACCGGGATTCGAGCCACTCGCGGGCTCGATGGCGGCAGCTTTGCCGTACTGCGATCTGTTTCTGCCCGCGAATTCGCTGTCGGGGTTGCGGGACCTTTTCGCCGCGCTCGGTGGCCGGGTTAATCCTCGACCGGTGTCACCTCGCCGGTCGAGCGTCGACGCTGCAGCATTGCCCGGCCGACCGAGATGATGCCCGGCAGGATCGACAGGAACACGATCAGCAGGATCATCAACTCGAGGTGGTCCTTGACGAACGGCACATTGCCCAGGAAGTAGCCGAGCAGCGTCACGCCCGCCCCCCACAGGACGCCGCCGATGATGTCGAAGCCGAGGAATATCGGGTAGCGCATGTAGGAGACGCCTGCGAGCACAGGGGTGAACGTGCGCACAATCGGAACGAAGCGAGCCAGGATGATCGTCTTCGGGCCGTGGCGTTCGAAGAACTCGTGTGACTCGGTGACGTAGCGCTTCTTGAAGAAGCGGGAGTCCTCCTTGTCGAACAGCGCGGGTCCGATCCGGCGCCCGATGAAGTACGCGCACTGGTCGCCTAGCACCGCGACCATCGCCACGCTGATCACCAGCACCCAGATGTTGACGGGCGGGTTCGGCGCCGCCGCCAGCAGGCCGCCGGTGAACAGCAGCGAGTCGCCGGGCAGTATCGGGAACAGCAGCCCGGTCTCGATGAAGACGATGACCAGAATGCCGGGCAGCACCGCAGACGCGAACAGCCCGCCGTCGCCCAGCCAGTACATCGGGTCCATCAGGCCGGGCAGGGCCATCACGGTGGTGCTCATGGCTCACCAACTTACCGGCGGGCGCCCGAAGGGCTGCTCAGCCCGCCCGTACCTGAGATACTCCCCTGACAGCGCCATCAGCGAGAGGAAGTCCCATGCCCATCGCCACGCCCGAGGCCTACGCCGAGATGCTGGCCCGCGCCAAGGAGCACTCGTATGCGTTCCCGGCGATCAACTGCACTTCCTCGGAGACGATCAACGCCGCGCTCAAGGGCTTCGCCGACGCAGGCAGCGACGGCATCATCCAGTTCTCCACCGGCGGCGCCGAGTTCGGTTCCGGGCTCGGGGTGAAGGACATGGTCACCGGCGCGGTGGCTCTCGCCGAGTTCGCACACGTCGTCGCGGAGAGATATCCGGTCACCGTCGCGCTGCACACCGACCACTGTCCGAAGGACAAGCTCGACACGTATGTCCGTCCGTTGCTGGCGATCTCGCAGCAGCGCGTGGCGGAGGGTAGGAACCCGCTCATCCAGTCGCACATGTGGGATGGCTCCGCGGTGCCGATCGACGAGAACCTGACGATCGCCAAGGAACTGCTGAAGGAAGCGGCCGCTGCCAAGATCATCCTGGAGATCGAGATCGGCGTGGTCGGCGGCGAGGAGGACGGCGTCGAAGCTGACATCAACGAGAAGCTCTACACCACTCCCGAGGACTTCGAGAAGACGATCGAGGCCCTCGGCACGGGTGAACACGGAAAGTACCTGCTGGCCGCCACGTTCGGCAACGTGCACGGCGTGTACAAGCCGGGCAACGTCAAACTGCGTCCCGACATCCTCGAGCAGGGCCAGAAGGTGGCCGTGGCCAAGCTCCGATTGCCCGAGGGCTCAAAGCCTTTCGACTTTGTCTTCCACGGCGGTTCGGGCTCGCTGAAGTCGGAGATCGAGGAGGCGCTGCGCTACGGCGTGGTCAAGATGAACGTCGACACCGACACCCAGTACGCGTTCAGCCGCCCCGTGGCCGGCCACATGTTCGCCAACTACGACGGCGTGCTGAAGGTCGACGGCGAAGTCGGCGACAAGAAGGTCTACGACCCGCGCACCTATATGAAGAAGGCCGAGGGCTCCATGTCAGAGCGTGTCGTCGAGGCGTGCAGGGACCTGCACAGCGCGGGCCGGTCGATAACCCGCTAGCTGTCGGGTGCCTGGCAGATCTTCCACTGGTCGTCGCGGAACTGCAGGTCGAAACTGCGGGTCGACCGGGTCTGCGGCGCATACGCCATGAACGTGGTGACGTTCGCCTCGGCGTGGCCGCCGTTGACCACCACCTGGTCGATGCTGGCCACCACCGGGAACTGCTTTGCCGCGGCCACCCTGGCGTGGGTGTCGGCCCACGCGCGGTCGTCATAGTTGACGTAGCTGTCCCGGGTGGTGCCACAGGTGATGCCGCGCAGGGTGGCCAGGTCGCCGTTCTGCACGGCAACGTCGAAGTTCTGGATCGTCGAGCGCACCTTGTCCTCCTGCGACGCCTTCGAATCGGAGTCGTGGGTCAACAGCAGGGTGCCCAATATCGCGACGGCGACGAGCGCGGCGATCACCAGAATCAGCGCGATCACCCAGCCCCAGCTGCGTCGCCGCCCAGGCGGTTTGGGTGCGTCTCCGCGGGCCGGAATGAGCTGCGGCGCAGCCGGTTTGCCGGACGCAGAGAAGGGTTCGGTGGCCGCCGACAGCACCTCGGTGGCGGGCTCGGGAGGGGATTCGATCTTCTGGGTCGACGAGTCCATTCCCGACGGTGCGGTGAACCGCCGCTCGGCCGCCTTCTCGTCCTGAGACGGATCCGCAGCCCCCGTGTCGGTGGATTCCACCGCCATCACTTCGGTGGGGTGGTCTTCGACCACCGGGGCCGCTTCGGTCGCCGCCTCGGCCGACTGTTCGACGCCGTCCTCGGGTGCCGACGCGGCGGCTGCGGATTCGTCCGCCGATTCCACAGCCGGTTCGTTTCCCCGGTCGGGCCCTGATGGGTTCGACATCCCTGCTGCAGTCCTCCCGTGACGACGCCTCTGGTCGAGCTTATAAGCCTCACGGCACAATAGGCCCATGACGCGGATGGGTGATCTCCTGGGACCGGATCCGATTCTCCTGCCAGGCGACAAGGCGGCCGAGATCGAACTGGAGGCCGACGAGAACCCCGCAATCGTGGCCGCCGCGCACCCCACCGCATCGGTGGCCTGGGCGGCGCTCGCTGAGCACGCGCTGGCCGACGACAAGGCGATCACCGCCTACGCCTACGCGCGCACGGGGTATCACCGCGGCCTCGACCAGTTGCGTCGCAATGGCTGGAAGGGTTTTGGGCCCGTGCCGTACGCGCACGCACCCAACCGGGGTTTCCTGCGCTGCGTGGCGGCACTCGCGAAGGCCGCGGACGCGATCGGTGAGACCGACGAATACGCGCGCTGTCTCGATCTGCTCGACGACTGCGACCCGACGGCGCGATCCGAACTCGGGCTCACCTAGCTAAGGGGTCGCTTCGCAGTTGCAGTCGCCTGCGGCGTCGGGCGGCTCGACCTGCACGGTCGCGTGGTCGAGGCCGCGGGCGGTCAGGACCGACTTTGCGTCGTCGAGCACCCGCGCCGCGTCGGCACCGCTGGTCAGGTGGGCCGTGACCATGTCCTTGCCGGGGACCAGCGTCCAAACGTGTAGGTCGTGCACCTCGGTCACACCGTCGACGGCGCACAGCGCGGTCCGCAGTTCGTCGACATCGATGTGGCTGGGTGAGGACTCGGACAGGATGCGCAGCGCCGCTCGCGCGAGCGAGATCGCCCTTGGCAACACCCACAGGGCGACAAGGACCGCCACCACCACGTCGGCGTACGGCCAGTGCGTCGTCACCGTGACGATGCCCGCGATCAGCACGGCGATGCTGCCGACGGTGTCGGCGACGACCTCCATGTAGGCGCCCTTGACCGCAAGGCTGCCTTCGGAGTGCGAGCGGAGCAGCAGCACGACGATGCCGTTGGCCACCAGTCCCGCCAGCGCGACGACGATCATCGGCACGCCCGGAATTGCGGGCGCGTCGCCGAGCCGCTCGAACGCCTCGAAGAGGATGAATCCGGCCACCCCGATCAGCAGCGCCGCGTTGGCGACGGCGGTGAACACCTCGGCGCGGTGCCAGCCGTATGTCCTCGCAGGGGACGAGCTTCCGTGCCGGGCGAGCAGCAGCGCGGTCAGGCCCATGAACATCGCCACGAGGTCGGTGAGCATGTGGCCCGCGTCGGCCAGCAGTGCGATCGAGTTGATCAGCAGCGCGGTCGTCAGTTCGAGGACGAAGAAGCCGGACAGGATGACCGCGGCGATGACCATTCGGCTGACACGGGCATCGGCACCACCGTGGTTGTGGTCCGCACCCATGTTTTCAATCTATGCGCAAAGATGCATATGTCGCAAGGCGCTGCTCTACAGCCAGGCAGACCAGAACCGGGTGAGGTGGAAGCCCGCGCCGACGAGGCCGTTGGGCATCCCGGAGGCCTCGACGAACCAGTTCACCATCGACCAGAAATACTGATTGAGCGGTGTCGCGATCAGCAGCACCAGCAGGATCAAGAAGGCCCACTGCTTGGCGGGTTGCAGGGCGCGCTGCGTTTCCGGGCTCAGGTGCGGTTCGAGCGCGCTGTAGCCGTCAAGGCCGGGAACAGGCAGCAGGTTTAGCACCGCAGCGGTCACCTGGAGAAAACCCATGAACGCCACCCCGGCCCAGAACACTAAGTGCTCAGGGTCGTAGAGCAGCCGCGTCAGCGCCAGCAGCACCACTGCGGAGACCACGTTGGTCATCGGCCCGGACAGGCTGACCACGGACTTCTGCCATTTCGTCATGAACGACGTCCGCACCCACACCGCGCCACCGGGCAGTCCGATGCCGCCGATCAGGATGACCAGCACGGGGAACACGATCGACATCACCGGATGCGCGTACTTGAACGGGTTGAGCGTCAGATAGCCGCGCACCGCGACGTCGCGGTCGCCGAACCGCCATGCCGTGAACGCGTGGGCGAACTCGTGCAGGCTCAGCGACACCACCCAGCCCGCGATGATGAAGGTGAACACCCCGACGTAGGCGAGCGACTCGTCGTAGTTCGCCCCGGTCGTCCACGCCAGCGCCCCGCCTGCCGCGGTGATGGCGACGATTGCCAGGAAGATGAGGCTTGGTCGCACCGATTGGTGCACCGGGTGGATACTCACCTCACGAAGCTACCGGGATTCACCGCGGCCAGTTGCACTCGGTCAGCTCGGCCGACAGTTGCCACAGTCTGCTCGCGGTCTGCGGGTCGCAGGCCTTCTTGGCCCGCTTGGTCACCCGCGGCTTGCCCACCTGTTTGAAGCGCGGTGCCAGATACGTCCCACCGGGCAGGTCCGTCGTCGCCGCGAGGATGCTCGACCGGGCCGCGGTCTTTGCGCTCTGCGGGAAGTTGCGCAGCCAGCGCTGCTTGGAGGACCAGCCGAGAAAGCCCGTGCTGTAGCGGGCGATGTTGGTGTCCGCGCCACCGGGGTCGACGGCGATCGCGCGCACGCCCCTTCTGGCCAATTCGTCGGTGAACAACATAAGCGCGAGTTTGGACTCGCCGTAGGCGGCCCACTTCGAGTACGGCCGCGTGTGCCAGTTCAAGTCGTCTAGATGGACGCGGCTGAAGAGGTGGTTCATGCTCGTCACCGAGACGACCCGGTCCCTGATTCGGTCGCCGAGCAGGCACGTCAATGCGAAATGGCCGAGGTAGTTGGTGCCCATGTGGGCTTCGAACCCGTCCGCGGTACGGGTGAGGGGCAAGCCGAGCACACCGGCGTTGTTCACCAGCACGTCGACGCTCTCCACCGAGTCGGCGAACTTGCGCACGCTGGTCAGGTCGGCGAGATCGAGATGTGCCACCTCGACGTCGCCCGCCATCTCGGCGGCGGCCTGCTCGGACTTCGGGACGGTGCGCGCCGCTATCAGCACGCTGTGTCCGGCGGCGGCCAGCGCCGTGGCCGTTTCTCTTCCGACACCGCTGTTGCCACCCGTGACAATGATTCGCACGGGCACTATCTCACCAGTAGCCACCCCTCGGTGTGGCGATAAAACGTCGATCGGCGCACCGATCGTGGCGCGGGTACGCCGTCGCGGACCACCAGCGCACCGGTTGTGCCGAGCTGAGCGGCCCGGCCTGCGAGCCAGCGGCGCCGGCCCCGCCCCGTCACGGCCGCACGGAGTCCCGGCATCCCGGAGGTCGGTTCGATTCGCACGCCGGTGACTTCGCCGTCGAACAGCCGCGTGTCGTCGACGACGGCCTCGCCCAGCAGCGGCGCGCCGTCCGCGCCGCGCCATTCGGCCGCGCCGACGATGACGTGGCCGGTCTCGTCGCGGATCAACGGAACCCGCTGTGCGGTACCGCGGCGCGCGCGGCGGCCCTTCCGCCAACCGGCGGCGTGGCCCACTTCGACGTCGAGCCGGTCGGCACGCAGCAGCCGGGTCAACACCGCCGCCAGGTCGGCATCGGAGCCCACCACAATCAGCCGTCTGCAGCGCCCGATGGTGGCGTCGATGTCCTCCGGCGCCTCGGCCGGTTGAGACGCGAGATCCGAAAGCGGGCGGGGCAAGCGTCGGCCGCCGAACAGCAACACCACGACATCAGTGGTGATCAAGGCGGCTCCTCGCGGACGCTGGGATAGGGTGGCTCACCGGCTGGATCACAATAAGCGGGAGAAATGCCATGCCGGCAATCGTGCTCATCGGCGCCCAATGGGGCGACGAGGGCAAGGGTAAGGCCACCGATCTGCTCGGTGGCCGAGTGCAGTGGGTCGTGCGGTATCAGGGCGGCAACAACGCCGGTCATACCGTGGTGCTGCCGACGGGGGAGAACTTCGCGCTTCACCTGATCCCGTCAGGCATTCTCACACCGGGCGTCACCAACGTGATCGGCAACGGTGTGGTGGTCGATCCCGGCGTGCTGCTCGACGAGCTCAAGGGTCTGGCCGATCGCGGCGTCGACACCGAGCGGCTGCTGATCTCCGCCGACGCGCACCTGCTGATGCCGTACCACGTCGCCATCGACAAGGTCACCGAGCGCTACGCGGGAAGCAAGAAGATCGGCACCACCGGCCGCGGCATCGGCCCGTGCTACCAGGACAAGATCGCCCGCATCGGCATTCGTGTCGCAGATGTGCTCGACGAGTCGCAGTTGGCCCAAAAGATCGAAGTGGCACTGGAATTCAAGAACCAGGTGTTGGTCAAGATCTACAACCGCAAGGCGCTGGCGCCGGACGAGGTGTTGGACAACCTGCTGACGAAGGCCGAGGGTTTCAAGCACCGCATCGCAGACACCAGGCGACTGCTCAACGTCGCGCTCGACGAGGGTGAGACGGTGCTGCTCGAGGGCTCGCAGGGCACGCTGCTCGACGTCGACCACGGCACGTATCCGTTCGTGACGTCGTCGAATCCGACCGCAGGCGGCGCGGCCGTCGGCTCGGGCATCGGCCCGACCCGCATCACCACCGTGCTGGGCATTCTGAAGGCGTACACCACCCGGGTGGGTTCCGGCCCGTTCCCCACCGAACTGTTCGACGAGATGGGCGAATACCTGACCAAGACCGGCGGTGAGTTCGGGGTGACGACGGGCAGGCGGCGCCGCTGCGGATGGTTCGACGCGGTGATCGCGCGCTACGCGACCCGCGTCAACGGCATCACCGACTACTTCCTCACCAAGCTCGACGTGCTGTCCAGCCTGGAGACGGTGCCGATTTGCGTCGGGTACACGGTGAACGGAAAGCGCACCGACGACATGCCGATGACGCAGAGCGACATCGCGCACGCCGAGCCGATCTATGAGGAGATGCCCGGCTGGTGGGAGGACATCTCGGAGGCCCGTGAATTCGACGACCTGCCCGCCAAGGCCCGTGACTATGTGCTGCGTCTGGAAGAGCTTGCCGGAGCACATATTTCGTGCATCGGCGTTGGACCCGGCCGGGACCAGACGATCGTGCGCCGCGACATTCTGGCGGCCCGCGCGTGACCGACGACCCAAGGCTGGTCGATCCCGACTACGACAAGCACGGCGGCTTCCCGAATTTCGAAGCGGCCCAGCCCGGTCCGGGGTTCGCGCGGTTCTTGACGGCCATGCGCAGGGCGCAGGATCTGGCGGTGTCGGCCGACCCGGACAGCGACACCTGGGACCAGGCCGCCGACCGCGCCGAAGAGCTGGTGAAGCTGCTCGGCCCGTTCGAGGCACCCGAGGGTGTCGGCCCGGCCAATCGGGTCCCCGATCTACCCGGAGCGGGTAGCCTGCTGATGCCGCCCTACAGGGTGGTGGAATTCGGGCCCGAGGGTGTCCAATTGAGCGTGCAGTTCAGCCGTTACTCGGTCGGTGGCAACTATGCGGTGCACGGCGGCGTGCTGCCGCTGCTGTTCGACTCGGTGTTCGGCATGGTGATCCACGCGACGGGCCGGCCGATCAGCCGCACCGGCTTCCTGCACGTCGACTACCGCAAGGTGACACCGATCGACACCCCGCTGACCGTGCGGGGTTGGGTCGACAGAACCGAGGGCCGCAAGGCGTTCGTCAACGCCGAGCTGCGCGACCAGGATGACAACCTGCTGGCCGAAGCCAACGGGCTGATGATTCGCCTGCTGCCGGGCCAGCCATGACCTCCCCGAAGGCGCACCCGCTGACCACCCCTCGCGCGGCGGCTTTGGCCGGTGTGTTGTTCGGTCTGCTGTTCGGCACCGCGCTGATACTGATCCGTACCGCGCTACCCGAAGGCGCCGAGGAGGGCGCACAGTGGCTGGACGCGGGCAGCCAGCGAATGAAGGTGTCGGCCATCTTGATGCCGTTCGCGGGCATCGCATTTCTGTGGTTCATCGGCGTGGTGCGAGAAAATTTCGGCCGCTCTGAGGACAAGTTCTTCTCGTCGGTGTTCATCGGTGCTGGGCTGACATTTCTGGCGATGGTTTTCTCGGCGTCGGCCATCGGTGCCGGGTTGGTGGCGAGCAGCAGGGAAGTCGTGGACGTGGCCGCGCACATCGGAGGTGGCCACCTTCGGGCAGATGGTGCTGATCGCGCTGACCAAAACCTATGCGCTGCGAATGGCGCGCCGTATTCATGATCTCGTTGGCGACCATGTGGCTCAAGACGGGTCTCATGCCACGCTGGTTGGTCATCGTGACTTATGTTCTGGCACTGGGGATTCTGCTCGCCAGCGATATCAGCATGTGGATCACATTGGCGTTTCCGATCTGGGTGCTCATCGTCAGCGCGCTGCTGCTGATGCGGGCGGGCGTCATCGACCTGGACTCGCGACGACTAGCACCAGACCACGGAACGACCAACGTAGGCGAACAAGTTGCGCGAGCAAACAAATGAACCGTAGAGCGGCCATTCGATCCGAATCCCCGCACGTAGCCACGTAATATGCGGCCTGGCTAGTCATGGCTGCGGTGCGCGAACTGTGGGGTGGTCCAAGTGTCTGATGACTTTGATGTGGTTGTGGTCGGTTCAGGGCCGGCTGGGTGCGCCGCGGCGATCATGCTCGGCCGCAACGGTTTACAGGTCGCACTTCTGGAGGCACATCGAGATGCGAACCACTACAAGCGGCTGTGCACGCACAGCATCCGGTCCAGCGCGCTGCCGACTATCCGCCGGCTCGGTCTGGACAGCGCCTTAGACGAGATCGGCGCCGTGCGCCAGCACGAGAAGGCATGGACGAGGTACGGCTGGATTCACGAACCGGTCAAAGAGACAGATCATGGCTACAACATTCGACGCATGATCCTTGACCCGTTGCTGCGTGCGACGGCCGCCGCGACGCCCGGGGTGGAGTTGATGATGGGCGCCCGAGTTCGAGAACTGACCGCGCGCCGGTGGACGGGTCAGTGGTGTCGTCGCTGATGTCGACGGAACGCAACGGCGGATCGGCGGCACGCTGGTGGTTGGCGCCGACGGGTATTCGTCGAAAATCGCGGATCTGGCCGCACTTCCGGGCACCGTGTCGACGAACAGTCGGTTTGCATATCAGGCCACCTACCGAAACGTGAAGGCTCCCGACGGATGGTCGGGCGGGGTCTGGTACCAGGAACCTGACGTGAACTTCTTCTTCAACAATGACTCCGGCGTGACCATGCTCGCGGTCTTTCCCGGCAAGGACCGGCTTGCCCAATTCGGTGCCGATCGCGAGGGTGCGCTCTTGGCCAGCTTTGCCGAATTGCCCGATGGCCCCGACGTATCCGCGGCGGAGCGGGTGTCGCCGGTGATCGGGACAACGGATTATCCGAGCATTACCCGAAGGCGCATCGTCGCCCCCGGGGTGGCCCTGATAGGTGACGCCGCGATGGTTGGTGATCCAGTTTGGGGCACCGGTTGTGGATGGGCATTTCAGTCGGCGGAATGGCTCGCCGATGCGGTGTCCGACGCCCTGCATTCAAAGACGTCTCAGAAGCTCGACAAGTCGGCGCGCCGTTATCAGCGCAAGCATCACCGGATGCTGTTCCCCCACCAACTCAACAACATCGACTTCAGCCGCAGGTCGGCGTTCAACCGGTTGGAGCGGTTGGCCTACGCGGGCGCGTCGCGTGATCAGCGCGTAGCTGATCGCGTGCTCGCGGTAGGCACTCGCAACTCCTCGCCCTTGACCCTTCTCGACCCGACCTTCCTGATGCGCGCTGCAATTGCTCGGCGCAAACCGTTACTCGTGCGCAATCCGTAGCGCCTGCGACGGGCACAGCTTGACGGCCTCGCGCGCCTTGGCCTCCTCGTCGCCGGGCACGTCGTCGACGAGCACCACCACGATTCCGTCGTCGTCCTGATCGAAAAGGGTGTCCGCGACCATCACACAGTTGCCCGCCTGGATGCAGACGTCGCGGTCCGCTTCGACTCTTCACCAGCTCACCGCCAATGACTTGAGCCCGTAGATGAAGTGGAACGTCCGGAACTGCACATCGTCGAAGTCCTCTGCCAGCGCCAGCTTCGGGAACCGGCGCAGCAGCGCGGGGAACGCGATCCGCATCTCCATCCGGGCCAGCGGCGCTCCGAGGCAGTGATGCACGCCGTGTCCGAACGCGAGATGACCGGGCGCACCACGACGGATGTCGAGGATCTCGGGGGAATCGATGAAGTCAGGGTCCCGGTTGCCCGACGGCATGGACGGGAAGACCAGCCGTCCCGCCGGAATCTTCAGTTCCGGCGATCTCGACATCGGTGGTGGTGATGCGCGGAATCGCGGTTTGCACAATGGAAAGCCAGCGCAGGAGTTCCTCGACCGCCGGGCCGACGGCGTCGGGATCGTCACGCACCGCGGCCAGCTCCTCGGGGTGCCGCAGCAGCGCCAGCGTTCCGAGCCCGAGCATGTTCGACGTGGTCTCGTGTCCGGCGAGCAGCAGCAGGCCGGCGACACCGACGAGCTCGTCGTCGGTGAGCTCGTCACCGTGTTCGCGGACCAGCATGCCGAGGATGTCGTCGCCCGGCTGCCGCCGCGATCGCTGAACCAGAGAGGACATGTACGCGCGTCCCCGCCGTTGCAGTTCCATTCGCTCGGGCATCGGAAGTGACAGATCCAGCTGGCGGGCGCTGCGGCGCTGGAAGTCCTGACGGTCGTCGTAGGGCACACCGAGCAGTTCGCAGATCACCAGCGATGGAATCGGCAGTGCGAAGTTCTCCACCAAATCCGTTGGCGCACCGGCGTTCGCCATGGCATCAAGCTGCGCGTCGACGATCTCGACGATGCGCGGCTCGAGACGCTTCATCCGTCGGATCGTGAACTCGGGCGTCAGCATGCGGCGCAGCCGCTGATGTTCGGGAGGATCGAGACCGAGCAGATTTCCGGCTCGCGCGTTGGCGTGTTCCTCCTCGGACACCTGCGGCGCGCCCGGCAACACGAATCCCGGTGGGCGCGCGTTGGAGAACCGCTCGTGGTCGGACAGCACATCCTTGATGTCTTCGTAGCGAGTGATTAGGTACACCTGCATGCCGAACGGGTTGACGAATTCGCGCACGCCCTCGGTATCCCGGATCTCCCGAAGCTCTGCGGTCGGGCTGAACGCGTCGCGCCGCATGTGCAGCGGAGGTAGCTCCGGTGCGTCCGATTGAGTCATAGTTCGACGCTACTCGCGAAACACGAACTCCTCGATGAGCTTGTTGACCAGCGGTGGGTTTTCGAGCGCGGCCAGGTGTGCGACGCCTTCGAGCACCGCGACCGCCGCATCCGGTATCGCCTCGGCCATCGCGATGGTCTCGGGCAGCGGGAACGTTGCATCCTCAACGCCCGCGACCACCAGCACCGGCGTCGAGATGTTCGAGAAGAGCGACCGCTGGTCCGGCCGGGCGGGGACCACGCTCTTCACCGCCCAGGATCCCGAGCCGATGTCGACCGCCTGCACGGTGTCCCGCACGAAGGCGACGACGCCGGGGCGGGTGGCAAACGTCGTCGGCCCGAGGAACGCCTTGAGCACCGATCGGGTCAGCGGAGGCCGGATGCCGCCGAGCAGCTTCGCCACGCGCAGCAGGAACCCGTACTCGAGTTTCTGCCTGGTGCCGGCGGGTGATGCGGTGCAGTTCATCAACACCGCGCTGCCGATGCGATCCGGGTGCATCGCGGCGAACGTGCCGCCGATCATGCCGCCCCACGAGTTGCCGACGAAGTGTGCCCGTTCGACCCCGAGCCCGTCGAGCATGTCGACGATGCAGCTGACGCAGTCGGCGAAATCGAACATCCCGGTGAGCTTTTGGCTTTGGCCGTGGCCCGGCGGGTCGACCAGGATCACGCGGCAACGGTCGGCGAAGTGATCGGCCTGCGCAGCCCACATGTCGCCGGTCATCAACAGGCTCGGCCAGAACATCATCGCCTCGCCGCTTCCGCGGACCTGTACCCGCACGGTCCCCATGGCGGTGTCGAGGCGGACGTCCTCCATCGGACAAACGCTAGCGCTCGGCGCGCAGAGCGGGCCACCAAATGCGCGGCCCGATCAAAGTGAACAACGCGGGGATGATGACCGTGCGGACGACGAACGTGTCCAGCAGGATGCCAAGGCCGACGATGATGCCGATCTGGGTGAGCACGATGAGGGGCAGCACGCCAAGCACGCAGAACACCGCGGCAAGCACGATGCCCGCGCTGGTGATGACCGCCCCCGTCGCCGACACCGCCCGGACGATGCCCAGCCGGGTGCCGTGGGCCGGTGTCTCCTCGCGGGCGCGGGTGACGAGGAAGATCGTGTAGTCGACGCCGAGTGCGACGAGAAACAGGAAGGCGAACAGCGGCGCGGTGTTGTCCAGGGCGGGAAAGCCGAACACGTGCACGCTCGCCCACCCGCCGAGGCCCAGCGCGGCGAGGGCGCTGAGCACCGTCACCGCGACGAGGATCAGCGGTGCGAGCGCCGACCGGAGCAGCACGTAGAGCACGACCAGCACCACGGCGAGGATGGCAGGAATGATGACCAGCCGATCCCGGTTTGCGGCTGCACTCGCGTCGCGGGCCATGGCGTCCGACCCGCCCACCAGTGCGTCCGAATCAACCGCATGAACCGAATTGCGCAGTGCGTCAATGGTTTCGAATGATTCGTCGGATGCCGGTGCGGCGCTCATCACCACCGACCACTGACTGAGGCCGCCAGTGGCTGCGCCGCCGGCGGTCGCGGACACGACACCCGGGGTCGCCGTGATCGCTTGTTCGATCCCGGGTCCCTTGTCCGTTGCGGCGATGACGCGGGTGGGATCGGTCAGGCCGCTGGGAAAGTGGGCGGCGAGTGTCTCGTACCCGCTCACCGATTCGGCCTGCACACGGAACTGCTCGGTCTGCGACAGGCCGATCGGAGTGCTCAGCAGCCCGGTGCACAGCACCGCGAGCACGGCGATTGCGACCACCGCAACCCGGCCCGGCCTGCGGGCCACGGCGTCGGCGATGCGATGCCAAATCCCGCTGTCGGTAAGGGGTTCCGCTCCAACCCGC
This sequence comes from uncultured Actinomycetota bacterium, assembly GCA_963804905.1. Lineage (GTDB taxonomy): Bacteria > Actinomycetota > Actinomycetes > Mycobacteriales > Mycobacteriaceae > Mycobacterium. Next base: position 34,887 of record CAWDSB010000007.1, on the reverse strand, counting down.
GGGATGAACGGCCAGAACAGTCTGCGGCCGAACGAGCGCCATCATCGGCGGCAGCACCAGAAGCACGAACACCGCCGCGACAACGAGTCCCGATGCGGCCTGCACCCCGAGGCTGCGGGTGCTCGGCGAGGATGCGAGCACCAACGTCAGCAGGGCCAGCACAACGGTTGCGTTGCTGGCCACGATCGCAGGCCCGGCCTGACGCACAGCCACGCCGAGAGCGGCACGGTGATTCTCATTGCGGCCCAATTCCTCTCGATACCGTGAGATGAGCAGCAACGCGTAATTGGTGCCTGCCCCGAATACCAGCACGCTCGTGATGCCGGAGGTCGAACCGTCGGGAGACATGCCAAGAGCGTCGGCAATGGCGCTACCCAGCACCGCGGCGACACGATCGGCGAAGCCGATCACCGCCAGCGGGACCAGCCACAGCACCGGCGATCGGTACGTGACGATCAGCAGCAACGCGACGACGGATGCGGTGACGGCCAGCAGCGTGATGTTGGCCCCGGAGAACGAGTTCGCGATGTCGGCGCCGAATGCGGGGCCACCGGTCACTTCCACCAGCAGCTCGCCGGGAAGCCCGTCTCGGGCCGACTGGCGCAGCGCCTTGACCGCATCGTTCAGCGCAAATCCGGAGAGCCCCGCGTCCAACGCCACTGTTGCGACCGCGGCTCGACCGTCGTCGGACACCACGACGGGCTGTTGTTTGATCGCGCCGATGTCGGCCGGGGTCAGCGGGGCGCCGTCGTGGCGGGTGACGACCAGGATGGCAGGCACGCGATCGCCGCCGGGTAGCTGCGTCCGCAGCGCATCGGCCCGTGCCGATTCGGCGCTGGCCGGCACGGGGACCGGTGACTGCTGGCTGGAGTCGTCGCTGCCGATCAACGCCATCAACGCACCCGAGACGACGAGCACTGCGAGTGCCACCACCAAGGACAGCCGGCCGGACATGCAGTCTAATATTTCAGATACTTAACAGTTAATCAAATGAACATCCTGCTCGGTATGCTGGACGGGTGCCGAAGACCGATCGGGCCGCCCTGGAGTCGCTCATCGCGGCCGACGTGCGGGCGATGACGGCCGAGTCCGATCAGATCGGCAGGCACTTCGCGGGGCGACATGACGTCGCCGCCAACGACTTTCGCGCCCTTCTGCACGTCATGGTCGCCGAGACGTCGGGATCGCCGCTTACCGCAGGCGAACTCAGGACGCGGATGGGCATGTCGGGCGCGGCCATCACATATCTCGTCGAGCGGATGATCGCCTCCGGCCACTTCCGGCGCGACTCCGACCCGTCCGATCGCCGCAAGGTCATCTTGCGGGTTGCCGACGACGGAATGACCGTCGCACGTAGCTTTTTCATGCCGCTGGCAGCGCACAACCGGCGTGCGCTTGCGGCGTTGCCGGACGGCGATCTCGCCGCCGCGCACCGGACTTTCACCGCGATCATCGACGCGATGGAGGCATTTCGTTCTCAGCTCGACGAGCCTTGATCTCGTCGAGTATCAGCTTGGCGGCCACCGTCGCCCCGTCGGTGCGGATCCTGCCTGCCATGGCGGTCGCCCGTGCGCGGGTCTCGGGCTTCAGGGAAACCCCCAGCGCGGCCGACAGGGATTCCACGGTCGGAGTCGGACCGTCGTGCGCCGCGCCGACGCCGAGGTCGGCCACCCGGCCGGCCCAGGACGGCTGGTCCGCGATCTGCGGTACCACCACTTGAGGCGCGCCGGCCCGGGCTGCGGTGGTCGTCGTGCCCGCGCCACCGTGATGTACGACGGCGGCGACCCGGGGAAACAGTGCCTGGTGGTTGACCTCGCCGACGGCGAAGCAGTCGTCTCCGTCGTCGATCAGGGCAAGGTCAGCCCAGCCGCGGGAGACGATCACCCGACGGCCGTGCCCGCGGATCGCCTCGATGGCGACCCGAGCGGCATCCATCGGTGCACGCACGCTGCTGAAGCCCACGTAGACCGGTGGTGTGTCTGCGTCCAGGAACTCGGCAAGACCGGCCGGGAGTGGGCGCTCGTCGGGCAGGATCCATGCGCCGGTCTGCACGACGTCGAAGTCTGGCGAACCGGGCCACGGACAAAGGATCGGATCGGCCGCCAACCACGGCCGCTCGGTGAAGACGTGATCGCGGACGCCCTCGACCGGCGGAAGCCCGATCGCCATGCGGTGGGCGTTCAGTGGGTCACGGTAGAGCGCATTCACACGTTCGGCGTCCACGTCCCACAGCACACGGTTGTCGGTTTCTCCCGGTGGAAAGGGTCGGCCCGGCCGCGGCAGCGGTGAATGGTGCGGCGAGGGGATGCCGCCGCCGTGGAAGGAGACGCAGACGTAGAGGATGCCCAGTGTCTCCGCGATCGATCGCACGCCTGCAGGCATCAGGCCGGTCGCCACCACCGCGTCACAACCATCGGCCGCCGCGGCCACTGTGTCGAACTGCATGGCGACCAGATTGGCCGCCGTCCGGGGCGCATCCGCCGGCGTCAGCGGCTTTGCGCCGTGCAGCATTTCGCGCAACGAACGGCCCATCGGGATCAGCGGCACGCAGGCCCGTGCGGCCAGTTCCGCGAAGTCCGGCGGCGCGCACAACCGCACCTCCGCGCCGAGCGCCCGCAACGCCGCCGCGAATCCGACCATCGGTTCGACGTCCCCGCGCGACCCCCACGTCGACAACAACACACGCATTTCGATACCCCCAATTTGCTTGAGTTCTGGCTTCAGCCAGCGATTTTGCGGCATGCCCCGGGTCTTGCCGCAAGCCCCCCGGTGCGGTATATGTTGAAAGTGGAAGGGGTTACGACTCCCGGTTAAGTCCGGTTGAGCGTCGCTTCCTCGAGATCAAGCCCATGCAGCACCGACCGCAGCACCTCGTCGTCGATGTGCCCGCTGTCCCGCTCCGCGATGAACGACGCGCGTTCGGCCGCAAGCATCTCCAGCCGCAGCCGCCGAAACGCCGACGTCGGGCTCTCGCCGATCTCGTCTGCGTCTCGGCCGAGCCGCTCCCATGCGGAGTTCAGTCGCCGGGTGTTCCACGCGCGCAACACATCTGCGGCCCGCTCGTGCACATCGGACGTCTGCGGATCGGCCAGCAGCTCGTCGAGCCGGTCAGCCGCCGCCATCGCGGCCTTCTCCTGTGCGGCCGCGACGGCGATCGCATCGGTGCGCGCCTCGTCGCCCTGCACGCCGAGCCGCCGGATCAGCCACGGCAGGGTCAGCCCGTGCAGCAACAGCGTCCCGATCACGACGACGAACGTGAGAAAGACGATGTGCGGGCGTCCGGGGAAAGGCGCTCCCGACAGCGTCGTCATCGGCACGGCGAACGCCGCCGCCAACGAAACCACGCCGCGCATACCCGCCCAGGCGACGATGAAGACCTGCGCGGGCGTCGGCGCGGTTTCGCGCTCCCGGATGCGCGCCGACATCAGCCGCGGGAGGTAGGCGAAGAGATATACCCACAGGATTCGGACGACGATGACCGTGGCGAACACCGCCGCCGCCGAGGTCGCGATCACCGCCGCGGAGATTCCCGTCAGCTCGCCGACCACCGTCGGCAGCTGAAGGCCGATCATCAGGAAGGCAAACGATTCCAGCACCGCTGAACGGCCTTCCACACCGCGAGGTCCTGCAGCCGGGTCTCGTAGCCGGCATGGAAGGACCGCTGACCGAGGATGAGTGCGGCGACCACGACCGCAAGCACCCCGGAGCCGTGCGCCTGCTCGGCGGCCAGATAGATGACGAACGGTGCGATGAGGCCCACGGCGCTTTCCACCAGCGGGTCGTCGAGGCGTGACCGGATGAACGCGATGATCGAGCCGAGGGCGGTGCCGATCATGACCCCGCCGCCCGCCGCGAGTGCGAACGTGCCGAGGCCCTCACCCCAGCTCGCGGCGCTGCCGATCGCCGCGGCGAGCGCGACCTTGTAGGCGGTCAACGCGGTCGCGTCGTTGAGCAGGCTTTCGCCGCCGAGCAGCGTCATGACCCGGCGTGGCAGCCCGAGCCTCCTGCCGATCGCCGTCGCGGAAACCGCGTCGGGAGGGGCCACGATCGCGCCGAGTGTGAGCCCGGCCGCAACCGTCACCTCCGGAACAGTCTTGTACGCGACGAAGCCGACCGCGAATGTCGTCGCCAGCGGCAGGCCAATGGCCAGCAGCCCGATCGGACGTAGGTTGCGCCTCAGCCCGACGTAGCTGCTCTCCAGGCCCGCCGACCACAGCAGCGGCGGCAACAGCACGTAGAGGACTAGCCCGGGCTCGAGCTCGATGTCGCCGAAGCCGGGGATCGCGGTTGCCGCAAGGCCTGCGACCACCAAAGCCAGCGGCGCGGACACGTCGTAGTGGCGTGCCCACGCCGCCAACAGGAGCGACACCACCAACACCGCAAGCAGGGAGCCATGCACCTCGTCAAACCTCCTGGGCCGGACCTCGATGGGTCATCGTCCCTATCCTTGGTCAGCATGCTGAAGAGATCACGTGGGCGCGATTCGAACGCATCGGCTTCGCCGAAGACCTGCCCGCATCTCGCGGCCGATATCGACGAGCCGCAGCCGCTGAGCCCTGGGCAATGTGAAGACTGCGCCGAGCTGGGCGAGACCGCGTGGGCACATTTGCGGATGTGCCTGACCTGCGGGCACGTCGGCTGCTGCGACTCGAGTCCGCACCAGCACGCCAGCGAACACTTTCGCCGCAGCGGTCACCCCGTCATGCGCTCGGTCGAGCCGGGTGAGGATTGGCGGTGGTGCTACATCGACGTTCGGGTCGGCTGATCATCTGGCAGTCTTGACGGGCGATGAGTGAAACGAACCAGTCCCCTGATCCCCAGGACATCCCGGCCGACGAACCGACGACCGACGAGCCGACCGGGCAGCGCGACGAACGAAGCGCGGTGATGCTGCTCGGCTCCGGTGAACTGAGCCGAGAGTTGACCCTGGCGTTTCAGCGGCTGGGCCGCGAGGTGGTCGCGGTCGACCGGTACGCCGATGCGCCTGCGCACGGCGTCGCGGATCGGGCGGCGGTGGTCAAGATGAACGACGCCGAGGCGCTCACCGCGATCATCGAACGGGCCAAACCGCTGTTCGTGGTCGCCGAATCGGGCGTCATCGCCGTCGATGCCCTGGTTGCCGCCGCCGAACGCGGTCTCGAGGTGCATCCGACTCCCCGCAGCGTGCGGATGAGCCAGGACCGGGAGGGGATGCGGCGGCTGGCCGCCGACGAGCTCGGCCTGCCGACCGCGCCGTTCTGGTTCGCCGGGTCGGCGCAAGAGCTGACCGCGGTCGCCGAACATGCCGGCTTTCCGCTGGTGGTGAAGCCGGTCGCGGGTGTGCCCGGTGAGGGCCAGTCGGTGCTGCTGCGCGCTCGATGATGTCGAGGCGGCCTGGCAGCGCGCGGTGGCCGCGGGCCGGGTTCCGAACAACAGGGTGCTCGCCGAGACGGTCGTCGAGGTCGACTACGAGATCACCTTGATCACGGTGCGGACCACGGGACCGACCGGGCCCGCGGTGCACTTCTGCGAACCGATCGGCCACCGCGAGGGTGACGGCGACCTGCTGGAGGCATGGCAGCCGCAACAGCTGTCCGCCTCCGCGCTCGACGCAGCGAAGTCGGTCGCCGCGCGGATCGTCAACGCACTCGGCGGTCGGGGCGTCTTCGGGGTCGAACTGTTGGTGCGCGGCGACGAGGTCTATTTCGCCGACATTCGCACCTGTCCGCACGACAGCGGTCTGGTAACGCTTCGGTCGCAACGGCTCTCGGAGTTCGAGCTGCACGCACGGGCGATCCTGGGACTGCACGTGGACACCATCATGATTTCGCCTGGCGCCGCCGAAGTGACGTACGCGGGCGCCGAGACGGCACCCGGCGAGGTTCCGGCGGAGAATGTCAACGCAGTGTTGGCCGACGCGTTGGCCGTTGCCGAAAGCGACGTCCGGTTGTTCAATCGGCCCGACGAGACCGATGCACGGCGTCGGCTCGGGCTGGCCCTGGCCACCGCACCGGATGTGACGACCGCCAGGGACAGGGTGCGCCGGGTGACCGGCGTGCTGCGCAAACTCTGGTAGCCGTGCCGTCCGACGACGACGCAGAAGAAGCCGCCGCCGACAGGCCGACGATGGCCCCGTTCCTGGGTGCGTTGGCAATCATTGTGATCGTCGTGATCGCAATCTGGTTGTTCAATCAGTTCGGAGGTGATCGCACGCCCGAAGACCAGCGAGTGGGACGGGCGGCGGTCGGCCAGAACGACGCGCTTCAGCGTGCGAACTTCGCCGACTTCAGCACGTTCACGTGCGCGAAGTTGCGGGTATCAGAAGCCGATGTGCTTGCACACCAGCGTGATTCGACTGCCAAACGCGGAGCGCGGTTTGTCGACGACGTCACCGACGTGAAGATCGACGGTGATCGTGCCACGGCAACCGTGACGTATCATTTCGACAAGGCGCCAGACGAGAAAACGCCTGTTCCGATGACCTTTGTACGCGAGGATGGGGCATGGAAGGTCTGTTCGACCGGTCCCAGTTAGGTATGGGACACTCGCGACCGTGAGCTACGCCGGAGACATCACGCCTGAAGAGGCCTGGAAGTTGCTCAACGATGACCCCCAGGCCGTGCTCGTCGACTGCCGCACCGACGCCGAATGGCGATTCGTTGGCGTGCCCGACCTGACGAGCCTGGCCCGCGACGTCGTCTTCATCGAGTGGAACCGCACCGACGGCAGCCGAAACGGAAGTTTCGTCGACGACCTGATGTCCGCGGGCGTGACCCCGGGTGTGGGCCCACACGCCAGTAGGGGACGTCCGGTGGTGTTCCTGTGCCGGTCCGGGAACCGGTCGATCGGTGCCGCCGAGGCGGCCACCGAGGCCGGCATCGGGCCGTCGTACAACGTACTGGACGGTTTCGAAGGAAACCTCGACGAGCACAAGCATCGCGGCGGCACCGGCTGGAAGGCCGTCGGCCTGCCCTGGAAGCAGTCGTGACCGAAGGCGCGGATAACCAGGTCCCCTCGGTGCGCATTCCGGCCGAGCTGCCGGAGGGCGTCAGCCAGGCGACCATCGGGGTGCGCGGCGGCCTGCTGCGGTCGGGCTTCGAAGAGACGGCCGAGGCGATCTACCCGACGTCGGGCTACGTCTACAAGAGCGCGGCCGAGGCCGAGAAGGCGTTCACCGGCGAGATCGACCGGTATGTCTACTCCCGGTACGGCAACCCCACCATCTCGATGTTCGAGGAGCGGCTGCGGCTGATCGAAGGCGCGCCGGCCTGTTTCGCGACGGCGACCGGCATGGCCGCGGTGTTCACCTCGCTCGGTGCGCTGTTGGCCGCTGGGGACCGACTGGTCGCGGCCCGCAGCCTGTTCGGGTCGTGTTTCGTGGTGTGCAACGAGATCCTGCCGCGGTGGGGCGTGGAGACGGTGTTCGTCGACGGCGACGATCTGGCGCAGTGGGAAGCAGGCGCTGTCGAAGCCGACGCAGGCGGTGTTCTTCGAGACGCCGTCCAACCCGATGCAGTCACTGGTCGACATCGCTGCGGTCACCGAGATGGCGCACGCCGCGGGCGCCAAAGTGGTGCTGGACAACGTATTCGCCACTCCGATCCTGCAGCAGAGTTTCCCGTTAGATGTCGATGTCGTGGTGTATTCGGGCACGAAGCACATCGACGGTCAAGGCCGCGTGCTCGGCGGTGCGATCCTCGGCGACAAGCACCTACATCGACGAGCCGGTGCAGAAGCTGATGCGTCACACCGGTCCGGCGCTCAGCCCGTTCAACGCGTGGGTGTTGTTGAAGGGCCTGGAGACGCTGGCCGTGCGGGTGCAGCACAGCACCGATTCGGCTCTTCGCATCGCGCAGTTCCTGGAGAAGCCATTCCGCCGTCAGCTGGGTGCGCTACCCGTTCCTCGAGTCGCATCCGCAGTACGACCTTGCCAAGCGCCAGATGACCGGCGGCGGCACCGTTGTGACGTTCGAACTCGACGCGGCCCGCGACGCAGGCAAGCAACGGGCCTTCAAGATGCTCGACAAGCTGCGGATCATCGACATCTCCAACAACCTCGGCGATTCCAAGTCGCTGATCACCCATCCCGCGACCACCACGCACCGGGCGATGGGTCCCGAAGGCCGCGCCGCGATCGGGCTCGGCGACGCGGTGGTGCGGGTCTCGGTGGGGCTGGAGGGGACCGAAGACCTGATCGCAGATCTGGACCAGGCGCTCGGTTAGGTGGCGAGGCGGACCGCGGCGCACGCGAGGAGCAAGAAGGCGGATGCGAAGAAAGCCCGTCGCGAGAAACGTCGAGCCGCGCGGGACGTGAACTGGATACCCGAGGCGATCCTGGACGAAGTCTCCGACGGCGTCGAGCTCGTCGAGGATTTGGAGAGCTTCGACGCCCGAATCGTCGAGCGGGGTTGGTCTTTCGACGACGACCAATCCGACGAGGAGTTCGTCATCTGGTTCTATCCGCCGTCAGGCACCGAAGTGGCCGAGGGACTCGAACCGGTCACGACGATCTGGATGCACGTGGTCGAGAACGCTGCGTTCGTGCATGTCATCCTCGTCGGGACCGCCGACGATCATGCGGTGACGCCGGACAGGTTCTTCGAGCGCTCGAGGTGATCGAGGCCTATAGGGCTGGCGATTCGACACCCGCTCTGGACTGACTCGCTTCTGTCGAGTCGCCCTGTCGGGACCTGGCTAGTTCAGCTGTGGCATGACGTCGGAGGCCACCAGCTCGAGCTGGTCGAGGTCGTCGATATCGCGGAACATCAGATAGATGCGGCCGGCGCCCATTTGGGCGTAGCGTCCGAAGTTGTCGACGAGTTCGGCGGGCGAGCCCGCGCCCCCGTTTTGGCTCAGTTGCTCGACGCTGCGATCCATCGCCGCGGCACGTGCGGCGACCTCGGCGTCCGTGCGCCCACAACACAGAGCCAGGGTTTTCGATAACCGCAACTCGGTCGGATCGCGTTTGATGGCCCGGCAGGCCTGCCGGACTCGCTCGAATTGCGCGGCAGCGCACTCAAATCCGTTCGGAGAGGCGGCGAAAGGATCGTCTGTGCCTATCATGGTCGGTTGATGGTTGTATTCGTTTCCGTAGCGCGCGCTGAGTGCTGGAGTGCGCTTAGTGCCCGTGCCACCGATGATGACGGGTGGACCGCCCGGCTGGCTGGGCTTGGGAAGCGCCGGGGAGTTGTCGAGGTGAAAATGGTTGCCGTGGTAGGTGAATCGGTCACCGATTGGGGTCCGCCATAGTCCGGTGATCACCGCTAATGATTCCTCGAGCCGGTCAAAGCGTTCCTGGACGGGTTGGAAAGGGATGCCGTAGAAGCGGTGCTCGGGTTCATACCAGCCCGCGCCGAGGCCGAAGTCGACTCGGCCGCCGCTCATCTGGTCGATCTGGGCAACTTGAATGGCCAATGGCCCCGGGTGGCGAAACGTTGCCGCAGTCACCAGCACCCCGAGTCGGATGGTCGAGGTCTCGCGGGCTAGCCCCGCCAGCGTCACCCAGGCATCAGTAGAGCCAGGCAGTTCCTCACCCCAATAGTGGTCGCCTCGGACAAACCCGGCGTAACCGCACTCTTCGGCCGCCTGCGCCAACCGTAGATGTTGTTCGTATACAGCCGATCCTGATTTCGGCGCCGCAAAGACCGTCAACTCCATAGGTCATGAGCATGCCGTAACGCGCCGCTATCGTTGCCCGGACCGGAATATGGCCGGGTCGCAGTTCAGCTCGCTTGTTCGAAGTCCGCTGAAAGCGCGATCTCGCGCCAGGCTTCCTGGTCACGGGCGGTGCGTGCCAGCTTCTCGGCAATTCGCTTGAAGGAGTTGGCGCCCAGTTGAATTCGTTCGGGCAGTTCGTCGCGATCGGCAAGGTCGACGATGATCTTGGCCGCCTTCACCGGGTCGCCGTCCTGCCCGTAATTCGTCTCGTCGGCCCACTGTCTTACCTGCCCAGAGGTCGATGCATAGTCGTCGATTTCGTTGGCTGCCACCCCGAGGCTGCTTCCGTCGAGGAAATTGGTCCGGAAAGGGCCGGGTTCGATTGCGACGACCTTGATGCCGAGCGGAGCGAGCTCGTGCGTCATAGCCTCTGAAAGCGCCTCGACCGCGAACTTGGTCGAGGAATAGACGCCCCACCCTGGCCCGGACACGAAGCCGCCCACCGAGGACAGGTTGATGACGAGCCCGGAACCCTGGGCCCGCAGGTGCGGAAGCACTGCGCGGGTGACCGCCAACAGACCGAACACGTTGACGTCGAAGATGGCGCGTACCTCGTCGTCGGTGGCTTCCTCGACGGCGCCGAGCAGCCCGCGTCCCGCGTTGTTGACCAGTACGTCGATCCGGCCTAACCGGGCGATGGCCTCGTCGACGGCCCCGGTGATCTGGTCTGGGCGGTGGACGTCGAGGGCGACGGCGAGGAGCTGCTCGCCGCTGTCGGGCAGCGCGTCGAGGACCGCCTGCGGGTTGCGTGCGGTGGCGACGACCTTGTCACCGCGCGATAACGCTTCCTTGGTGATTTCCAGGCCGAAACCCCTTGAGGCCCCGGTGATGAACCATGTGTTCATGACTGGGGAGCCTAGTCCGGCTCGGAGGACTCCACTACGCCTCGAGCGGCCTGCGCCCGATGTTCGTAGGTCTGTCGGGCGCTCCGATCGAAGTCGAGGAACACGGTGTCGAGACCCAGGCGCTTGTTGAGCCACCGGCGGCCTCTCGGGCCCAGCATCTGTGCGGCCTGTGCGGTGAAACGCAGCGGAGGAGGCACGGAGACATGGGTCTTCGGCTTTTCCAGCGTCTTGACGACGGCCGCCGCGATGTCCGCCGGCTCCACCGGCTTGACAGCGCCGCCGGATTTGGTGCCCGAGATCAGCTCGGTGTTGGTGAACGGCGGCATGATGACCGAGACGTCGACGCCGTGCGGAGCGACCTCGTCGGCCAGCGCCGCCGATAGACCGACGACGCCGAACTTGGCGCCGGCGTAGACGACCTGGCCGGGGACCGGGATGAGGCCGGACAGGGAGGCGATGTTGATGATGTGGCCGCTGCGCCGGGCGATCATGTCCGGCAGCGCGAGCTGGCAGCCGGTGATCACGCCGTAGAGATTGACCTCGATCGAAGACCGGATCGCCTGTTCGGACTGCTCGAGGAACGGCCCGATCGGCATCACCCCTGCGTTTTTGATCAACACGTCGACGTGGCCGGCACCATCGGTGCGGGCTTTGTCGAGGAAGGTGGCGAACGATTCGCGGTCGGTGACGTCGAGCGGGTAACCCGACACCTGGCCGAGCTTGGTGAGCTCTGCGACCGCCGACTCCTGGAACGCGATATCGCGGTCGCCGATGACCACCCGAGCGCCACGCACCAGCAGAGCCTTTGCGGTTGCGAACCCGATGCCGCGCGCAGCTCCGGTGATCGCGATGGTCTTGCCGCTGATGTTGCACATGGCGCGAAACTTTACAGGTGTCAAGTTTGGTCGGGTAGAGGTGTCGCGGATTCGCGGATTTAGCGGACTCGTATTCCGTTAAGTCAGAGGGGCGGCCGGGCGTATTTCCCAGCTTCCCCCATCTCCCAGTGGAATACGCGCAACGTCTCGACGTCGTCCGCTCAGCCGCTTCCGACTTCAGTCGCGAACCGATGGCCATCCTCCCGGCGATGCAGATGTTTGTCGTCACGGGTCGCAGCCGCGATGACGTCGATGAGCGCTCGACTCCGAACTACTCCGGGCGTTTGGGCTCAATGCGTCCGATGACGTTTTTGCCTGCCACGGTGCGCAGCATCGACTGGGCGCGGGCTTCTCGGGTGCTCAGGATCTGCTCCCGCACGACATGGACGAACAAACGGCCTTGTCTCACGCGGCTGAGATCCCGTCGGGGGTAGTGCGAGAGTTTCTGCCGAACGGCAACTAACTGCTCCCATCCTGCAGAATGTTCTCTAGTAATTCGCTGCCATCATCTGCTCAGCGGCTTTCATCCATGCTTAGCGGCCTCAGTTCCTACCTAGTGCGCGTCAAGCGCTGCGATTTGATGGTCCTGACCAGCACTCTTGGGATCTCGCGTTCGCCGACCCACCAACGCACATCGACGACTGAGCTGCGAACCCTTCGTGAAAGGAGAGAACCAAGAGCCAGGGTCTGCGCCCGTCCCGGTGAAGCATAGTTAGCCAATCGGTGACAGGTCCGGTGCAGGACGGTCGGAACAAATGACTAACAAGTCGGATCGGCAAGGGCTGTTCTGATGCGTGTCCAGGCGTGAGGTGCCTCTACTAACGCCCCCGACGGCACTATCGCGGCGCGTGAGGAGACGTCGGCGGAATGGCTGGCCGACAACGGTCTGTAACCGTTTCACACGTGTACGTGTTGAAACGCGATTCATCGAAACGTGTTTGTCCGTTGGGGTTTAAGTCAAGCCGCTGCGCTGGCCACGACCTCGCCGGCCGTGATCTGCGGCGGATTGGGCATCAGGTCGCCCAGATCTTCTTCGCGAACCCAGTCGGCAGCCCTCTCGTCGGAGGCGTGCGCTCCGGCCTGATCCTCGAACACGCTGGTGGAGACCATCAGGCCGTTGCCCGCATCGACCCAGTAGTAGGCGACGAAGCCCTCGATCTCCCTGAGCAGAGGAACGAAACCCTCCCTGACGCGCCGCCCGACCTCTGCGGGGTCGGTGATCCCCTCATAGCGGCGCACCGTCGCGTACATCGCCTCATCCCTCTCAACGAGTAAGCCTCACCCTGATCGGTTACCCCCAGAGCTACGACAATCTTCGCACTCGGCGCGTCATCTAAACAGCACTTCGGCGAGTCGCTGCCACCACTTCCGAACTACTCTAAAAGGCATGCCGGGAGCGAGGCCCGCGGACCGGGAACAGCGAACCAAGGCAGTGATCGGCGCCGGCAGCCAAAGCGACTGGGGGATCATCACAGCCGGCGCTTGCGCGTGCGCCGTCGTCACAGTGGTGCTGGCGGGTTTCGCCGCTATGCCGGCGGCCGCGGCGCGGCCGTCGGATCCGGGCGTAGTGAATCAGGCGGTGCTCGACCAGGGGGCGGTGGGCAACATCGTCGGCGCCACCATGGGCTGGGAGGAAACTTCGACGGTGCCGGTGCAGGACTATTCGGTCGACCTCCCGGTCTGCAACAACTACGCCGATGTCGGGCTGCCCGAGGTCTACAACGATCCCGCCCTAGAGTCCTTCAACAGTGCGGTCATGCAGGAGTCGCCCACCGACGACACCCACTATGTCAAGCAGGCGGTCGGTGTGTTCGCCACTAATGATGCGGCGAACGGGGCGTTCCACCGGATCCTGGACCGTACAGGCGGGTGCTCGGGGCAGACCACCACGATGCACATTGACAACGGGACGACCCAGGTCTGGACGTTCACCAACAGTGCGATCACGGGCACCGACGCCGCGTGGAGCAAGCAAGAGCCCGGCACCGACCGCCGCTGCCTTTTCCAAACCCGGCTGGGGGATAACGTTCTGCTGCAGGCGAAGGTGTGTGAGTCGGGCGACGGGGGTCCCGCGGTGAACGCGCTGGCGGGGGCGATGCAGAACGCGCTCGGGCAATAGCTGCTCGCACCCGGTATCGGGTCCTGCGGCGAATGGCAACGCAGTTTGTTGATTGGGCCTTGGCTGAAATAGTCGGCGAGGCACCGTGTCGTAATCGGTCTTCGTCACATGTCCATGGAACGCAAACGCAGCGACGTTGTCGGGAAAGCCTTTCAGCACCTCGATCACGATGTCCTCCTCAACGGCATGGCCCAGCTCTCGCGTCGCCATCGTGCCTCGCCCGAGCGCCCCGGTGCAGAGGCCAAAGTCATCGTGAGGGGTGCCGGCGACTGGACTGCACCAACTCGCGACATCTTCGCGATTTTTGTGGCGCACCGCAGTCCCGCAAATTGCCATAGCTGCGGGTGGAGAGGGTAGCGTGAGGTGGACCGGAACGAGCTGAAATGCATGAAATGCGGTTGATCGGTTGTGTGCGCCGGGCCCTTGTCGTAGTCGGCGCGGTCTTCGGTGTCGCGCTGCTGAGCGCCGGTGTGGCGAGTGCCGCCGACCCGGTCCATTTGAAGAGCCGACTGGGCGATTGGTGTCTCGACGGCCCGAATGGGAACAACACCGGGACGATGGTCAACCCCTGCAATGGGTCGAAGTCCCAGCTCTGGGTTTTCAACTCTGCCGGTCAGATCGAGAGCGTGGCCTTCCCCGGGAATTGCGTGAATATCAGCGACGCGGAGGATAACACCCCGGTGATCCTCTTGCCCTGTCAGACCAATGCGAACAACCAGCGTTGGAATCCTCAGACCAACGGTCAGGTCACGAGCGCCCTCGGTCCCTGCCTCAACGTTTTCGGCGGCGTGGCGCAGCCTGGAACTCCGGTGATCGCCTACCACTGCATCGCCGATGTAGCCGACGAGGAGTGGGATAGCGTTCCGTGACCGGGCACGGTGGGGTACATCTCGGGTAGGCACCCGCTGGGGGTGCCGACGCCGGGCCGATGTCGGACATGTTGGCGGTGTGGATGGTCATCGTGATGTGTCTCCGCTCCGCTGAAGGGTTCTTCATGAGTCCGGTATCACCGGCGGTCGAGCCGCTTCGGGCACGCCTCCATCGCCACCACCGAGCGGTACACCGCCGTCGAGGACGACGAGATCCGCGCGCAGATTATGGCGGCAATTCGGGGAATAGCGACATAGGCGGTGCTTGTATACGGGCCCCGGAAAGGGGCCTACGCTCGCAAGATGGAGCCCGATCCGAAAGAAACACCCGATTTCTCGGCATTCAGCAAAATGCGGCGCATACCGCTCGACCCAGAATCCGTTATCGGAAGGGAACTCCACGACCGGTTCGCGGAGTTCGACGAATCCTTCACCGGCCATAGCCGGATATGGTCCGTAGTCGTGAAACTCATCGGACTGACAGCCATGTGCTCCAAGGCTGTGATCGAACTTGAGAAACAGGTGATCGAGCTCAGGCGGGAGGTGCGATCCCGCGACAAGGAGTAATCCGCCCCCCGAATTACGCCCCTGAAAGAAACCGAGTCGCTAAGCGCTGCGGGCCTCAGGATCGGCCGGGTTGTCGGAATGGTGGAGGTGGTGGTCATGGCGACGGCGACTCCCCGCTAGACCGTTCTTCGCGCATCCTATGCCACCACCTGCTGAACACGTTCTGGGGCAGGCGCGACCAGCAATTGCCCGACGGCACGGGTAATCATTCGGGATACTCCCCCCTAAACGTGCCTTTACCTGCGCCGACGCCGAGCGGCGCTGGCCCTGTGCCGATACGGGGCACAGGTGCGAAAGCGGCGTTGGCCGGGGGAGTTATCGGTGCCGCTTGCGGTGTACGGCCGCCGCTACGCATCGCCCTCGTCGTGGGCGACGTGTTTGCATTGACAGCAGTCGAACGTCGTCTGGCCAGCTGGAATATTCTGCTTTGCATTGCATCGGGGGCAGGAAACCGCTTGCATCCCCTTCGGTACTCCCGGAGATACAAGTACGGCCGCCAGAACACCTAATGGTCCAAAAATAAGACCGAGCACGGCGAATAGGTTCTCGCTCCGATTTTTTCGCAGCGCGATTATACCGGCGGCGACAATGCAAATTACCGACACCGTGGATAGCGCCATGCTTAGCACCATTTTCATATGTTCTGAAGACACCGCCTCATCAACCCCTTCGCTCGCCCAGCGAGATACCCATTAGCCCTCTGTGTACATGCGTTACGGAACCCTGGTCAACGTGACACCGCGCATCCAGATCGGTGGCGCATGGTTGCGGCAGTCTGCGGTGCACCGTTACCCCTAAAGTGTTCTTCGCCTAGTCGGTGTCATCATCGGCTCAGGACATAGGAGGTCGCCGTGTGGGAAGTGTTGCCCGGCAGCGGATTACTCGGACGCCAGTCGGCGCGTGGCCGACGGCCCATGCTGATCGGCTTTCTCCGCGTTGTCGTCGGTGCTAGACGGTAGTTTGCTGATGAAGCGTCAGCCTCCAGGCGTCGCCCCGCCGCGTGTACAGGCTGGTGATGAGGGCAACATACGGGGGTTGGTCTCCGCGTTGGGACGTCGAGCGGTAGGTGACGATGCCAACATCGGAGACCGGCATGAGCACGTGGATGTCAGCTCAGGTCGAACGATGACCAAGGCTCGCCGCCCATAGATGCGATGACGGCATCGCGGTCATAAATGGTCATGCCGCCCGGGAACACCATCGCGATGTCGTCGTCGAGGACCTGCCGGTAGAAGTCGCCAGCGGCTTCGCCGCTGGTCGCGAGTGCCGCCCATCCCGCGTTTTTCCAGAGCGATCAGTTCATCCGAAGTGGTCATCAACCAGCCTTCCTGAACATCCGACTGAGGGGCTATGCGCTCGGACTAAAAGCACCACGGCTGTCGGGCGGTCGAGCGCTGTTGTTGCCCGGGACCTTCTATGTTCCGCCTTATTCAACGGTACCGGCGATTCGAGTCGGCGGCCTGAACATGGTGGGGGACAAGTTCCCGTACTACGAGCAGTCGACGGTGCGCTATTCGCGACATTGAAATGTACTTTGGCAATCGGTGCCATCATCTGCTCAAAACGTTTTGGACCGCGCAGGTGGGTGGGCGGATCGCCAGTACCCCGACGGGACGGTGGAGTGGACTTCACCCAGTGGCAAGGTCTACACCACCAAACCCGGCGGGGCGCTGTTTTCCCTGCCCTGGCCGCACCGACGGGTGAGATCGTGCTGGCACCTCCGCGTGGGCGGGTCTGCACCGAACGCGGAGTGATGATGCCCACGCGCAGGCGCACCCGCGCCCAAGACCGCGCCCACCGCATCACCCGCGAACGGGCACCCAACGAGGTACGCCTCTGCCTCGAACGCAAGCACGAATTCCGCGCCTGGACCACCACCGAACCCGACCCGCCACCCTTCTAGCGACCTGCGGATATTTGCGATCAGCTTGACCGGAATCACCGGTATGGAATGCGGGCCGGCAACGCGCGTTAGACAGTTAAGTGATGTCCGTTCCTGCCGTCGACGATCTCCACTTCGTGGCAGTCGACCAGGGTGACCCCCTGGCCGAGCCGCTGCTGGCTGAACTGGCCCTCGAGTACGCCAGCCGCTACCGCGCGCCGGTGGCGGCGGTGTCGAAGTGGCTGCGCACGTATCCGGTCGAGGAGTTCGCGGCACCGGGTGGGGCCATGGTGATCGGCCTGCGCGAGGGGCAACCCGTCACCGGCGGCGCGTTTCGGCGGTTCGACGCCGAAACCGCGGAGCTCAAGCGCATCTGGACCGACAGCCGATATCGGCGACGGGGATACGCGACGGCGCTGTTGTCCGAGCTGGAAGCCGAGATCGCCGCCCGCGGCTACGTCCGCGTTTACCTCACCACGGGCGATCGCCAGCCCGAGGCCGAGGAGCTGTACCTGTCATTGGGATACCGACACCTCGACGAGCCACTGCCCGCCGAGGGTGAGGTCTATCCGCTCGCGTTCCTGAAGACACTGGCGACATGACCGAGCCGCTGCACCTTGCCGTCGCGCTCGACGGATACGGCTGGCACCCGGAGGCATGGCGGCAGTCGCCTGGCGCCGAGCCCATCACCAGCGGCCGGTACTGGTCCGGCCTCGCCGTCACCGCCGAACGCGGGCTGCTGGACTTCGTGACCTTCGACGACGGTCTCACCCCCCAACGGCGCCGCCGTTCCGAGATCGA
This sequence comes from uncultured Actinomycetota bacterium, assembly GCA_963804905.1. Taxonomy (GTDB): domain Bacteria; phylum Actinomycetota; class Actinomycetes; order Mycobacteriales; family Mycobacteriaceae; genus Mycobacterium. Next base: position 17,233 of record CAWDSB010000007.1, on the reverse strand, counting down.
GCCCCGATGGCTGGCCGGTAGGCCCGACGCCGTGCTTGTCGCATCGAGGGTCGCGCCGGTTACCCGCCACATCGGACTCGTTCCGGTCGCCACCGTCACCCACACCGAGCCGTTTCACGTCTCCAAAGCCATTGCCACGCTTGACTTCATCTCCCGTGGCAGAGCCGGCTGGCAAGTCAGGATCAGCAGCACTAAACACGAGGCCGAGCTGTTCGGGCGACGAGACGTCACCGGGGCGGACCTGTTCGACGAGGCAGGCGACGCCGTCGAAGTGGTCCGGCGGCTCTGGGACAGCTGGGAGGACGACGCGGTGATCCGCGACGTTGCTACCGGCAGATACGTCAATCGCGACAGGCTGCACTACATCGACTTCGCCGGAAAGTACTTCTCCGTCAAGGGTCCGTCGATTACCCCGCGGCCACCTCAGGGCCAACCCGTGATCACCGCCCTGGCACACCAGATCCCGGTCTACGAATTCGCCTCGCGCAGCGTCGATCTGGTCTTCATCACGCCGAAGGACGACGACTCGGTGCGGGCGATCCTCGCCGAGGTCACGCAGGCCGGTGGAACCGATCTCAAGGTCTACGCCGACCTCTTCGTCACGTTCTCGGCGACTGTCGATCCCCGTTCAGACGCACTGGTTTTCAACGGCACTCCCGCCGGACTGGTGGAGCTGCTTCTGCGGTGGCAACGGCTGGGCGTCGACGGTGTCCGGCTGCGGCCTGCGGTGAACGCCGTCGACCTGCCGGTCATCGTCGATGAGGTGGTGCCGCTGCTGCAGCGGGCGGAGGTGTTCCGCACCGCTTACCGCGGCTCCGAGACCCTGCGCGAACGCCTCGGGCTTCCCATTGCGGACAACCGCTATGCCAGGGTGGAGCCGTAATGACCGTTCCGCTGTCGATCCTCGACCTCTCGCCGATCAGCGACGGTTCCGACGCCGCAACCGCGCTGCGCAACACTGTCGACCTGGCGCAGCACGCCGAGCAGTGGGGCTATCGCCGTTTCTGGATCGCCGAGCATCACTTCGTCGGCGTGGCCAGTTCGTCGCCCGCGGTGCTGATCGGTCAGATCGCCGCGGCGACCGAGCGCATCCGTGTCGGCGCAGGCGCGGTCCAAATGGGCCACACCACCGCCTCGGCAGTCGTCGAAAGCTTCGGCATGCTCGACGCGTTCTATCCCGGCCGCATCGACCTCGGTGTCGGCCGGTCCGGCCAGCGGCGTCGCGAGGCGGCCAAGAAGACGTCGAAGCCAAAACCCAAGCCGCCAAGGGAATGGCACGAGGTCGACGGCGTGGTGGTCCCGCCTCCGTTCGACATGCGCACGATCATCACGGATCGGCTGCGGGCGCAGATGTCGATCCTTCAACAGCCCGAAGCGGTGTCACCGGACTTTGCCGACCAGGTCCGCGACATTCTCGCCATGCTGGACGGCTGTTACCGAGTGAAGGACTACGACGTGCATGCTGTCCCCGGCGAACGAAGCGGCTTGACTCCGTGGGTGTTCGGCAGCAGCAAGGGGCAGAGCGCGCATGTCGCCGGCGCGCACGGGCTCCCGTTCGTGGCCAGTTACCACATCACGCCCGCCACCGCCCTCGAGGCGATCGATGCCTATCGGGCCGCGTTCACACCGTCGGCTGCACTGCAAGAGCCGTACGTGGTGGTCTCGGCCGACGTGGTGGTAGCCGACGACACCGCTACCGCGCAACATCTCGCGTCCACCTACGGCCACTGGGTGCATTCCATCCGGGCAGGCGGCGGCGCCGCCCCCTACCCCGATCCGGGCAGGTCCCAACCGCTCACCGAGGCACAGCTGGCGGTGGTAAAGGACCGGTTGGCAACGCAATTCGTCGGTGACCCCGATGTGGTCGCCGAGCGGTTGGAGACGCTGCAACGCGTCACCGACGCCGACGAGATGGTCATCACCTCCGTCACCCACGGGCACGCCGACCGGCTCCGCTCACACGAACTGATTGCCAAACGCTGGGGATTGACCGGATGACCGCGACGCGAGAATACAAGCACCGCAAGCCAATTCACCTTGCTGCGCACTTTCCTGGCGTCAACAACACCACGGTGTGGTCGGATCCCGAATCGGGCAGCCAGATCGAGTTCGACTCGTTCGTGCACCTGGCGCGCACCGCCGAGCGCGGACTGTTCGACTTCTTCTTCCTCGCCGAGGGCCTGCGACTGCGTGAGCACCGCGGACGCATCCACGACCTCGACGTCGTCGGCCGACCCGACACATTCACCGTGCTCGCAGCGCTGGCCGCTGTCACCGACCGCGTCGGTCTGACCGGCACCATCAACACCACATTCAACGAACCGTTCGAAGTCGCAAGACAATTCGCGACACTGGACCACCTGTCCGACGGCCGTGCCGGCTGGAACATGGTCACCTCGTCCGACGCGTTCACCGGCGAGAATTTCCGAAGGGGCGGATTCCTCGACTACGCCGACCGGTACCGGCGAGCCGAGGAATTCATCACCGTGGCCCGCGCCTTCTGGGACAGCTGGGATGACGATGCGGTGCGGGCCGATGCCGACGCAGGGATCTATGCGGACCCGCGCCGGATCAGCACGGTGGAGTATCACGGGTCCCAATTCGATGTGCGCGGTGTGGCAACGCTTCCCGTCAGCCCGCAGCGTCATCCGGTGCTGCTGCAGGCAGGCGACTCGTCGGACGGCAGGGCGTTCGGCGCCAAACACGCCGACGCGATGTTCACGCTTCATTCCGCGCTCGAGGCGGGGCAGCGCTACTACGCCGACGTCAAGGAGCGCGCAGCGGCCGCAGGTCGAGATTCTGATCGGCTCAAGGTCTTTCCCGCCGCGACGTTCGTCCTCGGGGACACACCCGCCGAGGCCGCCGACCGAGCCAGGCACATCCGCCACCAGCAGGTGACCGGACCGACGGCGATCGCGATGCTCGAGCAGATATGGCAGCGCGACCTGTCCGGCTACGACCCGGACGGTCCGCTGCCCGACGTGGAACCGGCGGACGACCCGACCATCACCCAGGGCCGGGTGCGGCATGGCGACCCGAAGGCCGTCGCTGCGAAATGGCGGGACCGCGCGCAGGCCGAAAAGCTCAGCATCCGTGAGCTGGTGATCGCCGTCACCAACCGCCAACAGTTCGTCGGAACACCCGCTCAGATCGCCGACGAGATCGATCTACACGTGCAGTCCGATGCCTGCGACGGCTTCATCCTTGTGCCACACCTGACGCCGCGCGGCCTCGATGAATTCGTAGACCGGGTGGTGCCGCTGCTGCAAGATCGGGGCGCGTTCCGCACCGAATACGCTGGGCAAACCCTGCGCGACCATCTGGGCCTATAGGCTGATCGCAAGCTGTCTGAAGGCGGCGGGGGTGTCATGTCGATTTCGCAGACGTTGGTGGGGTGGCTCCTCCTTGCCGCCGCCGGGTTGACGTTCGGCGCGGGGCTTGCATTGCGGTCGTTTCTGGGTCGTCGGCGCGAAGCCACGGATGACGCCGATCTCGACGACAAGATCTTGATGCCGACGTTCGTGCTGGGTTGCGGGCTGTGCCTGACCGCCATCTTCCTGCTGGGCTACGAGGCGCTGGCGTGAATTAAGAGGAGGCCTGTGCTGCGGCTTTCTCGCTGGCGTCGCGGATAGGACCACGCCACACCGGGCCGTGCCCGGGGACAAGCACCTCGGTTTCAAGCATCGCGAGCGCGGACAGGCTGCGCACGCAACCGTCCTGGTCGTGATTGAACAGGGCGGGCAGCAGTTGTGGGCCGCTGCGCGGCGCGACGGGATGCCCTGTCACCAGCGCGTCGCCGCTGATGAGCACTCCGTCCACGATGAACGAGCAGTGCCCGCCGGTGTGCCCGGGGCTCGGAACCGCCGTCGGCGCACCGGGCAGTCCGGCCGCGACGTCCGCGGTTAGTGCCCGCGCGGTCGGGATGCCGTCCCGCGTGAACGCGCCTTTGCGGCTGATCGCCACCGACCACTTCAGCCAGCGCGGCTGCCAGATGTGCGCGGCGACGTCGGCGGGCGATGCCTGCTCGAGATACTCGCGCTTGGCGTGGCCGACCTCGTCGGCGTGGCAATAGACCTGTGTGCCATGGGTTTTCGCGAACCAGATCGCTGAACCGAAGTGGTCGATGTGGGCGTGGGTCAACAGGATCGCGCGAAGGTCGTCGACGCCGAACCCGAGCTGGCGCAGCGATGCCAGCACGTCGTCACGGCTGCCGGGAAAGCCGGCGTCGATCAGCATGACGCCCGTGTCGTCGGTGACCAGCGTCCAGTTCACCAGGTCGGTCTGTGCGAAGTGCACGCGGTCGGTGATGGCGCTCAGGACTGCTGCCATCTCGCGAGTCTAAGCGGGGGAGTAGAAACGAGATGTGGCTGAACTGAAACTCGGATACAAGGCATCGGCGGAGCAGTTCGCGCCGCGGGAACTCGTCGAGCTGGGCGTGGCGGCCGAAGAGCACGGCATGGACAGCGCGACGGTGAGTGACCATTTCCAACCATGGCGTCACGAGGGCGGCCACGCGCCGTTCTCACTGGCGTGGATGACCGCGGTGGGCGAGCGCACCAAACGGCTGGTTCTCGGCACGTCGGTGCTGACGCCGACCTTCCGCTACAACCCCGCCGTCATCGCCCAGGCGTTCGCGTCCATGGGCTGCCTGTATCCGGACCGGATCTTCCTCGGCGTCGGCACCGGGGAGGCGCTCAACGAAATCGCGACCGGATACGAGGGTGACTGGCCGGAGTTCAAGGAGCGGTTCGCCCGGATGCGCGAAGCGATCAAGCTGATGCGCGAACTGTGGCTCGGCGACAGGGTCGATTTCGACGGCGAGTACTACCACACCAAGGGGGCGTCGATCTATGACGTACCCGAGGGTGGCGTCCCCGTCTACGTCGCTGCGGGCGGACCCGTCGTGGCCAAGTACGCGGGCCGCGCAGGCGACGGCTTCATCTGCACCTCGGGCAAGGGCGAGGAGCTGTACAAGGACAAGCTCATTCCGGCGGTCAAAGAGGGCGCTGAGGCCGCCAACCGCAATCCCGACGAAATCGATCGAATGATCGAGATCAAGATCTCCTACGACCCCGATCCCAAGAAGGCGATGGAGAACACCCGCTTCTGGGCGCCGCTGTCGCTGACCGCCGAGCAGAAACACAGCATCGACGACCCGATCGAGATGGAGAAGGCCGCCGACGCACTGCCCATCGAACAGGTGGCCAAGCGGTGGATCGTGGCATCGGATCCCGACGAGGCCGTCGAAAAGGTCGGGCAGTACGTGAAGTGGGGACTCAACCACCTCGTATTCCACGATCCGCGGCAGGATCAGCGGCGGTTCCTCGAGCTGTTCGTTAAGGATCTGGAGCCGCGGCTGCGCCGTCTCGGCTGATACGTTTGCCGCGTGCCCACCGGGTCATGGTCTTCGCGCCAGCGCTCATCCGCGATCTACGTGGCCTCGCCCGAGGGCGATACCGGCAAGTCGACAATCGCACTCGGCATCCTGCACAGGCTGGCGGCCACCGTCGCGAAAGTCGGCGTGTTCCGGCCGATCACCCGGCTGGGTGAGGACCGCGACTACATCCTGGAACTGCTGCTGCCGCACACCACCGCGGGCCTGCCGTACGAGCAGTGCGTGGGGGTGAGCTACCAACAGCTGCACGATGATCCCGACGCGGCCATCGGCGACATCGTCGACCGCTTCCACGACGTGGCGGACCGGTGTGACGCTGTGGTCATCGTCGGCAGCGACTACACCGACGTGACCACCCCGAGCGAGTTGGACACCAATGCGCGCATCGCCGCCAACCTGGGCGCCGCGGTCGTGCTGGCGGTCAAGGCCAAGGACCGCACACCGACCGAGGTGGCGCAGGTCGTCGAGCTGTGCCTCATCGAGATCTCCGGCCAGCACGCGCACACCGCGGCGGTGGTGGCCAACAGGTGTGAGCCGTCGCAGATGGCCGCTGTCGCCGAAGCGCTGAAGCGCTTCGAACCGAAGTCCTACGTATTGCCCGAGGAACCGCTGCTGGTCGCGCCGGTCGTCGGCGATCTGCAACACGCAGTCGGAGGCACGGTGATCAGCGGCGACCCGGAGCTGCTCAAGCGTGAAGTGATGGGCGTGCTGGTCGCCGGTATGACCGCCGAGCATGTGCTGGAACGGCTCACCGAAGGTGTCGCGGTCATCACGCCTGGCGACCGCTCCGACGTCGTGCTCGCGGTCGTGAGCGCCCATGCGGCAGAGGGCTTTCCGTCGTTGTCGTGCATCGTCCTCAACGGCGGACTCGAGTTGCACCCGTCCGTCGCCAAGCTGGTGTCCGGACTGGGTCTGCGACTGCCGATCATAGCGACCACACTCGGCACTTTCGAAACGGCCAGCAAGGTCGCCGGCGCCCGCGGCCGCGTCACCGCGACCTCGCAACGCAAGGTCGACACCGCGATCGAACTGATGGACGCCCACGTTGACACCGCGGATCTGCTTGCACAGCTGGCGATTCCGATCCCGACGGTCGTCACCCCGCAGATGTTCACCTACCAGCTGCTGGACCGGGCGCGGGCGGATCGCAAGCGCATCGTGCTGCCAGAAGGCGAGGACGACCGCATCCTCAGGGCGGCAGGGCGGTTGATTCAGCGCAATGTGGCCGAGCTGACCATTCTCGGCGATGAGGCGAAGATCCGGGGCCGCTCCGCCGAACTCGGCGTTGACCTGTCCGCCGCGAAGGTCCTCAACACGCGAACCAGCGACCTGTGTGACCGGTTCGCCGAGCAGTATGCGGAACTGCGCAAGCACAAGGGGGTCACGGTCGAGCAGGCCCGCGAGATCATCCACGACGTCTCGTATTTCGGCACGATGCTGGTGCACAACGAGATGGTCGACGGGATGGTGTCGGGCGCGATGCACACCACCGCGCACACCGTTCGGCCCGCGTTCGAGATCATCAAGACCCAGCCGGGAATCACGACGGTCTCCAGCATCTTCCTGATGTGCCTGTCCGACCGGGTGCTTGCCTACGGTGATTGTGCGATCGTGCCCGATCCGACGTCGGAGCAACTGGCCGACATCGCGATCTCGTCGGCCCGCACCGCCGCGCAGTTCAGCATCGAGCCCCGGGTCGCGATGCTGTCCTACTCGACAGGCACCTCGGGCACAGGTGTCGACGTCGACAAGGTCAGGGCAGCAACCGAACTGGTGCGCGAGCGACAACCCGACCTGCTGGTGGACGGTCCCATTCAGTACGACGCGGCCGTCGACCCGACGTGGCGGCGGCCAAGATGCCCGACTCGAAGGTCGCGGGCCGCGCGACGGTGTTGATTTTCCCGGACCTCAACACCGGCAACAACACCTACAAGGCCGTGCAACGCAGCGCCGGTGCCGTCGCCATCGGGCCGGTGCTGCAGGGACTCAACAAACCGGTCAACGACCTGTCCCGGGGTGCGCTGATCGAGGACATCGTCAACACCGTGGCGATCACCGCCATCCAGGCGCAGGGCCAGTGAGCGCCACGTCGCCGAGGGTGCTGGTGGTCAACTCCGGCTCTTCGTCGTTGAAATACGCTGTCGTCGAGCCCGAATCGGGGACGATGGTGGCCGACGGAATAGTCGAGCGGATCGGAGACGGCCCGGTCGCCGACCACTCAGCGGCCCTACAGGTCGCGTTCGAGCAACTCGCCGCATCCGGGCAGCCGCTGGACACCCTGGGATTGGTGGCGGTGGGCCACCGCGTCGTGCACGGCGGCCAGGACCTGTACGAGCCGACATTGATCGACGACGGGTTGATCGCGAAGCTTCAGGAGCTCGCGCCACTGGCGCCTCTTCACAACCCGCCCGCCGTGCTCGGCATCCGGGTCGCCCGCAGGGCGCTGCCCAACCTGCCGCACGTCGCCGTCTTCGACACGGCGTTCTTCCACGATCTGCCGCCCGCCGCGGCGACCTACGCGATCGACCGGGATATCGCGCGGCGGTGGCACATTCGCCGCTATGGGTTTCACGGCACCTCGCACCAGTACGTCAGCGAGCAGGTGGCCGCGTTCCTGGAGACGCCGTTGGAATCGCTCAGCCAGATCGTGCTGCATCTGGGCAACGGTGCCTCCGCTTCGGCGATCCTCGGAGGTAGACCCGTGGACACGTCGATGGGGCTGACCCCAATGGAAGGGCTGGTGATGGGCACCCGGTCCGGCGACATCGACCCCGGTGTCGTCACATACCTGTCCCGCACCGCCGGGATGAGCGTCGAGGACATCGAATCGATGCTCAACCGGCACTCCGGCGTGCTCGGCCTCGGCGGTGAGATCGACTTCCGCGTGCTGCACGAACGCATCAGGTCCGGTGATGAGGCGGCAGCGTTGGCGTACGACGTCTACATCCACCGGCTGCGCAAGTACATCGGCGCATACATGGCCCTGCTTGGCAACACCGATGTCATCACCTTCACCGCCGGGGTGGGCGAGAACGACGCCGAGGTGCGCCGTGACGCGGTGTCCGGCATGACGGGCCTCGGCATCGAGCTGGACGAGCATCTCAACGACAGTCCGGCCAGGGGTGCGCGCCGAATCTCAGCGGACAAGTCGCCGACCACGGTGCTGGTGATCCCTACCGACGAGGAGCTCGCGATCGCACGGGCGTGCATGGCGGTTATCGACACTTAGCCCGCCAGCGTGACGCGGACCTCACATTGAGTCGCTTAGAACGTGCTTGTAGGTCGCACGCTGTTGGCCAGATCGACCAGTGCGTAGCGGTGCGCCTGCGTGGGCGCCGCCCGCGCGAGTCCCCGCAGTGAGGCTTCCACCCCCAGCTGAAGGCCGTGCTCGGTGAACGGGAAGCCGAGGATGTGGTTGGTGCTGGCGGTGTTGTCGGCCAGCCAGTCCATCGCGGTGCCGAGGACCAGTGCGCGAATTTGCAGCACCCGCGGCTCGGTGTCGGGCAGCGCCTCAACGCGACGGGCGGCGTCACGGATGTGCTGCTCGGTGATCTCGTTCATCGATCGTCCCGACAGCAGGGTCACCGCGCTGGTGAGCCGCGCGGTGGTGAAATGCCTTGAGGTGGCCGGTACTTCGTCCAGAGTACGCACGGCGCTGTCGCGTTCACCCTCGGCCGACTGGGCACGGGCAAGGCCGAATCCGGCGGAGATCACGCCGTTGTCAGTGCTCCACACCGTGTTGTAGAACTTGCGCTCGTCGGAGCTGCCCGCGAGCTCGGCCGTCGCCGCGAGCGCGAGTTTTGGCGCCAGCTCACCAGGCAGGGTGTCGAGGACCTCGGTGAAATGCTTTGTGGCCGAATCATAATCGGCGGTCAGCATCTCCGAGACGGCGCGGAACCAAGTCAGCCGCCACTGCTGTGAAATGTCACGGGGCGACGCTTTCCAGCCCACCCGGCCCGCGAGGTCGTCGAGCTTGCGGGTGGCCTTTGCGACGTCGCCGAGATCCAGCAGCGCGCGCACCTCCATCAGTGGCAGCTCCACCGACTCCGACAGGTCGATGCCCTCGGAGTCCAGCGTGCCGTGCCGCGCCGCGCGCAGCGAGTCGAGGGTCTGCACCGGCTGGCTCAGCACGGTCGCCGACAACACGGCGGCGCCGATGTCGGTCGGGTCGACCAGCGGCACCGGCAATGCCTTCACGATCTCCTGCGCCGTCAGCTTCTCCGAATGCACCTGCCCGTCGAGATACACGTCGGTGTGCGCGACGAGCAGGTCGACCCCGAACGTCGAACGCGACGGGCTGAACACCGCCGAAAGGCCCGGCCGCGGCATCCGGTGTCCTGGGCCACCACCTCGCGCAGCACCCCGAGCAACTGACCGGTCATCTCCTCGGCGCTGCCGAACCGCCGGCGCGGATCGGGATCGATGGCTCTGCGCAGCAGGCGGCCGAAGGAGTCGTACTCGGTCAGCACAGGATCGTCTTCGGGCAGGCCGTCGGCGTAGCGGCCCTTGCGTAGCCGCAGGTTCAGCGTCAGCGCCGCCAGCGTGCGCCCGACGGTGTAGATGTCGGTGGCCACCGTCGGGCCCGTCCGCACGATCTCGGGTGCCTGGTAACCCGGTGTGCCGTAGAGATATCCGAACGAGTTGATCCGCGATACCGCACCGAGGTCGATCAGCTTGAGCTGTTCCTCGGTGATCATGATGTTTTCCGGCTTGAGGTCGTTGTAGGCCAGCCCGATGGAATGCAGATAGCCGAGCGCGGGCAGGATCTCGAGCATGTATCCGATGGCCTCGGCGACCCGCAGGTTGTCACCCCTGGCCCGCTTGAGCGAGGTTCCGCCGACGTACTCCATCACGATGTAGCCGACCGGGTTGCCGTGCTTGTCGGGATGTTCGACGAAGTTGTAGATCTTCACGATTCCGGGATGCGTCACCTCGGCAAGGAACTGCCGCTCGGCCATCGCGATCGCCTGGGCTTCCGCGTCACCGGAATGCACGAGGCCCTTGAGCACGACGGGCCGTTCGTTGACGTTGTGGTCGAAGGCCAGATACACCCAGCCCAGTCCGCCGTGCGCGATGCAGCCCTTGATCTCGTATTGTTCGGCGACCATGTCGCCGGGAACCAGCTGCGGCAGGAACGAATACGCGCTGCCGCAGTGCGGGCACCATCCCTCCGACAACGCCCTGCCGTCGGCCGATGACCTGCCGACCGGGCGGCCGCAATTCCAGCAGAACCGTTTCGACTCGGCCACAACGGGATTCGTCATCAGGGCGGTCAGTGGGTCGATCTCGGGTACCCGCGGGATCTCCACCAATCCGCCGCCGAGCCTGCGGGTGGGCGACAGCGCCCGCGTCATCGTCGTCGCGGGCTCCTCGGGCTCGGTGTCGACGGTGCCGACTGAATCGCTTTCGGCGTCGTCATAGTGCGGCCGGAAGATCGCCTGTGTCGCCATCGGGCGAATCGTCCCGACGGAATCCATCTCGAGGTCATCCAGGCTCGCCGGCTGGGTGCCGGGGCCGAAATCGTCTCTTTCCGCTTCTGACATCAGTCCAAGTACCTCGGGACCGGGGGCGCGGGCGGAGGGCCCAGCACCGTCAACCATTTGCGGTACAGCGTGTTCCACGTTCCGTCGCGACGGACACGATCGAGCGTGCCGTTGACGAAGCGCACCAGGCCGGTGTTGGCGAGGTTGATCCCGATGCCGTAGGGCTCCTCGTTCATGCTCGGCCCGACGATGTGCAGATAGGGGTCCTGGGAAACGAGCCCAGCGAGGATGGAGTCGTCGGTGCTGACCGCGTCGACCTGACGCTGCTGCAGCGCAACCAGGCAGTCGGCCCATGTCACCACCTCGACGATGATCGGTGGCGGGCTGATCTCCTGGATCCGGTGCAGCGACGTCGTGCCCTTGACCGCGCAGACCCGCTTGCCCGACAGGTCGCGCGCCCCCGAGATCGCCGAGTCGCGCGGCGACAGGATCCGCTGGTTGGCCACCAGGTACACCGTCGAGAAGTTCACCAGCTTCTTGCGCTCGCACGTGATGCTCATGGTCTTGACGACCACGTCGACCTGGTTGTTCTGCAGTGCGGCAATGCGATCGGCCGACGACAGGATGCGGTACTCGACCTGCGACGGGCTGCCGAAGATGTCCCGTGCCACCTCGCCTGCGATGTCGACGTCGAATCCGGTGATCTCGCCGGTGATCGGATCGCGGAAGCTGAACAGGTTGCTGCCGATGTCGAGGCCGACGATCAGCCGTCCGCGGGCCTTGATGTTGGCGACCGCGCGCTCGGCCTGCGCGCGGTCCGGGAACGGCCGCAGGCTTGCGGTCAGATCGCAATCGTCGTCGGCGTTATCCGGCGGCGCCGCAACTTCGGGCGCGAGTTCCTGCATGCCCGCAGGCGCGGGCGGAGCGAGCGAAAGAGTCGGCGCAGGCGGCACCGACTCGGCGCGACCGCAGCCCACCAGCACGGTCACCACCGCGACCGCGATACACAACAGTCTTTTCATCACGGCCCGATGTTCTTCGCGCAAGACGCTCGTCACCGGTACTCGCTCAGTCGTGGCCACAGCCCCAGCGCCACCGCGATCGCCGCCATCACCGACAGCAGCGCCGCCCCGACCGTCGCGCCCGACAGCACCCGGCGGGCGTTGACGATGTCGCTGCGCAGCTGTTCGCGGCTCTCGCCGATGCCTTTGTGCAGCGCCTCGTCGAGTCGGTCGAAGGCGGGCGTCGAGTCGTCCTCGCCGCGGCCCAATGCGACCTGCGTCGCGGCCTGATAGTTGCCGACCGCGATGTAGGAGCTGATCCGGTCGTCGGCCGCCCGCCAGCGTCGCAACAGCTGCTCGGCGTCGGACAGGTCGCTCTTGTCGATCGCATCGTCGCGGCCGAGGTATTCGGACAGTTGCTGCTGCATTGTGTCGATGCGCTGGTAGTAGGACTGCTTGCGCACACTCTCGTCACCGCGCCGGATCAACGACAGCGTCTCGTCGGCACGTGCCTGCTGCGCGGTGATCGCCAGAGTGGTGACGGTCTTGAGTGACTCGGCCGCTGTGTTCTTCGCGCTGCGGCTGTCGATGGTCGAGATCACCAGCGCCGTGAACACCCAGATCAACATGATCAGCACGGCGATTCCACCCGCCACGAAACCGATGTTGACCCTGCGGCGGGTGCGCCGGGCCAGCCAGCGATTCGCGAACGCGCCGAACAACAGCGTCGCCAGCACCACCAAAATGACGGGCGCCGGGATGCGTGTCGATGCCGTCGTCTCCCTGTCCACCCGTGCCGAGGTCTGCTCGTAGAGCCGTTGGGCGTCGGGCAGAATCGTCTGCTGCATCAGCGACGACGCCTCGGACAGGTACGACGAGCCGACCGGATTGCCCGACCGGTTGTTGGTGCGTGCGGTTTCGACGAGCCCGGTGTACACCGTCAGATTCGCGTTGATCCGGCCGAGCAGCTCAATCAACGGCTCCTCGGACAGCCCGCTCGACGCCCTGGTGACCGCGCTCGCCGCGTCGGTGATGGCCTGTTCGTAGCGCTGCCGGACGTCACGCGGCTCGGAGCCCGCGATGAAGGCCGTCGCCGCGGCGGCGTCGGCGACCGACAGCGTGGTGTAGAGCTGGCCGGCCGCGAAGGCCAGCGGCTCGGTGTGTTCCAAGACGGCGGTCAGCGCCTGCTGACGGCCGTTGACCGTGGTCGATGTGGCGAACGCGCTGGCGATCACCAGCGCTGACAGCACGATGCCGATGGTGAGGATCCGGCCGGGGGTCGTCCAGAGAAACCACCAGCGCGGGTGCGCGGGAGTTGTCGGCGACCGCGACGCAAGAGGCTCGGTCGAGGGGTGCGCCAACTCCACAGTCACGTGCGCGCGGACCTCATCTTTTCAGCTACTTTCCGACCCGATGCCAACTCTATAAAAGAATTCTAAGAGTTATTCCTGTGACGTGTGGGCATTCGAGGCCCACCGCTTTGCCGCGTGTTTCCTAAGCTGTACGGGTGCGTGGCGACGGTGACGGCTGGGTGGTGTCCGACAGCGGCGCAGCGTACTGGGGCCGGCACGGCGCCGCGGGACTGCTGCTGCGCGCCCCGCGACCCGACGGCTCGGCCGCGGTGCTTCTGCAACACCGGGCGGAATGGAGTCATCAGGGCGGCACCTGGGGACTGCCCGGCGGCGCCCGCGACAGCCACGAAACCCCCGAACAGGCCGCCGTCCGCGAGGCCCACGAAGAGGCGGGGCTTTCGGCCGACCGGCTCACCGTGCGAACCACCGTGGTGACCGCGACCGCAAGCGGAAGTCATTGGACCTACACGACGGTCATCGCCGACGCCAGGGAGCTTCTCGACACCGTGCCCAACCGGGAGAGTGCCGAGCTGCGCTGGGTGGCCGAGGAAGAGGTCGCCGAGTTGCCGCTGCATCCCGGATTCGCCGCCAGCTGGGCGCGTCTTCGCTCGGTCGCGGCGGCGATACCCTTGCTCGTCAACCGGACGTCGTGAGCATCGCTTTCAGTCGGCGCGCCGCGGCCTGCGGGTCGTCTGCCGCTGCGATCGCCCGCACCACGACGACGCGCTGCGCACCGGCGTCGAGCACCTCGGGGAGTCGCTGCTCGTCGATGCCGCCGATCGCGAACCACGGCTTGTCCGTACGCAATTCGGCCGCGGTCCGCACCAGTGCGAGGCCAGGGGCGGCGCGACCCGGTTTCGTGGGCGTGGGCCAGCACGGCCCGACGCAGAAATAGTCCACCGGCTCGGCCGTCGCGGCGAGCACCTGCTCCCGATCGTGGGTGGATCTACCGATCAGCGGTCGCGGCCCGACGACGTCACGGGCGATTGACAGCGGCAGATCGTCCTGGCCGAGGTGCAGCACATCGGCGCCTGCCGCAAGCGCGATGTCGGCCCGGTCGTTGACCGCCAGCAACGCGTCGTGCCGTTGCGCCGCGTCGCCGAGCACCTCGAGCGCGGCAAGCTCGGCGCGGGCCTCCAACGGACCGAACCGCCGCTCGCCGGGTGAGCCCTTGTCGCGCAGCTGAATGATGTCCACCCCGCCCGCCAGCGCCGCGTCGGCGAACGCCGCGAGGTCGCCCGTCTCCCGGCGGGCGTCTGTGCACCAGTACAGCGACGCCGACGCCAGCCGAGCCGGCCGATCCCGGGGGTGATGCACACCCGCGAGAGTAATGTGGGGCGTCGACGCGGGAGTCCCGGGAACCGGGGACTGAGAGTGGGCACGGCGAACCTGCCCTTACCGTCACACCTGATCCGGGTCATGCCGGCGTAGGGAGGAGGGACATGTCGAACGAGTCATTGGCCGTAGTCGGCGGCGGCGTCATCGGCCTCTCGGTCGCGCGTCGTGCCGCGCTCGACGGCTGGAGTGTGCGCGTACACCGCAGCGGCGATCCCGGCGCGTGGTGGGTGGCTGCCGGCGTGCTGGCCCCGCACAGCGAAGGCTGGCCCGGTGAGGAGAGGCTGCTGCGTCTCGGCCTGGCGTCCTTGGCGCTGTGGCACAAAGACGGGCCGGGGTCCTTCCTCGACGGCCTACCGTCCGACGTCGTCACCGCGCGCGGGTCGCTGGTTGTCGCCGTCGACCGCGCCGACGTGGCCGACCTGAAGACGATCGGGGAGTGGCTCGACGCCCAGGGGCACGCGGTGACATTCACTTCGGCCGCCCGCGATATCGAACCGCTTCTCGCGCAGGGGATTCGGCACGGCTTTCGCGCCGACACCGAGCTTGGCGTCGATAATCGGGCGCTGGTCGAGGCGCTGGCGGCACACTGCGAGCGGCTCGGTGTGCAATGGGCACCGCCGGTAAACGACTTGGACTCGGTGCACGCCGACGTTCGGGTGATCGCCAACGGAATCGACGCGCCCGCGCTGTGGCCCGGCCTGCCGATCCGTCCGGTGAAGGGCGAGGTGCTGCGACTGCGATGGCGGCACGGGTGTATGCCGGTGCCACAGCGGGTGATTCGCGCGCGGATGCACGGACGGCAGGTCTACCTGGCGCCACGAGCCGACGGCGTCGTGGTCGGCGCGACCCAGTACGAGCACGGCCGCGACACCGCGCCCGCCGTGAACGGGGTGCGCGAACTCCTCGACGATGCGTGCGCGGTGATGCCGGCCCTCGGCGAGTACGAGTTCGCGGAATGCTCGGCAGGACTGCGGCCGATGACGCCCGACAACCTACCCATCGTCGGCAGGCTCGACGACCGCACGCTGGTGGCAGCCGGCCACGGCCGGTCGGGCTTTCTGTTGGCGCCGTGGACCGCCGAAGCCATCGCCGGCCAACTCAACGGCACCCCGTTGCCCGAAGCTGGTTTGGTGGGAGCGCGATGAAAGTCATAGTCAACGACGAGGACGTCGAGGTGGGCGACCAGACCACCGTCGCCGCATTGCTGGACCGTCTAGGTTTCCCCGAGAAGGGCATCGCGGTCGCCGTCGACTGGTCGGTGCTGCCCCGTTCGCAGTGGGGCACCGCCCTCTCCGACGGCGCCCGGCTGGAAGTCGTCACGGCGGTGCAGGGTGGCTGAATTGGATGCTCTCCGCGCAAGCGGCTCATCGACATCGAAACTGACGGTCGCCGGTCGCGAGTTCGGCTCGAGGCTGATCATGGGCACCGGCGGAGCATCCAACCTTGCGGTGCTGGAAGCGGCGCTGGTCGCTTCGGGAACCGAGCTGACCACCGTCGCGATGCGCCGGGTGGACGCCGACGGCGGCACGGGCGTGCTCGGTCTGCTGAACCGGCTGAACATCACACCGCTGCCCAACACGGCGGGATGCCGCGGGGCCGCCGAGGCCGTGCTGACGGCCCAGCTGGCCCGCGAGGCGCTGCAGACCGACTGGGTCAAGCTCGAGGTCATCGCCGACGAGCGCACACTGCTGCCGGATGCCGTCGAATTAGTCCGCGCCGCAGAGCAATTGGTGGATGACGGATTCGTGGTGCTGCCCTACACCAATGACGACCCGGTGCTGGCCCGGCGGCTGGAGGACACGGGTTGCGCGGCGGTGATGCCGCTCGGCTCACCGATCGGCACCGGGCTCGGCATCGCCAACCCGCACAACATCGAGATGATCGTCGAGCAGGCGGGCGTCCCGGTGATTCTCGACGCGGGCATCGGGACCGCCAGCGACGCCGCTCAGGCGATGGAGCTGGGCTGCGACGGCGTGCTGCTCGCCACGGCCGTCACCCGGGCCACCGATCCGCCGGTGATGGCGGCCGCGATGGCCGCCGCCGTCACGGCCGGCTACCTCGCAAGGCAGGCGGGCCGGATCCCCAAACGGTTCTGGGCGCAGCCGTCCAGTCCGTCTTCATGACGAAGAGGTATGTGGCGCTCGGCAGTTCGATGGCCGCGGGCCCCGGCATTGCACCGCGCGCCGAGGATGCGCCGTTGCGGGCGTTCCGCTCGGCGGCCAACTATCCACACCTGGTCGCACAGCGGCTCGGCCTCGACCTCGTCGATGTGACCTACTCCTCCGCAACCACCGCACATGTGCTCACCGACCGGCAGCACGACGCGCCACCGCAGGCCAGCGTGCTCGACGGCTCCGAAGCGCTTGTCACGGTGACGATCGGCGGGAACGACGTCGGGTATGTGCCGATGTTGACGGCGGCGGCCCTGCCGGTCATGGCGCGCTCCCTTCCGGTGCTGGGTGGCCGGCTGCGTGAGCTGCTCGATCCCGCCGCCCGCGATCGCGCACTGGTCCAGGTGGAGGAGTCGCTCAAGGAGGTGGGGCGGACGATTCGGCAGCGGGCGCCGCGGGCGCGCGTGTTCTTCGTCGACTACCTCACGTTGCTCCCGCCTGCCGGACAGGATGCTGCGCCGCTGTCCGGTGTTGAACAGAGCAATACGCGTCG
>CAWDSB010000006.1:0-195249 GCA_963804905.1 uncultured Actinomycetota bacterium | reverse complement strand
CGCCCGTGCCAAGCAGCTCGTAGGAAGGCCGGTTGGCCGACAGCACGATCAGCGGCACGCGCGCATAGTTGGCTTCCACCCACTGCGGGACCGAGGTTGGCCACTGCGGTGCCCGACGTCATCGCAACGCACGCGGGGCGCCTTCGGCAACCGCGAGCCCGATCGCCAAGATCGCCGGCGGTACGCTCGTCGATGCGGACGTGCAGCCGGACCCGGCCCGCACGGTCGGCGTCGTGCAGCGCGAACGCCAGCGGTGAGTTCCGCGATCCAGGGCACAGCACGATGTCGCGCACGCCGCCGCGAATGAGTTCGTCGACGACGACACGCGCCTGTGCCGTCGATGGGTTCACCACTACAGCCTATGCGGCGAAGAAATCCAGGGCCGCCGCGTTCTGCACGACCTGCGGTTTTTCGATGAAGCCCAGATGCCCGGCGTCGGGAATCTCCAGGTAGCGGCCGTTTGGCAGGACATCGGCGACCTCGCGGCCCAGGTGCGGCGGCAGCACGACGTCGTCGAAGAAACCGATCACGAGCACCGGCACCGTAATACTTCGGTAAGCGGGCAGCCGGTTATCGCGGGGACCGATGTCGGTCTGCGCGCGCAGGCCCGGCGTCGACTTCGTCGGCCACATGGTGAACATGTCGATCCAGTCGCGCACCACTGCGTCGTCGTTGAGCGTCTTCGGCGAGAAGCTCTCCAGCAGCCGCACTTTCGCGTCGTAGGACGACGGCAGCACGACGCCGGAGTCCGCCAGTTCGCGTTCAGCGGCGCGAAAGAAGTCGCGCGTGCGGTCGTGGCGGCCCCGGGTGGCCATCAGCACCGCCGAGCGGACAAGCTCGGGCCGGGCGAGCATAAGCTCCTGCGCGATAAACGAGCCCATAGACACCGCGACGATGCGGGCAGGAGCGACGTCGAGCTTCTCGATCAGCGCGGCGGTGTCGGCGACCATCTGCTCGACGCCGAACCCGTCGGCCTGCTCGGTCGCGCCGATCCCGCGATTGTCGAACGTGATCGTCCGGTAGCCGGCCCGCAGGAACGCCGGAACCTGGTGCAGATGCCAGGTGCGGCCTGCGCCGCCCCTGCCGCGATGAACAGCACCGGATCGCCGGAGCCGCGGTCGTCGTAGGCCAGATTCACCCCGCCGACCTTACCCGGTCGACTTTCTGTAGTCTGAGCCGCGCTCAGCGCGGTTGCCGCGCCCAATTCGCATTACCGCGGCGGCGCTTGGCCCGGGCGCGGTCGATGGCGTAGTCCCACAACAGACCCGTGGCGGCCTTCAGCTGCTTGGGCTTGACCAGATCCTTAGACATCAGTGCCGTCGCGGCCGCCTTCGTGGTCGCCGAGGCCTTCGACATGTGGCCGAAGTCGAACGGCGGTTGCGGGTCGTACTCCATCGACAGCTGAATGACCTTCGCGCGGCCCTCGCCGCCGATCTGGCCGGCCAGCCACAGGCCGAGGTCGATGCCTGCCGACACGCCCGCACAGGTCACGACGTCGCCTTCGTGCGAACGATGCGCTCGTCGCCGACGGACTTGACGCCCAGCGCCTTCAGCGCGGACAGCGCCGCCCAATGCGAGGTGGCGCGCTTGCCCTCCAGCAGCCCCGCGGCCGCGAGCAGGACAGACCCCGAGCACACCGACGCCGTCCAGGTCGCGGTCTCGTGCGCCCGGCGCAGCCAGTCAAGCACTTTCGCGTCGCGGGCATGCTCGATCGTCGTGAACCCGCCGGGCACCAGAATGATGTCGGGAGAGGGTGTTTCGGCGAACGAATGCGTCGCGCCGACAACGAGCACGCCCGAGTCCGCGGTGATTGGACCCGGCTCGTGCCAGACGAAGCGGACTTCGGCGTCGGGCAGCCAGCGCAGGCTCTCGTAGGGCCCGATGAAGTCCAGCGCGGTGAAGCCGGGATACAACACGACAGCGATCTGCATGATTCTCCTCCTGTCAGGCGAATGCCTTGCGATACTCGTCGGGCGAAATGCCCATTCGGCGAACAAAGTTGCGGCGCATCGTCTCTGCCGTGCCGAAGCCGCAGCGAGCGGCGATCACAGTAACGGTGTCGTCGGTCTCCTCCAGCTGCCTGCGCGCGGCGTCGGTGCGGATGCGTTCGACGTATACGCCTGGCGCCTCGCCGACTTCGTCGGTGAACACCCGCGAGAAATGCCGCGGGCTCATCGCCGCACGACCGGCCAACGCGGAAATACTATGCGCTGCACCGGGTTCGGCCTCGATCGCCTCCTGGACGTCGCGGATCGGCGCGCGCTTCGCGCGAGGCATCCACACCGGCGCGGCGAATTGACTCTGCCCGCCGGGGCGGCGCAGATAAAGCACCAGATACCGCGCGACCGTCTGCGCAACCTCGGTGCCGTGGTCGTCCTCGACCAGCGACAGCGCGAGGTCGATCCCCGCGGTGACGCCCGCCGCCGTCCACACCGTCGGCGAACTGTGCACAAAGATCGGATCGGGATCGACTGCGACAGAAGGGAATTCGCGGGCCAGTTCCCCCGCGAACGCCCAATGCGTCGTGGCCCGGCAGCCGTCGAGCAGTCCCGCCTCAGCAGCGAGAAACGCACCCGTGCAGACGCTGACGACGCGGCGCGCGGTACCGGACACGGACTTGACCCAGTCGACGATGTCGGAATCCTTCCGCGCCTCGTCGAGACCCCACCCGCCGGGAAGCACGACCGTGTCGATGGGCCCGTGCGGGTCGGGCAGTGGCGCGGCGAGCACCTTAGACCGGTGCCGGTCGTGACCGGTTCACCGCCGACGGAAGCGATCGTGACGGCGTAGCCACGTTCGGGCTCGCCGATGGCGGCCAGATCGAGCGTGGCGCCGGTGAACACGTCGAACGGCCGACCACGTCCAGCGCCTGAACCCCGGAATACCCGAGGATCACCACCGACCGCGTCACTGGTCCAGTGTTGGCCAGATAGTCGATGGCGTCTACGCCGCGCACCCGACAAATTAGGACATTGTGGTCATACGCAACGAATGCCCTGACCAACGCGGAATGATCATTAACATAAATGGCGTGCTCACCGCCGTTCGCAAGTTTCTCAACTTCGAGATGACGATCGCCGAGTGGATCGGGACAGCCATCCTCGCCGCCGTCCCCTATCTGGCGGCGGGGCTGATCTGGTCTGCCACCCACACGGCACACCTCAGCGGCCTGTCCGGCATTGACCGCGTGGTGTCCTTCCTCGGAGCCATTGTGAGCTGGCCGGTGCTGTTGGTGTCGAACGTCTGCATGATGTGATGAGCGACTGTCGCATCTCCGTCAGGCGACGCACCGCCCGCTGGGATCCCGACGCGGAGGTCTCCGTTCGCGAGGCGATGGACTTCTGGTCGTTCGCGGCCGCCGCCGCCAATGTCGTCATGCAACTAGCCCGGCCCGAAGTCGGTTACGGCGTCGTCGAAAGCAAGGTCGATTCCGGCAGCATCCTCAAGCACCCGTGGAAGCGCCTCCGGACGACATCTCAGTACCTGGCCGTGGCGGTGCTGGGATCGGAGCAGGATCGTGCCGACTTCCGAGAGGCGGTCGACGGCGTGCACCGCCGCGTCATCTCCACGGCGGAGAGCCCGGTGCCTTACAACGCGTTCGACCGAGAGCTGCAAATGTGGGTGGCCGCATGCCTTTTCGTCGGCCTCGAAGACACGTACATACTTCTCCGCGGTGAGATGACCGCCGAGCAGGCCGAGCAGTTCTACCGTTCCGCGTGGCCCCTGGGAACCACCCTGCAGGTTACCGACGACCAATGGCCGGCTACCCGCGCAGAGTTCGACGTGTACTGGGACGAAGCATGCAAGCGAGTCGTCATCGAAGAGCCCGTCTGCGACTACCTGTTCGAACTGATCAACCTGCGGATGATCAATCCGCTTCTCGGACTGCCCTTTCGGCCGCTGCTGAAGTTCCTCACCATCGGCTTCCTCGCCCCCGTGTTCCGGGACGCGCTGGGCGTGCGGTGGAGCAAAGGCAAGCAGCGCCGCTTCGAATGGCTGTTTCTTCTGGTGGCCTTCGTCAACCGCTTCCTGCCGGTGTTCCTCCGCCAGGGCGGCAGCCACGTCGTCCTGGCCGACGTGCGCAGGCGCGTCCGTGCGCACAGCAGCCTGGTGTGAGCCGATGCTGACCGGCATGCGGCGACTGCCAAGCCGGAAGGTGAGCATCGAAGCCATGATCGAATTCGCGATGTGGAGCGCGATTCCCTACCTACTCATCGGCATCGTGTGGACGTTCTTGAACGCCGACGACGTCGCGCGGATCGAAGATCAGTTGAAGACCCGGATCCCCGCGGGGTCGGATCTGGTGGCGTTCGGAGCGATGACGGCTCTGTGGCCGTTCCTGCTAGTCGGCCCCGAGTTCTGCGCGGCCTGACGCATAGCAGGCTTTGACGCGATCGATCCACCACGAGCGACGCTCGGGCGACGCGGCCAGCGCTTGCAGCCGGGCCGGATCGGGGACTCACGGGAGCGACCGGCAGATGACCGTCGATCGGCGTCGCCGGCTCGGCGACGTCCTCGACGAACAACCCGCCGGTGCCCAGCCCGCAGGCGTGTCTAAACTCGGGAAGGGCGGCCGCGGCGAGAAGACCTCGGCCGATACCGACCGCCGAATCCAGTGCGCTGGACACCACCACTGGGACGTCGATCTGTTCCGCGATCGCGAGCAATTGGGCGACCCCGCCCAACGGCGCGACCTTCAGCACGGCGATGTCGGCCGCCCCCGATCGCACGACGCGCAACGGGTCCTCGGCCTTGCGGATGCTTTCGTCGGCGGCGATCGGCACGTCGACGCGACGGCGCAGCTCGGCCAGTTCCCCGACCGTCGTGCACGGCTGCTCAACATACTCCAGAGCACCGAGCTCGCGTATCGCTTCGACAGCTTCGGCAACCGTCCATCCACCGTTGGCGTCCACCCGCACCGTCGGCACCTGCTCACGGACGGCGTTGACGCGTGCCACGTCGTCGGCGAGAGTCTGACCCGGTTCGGCGACCTTCACCTTGGCGGTGCGGGCGCCAGGGAAGCGGGCCAGCACTTCGGGCACGTCGGTGGCGGCGACGGCCGGCACCGTCGCGTTGATCGGGATGCGGTCGCGGCGTGTCAGCGGGGGCGGTGTGTAGGCGGCCTCGATGCCGGCGGCCAACCACGCCGCCGCCTCGTGCGGCCCGTACTCCAGGAAGGCCCCGAATTCGCCCCAGCCCGCGGGGCCTTCGATGAGCGCCAGTTCGCGAACGGTGATGCCGCGAAACCTCACCCGCATCGGCAGGGCGACGACATGCAGGCGATCGATGAGATCGGCGACTGATGGCACATCGTCCATGATTCCGGACGTCGTTCTTCGGTCATGGTCCGGTAATGGTTTGGGCGGATTGGCGGCGGCGTTGCCGGGATAAATCTCAGATACTGAGCTATCACCGAATCGTGAGGTGTGCGGCTAAAACTTCAATGCGCGGCGCAGATGATCTGGAAAACCTCATGGTCAGGCGTTTGCAGCGCAACAGGGACTAAACTGCGAGGCGAATGCGAATCACAAAGGTAGTCGGCGAGATTGCGGAATCGGTGCTGTCGATCGCCGGCATCAGGATTGGCACCGAAGAGCCGCACTACATCAGCACGACTCTGACCGACCGTGTGGAGCTTCGAAAGTACGGTCCTCGCATAGCCGCGGAGACGACGGTCGCCGCCGATGAGGACCGTGCCCGCAACATCGGTTTCCGGCGCCTGGCCAACTACATCTTCGGTGCGAACCACCGCGACGAGAAGATCGCCATGGCTGCGCCGATCGCTCAGCAGTCTGACCGTCCGGGCGACGAGATTGCCATGACGGCACCTGTCGCTCAGTCACGGGCCTCCGACAAGGGTTGGAAGATCAGGTTCTTCATGCCATCCAAGTGGACGATGGACACCCTCCCCACCCCGGACGACGAGAAGGTCGCGCTGGTGACGGTGCCCGGTGAGACTGTTGCCGTGCTGCGCTTCAGCCGTGACCGGAGCCTCGCGCTGTCGCGGCACGGACAACCGAGCTCGTCGACGCGCTTCGTAGCGCCGGAATCGAACCGGCCGGCGAGGCCACCGCGTGGTTCTACGATCCGCCGTGGACCCTGCCGTTCCGGCGCCGCAACGAAATTGCCGTCCCCATCGATCGATGACGGCGGTCAGGCCATTTCCGCGATCCCGTCGTGCGTGGATCACATACGGTCGCGCATCCACGTCGGGTTGACGTCACGCGGCAGGGAACGCTTCAGCTCGTACTCGCCGGGTAGGAGCGATGGGCGTACGGCAGTCGCACACTTTTTCGAAACTTTTTGAAAGTTTTTTCGGACCGTGTCGATTCGGCGGGGTTGCCGTTCGACGTGTCAACGAGGGCACGATGGACGCGCCCCTTCCACAACGAAGAAGGAGACACCACAATGTCGCGCTACATGCTGATCATGCGGTCCACCCCCGAGGCCGAGCAGGCCATGGCGGAGGCGAACATCGACTTCAACGAGGTCATCGAGTCGATGGGCCGCTTCAACGAGGAGCTCATCAAGGCCGGCGTGATGCTCGCCGGCGAGGGCCTGACCGGACCCGACGAGGGCTTCGTCGTCGACTTCAACTCCGATCCGCCGGTCGTCACCGACGGCCCGTACACCGAGGCCAAGGAACTGTTCAACGGGTTCTGGATCCTCGACGTGTCGTCGAAGGAAGAGGCCAAGCGGTGGGCGCAGAAGATCCCGCTCGGCAAGGGCGTCAAGCTCGAGGTGCGCCGGGTTTCCGAGACCGAGGAGTTCCCGCTGGACAACCCGTGGATCGAGAAGGAGATCCAGTGGAGGGCAGACCTCGCTGAGAAGGTTGCGGAGCAGGCCAGGAAGGCCGCGGGCCGCTGATATCGGTCCAGGCGCGAGAACGGCCACTAAATCGAGGATTGTGACCGCCGTATCGAGTTCAAAGCTCGGGCAGAAAGCATTCGCAGAAATTGCGAAACGAGACCCGGCTGCGCTTCGGAAGATCTCAGCTGCCATCACCCACTGGAGGACGCATTAATTGATGTAGTCGCTGGGGCGGAGCAGGCCAGGAAGGCCGCGGGTCCCTGAGTCGGCTACCGGCACAGTTACCTGGCGCGGATCCGAACGGGTCCGCGCCAGGTCGCGTCCGGGTCGAGTACGTCGTCTCCCTGAGTGATGACGACCTCGCCGTCCCTGGCCAGCTCTCGAGCGATGTCGCGGGCCTGATCCATCAGGTCGCGCCAGTTGTCTCCGCCGACGGCACGCGCCGCGTCCGACGGGCAGATGCTCTTCGACGGACCCCGTTCCCGGGCCATCTCCAAGATCGATGCTCTCAGCTTCGACTGTTGCGTCACCTTCTCGAGTGAAGACGAATCCCGCGGCCCTTGCCACCAAATCTGTAACACGTTCTAGTCTGTCCTGTATGAGTGACGAGCTGCTGCGCCATCCCCTGCACTCCGGCCACCTCACGGTCGGCGCGCTCAAGCGGAACAAAGACAAGCCCGTGCTGTTCCTCGGCGACACCACCCTGACCGGCGGTCAGCTGGCCGAGCGCATCAGCCAGTACATTCAGGCGTTCGAGGCGCTTGGGGCAGGTACCGGCAGCGCCACCGGACTGCTGTCGCTCAACCGGCCCGAGGTGCTGATGATCATCGGCGCCGGCCAGACGCAGGGGTACCGGCGGACGGCACTACACCCTCTCGGGTCGCTGGACGACCACGCGTACGTGTTGAACGACGCGGGCATCACGTCGCTGATCATCGATCCGAACCCGATGTTCGTCGAGCGGGCGCTCGGACTGCTGGAGAAGGTGCCCGGTCTCAAGCAGATCCTGACCATCGGTCCCGTGCCCGACGCGCTGTCCGACGTCGCCGTCGACCTCAGCGCCGAGGCGGCCAAGTATTCGCCGCAGCCGTTGGTCGCCGCCGACCTGGCCCCGGATCACATCGGCGGCATGGCGTATACCGGCGGGACCACCGGCAAGCCGAAGGGTGTGATCGGCACCGTGCAGTCGATCACCACGATGACGACGATCCAGCTCGCCGAGTGGGAGTGGCCGGAGAACCCGAAGTTTCTGATGTGCACGCCGCTGTCACACGCGGGCGCGGCGTTCTTCGTGCCGACGATCATCAAGGGCGGCGAGCTCGTCGTGCTCACCAAGTTCGACCCGGCCGAGGTGCTGAAAACCATTGAGGAGCAGAAGATCACGGCGACGATGTTGGTGCCGTCGATGATCTATGCGCTGATGGACCATCCGGATTCGCACACTCGCGACTTGTCGTCGCTTGAGACCGTGTACTACGGCGCCTCGGCGATGAACCCGGTGCGGCTGCGCGAGGCCATCGACCGATTCGGCCCGATCTTCGCGCAGTACTACGGCCAGTCCGAGGCGCCGATGGTGATCACGTATCTGCCCAAGGGCGATCACGACGAGAGGCGGCTGACGTCGTGCGGGCGGCCGACAGTGTTCTGCCGGACCGCCCTGCTGGGTGAGGACGGAAACCCCGTGCCGCAGGGCGAAGTCGGCGAGATCTGCGTGTCCGGGCCGCTGGTGTCCGGCGGCTACTGGAACAAGCCGGAGGCGACGGCCGAGACGTTCCGCGACGGCTGGATGCACACCGGTGACCTCGCCCGCGAGGACCAGGACGGGTTCTGGTACATCGTCGACCGCACCAAGGACATGATCGTCACCGGCGGCTTCAACGTGTTCCCGCGCGAGGTGGAAGATGTTGTCGCCGAACATCCTTCGGTCGCACAGGTCTGCGTCATCGGCACGCCGGACGAGAAATGGGGAGAGGCGGTGACCGCCGTCATCGTGCTGCGGCCCGACGCGCCGAGTGACGACGAAGCGGTCGCGAAGGTGACAGCCGAGATTCAGTCGGCGGTCAAGGAGCGCAAGGGTTCTGTGCAGTCCCCCAAGCAGGTGATCGTCGTCGACTCGGTGCCGATCACCGCGCTGGGTAAGCCGGACAAGAAGGCCGTGCGCGCGCAGTTCTGGGAGGGTGCAAGCCGCGCGGTCGGCTGAGTCCCGTGCGCGAGCGTGCGCGAACTCGGAGAAAATGCCGGCGTGTCGGCCGCAGACACGCTCCCCCTTGCACGCGGGGAGCTGCCCCCACCTCGCGCTAGGGGGGTGCCCCCAACTCGCGCTAGAAGGTGACCACCAGATCGGCCCTGTGGCGGGACTTCTCGATCCGTTCGGCGTTGCGCTCGTCGACGTCGCGGACCCACACCTCGGCCTGTTCGGGCGACTTGCCGAACTGGATGTGCCTCGCGACGAGGCGGCGACGGCGTTCCTCGCGCGGCACGTCGATGAACCACACCTCCGAAAGCAACTCGCGTACCGCAGGCCATGGCGGCTCGTCGTCGAGCAGGTAGTTGCCCTCGGTGACGACGAGCCTCGCCCCCGGCGGCACCGGGATGCTGCCCGCGATCGGCTGTTCGATGTCACGGTCGAACGCCGGCGCGTAGACGACCTCCCGCAGTTCGCCGCGCAGCCGAGAAAGCAATGCCAGGTACCCGTATCCGTCGAACGTGTCGATCGCGCCTTTGCGGTCCAACAGGCCGAGGCGTTCCAGCTCGGCGTCGGCGAGATGAAAGCCGTCCATGGGCAGCTGGACGGCGTCATCAAAGGATGACGCGACCATTTCGGCCAACCTTGTCTTGCCCGCGCCCGGCGGCCCGGTGATGCCGAGGATCACGCGGGGTTCGCGGGCAAGCAGCGCCTCGACGCGAGCGTTGTCCATCTCGGCACAATAGGCACGTGCCCGCCATCGATCTACGCCAGACCGTCGATGCGGTGTGGCGGATGGAGGCCGCCAAGATCGTCGCGACCCTGACGCGGACGGTCGGCGACGTCGGGCTTGCCGAGGACCTGGCGCAGGAGGCGCTGGTCGATGCCCTGACGCAATGGCCGGACACCGGCGTGCCACGCAACGCCGCGGCATGGCTGACGACCGTCGCCAAGCGCAAGGCGATCGACCACTGGCGCCGCCAGGACAACCTCGACACGAAGTACGCGGCGCTGGCCCGCGAGCTGGAAACCCAAATCGACGAGCCCGCATGGGATCCCGACCGCATCGACGACGACGTGTTGCGACTGATCTTCATCTCGACGCACCCGGTGCTGTCCCGCGAAGGGCAGATCGCGCTGACGCTGCGGGTGGTCGGCGGTCTTACCACCGAGGAGATCGCCCGCGCATTCCTCTCGTCCACCCCAACGATCGCCGCCCGGATCACCCGCGCGAAGAAGACCCTGGCTGCGGCCAACGTGCCGTTCGAGGTACCCGACCGATCGGAGTACCCGCAGCGGCTGTCGGCGGTGCTGTCGGTGATCTACCTGATCTACAACGAGGGCTACTCGGCGTCGTTCGGCCAGCGCTGGATCCGCGACGAGCTGTGCAGCGAGGCGCTGCGGCTGGGCCGGGTGCTGGCGGCGCTGGTGCCCGACGAACCCGAAGCGCACGGGCTAGCGTCGCTGATGGAGTTCCAGTCGTCGCGGTTCGGGGCTCGTACCGACGCCGACGGGACACCGATTCTGCTGGAGGACCAGGACCGCACTAAGTGGGACCGCGCGCAGATCGGCCGAGGGGTGGCCGCATTGGAACGCGCCGCCCTGGCCGTCGAGAAGCGGGGAACCGGGTGGGGTCCGTATGCGCTACAGGCCGCGCTGGCCGAATGCCACGCGACGGCGCCGACGGCCGGCGACACCGACTGGGATCGCATCGTCTTGCTGTACGACGGGATGATCCAGGTCGCGCGCTCGCCGATCGTCGAGCTGAACAGGGCCGTCGCGGTGGCGATGGCGTCGGGCCCGGCGGCCGCATTGGAGATCGTCGACCGGCTCAGCGGTCTCGAGGGGTCCTACCTGCTGCCGAGCGTCCGCGGCGAGTTACTTGCCCGGCTCGGTCGCAACGGCGAGGCCGCCGCCGAGTTCAGCCGCGCTGCCGAGCTCACCGACAACGAGCGTGAGCGAGAAGTTCTGACGGGCAAGGCTTTTCGAGCGCGCAGCGGTTAGACGCCGGGCACTCCGGTGCGTGCCGCTACCGACGTCGGCGTCGCGGTGTCGAATACATCGATGGCGACGTCGTCATCACGATAGCTTCCGATCAGGTGCAGGCCAGGGGTCGCGGCGATGACGTCGTTGGTCTGGTCACCGGTCATCGGGTAGTCCGCGACGCGGTGACGCCAATGCGCGGCGACCACGGTCGCGGCGTTCGTCAGCCGCGGCAATTCCCTGTCCAGCATCTCGCGCAGCGCAACGGCGCTCAGGTAATACCCGACTTCGGACAACACCACCAGATCGAAATCGGTTGACGGCCAATCTTCGTCGAGCGATCTACACAAGAGTGAAACGCGCTCGAGGCCGTCGGCCTGACTCAGCCGCCGATGGGTAGCGTCCAGCGCGGCAGGCACGACATCGGTGGCGGTCACGTGGTCGCACCGGGCGGCGAGCTGCTCGGTCAACACACCCACCGAACAGCCAGGCTCGAACGCGTGCCGGTAGCGCGGATGCGGCAGCAGCGCCAGGGTGATCGCGAACTTTCGCTTCTCGTACCAACGCTCCTGCAGCTGCCACGGGTCGGTCGACGCGGCGTACATCTGGTCGAAATACGCGTCCGGTAGCCGTGCGGTCATTGGTGACGCCCCGCGAGCCGTCCGAGCTCGGCGAGGTCACGCTCGGCGTGACTCTGCCGCACGTAGATGGTCAGGTCGGCTACCCGGCCCGCATGCCGGCCATCCTGCGTCAGCGGTCCCGGCCCAAGAGCCCGGCCGGTGCGGGTGATCGCCTCGTCGACGGCCTTTTCCACCACCGCTCGAGTTCGCCGTGCGATCAGCTCGGCCCGCCCCTCGCGGTTCAACGGGTCCGCGTCGACCTGACAGGCGGCCGACACCAGCGTCGCTTCGGCGGCGGCGAGCGCGGCATCCACCGCTCCGAGGTGGGCCAGAGTGTGCGGGTCGGCCGAGTCGCGTCCGGCCCGCTCATAGAGCGGGGCCGCAACAGCGCGTGCCCCTCCGAGCCAGCAGGCACTGACCCCGATCGCGCCGTGCCAGAAACCCGGCCGGTGCAGGTAGTCGCCGGGCGCGCCGACGGCAACCGCGGGCGCGCCATGGAATTGCACGGAGCGGGTGTCCGAGTCCGCCATGCCGGGG
The DNA here is from genome assembly GCA_963804905.1 of uncultured Actinomycetota bacterium. GTDB lineage: Bacteria > Actinomycetota > Actinomycetes > Mycobacteriales > Mycobacteriaceae > Mycobacterium. Next base: position 183,114 of record CAWDSB010000006.1, on the reverse strand, counting down.
TTACGCCAATTGCTGGGCATCGGGTGCACATGCAGGTCGCTCAGGTCGACGGCGAACAGACCGCGACGGTCCGCACCGCCCTCGGTGTCGAGTCGTGCCGTCACCAACGCATGGGTGCAGATGCCCGCACCCGAGCACCACACCTTGGTGCCGTCGAGCGTCACCTCGTCGCCGACGCCGTGCACACGCAGTACTGCGTCGGGGGATTCCGCTGCCCAAACACCCCACAGCTGACCGGGTTTCGGATCGGGACCCCGCAGTTCGGCGAGGATCGCAACGGCGTCGGTGTGCGCTTCGGCCAGCCGTCCTGCGACGACGTCAGCGGAAGTCAGTTCGGCCAAGCCGCTGCCATCGTTGTGCGGTCTGACCCGACCCCGGCAGCGCGAGATCCAACTCGCCCGCGGACAGCCAACGCCCGATCAGACCGGGAATCATGCCCGCTCACTGGCCGTCTTCTTGAATACCGAACTCGACAACTCCCGGAGGTGTTTTGCGAACCCACCCGGCGCGCGGCCGTGGCGACGGTCCGACGTCGCCACGGACAAGTCGGCATCGCGGTGGATGCGCAGACCTGCCGCCTCGAACCGGTCGACGAGTTCGACGTCCTCACCGGTCGGCAATGCGCGGAAACCGCCCACCGCCCAGTATGCGTCGGCGAGGAAGCCCATGTTGGCACCATGAATGTGATTGTGTCCCGGGCCTTTTGAGTGATAAGCGCGAAGGTAGCGGCGGGCCACCTCGGCCGGATAATGCCGCAAGTCCGGCACGCGCACAACGCCGAGGACCATGTCGGCATCCGAAGCGGTCATGCGCAGCAGCCAGTCCGGGGGGACCGCGCTGTCGGCGTCAGTGGTCGCGTACCAGACGCGCGCGGGGTCGGTCGTGTCGCACAGCGGCCGGGCATATTCGAAACCGGCCGCTCGCGCCGCACCGACATTGCCCGCATCAATCTTCACGAAGTGCACGTCTGGGCCGAACTGTCCGACCAAACCGTCACTGCCGTCGTCGGTAGCGTCGAGCACCACCACGATCAGCACCGGGACCGGCAGGCATACCGCCGACGTCGACAAAGCGCGAAGACAGCGCGGAAGATGCGCTAACTCGTTGTGCGCAGGCACCACCACGACTGCCTTCGACAACTTCATGTCTGTGGTTTAGCCAATTTCGCGATTTTTCACACCTGACCTGGTGCGACGAAGACGATCTCCCCGACGGCCATCTGCCGCTCGACGACCTCCGGTGTCAGCAAGGCGGGCCCGTCACCGCGCTCGAGTTGGCTGGCGAAGCACCGCATCGCATCTGCCTTCGTCGCGAGCTCCGTCGGTGTCAGCGATACTCGCCGCGCCCGGTCCCATGGCACCGCAGGATCGTCTGGAGTTGCCCAGTGCCACATCCAAATTGGGTATTCGACCAATACTGCGCCGGTGTTCGCCGAAGCGGTCGCGGCGGCCCGCCCCGTCGCCTCGTGATCGGGGTGGCCGTCGCCGCGCCAGGTCGCCGCACACCACGTCCCGCGCTCGAAACCGGCCAGCACCGCCCCGAGTCTGATGACCACCCTTTGCTCGTGAGTCGCCACCTCTCCGTCGGGGATGCGGAGGAATATCGGCCTCGGCAAGCCAAGTCGGGCGGCGGCGGCCGCGAGTTCACCCCGTCGCTCCTTCGCCAGCTCCTCACGACCGCCGCTGTCGTCGGGATACGCTGCCTCTCCGTCGGTCACCGCGACGACCTGCACGGTGACGCCGCGACCGCACAGCAGCGCCGCGGTGCCCCCGAGGCCGAGCGTCTCGTCGTCAGGGTGCGCTGCGACCAACACGAGCGCGGGACAGTCCTCGAGGTTCAGCGGCGGAAAGGCGCGCTGCCATTGCAACCACTGCTCGACGGGCGTGCCGCCCTCGGCGATCGGGCGCGCCGCAAACCGTGCGCTGTTCGTCGGCTCGGTCACCGCGGTGGGATAGCCGGTGGCCTCGATTCCACACTTCGCGGACGTGACAGGATTTCACCCGTGCAGGTGCGCGCGGTGCTTTTCGACTTCTCCGGCACCCTGTTCCGCCTCGAAGAGGACGACAGCTGGTTCGCGGGCATGCAGGTCGACGAGCGTGAGGTCGACGGCCACGTGCAGGCCGAGCTGATGCGTCGGCTCACCGCGCCGACCGGGATTTTCAAGGACATGACCCCTGGGTCTAATGTCGCTGCCGGAGCGGCTCCGGAAGCATATGAAGCGTGGGTCAACCGCGACCTCGAGCCGCACCTGCACCGCGAGGCCTATCTGCATGTGCTGCGCCAGTCCGGGCTACCCGACCACCACGCCGAAACGCTGTACGAGAGGGTGATCAACCCGAAATCCTGGACCCCCTATCCCGACACGGCCGAGGTGCTCGGCGGCCTTCACCGGCAGGGGATCAAGACCGCGGTGGTGTCCAATATCGCGTTCGACGTCCGCCCGGCGTTTGCAGTGATAGGGGCGGCCGGAGACGTCGACGAGTTCGTGCTGTCGTTCGAAGTCGGCGTGGTCAAGCCCGACGCCGCGATCTTCGAAGCGGCGTTGACGCGACTCGGCGTCGCTGCAGAGGATGCGGTGATGGTCGGTGACAGCGAGGAGGCCGACGGCGGCGCCCGCACACTCGGCTGCGGGTTCCTGCTCGTCGATCCACTGCCCACCGCGCAGCGAGCCGACGCCCTGCGTACCGCGCTGACCGGCTACGGCGTCGCGCTGCACGCGCAGTAGCGTCGAACTATGCCCGACAGCGAGCGCGTCCGGCCACCGCGATGGCTCAAGCCGGTGAACAAGGTGCTGATGGTCATGCTGCGGCTCGGCCTGCCGATCTCCCGCGTCGAGTCGCCGGCGGTGCTCACGGTCGCGGGCCGAAAGACGGGCAAACCGCGCTCGACGCCCGTCACGCCGATGGACGTCGGCGGCAAGCGCTACGTCGTGAACGGCTATCCCGGGGCGGATTGGGTCAACAACGTCCGCGCCGCCGGTGAGGTGTCTTTGGCCCAGGGCCGACGCACCGAGCGGGTCAGGATGGTGGAGCTGTCGTCGGACGAGGCGCGTCCGGTGCTGCGGGAGTTTCCGGCGGCGGTGCCGACCGGCGTCGACTTGATGAAGCGGGTCGGCCTGCTCACCGACGGCACACCCGACGAGGTGGAGGGCTTGGCGGGCCGCTGCCCGGTGTTCCGCATCGACCCGGTCACGTAGCGTCGCTCATATGTCCAACGCCGAACGACTGCGGCCGCCGTGGTGGCTGAAGTACGTCAACAAAGTGATGATCGGGGTGCAGCGGCTCGGCTTCGGATTCGGCGGAAAGGGACCGATGATCCTGACGGTGCCGGGCCGCAAGTCGGGCAAGCCGCGATCGACGCCCATCACGCCGATGACCGTAGACGGCAGGCGATATGTACTCGGCGGATTGCCGGACAGTGACTGGGCGGCCAACGTACGCGCCGCGGGTGAGGCGAAGCTGCGGCAGGGACGCAACACCGAACGCGTTCGGATGGTGGAGCTTCCCATCGACGAGGCCCGGCCGCTGCTGCGCATGTTTCCCGTCGAGGTGCCGACGGGCGTCGGCTTCATGAAGAACGCGGGACTGGTGACAGGACCCAACCCCGACGAGTACGAGGCACTCGCGGGCCGCTGCCCCGTCTTCCGATTCGAGCCGGTAAACGCATGAGGGAGAACCCTTTTGACCCCTCGGTGTGGCAGCCCGTCGACGGCTTCGAGCTGACCGACATCACCTATCACCGTCACATTGTCGACGGGGCGCCGCAGCCCAGCGTGCGAGTGGCGTTCGACCGGCCGGAGGTGCGCAACGCGTTCCGGCCGCACACCGTCGACGAGCTCTACCGAGTGCTCGACCACGCCCGCATGTCTCCCGATGTCGGCGTCGTGCTGTTGACCGGCAATGGTCCGTCGCCGAAGGACGGCGGCTGGGCGTTCTGTTCCGGTGGCGACCAACGCATCCGCGGCCGCACCGGCTACCAGTACGCGGCGGGTGAAACCGCCGACACCGTCGACATCGCGCGCGCCGGACGACTGCACATCCTCGAGGTGCAGCGGCTGATCCGGTTCATGCCGAAGGTGGTCATCTGCCTGGTCAACGGGTGGGCCGCAGGCGGGGGGCACAGCCTTCACGTGGTGTGCGACCTGACGCTGGCCAGCCGCGAGCATGCCCGGTTCAAGCAGACCGACGCCGACGTAGGCAGCTTCGACGGCGGTTACGGCAGCGCATATCTCGCCAAGCAGGTCGGGCAGAAGTTCGCCCGCGAGATCTTCTTCCTCGGCAGGCCCTACACCGCCGAGCAGATGCACGCCATGGGTGCGATCAACGAGGTCGTCGACCACGCCGACCTGGAGACCGTTGGGCTGCAGTGGGCCGCGGCGATCAACGGCAAGTCGCCGCAGGCCGTCCGGATGCTCAAGTATGCGTTCAACCTGACCGATGACGGTCTGATGGGTCAGCAGCTATTCGCCGGTGAGGCAACGCGATTGGCGTACATGACCGACGAGGCCGTCGAGGGCCGCGACGCGTTTCTGGAGAAGCGCGATCCCGACTGGAGCCAGTTCCCGCGCTACTTCTAGCGGGCACCGCGCCTGGTCTTGACCAGGCTGAGCACTGTCGTGATGATCAGCTTCACGCCGATGAACCCGAGGATGACGGCCAGTCCTCTGCTGAGGTAGACCTCCGCGGACGGCACAACGCTACGGCCCGAAAGTCTCTTCCGCCTCGGGTTACCGAGGCCGGCGCCGCCAGCCTGGCCATGGGGCGACGAGTGCCGCACTGCAGAATTCGTCGCCGCCGGGGTCCGCCGAGCCTCAGAACCGGAACGTTGTCTGGCCGTGCGGTGACTTGGCGAACGCCAGCACTTTGACGGGCGGCACCCGGTAGACGTAGGCGATGTGGGAGTCGCCGGCGTCGTCGGTATGACCGAATCCATCGTCGACGGGAGTGAAATCCCAGTCGCCGCGGTATTTCTCGCGAATGACGTCGGCCAATCTGGTCAACGCGTCGAGGCCGGTGACGCGTTCGGCGTCACCCTCGACGATCACGTCGAGCCCGTCGTTCCACGTGTTCACCCCGGTGGTGACGGCCACGGATGCGGAGTGGCTGAGGTTTTGCGCCTTCTGTTCCTCGGGACCGGTGCAGAACACGAACGCGTCGTCCACCCACGCCCCGACCAGCGGAGTGATGTGAGGGCGCCCGTCCCATCTGACAGTGGTGAGCCAGTAGAGCTCGGCGGCGGTTAACGCGTCGCTGACCTGCTGCCAGCCGACCGGTTCGGTGGCTTCACTGAACCTTGTATCGAGCTTTCCGTTAATCGCCATACCCATACCGACCCCGCCTCGCTCCTCAACTCATCGCGGCGGTCCATAGACTCCACGGGTGAGTAAGAGTCCGCTACGGCGGCTGGCCGACGAACTCGTACTGGCCAGTATGCGACCGCCGATCGTCCCACGGTTGATGCCGTACCGGCCCGATCGCAAGGTCGAGCTCAAGGGCAAGCGCATCCTGCTCACCGGCGCATCGTCGGGCATCGGCGAGGCGGCCGCGGTCAAGTTCGCGCGCTGCGGTGCCACCGTCGTGGTGGTTGCCCGCCGCAAGGACCTGCTGGACAACCTCGCCGACCGAATCCTTGCTGATGGCGGCGACGCCCTGGCCGTCGACTGCGACCTCGCAGACCTCGACGCCGTTGACGCGCTCGCGGCTCGAGTCGAGGACGAGATCGGCGGCGTCGACATTCTGGTCAACAACGCCGGCCGGTCGATCCGCCGCCCGTTGGCGGAGTCGCTGGAGCGGTGGCACGACGTCGAGCGCACGATGAGCCTCAACTACTACACACCGCTGCGGCTCATCCGCGGCCTTGCGCCCGGAATGCTCGAACGCGGCGACGGCCACATCATCAACGTCGCCTCCTGGGGCGTGCTGAGCGAATCAACACCGCTGTTCTCGGTCTACAACGCGTCGAAGGCAGCACTGTCGGCGGTCAGCAGAGTCATCGAAACCGAGTGGGCGCATAAGGGCGTGCACTCCACGACGCTCTACTACCCACTGGTGGCCACGCCGATGATCGCGCCGACGAAGGCCTACACCGGCCTGCCCGCGCTCACCCCGGCCGAGGCTGCCGACTGGATGGTGACCGCCGCGCGCACCCGGCCGGTGCGCATCGCGCCACGAATGGCGGTCACCGCCAAGGCCCTCGATGCGTTTGCCCCCGGCTGGGTCAACACACTGATGAAACGCCAGCGGCTGCAACCCGGCTCCTGACAAACCGTGTCACGGCCGAATCCCGCACCTGACGTGATAGACACAGACCCATGGAGATCCTGGCCAGCCGAGTGCTCCTCCGGCCGGCCGATTACCAACGCTCGCTGCGCTTCTACCGCGACGAGCTCGGCCTGGCGATCGCCCGCGACTACGGCGCGGGCACGGTCTTCTACGCCGGTCAGTCGCTGATCGAGCTTGCCGGCCACGGCGGACCGAACGCGGGCGGCACGCTGTGGCTCCAGGTGCGCGACGTGTATGCCACCGAAAAGGAGCTGATCGACCGCGGCGTACCAATCGCCCGCGAAGCCCGTCAGGAACCGTGGGGTCTGTACGAAATGCACGTGACCGACCCCGACGGCGTCACGCTGATTTTCGTGCAGGTGCCCGAGACGCATCCGCTGCGCCGGGACACCCGAAGCTGACGAAGATCTTCGTTCAGCGAGCCGGTGCCGCCAGCGGCCAGCCGACGGAGGCCAGCCGCGCGGCGACCTGATGAATCTCCTCCGGGTTGGGTGCCTTTTCGATCACTTGTTGCACCGCTGTGCGAATCTCGTCCTCGGTGACGGAATCGGATTCCGAGTTCTTCAGAACGGCCTGTGCGGCCTTGACGACCTCGTCCTCGGTCAGCGACCGCTTCAACAATGCGAGCAGCGCAAAGTAGTCCTTCGGCGGGACACCCTCCGGGTAGCCCTGGTGCAGCCATCCGAGGATGTTGTCCATTACCGTCTGGTTCTCGGTCATGTTGCCTTTCAAGCCTTTTTGATGAAGGGGAACGGATCAAAACCGAAATGGTGGATGAGTGTTGCCCTGGTGATCCAGGCGACCGCGGTGAGAATCACCCAGCCGACGAACAAGAACAACAGAATGCCGAAGTACTTCAACACTGGGTTGGGAGCGGTTGTGGTCCCGTCGGCGTCGGCGCCCCCGGATCCGGCCGAGTAGGCCCGCAATCCAAATGCGAAGACCGCGGGCAGGCCGGCTCCGAGCAGCAGTCCCACGACGAACACCTTGAAGATGCTTTCCAGGTAAGTCATCAGAGTTTCCTCTATCTGTCGAAGGTGCTCGCGGTCAGACCGCGGCCGTGGGCTTGGAGTGCTTGACTGCCTCGCGGACTTCGGCGGGCACGACCGAGTTTGTCGACGAGTCCCAATCGGCGTTGACGTTGCTGCTGTCGACCTTCTGCTGCTGGGCACGCCACCAGATGTAGAAGGACAGCGCACACAGGATGACGAAGATCAGTCCGTCGCCCGCCAGGTCAGACCCGGTAAGAGACTCGACCCCGTGTGAGAGCCAGAACGACATAGCGCCGACGAGCGCGGCGGCGGGCAGGGTGATCAGCCATGCGACGGCCATCCGACCGGCCACCGCCCAGCGCACCTCTGCGCCGGGCTTGCCGACGCCACTGCCCAGGATCGAGCCGGTCGCGACGTGAGTCGTGGACAGGGCCATACCGGCGGCGCTCGAGCTCAGAATGATCGCGGCCGATGACGCCTCGGCGGCGAAGCCCTGCGGCGACTCGATTTCGACGAGACCCTTGCCGAGGGTGCGGATGACTCGCCAGCCACCGATGTAGGTGCCTAGACCGATGGCGAGAGCGCAGCTCAAGATGATCCAGAACGGCAGGCCATCCTTCTTCACATCGCCGGTCAGGTGACCGGTGGTGATGAGCGCGAGCGCGATGACTCCCATTGTCTTCTGGGCATCGTTGGTGCCGTGTGACAGCGCGACCAGCGAGGCGGTCGCGATCTGGCCCCACCGGAAGCCGTCTTCACGCCGCTTCTGCATCACGCTGCGAGTGATCCGGTAGACCAGCCAGGTGCCGCACGCGGCAACGAGGCAGGCGATGACCGGGGCGGCGACCGCCGGGATCAGCACCTTCGAAGTGACGCCGGTCCAGTTCACGCCCGCCATGCCGAGTGCGGCCAGGCCGGCACCGATCAGACCGCCGAACAGCGCATGCGACGAGCTGGACGGAATGCCGAACAGCCAGGTGAGGAGGTTCCACAGGATGCCGCCGACAAGCCCGGCGAAGATGATCGTCAGACCCATGGATGGAGTGATGTTTGGCAGCAGGTGCCCGCTTTTGCTGTCCTGAACCTTCAGCACCGACGTGGTGACGGTGACGGCGACCTCCACCGACAGGAACGCGCCGACGAGGTTGAGGACGCCGGCCAGCAGGACGGCGGTCTTGGGCTTCAGCGCACCGGTGGCGATGGACGTGGCCATCGCGTTGCCGGTGTCGTGGAATCCGTTGGTGAAGTCAAAAGCCAGTGCCGTTGCTATCAGCAGCACCAGGATGATCATCTCTGCGCTCATGATTGCCAATCCTCGTGGATTCTCAGCGACTTCGACCAGCGACTAGCCACCCTAAGAGTGGCCTCTGACCAGGCACTTTGCCGGATCCCGCAAGGTGTTCATTCGGTGTTCACCTACCGTCTCGGGCACGTTTGCCTTATGGCGGCGATCGACCGCGGACGCGGCACCTCTACTATCGTGCTTTCCTGGGATCAGGGTGCCGTAAGCCACGCCGTGGGGAGTTGAAACGGTGAACAATTTTCTCGCCAAGATCGTGGCGTGGATTACCTCCGGCTATCCCGAGGGTGTGCCCGGTCCCGATCGGGTTCCGCTCTTCGCTCTGATGAAGCAGCGGCTGACCGACGACGAGGTGATGACCGTTGCGAAAGAGTTGATGGGCCGCGGCGAGTTCGACCACGTCGATATCGGCGTGCTGATCACCCAAATGACCGACGCGCTGCCCGCGCCCGTGGATGTCGAGCGAGTGCGAGTCCGCTTGGCCGCCAACGGCTGGCCCCTCGACGACCCCCGCGACGCCGAGGAGACGTAATAGCCGTCCTCCGCCCCGTACCGGTGCCGTCTGGTTCGTCGGCATTATCGGTGCTGCCCGCCGTGGAGGCCGTCCTTGCCGGCCGCGAATCGGCCATGCTTCCTGTTCCGGCAGACGACGAACGCCAAACACGGCTGCTGACAACATCATTGCGAGCCGACGAGGACATCGACGACGATGTCGCGGTCGTGGTGTCGACGTCGGGCACGACGGGCACCCCGAAGGGGGCGATGCTCACCGCCGCCGCACTGACCGCCAGCGCGGACGCCACACACCGTCGGCTGGGCGATCCGGGAAGCTGGTTGCTCGCATTGCCCGCCTACCACGTCGCCGGTCTACAGGTGTTGGTGCGCAGCGTCATCGCGGGCACCACACCCGTCGCGATGTCGTCCCCGTTCGACGTCAACGAACTTCCCACTGCGGTTGCGGCGATGGCTCCCGGGCGGCGCTACGCCTCCCTGGTGGCCGCACAACTGGACAAGGCGTTGGCCGACGCGTCCGCCACTGCTGCACTCGTGGCACTGGACGCGGTGCTGATCGGCGGCGGCCCGATGCCAGCGCGAATCGCTGAAAAGGCCGCGGCCGCAGGCATTTCGGTGATCCGGACGTACGGCATGAGTGAGACGGCCGGCGGCTGTGTGTACAACGGCGTCCCGCTGCACGGAGTACTCGTGCGCATCGATCTGGATGGTCGAATTGCGCTCGGCGGCGCGACCCTCGCCAAGGGTTACCGCAATCCGCCCGAGCCAGATCCGTTCGCCGAGCCGGGCTGGTTCCTCACCGACGACGTTGGCGCCCTTGATGCTTCGGGGATGCTGCGGGTACTGGGTCGCACCGACGATGCAATCAGCACCGGCGGCCTGACCGTCTTCCCGCAGCTCGTCGAGACGGCATTGGCATCGCATCCGCGGGTGGCCGACTGCGCGGTTTTCGGCGTGCCAGACGAGCGGCTCGGCCAGCGGGTCGTTGCGGCGGTCGTCGCGGCCGACGGCTATGCACCGCCGACACTGCCCGAGTTGCGGACCCACGTCGGGGCCTTACTGGACTCGACGGCCGCGCCGAAAGAGGTGCACATCGTCGACGAGCTGCCGCGGCGCGGTATCGGCAAGGTGGACCGCAGGCGGCTCGCCGCCCGGTTCAGCGGCTGAGCTAGCATCCGGGGATGATCCGCACTTTCGCGATAGCCGTCGGCGCAGTTGTTCTATCCAGTGGATCGGCCGTGGCCTCAGCGGATCCCGCCGAGCAGGACAGCACGATCTTCGCGATCGGCAAGTGCTTCGACCCGAGCCAGCCTGCGGTGCAACGCCCTGTCTCGTTCGACTACAACTGCAACAACACCGGCGTGATGCAAGACATGACCTGGAGTTCCTGGGGAGCCGACGGTGCGCTTGGCACCGGCATCGACAGCTCCGTCGAGTGCCAGCCCAACTGCGCGGAGGGCGCCCGGCTGGTCAATCCCATTGTCGTACATGCGTGGAACCCGGTCACCTCACCGAGTCCCGTGTGCCCGTCGGATGTCAAGTTCTACTCGGACTTGACGATCGCATACCCCAAGGGCGCACCGCCGTGGATCATACCGGGTACGACTTGGTCTCCCGGAACCGATTTCGTGACCGTTGACGACATGCCTGCGGTTCACTTCTCGGAGTTGACGCCGGCCTGTGGGCCGCTATGAGCCGTTGACGGCATTCACGGGTTTCGTAGTCGACGCCCGGTCACCAGCAGACAGTGACCGACGAGCATGATGGAACCATGCGTCGTGAAGTCACCACCGTCGACGATCTGCGGGCAATCGTCGGACACCCCAACAAGTACGTCGCGAACAAGGTCGGCAAGCGACTCTCCGCCGTACAGCAGGACTGGTTGGCGCACTCACCGCTGGGTTTCGTGGCGACGACCGACGCGCAAGGCCGCGTCGACGTGTCACCCAAGGGTGATCCGCCCGACTTCGTGCACGTCATCGACGACACCACGATCGCAATTCCGGAACGTCCGGGCAACAAGCGGGTGGACGGCTATCTCAATGTGCTCGAGCGCCCGCACGTCGGCACGCTGTGGCTGATTCCAGGCCGCGGGGACACGCTGCGGATCAACGGGACCGCACGCATCCTCGCCGACGCCGACTACTTCGACGCGATGAAAATGCGGAATAAGCGTCCTATCCTGGCTTTGGAGATCGACATCGAAGAGGTGTTCTTCCACTGCGCCAAGGCATTCCTGCGATCCGATGTGTGGAACCCGGAGAGCTGGGACCCGACCGCGCTGCCGAGCGTCGCCCAGATCGCGAAGGCCATAAAGGCGGACTGGAGCCAGGCCCAGCTCGAGGAGTACTACAGCGAGGACAACATGCGAAAAATTCTCTACTAGGAATCGAGGTCGAGCATGACGACGCCGGACACCCGGTCGCGGGCAAACCGCAAGCGGACAGTGGTCAACTGGGGCCTCGCGATTTCGACGATTATCGGGGCGGTCCTTGTTGAGGCCTATGCCTTCATGCGGGTGATGGGCACCGCCGGATGCAGCGACCGCATCTGCGACGAAGGTCCGGGAAGTTCAACATTCGCGCTCATCACCTACGGAGCCCCGGCAGTCGCGCTCGTCGCCGTCGTGGTTTCCATCTTCACGGCGCGACGCCCGCGCGGCTGGGTCGTTCCCGCGGTCGCGTGGGCGCTTCTGGTCGTCGCGTTCATCATCCTGGTCGTGACCTTCTGAGTGGTGTGCACCTGGTTGCGGTGACGCAACCAAGTGCACACACGCTCCAGCTCAGATCTGGTTGATGCCGCCGTCGACCGGAATGTCGGCCCCCGTGGTGAAACTGCTCAGGTCCGACGCCAGGAACAACGCGGCGTTGGCCACCTCTTCGGGGGCTCCGTAGCGCGCCATCGGCACGATGCTTCGCTGGTAGCTCTCGAACTGTTCCTCGGCGTCCGGTCCGGGGAACATCATGCGAGCGAGCGTGTCGATGCCTGGCGTATCGGTAGCGCCGGGGCTGACGGCGTTGACGCGAATCTTGCGCTCCCGCAACTCACTTGCCCAGGTGCGGGCGAACGAGCGGACCGCTGCCTTGATCGCCGCATATACCCCGATGCCGTCGGAGCCTCTCGCGGCGGTGGTCGACGCGTTCAGGATTATCGATCCGCCGTCGTTCAGCAGCGGCAGCGCTTTCTGCACTGTGAACACGACACCCTTGAAATCGACATCGAGCTGATAGTCCAGCTGCTCCTCGGTGACGTCTCCGATCCGTGCGACCTCGAGGATCGCGGCGTTGGCGAACACGACGTCAATCCGCCGGCCGCTGTCGGCGACGGCGGCGTAGAGCCGGTCGACGTCCTCGGGCTTGCTCACATCGCCCTGTACGCCGGTGGCGTTGTCGCCGAGTTCCTTTACGGCCATGTCGAGTTCGGCCTGCCGGCGTCCGGTGATGAAGACGTATGCGCCCTCGTCGACGAATCGCTTTGCAGTGGCGAGTCCGATGCCGGTGCTGCCTCCGGTGATGACCGCCGTCTTGTCTGTGAGAAGTGCCATTATCGGGCCTTTCCTAGTTCTGTACCATTCGGTCAATAACTAGATACACACACGGCCGCGGATCTATTCCGCCGGGCTCAGCCGGTCGGGATCAGGGAGACCATCTCGTCGGCGGCGGCCTTCAGCTGTGCGGGCTTGGCGCCTGCCTTGTGCAGAGCCTCCTGGCCGCGCATGAACGCCAGCAGCGTGTTGGCCAGCGCTTTCGGATTCTGCCTGGTGTCGATGGCCCCGTCGCGCTGCGCCTCCTTGATGCAGGCGACGAGTTCGTCGCGCCAGGTCGCATAGGCCCGCTCGACCGCCTTCTCGACGGCGTCATCGACGCCCGCCAGCTCCGCGGCACTCTTGGCCATCATGCAGCCGCGCCGCTCGGTGTCCGCTGCGAGGAGTGTGACCTGCGTGCGGATGTGACGCGCGAGTCGGTCATAGGCGCTGTACGCCGGGTCGCGGAGCTGTGCCGCGACGTCATCGAGCGACGACGCGATGTAGTCGTCGAGCGTGCGCAGGTACAGATCGTGCTTGTCGCCGAACGCGCCGTAAAGACTGCCCTTCCCCAGACCGGTCGCTGCGGTCAGATCGTCGACCGACGTCGCGGCGTACCCGCGCGTCCAGAACTCGTCGCGTGCGGCGGCGACGACGTCGGCTTCTGCGAACTTCCTGGGACGCGCCACATCCCCACATTACGTCCGTTATGGACTGTTTATTCCGTATCGTCCTTCACGAGTATCGCGACATTCGCACGCTTCCGCCACCGGCGACGGTGCCGTCGAGGAATGCGAGCTGTACACGGCGCTCACCTAGGGTGGCGGGGTGCGCAAGCTGCAGATCGGTGCCAAGGAGGTGGTCGCCGCCGCCGCCGGCGTCATCCTCGTCGTCGCTGCGTTCGTGGTTCCGCACCTGCACCTGGGCATCGTCACACCGCTGATCAACGCCAGCCCCCGCCGGTTCTACAGCTTCGCCGACACGGCGCCGATCTTCGGATGGTGGAACGCTCACGTCGGGTGGGGCACGGTGCCGGCGCTCCTCATCGGGATCGCGGCGGTGCTGTGGGGACCGACCGTCGCACAGCGGTTGCCGTGGCGGGGCCTGACGCTGACGGCGTGGGCCACTTCGTGCGCGTGGGCGTTCTCGCTGGCCATGATCGACGGCTGGCAGCGCGGCTTCGCAGGCCGGCTCACCGCCCGCCACGAATACCTGCGCCAAGTGCCGACCGTCACCGACATCCCTGAGGCGCTGCGAAGCTTCTCCCGCAGAATCCTCGATTTCCAGCCCGATTCGTGGATCACCCACGTCTCCGGCCATCCTCCGGGGGCGCTGCTGACATTCGTCTGGCTGGACCGCATCGGCCTGGGCGGCGGTGCGTGGGCGGGACTGCTGTGTCTACTGGTCGGATCCAGCGCGGCCGCCGCGATCATCGTCGCAGTGCGGGCCGTCACCGACGAAGCGACCGCACGGCTGGCCGCACCGTTCGTGGCCGTGGCGCCGACGGCCGTCTGGATCGCAGTGTCGGCCGACGGCTACTTCGCGGGGGTGGCCGCATGGGGCATCGCGCTGCTGGCCCTGGCCGCGCGACGCACGGTGCGGGTGCCGCTTCTGGCCGCGGCAGGAGCCGGCCTACTGCTCGGGTGGGCGATCTTCCTCAACTACGGCCTCGCGCTGGTCGGAATTCTGGCGCTGGCCGTGCTGATCGCCGCCGTCGACTGGCGCGCCGCGTTGAGCGCGCTCGTCCCGGCCGCGGTGGTCGCCGCAGTGGTGGTCGCGGCCTTCGCTGCGGCCGGCTTCTGGTGGTTCGACGGCTATACCCTTGTGCAGGAACGCTATTGGCAGGGCATCGCCAACGACCGGCCTTTCCAGTACTGGTCGTGGGCCAACTTCGCGTCGGTGGTGTGTGCGATCGGGCTCGGCAGTGTGGTCGGCATCGGCCGCGCATTCGACATCGCGGCCATCCGTCGACGCCCCGGCCTGCACCTCCTCGTGCTGGGTGCCCTGCTGGCCATCGTGTGCGCCGACCTGAGCATGCTCAGCAAGGCCGAAACAGAACGCATCTGGCTGCCGTACACGATCTGGCTCACTGCGGCGCCGGCCCTGCTCCCACCGCAGTCACACCGCTTGTGGCTCGCGCTCAACATCGTCGGCGCCATCGCGCTGAACAGCTTCATCCTGACCAATTGGTGACATCGCCGCGCGGTTCACGCCGTTGAGTGGCCCGCGGACGCGATAATCGGATCATGGCGAGCCGACCCCTGGTCGAGCGGATCCAGCGTTGGCGCAGCCCACTGCGCGGACTCTGGCTGACATCACTGTTCGGTTCCGTGCTGTTGGCCACGCTGCCGATCGTGATCATCACGGGTCTCTTGTCATACATCGCGTACGGGCCGCAGTTCGGCCAGGCCATTCCCGGTGGCGTCGGCTGGTTGAAGCTGCCCACGTTCGACTGGCCGACCGATCCGGCGTGGCTGTACCGACTGAACCAGGGACTGCACGTCGGGCTCGGGCTGATTCTCATCCCTGTGGTGCTGGCCAAGCTGTGGTCGGTCATCCCACGACTATTCGCCTGGCCGCCGGCGCGGTCGATCGCGCAACTGCTGGAACGTATTTCACTGTTGATGCTGGTCGGTGGGATCCTCTTCGAAATCATCACCGGCGTGCTCAACATCCAGTACGACTACATCTTCGGGTTCAGCTTCTACACCGCCCACTATTACGGCGCGTGGGTGTTCATTGTCGGTTTCCTGATACACATCACGATCAAGATCCCCCGGATGTGGACGGGCCTGCGATCCATGTCGATGCGGGACGTGCTGCGCACCAACCGAACCGACACCGAACCTGAACCCTACGAGCCGGACGGGTTGGTCGCCGAGAACCCTGCACCCCCGACGGTGAGCAGGCGAGGAGCACTTGCGCTGGTCGGCGGCGGCGCACTGTTCGTCGCGGTGATCACCGCCGGCCAAACCCTTGGTGGTTTCACCCGCCAGGCCGCACTGCTGCTGCCGCGCGGACGCACACGCGGCGACGGTCCCAACGGCTTCCAGGTGAATCGAACGACGTTCGCCGCAGGCATCTCACCCGGACTGACCGGTGACCGCTGGCGGCTCACCCTGACCGGCGGACCGTCGAAAGTGGTCCTGGATCGGGCGGCGCTGACGGCGATGACGCAGCACACCGCCCGGCTACCCATCGCCTGCGTCGAAGGCTGGTCGACCACCGAAACCTGGACCGGCGTGCCGCTTGCCGAACTTGCTCGTCTGGCGGGCGTTCCGAATCCGAGGTCGGCGTTTGTGCGCTCGGTGGAGCGTCGTGGCGCGTTCAACCGCGCCACGCTGCAAGCCAACCAGGTGATGCACCCGCATTCGCTTCTGGCACTTCGGGTCAACGATGCCGACCTGTCACCGGATCACGGATTTCCTGCTCGCATCATCGTTCCGGCGCTGCCCGGCGTGCACAACACCAAATGGGTCGGCTCAATCGACTTCAGGGCCGGCTGACGTGCGGGCGGCAGGAGCTCGCTTCCACACCGTGTACGGATCGCATCCGCTGCACCTGTTGACGCTCATCGCCGGCTTCGCGCTGTTCGGCTATGTGCTGGCCACCATCAAGCCGCCCACGCTGTGGAATCCCAACACGTGGTGGCAGTCGATCATCGTGTGGTTCGCCGCGGCCATCATCGCCCATGACCTCCTGCTGTTCCCCGTCTACGCCCTCGTTGATCGAATCCTGCTCGCCGGCAATCGCATCCGACCGCATCGGAGCGATACCTCGGTTCCGGTGCTGAACTACATAAGAGTGCCTGCGATGGGCGCGGCGCTGACTCTGCTGATGTTCCTCCCCGGAATCATCGAACAGGGTGCCCCAACGTATCTGGCCGCGACCGGACAGACACAAGATCTTTTCCTTGGCAGATGGCTGATGCTCACAGCGGCGATGTTCGCGATCAGTGCCGTGTGCTACGCCGTCCGGTTGGCGTTGGCCCACCGGGTCAAGCGGCCCCCAGACTAGCGACGACCCGGTCGCGGATCGGATGGATTCCGGTCAACGCCAACCCCGCTTCCTCGGCGAGTTCGGCCGCGCAATCGATACCGACGGAGGCCCAGCGAAACCACGGGCCGATCGTCCGCGACGATTCGAGCCGGACCCAACCGGTACGGATACCCGTGACGATCGCGTCGAATTCGACGATGCAGTGCCCGCCGCGACCCAGCAGTTCCGCAGCCCGGCGCAGTACGCGAAGCGGATCACCGCCAAGCCCGACATTGCCGTCGGCAAGCAACACGGTCTGCCAGCGGCCGGTGCCCGGCAACGGCTCGAACACATCACGACGAAGAACGGGCGCACCACTGCGCTGTGCCATGCCTACCGCTGTCGCGGATTGATCGACACCCAGCGCCGGGATACCTCGCCGAACCAGCTCGGTCACCAATCGCCCTGGACCGCAACCCAAGTCGATCGTCGGACCCTTGCACAACTCCACCACCGCTCGGTCGAAAAGACCGTCGGCATGCCGGCCACCAAGCCACCTGCGTACGGGCAGATGGCGGATCTCACCGTCGTCGCGGCGAATCCAACACCTCTCGCCGTCCAGCGCCCGGTCGTAGAGATTGCCCAGCACGTCAGATACCCGCCGCCCTGGTCGCGAGCACAAACCGGCTGTCGGGTGCACAGGCGGCCCGGACGAGTTCCACATCGTCGATGGTGTCCACGTCCGATAGCTCCTCGACAAGCGTCACCGCTAAGCCCTTGTCTTGCAACGCTTCCAACGTTGCGGCTCCCGTGTCCGAGCGCGACGTGGGAATCGTATGCAGACAATCGGCCATCGCCGGGTCGGTCACCCCGAGAAGCCACCACCCGCCGTCGCGGGCAATGCCGAACACGACGTCGGTCTGCAGCAGGGCCTGGGCACATTCGGTGAGCAGGCCCGCCGTCACCTGGGGCGTGTCGGAGGCGATCAACAGGACGGGACGCGCGCCTGCCGCCGCCGCAGCGTCCGCTATCGCGTTGGCCAGTCTCGCCGAGAAGTCGTCGCCGCGCTGCTCGACCACAAACAATCCGGCCAGCCGCGAACGGATTTCGGTGCCACTGCTGGCCTGGTCCAGGTCGCCCGTCAGAGCCAGCACCCGGGCCTGCACAGGCGTCGCGTCGACCGCGTCAAGCGTGTCCAGCAGCGTCGCGGCGGCGATATCGGCGGCGGCCCGCTCGCCGACGGTGACCGCCAGCCGCGTCTTGGCCTTGCCCGCGACCGGCGCCTTGGCGATCACTACCAGCGTCACTCCGATCACGAAATCGCCCGCCAAAAGTCAAGTCCAGCATGGACACTCCCGCGCAAAGATCCGCTGACCTTCGACTTGCCACCGGTGCGCGGTCCGTACGGCACATCACGTTCGACCACCGTCCACCCCGCTTTCGCGGCACGCACCATCAATTCGACGGGATAGCCGGTCCTGCGGTCGGTGATGCCGAGCGCGAGCAACGCGTCGCGGCGGGCGACCCGCATCGGCGCGATGTCGTGCACCGGCAGGCCGTACTTGCGTGCGCAGTCGCCAACACACCGCCGCGGTGCCTAGTCGCGCGTGCCACGGCCAGCGCAGCCCCGGCACCGGGCGCCGTCGACCGATGGCCATGTCCGCGCCGCGGTCGAGCTCGCCGACGAGGGCGGGCAGCTCCGCGGGATCCAGCGAGCCGTCGGCATCGACGACCGCGACGATCGGCGTCGTCGCCGCCTCCACCCCGGCATGTACCGCCGACCCGTAGCCGGGGCGACGCTCAGTCACGACTTCCGCGCCGTGACGGCGGGCCACCTCGGCGGTGCCGTCGGTGCTGTTGTTGTCGACCACCAGGGCTCTGTAGTCGTCCGGCATGGCGGCCAACACCCCGGGCAACGAGGCGGCCTCGTTGAGACAGGGCAGCACCACCGTCACTGAACCGTCGGGCATATCAATCGAAGATAGGTCAGTCAGTTACGGGCAACCATGGAGAACCATGACAAAACCATGACATCGGCGCAGGTAGTGGCATCCATACGGCTAACCTCGGGAGTTGTGACCCGCGTAATGATTGCCGACGACGACACCGTCGTGCGTGACGTCGTGCGCCGCTATCTGGAACGCGACGGCCTCGAAGTCGCAATTGCCCGCGACGGCCACGAGGCGCTACGGCTGCTGGGCACCCAGCGCATAGACGTGGCGGTACTCGACGTGATGATGCCCGGTCCCGACGGCCTGACCCTGTGCCGCAGTCTGCGACAACGCGGTGACCACACCGTCCCGGTCATCCTGCTGACCGCGCTCGGCGAGGAGGACGACAGGATCGCCGGGCTGGAGGCCGGCGCCGATGACTACCTCACCAAGCCGTTCAGCCCCCGCGAGCTGGCCCTGCGGGTGCGTTCCGTGCTCCGTCGCTCACCTGCACCGACCGGAGTGTCTCCGATGGAGCTGACCGTCGGCGACCTGACCGTCTCCACCGCGTCGCGCTCGGTGACGGTCAAGGGCGGACCGGTCAGCCTGACCAACCGCGAGTTCGAGCTGCTGCTGTTCTTCATGACCCACACCGACGCCGTGTTCTCCCGCACCGAGCTGCTCAAGCAGGTGTGGCGGTGGGACTTTGGCGACCTGTCCACCGTGACCGTGCACGTCAAGCGGTTGCGGTCCAAGCTGGGCGACCAGCACCGGGTGCAGACGGTGTGGGGCCGCGGCTACCTGTGGAGCAGTGGTGCCGTCGAATGACTTCTGGGAGATCGTCGGGTGGGCGCTGGCCTGCTCGGTGCCGGTAGTTCTGGCGGGCGCTCTGATCATCCGGCTGGCCCGGTCCTGGTCGCTGGCCGTCAGCATGGTGGCGCTGGTGCTCATCCCTGTGATCGCAACGTTCACCGGGGTGCTCGGCGCAAGCGGATTCATGGTGACCGAGACATTCGAGCGCACGGCCGTCGTGCTGGTGATCGTGTCGATCGTGACCCTTCCCGCCGCGGTCATGATGGCCCGCTTTCAGGCGCGCCGCACCGTGTGGGAGGCGGAGATTCGCGACTCCGAACGCGCCGCCGAGCAGTCGCGGCGACGGCTGGTCGCGTTCGTCAGCCATGACCTGCGCACCCCGCTGGCCGGCATACGCGCGGTCTCCGAGGCCATCGCCGACGGCGTGGTCGCCGACGAGGAAGACATTCGTGTCCACGCCAAAACCATTGAACAGGAGTCGATTCGGCTTTCCGAGATGGTCGACGACCTGTTCGAGATGTCGAAGATCAACGCGGGCGCGATCCAGCCCGCCTACGACAAGGTCGCGCTCGACGAGGTCGTCGACGACGTGATGGCCGCGCACCGGATCGCCGCCGAGCGCGCCGGCGTTGTGCTGACGGCGGACTTGCCCGCCGAACCGGTGCGCGTGGTCGGCAGCGACCGGGCACTCGTGCGGGTGCTGTCGAACCTGGTCGCCAATGCCATTGCGCATACACCCGAGGGCGGCAGGGTGCAGCTGGCGCTCGGCGCCGACGAGAACGGGGCGTGGGCCCGCGTCGACGACACCGGCGTCGGCATCGACGATGCCGACCTCCCGCGGGTGTTCGACGTCGCCTACCGCGGTTCGAACGATCGGGTGCCGCGGTCGGACTCGTCGCTGCCCAGCGGGTCCGGACTGGGCCTTGCCATCGCCGCCGGGCTGGTGCAGGCACATCGCGGCACACTATCGGCGCACAACCTGGACACCGGTGCACGCTTCGAGGTGCGGCTGCCGCTGGCGAGCGACTGACTTCGACTAGCTTTGGCGGCATTACACCCGACGCCAACACCTCGCCCGGTCCGGCAAGCGAATAGAACTGATCAGGTTACATTTTGGTGTATCGGGCCATGGCGAAGCTGTAGAACCCGTAGGTGATGATTCCCAGGCCGGCCAGGCTCAGAAGTATGGCTCCGTAGGGTTGGGCGCCGAGTGTTTTCAGTGCCCCGTCGAGCCCGGTGGCTTTGTCGGGCTCCGACAGGCTTGCCGCGATGATAACGAGCACGCCTGCGCCGGCGATCACGAGGCCTTTGGCGATGTAGCCGATAAGGCCGAGTCGTCGCACCAGGTCGCTTGATGTTCCCTTGAGATCGTCGAGAAAGTTGCGGCTGGCTCCCTTGTAGATGTGGTAACCACCGACGGCGACGATGATGATGCCGCCGACGATGAGTAGGGCCGTGCCGGTGGCGCTTTGCATCAGCCGAGCACTGAGCCCGGAATTCTGGTCGCCGGTGGATTTCCCGGCGCCGCGTGCGAATCCGAGAGTGGAGTAGGCGAATCCGAAGTAGACGATGGCGAGTGCGAACGCCTTCGTGCGATCCAGAACTTCGGACGTGGCACCCTGGCTCTTCGGGTCGGTGGAACGGCCGAGCGCTGTTTCGGCGAGCCGCCACAACGCCATTATCACGAGCACGATCGTCGCAGCCCAGAGCGCGATGATGCCGCTGGTTTGGCGGCCAACGCCGCTAACGCTCCGGACTGATCGGCACTCCCCCGCCGGTACCCAGCGCGATCCGGATGGCCAGGTAGCCGATAATGACGTGAAGCAGGCCGCTGACGACATAACCCGGGTCGCGACCAGCTGCGACGAGTCGTCGGGTGAGACGTCGAGACCGATGGATCGGTGCCACCATTTCGTAGTTTCGTAATCCGTCAGTGGACGGCAGAGCCGCAAAATCACGTCGTAACGGTGCGTGGACTCGGTCGCCGGGTTCACCGGACCCGCCGGTGGGGTGTGGTTTATCGTGCGTGGGCGAGCGGGTCTCCGGTGTTGCGGTGGCCGGATCCAAGGCGTCGGCACTCGACTGTCCGTTGAGGTCGGCGGGAGGCGACTGCCTCACTGCGATCCGGCTGCCTGCCTCGCCCCTTGGCCTGGGGTTTTGATGTCCTTCGGCCTGAGCGGCGCGGGCTTTGCGGCAGTCTCATCGGCGCGCGCTTCGCGCTGCGTCCGACGGTCGCTGCACAGCAAAGCTTGCCGTGCAGCGTATTCGAAGTACGACCCCGGTTACCAAACCCGCGGTCAACAGTGCTTAGTAGTAGTGGCGGCCGCCGACGGCGTGTCCCATCCGTCCCATCAACATCATCAGCAGGCCGACGACGAGGAGGATGACCCCGATGACCAAGACGATATGGGCGAAGGCGAAGGTCGAACGAGGCTGGGAAGGACCCGAGGACGATGAGATGATCGCGAAGGCTGTTGTTGCCGGTGGCGCGGCCGAAACTCGACGCGGGCGGCGCTGGCCGGTCGTAGTCTGCCCCTCAACCGGCCGAGCACACTGCTACGTGCTGGGAGGTGGTGTCGGTGGCTCCCTCGGATCACGGTCACGTGGTTAACCAGCAGCGCCACCGCTCCGATACGATCCCGAACAGGAACAGCTGCCGGTGGAACCAGTGACGTGGTAGCCGAAGACTGAGAAGTTCTCCGTCAAAGCGTGCGTCGGTCCGGCGCGATCGCTCCGGCACCCTGCGGTCTTGTATTAGATAGATCGTTCTATTATCGTCGTTAACGTCACGGCTCACGACTGAGAAGGTGCCAAGAATGGCCGCTGTCGATTCCCGCAAGGCTGTGCGCAAGTTCAAGTTCGAGCGACGGGTCGGTCGCGCCATCGTCAACCCACTGGTCGCGGCCCTCGACAAGATCGGCATCCGATCGTCGTCGGTGGTTGAACTGGAGACCACCGGCGCCAAGTCCGGCCAGCCGCGGCGGGTGCCGCTCACCTGCCGCGCCGACGACGGCGGCGTATGGGTGATCTCACAGCACGGCCGGCGTGCGGGGTGGGCGCACAACATCGCCGCCAATCCCAAGGTGCGGGTGCGCGTCAACAACGAATGGCGCAGCGGCACAGCCGCATTCGTTGCCGACGACGACGTCGTCGCCAGGGCCCGCAGCTTCGGCGGCAAGAACAAGCTCAGCCAGTCCGCCACCGCCATCGGCATGCGCGCCCTGCAGAGCGACCCCATCTCCGTCCGCATCACCTACACGGACTAACCGCGATCGGCACAATGGGTCGGTGCGGATCCGAATCACCGGTACCGACCTGCCCGGTCGCGACTGCCCGCCCGGCCACAACTTCCCCGGCTACTCGAACGTCCATGTCGGAATGCAGACCAAACGCAGGCCGTCGGAGCTGCTCAATCTCCAATCCGGAGACACAACCGAGGTGACCTGGACGATCGACTGCGAAGTCAACGGCTCCGACCTGCGTGGGCCATACATCCAGGGGCGGCCGGGCGACCGTTTCGTCTATCTCAACTGGGGCAGCGTCGACGACGCGGGCCGCATGGACATGTTTCGGCGCGCAAAGCTGATGTTGGCCGGCGTGCCCGACGATGTAGTCGCCACGGCCGCCACCAAAGGCATGCTGGTCGGCCGGCTGGGTCTCACCGACGCCAAGGGCCAACCGAGGTGTGCGTCGGTGCGACCGCCGATGATCGATTGGTCAGTCGGGTAGCGAGTTGCTCAGCCGTTCCGTCGCGGCCAGGTAGTCCTCGATGAATTCGCGCACGACTTCTCGAGCGGGCTTGACCTTGTTCATCAACCCGACGCCTTGCCCGACGAAATAGGTCGCCAGCGCCTGTGCGCCCGGATGTCCTTGAGCGGCAAGCGCATCGACGCGCCACAGCACGGGCTCCGACAGCATCGACTGCAGCGGCAGCGGTAGCGCCTTGCGACCACCGTCGTTGGGATCCCATGCGGCCGTCCAGGCCGACGCCAGCTGCCGCGCCGGCTTCCCGGTTCGGCCCGTCGATCGCACAGTGTCGCGCGACGTCGCCGCCAGGAACTTCTTCACGGTGTGCGGCGACGTCTCGGCCTCCTCGGTGGTCAACCAGACCGATCCGGTCCATGCGCCGTCAGCGCCCATCGCGACGGCCGCGGCCATCTGTCTGCCGGTCACGATGCCGCCTGCGGCCAACACCGGCACCGCCCCGTCGATGGCCTCGATCACCTCGGGAATCAGCACCATCGTCGTCACCTCGCCGCAGTGTCCGCCCGCCTCGGTGCCTTGCGCGACGATGAGGTCCACGCCTGCCGCGACCTGTTTGACGGCGTGCTCCTTGGCGCCGACGAGGGCGGCGACGGGAATGCCGCGCTGCTTACCCGCATCGATCATGTAGTCCGGCGGCACGCCCAGCGCGTTGGCGATCAGCTTGATCGGATGGCTCATAGCCACCTCGAGCAGATCCTTGCCGGTGTTACCGGAAAGGAACGACCCGCCAAGCCGGATCTTCTCCTCGCGCGGAATGCCATGGGCGGCAAGCAATTCGGCGATGTATTGGCGATGCTCCTCCGGGATCCGGTCCCCCAGCTGTCCGCTGGACAGGCTCTCCCCTTTGCCCTCGAAGGTCGCGGGCACGATCAAGTCCAGGCCATACGGCTTCCCGCCGACGTGGTCGTCGATCCACGACAGCTGCTGATCGAGCAGCTCCGGGGTCAACGCCGTCGCGCCAAGCACGCCGAAGCCGCCGGCGTTGGTGACCGCGGCCACCACGTCACGGCAGTGGCTGAACGCGAAAAGCGGGAAATCTATACCGAACTGCTCACAGATAGCGGGCTTCACCTGTCCAGTATCGCTACCGGACACCCGCCTTCGACAGGAACCTCCCGACCTCCTCGAGCATGCGGTGACCGTCGATCAACTCGGGGTCGTTGTGGCCGGTGCCGGGCACCAGCAGGTAGCGCTTAGGATCCGGTGCCGCGTCGAAGAGCTTTCTGCTGAGCGACTCGGGCACGATGTCGTCGCGGTCACCGGCGATCACCATGACCGGCGCCGTCAACGACCCGATCCGGTCGATGGACGGATAGCGGTCGATGAGCAGTCGCCCTAGCGGTAGCCACGGGTAGTGCACGCGACCGACCTCGACCAGCGACGTGAATGGCGAACGGAGCACCAGTGCGGCAGGCGGTCGCTCCAATGCAAGCCCAATGGACACCGCGGCACCGAGGGACTCACCGAAGAAAACGATGCGCGCGGGATCAACCTCCGGCTGCTTCGCCAGCCAC
Source organism: uncultured Actinomycetota bacterium (assembly GCA_963804905.1). GTDB lineage: Bacteria > Actinomycetota > Actinomycetes > Mycobacteriales > Mycobacteriaceae > Mycobacterium. Next base: position 158,504 of record CAWDSB010000006.1, on the reverse strand, counting down.
TGGTGCGCCGCGCGAGCGTCCGCGGCCAGGCCCTTCTCCGACGGCGAACCCGGGTTGCCGCCGTATCCGCGATAGTCGAACAGCAGCACAGACAGGCCCAAGCGCGACAAACCGACGGCCAACAGCGCCCGGCCTGATCGATCGCCGCCGTTGCCGTCGCAAACCAGGACGGCTGGGCCGCGTTGACCACCCGCCGCCGGCAAATACCAAGCGCCTAAACGGATTCCGTCATCGGTGTCGACGACGACGTCGCGACCGCCGGGAAGCAGGTCGGCGGCCGACGGTACGGGGCCAGGAGACGGGAAGTAGATCAGCCGCCGCTGCAGCGACAGGATCGTCTTCAACAACGTCGGCGCAGGAGTCGCCTAGCCTGTGCCGGAGTCCTTGCTTCAGGCCACCGGTCGCGTTGTTGACCGCGTCCTTGATCTTATCGGTGAAGTTCTTGACCGGATTGGCCCCGCCGGTCGAGGCGGTGGTCCCGGAGTTTTTCGGGGGACTAAACAGGTTTCCGCCCGTCGGGCTGAGCGTCGACGTGTTGGTCAGCGACGGCAGCGACGAAATCAACGGCAGCTTGCCTGCCTCGCCAATCGGTCTGGTGACCAGATTGGTTGGATTCGTCACATCGCCTTTAGCGGTGTCGACTCCCTTGTTCAGGCCAATCGGGACCGAACCTGGAACATCGCCCAAGGCTCCTATCGACGAACCAGGTTGCATCGGCCGCGGCTTGCCCGGATCGACTGGTATCGCTTCTTCGCCGGGTACGCCTTTGGTGTCGGCATAGCCTGCGTTGACGAGCTCCGTCAGCGTCGGATCCAGCGCATTGGCCAGGATGTCGCCACCGGGAATAAGCCGGAGCGGGCGTGTGAGCGGCAAGTTGTCGCTCTTTACCGTCACAAAGATGGTGCTCGTGTTCGGATTGTCCGCTGTTCCCGGTGCGGGGTATTGCTCAACAACCACGCCGTCCTGCACCACGTAGTGCACGCCCGGTTTGAGCGGCTGCCCCTGCATATCCTTTGTCGGAATGACGGTGGTTTGCTCCGCCCCGTAGTCGTAGACGTAGGCAGCCAAGCTGTTACCGAGGGCGAATGGGTTGAGCGGATCGACCGGGGCGTCGGAGTTGATGTTGTACTCGTACGCCACATCCAGGACGGGCACGCCCGTGTCATTTGGTGTCGGCTCTGCGGAGGTCAGCAGCAGCGGCGCGAACAGTCCATACGTCGTCCAGAATCCGCCGCCGGCACGGTTGGTGTTGTTGTCGAGAATAACCAGACTTGATGTCGTTCGAGTGCCGTGGTCATCATTGGCTGGATTGGTGTCATTCTGAGCCAGGATCCCCAGTGCGGTGCCGGTCTGGCCCGCTCCCCACCCGAAGCCGTAACGCCGAGGACGACAATGCCTCTTCGGATCGCCATTGGCGTCGCTTATCGCAGTCGCAATGCCCTGGGGTCCCGCCAAGAACGGGACAACCTGCTGCGGACCGTAGGTCGGCGGGTTCGTCTAGTCCGTGCCGTAGTACGTCGTGCCCGCGAAAATCTGGGACGTCGAGTTGGCCGGGGTAATCAGGGCCAGCAGGTCCACCGATGGCGGCGACGCGGCGGCCGTCGGTCGTGTCGGCAGGAACGCCGCCCGTCAGGCTGGTGGCGGCCATGGCTGCGGCCGCCAGCCCAGCGGGCGCGACGACGGCGGCGAGCACTGCCGCGGGCCGAGATGATCTACGGTGCCTACCGGGCATTGACGCCCCTCCTAAGACTTGCCAAACGGCGAAATCAGTATTGCGTGTCCCCCAGACCGGCAAACGCTAACACGGCGTCATGCCTGGCACCATCCATTGAGCGCAAAATTGTCCGGCACGCTGGTTAACGCCGTAGCGGCGCGTAGGCGAACTCGCGCAGACCGTCGCGCGGGTCCACCACGGCACGGAACCCCAGCAACTCCGAGGCGCCCGCGGGACTAGCCACGATATGGCGGACATCGCCGCTGCGGTACTGGCCCGTCACCACCGGCGCAGCGTCTCCGCGCGCCTCACACAGCTCGTTGGCCACCTCCAGGATGGAGATCGGCCGGCCGGAACACACGTTGGCAGGCGCGAAACCGTCCACATTCGCATCGATCGCGGCGACGTTGGCGGCCGCGATGTCGTCGACGTGGACGAAGTCGCGCATCTGACCGCCATCCTCGAAAACCCTCGGCACGTCACCACGTTCGAGTTCCGAACGGAAGATCGCCGCGACCCCCGAGTACGGGGTGTCGCGCGGCATATTCGGGCCATAGACATTGTGGTAGCGCAGCGCGACCACCGAGCCGCCGGTGGCCTCCGCCCATGCCAGCGCGTAGTTCTCCTGCGCGACCTTGCTCGCCGCATACAGGCTGCGCGGACGCAGCGGGGCGTCCTCGCCGACCACTTGCCACTGCAGCTGCTCCCCGCCGATCGGGCAGCGGTGCTCGAATATCCCGGCGTCCAAGTCCGCGCGCGCTCGCGGCAGCGGGTCGACGACTCCGTGCTCGGCACAGCTGTAGCGGCCCTGCCCGTAGACCACCATCGACGACGCCAGCACCAGCCGCCGGCAGCCCGCCGCGAACATTTCCGCCAGCAGCACCGTCGTCGCGTAGTCGTTGTGGCTGCCGTAGGACGGCGCGTCGGCGGCGTCCACCCCCGCGCCCACCACCGCCGCCTGATGGCAGACCGCGTCGACCCCGTCGAGCAGCGACGCAACTTCGACGGCGTCTCGAACGTCGACCCGCTGCACGCCCTCGGGCGGCTCGGCGTCGGCGCCGTGCGCGGCCGGCAACATCGCGTCGACGGCGATGACGTCGTGGCCCGCGACAGCGAGCGCGGCGCCCACCCGCGATCCGATGAAGCCGGCCGCACCGGTCAGCAGAATTCTCACGGCAGGTCGATCGGCAACTGGACACCCTCGTGCGGCAGGCAATGCGTGCACAGCCGCTCGGTGGTTACCTGGTCGATCGCTTCGTGCACCAGCTTCTTGAACGGCACCAGGTTGCGCTCGAACTCGGCGAACACGTCGACGGCCCTGACACCCGACCCGGCTTCCACCCCCGCGTCGACGTCGGTCACCAAAGCAATTGCCGCATAACACATCTCCAGCTCACGCGCGAGCACCGCCTCGGGATAGCCCGTCATGTTCACCAGTGTGAAGCCCTGGTTCGCGAACCACTGGCTCTCGGCACGCGTGGAGAACCGCGGTCCCTGAATCACCACCATCGTGCCGCCGTCGACCACGCCGGGAAGGTCCGTGACCGCGGCCCGCAGCGTCGGACAGTACGGGTCGGCGAACTCGACGTGGATGCCGCCTGAGTCGAAGTAGGTGTCCTCGCGACTGCGGGTGCGATCGACCAATTGATCGGGCACCACCATGGCCCCGGGACCCAGTTCGCGGGCGAGGCTGCCGACCGCGCACGGCCCGAAGATCCGCCGCACGCCCAGTGCACGCAGCGCCCACATGTTGGCCCGATACGGAACGGCGTGCGGCGAGAACTCGTGGTTCACGCCATGTCGCGGCAGAAACGCCACTTCGTGGTTACCGACGGTGCCCACCGTGATCGCCGCGCTTGGTGTTCCGTACGGGGTATCGAGATTGATGCTTCGGGCGTCCGGGCCGAAGAACGAATAGAACCCGCTGCCGCCGATGACTCCGAGCATCACTCCATTGTGTCGTCGGCGCGATCCTGCGCTCGGCGGACCCCGTCCCGGATCTCGAACACGTCGGTGGCCAGGCCGCCGATGGCGCCTGCCACGTCCTTGACCGCGGTGGTGACGATCGAAGCCACCTCTCCGACCGTCGTGGCCACAGACTGGACGGTCTCCTGCAGGGCGTCCTTGCGGATCTCGTTTTTACTGAGTCGGTCTTCCATGCCGTTCAGTCTTCCACGCGGCGCGAGGAGTTCATTCGGACCATGAAACGATGGCGTTCGTGGCCAGTGTCGCGCAGTGGGTCGAGGGTGCTCGCCCGCGGACGTTGCCCAACGCCATTGCCCCCGTCATCGCCGGGACGGGTGCCGCGGCCTGGCTGAACGGCGCGGTGTGGTGGAAGGCTCTGCTGGCATTGGTCGTCGCGGTCGCGATGATCGTCGGGGTCAACTACGCCAACGACTACTCCGACGGCATCCGCGGCACCGACGACGTCCGCGCCGGACCGCTGCGGCTGGTCGGATCCCGTTTGGCGACACCGAGGTCGGTGCTCACAGCGGCGCTGGTGTGTTTCGTGTTGGCTGCGGCGGCCGGGCTGGCGCTGGCCGTTGTCAGCGCGCCGTGGCTGATCGTCATCGGCGGGCTGTGCATCGCGGGCGCATGGCTCTACACCGGCGGGTCCAAGCCGTACGGATACCTGGGGCTCGGCGAGGTCGCCGTTTTCGTGTTCTTCGGTCTGATCGCTGTGCTGGGCACGCAGTACACCCAGGCGCTGTCGGTCGACTTGGTCGGCCTTGCGCTGGCGGTGGCCGTCGGGTCGCTGTCGTCGGCCGTGCTGGTGGCCAACAACCTGCGCGACATTCCGACCGACAGGGACGCCGGGAAGACAACGCTGGCGGTGCGGCTAGGCGATGCCCGCACCCGGCTGCTGTATCAGGGACTGTTGGCGGTGTCCTTGGCCATGACGCTGCTGTTGATGTTGGCGACGCCGTGGTGTGCGGTAGGTCTGATCGCGGCGCCGTTGGCGTGGCGGGCGGCACGGCCTGTGCGCACGGGCGCGGTCGGCCGGGCCCTCATCCCGGTGCTGCGCGACACCGGCCTGACGATGCTGGTGTGGTCTATCGCGGTGGCCGTTGCGTTGACGTTCGGCTGACCCGCGTCACTGCACGCGCGTCGGCGCGTCGGCCACCTTCATCAACCGGACCTCCGGTCGCGCAGGCACCTCGTCGGCGAGAAACCACCGGAAGGCGAGGTTGCCGCGCGGATAGTCCAGTGTGGTAAGGGAATTGGGGTGCGCGGTCATGCCGCGCGACAGGACGACCGTCACGGAACCGTCGGCGTTCGGCACTGCGGTGTGGCCGTTCACCGAGCTGCGGGCGTCGGTGACGCCGGGGGTGGCCATGAACTGGTTCCACACCACCAGGTTCCAGAACCGGCACGGCGGCGGGCGGTGGGTGATGACGAGCGCCTCGTCGTCGTCGAGCACGAAGCTGCCGTAGGCGTAGCAGGCGTCGCGCGCCGACCATCCGAAGTTCGAGTCCGGCACCTGGTAGGGTTCGGCGAATTCGTTGGCGGCCTGCGATATTTCGTGGCCGAGCGTATGCGCGTTCTCCACCCGCGCACCGACGGTCAGCGGCAGAATCGCGAACATCGTCCGCATCCACGCCGCGCTTGCCCGAAGCGCCGCAGCGGTTTCGGCGTCGCCATGGCGGAAAGGGTCAGGCGCATCGAGTCCGTCGATGTGCCAGCTCACCGGTCGTCCGGTCTGCGGGTCCGCCTGGTAGTCACGTGTCATCAACACCGCAGCATCGGGCGTCGGGCCGAGCTCGAATGAGAAGTTGCCGTCGTCGTCGATGTCGAGATCGTCGTCGCGGATGATCGCGACGATCCGGTCCGACCATGCGCCGGGCGACGGCTCGTTGTAGGCCGTCACCGAAAAATAGACGCTGTCGCCCTTGTTGCCGCTGACGCGGTAGCGCCGCTTCGGATCGACCGGACACATGAAGTAGTACGCGTCGGTGTTATCGCCACCCCAGCGGCGGTCCTGCCGTGCCGGTGAGTTGACCTCGACCCATCGCGGTCTGCTCGGGTCGGCGAACAGGTAGGTGTCGAAAGCGACGCCGAGGGTCGTCGCGAGCATGCGGTAGCCGTCGGCGATGTGCCGATCGTCGGTGACCGCCCGATCGCCCTCGAGGAACGAGCCATCAAGGCCGCCAAGGGTTTCGAGCAGCTCCCGCCACGCGGCGGTCGACTCGTGATCACGCTGGTCTGTGTTCATGCACTGATTCCTTTCGTGATCAGATCCGCGGTGCGCGCCACCCAGGCGTCGCTGAGCGCTTGACCCCGGGTGATGATCGCCATGAGGGTGATACCGGCTATCGCCTCCACCACGTCGGCGGCGGCCACGTCCGGCCGGACCTCTCCACGCGCGATGGCGTCGTCGAGACGATCGGTCAGTCCCTGGGAGAGAACATGGCTAAATCGCTCGAGCAGCTTGGTGTGCAGAGTCGGGTCGGTAGCCATCTCCGCGACGAGCCCAGGCAGTGCCGCCCGTGCGGCAGGCGTGGTCAGCACGCCCGCGGTCCGGCGCACCATCTCGCGCACATCGCGGGCCAGCGAGCCGGTCTCGGGCAGCTCGGTCGCCTCGGAGATCGGGAACACCGCCTCGTGCACCAGATGGGCCTTGCTCGGCCAGCGCCGGTAGATCGCGGGCTTGCTCGTGCCTGCCCGCTTGGCGATCGCGTCCACGGACAGGTCGGCGAACCCGGACTTGCCGAGCAGTTCGACCGTCGCGCGCAGCGCCGCGTCGTCGATGCGCGGATCTCGGGGTCGGCCTAGGTCTGTTGTCATTACGAAACTCAGAGTAACATAAGTCGCCGTGACTCATGCCGATGCAGCCGTTGTCCACCTAGACGACCTCGTCGAACCGTGCTTCAGCCCCGAGGCGCAAGAGATCCGCGACATGATGGCGACGATGGCACCCGAGTGCCCGCTCGACGCCGACGTGCTGCACGCCAAGGCGACCGCCGACACCGGCCTCGACGACTTCGGCGACAACGACTACCGCGAGCGTCTCGACGTGTATCTGGCTGCGCTGCAGGAGATTCCCGACATGCACGCGGTAGGCATCGTCAATCACCATGCGCAGCTGCTGCAGTGGCTGAAGAACCGGTTGTTGCTCAGCCACTTGCTTGGACGACATCCGGAGATCAATGACATCGAGCTCCTTCCCCCTGTCGTCATCGCGGGCCTGCCGCGCACCGGAACCACGCATCTGCACAACCTGCTCGCCTCGCCCGCGACCTTCCGCACCATGCCCTACTGGGAGAGCAACGAGCCGTTCCCGCTGCCGACGGAGGCGGGCGTCGAGCCGGATCCACGCAAGGCGCGCATGGACGTCGCCATCCAGGTCTTGAACCTGGTCATGCCGCACTTCACGCTCATGCACGAGATGACGACCGACCACGTGCACGAGGAAATCCAGCTACTGGCCAACGACTTCTCGACAATGCTGTTCGAGACACTGGCACACGTGCCGCGCTGGCGCGACTACTACCTGGCCCACGATCAGACATCGCATTACGAGTACCTCAAGACACAGCTCAAGGCGATGCAGTTCCTGCGCGGCGGTCGGCGCTGGTTGCTCAAATCGCCCCAACACCTCGAGCAATTGCCGGTGCTGGGCAAAGTCTTCCCCGGCGTCTTCGTCATCTTCACGCACCGCGATCCCGCGCCGGTGGTGCTGTCGATGCTTGCGATGCTCACCTACTCCGCGCGCATGTACTGCTCGCCGGTGCCGGTGAAGGAGATCGCGGCGACCTGGATCGACCGGTTGGCGTTGATGCTCGGCGCGCTCGTTCGCGACCGCGACACCATTCCGCCGGCGCGCTCGATCGACGTCCGGTTCGACGGGTTCATGGCAGACGAGCTCGCGGTCGCCGAGCAGGTGTACAGGCAAGCCGGCGAGCAGCTGGACGACGATGCCCGCGCGGCAATCGCTAGTTATCTGGGCGGCCATCAACGTGGCAGGCACGGCACGGTGGCGACGTCACCCGAGATGTTCGGCCTCGACGAGCGCAACCTGCGCGAGCCGTTCGCGCCATATGTTGCGCGTTTCCTGGGCTGACGTTTCCTCGTCTGCCCACCCCGGCACGACAAAGTCGCCGAGAGTTAGCCTTGCCACAGCAGCGAGCACATTGTCGCTGGTAGGCGGGCACGGGTGAAACACAGGCCATGCCGAGATGACCAGCTGTTGGTGTGCGAGTTCGAGGCCACGGGTATTCGTCGACGTCGGGCCGCCAAGAACACCAGTTCAGAAAGGCATTGATGACCGCAGCACCGGCACGACTTGACCAGCGCGACATCGCCGAGGCCCAGCGCATCGTCGGTGCGGTCGGCGACGCCTTCTCGACGAAGGTGGTCGGACAAGAGAATCTGCGCGAGTCGTTGCTGATCGGTCTGCTCACCGGCGGGCATATTCTGATCGAAAGTGTGCCGGGACTCGCCAAGACGACGGCAGCCCGGGTCATCGCAGAGTCCATCCACGGCGGATTCCAACGCATCCAGTGCACACCGGATCTGTTGCCCAGCGACATCATCGGCACCCAGGTCTACGAATCGGCCACGAACTCGTTCGTCACCCAGCTGGGCCCCGTGCACACGAACATCGTGCTGCTCGACGAGATCAACAGGTCCAGCGCGAAGACACAGAGCGCGATGTTGGAGGCCATGGAGGAGCGTCAGACGACGATCGCGGGCCGCATGTATCCGATTCCTGAGCCCTTCCTCGTGATTGCCACTCAGAACCCAGTGGACCAGGAAGGCACCTATCCGCTCTCGGAAGCACAGACCGACCGATTCATGCTCAAGGACGTCTTGTCGTACCCCTCCCCCGAGCAAGAGGTCGAAGTGATGGACCGGATGGACGCGGGCTTGTACGACAAGGACCACCGCAGCCGGCCCGTTGTCGGCCTGAATGACGTGCGACGGCTGCAGGACATCGTCCGCCACGTCCACATGGATCGGGCGCTAGTGCGTTACGCTAGCGAATTGGTCGCCGTGACCCGCACTCCCGACCAGTTCTTGCCTCGCGAGCTGGCGCGACTCGTCGAATACGGCGCGAGCCCGCGTGCAACCATCGCGTTCTGCAAAACCGCGCGCGCACTGGCGATGCTATCCCGCCGCGCCCACGTCATTCCCGACGACATCGCCAAACTCGCCCACCGCGTGCTGCGGCACCGGCTCATCCTCGGCTTCGAGGCGGCCAGCAGCAATGTCATTCCCGAAACCATCATCGACGCCGTCCTGCAAGCGGTCCGGGTGCCGTAGAGGTCGCCGTGGGCAAGCATCTCGACAGGGCGAAGGCGCATTTCGGCACCGACACCCGCGGCCTGCTGGAGGGCGGCCGGTACGCGCTGCTGCACAACCGCAGCCTCGAGTTCGACGACCTGCGGCCGTACGTGCGCGGCGACGACGTACGCGACATCGATTGGAAGGCGTCCGCGCGCTCGGGCAGCGTGCTGATCAAGCGATTCGTCGATGAAAAGCACCACAAGATACTGCTCGTCGCCGATGCCGGCCGCAACATGACCGCGCCGGCGCCGAGCGGGGAGACGAAAGTCGATGTCGCTGCCCACATCCTCGGCGCGTTCGGGTTGATCACCCTTGGGCGCGCCGACCAGGTCGGCATGGTGTACGGCGATGGCCGCGGCTGTGTCAACATTCGCCTGCGCCGCGGCGAAACTCACATCGAAAGCATGCTGCACCGGTTCTACGGCCACACGTTGGATAAACCGGGACCAAGCGACATCGCGTGCCAATTGGATTACGTAGCAACGCATTACCGCCACCCGATGGTGATCGTCGTGGTCTCCGACGAGCCCGAGGTCGACGCGCGTCTCGACGACGTAATCACTCGGCTGGCGGGTCGACACGAGGTCATGTGGGCGATGGTGTCCGACCTGCCCGCGGTGGGCACGCCCGACGATGGCCGAGACGGCTACGACGTCGCGACGGGACGCTTCGTGTTTGGTGGTGCCACCTTGTCACCGCGGGTCGTCGCAGCGTACCGGCGTGCCGAGCAGAACCGAACGCGCGAACTCACGGAGTTCATGACCGCAAGGGCGATTCCGCACACCACGATCGGCGCAAGCAGTCAGATTCGCTCGAGACTCATCAAGATGACCGAGGTGTTCGCCCGTGCCGGATGACCTGCTGCGCTTCGTTGGCGCGCCTTCTCCCTATTCGGCGTCGTGGCTGTGGATCGCTCTGGTCCTGCTGCTGGTTGTAATCGCGTGGCACACCGCGGTCTTCGTGTGGACACTGCCCGCGCAGCGACTGCGCTCCGTGCCGGTCATTCGAGACATCCATGCGAACCTGTTGCGGCGACGATTCGCCCGCACCATCCGCTCCATCGACGAGCGGTACCGCAACGGCAACCTATCAGCGGCACAGGCAGGCACGCAGATGAGTCGCACGCTGCGAAGCTTTCTGCACCTGGCGACCGGTACTCGGGCACAGTACATGCACGTCGACGACGTCAAGTCGAGCGGTCTCGCCGACGCGGCACCACTGCTGCTGTCGCTCAACGATTTGCAGTTCAACACCGACTCTCAGGTGGGAGTCAGCTCTGTTGGCGCAGAGGCCGAGGAGCTGATCCGCACGTGGAGTTGACCTGGTGGCCGGTGGCCATCGCAGGATTGGCTTGTCTGGCAGCGGCTATCGCGCTGGCGGCGCTGTCGCCGATGGAGCAGGCTCGCCGCCAGCTGCGCGCTATGGCGAATACGTCGCGGCTGACCCGCTTACCCGCATACGCTCGGCTGGCCCGAGCGCGACTCGTGTCGGCGGTCGTCACGATCGTGTTGCTTGGACTGCTGTTCGGCTCGACGGTGCTGGCCGCTGCTCGGCCGAGCGGATGGTCTTGGACAGTCAACACTCCCGACTCTCCTGAAGACATCATGCTCTGTGTCGATCAGCCGGTGACCGAACAGGCGACCATGCAGTTCCTCACCTATTTCGCCGGCCAAACCAGGACCTACGGCACTCAACGAATCGGGCTCACCTCACCGAATCGACGCGTCGTTCCTCTGACGCGTGACTACCAATACGTCGCCGAAAGATTCGGCAATGCAGCCGAACTCGCACAGTTGCAAGCCGGTGACGACATGTCGCCCCCTCAGCGGAACGCCATGCGACGTGAAATGACTCGGTTCTCGCCACCGGTGAGCTATGTCGACTACGCGCCCAGTACCGGCGATGTCCTGGCGCTGTGCATGACCGGCTTTCCGTCCTTCGGATCCGGGAGCACTCATCGCCGGTCCGTGGTCTACCTCGGACCCGCCGAGATTCGTAGCCCCGACGAGACACGCCCCTCGCTGTTCACCGACGACGAGGTCGAGAAAATGGCTGCCAGGGGCGGCATCCAGATCAACGCGCTTACGCCTTCGGCTCAAGGGGCCGACTCCCTAGCGACGGTCGTGAAATCAACAGGCGGACAGCTATTTTCGATACGTCCCGGCACCGCGGAGGTGACAACCGAGTTGGACGCCATCCGCGCCAGGCCGCCGCAGGCCGCATCACCCGTCGACGCGACGGCGCTTGGCTGGTTGGGTGATTCCCCCACCATCCCACTCATCATGGCGGTGGTCGCGTCAACGCTGTTGTGCCTCTCGCTGGTGGTGCTGCGGCGATGACTATTGAACCTGTGCTGCCGCCGATCGCCCTCATCGTCGTCGGGACCGCACTCATGGCGTTGAGACTGATCACGATGCGCCGGCTACACCTCACCGCCGGATCGCGATGGTCGACGGTGTGGCGATGGTGCGGTCTGACGCTGGCGGTGCTGCTGGTGCTGATCGCCGCGGCGAGACCAGGCATCGAGCGCGGTGATCGCAGCGACGAAAAGGCCGCTACGGCAGCGCGCTTCGGCGACAACACCAATGTGTTCTTCATCGTCGACCGCTCCCCGGATACAGAAATCGGCGACTACGGCGACCAGGCGCGGATGTCCGGGATTCGGGCGGACATCGAATCGCTCATCGATCGGCACCCGCATGCCCGATTCGCAATGATTTCGTTCGCGTCGCGGTCGTCTCTCGAGTGGCCGCTGTCCGAGGACGCGTGGAGCCTCGAGCCATTGGTCAACCGGCTTGGTCCTTACGCCGCGGCCGGAACCGACATGAGTGATCAGGTCAACGCGGCCGCGGCAGCCAACGTGCTGCGCTACCAACTCATAGCGGCCGGACAGCAATACCCGGGTTCAGACAGCCTGGTGTACTACTTCGGGTCCGGTGCCGGCGATTCCCGCGCGCCCCAGGGCGAATTCGAGCCTGTCCCTGGATCGGTGGATGGCGGGGCGGTGTTCGGCTACGGCTCAGCGGTCGACGAGGCGAGTCTCCAGCGGATCGCGCAGCAGCTCGATCTGCCATACGTCCATAGGCAGGCCGGCCAGCCCGTCGCCGAGGCCGAGCCCAACAGTGGCCCTGCGACAGTCGCGACACCGACCGGGGTCCCCCCGCAGCGCACGGAGCTCTATTGGGTGTTCGCCCTCCTGGCCGCGGTGCTCGTGCTGTTCGAACTCTTTACGACCATGCGCGAATTCCGCCGCACCCGCATGGCGCGCAGGGACGTGGCACTATGACGCCCCGCCCATCCCGGATCCGGCTGCGGCGACGGCTGTTGTTGGTCTCAGCGCCACTGACGGTCATCGCACTGCTCGCGATCGTGAAGCTGCTGTCCGTCGTCGTCGCGGGCAACTCGGCGGTATCGAACTTCGACCACAAGGACGGGGACGCACTGCGGGACGACGCGTCGACGTTGAGCGTCGTGAATGTGATCGAACCGGCCAAAGCGCCATTCGCCGGCGGCGCCGCGGCGGTCCTCGAAGGGCGCCTCGATGAAGCCGACGCTGCGTTCGCGAACTCACTCGCGCTCACGGACGCGGAGCAGTCATGCCCGGTACGGATCAACCTGGAACTGACGCGCGAAAGGCGAGGCGACATCGACGCCTGGGAGGGCCGGCGTGACCAGGCACGCGACAGGTACAACGGTGCGTTGACGATCGTGAAAGAGGCGCCCGCCGCCTGCTTCGAGGGCAACACCGACCGCGATCCTGCCCGGCGCGCGGTCCGAAACGACGCAGCCGCCCGGCTGGCCGCCAAAATCGCCGGCCTGGATACCGCACCGGCACCCCCGCCGCCGCCACCGCCGGCCGCTCCGGCACCGCCACCGGCTGCTCCACCGCGCGCTCCCGTCGCGGCGGAGCCCGAGGAAACGCCGCCACCGTTGGTGCTGGATCCGGGCGCGGGCGACCCGACCGACAAGCTTCGGCAGATCCTGCAAGACGCAGCAGGTTGAGCGACGCCGACGAGTAGCCTCCAGCCCATGACCGACGACGATGTCGAACAGGCAGGCCGGCTCGCGAGCGGCAACGTCGCGGCGCTTCTCCCGCAGGAGGGCCGCACGATCGAAGAGGAGCGCCTGCACCGCAAACAGAACCTGGCGGCGGCGTTTCGGCTGTTCAGTCGTTTCGGGTTCGACGAGGGCGTCGCTGGCCACATCACCGCACGCGATCCGGAGCTGCCCGACCACTTCTGGGTCAACCCGTTCGGCATGCACTTCGGTCACATTCGCGTGAGCGACCTGCTGCTGGTGCGCCATGACGGCACAGTCGTCGAGGGCGACCGGCCGCTGAACCAGGCCGCGTTCGCCATCCACTCGCAGGTCCACGCCGCGCGCCCGGATGTGATCAGCGCCGCCCACTCGCATTCGGTGTACGGCAAGACGTGGTCTACGCTCGCCCGGCTGCTCGACCCGATCACCCAGGATGCATGCGCGTTCTACGACGACCATGCGTTGTTCGACCAGTACTCCGGCGTGGTGCTCGATCTCGAGGAAGGCAAGCGCATCGCGCACGAACTCGGCGACTGCAAAGCCGCCATCCTGCGCAACCACGGTCTGCTCACTGTCGGCCACTCGGTCGAGGAGGCGGCGTGGTGGTTCATCACCATGGAGCGGTCCTGCCAAGCCCAGCTGATGGCAGAAGCGGCGGGCACTCCGGTGCTCATCGAGCCGTCGATGGCCAAACACACTGCGGGACAAGTCGGAACGCACTTCGCAGGCTGGTTCAGCTTTCAGCCCCTGTTCGCGCGCATCACCCGCGAACAGCCTGATCTCTTCGACTGACCGCTAACGCAGTACTTCGAGCAACCGGTCCAGGTCGTCGTCAGTGTTGTACAGGTGAAAGCCGACGCGCACGGCGCCGGCGCGCACGGATGCCCGGATACCCGCCCGCCCGACCTTGTCTGCGGCGGCGGTCGGGATCGACACGATCGCCGAATCTTCCGGCGGCAGTTGCAGTTCCGCGCGCAGCCGACGCGCCAACCCCAGCGAATGCGCCTCGATTGCGTCCCGGTCCAGCGACGCAAGCCACGGCAGCGTCAGGCCCGACCCCAGAGCACTGAACCACGTCGGCGACACATCGAACCGGCGCGCATTCTCGGCCAACCGCAGAGGCAGCCCGTAGATCGTCGACCACGGCTCCTCCCCCGCATACCAGTTGGCGGCGTGCGGAATCATTGCGCCCGCGACCCGGTCGCTCAGTGACATCCAGGCGGTCCCCCTCGGCGCGAGCAGCCATTTGTACACCGCCGCGACGGTCACGTCGGCCCACGGCAGCTCGACGCGCTTCCAGCCCACCGCCTGCGTGACGTCGATGACGGTCAGCGTGTCCGTTCCCGCGACGTTTTCCCGCAGAGCGTCGACATCCAACACCGCGCCGTCGGCCGACTGCACGAGGCTGGCGGTCACCACGTCGTAGTCGCTCGCAGTGGTCACCAATTCGTCAGAATTGAGCTCGGTGATCGTGACGCCGCGAACCGCCTGAGCGGCGAACGGAAAACTGGTACTGGTGAATTCACCGGGCAGCGTCGCCACCCGGCTGCCGTCGGGAATGGCCGCGGCGATCAGGCTCAGGGCGGCGGACACGCTGCCTGCCATGGCCACCGAGTCGACCGGCACACCGACCAGAGCGGCGTAACCGGCGCGGCCCGCGCGCACAGGCTCGTCGAACGACGCGGGGTTCATCGTCCCGGCCTGCCAGGCGCTCAGGCTTTCCTGCAGTGCTTCGAAGAAAAACTGCGGCGGCAATCCGTAGGTCGGTGAGTTGAGAAACCCTTCGGCGCCAACGAATTCGGCCCCGAAGGCCTCGCGCGTCACGACGTCAGTCACTCCTGGGGCGGCTCTTCGCCGCGCAGCCTCGCCTGCAGCTGCTTGCGATCCTGGCGTCGCCGCTCGTCGAATGCCGCGATGCTTTCTGTCGCGCGCCGGCGCAACGGGGCAAAGAGCCAGATGCCCAGCGGCAGCGCGATCACGATCGCGAACAGAAGCGCTATCACCAGCGGAAAGTCATGCACCCCGAGAAGATGCCCGCCCCCGAAGATCACCGCAGTCAGGACGACGACAAGCAACAGCCGGGCCAGCATGTAGACCCCCACGTCCACCACGAGGCGGGATCCGGGTCGGAGCTCAGACACGGCCCGAGCCTACCGACGGCGCGTATATTCAGATCAAGGAGGTTTTTCCGCGTGGCTTTTCTGCTCCTCGTGCTCGTCTTAGCCGGCTTGATTTACGCCGGTTGGCGGCTGACACGTGCCACGGCCAGCCGACCTACGACGCGCACGATCGGCCCCGACGACGACCCCGATTTCCTGCGTCGGCTCGGGCACGGGGACAACCCCCGCCCCCACTAGCCGCGCGGCCTAGAACAGGTCGTTGAGCCGCTGCGCGCCCGGAAACCCCTCGGCTACCACGGCCGCGAGCTCGATGAGCGCTTCCCGCGTCTCGCGCCGCAGCCGCTCCAGGCTGATCTCCGCACCCTCCTCGAGGTGCGGGTCGAACGGCACCAGCCGCACCGCCCGGCAACGGCGGGAGAAGTGGTCAACCACTTTCTGCATGTCGACCTTGCCCGATCGGGGACGCACCGCGTTGATCACGGCCACCGAGTTCTTGACCATGTCCTCGTGCCCGTGCGCGTCGAGCCAGTCCAGCGTCGCCGACGCACTGCGGGCGCCGTCGACCGATCCCGAGCTGATGACGATCAACACGTCCGCCTTGGCCAGCACCGACGACATCGCCGAGTGCATCAGTCCGGTGCCGCAGTCGGTGAGCACCAGGCTGTAGAAGCGCTCCAGCACCTCCAGCGCCCTAGCGTAGTCGTCGGAGCTGAACGCCTCCGACACCGCAGGATCGCTCTCCGACGCCAACACCTCCAGCCGGCTCGGTCCCTGCGATGTGTAACTGCGGACGTCGCTGTAGCGCTCGATGCCCTCGGCATCACGCAACAGGTGGCGCACGGTGGCCGGGGTTTCCAGCGGCACCTTCTGGCTCAGCGTGCCGCGGTCGGGGTTGGCGTCGACGGCCACCACACGGTCACCGCGGATGGAGGCGAACGTGGCTCCGAGTGTCGCGGTGATCGTCGTCTTACCGACACCGCCCTTCAGCGACAGCAGCGCGATCCGGTAGCAGCCCTGCATCGGCCGGTTCACTTGCGAGATCAGGTCGTTGTAATGGATCACCTTCGGGCTTTCACCCAGGTTGATCTGCTTGCCGGACGCCAGGTACAACCACCGCCGCCAGCCGCTCGACGGCGGCCGTTTGGCCTGGCGCAGCAGTGACGCGGTGGACAGTTCCGGGTACTGGTGCGGTACGGCATTCGGTCCCGGCCGACTGACCGGGAGTCCGGTCGGCGGCGTTGGATCGGTCCACTCCGCCGGCGGGGAATCCTCGCTAGCCGGATCGGTGAACCGCTGTTGTGACCGAAAACCATGCGACGGACTGTCAGACAACGGCTAGTCCCCTCTCATTGGACGGTTCGGAGCGCGCATCAGCCACTCCGTTCGATCGTCGGCTCAGCCGACCCCGGCGTACGAGTGCAGCCCGACAGTGACGAGATTGATGAAGAACAGGTTGAACACCATCGCGACGAAGCCGGCGACGTTGATCCACGCCGCTTTCTTGTCGCGCCAGCCCGCGGTCGAGCGGGCGTGCAGGTAGGCGGCGTAGATCACCCATGCGATGAACGACACCGTCTCCTTGGGGTCCCAGCCCCAGTACCGCCCCCAGGCTTCCTCGGCCCAGATCGCGCCGAAGATGACACCGAACCCGAACACCGGGAACGCGAAAACCGTTGTGCGATAGGCGATACGGTCCAGGGTTTGCGCTTCGGGTAGTCGCTGAACGATCCGCGCGACTGTGCCCTCGGCAGCGATTTCCGATGGGGCGCCCAGCTTGGACATCTTGACCAGAAACAGGATGCTGGCCACGCCTGCGACGAGGAACACCCCGGAGCCGAGGCTGACGACCGAGACGTGGATCGGCAGCCAGTAGGACTGCAGCGCGGGCATGACCGGCGCCGCGTTGGTGTAGAGCCAGCGGCCCGACACCGTCAGCAGGATCAGCACCGGCACGAGCACGAACACCCACAGCGTGCGGTATTGCGGACGGCGCAGCACGATGGCCGCCGCGACCAGACCCGAGAAGCAGGTCAGGTTGATGAACTCGTACATGTTGCCCCACGGGACCCGCGCGGTGGCCAGCCCACGAAGCACGATGCACACCAGGAGCAACCCGATGCCGGCATGGACCAGGACCAGACCGGCCTTCCCGACGCGCTCGTCGAGGGGGCGTTGCGGTGCATCGGCGACGACGCCGGGGGTGGTGCTGTCGGCGCTCACCGTCCCGGCCGCGACAAGTTCACGGTCGGCGACCTTTCGGCTGCGGGCGTAGGCGAGCTCGACGGCGAGGAACAGCATCGCGACCACCAGCAGCACGACCGACGAGGTGAAGGCCCAGTCCGAGTAACGGGCCAACCCGATGTCGATGTGCTCGGTATTCATCAGACCTTCTCCTTGGACGGCTCCGCCGTGTCGAGTCCGTCGAGCAACCTGTGCGTGAGCCGCTCGAACTCGTCACCCCAGCCCGAATTGTCCGTGCGAGCGAGTCCGCCCAGCTCGACGCTTACCGTACCCGCCGCACCTGGTGTGATCCGAACCCAGACCCGGCGCCGCCGCACGATCAGCGACACCAGCAGACCCGCCATCATCGTCAGCGCGAACACCAGCACCCAGACCTGGGCTGGATCGTGGGCGACCTGCACATTGATGAACGGCACCGCCCCGTCGAACCGCACCTGGGTGCCGTCGTCGAGCCGGGTCTGCTCCCCGGCGCGCAGGTTCACCCGCGCCACCTTCGTCAGCCGCTTCTGCTCGATAAGCCGCGGATCGAGCGAGAACAGTGACTGCGGCCGCCCGCTGTCCAGCCCGGTGTCGCCGCGGTAGATGTCCACCGCCACAGCGGGATCGTTGAGTGCGGGGAAGCTCGACGACAGCAGGGTCCCGTGCAGCAGCTCGGTCGGGGCGAACAGTCCCTGGATCGCGATCTGATGCTTGCGTCGCTCGTCGGCGTTGGGATAGGTGCCGCCGGGCGGGTCGAACCGCATCACACCCGAGGACATCAGCGTGATCGGATCATCCGGCCGCCACTGCACGGTCTGGGTGCGGGTCTGCCCGTCGGGGGAGGTCACGGTGAACGTCGGAGCGTAGCCGTGGCCCTGCAGGTACACCCGGTCCCCACCGATCCGCAGGGGCTCGTTGACCTTCAGGTGATACGGCCGCCACGTGTCGGCGTCGAGGTCCGCACCTGCCTGGTAATCGATGTTGGCGGCAAACGAAAGCGCCTGGCCCGACGGCAGGTAATGCGCGTCGAAGTCGTTGACCCGCAGGCAGATCGGATCCAGCGAGGTGCCGTCGACGGTGTTGCCTGCGCGGAAGGAGTCGAAAGCGGCAGGCGACGCCGAACAAAAGCCGGGTCCGCCGTCGGCGATGACGATCACGTTGCCCTCGTAGCCGAACAGCTTTCCGACGGCCACCGCCACCAGCAGTCCGAGCAGCGCGAAATGAAAGACGATGTTGCCGAATTCGCGCAGATAGCCCTTCTCAGCCGAGATTTCAGTGAAGTCGTCCTCTTGCTTGCGGGTGATGCGCCGCCATCCGGTCAGCCGCTCCGACACCGTCGCGCCGATCGCGTCGGTTTCGCCGACCACCTCGGCGCTGTGATGTTTGGGCAGTCGGCTCAGGTTGCGCGGGGCCGGTACCGGTGTGGCCCGAAGGCTGCGGACGTGTTCGAACAGTCTCGGAGTCAGACATCCGACGAGCGAGATGAACAGCAGCACGTAGATCGCGGTGAACCAGAAGCTGGAGAACACCGCGAAGGCCTGCAGCCGATCCAGCCAGGGCCCGACCGTCGGATGCTCGGCGATGTACTGCTCGACCTTTCCCTGGTTGAGGCTGCGCTGCGGCAACAGGGCACCGGGAATCGCGGCCAGCGCCAGCAGGAACAACAGCACCAAGGCCGTGCCCATCGACGTCAGCGTGCGCCACGTATTGCGTGCCAACACCAAAGCGCGTCTCATACAGGCAATCTCACGTCGCTGACGAACGCGTCGCGCACCCACGAGACGAAGTCGTTCCATACTCCGGTGACCAGCGCGGTGCCGACGAGGATCAGCAGCACGCCGCCGAAGATCTGAATCTGTCGGCTGTGCCGCCGCAGCCATCCCAGCCCTTGCACGGCTCTCGCCGAGCCAAAGGCCAACAGCACGAAGGGAATCCCCAAGCCCAGGCAGTAGGCGATGACCAGCAGCACACCGCGGGCCACGTTGGCGCCTTCGGTGGCCGACGCCACCGCGATCACGCCGGTCAGCGTGGGACCCAGACACGGCGTCCAGCCGAGCGCGAAGACCGCCCCCAGCAGCGGCGCGCCGCCGATCGTCGAGAGCTGCCGCGGGGCGAGCCGCGTATCCCGCTGCAGCAGTGGGACAAAGCCCACGAACACCAGACCCATCAGGATGGTGACCACGCCGCCAATGCGTTGCAGCAGTGTCTGGTTGGTGATCAGCGCACCGGTCATGCCGAGCACGGCGACAGTTCCGAGCAGGAACACCGCGGTGAAGCCCGCCACGAACAACGCCGCCGCCCCTGCGACCCGAAGCCGCGCCGTCCTGACCGCGATTCCCCTGTCTTCCGATGGGGATCCCTGCCCCGGTTGCTCCTG
Source organism: uncultured Actinomycetota bacterium (assembly GCA_963804905.1). Lineage (GTDB taxonomy): Bacteria > Actinomycetota > Actinomycetes > Mycobacteriales > Mycobacteriaceae > Mycobacterium. Next base: position 138,748 of record CAWDSB010000006.1, on the reverse strand, counting down.
CACACCGACGACCGCGGCGAGATACGACAGATAGCCGGGAACAAGGGGCACCACGCACGGCGAAGCAAACGACACCAGCCCGGCGAGCACGGATACGCCGAGCGCCGCGAAAAGGGGCCCAGCAGCGGCGATCTCGCCGAAGCCCGTCATGTCGCCGAAACCGGTTCCGCAGTCAGGCGTTGCACTACCGGCAGCAGGTCACCGGCGAGCAGCTCCCGGAGAAACACCGCCGCCACCCGGTGCTCGCGGTCCAGCACGACCGTGGACGGAATCACGGTGGTCGGGTACTTGCCGCCGAAGGCGATCATCGTGCGCATCGACGGGTCATAGATAGAAGGGAACGTGACCTTGCGGTCGATCACGAAGTCGCGGGCGGCATCACGGTTGCTGTCGCGCACGTCGATGCCGAGGAATGCGACATCGTCGGCCTTCGTGGCGTCGTACACCTTCTGCAGCTGACCGATCTCCGATCGGCACGGCCCACACCACTGCCCCCACACGTTGATGACCACGACCTTGCCCGCGAAGTCGTCGAGCGAGACGGTCTTCGCGGGGTCCATCAGGTTCGGTCCGGCCAACCGTCCTGGGCGGCCACGGCGTTCGGGTGGGTCATAGAAGATGTCGGTCTTCCCGCCAGGGGCGACGAATTCGAACGTGCCGCCCTGGGCGACGGCGTCATGACCGGTGGAGCACCCGGCGAGCGCGACCAGCGCCGCACTCGCGATGACGATCCACCGCCTCACTGCCCGGCCAACTCCGAATAGCCCCAGCCGACGTAGGCGTCCCCGTGGAAGTAAAAGGATGTCAGCGAGGCCAGGTTGCACAGCCTGCGAGTCGGGAAGTGGTGCAACTTCTTTTCCGTCATCGCCCGTCGAAGCGTCTCGACCGGCAGCTGATGGCTGACACAAACCGCTTCATGGCCCGCCGCTTTGATTCGGGCCCGGTGCAGTGCCGCCGTCATCCGCTCCGCGACCTCCTTATAGGGCTCGCCCCACGACGGTGTGCGCGGATTCCGTAGATACCACCAGTTGCGAGGATCGCGCAGCGCGCCATCGCCTGGTGACACCTTCTGGCCCTGAAAGATGTTGGACGATTCGATCAGTTCGTCGTCGGTGTCGACCGGCAGGCCGTGCCGCTCGGCGATCGGGGCTGCGGTCTCCTGAGCCCGCTCCAACGGCGACGACACGACATAGACGACATCGCGGTCGGCCAGCCAGTCCGCGACAGCCTGCGCCTGTGCACGCCCCCTGTCCAGACAGGTGGTAATCGGGCAGGCGGCCGTAGAGAACCTTGTCCGGGTTGTGCACCTCGCCGTGACGCATCACGTGCACGACCGTTTTTTCGGTCATGCCTTGGCCTCGGCAGCGGCGCGCGCGGCGTGTGGAAGGGCGGCGGCGATGCGCTCGAATGCGGCGTCGTCGAGAGCTGCAGAGACGAACCAGGTTTCGAACGCACTGCACGGCGGGTACACGCCCGCGTCGAGCAGCGCGTGGAAGAACGCCGGGTAGCGCCATGTCTCGCTGGCCTTGGCCGACGCGAAGTCGGTCACCGGCTGGTCGGTGAAGAACACGCTGAACATGTTTCCTGCCCGCGAAATCCGGTGCGGCACAGCGACATCGGTGAAAGCGTTGGATAGCAGGTCGATCAGCCGGTCGGCGTTGGCATCCAGCTTGGCGTATACGGCGTCGTCGGCCGCGCGCAGCGTCGCCAGTCCCGCCGCCATCGCGACCGGGTTACCCGACAGCGTGCCCGCCTGATACACCGGCCCGAGCGGGGCCAGCCGCTGCATCACCTCTGCGCGACCACCGAACGCCGCCGCGGGCAGGCCGCCGCTCATCACCTTGCCGTAGGTGAACAAATCGGCGTCGACGGGATCCACGCCGTACCAACCGGATCGGCTGACCCGGAAGCCGGTCATCACCTCATCGAGTATCAGCAACGCACCGTGGTCGGCGGTGATGCGGCGCAGCTCGCCGTTGTAGCCCGGTAGCGGCGCGACGGTGCCCATGTTGCCCGGACTGGCTTCACTGATCACGCACGCGATCTCGTCGCCGAAACGCGCGAACGCGTCCTCGACCGCGGGAATGTTGTTGTACGGCAACACGATCGTGTCTGCGGCGGCCGCGCCGGTGACTCCCGGCGAGGATGGCAGGCCGAGCGTCGCGACGCCCGACCCCGCGTCGGCGAGAAGCGCATCGCTGTGGCCGTGGTAGCAGCCTGCGAACTTGATGATCTTGGCGCGGCCCGTGTAGCCGCGGGCGAGCCGGATCGCGCTCATGGTGGCCTCTGTGCCCGAGTTGACCAGCCGCAGCCGGTCGACGGCACCGACCCGGCCGATGATCTCGGTGGCCAGCTCGGTCTCGGCGGGTGTGGGCGCGCCGAAGGACAGCCCGCCCGCCGCCGCCCGCTGCACGGCCTCGACGACGGCCGGATGCGCGTGACCGAGGATCATCGGCCCCCACGAGCAGACCAGGTCGACATAGCGGTTGCCGTCGGCGTCGGTCAGCCAGTACCCCTCGGCGGAGGTGATGAAGCGCGGGGTGCCGCCGACCGCGGTGAATGCCCGCACCGGCGAGTTGACCCCGCCGGGGATGACGGCGCACGCGTCGGCGAAGAGCCGCGCGGAGGCCTCCGTGCCGGCTGTCGTCTGGTCTGCACTGCGCATGGGCACCAGTGTTCCAGCCGGGGCAACTGCGTCAACTACAGGGTGTAGTGGTTCAGCCGGGAGCGAGCGCGAAGGTGGGGTGGTCGGCGTCGGAGGGCAGCTGTTTCCAGTAGCCCTCGACGACCTTGCCCGCCAGCGGCCGGTAGGCGGCGATGATCGGCGCCCGCTGCTCGACGGGGACCTCTGTGGCGACGTACTTCGCGTCGCCGAGCTTCACCTTCGGGTCGGCCCGGACGTTCTTCACCCATTCCGCTTCACCGCGGGTCGATACCAGGTATTTGACCCCGTCGACCTCGGGGACCACGACCGGGATGTGCTGCGGCTGCTTGCTGACGCGCTTCATCACGGTCAGCGTTTGGCTGCTGCCGACACCGGTCGCCATCGCGACCCTGTTGAAGATCTTTCGCACGAACCAGGGAGGCTTGAGGTAGGCCATGCCCACGAGTTTGATGGTGGTATGCAGCTACCGCAATGGTTGGCCCGGTTCAACAGGCGTGTCACCAACCCGATTCAACGGCTGTGGGCCGGGTTCGCGCCGGGTATGGGCATCCTCGAGCACGTCGGCCGTAAATCCGGAAAGCCGTACCGGACGCCGCTCAACGTGTTCCCGACCGACGACGGCGTGGCGGTCCTGCTGACCTACGGGCCCGACCGCGACTGGTTGAAGAACATCACCGTCACCGGCCACGCTCGGATGAAGCGCATGGGCAGGACGATCGAGCTTGCCGATCCGCGGGTCGTGACCAAGGCCGAAGCGGCGGCCAAGGTGATCGGGTTCTGGCGGCCGATCGTTGCGCGATTGCCGTTCGAGCCTGCCGTGCTGCTCACTCGAGCCTGACCGCCGACGCCGGGTGAACCGGCCGAGCGCGTCATTCGTGGTGAAGTCGTGATTATCGATCTGGATGAACGATGAAGCGCCTTCTGATTGTCGGTTACGGTGCCGCGAGCTACGTGATGTTCGTGGTGGCGTTCCTGTACGCGATCGGCTTCATAGGCAAATTCGGTGTCCCCCGAACCCTCGATCACGGCGTGACAGCACCGGTCGGCGAAGCCGTCGTCGTGAACCTGGTACTTCTTTCGGTGTTCGCCCTGCAGCACAGCGTGATGGCCCGCCCGGCGTTCAAACGCTGGTGGACGCGATTGGTGGCACCGTCGGTCGAACGCAGCACCTACGTGCTGCTGAGCAGCCTGGTGCTTTTCCTTCTCTTCTGGCAGTGGCGGACGATGCCCGCGGTCGTGTGGGACGTGGATTCTTCTGCGGCGCGGCTCGTTTTGTGGGCGCTGTTCTGGCTGGGCTGGGCGATCATGTTGGCCTCGACGTTCATGATCAACCATCTCGACCTGTTCGGTCTGCGACAGGTCTATCTCGCATGGCGTGAAAAGCCTTACGACGACATCGAATTCCGCTCCGTTCTGCTGTACCGGCTGATCCGCCATCCGCTCCTGCTCGGCTTCATCATCGCGTTTTGGGCGATACCGACTATGACGGCAGGTCATCTGCTGTTCGCGGCGATGTCGACGGCCTACATCCTGGTCGCCGTGCGGCTGGAGGAACGCGACCTGGTGGCGATGTTGGGCGATCAGTACCGCGCGTATCGGAAGCGTGTGCCGATGCTGGTGCCATGGCGCGTCTCGTGGGCGTCACCTCCGCGCGTCGACATGGGCCCGGATAGGTCCCTTGGCGACGGTGGTGAACGGAACGTCGACAGGGAAATCGTCGTCGATTGACCGGATTTCTCGGTGGACCGGACGATGGTGGCCAGCGCAAGCGTCGGTCTCCAGCCTCGCGAAGTGTTCGCCGATGCACGAGCGTGAACCGGCCGCGAACGGGATGAACTGCCAGCGGTCGCGCACTCTGGCAGGCCTCCGGGCTGAACCGGTCGGGATCGAACACCAGCGGTTGAGGCCACAGCGTCGGATCCCGGTGCACCGCATAGATTCCCACCAAGACGAGGCTGCCGGCCTCGACGCGGTGACCGTCCGACCGCGATGTCGCGCACGGCCAGCCGGCCGACTCCGGCCGCGGGCGGGCATAGCCGCATCGCCTCGTGCAGCACCTGGACGGTGTAACCGAGCCCGGGCACGTCAGCGGGCGTCAACTCCCTGTCGCCCAGCCGGCGAGCTTCGGCGGCGACCCGGTCCTGCACGTCGGGGTGATGTCCGAGCGCCCACAACGCATAGGTGAGCGCGGTCGCCGTCGTGTCGTGACCGGCGAGCATGAAGATCAACAGGTCGTTGATGATGTCGTCGTCGGAGATCGACTGGCCGGTTTCGGGATCGGTCGCCGCGATCAATGCGTGGACGAGCGGCGCATCGAGGGTCGGATCCGCGCGGCAGGCCTGCAGCATGTCGTCGGTGACTTTGCGCAGCGCCGCCACCGCGGCGCGCGCACGGGCCCGCGCGGGCGTCGGCAGCCAGCGGGGCGCACGAATCGGGCGCAAGGCGCGATCGGCGGTGTAGGACGACGCGACATGCATGTGTTCGGCGATCACATCTTCGCGTTCGTTCAAGTCGAGGCCGAGGACCGAACGGCCGAGCGACCGCATCGTCACCCGGCGGCAGTCCGCGTCGAGGTCGACTTCACCACTGCCCGGCCAACTTTCGCACAGCATCTGCGCTGCGCGCGACATATGGCCGCCGAAATTGCGGACGTTCTGCTTGGTGAAGACCGGTTGCAATGCGCGCTTGCGCGGCCGCCAGGGCTCGTTGGGCAGGACGAATAGGCTGTCGCCCGCCAACTGCTGCACTTCCTCATGCACGACGCACCGCTCGGCCGACGCGTCGTTGCGCCCCAGCACGTCGCGGATTCCGTTGGGCGAGAAGACGGCGACGACCGGAGGCACCAACCACTTGGGGCCGACCTGAATGCGGGTGACGGTGCCGCCGGCATCCCGCAGCACTTCCTGCCCGGCATCGAGTGTGCGCACCGCCTTCAACAACTGCCGGACCGACAGCGGATTCTTCGGTGCCAACGGCATCGCGCTGACGTCGCTCATGAGTGCCAGAGCAGGACCTCCCCTTCGCCCCTGGTCATCACCGTGCCCGCCATGACGCGCAGTCGGTAGGGGCTCAGCCGCAAGGCGGCGAACGCATCGGACGTCGGGCCGTCCTTCCACATCGGAATGATGTTGGGATCGTAGCCAACCGGTTCGGGGCCGTTGGCGAACTTGTCCCACACCGCGATCCGGGTTTCGTCGTCGGTGTACCACTCCACCAACGCTTCGGCGCTGCATGTGTCATGACTGGGAGACCAGTAGCTGACCGACACCTCCGGATGTGCGGCCAGATGCTCCCGCTTGACGGGCGTCGGCACCGTGGCGATCCAGCCGAACAGGTCCGTGCCGTCCCACTCCCAGATCGGGTGCAGGATCCGGGTGCGGGGGCGGCTGTCGGCGTCGACGGTGGCGACCGACGCCCACACGATCGAGTGGGCCATGTCGACGAAGGCCGGGGCGATCTGGTCAAGGGGCGTCATGCCGGCACCGCCCGTATCGCCGTGGGCAGGCTGGGCAGAAAGTGCCGGGTCGCGAAGGCGCGGATGTCGTCGGCGGTGGCCAACGGTTGCGAGCCGGGAAGCAGCAGCGCCATCGCGGCGTAGCGCAGGATGGTGTCGGCCAGGTCGTTGACGCCCTGCTCGCCGATCTTCTCGGCGAAGCCTTCGGGGAAGATCACCCGCAGCGCATCGGCCATCCGCTCGATCGCGGCGCCGTAGTGTCGGCGGGCCAGTTCGAGCACCAGCGCGGGCTCGTCGGTCATCATCCGGTTCAGCACCCGGTGCCTGCGGAATCGCAGGATCGAGAGCGTGAATGCCTCGACGTAGTAATCAGACTGTGGCCCTGCTTGTTTCAGTTCGGCGGCGATATCGGCGAACAGGGCGACGTTTTCGCGTTCGACGACCGCGCCGACCAACTCGTCCTTGTTCGCGAATCGCCGGTAGATGGTGGTGCGGCTGACACCGGCGCGGCGGGCGACGTCTTCGAGCGCGACGCGACGGAAGCCGTGCCGTTCGAACTCGACGACGGCCGCGTCGAGGATGGCTGTGGTGCTCGGGTCAGCCCCGTGCATACCCGGCTTGGGCGAACTTGTTGTAGCGCAACCGCATCGGCAGATGATCCCACAGCCAGTTGACCGGACGCGACCGCCAGAGTGCCGCGACGCGTTGGTAGGTCCGCTCCTGGCGCTCGCTCCACGGCAGACCCAGCAGCTCACGCGTGCGCGGCGGCATACCGCCCGTGGTCAAGAACGCCGCGATCGGATTGAACACCGACGAGATCACCCGCCACAGCGGCGCAGGCACACCCTTCGGGCACGGATAGCCCTTGGTGACATAGCCGACGCCGTACTTGGCGGTCGGGTGGGCGACGACGATCTCGTCGATCATCCGGTCCCAGTACCGCTCGAACGCGGCGTAGTCGGCGGGCATCGCCCGTTCGCTGACGTCGTATCGGCGATACCAGGTCTTGGATTCGAGGTAGATCTGCTCCTTCTCCTGCCGGCTGAGCCGCTTGACGAAGGTGTCGGCGAAATAGAGCACCTGATCGACGAACGTGGCGTGCGCCCAGAAGTACGTCTCCGGATCGAGTGCGTGGTAGCGGGCGCCGTCGGGCATGGTGCCCTTGATGTCGTGGTGGAAGTCGCGGACCTGCTGGCCGGGATTGTCGTCGTCGCGCCCGTACACCGTCATGAAGATGGGCGGCAGCGACCGCTTCACCCGTGCCGCGGTGTCGTCGAAGAACACCGAATGGTCCAGCACGCCCTGCCCGAGCTCGGCGAGCATGTTCTGCAGGACCGCGGGGCGCGGGCCGATCAGGTACATCCGGTTGTCGCCGAAATAGCGCCAGACCAGTGACTGCGGACCCAGCGGCAGGGCGTCGTCGAGGCGTCGCGGGGTGTCCGCCAACTCGGTCATGTGCAACAGTGTTACAAATTTCGCACTTTGTACCAAGCCGGTGTGAGCGGCCTCACGCCTGGGTTTCTGCCGAATGAGAAGCCAGGGCTGTGAATCAGCCCGATCAACGACCAGGAATGCTATTTCGCGGGAGGGCTGGCGCGGTTGACGCGGCGCAGGCGGGCGAATCCGTCTACGGCCAGAATGCCCGCGACCGTCGCCAACAGCAGCATCAGCACCAGCAGCGGCGGGCTGTAGACGACCGACGTCGTCTGCGGCTCATTCGGCAGGATCGGCGCGACCGTGACGATCGACTGCGCGCCGAACCAGCTCCACACCGCACCGGCAGCCAAAACGACAGCCAGCAGCAGCTCGAGGGTCGCGCGGGGCTTCTGGCTCATGGCTTGGGCTCTGGGGGTATCCGCTCGTCCACCAGGTGCACCAGCGCGGACCGGAGTTGTTGGTGCTTGCGCGCCCAGGCCTGCGCGGTGCGGTCATTGGTCATCTTGATGCCGATGCCCTTGCGGCCCTTCGGCACGCCGGTGAGCTCGCCGAGCGCGCGGGCCGACTGCCACATGGGCGCGTCGGGACCCGTCGCTTCCGGATAGATCCGCACGATGTCGTCGATCTGGATCTTCTCGGTGCCTTCGCGCAGCGTGGTCGGGGTCAGCTCCACCGACGTGTGGATCCGCGCCGCCTTGACCTGGACGGCGACAAAGCCGGTGACCAGCAGGAAGAAGGCCGTCGGAACTATCCACTGGATCCCCAGCCCTGCGGACAGCTGGATCAGCAGCATCGCGATGCCCGACGCGGGCCCGGCCAGCACCCACAGCCAGCTGGCGCCCTGCTCGTAGAACAGAGGTTCGGCCGGCTCGCTGCTCTGCGTCACGGCGTCTCCTCGACGTGAAACCAGTTTTGAGCGGACGGTCGCATGATCAACACCGCGCCCACCATCGTCAGGACCAAAGGGATGAGCCATAGAGCGCCACCCGTCATCAACGCGAACAGCGCAAGCAACAGAACGAGCGCGAGCGCGAGCCCGACGGCGGCCCGCCGTAGCTGAGCATGCCCGGCCCGCGTGCGGCCGGCGAGATAGCCGAGCGCGAGGCCTGCTAACGCGAACAAGATCCCCGCACCGCGGAAGAAGGTTGGCAGATTGGCCCGCGTCAGTGCCATTAGCAGGCCGAGCAGCACTAGTGAAATTGACGCCACCAGCCAAAGCCAAAATACCGCGTCGACGATGCGTGGCCGGTTGGAGGGCGCAGGAAGAGGTGCTGACATGGTCGGGCAAGCCTAACGAAAGCTATCGAACAAAGAAGCTGTGGGCGTCCTTGCGGTGCAACAGGAACACGCCCCCCGCGATCAAGACCGAGCCCACGATGGCGCTGATCGCGTAGAGCACGGCGGGGGTCGGGGGCCGGTCGATCGAGAACAGACTGCTTCCGGTGTAGACGACGGACGCGACCCCGCCGCCGGTGAGCAGCGTGCGGGCCCATCGGTAGCCCTGTCGCATCAGGAACAGGAACGTGACCACGATCGCGGCGACCACGAGCACGAACGTCCCCGAGATTGCGTAGACGACAAGCGGCGCGTGTGGACGCTCCGTGCTCACCAGATTCACTACATAGCCGGTGACCATGAGGGGCACCGCCGCCAGCCACAGCCAGAAGCCGGTGTCGACGTCTGTTGGGCGCAGCTCGCTCACGCTGCTGCCTCGCAGGCTCGGCCTCCGCGTGCGGTGCCGATGGTTCGCTCGCAAGCTTCGCTCACGCCAACCAGTCGGCCACGTCGGCCGCCCAGTACGTCAGCACGATGTCGGCACCGGCCCGCCGGATGCCGGTCAGTGCCTCCAGCGCGGCGGCCCGCCCGTCGATCCAGCCGTTCGCGGCGGCGGCGCAGATCATCGCGTACTCGCCGGAGATCTGGTAGGCGGCCACGGGCACCGGCGATATGTCGGCCGCCGCCCGCACCACGTCGAGGTAGCCCATCGCGGGTTTGACCATCACGATGTCTGCGCCTTCGTCGATGTCCAGTTGAATTTCGTGCACTGCCTCGCGGGCGTTCGCCGGATCCTGTTGGTACGTCCGGCGATCGCCGCTCAAGCTGGAGGCCACCGCCTCACGGAACGGGCCGTAGAACGCCGACGCGAACTTCGCGGCATACGCCAGGATCACCACGTCGGTGTGCCCTGCCGCGTCCAGACCGTCGCGGATCGCGGCGACCTGCCCGTCCATCATGCCGCTGGGGCCGACGACGTGTGCGCCCGAATCGGCCTGCGCCACCGCAAGTTCCACGTAGCGCGCGTTGGTCGCGTCGTTGTCGACGCGGCCGGACGCGTCCAGCACCCCGCAGTGGCCATGGTCGGTGAATTCGTCGAGGCAGGTATCGGCCATCAGCACGGTCTCATCGCCGAGGTCCTTGGCCAGGTCGCGAAGCGCCACGTTGAGGATGCCGTCCTCGGCCACCCCGACTGACCCGGTGGCGTCCTTGTCCGATTCGCGGGGCACCCCGAACAGCATCAGCCCCCCGACACCGGCGGCCACGGCGTCGGCGGCCGCCTTGCGCAGCGAGTCGCGGGTGTGCTGCACCACTCCGGGCATGGATTCGATCGGCCTCGGCTCTGTAATGCCGTCGGCGACGAACATCGGCAGCACCAAATGCCGTGGCTCCAAAGAGGTCTGCGCGACCAGTCGACGCAGTGCCGGAGTCGATCGGAGTCGACGCGGGCGGTGACGCGGATAGGACACTCTCGTCTCCTCAGCGACGGTCTAGCGGCGGCGGCTCTTCTTGCGCGGCGGCGGCAATGCACCCTCGGCCCGCAGCCGAGCGGCGTGCTCAGCCAGCGCCTCGACCAACGGTCCCACCGCCGCGACCTCCGGCTGCACATCGACGCGCAGCCCGAATTCCGCTGCGGTTTCAGCGGTCTTGGGCCCGATGCACGCGACGATCGTGCGGGCGTGCGGCTTGCCCGCGATGCCGACCAGATTGCGCACCGTCGAACTCGACGTGAAGCACACCGCGTCGAAGCCACCCGTCTTGATCATCTCGCGGGTGTGCGCGGGCGGCGGTGCGGCACGCACCGTGCGGTAGGCGGTGACGTCCTCGATCTCCCAGCCGCGGTCACGCAACCCCTCGGCCAGCGTCTCGGTGGCGATGTCGGCGCGCGGCAGCAGCACCCGGTTCACCGGGTCGAAAACGTCGTCGTAGGGCGGGAATTCGTCGAGCAACCCAAGCGATGACTGCTCACCCGACGGCACCAGTTCCGGCTCGATACCGAATGCGCGCACCCGGTCGGCGGTGGCTTGCCCAACGCAGGCGATCTTGACGCCGGAGAACGCGCGGGCGTCGAGGCCGAACTCGTTGAACTTCTCCCACACCGCGCGCACCGCGTTGGTGGAGGTGAACACCACCCACTGGTACCGACCGTCGACCAGACCCTTGACGGCGCGCTCCATCTGCGCCGGGCTGCGCGGCGGCTCGACGGCGATCGTCGGCACCTCGATCGGCAATGCGCCGTGCGACACCAGCTTTTCGCTCATCTCGCCCGCCTGGTCCTTGGTGCGCGGCACAAGAACCGTCCAGCCGTACAGCGCGCGGCTTTCCCACCAGTTCAGCTTCGCTCGATTGGCCACGGTCTTGCCGATCGTCACGGTCAGCGGTCCCGTCAGTGGGCCTGCGGACTCGTTCGCACCGAAGGCCTTGTCGTTGAGCCCGCCCAGCGTGGTCTCCACCGAGCGCTGCTGGCACGTCGTGCCGTGCGCGGTGACGACACACGGTGTGGTGTCGGCCAATCCGTACTCGATCAGCGTGCTGGCCGCGTCGGCCAGGTGCGACGCGGTCGCCTGCAGGATCAACGGTCCCGGCGCCGCGGCAAGTGCGGCCCAGTCCACGTCGCCGCGGACGTCGGCGACGGTGTGCGACGACCCAAGCGGGAGACCCGCGTAGGTCGGCACCGCGGTGGTGGCCGGCAGGCCCGGCACGATCTCGAAAGGCAGGTGTGTCCGCGTCAGCGCGTTCACCTCGGTGATGACGGAATCCACCGACAGCGGGTCCCCCGCGACAAGCCGCACCACGTCGACACCGGTGCGCGCCTCGGTGGCCAGGATCTTGGCCACCTCCGCCGGATCGCCAAGCGCAGGCCGGATATCCGGACCGCCCGCAATCGTCGGGGTCTCGCCCTCGGCGCCCGTCCCGGGCGTTGTCTCGGCGGGCTCGGGTCCCGACGGCGGCGTCAGCTCGGAACCCGCAAGCGCCAGCACCGCTTCGGGCACGTCGGGGTCGGTGAAGATCAGTGCGGCGTTGGCGAGCACTGTGCGCGCCCGTGTCGTCAGCAGGCCCGGATCGCCCGGCCCAGAGCCGACGAACGTGATGCGGCCGGGCTTCTGCTTACGCCCTCGGGTCGTCATCTGTCTCTCCCAGCTTCTGCCAACAGATCGCGTGCCCCCAGTTCGAACAACTCCGCGGCGACCGAGAGACCAAGCTCTCGTGCCCGCTCGGGAGACCCGATGCCGGACGCACGGATCACGTCGGATCCGTCCAGCGTCGCCACGCAGCCGCGCAACGACAACTCTTCGAAGACGCGGCCATCCTCATCGATGGACTCGACCACCTCGGCGATCGCGCCCACCGGTGCGGAGCAACCCGCCTCCAGTTCGGCGAGCAGGACACGTTCAGCGGTGACTGCGGCGCGCGTGTCGGCGTCGTCCAACTCCGCCAGCAGCGCGGCCAGCTCGGTGTCGCCTGCGCGGCACTCGACCGCAAGCGCACCTTGAGCCGGCGCCGGCAACATCTGCACCGGCTCGATAGTCTCGGTGACATCGCCCAATCGCCCGATGCGGGCCAGTCCCGCCCGGGCGACGACGACGCCGTCGAGATCACCGTTGCTAACCCTGTTCAACCTGGTATCAAGGTTGCCTCTTAGGGGGCGGATTTCCAAACCGAGACCCAATGCTCTAAGCTGTGCCGCCCGTCGCGGGCTCGAGGTACCGATCATCGACCCCGCAGGGAGTTCCCCGAGCACCAGACCGTCGCGGGCGACGAGCGCGTCGCGAGGATCCTCTCGCGGGGGTATCGCGGCGATCGTGAACCGGGGATCGTCGGCGGTGGGCAAATCCTTGTACGAGTGCACGGCGATATCCACGCGCCCGTCGTGGATGGCCTCCCGCAGCGCCGCGGTGAAGACGCCGACGCCGATGTCGGCGATCGGATCACTGGATCTGTCGCCTTCGGTGGCGATGATGACCAAATCGGCGGGATGCCCAATGGCCACCAGGGCGTCTTTGATGGCACTGGACTGCGTCTTCGCCAAGAGGCTGCCCCGGGTGCCTATCCGAATGAGATCTGCCAAGCGTTACTCAGGTTTTTCGAAATCGGTTGTCACGAACGGCATTTCGGGTCCCGAGACTGCTTCGACGGCCTGCGGGTCCAATTCGAACAACTCGCGCAGTGCCTCGGCGTAGCTGTCACCGCCCGGTGCGCTTGCGAGTTGTTTGACGCGCACGGTTGGGGCGTGCAGCAGCTTGTCGACGACGCGTCGCACCGTCCTGGCGACCTCGTCGCGGTGCGCAGCCTCCAGGCCGGGCAGTCGGTTGTCCAGCCGCAGCAACTCGGCCTCGACCACGTCGGCGGCCCGCTGGCGCAGCGCGGTGACGGTCGGGGTGACCTCGGCCATCCGCTGTCCGGCAAGGTAGTCGGCCACTTCTGCGGCGACGATCGTGCGGGCCGCCTCGGTGTCGGAAGCGGCGGCGCGCGCCGACGGCTCGCGCTGGATCCGGTCCATGTCGACGACGTGCACGCCGGGCAGGCCTGCGACCGCGGGATCGACGTCGCGCGGCATGCCCAGATCACAGATCACCAGCTGCTTCGGCTCCTGGCCGTGCGCGAGGCCCCGATGTACGTCGGCGAGCGAAACGACCGGGCGCACCGCGCCCGTGCAGCTGACAACGACGTCGGCGTCGGTGAGCACGGGAGGCAGGTGGTCGAACGGGAACGCGTCGGCCGCGACCCCGAGTTCGCGGATCTTCTCGGCGAGCTTCTTGGCGCGGGGCAGCGTCCTGTTCACGATGTGGATGCGCTCAACCCCTGCGCGTGCCAGATGCTTTGCCGACAGCGCGCCCATCGCGCCCGCCCCGATGACGACCGCACTGCGGCCCGCCAGGCCGTTCAGCTTCGTGTCGGCCATGTCCAGCGCGACGGACACCACCGATGCGCCTGCGGCGTCGATACCGGTCTCGGTGTGCACCCGCTTGCCGACCGACAGCGCACGCTGGGCCAGCTCGTGCAGGGTTCGGCCGACGGTGTGGTTGACCTCGGCGGCGGCGTAGGCGCGGCGTACCTGGCCGAGCACCTGCTGTTCGCCGATCACCGCCGAATCGAGACCGCTGGCGACCGCGAACAGGTGCTCGACGGCCGCCTCGGCATACCGGACGTAGGCGTATTTGGTGAGGTCGCCCAGCCCCATGCCGGAATGTTCGGAGAGCACCTGGCCGATCACCGACAGGCCGCCGTGGAAGGCCTCGACCACCGCGTACACCTCGACGCGGTTGCAGGTGGACAACACCATGGCCTCGGTCACCAGCGAGGACTGCAGCACCTGGTCGACGATCTTGGCTTGATCGGACTCGTCGGTGCTCAATTGTTCCAGCACGGACACCGGCGCGCTGCGGTGCGAAACGCCGAAAAGCAGCACGCTCATGGCCTCATCACCACGTCATCCACGGTAGTCGTTCACCAGCTGGGCTACCAAATTTGCTCGCAGCGCCATCACTTCGCCAGATCCGCCCGCAGCCTGGGCTCGTCGAGCTCCCAGTAACTGTGCTCCCTGCCGTTCAGGAGCACCACCGGCAGCCGGTCGCCGAACTCGGCCCGCAGTGCGGGATCACCGGCCGCGGCCTCGGCGTCGACGTCGGTGGTCGTCAGGTCGAAGCCGAGCTCGCCCGACAACTCGTTGAGCCTGGCGGCAGTGCGTTCGCACAGCGAGCAGCCCTGCCTGGTCAGCAACACCACCTGTGCCGGGTTCACGCCGACAAGTATCCGGTTTCCGGTGTCTTACTGTTAATACGTGTCCGACCGCGATGGTGACGAAGCCGATGTGCAGGCGCTGGCCGGTCACGCCAGCGCCGAGGCCGCGTTCACCCACCTCGCGGGGGACGATGCAGCCACCCCTCCCGCCCCGCCTCCGGATCTGACCGCGGCCGCGTTCTTCGACGTCGACAACACGCTTGTGCAGGGGTCGTCGCTGGTGCATTTCGCCCGTGGTCTGGCCGCTCGCAAGTACTTCACCTACGGCGATGTGGCCCGATTCATCTACGCGCAGGCCAAGTTTCAGCTCACCGGCCGGGAGAACAGCGAAGACGTGGCCGCGGGCAGGCGCAAGGCGCTGGCGTTCATCGAAGGGCGGACCACCGCCGAGTTGATAGCGGTCGGTGAGGAGATCTTCGACGAAATCATCGCGGACAAGATCTGGCCGGGCACCCGTGCGCTGGCGCAGATGCATCTGGATGCGGGCCAGCAGGTGTGGCTGGTCACCGCGACGCCGTACGAACTGGCCGCAACCATCGCCAGCCGGCTCGGGCTGACGGGTGCGCTCGGCACCGTCGCCGAGTCGGTCGACGGGGTGTTCACGGGACGACTCGTTGGCGACATCCTGCACGGCAGCGGGAAGGCGCACGCGGTGCGGTCGCTGGCCATCCGCGAGGGCCTGAACCTGCGCCGCTGCACCGCCTATTCGGACAGCTTCAACGACGTGCCGATGCTGTCGCTGGTCGGAACGGCGGTGGCCATCAATCCCGACGCCGACCTGCGCGACCTCGCCCGCGAACGGGGCTGGGAGATCCGCGACTTCCGCACCGCGCGCAAGGCCGCCCGCATCGGTGTGCCCTCGGCGCTGGCGCTCGGCGCGGCAGGCGGCGCGCTGGCCGCCATCGTGTCGCGTCGGCACGACGGCGGCTGACCGGCTGGCCGAAAGCGCGCTGATAGGCTCGCGCACGCCATGGCCATCGCTGAAGACATCATCGGAACTCACTACCGGTATCCGGACTATTTCGAGGTCGGCCGGGAGAAGATCCGCGAGTTCGCGCAGGCGGTCAAGGACGATCATCCGGCGCATTTCAGCGAGGACGCCGCCAAGGAGATCGGCTACGACGCGATCGTGGCGTCGTTGACGTTCATCGCCGTTGCAGGCCGCAAGGTGCAAGCGGAGATCTTCGAGCACTTCGCCATCCCGATCAACATGGAGCGCGTGCTGCACCGCGACCAGAAGATCACGTTCCACCGGCCGATACTCGCAGGCGACAAGCTGTGGTTCGACTCCTACCTCGACTCGGTCATCGAGGCGCACGGCACCGTGGTCAGCGAGATCCGCGGCGAGGTCAGCGACGCCGACGGCAAGCCGGTGATCACCAGCGTCGTCACCGTCATCGGTGAGGCCGCCCATGACGACGAGGCCGACGAGGTGAGCGCGGCGATCAAAGAACGTCGCGACGCCGCCATCGCCAAAATGATTGCAGGGCAAAGCTCCAAGAACTGAAGTGGCTATGCCCGAGTGACGGCTGAAGTGTCAGCCGAGGAACATGTTCCTGCGGTTGGCCAGCAATTGATAAAGCGTCTGCTGAATGGTTTCGCGAACCTGGTCGGTCAGTTCGAAGGTGACCATCGGATCCTCGGCGGCCGCTTCGTCGTAGTGGGCGGTGGAGATCGCATCTCCGAACTGGATATGCCACTTCGACGGCAACGGCACCAACCCGGCGGGCCCGGCCAGCGGGAACAGCGGGGTGATCGGGAAGTACGGCAGCCCGAACAGCCGGGCCAGCAGCTTGACGTCGGCGAGCATCGGGTAGATCTCCTCGGACCCGACGATCGAGCACGGCACGATGGGCGCCTTGGTGCGCAGCGCGGCCGCGACGAAGCCGCCACGACCGAAGCGCTGCAGCTTGTATCGGTCCTTGAAGTGCTTGCCCAGACCCTTGTATCCCTCGGGGAACACCGCGGTCAGCTCGCCGGCCGCGAGCAGCCGGTGCGCGTCGGCGGTGCAGGCCATGGTGTGCCCGGCCTTGCGTGCGGCCTGGCCGAGCATCGGCATGTCGAAGACCAGGTCGGCCGCCAGCAGCCGCAGATCCCGGTTGGTGGGGTGCTTGTCGTGTACGGCCACCGACGCCATCAGCCCGTCGATCGGCAGCACGCCGGCGTGATTGGCCACCACCAAAGCGGCGCCGGTTTTCGGCAGATTCTCGATGCCGCTCACTTCGACGCGGAACCACGAATTGAAAAACACTCGCAGCAAAGGCAAAAACACCGAATTGTTCAAGTGCGGATCAAAGCCGAATTCGTCGACGGTGTAATCGCCCATCATCCGTCTGCGAACAAACTCAGCAACCGCGGCAATTCGCCTGGCGAGTTCGGTCGGGGTGCCGTCCGACGACTGGCCACCCGAGGCGGCGGCGCGACGATCGTCGATCTCGCGCACGACGGCGGCGATCTGCTCGGCCGATGCACGGCCGCTGGGATCGGTGAGCAGGGAGGGATGTCGGCGCGCGCCTTCGCCGCGTGCCGCAGCACGCCGCTGGGCCGCTTGCCTACCCGTATTTGAGTGCAGCGGAATCACTTTGGCTTTAGAATCGCCCGCCACGTCAAACCTTCTCCCACCCGATTCGAGCCCGTTTAACGTCCCCAACGCTGCGCCGCCGATACGGCGCGACTCTCCATTGAGCGTACCCATCGCGGGTCAACGATCGGAGTCAATCCGCGACCACGTACGTAATCGTCGAAAGCCTCCACTGTGGTCCACTTCGGGTTATAGCCTAAGTCATTCCGCATTCGCGCGGTGTCCATGACTCGGCCGTAACTCAAGTAGTCCAACTGCTCGCGATCTAGCTCAGTGTAGCGAGTTGCGCGCCTCAGTGAATCCACAGCCCAAAGCGCAAACCGCGGCACCGGTAACGGGACCCGCCCTGCCCGCCGAATGGCTTGAGACATCATGATGATTCCTGGGGCGCCGACGTTGAACGTGCCCGCCTTCCCCGCCATCGTCGCGCGTTCCAACACGCCAAGTGCGTCCTGCTCGTGCAGCAGCTGAAGCCGGGCGTCGTGGCCCGCGACGGTCGGCACGACGGGGCCTGCGAGGTAGCGCGACAGCGCGGTGTCCATCGCCGGGCCGATCATGTTGGCCAACCGCAGGATCGTGACCGTGATGTCCGGCCTTCGCCTGCCGAGACCGCGCGCATAACCCTCGATGTCGATGCTGTCGCGCGCGAAGCCCTCGCCGGGTGGTCGTCGGCTGCTGCCGGCCTCGGTGAACAGCACCGGATCGAATGCGCTCGAGCCGTACACCTCCGACGTCGACTTGACGATGACGCGGCGCACCGATTTCGCCTTCTGGCAGGCCGCGAACAGCTGTATCGCACCCATGACGTTGAGTTCCTTCAACGCCGCCTTGCCGCCGGCGCGGGGCGCGTAGGAGGCCGCAGCGGCGTGCACCACGGTGTCGACGCCGCCATTGCGGATGACTTTGGCGATGAAGGGGTTACGGATGTCGGCGCGAACAAACTCCGCGCGACCCATTCGGCGCAGCAGATCCTTGCTCGGCGCGATCGCATCGACGGCGATGACGTGGTTGATCAACGGGTTCTGTGCGAGCCGCGCGATCAGATACCCGCCCAGAAACCGGCATGCTCCGGTAACCAGCACGACCTTGGGGTAGTGCAGGGTGTCGTCGTCATGCCCCGGAGTACGGGCCCCGGAGCGACCTTCAGAATCCATCCGGTTCAGCCTATCGGCGGCGACGCCGGAACTACTTGCCGAGTTTTCTGCGCTGCACTCGGGTGCGACGTAGCAGCTTGCGGTGCTTCTTCTTCGACATGCGCTTACGCCGCTTCTTGATGACTGAACCCATGAACTCCGCTATCTAGACGTGTTTCAAGCCCACTTGACTCGACCCGGACACTTTACCGGGCCGCGGTAGTCCACGCGAAAACGGCGATGAGCCGCTTGCGGGAAGAGTGAACGACGACGATCGCCGACTATCCGGCGTCGAAGTACGAGGTCTCCAGCAAGTCGTGGACCGCCTTGGCGTGCACGCGGAACGAGCGACCGACCCGTACTGCGGGCAGTTCGCCGTTGTGCACCAGGCGATAGACCGTCATCTTGCTGACCCGCATCAGGCTGGCCACCTCGGCGACGGTGAGAAATTGAGCCCGCGGAGGCTGGTCGGGAACTGCGTCGTTTCGTGCATGTTTCCCGGCCGCCGAATCCCGCCCCGATGGCCCGTTCATAGACGTCATCGCAACCCAATCCTTCAGGCACGGGCTGTTCCAGCGGCTTCCCCACCGCTGGCACGACCCCGCGCTTACACGAGGAGAATAGCGGGGTTATTGGGGTTATTGCGACGGGTGTGGGCTAATCGATGGAAATTCGTTGAATTACCCGGATGTGATTCCTAGCTGGGAAGATCGCTCTTTTGCGGCGTCTACCGCCTGCGCCAGCGCGGCCCGAAGGCCGCCCTTTTCGAGTTCCCGCAGACCAGCGGCGGTTGTGCCGCCCGGAGAGGTGACCGTGGCCCGTAGCTGAGCGGCGGTGGTGTCCATCGCTGTGCCCATTGCCGCGTCTCCTGCCGGCTGTGCGGCGTCGAGACGTTCCAGCAGCATTGCGGCCGACCCGGCCATGGTTTGCACCACCAAATCGGTGGCCACCGGTCGGGACAGCCCCGCCGCGACGCCCGCATCCACGAGCGCCTCGACGACGAGGAAGAAGTACGCCGGACCCGATCCCGACACGGCCGTCACCGCATCCATCTGCGACTCGGGAACGGTCAGCACACCGCCGACGGCGTCGAAGATGGCCGACACCTCCTTGAGTTGTTCCGCGGTCGCGAACCGGCCGCGGGCCAGCGCGCTGACGCCACCGCCGACGACCACGGGCGCATTGGGCATCACTCGCACCACCGGTGCCCCTGCAGGCAGCTTCGCTTCGTAGAAGTCGGTGGTCACACCGGCGGCCACCGTCACGAAAACCTGCTCGGCGCTATCGCTTCCGGCGTGCGCGGCCGCATCGGCGATCTCGTCGATGACCAGGGTCACGTCGGCGGGCTTGACGGCGACGACGACGAACGAGGCGTTCTCTGCGGCGTCGGCCACCGTGGTCACCAGCACCGAGTACGTCTCGGACAGGTACTTCGCGCGCTGCGGGTCCTTCTCGGCCACCACCAGGTCCTTGGCCTGCCGGCCCGCGCGCAGCAGCCCAGCCAGCAGCGCTTCGCCGATACTTCCACCGCCGATGATCGCGATCCTTGCCACGGTCAAAGCATTGCAGACGCCCGCGGCGGTTACTGCGCGGGCGGCACCATGGCGAGCTGGCGACTCTGCACGACGATGTGGCCCTCACAGTCGACGACGATGTGGTCTTCGTCGAACCAGTCCTGACCGATCTGCACCGTGGTGCACATGATCCGCAACCAGCCGTCGGCAGGCAGCGCGCGCAGATACGCGGTGAGCTGCACGGTGGGCGCCCACCCGAAACGGTTGACGCCGAACGTGACCGGAGCCGACACGTCGCCGCACAGTAGCGCGAAGAGCGCATCGGGTCCGACACCCTTCGGTCGCACCCAGTACTCGATCATCGGCGGACCGCCGTCGGCACGCGGCGACATCGTGGTCAGCGACGGGCGGATGTCGCAGCCGTGCGACAGGTGGACGGTGTCGGCCATCGGGTGGCCGGGCCCGATCGGTTCCAGCCCGGGTGGCGGCTCCGGTGTCATCAACGGAACCACTGGATTGACCGACAACAGCGGAGGGACGTGATGTTCCGGGTCGCCCAGCGTGATCGCCGCACGAACCGCAGTACGGTCACCCTGGTTGAGTTCGACGTCGATCAGGCTGACTCGGCGGCCGCGCTTGCGCACCGTCGTCAACACCTGCATCGGCCCGGGATCGGGCGCCCACAGGAAGTTTCCACTCACTGCGATGGGCCACTCATTCCCGCCGTGCTCTATGCGGGCCGCATTCGCACACAGCGCCAGCATCGCGCCGCCGTGCACCTTCGGACCGTGCCCCCTCGGCCCGATCGTCCAGTGCTCGTTCAGCTCGCCGTCGTAACGGCCGTCACCGACGGGCGTGAGCGCCATCGCGTCGGTGAACAGAGTGGATCCAGACATCAGCGTCCTTGATCGGTCAGCGCAGCAGGTGCGCGCGGGCGAACTGGAGCGACTCGGTCAGCAGCGTTTCGCGTTCGGCCGCCGTCCGTGCGCCCGATGTGGTGATTTCCAGAATGACGTGACCGGAGAAGTCGCCACCCGCAAGCATTTCGCAGATCTCGACCGTCGGCTGCGTGCCGCGGCCCGGCACCAGATGCTCGTCGGTGGAGGCGCCGCTGCCGTCGCACAGGTGCAGATGCACCAGCCCGTCGCCCATCCGGCGGGCCATGTCGACCGCGTCGGTACCCGCCGTGGCGGTGTGCGACAGGTCGAGCGTGTAGTGGGCATGGTTGCCGTCCAGCGGGTCGTATGACGGCGCGAACGCCGAGATGCCCGGTCCCGGCCTGCCTCCCCGCTTACGCATCCGCTCGATCGATGTCTGGCCCGCACCGAAGAACCGGTCGGCGCGGAACGGAAACATGTTCTCCACCGCCACCATCACGTCGCTTTCGGCCTCGAGGTCGACCACCTGCTGCGCGAAGCCCTCCGCGTAGCGGCGCTGCCAGCGGAACGGCGGATGCACCACCACGGTCTGGGCGCCCAGCTGTTCGGCCGCTCGCACGCTGCGCTCCAGCTTCGAGATCGGGTTGGCGCCCCACACCCGCTGGGAGATCAGCAGGCACGGGGCATGCACCGATAGCACCGGCATCGAATACCGCTGTGACATCTCTTCGATGGCGTCGATGTCTTGGCTGACCCCTTCGGCCCACACCATCAGTTCCACACCGTCGTAGCCCAGCTTGGCCGCGTACTCGAAGGCGGCCTCGGTCCTCAACGGATAGACCGAGGCCGTCGAGAGACCGACCTTGATGGCGGGGCGCACTGTGCTGGCTAAGCGGCTATCCCGATTGCAGCAGCGCCAGCGGCCCAAGCGTGACCAGTGCGCCGACCGCCACCGCTATCAGTGTGCTGCCGATGTCCTCGGTCTTGCGTACCACCCGAACGCCGACAACGAGGCCGAGGATGACCAGCACGGACAGCACCAACGCGATGTCCTTGTTCCACTTCCAGAGCTGGTCGAACGCGATGAACAGGCCCGCACCGAAAAGCACCGCGACGATGCACTGGCCGACGACCATTGCGCCGCGCACGAACGACGACATCGTCGACTCTTCGTCGAGGTCGAGGTCGTCCTCGTCGTGCTCGTCGTCGACGTCCCCGAGGTCGAGGTCGTCGTAGCGTGGGCGTCCGCGGCGAGCCAGGTCGTCGGCGACCGTCTCGCCGCCGAACAGTGTCCCGCCCGAAGAGCGCAGGTATGACGGCAGCTCGTCGGCATCGTCGTCCTCGACGTCGGGCGCGGTCGCAGCGGCCATCGCAGGCTGCGTCAGACCGGCGGCCACGGCGTCGACCGCGTCATCGTCGTCGACATCGACCGGGTCGGGGCTCATCTGCTCGGCGCCGACGCCGGCCGATGCCGGGTAGCGCCGTTGAGAGTGGGCATAGTGGGGGCGGCGCGGCGGCTCGACGAAGAGTGGCTCGGCGTCGCGTTCCTCGATGTGCGCGGCGTAGTCGGCTTCCTCGTCGGTGAGCTCGACCTCGTCTTCGGTCTCCTCGACGTCGTCCGGCGGTGCCATTGCTGGACGACGGCGCGGTGTAGTCGTCGTGGACCTCTTCGAGCTCGTCGGTGGCCGACGCCGCCACATCCCTGTGGGGGACGTCGGTGACGATCGGGATTTCGCCGGTCAATTCGGCGACCGTGACCGCGTCGGTGTTGCCGCGGCGGCGTCGACGGCGCCCGCCGACCGGCGGTGCGCCGATCGTCCCGTTCTTCGCCAGCAACTCCGCGACCGATATCGGCCTGGTGCTGCTGTGGCTTTCTTCTGGTCCTGTCATCGTGTGTTGCCTCTAGGCTTAGCGGGTTGTCGATCCGCGTCTCGTACGGACGTCTCCACCAGTGCGGTTCCGTCGGCTTCGCTGTCGAGTTTCCGCAGAATCAGGCCTTCGCGCAACGCCCACGGGCAGATGTCCACGTTATCTATCGCCAGCGCTCGCATGCTCGCCTCCGCAACCAGCGCTCCGGCCACGATCTGTGGCGCCCGTTCGGCACTCACCCCTTCCAACTCTGCTCGGTCAGCCGCGGTCATCCTAGAGATGAAAGCTATGAGCTGCCTAAGGCCCGTCGCTGTCAGCGTTCTCTTCACCCACGGCCCCTCCCCAGATGGCGCCGCACCGGTGAGTCGGGCCAACGAGCGAAAGGTCTTGGAGGTGGCGACCGCGAGGTCGGGGCTGCCCGCCTTCAACATCTCGGCCCCCGCGTCGGCCAGCTCGGTGTCCAGCCAATCCCGCAGCATCCCCACCCGTCGTCGCCCTGGCGGATCGTCGGGCAGCCACTCTCTGGTCAGCCTGCCCGCGCCGAGCGGCAGCGACAGCGCCACCTCCGGCTCCTCGTCGACACCGTTGGACAGCTCGAGCGAACCGCCACCGATGTCGATGTTGATGATCCGGCCTGCACTCCAGCCGTACCAGCGGCGCACCGCGAGGAAGGTCAGGCGTGATTCGTCGACACCGCTGAGCACCTGCAGCGCCACCCCGGTCTCGGCCAGCACGCGGGCCAGCACGTCCTCGGAGTTCTTGGCGTCGCGGACCGCGGATGTGGCGAATGCCATCAACTCCGCGCAACCCGAACTCGCGGCGATCTTGGCGAACTCGTCGATGGTGCCGATCAATTTGTCGGCGCCCTTGCGGGTCAGCTTGCCCGACGAATCGATGGCTTCTGCCAACCGCAGTGACGCCTTGGTGGAACTCATCGGTGTCGGATGGCCGCCGCGGCGAGCGTCCACCACCAACAGGTGGACGGTGTTGCTGCCCACGTCGAGCACACCCAGTCGCACGCATTCAACCTAACGGGTCTTTCGGTGAACTCTGTGAGCGGACCGCGGTGTGGCGCTGCCGACACCGAGTTCACAGGTCGCCACACATTCATGATCACCGAATCCGTTGGCGACGGCGGCCGTGGCAACTTAGCGTTCGGCGGCATTCGGCGCTAGCGTTGAGTCGTGACGTCAGAGCATCCCGGCGAGGTCGAGCCGGATTTCGCCCGTGAATGGGTGGAGTTCTACGACCCGGACAATCCCGCACACCTGATCGCCGCCGATATGACCTGGCTGCTGTCGCGATGGACGTGTGTGTTCGGCACGCCGGCGTGCAAGGGCACCGTGGCGGGACGACCCGACGACGGCTGCTGCTCGCACGGTGCGTTCATGTCCGACAAAGCCGACCGTAGGCGTCTGGACCGCGCGGTGAAGACGCTGACCGACGAGGATTGGCAGTTCCGGGAAAAGGGCTTGGGCCGCAAGGGCTATCTCGAAATGGACGAGTACGAGGACAAGCCCAACCTGCGCACCCGAAAGTACAAGGGCGCCTGCATATTCCTCAACCGGCCCGGCTTCGAGGGCGGCATCGGCTGCGCGTTGCACATCAAGGCGATGAAACTGGGCGTCGAGCCGTTGACGATGAAGCCGGACGTGTGCTGGCAGTTGCCCATCCGGCGCAGCCAGGAATGGGTGACGCTGGCCGACGGCACCGAGGTCCTCAAGACCTTGATCACCGAGTACGACCGCCGCGGATGGGGCGAGGGTGGCGCCGACTTGCACTGGTACTGCACGGGCGACCCGAATGCACACGTCGGCTCGAAGCAGGTCTGGCAGTCCTATGCCGCCGAGCTGACCGAACTGCTCGGCGAGAAGGCGTATGCCGAACTGGCGGCAATGTGCAAGCGGCGCAGCAGTTTAGGGCTGATCGCCGTGCACCCCGCCACCCGCGCTGCCGAGTAGCGCCGCTAGCCCTCCAACTTGTAGCCCAGGCCTCGCACCGTTACGAGGTGCACCGGGTTGGCCGGGTCGGCCTCGATCTTCGAGCGCAGTCGCTTGACATGCACGTCGAGCGTTTTGGTGTCGCCGACGTAGTCGGCACCCCACACGCGGTCGATGAGCTGTCCGCGCGTGAGGACCCGGCCGCTGTTGCGCATCAGATACTCGAGCAGGTCGAACTCTTTGAGCGGCAGCGTGATCGCTTCACCGTTGACCGACACGACATGTCGTTCGACGTCCATGCGGACCGGGCCGGCCTCCAACACGCCGTCTCCGATGCCGACATCATCGGGGTCGGCGCCGCGGCGTAACACCGCACGGATCCGCGCAATCAGCTCGCGCGCCGAGTAGGGCTTGGTGACGTAGTCGTCGGCACCGAGCTCCAGCCCGACGACCTTGTCGATCTCACTGTCGCGTGCCGTCACCATGATGACGGGAACGCTTGAGCGTGATCGCAACTGCTTACACACGTCGGTTCCGCTCATTCCGGGCAGCATCAGGTCCAACAGCACGATGTCGGCGCCGACCCGCTCGAATTCGGCAAGGGCTGAAGGCCCATCGGTCACCACAGTGGCCTCGAAGCCCTCCTTGCGCAGTAGGAACGCCAGGGGATCGGCCAGGGACTCCTCGTCCTCGACGATCAGCACGTTGGTCATGGACGTTTCATTTCCTCTCATTGGTCCGATCGTTCGTCCGACTCGTTTACGTGGTCGGGATAGGCCGGGATCGACAGCGTGAACGTCGATCCCGTCCCCGATTGACTCCACAGCCGGATGGATCCGTTGTGGTTGGCCGCAACATGTTTGACGATCGCGAGCCCGAGACCGGTACCTCCGGTTGCTCGTGATCTGGCCTTGTCCACGCGGAAGAACCGCTCGAACACCCGCTCCTGATCGGCGGCGGCGATGCCGATTCCCCGATCGGTTACGGCGATCTCGATGTTGTCGCCCCGGCGCCTTCGGCTGATGGACACCGGAGATCCTTTGGGTGAGTAGGCGATTGCGTTGGACACCAAGTTGGCCAGCGCAGTTACCAGCAGAGGTTGGTCGCCGAGCACTTTGTAACCGGTCGGCGCGTCGGTGGTGATGGCGATGTCGGCGTTGTCGGCGGCCACCTTGTACCGCGACAGCGCCTCCGCGACGACGGTATCGACGTCGACGGCCTCGAGGTCGGGCAGCGGCTCGGCGCCCTGCAACCGCGACAGCTCGATCAGCTCGCCGACCATGTTGGCCAGCCGCTTGGACTCGGCGACCATCTTGTCGGCGAACCTGCGCACGTTCTCCGGGTCGTCGGCCGATGCCAGAAGCGCCTCGGCGAGCACACCCATCGCCCCTACCGGTGTCTTGAGTTCGTGGCTGACGTTGGCGACGAAGTCGCGTCGGGTGGCTTCCATCCGCGCGTGCTCGGACTGGTCGTCGACATAGACGACGGCGAACCGGCGGTCGTCCTCGGTCAGCAGCCGGACGTGGCCACGCACCGACAGCCCCGAGCGGCCGGGGATCAGACGCCTGCGCGGAGAGAGATCGACCTCGACGTCTTCGCCGGTGGCCAGGGTGCGCTGCGCCGCCAGCCACGCGCGGTCGTCGAGCAGGCGGTCCCGCACCAGACCCAGTTCCCGGGCCCGGGCGTTGTGGTAGACGACGTCACGGTAGGTGTCGACCACGACGATGCCCACCGGTGACAGCGACACGATGTGGGCGAGCATCTCCGAGACGGTGATCCCGGACACCTCGGCCGCTCGCCGCTGCCTGCGCTCGGCGAGCTTCGGTGCGAGAGCCGCTCCGACCCCGATACCGATCGCCAGCGCGAGCAGTGCCACGACTGCCGTCAGCAGCAGTGCGGATACCACACTCACGAGCAAATCGTACGAAACTGGTGAACGTCATCCCAGCAGCGTGCGGCTAAATCGGGACAAGTCACACAAGGAATCATGGAAGTTCGGGCCCAGGCTTCTTCATGTTCACCCAGTGTTTGCCCACGATCGCTCTTCGGAGGATTATTTCGCACCCTGGCTCGCTACGGCGGCCGCGCCTGCGGCGGCCGCTTCCGGATCCAGGTAATTCCCGCCGATGACCT
This sequence comes from uncultured Actinomycetota bacterium, assembly GCA_963804905.1. Lineage (GTDB taxonomy): Bacteria > Actinomycetota > Actinomycetes > Mycobacteriales > Mycobacteriaceae > Mycobacterium. Next base: position 112,127 of record CAWDSB010000006.1, on the reverse strand, counting down.
TCGGGCGAAGATCGCCGTCCAGGTCGTAGCGCAGCGGAATGCCGGTCGGGATGTTCAGCCCGACCACGTCCTCGTCGGTCATCTTGTCGAGGAACTTGACGAGCGCCCGCAGCGAATTTCCGTGTGCCGCGATCAGCACGGTCTTACCGGCCTGCAGGTCGGGCACGATCGTCTCGGTGAAGTAGGGCACGAACCGGGCGACCACGTCGGCGAGGCATTCGGTCAGCGGACCGCCGTCGATGTCGGCGTAGCGGGGGTCGCTGTCCTGGCTGTACTTGCTGCCCCGCTCGATCGGCGGCGGCGGGGTGTCGTAGCTGCGCCGCCAGGCCATGAACTGCTCCTCGCCGTACTTGGCCTTCGTTTCGGCTTTGTCCAGTCCCTGAAGCGCGCCGTAATGGCGTTCGTTGAGCCGCCAGTTGCGGTGCACCGGGATCCAGTGCCGGTCGGCCTTGTCCAGTGCGAGGTTGGCCGTGTTGATGGCACGGCGCAGTAGCGAGGTGTACACCACGTCGGGCAGCAGACCGTGCTCGGTCATGAGCTCGCCACCGCGGATGGCTTCGGCCCTGCCCTTGTCGGTGAGATCGACGTCAACCCATCCCGTGAACAGGTTCAGCGCATTCCAGTCGCTCTCGCCGTGGCGAAGCAGAACCAGTGTCGAATCTCCCATGGCGGAGAGCCTATCGGAGGCCCCGCGGCTCTTACCGATCGTCGTGGTCGTCGTCGATCAGGTGCTCGAACGCTTGCAGGTTCTTCAGCGACTCGCCCCGCGACACCCGCCACTCCCACTCTTTCTGGATCGACGACCGGAATCCCAATTCCAACAACGTGTTGAAGTCCGCGTCGACGGCCTCGAGCACCTGCCCGAGTACCCGGTCGATTTCGTCGGGGGTCACCGAATGCAACGCCATCCGGCCGACCAGATAGATGTCGCCGACGTTGTCGAGTGTGTAGGCGACGCCGTAGAGCCTGCGGTTGCGTTTCAGCAGGAACCGGTAGACACCCTCGTGGTTCTCGTCCGGCTGACGGCAGACGAACGCCTCGACCCGCACCGAGTGCTCACCGATGGACAGGATGGTGTTTGTTTTCAGCCGCCGCTCGCCGGGCAGCTCGACGATGATCCCCGGCAATCCGCCGTGCGCCCCTTCGTGGGGGGTGCAGACGAGGCCGTGCTCCTTGCAGGTGTCCTCGATCAGCTTCGTTACCGCTTGGGTCACGCCCGGACACCCCGCCGCATCGAGAAGCGGCGACCGCTGCGGCGCGCGGTCAGGGCTGGGTCGCGATGGCGGGCACGCGTAGTCGCCGATCGCCCGCCCGTAGCTGGCCAGCAGCGCATCGACGGTGTGCGCCCAGGAGAACGTGGCGGCGTGCTCGACGGCGGCACGGCTCATCGTGTCGGGCCCGCGTTCGACGAGGGAGGTGATTGCCTTGGCCCAGTCGTCGACGTCGTGCCCGGACACCAGAGCGCCCGTGACGCCATCACGCACCGCGACCGGAAGCCCACCGACCGCCGCGGCCACCACGGGCGTGCCGCAGGCCTGGGCCTCGACCGCGACCAGTCCGAACGACTCGGAGTAGCTCGGCACCGCGACCAGGTCGGCGGCGCGGTACACGTTGACCAGCTGTTCGCGCGACTGCGGCGGCAGAAACGTCACGCGGTCGGAGATACCCAGTTCGTCGGCCAGCCGAACCAACGTGTCGGGCGCCGCGAGGCCGGTTCCCGACGGCCCGCCGGCCACCAGCACGCGCAGGGCAGTGAACTTGTCGGTGAGCCTGGCCGCCGCGCGCAGCAACACGTCGGGGGCCTTCAGCGGCTGGATGCGTCCGACGAAGGCGAGGATGAGTTCGTCGGCGTCGAGCCCGAGCGCTGCCCGCGCTGTCCGCCGGTCTCCGGGGGTGAAGGTCTCCAGATCCACACCGGGATGCACGACGTCGATGCGCGCGGGATCTGCGTGGTGAAGCGAAACCAGTTGCTGCGCTTCGTGTTCGGTGTTGACGATCAGTCGGTCCGCTTCGTCGACGACCTGCTGCTCACCGACCGCGCGCAGCGGCGGCTCGGGTGCGTCACCGTCGGCGAGCGCCGCGTTCTTGACCGCGGCGAGGGTGTGCGCGGTGTGCACCAGCGGCACCGCCCACCGATCGCGCGCCAGCCAGCCGACCTGACCGGACAGCCAGTAGTGCGAGTGCACGATGTCGTAGTAGCCGGGCTCGTGGGTGGCCTCGGCGCGCAGCACGCCCGCGGTGAACGCACACAGCTGTGTCGGCAGGTCGTACTTGTCCAGCCCTTCGAACGGGCCCGCTACCACGTTGCGCACCAGCACTCCCGGCGCCACCCGCACCGTCGGCTGATCGGCCGACGAGGTGGCCCTGGTGAAGATCTCCACCTCGACGCCGCGACGGGCCATCTGCAGCGCACTCTGCAGCACGTAGACGTTCATTCCGCCGGCATCCCCGGTGCCGGGCTGGGCCAATGGGGAGGTGTGCACCGACAAAACAGCCACCCGCCGGGGCAGATCCGTGGCTAGGCGCACACAGACATGTCTACACCGCGGCGTCGTCGGACCTCGTCAAGCGGTCGCCTCTGGCCTGCGCGCAAGCGCCCGCCGCATGGCGCCGATCGGGTCCGCGTATATCCCGCCGAGGGAGACCACACCGGCACCGGCCTCCTGCACGCGATTGCCGAACGACGTCACCCGGATGTCGCGCGGAGGCAGCACCGAACGCTGCGTGTAGGCGGCCTCGACCAGGCTCATGCCCTCCGGGTACTCGGTGAACGCCTGCCCGCCGACGACAAGGTCGTCGGGGTTCAGCATGTCGCGCAGCAGCGCAACGGCCTCGCCGAGCACCCACGCCCGCTCGGCCAGCAGCGCGCGGGCCTGCTCGTTGCCCTGCCGGGCAGCCCGCAGCACGGTCGCCATCGTCGACGCCGGGCCTTCTGCGGGGATCACCCGGTGCTTGCGCGCCGCGATCAGGACCGCCTCGTCGCTGACCGTCGACTCGAGCTGGCCGGTGCCGCCGAGCAGATCCGAGTGGGCGGGCAGGGCGGCGATGGTGCCGGGGCCGCTGGCCGGCGAATGCACCTTCCCGCCTATCGACAATGCGTAGCCGACGGTTTCGCGTGCGTACACGTACAGGCTGGTCGACGGGTGCGCCGCCCTGCGTGGGCCCAGCAGCAGCTCGGCGCCCGCCATGGCGTCCACGTGCGATGCGACCGACACCGGAAGCGCAAGCGATTCGGCGAGCACCGGTCCGACGGGCGCGTCCGTCCAGCCCAGTCGCGGGTGGTCGAGGTAGCCGGTGGTGCTGTCGACGACGCCGCCGGCGGCCACGCCGACCCACAGCGGGCGGCGGCGGTGCCAGCGGCTCAGGTAGCGACGGGCGCTGTCGGCAAGCGAGGCGAGGGCCACCGCCTGGGCGCCGCGCGGCGTCGGGGTCTCGACGACGTCGAGGGTGCGGCCGAAGAGGTCGGTGGCCACGATGCTGGTGGTCCTGGCGCCGACGTGGATGCCGAGCGTGAGGAACGGTTCGTGGTTGACCTCGACGGGCACGCGGGGCCTGCCGATCGCGCCGGACACCGCGAGGTCGGCGCGTTCCCGCAGCACGCCCGCGTCCAGCAGGGCAGTCACCTGACGGTTCACCGTCGCGATGGACAGCTGGGTGACCTTGGCGATGACATCACGGGCGATCGGGCCGCGCGACCTGGCGGCGTTGAACACCGAGGCCGCCGCGGCGTCGGCGACGCACAGTGACGGAGCCACGATGTGGTGGCGCGACAACAGCGCGCGCTTGGTATGTGCGGCGGTCTGGGTCTGGCGGATTGTGGTGGTGCGCACGTGGATGTCCTTCGTTGATGTCGGCTGGTGGGTCCGGGCCACACCAGCGACTCAACGGGACAGCGAGATTATCCGGGGTCGGTCAGGCGCGGCAGATCACGCGGCGACAACAACAGCTCCGGAACACGCGGCCAACTTAGCACAGCCAACTAACCGCCAGCCCAGTGACGTTCGCCACTACCGAGGGAAATACAGCGTCTGGTTGGAGAACAGTTTGTGCGGCCGACTGAGGTGGTTCGCCGCCTCCACCACCGCCATCCACGTGGGGATGAGCTCCGAGTCGCCGTACACCATCCGGCAAGCCGACTCCAGGGTGTGGCCCGCGACGGTGAGGCGGAAGTTCAGACCCGGCCGAATCAACACCGTGCCGGGCGCCGGCTCCGTGCTCTCGTCCATCTCGTTCGCGTTCGCGATCACGATTGCGAGATGGTCGTCGCCGTACCAATCGGCGGCCAGCGAAATGAAGCTCTCGCCGTCGACGACGGTGTGGTGGCCGACGTCGCTCAGTTCCGGGATGAGCAGCCACGCGCCAAGCTCGATCGGATGCTGGGCGACTCCACTTGCGACCTCCCAGATCAGCTGGATCTTGGTGTCTTGAGTGCCGTAGTAGTTCTGGGTGATCTGCGCACGCGCGGCGGTGGTGTCGTCGGTGGTCCACAAGTGCCGATACGTGACGTAGGGCACCAGCAGTTCCTGTCCGACGAGAATCAGGTCAGGGTTGGTGAGCTGGTTCATCCGCGCGATCACCGGATACAGCTCTCCGTCGCCGTACTCTCGCGCGGCGATACCGAACAGGGTGTCCCCCGGCTGGACGGTGTAGTTCTTCATCGATTTTCCTTTCCCGTGTGGAGCGGACGGCCGAAAATTAGCGCCGATCGACGCGTCAGCACACGAGTAGCCGACTACTCGATTCGAGTTTGGTGGGCGAGCCGAGTCGCTGAGTACGCCAACTAGAGTTGGTCGCATGACAACACCCGATGCGGACCGCCGGGTCGCGGTGGTCACCGGCGCCAGCGCCGGCATTGGTGCGGCTACCGCGAGAACCCTTGCTGCCCAGGGCTTTCACGTCGTATGCGTAGCCCGCCGCGAGGGGCCGATCAAGGAGCTCGCCGAGGAAATCGGCGGCACGGCGTTCACCGCGGACGTCACAGACGGTGATGCAGTCGCGGCGCTGACCGATGCGCTGGACCGGGTGGACGTGCTGGTCAACAACGCCGGCGGCGCCCGCGGACTGGAGCCCGTGCTCGAGGCGGACGTCGACCATTGGCGGTGGATGTGGGAGTCCAACGTGCTCGGCACGTTGCTGATGACCCGCGCGCTCCTTCCGAAGCTCATCGACTCCGGTGACGGCTTGATCGTCACGGTGACGTCGATCGCCGCGATCGAGACCTACGACAACGGTTCCGGTTATACGTCGGCCAAGCACGCCCAGGGCGCGCTTCATCGCACGCTGCGCGGAGAACTTCTGGGAAAACCCGTGCGGCTCACCGAGATTGCGCCCGGAATGGTGAAGACCGACTTCTCGCTCCGCCGGTTCGAGGGTGACCAGGACCGCGCCGACGCCGTCTACAAAGGTGTAACACCGCTGGTGGCCGAGGACGTCGCCGAGGTGATCGGCTTCGTCACGTCGCGGCCGTCGCACGTCAACCTCGATCAGATCGTGATCCGACCACGCGACCAGGCAAGCGCGTCCCGCTTCAACCGGAGGTCGACCGAATAACGCCTAACCGCCGGGAGGTCGACCATTGACCGGCTGCGGCGCACCCGACGGGGTGGCGGGCGCGGTGCTGGGGATCCCGGTGGGCGGAGCCTGCTCCGACAGCGCCGACATCGACGTCCACTCATCCCATGGCACGGCCCAGTCCCAGATGTCGCCGTCGGCGTAGGACAGCTCGATCGAGGTTCCGGTCACCTCGACCGGGTCGCCGTAGATCGCGCTGTTGAAGTACTGCTGGGCGTTTTCCAGGTTCAGGTTGATGCAACCGTTGGTGACGTTCGTGTTGCCCTGCGCCCCAATACTATTGGGATTGCAGTGGATGAACTCGCCGTTGTTGGAGATGCGTACTGCGAAGCGTTCGTGGACGTTGCTGTAGCCGGCCGCCGGGTTGCTCATGTAGAAGTCTGCGTACTTCTCGCTCACCACGTGGGTGCCGGTGCGGGTGATGTTGCGGGGCAGGTCGGCCTCGCCGTAGCTGCACGGGAAGTCCATGATGACGCCGTCGTCGGTGATGACCTGGATGCGGTGCGACGAGGCATCTGCCTTGACCACCTGCCGACGCCCGATCTCGAAGTTCAGCGAGATGTCCTCCGCGCCGTATGCGCCGTCGCCGAACTTCACCCCGTAGAGCTTGGCGTCGACATTCACCTTGGTGCCTGCCGGGTAGTAATCCTTGGTGCGGTAATGCACGCGCGAACCGCCCACCTCGTCGGGCAGCCACGCCCAGCTGCCCTCGACCGGCTGATCGGTGGTGACCTTCAACGCCTTCTCCACGGCGGGCCGGTCCTCGTCGCCGATCGCGGCGTCGAACTGGATGATGACCGGCACCGCGACGCCGACCACCTGGCCGTCGGCGAGCTGGAACTGTCCGTTGACCTTGGTTGACGGATCGATTGTCGTGAAATTGCCCTGCACCGGGACGGCCTTGCCGTCGTGGCCCACCACCGAGCCTGCCCAGGTGTAGTCGACGCCGTAGCCGAGCGGTTCGGTGACGTTGAAGGAGGTGCGTTCGCGATTGACCGCGCCCGCGACGGGCTTGCCGTCGGCGTTGATGAGGGCGATCCGCTGAAACCAGCCGTCGCGGACGTCGAGGCGGACCGGTGCGGTCGGCAACACGTCTGAGGCGGCGTTCTGCGGGCTGTAGGTCAGCGACGGCGCAGGCGGGGCCTTGGCGGCCTGCGATGGCGTGTTGGACTTGCCGGCACAGGCGGCCAGCGTGCCGGGAGCGACCACCCCGACCGCAAGCGCGGCCAGGGCACGCCGCCGGCTCATGCGCGGCGGCGTCGGTTCTTTGGTCGGGCCTGGGGTCACGTGTTCCTAAGATACCTAGAGCGACGTGCCGATCAGGCTCGGCTCGGGTGTGAGTTCGATCCCGAATTGCGCCCTTACACCGTCGCGCACCCGTCTGGCCAGGGCGATCACGTCCGCCGCGGTGGCAGCGCCGCGGTTCGTCAGTGCCAGCGCGTGCTTTGTGGACAGCCGGGCGGGCGCCCCGTCGCCCGGATAGCCCTTGTTGAAGCCGGCGTGCTCGACCAGCCAGCCTGCGGCCAGCTTCACACCGTCGGGCGCCGCGTAGTTGGGCACGGGTTCCTCCGAGACCCGCTCGATCCGGTCGAACTCCGGCGGGCTGACGACGGGGTTGGTGAAGAATGAGCCGACGCTCCACGTGTCGTGATCCGCCGCGTCGAGCACCATGCCCTTGCGGGCCCGCAACGCCAGCACCGCGTCACGCACCAGGGCCGGGTCGACGCGTGCGCCCGGCTCGGCGCCCACTGCCGCGGTCAGCTCGCCGTACCGCAGCGGTGCGCTGCGTCCTTCGGCGTCGAGGGCGAACTCGACCTCCAGCACGACGGCGACGTCAGAGTGCTTGAGAATGCTTGTGCGGTAACCGAATCCGAGCTCGTCACCGCCTACCCACCGGTCGTTGCCGGTGGCACGGTCGAGCAGTCGTACCCGCCGGATCGTATCGGAGACCTCTGCCCCGTACGCGCCGACGTTCTGCACCGGTGTCGCGCCGGTCGAACCCGGAATCCCCGACAGGCACTCCAGGCCACCGAGGCCGTGCTCGAGCGCGGTCACGACGACGTCGTCCCACACCGCGCCCGCCTCCGCACGCAGGATGTTGCCGTCGACGCGAACACCCGCATTGGCCAGAAGGACCACGGTCAGGTCGAACAAGTCGTCGGCCAGCACCACATTGGATCCGCCTGCCAGCACCAGTGCCCGGTCGCCGTCCAGCGCGCGTAGGACGGCGACGATCTGCTCGGTGGTCTCGCAGGTGATCAGGCGGCGGGCGACGGGGCCGACACGCAATGTGGTCAGCGGAGCGAGCGGCACCTCCTCGGCAACCGGTACACCCCCTATCAGCGAACTGACCACGGGCCGTAACGGTAGCCTGGCCAGCTATGCCGCGCTCATTCGACATGGCCGCCGAGTACGAGGGCAGCGTCGAACAGGTCCATAAGGCATTCAGCGATCAGACGTACTGGCTCGAGCGATTGGCGGACTCCGGTGCCGACCGAGCGACGCTCGATTCGATGAAGGTCGGCGGCGACGGAAGCATCGATGTGGTGACGACGCAGGTGCTGCGGCGTGATCGGCTGCCCGGCATCGTGACGCAGTTCCACCCCGGTGACCTGTCCATCGTGCGCGAGGAGAAGTGGAGCCCGGTCAGCGACGGCAAGGCCACCGCAGCCGTCACCGGCGCCATCCCCGGCGCCCCTGTCTCATTGTCGGGCACCGCGCAGCTAGGGCCCGGCGGGAACGGCGGCTCGCGGCTGCAGTTCAACGCCTCCGTCGAAGTGCGGATCCCGCTCGTCGGCGGCAAGGTCGAGAACTTCATCGGCAGCCAACTCGTCGAGTTGCTGATCGGAGAACAGCGGTTCACCACGGCGTGGATCAGGGAGAACGCTTAACCGCTCGGTAACCTGGTGTTATGGCGCGGCGGATGGACTACAAGATCGCCTTCTCCGCGCCGGCCGAGAAGATCTACCAGGACTTCACCAGCCGCGAGTACTGGGAAACCCTGATAGACGCCTATCGGTTCCTCACCCCGCAGTCCGAGATCACGAAGTTCACGTCCAATGGGTCGGGCACCGACATCGTGTTCAAGCAGAATCTGCCGCGCATGTATCTGCCGCCGATCGCGCGCGCCGTAGTGCCCGTCGACATGATCATCACCCGCGAGCAACACTTCGATCCCTACGACCACACCAACAAGCGGGGAAACGGCAGCTACCGCGCCAGCATCCCGCACGGGCCCGGTCACTTCGGCGGCAGGTACTTCCTGACCGAAACCGATACCGGCAGCGAGCTTCGACTCGCCAGCGTCTGCAAGGTCTTCATCCCACTCGTCGGCGGCGCGCTCGAGGATCTGATCCTGCACCACATCAAGCTGCTCTTCGATGCCGAGGAGGCGTTCACCGCCGACTGGATCGCCAAGCACCACTAGCGAGGATCGGTCGGCGTGGGTCAGGACTTTCGACTGCGGACGCACTAAAATGCCTGGCCATGGGCGCTCCCGTCGGGCACCTGACCCGGGGCACCACCGGGCACAACCGCCTGCGCCGCTGCGACCGGTGGCTGGTGCATGCGCCGCGGGTACGCACTTCGCTGCAGTCGGCCACCGATCCGCTGGTCATTGACCTCGGCTACGGCGCGCTGCCGGTAACCACCCTCGAGCTGGCAAGCCGGCTGCGCGCGGTCCGCACCGACGTGCGGGTGATCGGCCTGGAAATCGACCCCGAGCGGCTGGTGCCGACGCAAGCCGGTGTGGAGTTCGGTCTCGGCGGTTTCGAGCTGGCAGGCCACCGGCCGGTGCTGGTGCGGGCTTTCAACGTGTTGCGCCAGTATTCCGTCGACGCGGTGGACGAGGCCTGGTCGCTGATGCGCGCCCGGTTGGCCCCCGGCGGCCTGATCGTCGACGGGACCTGCGATGAGATCGGCAGGCGGTGCGGCTGGGTGCTGCTCGACGGCCGCGGGCCGGCCAGCCTCACGCTGGCGTGCGATCCGTTCGCGATCGAACGCCCATCGGACCTGGCCGAGCGGCTACCGAAAGTCCTTATCCACCACAATGTCTCGGGTCAGCCGATCAACACACTGCTCGCGGCGGTCGATCGCGCGTGGGCCAGCGTCGCCGGACACGGCGTGTTCGGCCCGCGGGAGCGGTGGCGCGCGATGTTGAACACATTGCGCGACACCGGCTGGCCGGTTGAACCGCCGCGCCGCCGCATGCGCGACGGCGTCCTTACGGTGCCGTGGGCAACTGTTGCCCCGCATCGGCCTTGACGAGTTCCGGCTCCGGCTCGGCCGCGCCCACCTGATCGAGCGCATCGTCGAGATCCTCCGCGACCCGGATATCAAGCCCGCGTATCGGCGCGGGCGGAGTCAGCAACGCGATGGCTACATACGTCACCAACGATGCTGCGAACGCTATGAACGTCGGCCACCCGTCGAACGACGCGTCGAAGACTCCGTTGGGGATGTAGAGGATCGTGTTGTCGAGGCCGTACATGGTCGGCGTCATCGCGAACAGCACCAGGCGCACCGCCAGGCCGACCACGATCGACACCAGCGCCGCCGTCGCGGTGCCTCTACGCCATACCAGTCCGAGGATGAACGGCACGACCAGACAGGCCAGCAGAAGGTCGAACGCAAGGGTGAGCAGGATCCCCGTCTGTTTGACCTAGATCGCAATCAGGATGGCGAGCAGCGTCATCGGCACCACGGCCGTCCGCGTCGCCCACAACAGCGGGTCGCGCTGGCCGGGCACAAGCACGGCCGGCCCCCGCCGACGTTGCGCACCATCACGTTCGAGATCGCCAGAATCGCTCCGTTGGCGTGCTCACGGATGCGCCGACAAGCCCGCACAGCACCAGGATCGTCAGCAGCACCGGCGCGTATCGGTCCAGCAGCACGAACAGAATCGGCCCGTCGAGCTCCGCCGGCAGGAATGCCTTCGCCGACAGCACCACCAAGCCGAAGGGAATGCATATCGCGACGACGCCGGTCGCCGCACCGAAGCAGGCCCGGCGCGTGGTCTCCGGCGATTTCGCGGCGAAGATCCGCTGCATGAAATCGATGGCGACGATGTCGCCGATGCCGAGCGCCATCAGGATCGCCCAGTTGACGGTCGCGGAAGCGCACCTGCGCCGCCAGGCTGTCGAGGATCATCCGCGCACTCAGCAGTGCGGTCTCGGCAAACTCGGCAACAAGGCCGCCGCGCTCGACGTCACGCCTGGGGGCCGTGACGACGGCTCTAGGCTGAACGCATGCGAATCGCACTGGCGCAGATCCAGAGCGGAACCGATCCGGCGGCCAACCTGGAACTGGTCGAGGACTACACGCGTCGCGCTGCAGACGCGGGCGCGACCCTCGTGCTGTTTCCCGAGGCCACGATGTGCCGGTTCGGGGTGCCTCTCGCTCCGATCGCCGAACCGCTGGACGGAGCCTGGGCCGACGGGGTGCGGCGCATCACGGAAGGCGCAGGCGTCACCGTCGTCGCCGGCATGTTCGTTCCCGCCGACGATGGACGCGTCACCAATACGTTGATCGCATCGGGCGCAGGCGTCGATGCGCACTACGACAAGATCTACCTCTACGACGCGTACGGGTTCACCGAGTCGCGCACCGTCGCCCCCGGCGAGCGGCCTGTCGTCATCACCGTGGACGGGGTGGGCGTCGGGCTGAGTCTCTGCTACGACATCCGCTTCCCCGAGCTCTATGTCGAGCTGGCGCGGCGCGGTGCGGAACTCATCACCGTGCATGCCTCGTGGGGCTCTGGACCGGGCAAGCTCGAGCAGTGGACGCTGTTGGCGCGCGCCCGCGCACTGGACACCACGAGTTTCATCGCCGCCGTCGGCCAGGCCTACCCCGGCGACGAGCTCGCCGAAGCGGGACCGACCGGAGTGGGCGGCAGCGTCGTGGCATCACCGTTGGGCGAAGTCGTGACGGTGGCGGGCCCCGACCCGCAGCTACTCGTCACCGACGTCGACCTGGATGCTGTGCAGCCCGCTCGGGACACGATCGCGGTGCTGCGTAACCGCTCAGACTTCACCGAAGTTCATAGGGCAGAATCGCGGGGGTGACTGATCCCTGGGCTCGCCCGGCCAACCACGTCCATCCATCGAGCCACACCCCGCCCGGGCCTCCGCCAGCACACTTTCCGCAGAGCGCACCGGGCCAGACGGCGTCCCCGCCTTCGCCTGAATCCCCGCAGAAGGGCACCTCGCCGCTCGTGACGATCAAGAAGCTGTTTCGTGATCCGCTGACCATCGTTCTGGTGGCCGTCATCGTGGTGGCACTGGTCGCCGCAGGCGTGCTGGCCGCGGAGCTGTACGCGCGCAGCCGCGCCGACGACGTGGTGGCCGCGGCCACAGAGTGCGTGGTGCAGGACGACGTCACCGTGTCGTTCGGGGCGTCGCCGTTCCTGCTGCAGCACATGACCGGGCACTACGGCAACATATCAATCGAGACGGCGGGCAACCAGATCCGCGACGCCAAGGGCATGAAGGCCACCGTGAACATCGATGATGTGCGCCTGCAGGACAACGGTAATTCGAAGGGCACGATCGGCGCGCTGGACGCGACGATCACCTGGTCAGCCGACGGCATCAAGCAGACCGTGCAGAACGCCATCCCGCTTCTTGGCAGACTCGTCACCGATGTGAAGACGAAGCCGTCAGACGGCACGATCGAGCTGGAAGCCGCGCTCGGCAGCATCACCACCAAACCCACGGTGCAGGACGGCGGGATCGCCCTGCAGATGGTCAATTTCAGCGGTCTTGGCTTCACCCTGCCGCGTGAGATGGTCCAGCCCGCGCTGGACACGTTCTCCGCCCAGCTGACCAGGAACTACCCTCTCGGCATCCACGCCGACGACGTCAAGGTCAGCGATAACGGTGTGACAGCACGCTTTTCGACCCGCAATGCATCGATCCCCGCAGGCAACGACGATCCCTGCTTCGCCGGTTTTTAAGCCACCTCCGCCGGCGTGGTCTTAAGCCAACCCGTCGAGTACCGCGCGCGTCCCCGACAGCCCGAGCCGCATAGCGCCCGCGGCAAGCATCACGACGGCGTCGTCGGCGCTGCGGATGCCGCCGCTGGCCTTGACCCCGACGCGGGGACCGACGGCGGCGGCCATCACCTCCACCGCGTGCGCCGATGCGCCCCCCGCGGGGTGAAATCCGGTGGAGGTCTTCACGAAATCGGCGCCCGCGTCGGCGGCGACCCGGCAGGTCGACACCAAGGCGTCGGCGTCGGCGAGGCTCAGCAGCGCCGCGGACTCGACGATCACCTTGAGAACCACGTCGGGCACCGCTGAGCGGACAGCGACGATGTCGGCCCGCACCGCGTCGAAATCGCCGGACACCGCGGCACCCACATCGATGACCATGTCGATCTCGTCAGCGCCTGCGTTGACCGCCTGTGCGGCCTCGGCTGCCTTGATCGCCGAAAGATGTTTTCCTGACGGGAAACCCGCGACGGCGGCGATGTGCAGACCCGTCGATGCCGAGGACTTGGCGACGGCAACCATGGATGGCGACACGCATACCGCATACACCCCGAGATCGGCTGCCTCGCCCACGAGCGCCCTCACGTCGGCGTCGGTGGCCTCGGGTTTGAGCAGCGTGTGGTCGACGAGCGCGGCCACTTCGCCACGGCTCGGCGGCACTAGAACGGTTCTTCTGTGCCGCCGGGATTGCAGTGGCTCGCCAGCATTTCGTCCTTGGAGACCTTGGGTCGCCACGGCTCGAGATTCCAGCTGGTCTTGCCGGGATAGGCGAATTCGGCGTACTGCCAATGGCACATGAATTGTTCGCGCAAGCCCGGAAGGTCGGCGACCGGGGACAGCGCGAGCACCTCGGTCCATGCCTCGTCGGCCTGCGCATCGGTGCCCAGCTGAGCCGCGGCGGACCTGCCCGACTCCGTCGGATAGACACGGAGGCTGGACAAGTCGCCCCACTTCGCCCATTCGGCGTGTGCGACGAAGGGAGGGTCGAGTGACGGACTGGCCGACGCGGTACCGGCGACGGCAAGGGCAGCAGTCATGGCCGCCGCAATGGCGGCAAGGAAACGGCGCACGCTGCTACCGCGACTTTCCCTGAATATCGAGGATTTTCGGCCGCACGTCGATGAGGTAGATGCCCGATGCCACGGCGGCGATCGCCGCGCCGAAGGGATCGCGGAACACCAGCAAAAGCAGGACACTACCGCCGATGATCAGAAGCCAGACCGGCTTGGTGAGCTTGCCTGCCGCGGTGTACGCGTCGGGACGTTGCATGGCTGCGTGCACAAAGGCGTACACGGCGACGGCGAAAGCGATAACGACGAGGACCAAAACGATGACGCCCGCTAGGTCGGCAAGGATCACCTCACCAGCCTAAGCGGGCGCCACCGTCGGCGTCGAATTTACTTCTGAGTGACCTTCTTGGCCGGAGCCTTCTTGGCCGGGGCCTTCTTGGCCGGGGTCTTCTTGGCCGGGGTCTTCTTGGCGGCCTTCTTGACCGGCGCCGCAGACTTCTGCGCCTTCTTGGGCAGCTCAACGCCGACCAGCTTGGCGGCGCGCTCGCCGACCGCGCGGGTCTGCGAGGCAACGTTGCCCAGCGCCTCCTGGGTCAGCTCGACGGCCTGGTCGGTGTAGCTCTCCACCCGACCGGCGGCCTCACCGAGGGCCGGCTGGCTGCGCAGTCGCTCGAGGGCGATCTCGCCACGCTCGACGAGCTTGTTGTAGGTGGTCTGCGCGGCGTCTGCATAACTCTCAGCGAACTTGCGCAGCTCGTCGGAGCTGAGCCGATCACGCAGGTCGCCGAACTGGGTCGGCAGGTCCTCCTGCAGCCTGGTCAGTCGGGCGCGGCTCTCCTCCACCCGCGACCCGGCGTCGCTGCGGGCCTCGCCGGCCCGCTCGCGCAGGGTGGCCACGATCTCGTTGACCCGCTCGAGGGCCAAATCGGCGGCGCCCACCGCAGCGAGCAGCGGAGCCTTCAGATCGTCGACGGTCGGCTGCTGGGTGGTGCTCTTCTGGGTCGTCTTCTTCGCCATGGCGATACTTCCTTTCACTGATTTCACTTCGGTCTTGTCTAAACAGCGGTTGGTCTTGGTTCAGTCAGGTCGTCGTCTCCTCGTCCCCCTCGGTTCGGACGGCTTCGTTCTGCTCACAAAACGATGTGTAGATGTCGAGCAGCACCTGCTTCTGCCGCTCGGTGATCGCCACGTCCGTGACGATCGCGTCACGGACCTCGCTGCTCTCGCTGGGCTCCAGGATTCCGGCCCTGATGTAGAGCACTTCGGCGGAGACCCGCAGCGCCTTGGCGATCTGGCTCAGCACGTCGGCTGACGGTTTCCGCAATCCCCGTTCGATCTGGCTGAGGTAGGGATTGCTGACCCCGGCCTTCTCGGCCAGCTGCCGCACCGAAACCTGCGCCGCCTCGCGCTGCGTCCGGATGAAACTACCGATGTCCTGCGCAGCGTTTGACACCACAGCAGCAAGATTTTCGTCCTGCGGCATCATGGGTTGCCCCCTCGACGGGTTGGGTATCCGATGTGCAGCAGACCCAACCGTACGACGGGGTGCTAACTTTTGCAAGCACTAGTTAGCGCAGGTCAGAAGAGTAGTTGGGCTACCGAATAGATGATCAGCCCGACCAGGGCGCCGACGACTGTGCCGTTGATCCGGATGAACTGCAGGTCACGCCCGACATGAAGTTCGATGCGCCTGCTGGCCTCGTCGGCATCCCACCGCTCGATGGTGTCGGTGATGATCGTTGTGATCTCCGCCCCATATTGAGCGACCAGGTGTTGAGCCGCCCTGACGATCCAGTTGTCCACCTTGTCGCGCAGGTCGGCGTCGTCGCGCAGCGATTCCCCGATGTGCACGACGGAGTCCGCGATGCGGGTGCGCAGCGCCGATGACGGGTCGTCGACGGACTCGAGGATCAGGCGTTTGAGGGTGTTCCAGGCCGTCTCGGCGGCGCGGGCGACCTCGTCGCGGGCCATCAGCTGCTCCTTGACCTTCTCGGCCCTTGCGATGGTCGCCTCGTCGTGCTGCAGGTCGTCAGCGAATTCGAACAGAAATCGCGTCGCCGAGCGGCGCAGCTCATGGTCGGGATTGCGGCGCACCTTGTCGGTGAAGTCCATCAGCTCGCGGTGAATTCGGTCGCCGACGAGGTGGTCCACCCAGCGCGGAGACCAGGTCGGGGAGTCGCGCTCCACCACTCGTTCGATGATCTCGCCTGCGTTCAGCGACCACTGAAACGCCCGGTCGGCCAGCAGCTGGATCAGCGCTTCCTGCCGATGCTCGGCCAGCAGCGTGGACAGCACCCGTCCCACCGGCGGACCCCACTGCGGCTCGGCGAGCCGCTTCACGATCATCCGGTCCAGCACGTGCTGGACGTCCTCGTCGCGCAGCATCTCAACGAGCACCCGCAGCCACCGTGGAGGCCTCGGCGGCCACCCGCTCGGCGTGCGAGGGCTCCGACAGCCACTTGCCCAGCCGGCCAGCGACTCCGACTTCGCGCAGCTTGGTCTCGACGACCTCTGGCGACATGAAGTTCTCCCGGACGAAGGCGCCCAGACCCTGTCCCAGCTGGTCCTTCTTACGCTTGATGATCGCGGTGTGCGGGATCGCTATCCCCAGCGGGTGCTTGAACAGCGCCGTCACCGCGAACCAGTCGGCCATCGCACCGACCATGCCCGCTTCCGACGCTGCGGCCACATAACCGGCCCACGCCCCTGCACCGTTGGCCTCGGCCCACTGGCAGAAGAGGAACAGCACAGTTGCCCCGACCAGGAAACTCAGGGCGACGATCTTCATCCGCCGCAGGCCACGGCGACGCTCCGCATCGGCAGCGGTGTCGGCGCCGGCCAGCGATTCGGCGAAACTCAGCCGCTCCGCCGAGGCCGCAGGAAGCGCCCGCAACCCGCGGCCTGGGGCGTCTGGTCTGTGTGCCACATCTACATCATCCGCTACAACCCGGAGTGTTGGCCGTGCCGACGAGGCTCGCGCCGCCTATCCGCCGTAGTATCGAGGAGGACTAGGGAACGGACTAGCGCGATAGTGACACAGCAGAGCCCGCCGGGGGCAGTCAAGATCGA
This sequence comes from uncultured Actinomycetota bacterium, assembly GCA_963804905.1. Lineage (GTDB taxonomy): Bacteria > Actinomycetota > Actinomycetes > Mycobacteriales > Mycobacteriaceae > Mycobacterium. The sequence continues at coordinate 95,489 of CAWDSB010000006.1, read as the reverse complement.
TGGACGCAAACGGCGCTGGCACCAACACAAGGTGGAGCGCCGGAACGAGCTGGTAGATGGAACTTTGGTGGCCATCCGTCGGCGCGGCAGCAACGTCAGCATGGACGAGATCGCCGCCGAGATCGGCGTGTCGAAGACGGTTCTGTACCGGTACTTCGTGGACAAGAACGACCTGACGACGGCTGTGATGATGCGCTTCGCGCAAACCACGCTGATCCCCAATATGGCCGCTGCGCTCTCCGCGAACCTGGATGGATACGACCTGACCCGCGAAATCATCCGGGTGTACGTCCATACGGTGGCCGCCGAACCCGAGCCGTACCGGTTCGTGATGGCCAACAACTCCGCGAGCAAGAACAAGGTGATCGCCAACAGCGAGGAGATCATCGCCCGTATGCTTGCCGTCATGCTGCGCAGGCGGATGAGTGAGGCCGGCATGGACACCGGGGGCGTCGAGCCGTGGGCTTACCACACGGTCGGCGGCGTGCAGCTGGCCACGCACTCATGGATGTCGCATCCGCGAATGAGTTCGGACGAGCTAATCGACTATCTGACGATGCTGTCGTGGAACGCGCTGCGCGGCATCGTCGAGGTGGGCGGATCGCTGGAGAAATTCCGCGAAATGGTCCACCCGTCGCCGATCTTGCCGCCACAGTTGCTCAAGAGATGAGCAAGGCCGACGATCTACCCGATCCGTGGACACACGAACCGCGCAACTTTTTGATGTATCGCCAGGGCGACAAGGTCGCGAGCATCGACACTCAGCGCGACCCCGGGATTCAAAGGCAAGAAGGCCGACGCCGCCGAGGTGCAGCCCGAACGCAACGAACGGTTCGCCGAGCTGCAGGAGATGCTGTACGCCAACAGCAAGGGCGACGGCCAGAATCGAGCGCTGCTGCTTGTTCTGCAAGGCATGGACACCGCGGGCAAGGGCGGCATCGTCAAACACGTTGTCGGAGCAGCGAATCCGCAAGGCATCCGATACACCGCCTTCGGGGTGCCGACCGAGGAAGAGCGCAAGCACAACTACCTGTGGCGGGTCCGGCGCGCGCTGCCTGCGGCCGGTGACATCGGCGTGTTCGACCGCTCGCATTACGAGGACGTGCTGGTGGTGCGGGTGCACGATATGGTGCCGCCCGAGGTATGGGGTAAGCGCTACGACGAGATCAACAAGTTCGAGAGGCAGCTGGTCGACGACGGCACGACGATCGTCAAGGTCGCGATGTTCGTCTCGCTGGACGAGCAGAATAAGCGACTGTCCAAGCGACTCAAGCGGCCCGACAAGTACTGGAAGTACAACCCGAAGGACGTTGACGAGCGCGAGCTATGGCCCCGGTACCAGGAGGCCTACCAGGCGATGCTGGAGAAGACGTCGACCGACTACGCGCCGTGGCATGTCATACCGTGTGACCGCAAGTGGTACAGCCGCCTAGCCATCCTCGAGCTGCTCATAGAGGCGCTCGAGGGTCTCAAGTTGTCTTGGCCGCCAGCCGATTTCGACGTCGAGGCGGAGAAGAAGCGGCTCGCCGAGGCCTAGCGCTGTCGCCGAGGCTACGGTTTCTGACGAAATTCGCCCGATTTTCATCACAATGCGTAGTCTCGGGAACCAAATGGCGATTGTGTGCGCCAAATTGGCATGGGGGAGTTTGTAGTAGCCCGTGATGCTCTGGCGGGCGGGCGGGTGACGCGTCAAGCGCTACGCACGAGATATGTCAAGGTGCACCAGAATGTCTATGCGCCAGTCGGGTTGGCACTGGATCCCATTGAGAAGGCCATAGCCGCATGGCTCTGGTCGCGGCGTAGGGCGACCCTAGCCGGAGTCTCGGCGGCGGCCATGCGCGGCTGCCGATGGTTACCCAGCGATACCCAGCGATGTCCCCGCCGAACTCGCACGCGTGCGCCAGCCGGCACCGCGCGGCATCGTCGTGCATTCCGGGAAGCTTCGCGATGACGAAGTATGCGTGGTCCGCGGCATGAAGTGCACGACGCAGCGCGAACCGCCTACGACATGGGGCGCCGACTACAGCAGAGCACAGCGGTCATTCGCATCGACGCGCTGATGAATACGACGAAAGTGACTGTCGCGCAGATTGAGTCAATTGAGCGCCGCTATCCAGGCGCGCGTGGCATTCGCACTCTACGCAGGGTTCCGGCTCTGGCGGACGGCGGCGCCGAGTCTCTTCAAAAGACACGGCTGCGGACGCTGCTCGTCCGATCTGGGCTTCCACGACCCGTCACGCAGATCCGCGTCGGCAATCGCCGCATCGATATCGGATGGCCGCAATGACAGGTCGGTTTCGAATACGCCAGCACGCTGAGGACATCGACCGACTGGCATTCCTCGCTGCGCGCGGTTGGCGCATCGTCCGTGTCAGCTCATCGCAGCTGCGCTATCGGCCCGAACTCGTTGTCGACCGCGTCAGAGCGGCGTTGCGTCAGTACGTGTAGAAGCCCTTGCCGGACTTCTTGCCGAGCTGACCGGCCTCGACCATCCGCAGTAGCAGCGGCGGCGGAGCGTAATTCGGGTCCTTGTACTCGTCGTACATCGAGTCGGCAATGAGCTTCATAGTGTCGAGCCCGATGAGGTCGGAGAGCCGCAGCGGGCCCATCGGGTGCGATAAGCCTGCGACGACTGCGGTGTCGATGTCCTCGACGGTGGCGACGCCGGCTTCCGCCATCCTGATGGCCGACAGCAGGTAGGGCACCAGCAGCGCGTTGACGATGAAGCCGGAGCGGTCACCACAGCGCACCACCTGCTTGCCCAGCACCTCGCTCGCGAAGCTTGCGACCCGTGCGGTCGCCTCGTCGCCGGTGACCAGCGTGCTGATGAGTTCGACCAACGGCAGGACCGGCACCGGGTTGAAGAAGTGCAGTCCGAGCACTCGGCTCGGGTTCTTCGTTGCCGCAGCGATTTTCATGATGGGGATGCTCGAGGTGTTGGATGCGAGCACCGCATCGGGATCGGTGATGAGCTCGTCGAGCTCGGCGAAGATCTTGGCCTTAACGGCCTCGTCCTCGACGACCGCCTCGATGACGAGCTGACGGTCGGACAGGTCGGCGAGGCTGGTCGTGAACTTGAGCTTCGCGAGTGCGGCGTCGCGGTCGCCCTCGGTGAGCTTGCCTTTACTCGCCGCGCGCTCCAGCGAAGAGGTAATCCGCTTCTTGCCCGCCGCCGTCAGTTCTTCGGTCGGCTCGAACGCCAGGACGTCGGCCCCGGCCTTGGCGCACACCTCGGCGATGCCGCTGCCCATCTGTCCGGCGCCGATAACGCCTACCCGTTCAATCCGGTTGCTCACGTCTCTCCTTCACAGCGTCAGGCCCCGCCCAACATACGGACGGGGCCTGATGTGACAACTTACCGCCAGCGACTTAGTGGCTACGGCCTTCGGTTCCACTTCCTCATCGCGGCGACGCCCGCTCGATCGTCAGTGGAACTGGCCTTCGGTTCCACTTCCTCATCGCGGCGACGCCCGCTCGATCGTCAGTGGAACTGCCTTCGGTTCCACTTCCTCATCGCGGCGACGCCCGCTCGATCGTCAGTGGCTACTGCCTTCGGTTCCACTTCCTCATCGCGGCTACGCCCGCTTGATCGTCAGTGGAACTGGCCCTCTTCGGTCGAGCCGGTCAGCGCCGTCGTCGAGCTGGTCGGGTCCACCGTGGTGGCGATCCGGTCGAAGTAGCCGGCGCCAACCTCGCGCTGGTGCTTCGTAGCGGTGTATCCCCGCTCCTCGGCGGCGAACTCGCGCTCCTGCAGCTCGACGTACGCGCTCATCTGGTTGCGGGCGTAGCCGTAGGCCAGATCGAACATCGAGTAGTTCAGGGCGTGGAAGCCGGCCAGCGTGATGAACTGGAACTTGAAGCCCATCGACGCCAGCTCCTTCTGGAACTTCGCGATGGTCGCGTCGTCGAGGTGCTTGCGCCAGTTGAACGACGGCGAGCAGTTGTAGGCCAGCATCTGGTCGGGGAACTCGGCCTTCACGCCTTCGGCGAACTGCTTGGCCAGCTCGAGGTCGGGCGTACCGGTCTCCATCCAGATCAGGTCGGAGTACGGCGCGTAGGCCTTGGCGCGGGCGATGCAGGGCTCCAGGCCGTTCTTGACCCGGTAGAAACCTTCCTTGGTCCGCTCGCCGCTGATGAACGGCTGGTCCCGCTCGTCGACGTCGCTGGTGATCAGGGTGGCCGCCTCGGCATCGGTCCTGGCGATCACGACCGTGGGCACATCGGCGACGTCTGCGGCCAGCCGTGCCGAGGTCAGCGTGCGGATGTGCTGCTGGGTCGGGATGAGCACCTTGCCGCCCAGGTGACCGCACTTCTTCTCAGAGGCCAGCTGGTCCTCCCAGTGCGACCCCGCGACGCCCGCGGCGATCATGGCCTTCTGCAGCTCGTAGACGTTCAGCGCACCGCCGAAGCCGGCCTCGCCGTCGGCGACGATCGGCGCCAGCCAGTTCTCGACGGACGTGTCGCCCTCGACCTTGGCGATCTCGTCGGCGCGCAGCAGCGCGTTGTTGATGCGGCGGATGACCTGCGGCACCGAGTTGGCCGGGTAGAGGCTCTGGTCGGGATAGGTGTGCCCGGACAGGTTCGCGTCACCGGCGACCTGCCAACCGGACAGGTAGATGGCCTTCAGGCCGGCGCGCACCTGCTGGACGGCCATGTTGCCGGTCAGCGCGCCGAGCGCGTTCACCCACTCCAGGTCGTGCAGCTGCGCCCACAGCACCTCCGCGCCGCGGCGGGCGAGCGTGGCCTCCTCGACGACCGAACCCTGCAGCGCGACCACGTCCGCTGCGGTGTAAGTGCGCTCGATGCCCTTCCACCGAGGGTTGGTGTCCCAGTCGTGCTGGATCTGTTCGGGTGACTTCGGCGTGCCAACGGTAGACATCGACTGCTCCTCCAACTTTCTGTCGAACATCGCTGCGGCGCTGCCGGAGTTCCCAGCTTGTTAACGCCTGAACAACTTCGCTGTTGCGCTAATTCGAGAATGCATCAAGACATATGCGCAGGTCCACTCGTTTCGATTGCCAATTTTCGTTAACGCCTATCGTCAACTTGCAAAGTCTGCGAAGAGAGTGATCAGCTGGAACGGTTCAGATGCTACTGGCCAGTAGCCCATTTTCGCTGGTCAGTACGCTTGTACTGTTAAACGGTTCGGGTCAGAGCGCGAAGAGGGCCGCGACGGCCTTGGTCTCTTCGCCGACCGCGTATGTGAGCGTTGTAACAGGCCGATCCGCCAGTTCTGCGCCGAACTGTTCGGTCGATCCGGCCGGATGGACGTGCACGATGATCTCCAGTTTGTCACCGAGCGCCACCGCCGCGTCGTGTTCGATCGTCACGCGCAGCGGCGCGCTCAGCATCTCCGGCGCGCTGGCCAGATAGTCCTCGATCACGCTCCAGTAGACGGAGTTGTTCATGTGGTCGAACAGGTCGATGTCGGTGACGCGAACCGGGAACTCGCGGATCTGCGATGCGTCCTCGCGGCTGCCTGCCTTCAGATAGGCCTTCCATCGCAACCGGTCGACGTCGGTGGTGCGCTGCAGTCCCTCGATGAAGTCGTCGGCGATGCGCGCGGGACCCTGGGTCTCGCGGTTGATGTTGATCCAGAACGCTTCTGACTCCATCAACCCGCCCCCGCGGCCGTCGATGCGCACCCGCATCTCGCACCAGCGATTCGAGGTGCCCGAACACCAACGCCGGCACCTCAGCATGTCCTGGAACTCGATCGGCTTGACCAGGTCGATCATCGTGCGCCGGACGATCCAGAGCGGATGGGTCTCCTCGAAGCCCAGCTCACGGAGGTGGTCCTGCCCGATGTCCTGGATGTGCCGGGTGGCGGAGTCGAACCGCAATCGACCCACCCGGTCGATGTCGCCGACGCGCAGGGGCCATTCCTTGTCGAAGACGTCGGGATGTGGATCGGGCACAGGCATCATCACCTTCGCCAAACCGGTGCTGCCTTCGATTCCCGCCATGCTCGATTCTCCCCTGTTACTGCAAATGGCTCTCCGATAGTGCCACAGCCGCCGGTCTGCCAAGAATGCGAAGAGGATCTTCACATGCGGTTATGCTGGCTGACGTGGCAAAAACGTTCGTCGGTTCGCGCGTGCGGCAGCTGCGTAGCGAGCGCGGTTTCAGCCAGGCCGCGCTGGCCCAGATGCTGGCGATCTCGCCGAGCTACCTCAACCAGATCGAGCATGACGTTCGGCCGCTCACGGTGGCCGTGCTGTTGAGGATCAGCGAGGTTTTCGGCGTCGACGCCACGTTCTTCGCGTCTCAGGACGACACCCGGTTGGTCGCCGAGCTGCGCGAGGTGACCATGGACCGCGATCTCGACATCGATGTCGACCCGACGGAGATCGCCGACATCGTGAACGCCCATCCCACGCTGGCCCGCGCGATGGTCAACCTGCACCGGCGCTACCGGATCACCACCACTCAGCTGGCCGCCGCCACCGAAGACCGTTTCTCCGACGGCAGCGGCAGCGGCTCCATCACGATGCCGCACGAGGAGGTGCGCGACTACTTCTACCAGCGACAGAACTACCTGCATGAACTCGACACCGCCGCCGAAGACCTCACCATCAACCTTCGCATGCACCGCGGCGACCTTGCCCGCGATCTGTCCGACCGACTGAAGGCCGTGCACGGGGTTCACATCGTCAGGCGAACCGACCTCGGCGATACCGTGCTGCACCGCTATGACCCGGCGTCGCGGCGGCTGGAGATCGGCAACCACCTGTCGTCGGGACAACAGGTGTTCAAGATGGCGGCCGAACTGGCCTACCTCGAGTTCGGCGACCTGATCGACAAGCTGGTGGAGGACGGCAAATTCACCAGCGAGGAGTCGACAACGCTGGCCCGGCTCGGTCTTGCCAACTACTTCGCCGCGGCGACGGTGTTGCCGTACGGACAGTTTCACGAGGTCGCCGAGCATTTCCGCTACGACGTCGAGCGGCTTTCGGCGTTCTACTCCGTCAGCTACGAGACGATCGCGCACCGGCTGTCCACACTGCAACGGCCGTCCATGCGCGGCGTGCCGTTCTCGTTCGTCCGGGTCGACAAGGCGGGCAACATGTCAAAACGGCAGTCCGCCACAGGTTTTCACTTCTCGTCCAGCGGCGGCACCTGCCCGCTGTGGAATGTCTACGAGACGTTCGCCAACCCGGGCAAGATCCTGGTCCAGATCGCCGAGATGCCCGACGGCCGCAGTTACATGTGGGTGGCGCGCACCGTCGAACGCCGCGCGTCGCGATATGGTCAGCCCGGCAAGACATTTGCGATCGGGCTGGGCTGCGAGCTTCGGCATGCACACCGGCTCGTCTACTCAGAGGGATTGGACTTGTCGGGCAACATCGCCACACCGATCGGGGCGGGCTGCCGCGTGTGCGAGCGGGACAATTGCCCGCAGCGGGCGTTCCCCGCGCTGGGCCACGCACTCGACATCGACGAGCACCGCAGCACCGTGTCGCCTTACCTGGTGAAACAGGCATGACCGACAACGTCCCCGCCCGCATTCCGACCGACGGCAGCCTGCGCGACCTCGGCCTCGTCAATTGGGCGTTCTGCAGGCTCGCTGCGCGGCGGCAACGGATCCCGCAGATGCACCTTTTCACCACGATCGGCGTCAACAAGCCGCTGCTGTGGAGCTGGCTGCCGTTCGGCGCCTATCTGCTCTACGTCGGAAAGCTGTCGCGCAAGGACGCCGAGGTCGTGATCCTGCGGGTGGGTCATCTGCGCAATTGCGAGTACGAGCTGCAGCAGCATCGCCGCCTGGCGCGCACCCGAGGCATCGGGCCGCAGCTGCAGGCCAAGATCTTCGAGGGACCCGACGCTGAGGGGCTCAACGACCGGCAGCGCGCGCTGATCACCGCCACCGACGAGTTCGTCGTCACCCGCGGCGTGTCACCGGAGACTTGGACGACGCTGTCGAGCCACCTCAGCCGTGCTCAGTTGGTCGAATTCTGCATGCTGGCAGGCCAATACGATGCACTGGCGGCCACGATCACCACGCTGCAGATGCCGCTGGACTATCCGGACTAGGCGCCTACAGGTACGTGACTCCGAGCACGACCAACGACAACAGCACCGGCGAGATCGGTAGGGCGCACAGAAACGCCGCCCAGACTTCGGACTTTCGTTGGTAGGCACGCCACCCCAGCAGCCCGGCGACGATGCCGACGAGGAATGACACGGCGACGACGACCAACACCCAGCTGCTGACGGTGCGCGTCGCGATGGCAACGGAGATACCGGCCAGCCACAGCATGTGGCCGACGATCAATCCGCCGATACCGGCGACCCAGATGGCCCTCAAAAGTTGATCATGTGGCCGACGAGTCCGTGGAAGCACTCCTGCAGCGCCTCCGACATCGTCGGGTGGGTGTGGACGTTGCGAGCCAGCTCGGTGGCCGTCAGATCCCACTTCTGCGCCAGGGTCAGTTCGGGCAGCAGCTCGGACACGTCGTGGCCGATGAGGTGGCCGCCGATCAGCTCCCCGTACTTGCCGTCCGCGATCAGCTTGACGAAGCCGCTCGGATCGCCGACGCCGTGCGCCTTGGCGTTGGCGGTGAAGGGGAACTTGGCGACCTTGACGTCGTAGCCCTCGTCGCGCGCCTGCTCCTCGGTGAGGCCGAAGCTGGCCACCTGCGGTTGGCAGAAGGTAGCGCGAGGCAGCATCCGATAGTCGCCGAGGGGCAAAGTGTCTGCACCACCGATGGTTTCGGCCGCGACCACGCCCTGTGCCTCCGCAACGTGCGCGAGCTGCAGCAGCCCGGTGACGTCACCGATCGCATAAATGTGCGCAACATTGGTGCGCATGTAGTCGTCGATGCCGATGGCCTTACGTTCGGTGATCACAACGCCGGCCTTGTCCAGCCCGTAGCCCTCGACGTTGGGCGCGAAGCCGATTGCCTGCAACACCTTTTCGGTCTTCAGATCCTCGGACTTGCCGTCCTTGCTGACCGCAACGATGACGTCGCCGCCGTCGTCCTTGATCGCCTCGACCTTGGTGCCGGTGAGCACTTTGACGCCGAGCTTCTTGAACTGCTTCTCGATCTCCTTGGACACCTCGGCGTCCTCGTTGGGCAGCGCGCGCGGCAGGAACTCGACGATGGTGACGTCGACCCCGTAGTTCTTCATCACGTAACCGAACTCCATGCCGATGGCGCCCGCGCCCGCGATGACAATCGAGGACGGCAGCTCCCGCGACATGATCAGTTCTTCGTAGGTGACGACGTTCTCCGACAGCGAGGTGCCGGGTACCAGCCGGGTGCTACTGCCCGTGGCGATGATGATGTTGTCGAACGTCACCGTCTCGGTGTCGCCCTCGTTCAGGTCGACCTCGAGTGTGTGGTCGTCGGTGAACTTGCCGTAGCCGTGAATCTCGGTGATTTTGTTCTTCTTCATCAAGAAGTGCACCCCGGCGACGCGGCCTTCTGCGACCTTGCGGCTGCGGTCGAAGGCGACCCCGTAGTCGAACGTCGCCTCCCCGTTGATGCCGAACTGCTTGGCTTCCTTGGTGAAGATGTGTGCGATTTCGGCGTTGCGCAGCAAGGCCTTCGACGGGATGCAGCCGACGTTCAGGCACACCCCACCCCAGTACTTGGGTTCGACGACTGCGGTGTTCAGCCCGAGCTGGGCGGCGCGGATGGCCGCGACATACCCGCCGGGGCCTGCTCCGAGAACAACGACGTCATAGTGGGTCACCCCGCCAACACTAATAGGGAATGACGCCCACCAAACAGCGGGCCACATGATCGCAGAAATACGTGCCGTGCAGCACCGCGGCGGCGCCAACGGCCGCGAACGGCGCCGACATCAGCGCGACCGACACCGCGGACATCAGCGGCTTTTCCTGCACCATTGCGGCGATCAGGCTGCCGACGGTGACGACGACGAGAAAGATCAGCAGCACGAAGACCGGCGGTGTCTTGTCGATGGACTGGAACCACCAGTAGTAGAGCCCGAGCCCGATGGCGGCCGAGACGATCCATACTCCGGCCACGACGAGGACGAACGTCCAGCGCTTGAGGTATTGGCGGTCATCCGGCACCAAAGCGGCCTGCGGCTGCGCCTTTTCGATCAGGACGGGTTCGGCGGTCGGCAGCGCGGAGAACTCTCCGGTGAAGGTGGGCGTGAACGGCTCGGTCGACTCGGTGAGCTGCCCGTTGCCGTCGGCATCCATCGACTCGGGCGCACTGCGTGGGGGATGCCATCCCAGGGGCGGGCGGTGGCGGTGCGTTCCCTTGTAGGACTGGTTAGACACCGTGGACCACCTGGATCGCGACAAGCGCCCCGAACCACCCCGGCGCGATGGCGAGCACGAACGCGCCCAGCGTCGTGACCCAGCGTCGTCCCGACAACAAGATCGCCAACATCCCGATCGCGCTGGGCAGGCCGACGACAAGCGCGATGGCGACATCGGGCCGGATGGAGGCCTGCACGAACACGGTCGACGCGATTGCGGTGATCAGGCCGACCGCGATACCGACAAGCATTGCGCTGGTCAGCCACGACGCCCGCGGTAGGGGTATCACATCTCGACGATAACGCCGCTGCGCGCCGAAACGGCGTTACCCGCTCGGCGTGGCACCAGGTATCGGGCACGCGTCAACCGCTTCCGCGACGATGTGGGTGCCGCTCTGCGGGAGACGCTTGCCACTGGCATAGTCAGCACCGGTCACCGGCTGATCCTCGGCCAGCACCCGATTCTCGGTGTCGGTGAATGCTCTGCCACGCGACAGGAACCGCACACCCTCGGGTGCCTCGACGCTGAACCCGCCGCCGCGTCCCGGCACCACATCGATCACCAGTTGGGTGTGCTTCCACGCGTCGAACTGCGGCCCCGAGATCCACACCGGCACCCCGTCGTCTCCGACGTCGAGAACCGCCAGCAGAACGTCGCGGTCGCCGACGATGAAGTCGCCATCTGGGTAGCACATCGGCGACGACCCGTCACAGCAGCCGCCGGACTGGTGGAACATCAACGCTCCGTGCCGGCCCTGCAGCTTGGTCAACAGGTCGGCGGCCGCGCGCGTGACGAGTGCCCGAGCCGGGGCGCTCATCATTTAGAAGAATCCCTGGGCCTTGTTGCTGTACGACACCAGCAAATTCTTGGTCTGCTGGTAGTGGTCGAGCATCATCTTGTGGTTTTCGCGGCCGATGCCGGACTGCTTGTAGCCGCCGAACGCCGCGTGCGCCGGATAGGCGTGGTAGCAGTTGGTCCAGACCCGGCCCGCCTTGATGTCGCGACCCGCCCGGTAGGCGACGTTGCCGTCGCGGCTCCACACCCCCGCGCCGAGGCCGTAGAGCGTGTCGTTGGCGATCCCGATGGCTTCGTCGTAGTCCTCGAACGACGTGACGGCGACAACCGGACCGAAGATCTCCTCCTGGAAGATCCGCATCTTGTTGTTGCCCTCGAAGATCGTGGGCTGCACGTAGTAGCCGCCGTTGAGGTCGCCGCCGAGCTCGGCACGCTCACCGCCGGTGACGACGCGCGCGCCCTCATCCTTGCCAATCTCGATGTAGGACAACACCTTTTCCAGCTGATCGTTGGATGCCTGCGAACCGATCATGGTTTCGGTGTCCAGCGGGTCGCCCTGGCGCACCGCCTTGGTGCGGATCGCGGCCAGCTCGAGGAACTCGTCGTAGATGTCGGACTGGATCAGGCTCCGCGACGGGCACGTGCACACCTCGCCCTGGTTGAGGGCGAACATTGTGAACCCCTCCAGAGCCTTGTCCTGGAAATCGTCACCGGCGGCCATCACATCGGAGAAGAAGATGTTCGGGCTCTTCCCGCCGAGCTCGAGGGTGACCGGGATGAGGTTCTGGCTCGCGTACTGCATGATCAGCCGTCCCGTGGTGGTCTCACCCGTGAACGCGATCTTGGCGATCCGGTTGCTGGAGGCCAGCGGCTTGCCCGCCTCGAACCCGAATCCGTTGACCACGTTCAGCACCCCGGCGGGCAGCAGGTCGCCGATCAGCGACAGCAGGTACAGGATCGACGCCGGGGTCTGCTCCGCCGGCTTCAGCACGACGGCGTTGCCTGCGGCGAGGGCGGGCGCCAGTTTCCAGGTGGCCATCAGGATCGGGAAGTTCCACGGGATGATCTGGCCGACGACACCGAGCGGTTCGTGGAAGTGGTAGGCGACGGTGTCGTCGTCGATCTGAGACAGCGAGCCCTCCTGCGCGCGGATTGCGCCCGCAAAGTACCGGAAATGGTCGACGGCCAACGGCAGGTCGGCGTTGAGGGTCTCCCGGATCGGTTTGCCGTTGTCCCAGGCCTCGGCCAGGGCGAGCGACTCGAGGTTGTCCTCGATACGGTCGGCGATCTTGTTGAGGATCACGGCGCGTTCGCCCGCAGCGGTCTTGCCCCACGCGGTGGCGGCGCTGTGCGCGGCGTCGAGCGCCTTGTCGATGTCCTCCTCGGTCGAACGCGGGATCTCGCAGAACGCCTGGCCCGTCACCGGCGTCGGGTTCTCGAAGTACTCGCCGCCCGACGGCGGCACCCATTCCCCGCCAATGAAATTGCCGTAGCGCGATTCAAATGCCATCAGAGCGTCGGCGGAACCCGGACGTGCATATATGGTCATGAAAACTTCCTCATTGACGTCGACGGTGTAACACAGCTCACACTACGCCGGTGACCAGAATCGAGTTCCATGGCCGACGACCCCTACCTCTGGCTCGAGGACGTCACCGGTGACGACGCGCTGGACTGGGTTCGCGGGCACAACGAACCCACGCTCGCCGAGTTGTGCGACGAACGCTTCGAGCAGATGTGCGCCGAGGCGCTCGACGTGCTCGACACCGACGCCCGCATCCCCTATGTCCGCCGGCGCGGCGACTATCTGTACAACTTCTGGCGCGACGCGGCAAACCCGCGGGGGCTGTGGCGGCGCACGACCTTGGACAGCTACCGCACCCATGCACCGTTGTGGGAGGTGCTGATCGACCTCGACGTACTGGCCGCAGGCGACGACGAGAATTGGGTGTGGGCCGGCGCCAAGGTCATCGAACCCGACTACTCCCTGGCACTGATCAGCTTGTCGCGCGGCGGCTCGGATGCCGCCGTCGTACGTGAGTTCGATATGCGCACAGGCGAATTCGTTCCCGACGGCTTCGAAGTGGCCGAGGCCAAGACGCAGATCAGCTGGGAAGACGAGGACGCCGTCCTGATCGGCACGGATTTCGGCGAGGGCTCACTGACCGACTCCGGGTATCCGCGACTCGTCAAACGCTGGCGCCGGGGAATGCCACTCGACGATGCCGACACCTTGTTCAGCGGATCGAGCACCGACGTGATCGTCGCGGCGTCGAGGGACCGTACGCCAGGGTTCGAGCGGACGCATCTGAGCCGCGCCATCGACTTCTTCAACGACGAGGTCTACGAGCTGCGCGACGACGAGTTCGTCCGCATCGACGCGCCGACCGATGCCACCGTGTCCATTCACCGAAACTGGCTGCTCATCGAACTGCGCACCGACTGGTACGTCGGGTCGAGATCTTTATCCGCCGGCTCGCTGATCGCCGCGGACTACGACGAATTCCTCGCCGGCACAGCTGATCTGAACGTCGTTTTCGAACCCGACGATCACACCAGCCTGCATCACTACGCGTGGACGCGCGACAAGCTGATCATAGTCACCCTCGCCGACGTCGCCAGCCGTGTTCAAACGGTCACACCCGGCAGCTGGACCGCCGCGCCCGTGCCGGGCATTCCGGACAACACCAACACCGTAATCGTCGACACCGACGAACTGGGCGACGAAGTCTTCCTGGACTTCAGCGGATTCGACACACCGTCGCGGCTGCTGCACGGACCCGTCGAGGGACCTCTGGAACAGCTCAAGTCGGCGCCTGCCTTCTTCGAAGCCGAAGATATCACCGTGACAAAGCATTTCGCCACTTCGAAGGACGGCACCGCGATCCCCTACTTTGTGGTCGGGCACCGCGACACCACAGGACCGGCACCGATGCTCCTGGGTGGCTATGGCGGATTCGAGGTGTCGAGGACGCCCGGCTATGACGGTGTGCTGGGCCGGCTCTGGCTGGCCCGCGGCGGAACCTACGCCTTGGCGAACATCCGCGGCGGCGGCGAATACGGGCCGGGTTGGCACACCCAGGCGATGCGCGAAGGCCGGCACCTGGTGGCGGAGGATTTCGCCGCGGTCGCAGAGGATTTGGTGCGGCGCGGCACCACTACGGTCGAGCAGCTCGGCGCACAAGGCGGCAGCAACGGCGGCCTGCTGATGGGCGTCATGTTGACCCAATATCCGGAGTTGTTCGGTGCGCTGGTGTGCAGCGTGCCGCTGCTCGACATGCGGCGGTTCCACCTGCTGCTGGCCGGCGCTTCGTGGGTGGCCGAATACGGAGACCCGGACGATCCCGACGACTGGGAGTTCATCGCCAAGTACTCGCCGTACCAGAACATCTCGGCCGAGCGCCGCTATCCCCCGGTGCTGATCACCACGTCCACCCGTGACGACCGTGTCCATCCCGGGCATGCCCGCAAGATGACCGCCGCGCTGGAGACGGCCGGCCACCGCGTGCACTACTACGAGAACATCGAGGGCGGCCACGCCGGAGCAGCGGACAACGCGCAGACGGCATTTCGGTCCGCGCTGATCTTCGAGTTCCTGCACCGCACGCTGAACACGTAGGTGCGTAGGGGGTCGCCGAGCGCCGGTAAACTGTCAGCAAACATCCTTCGAGGGGATCGCGATGTGGTTGAGCCCGGGCTGTTGAGCGCAGGTGGAGACGTGGCGCGCAGCGCGGGCGAGCGCGTCCTGGTCGGCGCGGCCGCGCTGTCGGCGGCTCCAATCGGTGCGAGCATCTTCGGCGATTTCGACGCCGCACGGTCATTTCATCAGCGACTCAGCCGGCACCGCATCGGCCAGGTCAGCAGGATGCGCGATAACCATCAGACGCTGACCGACGTCGGCGACAAAGCGAAAACGTCGTCGGGCTGGTTCCAGAACACGGAAGCACCCAACAGATCCGCGGTCGACAACGTCTCGGATGTCTGACTATCCGCAGCTGGTCTATCTGAATGTTCCCGAACTGATCGGCGCGGCCGGCGGTGACCCCTGGCGGGTCGATGACACGATCCAGGCCGGCGCGCCCGGCGAGATCAGCGAGCTGGCCACCTCATTCCGCAACGCCAGCGTGTGCACGACCGAAACCGAGGACGAGTTCACCGCCGCCAAGAAGCGCTTCGACGCGGCGTGGGATCGCGACGATCCCGCCCATCCGATCAACGACTCCGAGGAGGTCAGGCATGCCACGGGGTGGCTGAAGCTGGGCAAGGAACAGATGGCCAAAGTCGCAGCGGACCTTCAGAACATCGCAGCGACCCTCGCCGAGACGCAGCGCAGTGGCCACGTTTCGATCAGCGGCCTCGACAGCCGACTCGTGCAGCTCGACAACACGATCGCAGCCCAGATTGCGCGAGCCAAGGCCGACGGTGTCAACCTGGACTGGTCGGCCCTGAAGACGGCCGCTATCGACGCCACCAGGCAGTCACTCACCGAGATGACGGCCGTCCGAGACGCGTACGGCGCGAAGCTGGACGAGGCCGAGCTCGGCATCGCCGCCGACCGCTACGACATGGACGCCGTCCAGGGGGCCGAGGGTGAGGGCCAGCCATCCGCCCAGGACCAAGCGACCGGCGCCGCCGAGAGGTACGACGAGACCCAGCGCGCAGCCGACGAGGCGCTGGTCAACAGTGCAGGCCCGTCGACTCCGGAAAAACAGGCAGCCACCGCTCGGCTACGCGACTTCGCAACAGTCAACGATCCCAATGCCAACCCCTACGCCAAGCAGTATTCGGGTGAACGCCTCAATGACTACAACATGCCCACATTCGTCGGGCCGCTGCCCGTCGACCCTGTGCTGGGCACCGACGCCCGTCAACAGGCGAAGACCCGTTTGGAATACCAACAACAGCTGGAGGCGGGGCTTCTCGGTTGGCCACCGATGTCAGTAGATGCCGCGACGGCGTTCCTGGACAGCTCCGAGACGCAGGCCCGCGCGATCGCCCTAAACCGCGCCGAACAGGTGCTGAGGAATATGGGGTTTTCCGACGAGGGCATCAAGAAGATGATCATAAGATTCGGCTCATTGGGTGACAGCCTCGGCACCGGTGTCGAGCGATACGGGGATTCGGTGGAGACCCGAAGGCACGCACTCAACGGTCTGTCCAAGGCCGACGCGGAACTCTTCTCGAAGTGGGGAGGAAAACTGGGCACGATAGGCAACGTCGCTCAACTCGTCAGCGCGCGGATCGACTGGTTCGACGGCGGGGACACCCGCAACCAAGATCTCGGCGAGGCCGTCGGCGGTGTCGGCGGCAGCTGGCTGGGCGGTATGGCCGCGGGCGCGGTGGTGGGCTCGGTCGCAGGCCCCTTCACCGCTGCCGGTGCCGCGATCATCGGAGGACTGCTCGGCGGCTTCGCCGGAGCGGATATCGGTGGTGGCATCGGCGGTATCTTCGACCCCAAGCTGCCCGTCGGGCCCGGCGGCGGGACCTGGTAGAGGATTGGAATGGAAACCTCTACCGCCGCAAGGATTCTGTTCTATGCCGGCCTGACCGCAATCGTCCTCGCCGCCGTGGCGGGCATGTTTCCGTTGTGGAAGTCCCGCCGCTTGTCACCCGCATCGATCGAACGCCGCACCTACTGGACGGGCTGCATTGTCGGGTCGCTACTGGTGTTCGTTTCCCAACTTCCGGACTGGCGATCAGGGCTGATCATTATGCTCGCGATTGTCTTCGTCATGGTGGGCACCGCGTGGCGGTTCACGTCTCACGTCAAGATCGGCGACAGGATCTCGCGGTGAGCCACCACAAACGGCGGCCTGACCCGCCGCCGGCGCTAGCCGAATAACATCGGACGGCATGCGCATCGTCATCGCAGGCGGACACGGCAAGATCGCGCTGATCCTCGAACGCCTGCTTACGCAGCGTGGCGACTCCGTCGCAGGGCTCATCCGCACGCCGACGCAGGCCGCGGACCTCGAAGCGGCCGGTGCCGAGCCCGTAGTCGTCGATCTGGAGAAGGCCTCGGTCGACGAGGTCGCTGAACATGTGCGCGGCGCCGACGCCGTCGTGTTCGCCGCGGGCGCGGGGCCGGGCAGCGGGGCAGCGCGCAAGGAGACCGTCGATCGGGACGCGGCCATCCTGCTGGCGGACGCAGCCGAAGCCGCAGGAGTCGATCGGTATCTGATGATCTCCGGGATGGCCGCCGACCCGCAGGCCACCGCTGACGATCCGGTCTTCGAGGCGTATCTGCGCGCGAAAGGGGCTGCCGACGAAGCGATCCGGACCCGCACCGCGTTGAGCTCGACCATCGTGCGTCCGGGCAGCCTCACCAACGACGCGGGCGCCGGGCGCGTGACGATCGGCGAATCGACGGGCCGCGGGAGCGTTCCCCGCGAAGATGTCGCAGCGGTGCTCGTCGCGGTTCTGGACGAGCCGCGCACCGCCGGGCAGACCTTCGAGCTCATCTCGGGCCAGACGCCGATCACCGAAGCCGTCGCCGCGGTTGCCCGCTGACGCAATACTTCAGGCATGCCGACGACGCCCCAATTCGAGACCCTGCTGTACAAGACGGAGCCGCCCGTCGCGACCATCACGCTGAACCGCCCCGAAGCGCTGAACACGATCGTGCCCCCGATGCCCGATGAGATCGAGGCGGCGGTCGGCCTGGCCGAACGCGATCCGGCGGTCAAGGTGATCGTGCTGCGCGGTGCGGGTCGCGCGTTCTCGGGCGGGTATGACTTCGGCGGTGGTTTTGCCCATTGGGGCAACGCGATGATGACCGACGGCCGCTGGGATCCCGGCAAGGATTTCGCGATGGTGAGCGCCCGCGAGACCGGTCCCACCCAGAAGTTCATGGCGATCTGGCGTGCGTCGAAGCCCGTCATCGCCCAGGTTCACGGCTGGTGCGTCGGCGGCGCAAGTGATTACGCGCTGTGCGCCGACATCGTGATCGCCAGCGACGACGCCGTGATCGGCACACCGTATGCCCGGATGTGGGGCGCCTACCTGACCGGCATGTGGCTGTATCGCCTGAGCCTGGCAAAGGTGAAGTGGCACTCGCTGACCGGGGAACCGCTGACGGGCCGCGAGGCCGCCGACGTCGAACTGATCAACGAGTCGGTCCCGTTCGATCGCCTCGAGGCACGGATCGCCGAAGTGGCCAGCATGCTCAGCCGAATTCCGTTGTCGCAGTTACAAGCTCAGAAGCTGATCGTGAACCAGGCCTACGAGAACATGGGGTTGTCGTCAACCCAGACCCTCGGCGGCATCCTGGACGGGTTGATGCGCAACACACCCGACGCACTCCAGTTCATCGACACCGCGGCCAACGAGGGCGTGCGCGCGGCGATCGAGCGCCGCGACGGGCCGTGGGGCGACTACAGCCAGGGCTCGCCCGAGCGGCGCCCCGACCCGTCGCACATCATCGAGCCCTAGGCGCTGGCCCGAAGGTCGAGGAGGGCATCGAGATCACCGATGGCACGCAACGTGTCGTTGAGGTGCGTGCACGTGCTGGTGCCGACGAACTCGTTGCGGATACGGGCGCGCAGGTCCGACAACCTCATCCCGCGGATGTCTGCGGCACTTCCGACGGCGCCGGGGCACTCCTGCCAAGGCAGCACCCGCACGGTCGCGGTGACCGAGCTGATTGTTCGCGCGGCTAACTCAACCGAGCCGACAACCGTGTACTCGTGCACGATCGTCTCCACGCCGTCGCCGTCGACGTGTGAGTCACGGAAGTGCGCGTCGAAGTCGGCCGTGTCGGCGTCGACCGGACAGAGGTCGAGCCTGCGGAACCGACGCATGCCGTGCGGACGCAGGGCTTCGACGGGGTGCAACCCGTCGAAGCCGGTGTCCAGCGGCGGCGCGGCAGGCCCGTGCACCGACGGAATGGTGCCGTTTTGCTTGGCGTACGGAACGAGCGAGGCGTCCGCGGCGAAGCCCGCGCAGATGCCCGCCATGGTGTCGGCCGTGCCGGGAGGCAGCTTCTCCTCGATGCCCAGATTGATCGCTGCGTGCTGCACCGCGTAACCGGAGACCAGCGCCGCGCCGACCCAGTCGTCGAGCAGCAGATGCAGCAGGCTGGCCCGTTCGGCCTCGTCGGGAAACAGCGTGCCGACTGTCGAGCGGAACCCTGGACCCACCCGGGCGCCTGACAGCTGCGCCAGCCGCCCGTCGGGCGGATCCGACGCGATGGCGTCGATGACACGGTCGGCGAGGTGCGCGCGTACGCCGAGCTGCCCGAGGACATCGGTCGGGCCCTGGCGGCGGGCGACCACGTCGCGCGCCCGCAGGTCGACGTCGGAGTGGCCGGCACCGGCCGGATGGGTGTCGATGCTGCTGGTGCGCCGCAATGCACCGATCTCGAGCGGCGGCCACGCCTGGACCGGCCGCTGCGGGCCCACGATGTCCGTGACGAATGGCATGGCAAGACTCTATTCGGTCCTGCGCAGGCCACCCAGCATCGAGACGATGATGCCGAGCACCACCAGCACGCCACCCGCGGCCAGCGTCAGGTTCAGCCAATGGTGCAGGCTGACTTCGGCCTGGTTCACCATGACGTCGGCGACCTGGCGGATTTCGCCCGTCGTGCGGTTCAACGCGTCGTCGATGTAGTGCCTGTCGACCTCCAGCCCGGCCCAGCCCGCAGCGCCAACCAGAAGGGCCGAAACACCTAGCGCGGCAAGCGCTTTACCGCGCGAGCGCGCCGCCGCCAGTGTCAGCAGCGCGAAGATGCCGGTGAGTAGGCAGGCGCCGACGCTCACCCACGGACCCCATGTCGACACCGGCCTCAGCTGGCCGGGCCGCAACCCCGAGGACTCAGGCACCGTGATCGGTACCGTCAGCGTCTGTGGAACGTCGAGGTCGAGATTGCCGAGGGTCTGCTTGAGCGAAGAATCATTGAGCATCGGGGCGATGTCGACGAGCCAGCGGTCGCTTGAGCTGTCGGCCTGCTGAACCGAGTCGGTGAACATCCACCGGTGAGCGATGCGGTTGGCCTGGGCGAACTGGCCGGGGAACCCGGAATTCGCCGTATAGGCGGCGGTCACGTCGCGAACGAGCACGGTGTTGTTGAGGTCGTATCCCTTGTCCGCCGCCAACGCGGTGATCTGCGTCGTCAACTCGGACGCCATCGCCCTCTGCAATCTCGGATCCTTGGCGGCCGTCGCGGCCAAGGCCGCGTAACCGTCCTCGCTCACCACGTTTCGCTGCGCCCACGTTGCGGGCACAGCCGCAGCCAGCAGGACCGTCGTGACGAGCCAGAACAACAGCGCCGCGACAAACCGCACGCCGTCCTCCTCCTGCTGGGAAAGACGCACGGCGTCAGTCAGCCAGTGCGCGCCCCACGATGAGGGGGTCCGATCGACCGACCACCTCATGATCCTTGTTGTCGTAGTCGAACTTACCTAGGACATGTCGCATGGTTGATGCGGGCGCGCTTCTTGTCGTTGCCCTTGAAAACGGCCCAAGCCGACGGTGAACTAGTGGAGGGCTATTTGGCGGTGCGGCGCGGACGAAGCATGGCCAGCCGGGTCATCAGCTTGTTCATCCGCGCGAGAGCCTTGTGCGAATTGTTGTAGTAGTTGCCGCCGGCTCCGACATTGGTACGCGGCGCGACGACGGCCTCCTGTCGGCAGTACTTGCGCAGCCCCTCGGCCCCGCCGAAACGCGCACCCATCCCTGAGGCCTTCCAGCCGCCCATCGGCGCCGTCGTGCACATCAGGTTGGAGATCACGTCGTTGACGTTGACCGCACCGCAATCGAGTTGCACCGCAACCTCTTTGGCACGCTCGATGTCCTTTGAGAATACGGAAGCCGACAGGCCGTAGGGACTGTCGTTAGCGAGCCGGACCGCCTCTTCCACCGACGACACCCTCATGATCGGCAGCGTCGGGCCGAACGTCTCCTCGGTCATGCAGGCCATCGAGTGGTCGACGTCGACGAGCACGGTCGGCGGGTAGAAGCTGCCCTGCCCCGCCACGCGCTCACCACCGGTGAGCGCCTTCGCGCCCGCCGCCACCGCATCCCGGACGTGCCGTTCGGTCACCGCGACCTGCTCGTCGTCGATCATCGAACCGACGTCGTAGCCCTGACCCGCGCCAATCTTGAGCTTCTTGACGTCGCGGACGACCGCGTCGACGAACTGATCGTAGATGGAATCGAGAACATAGGCCCGTTCGACCGAGACGCACGTCTGGCCCGCGTTGAACATCGCGCCCCACACCGCGGCGTGCGCCGCCAGATCGACGTCGGCGTCGTCGAGCACGATCATCGGGTCCTTGCCGCCCAGCTCGAGGCTGACGGGCGTCAGCCGGCGGGCGGCGCGCTCCATCACCTTGGCGCCGGTCGCGCTGGAGCCGGTGAACTGGATGAAGTCGGAGTTGTCGATGACCGCCTCGGATACCTCACGGGCACCCTGCGCCAGCGCCAGCACCTCGGGCGCACTGGAGTCGTGCCAGCCGCGAAGCAGCACCTCCGCGGTGAGCGGTGTGCGTTCGGACGGCTTGAGCAGCACCGAACAGCCTGCGGCCAGGGCTCCGACCGCGTCCATCAAAGCGTTGGCCACCGGGTAGTTCCACGGCGCGATGATGCCGACCACCTGGCGTGGCCGGTAGTGCACGTTGACCCTCTTGATCGCCAGGAACGGCAGCGACGCGGGCCGGGTCTCGGGTGCGAGCGCCTTCTCCATCGTCTTGATGTAGTAGGACAAAATCATGATCAGGAGCGGCACCTCTTGGGCCGCATCGATGGCCGATTTGCCGGTCTCCTTGATCAGCAGCGACTCGATCTCGTCGCGGTGCTCGCCGAGCCATACGGCGTACCGGGCAAGCACCTTGGCGCGGCCCTTGGCGCCGCGCATCTCCCACTCCTTCTGTGCCGCGCGAAGGCCTGCTGCGATCCGCGGCACGTCGGCGGGATCGGTCCAGCGGACCTGCCCGGCGACCGCGCCGGTCGCGGGGTTGCGGATGGTAGTCGCGGACGAGGGCGAATCGAGTTCTGGCGTCGCGGTCATGGGGTCATGTTAACCACCGGTGTGATCTGCGTCGCACTCGGGTTGACGCCTGTCAAGTTCGACGATCAGCGCTGCGACGCAAACCACAGCGGTGCCCAGCAGCAACGCACCGACGGTGTCGGTGAAGTAGTGGTACGTCACCGACTGCCCGACCATGCCGAGAAGAGTGACGGTCCCCGCGAGAAGCGCCGCCCACATTGCCGAACCTGCCACCAGAACGAGCATGCCCATCACGATGACCATCGCGGTGATGTGACCGCTGGGGTATGCCAGGGCGCCGCCGCTTTCCCTCCGGAACAAATGCTTGAGCAGGGCCGAGAGCGCGATCCCGACGAGGGGCGAGGCCACCATCACCGCCGCCAACCGCCACCGCCGCACAGAGAGGGCAAGGGCCACCGCGGCCGCCAGCGCGACGGCAAGTAACCACGGGTCGGTGAATAGCAGAAGCCACCGAGCGGGACCGCGCCCGAGCCGGTGGAACCAATCGTCCAGCGGGGTCGAGCGCCGTCCGACCCCCCAACCGAGCGCGAACATCGCCGCCACAGCGATCGGCGGCCACAGAAGCATGGCTCGCCCGTGGGCGAGGTCGCGCACCGCTAGCGTGCGATGCCGCGGATATAGGCGGCCTGCCCGAGGTGCTGCGCGCAGTCGTCGATGATGCTGACCAGCCGCGCGCTCGCGGTGACCGGCGGCGTCCAGTGGGTGTCGACGACGCGGCCCAGCTCCTCGGCCGTGACCGTAGCGATGTATTCCAGGGTTACCTTGTGCACGGCGTGGTAGTAGCTGGCCAGCAGGTCGGCAGGCACGCGGACCTTGGCGACGTCGTCGGGCCCGTGCCCGTACCCGTGGTCGTTGCCGTCCAGGTCGAGGCCGAGTCGGTCGTCCCAGCCGTCGCGGGTCCACACCTGCTCGATGTCTGCGATGTCGCAGAGCTGGAGATCCTGCACGCGCGCGCTGTGCCAGATCAGCCACGCGATGCTGTTGGCTTCTCCGGTCGGGCGGAAGAACGAGATCTCGTCGGTCAGGCCGTCGGTCAGATCGTCGACGTGCTCGATCAGCCGTGTGAAGGAGTCGCGAAGCAGTTCTTGCGCTGCGGTGACGTTCGACATGGGACCACCGTAGTCAGCGCAGTCCGCGCGCCAGCGTGATCGCACTCTCCGGGCAGTTCTGCTCACCGATGACGGCGTGCTCTTCGAGCTCGCCCCAGACATTGTCCACGAGCACGATCGAGTGCCCGGCCTCGTCAGCGTCGAAGATGTCCGGCGCCAACGTGTAGCAGCGCCCGTGTCCGGTGCATAGGTCGGGGTCGACCGAGACGCGCGTCATGACGTTGCCGAGGGGAACTTCAGCGGCAGCGATTCCACTGACCGCAGTGCGCTGGTGTATTTGAGCTCGGCGCCGGACGGGATCTCGTAATCCGGTATACGCCGGTGGAATTCGCGCAACGCCACCCGTAGCTCCAGGCGGGCCAGATGCGATCCCAGGCATCGGTGCGGGCCACCTCCGAATGCACGGTGCCGGTTGGGGCTGCGGGCGAAGTCGACGACGTCCGGGTCGGCGAACTCGTCCGGGTCAGTGTTGGCGGCGCCCAGAAGCGGGCTGACGCGCTCCCCTTTGCTGATCGGGCACCCACCGACCTCGAAGTCCTGCAGGGCGATGCGTGCGACACCTGGCACCGGTGTCTCCCACCGCAGCAACTCCTCGATCGCGCTAGGCACGATGTCCGGCTGCTCGACGAGGAGCCGCCGTTGCTCCGGGTGGCGCGCCAGGTAGACGAAGAAGCAGTCCAGGGAATCGGTGACGGTGTCCAACCCCGCAATGAGGAACAGGAAGCAGATGTCGAGCAGCTCCTCGCGAGATAGCGGCTCACCCGCAACGTCCGCAGCGATCAAGCTGGACAGGATGTCGTCGCGCGGGTTGGCGATGTGGTCCTCGATGGCGCGCTCGAAGTACTCGTAGATCTGGTGCGCCGCCGGGGCCGCCGCTTCGCGATGTTCTTTGAAGCCACCGGCACCCTCTGGGCGGATCACGTCGTCCTTCCAGACCAGGAATTTGTCGAGGTCTTCGAACGGCAGGCCGAGCAGCTTGAGGAACACCGTGCACGGCAGCGGGACCGCGAACTCGTCGTGAAAGTCGCACTCGCCGCGGTCGACGAAGCGGTCGATAATCTGGTTCACCAACGCGCTGACTTCCGGTTCGCGCGCGGCCATCTGTCGCGGCGTGAAGAGCGGGTCGAGGATGCGGCGGTACTTTGCGTGTTCGGGCGGATCGATCTGCAACGGGATCAGCGGCCGTTCATTGCCGAGATCGACGGCATCCATGTTCGACGAGAACACGTCGGTGCGCTTGAGCGCCATCTCAATGTCCGCGAGGCGACTGAGAACCACGGGTCCTTCCGGTCCCGGCCGGAACACTGGGCTCGACTCGCGCAGCATCTTGTACATCGGCTGGGGTTCCGCGAGCCCCGCCACCGACTGGTCGACATAGCCTTCGGTGCCTGCCATTCGGACAGCCTGGCACCGACATCGGGTCAATGCCTGCGAAACGGACGCAGACCACGCTTTTCGCCCAAATCCACCGCTCACATTCCTTGACAGTTATATGATCATGTGGTGATATGAATAGCGTGGACGCATTCGCGGTGATCGCCGACCCCACTAGGCGGCGCATCCTGGACACCTTGCGCGAGGGTGCCGTCGACGTCGGGAGTCTTGTTGAGCGACTGCACATTTCGCAGCCGTTGGCGTCCAAGCACCTTGGCGTGCTGCGGGATGCAGGCGCCGTCGACGTCGAGGTCGACGGCAAGCGCCGCATCTACCGACTGGCCGAGGACCCGCTACCGGCGGTGCTCGCCTGGGTTACGCCGTATCACCGCAAATGGTCCGCGGGCCTTGACCGCCTCGCCCAACTCATCGATGAGGAGAACTCATGACACATCCACTGCAGGGAACTCTGGAAAACCGCGATGGCGCTTGGGTTTTGACACTTGTGCGTGACTTCGGCCATCCGCCCGAGACGGTGTGGCCGTGGCTCACCGATCCAGAAAAGCTGCGCCGATGGTCCCCCGTCGTTCCAGACCACGCGTTCGATTCCCCCGGGTCGCGTCAGGTGAAAGAGAACCCCGGCGACGAGCCGGTGACCGGCGACGTGATCGCCGTCGAGCCTCCTCACGAATTGATGCACCGGTGGGGCGACGACGTGGTGCGCTGGCGACTCACGCCGACGGACACCGGTTGCCGGCTTACGCTGGAGCAGACCATGGCCGAGCGCGACCACGCCGCGATGAACGCAGCGGGCTGGCAGCTGTGCCTCGACGTGTTGGACGACGTCCTCGGCGGCGGGGACCGCCCACGCGTCGTCGGACAGGACGCGCTCGACCACGGCTGGCAGGCGCTGCGGGACGGCTACGCCCAACTGCTCGGCGTCTGACTACTGCGGCGGGGCGCCGTGGAAGACCGCTTCGACGTTGTTGCCGTCCGGGTCTCTGACGAAGGCACCGTAGTAGCCGGGGTGGTACTCCGGCCACAGCCGCGGCGCATGCAACGACTCGGCGCCCAGTTCTAGTGCGGTGTCATAGAAGGCGTGCACGGCGTCGTGATCGCTGGCGTGGAACGCGACGTGGACCTCCCGGTTGGGCCCACTCGCTTCGCCCACGTTCATGTCGGCGATCCAGAAATCAGGCTTGCCTTCCTTGCCGTATCCGATGGCCACTTGATAGTCCAGCTGCCGCGTGTAACCCAGCACTGAAAGGACCCGTCGTAGAGGGTCTTCGACTGTTCCCAGTCTGCACAATTGATTCCCAGGTGGTCGATCACGGCCTCATCCTGGCATGACGCCCCAATACCGTCGTACATTGGCGCTCATGGCGTACGACCTGATAGTCCGCAATGGCACCATCGTCGACGGCCTCGGCGGTGAGCCCTTCGTCGGCGACGTGGCGGTCTCCGACGGCGCGATCGCCGCCGTCGGATCCGTCGACGGCAAGGCGGCCAGGGAGATCGACGCGACCGGATTGCTGGTCACGCCGGGCTTCATCGACCTGCACACCCACTACGACGGTCAGGCCATCTGGTCGGAGCGCATGACGCCGTCGTCCGCACACGGTGTGACCACCGCGGTGATGGGCAACTGCGGGGTGGGCTTTGCGCCGTGCCGCACCGAGGACCACGACGTGCTCGTCGACGTGATGGCCGGGGTCGAAGACATCCCCGGCGTCGTCATGACCGATGGGCTGCCGTGGACCTGGGAAACGTTCCCCGAGTATCTGGACGCCCTGGATTCCAGAAGCCGTGACATCGATGTCGCCGCCTATCTGCCGCACTCGCCGTTGCGCGTCTACGTGATGGGTCGCCGCGGTGCCGACAGGGAACCCGCGACCGCCGAGGATCTGGCTCTGATGCGAAAGCTGGCCACGGAAGCGATCGAGGCGGGCGCGCTGGGTTTCGCGTCGTCGCGGTTCTCGTTCCACAAGACGGCCGGCGGCGAGCTGATTCCGACCTACGACGCCGCGCAGGCCGAGATCGATGCGATCGCCTCCGGTGTCGCCGCGGGCGGCGGCGGGCTCATCCAGTTCGTCCCCGACATCGCAGCGGGCGGTTACGCCAACGTCTTGCAGCAGGTCTTCGAAGCGGCGCAGGACAACGGGCTGCCGGTGACTTTCACACTGGCTACCGGTAATTCCGGCGATCCGATCTGGCCCGACGCGATCACGATGATCGAGAAGTACAATTCGGTCGGCAATCCGGACACCGCTATTACAGCGCAAATATTCCCCCGCCCAATCGGTTTGGTGATCGGGCTCGAGCTCACCGGCAACCCCTTCGTGTTCTACCCCTCCTACCAGGAGATCGCAGACCTGCCGCTGGCGGAGCGGGTCGTCGAGATGCGCAAACCCGAGGTGCGGGCCCGCATCCTCGCCGACAAGCCCGCAGGCGGCGGCCATCCGCTGCTGTATCTGGCCCAGGCGTGGAACTGGATCTTCCCGTTGACCGAGAACCCCGACTATGAACCGGATCCGTCAACTTCCATTGCGGCGCGGGCGAATGCGCGCGGTGTCAGCCCGATGGAAGAGGCATACGATCGGCTCCTCGACAACGACGGCCACGCCATGCTCCTGGTGGCGATGGCCAATTTCGAGAACAACTCGCTGGATACCGTCGGCGAGCTGATCCGTCGCGATGACGTCGTGCTGGGCCTCGGTGATGGCGGTGCACATTACGGAATGATCTGCGACGCAAGCTATCCGACGTTCGTGCTGGCGCACTGGGCGCGCGACCGCAAGACCAACAAGCTGAGCGTCCCGGACGCGATACGCATGATGACGTCGGTGCCCGGCCGGGTCGCGGGACTTTCAGACCGCGGCCGAATCGCCGTGGGGTACAAAGCCGATCTGAACGTGATCGATCACGAGGCGCTGCGGCTGCACAAGCCGATCATCACCCGCGACCTGCCCGCAGGCGGCCGTCGCCTCGACCAGACCGCCGACGGTTACGTCGCGACGATCGTCTCGGGGGAGATCATCGCCGAGAACGGCGTCCCCACCGACGCTCGTCCCGGCAAGCTGGTGCGCGGGCGCCAACCCGCTCCCGCGTCCGCATGACGCGGGTTGCGCCGCTGGCTCCTCCGTTGAGTGATCGGGACGCCGCCGACATCAACAGCTGGGGTCATCCCGATCGGACCTATGAACCGCTGTTGCTGGTGCGTTGCCTGCAGCGCCATCCGGTTTTGGCCGCTCGGCTGCGCAAGCTGTTCCGGCGAGCTCACCGCGAAGGCCTTCGGTATAGGTGTGCACGAACGCCTTCGTGCCCGCATAGCCGGCTTGGCCGGGAAACGGGTGGAATCCCGCAGTGGACCCGACGTTGAGGATGGTCCCGCGACCGCGCGGCACCATCTGCTGCACCGCGCGGGTGGTCACGTCGATGACGGCTTCGACGTTGACGCGTACCTGCGCTATCTCGTCGTCGACAGGCGTCTTCGTGACCGACCCTATGGTGCCGATGCCCGCGTTGTTCACCAGGATGTCCACGGTCATGCCGCAGTCGGCGATGTCGTCGAAAAGGCTTGCGCGAGCGTTGGGATCGGCGACGTCGCTGCCGATCATCTCGACGCGTACGGTCTTCCCGAGCTCGGCGGCGAGGTCGCGCAGCCGGTCCTCGCGGCGCGCGACGAGCGTCACGCCGTGGCCGCGGCGCGCCAGTTCGCGCGCGATGTCCGCCCCGATACCCGATGACGCTCCGGTGACGACGGCGGTGGTGGTTGGTGTTGGATTCGGCAGCGCCACGCCAAAAACCTACAAGCAGGCCGAGTAGCCGCTACGCCCAGACGTCTGTTATCGCAGGTGCGTTCGCGGCGAGCCCGGTCTTCGGCAGGCCGTACATCTCCTCGATGGTGGACAAGACGTTGTAGTGGCTGATCGCCTCGCTGTAGCTGCCCGGTTTGACGTGCCCGCCGTAGATGATCGTCGGGATCTGGTTTTTCGAGCCGCCGTCGTCCTCGTCGAACGTGATGATCAGCAGGCTGTTGTTGGCAACCGCCCAGCTCGCGTAATGCGACATGTTGTTGAAGAGCCAGGTGTCGGCCTGGGCGACAGTGCCGTCGTGCATGTCGTTGTCGAGGTTGGGGACCACGAAGGACACCGTGGGCAGGCTCGCATAATCGGAGCGGTTGTTGAAGGCGGAGAACGGTACCGAGTCGGCGGCGGGCACATTGGTGAAGTTGGCCCACGGCACATGTTTTCGGGCGTACTTGCCTGCGCTGCACGCGGTGGAACCGACCGCGGGCAGGTCCTCCGAGAAGCCGGCGAATGTGTAGCCTGCCGCCAACAGCTCTGAGCCCAGGTTCGGCGCCGCCCCGGCGTTGACGGGGCAGGCATCCGACGTCAAGCCAAATGTGTTGCCGGAGAACAGTGCCAGATAGTTCGGCTCGCTCGGATGCGTCTCGGCGAACGACTGCGTCATGTTGGCGCCGCTGGTGGCGAGCGCGTTGATGTACGGCGCGGACTTGCTGCCGATGATGCCGTTGTCGGGTTTGTTCTCCTCGATCACGACCACGATGTGCGCGGGTGCAGGAAGCGACTGCGCGCCGGCTATGGGCGCTTGCGTGTCGACCGCCAACGCGCAGACCACCGCAATGGCACACCCGAAGCGCTTCATGCGGCGAAGCATAGAAGTCGTCCGGCGAATGTCCACGTGCGACACGGTTGTGGTGGAGAACCCTGTCATAACCGGACACTCGGCGGTGACTACGGTCAGACCGCCGTATCCTCGCGTTATGAGTGTGAAGGTGGATATCGATCGGTTGACCGAGGCACTCGACGACTTCACATTCGCCTATCTGGTGACGGTCGGCGACGACTACCACGCGCACACAGTCGCGGTCGAACCTGTGCTTGCCGACGGTGTGATCGACGTCGGTCCGATCGGCGGCAATACCCGTCGGAACGTAGCATCCCACGGCGACGTTGCGCTCGTCTGGCCGCCCAGCCGGCCCGGCGGCTACACGCTGATCGTCGACGGCCACGGCCTGGCCGACGACGATGCGCTGACCGTTGTGCCGGACCGCGCGGTGCTGCATCGGAAGGCGGCCGCGGGGGTCGCGACGAAACCCGGCTGCAAGGACGATTGCCTGCCGCTCGAACGCTGAACGTCACTCCGAGACCGTCAGCAGATGGTTCAACTGCGAGATCTCCCACTGTTGCGCCGTCACGATGAAACCGGCCATCTTCACCGCGTCCGGATTTGTCCCCTTGGCGACCTCCATCTGGGCCATGTCGATCGCGCCCTGATGGTGGCTGATCATCGACCTGACCCACAGCACGTCGAACGGTTCGCCGCTCAGCGTCGGCAGCCGCCACATCGTGTCGTCGTCCACCATGCCGCGCATCCCCATGTGGTGTTCAGGAGCGGCAACAGGCTCACCCCATTGCGCCAACAATCCCTTCATCGTGTTGATCTCAGCTCGCTGATCCTCCAGGATGTGCCGGGCCAGCACAATGAGACGCGAGTTCGTGCTCTGCGCCGGGACCATGCCGGCCATCTCCACAGCCTGCTGATGATGCGGAATCATGTTCTGCGCGAAGGCGATATCAGCGGCATTGTGCGCGTGGTACTCGTCATGCGGGTGCCCGTCGCCACATGCAGCCACGACCGCGGCGACCAGCGCCACGACCGCAACGGCCATGCGAGCCCGACCCGCTGACATCAGCCAATCGTAGGCGGGAAAAAGCCCGGCTCTCCGCCCACTCGGGGTGGGGAGCCGGGCTCTTCTCGTCGAGCAGGACTTAGAAGTCCATGCCGCCCATGCCACCGGTCGGGTCGCCCATGGGTGCGGCGGCCTTCTCCGGCTTGTCGGCGACGACCGCCTCAGTCGTCAGGAACAGCGCCGCGATGGACGCCGCGTTCTGCAGCGCCGAGCGGGTCACCTTGACCGGGTCGGCGACGCCTGCCTTGAGCAGGTCCTCGTACTCACCGGTCGCGGCGTTGAGGCCGGTGCCGGCGGGCGAGTTGCGGACCTTCTCGGCGACGACGCCGGGCTCGAGACCCGAGTTGAAGGCGATCTGCTTCAGCGGCGCCTCCAGCGCGACCTTGACGATGTTGGCGCCGGTGGCTTCGTCACCGGTCAGCTTCAGATCGTCCAGCGCAGGCGAGGACTGCAGCAGAGCCACGCCACCACCGGCGACGATGCCCTCCTCGACGGCCGCCTTCGCGTTGCGAACGGCGTCCTCGATGCGGTGCTTGCGCTCCTTGAGCTCCACCTCGGTGGCGGCGCCGGCCTTGATCACCGCAACACCGCCGGCCAGCTTGGCCAGGCGCTCCTGCAGCTTCTCGCGGTCGTAGTCGGAGTCGCTGTTCTCGATCTCGGCCCGGATCTGAGAGACCCGGCCCGCGATGGCGTCACCGTCACCGGAGCCCTCGATGATCGTGGTCTCGTCCTTGGTGACGACGACCTTGCGGGCCTTACCCAGCAGCTCGACGCCTGCTGTCTCCAGCGAGAGGCCGACCTCTTCGCTGATGACCTGGCCACCGGTCAGGATCGCCATGTCCTGCAGCATCGCCTTGCGGCGGTCACCGAAGCCCGGGGCCTTGACGGCGACGGACTTGAAGGTGCCGCGGATCTTGTTGACGACCAGGGTGGACAGCGCCTCGCCCTCGACGTCCTCGGCGATGATCAGCAGCGGCTTGCCGGACTGGATGACCTTCTCCAGCAAGGGCAGGAGATCCTTGACGGTCGAGATCTTCGAGCTGACGAGCAGGATGTACGGATCCTCGAGGACCGCTTCCTGACGCTCGGCGTCGGTCACGAAGTAGCCCGAGATGTAGCCCTTGTCGAAGCGCATGCCCTCGGTGAGCTCCAGCTGCAGGCCGAAGGTGTTGGACTCCTCGACCGTGATGACGCCTTCGTTGCCGACCTTGTCCATGGCCTCGGCGATCAGCTCGCCGATGGACGGGTCACCCGCCGAAATGCCTGCGGTGGCAGCGATCTGCTCCTTGGTCTCGACCTCTTTGGCCGACTTGAGCAGCGTCTCGGTGATCTTCTCGACGGCCTTCTCGATGCCGCGCTTCAGGCCGAGCGGGTTGGCACCGGCCGCGACATTGCGCAGGCCCTCGCGAACGAGCGCCTGTGCCAGCACGGTGGCGGTGGTGGTGCCGTCGCCTGCGACGTCGTCGGTCTTCTTGGCGACTTCCTTGACCAGCTCGGCGCCGATCTTCTCGTAGGGATCCTCCAGCTCGATCTCCTTGGCGATGGACACACCATCGTTGGTGATCGTGGGGGCGCCCCACTTCTTCTCCAGGACGACGTTGCGGCCCTTGGGACCCAACGTCACCCTTACCGCGTCGGCGAGGCTGTTCAGGCCCCGCTCAAGGCCGCGACGGGCCTCTTCGTCGTACGCAATTGTCTTGGCCATTGCGAAGTGATTCCTCCGGATTGGGGATGACACGTTGTTGGGCCGGGAGCAGTGCCCGCGACGGACGATCATGAGCTGTCTGGCTCGATCTCACCGTCCCGACCTAGCACTCACCGGTCGCGAGTGCCAAGTGCATTTCTAGCACTCGACCAGGGAGAGTGCAAGGTCGTTCACCGTCAGCGTGACCACAGGGGATTTGCAGCCGAAGCAGCCACAGTGAACCTCGTGATTGTTCCTGGGTTGGGCCAGTTCTCGTTGTCCGGCTTCGAGGACCCGGCATGGCTGGTGCTGCTTGCGGCGCCGGTCGTCTTGTTGGCCGTTTACCTCGCAGTTCAAGGTCGCCGACGGCAACGCCTGCGCCGGTTCGCCGATCCGGCGGCGGCCCAGTCGGTGGTGCCGTCGCGCCCGTCGGCCTTCCGGCATCTGCCGATGGCGCTGTTGCTCGTCGCGCTGGTACCACTCACCGTCGCGCTGGCCCAGCCAAGCCACGACGTGCGGGTGCCGCGCAACCGAGCGGTGATCATGCTCCTCGTCGACGTGTCCCCGTCCATGCTGGCCACCGATGTTCCACCCAGTCGGCTGGTCGCCGCCACGCAGGCCGCACAGCAGTTCGCCCAGCACGTCACCTCCGGGGTGAATCTGGGCCTCATCTCGTTTGCCGGAACCGCCAACGTACTGGTCGCGCCTACCCCTGCGCACGACGCCACCGTTTCTGCGCTTAACCGACTGCGCTCGGCCGACAGCACCGCGACTGGTCAAGCGATTTTCGCTGCGCTGCAATCGATTCAAACGGTCAATGCCGTGCTGATGGGAGCGGACGACAAACCGCCGCCTGCTCGCATCGTCCTGCTCTCCGACGGCAAGGAAACCAAGCCCGGCAACCCGAACAATCCCGACGGCGCCTATACGGCGGCGCGTGCCGCGAGGGATCGAGGCGTTCCGATCTCCACCATCGCGTTCGGCACCCCTACCGGTCGCGTGACGATGAAGAACGAGACAGTTCCGGTGCCTGTCGACGACGACATGATGAAGACCATCGCGCGGCTGTCGGGAGGGCAGACCTCTACCGCCGAAACCATCGCGCAGCTCAACGACAACTTCAGTGCCATTGAAGACCAGCTGGGTTATCAGGTCGTAAACGGCCCCGCCAGCGCCGGATGGTTGCGGCTGGCCGTCATCCTGGGCAGCCTGGGCGCGATCCTGGGACTGCTCATCAACCGCCGACTCCCTGTATGAGGCGACGCCTCAGCCCGGTAAGCGGCGGTTGAGCACGGCCGCGGCCAGCAGCGCGGCGACAAGCCACACTGCCCCCAGCCGGATCCACGACGCGCTGGCGTCGCCCTGGATCGTTTCGTAGCCGATGATGCGCTGCAGCGTGGCGTACACACTCGTGAGCTGGTCCAGGCTGCCGGCGTGGAACGCTTGCCCGCCGGAGATTTCGCTGATTTCCTGAAGCGTCGAGTCATCCACCGGAACCGGCATGTCCTCGCCGTTGAGGTTGACAGTGCCGTCGGGGGTCCCGAACGAGATCGTGGATATCCCGACGCCCTGCTCCTTGGCGGCGCGCGCCGCAGTGAACGCGCCGCGGGGCTGCTCGGGGTCCCCCGGCACCGTTTCCTTCCCGTCGGACTCCAGGACTATGCGCGCAGGGGCAGGCCCGTCCCCGCCGCCGAGTACCGAAACGGTCTGCGCAATGGCCTCCAGTGCGGTGAAGATTCCCTCGCCGGTGGCGGTGCGTTCGGCGGCTTTGAGCGTGTCGATCGACGCCTTCACGGCATCACGATCGGTCGTGGGAGCCATCAACAGCGTTGCGTTTCCGGCGAACTCGACCAAGCCGAGGTTGATGCCTGGCGTGAGTTCGTCGGCGAACTGCTTGCCCGCTTCTTTGGCCGCCGCCAACCGATTCGGCGCGACGTCGGTGGCCACCATCGACTCGGAGACATCGATCACCAGCATCACCACCGCGCGGTTGCGCGGTACCCGCACATCGTGGGTGGGGCCTGCCATGCCCGTCGTCAATAGCGCCAGCGACGCCACCAACAACGCCGCAGGGACGTGGCGCCAACGCTGCGGCCTGGGCTTGGCAACCGACTGCAGCAGGTCGAAATTGGCGAATCGCAGGACCCGGCGCCGCCGCACCCGCTGCGCCACCACATAGGCCGCGACCATCATGGCGATCACAACAAAGAACAACAGCAACCAAGGGTCGGCCAATCGGGACACGTACAGCGTGCCGAGCAGCGGGATGGTCACGACCGGCGCATCCGGTCGCGCAGTTGCGGATCGTTCTCCCACCACAGGCCCGACGGCGGTAGAGACCCGGCACTATCGAGTTCCTCGTCCACCGTGGCGGCCCGTGACCTCTCGTCGGCCGAGAAGAACCTCATCAGCACGGCGATGAACCCGACGCCCAGAACGTCACCGAGCAGCCAGAGAACGCCTGCGCCGATGGACTGATCGACCCGCAGGCTCGGTCCCCATTGCCTCCCGATACTCATGTAGTAATCGGCGGCGATCAACGGCCCGAGCCACAGCACTATGCCCAGCACGCCATCACCGAGTGATTCGACGACGCTGATCACCAGCGAGATCAGCTGTGAATAGCGGCGCGGCACCGGATCGGTCTGCAAACGTGCGTAGAAGTACGTGAAGCCGACGAGCAGCAGTAGGACGTTAGTCGCCGACGCCACCGCCTCGTGCCCCAACGTCGCGCGATACCAGGGCGTGAGGTACAGCAGCCAGGGTGTGGCAAGCATCGCCACCGACGTCGTCGCGGGGTGCGCGAGGACTTTCGCCGCCCGTGTGCCAAGCACGCGGTCCACGCCGGACGGCCCCGCGGGCCCGAGGGCGCCACTGATCACCGTCACGGGCCGACCCATCGCCAGGAAGAACGGTGCGACGAACAACAGAAGGAGCACCTGCAGTGCCCGGACCCAGAACAACACCGCGTCGTAGACGCCGACCATGCTCATCGTCGCCGCAACCACCAGGACTACGCCGGTGACGAACCACCATGTGTGGCGGCGCATACCCGCGTCTGCACGCCGCAGGGCCCAGCCGAAGGCGATGCTCAATACGGCCACTATCGTGGCCGCGCCGCTGTCCCAGTGCCAGCTGGTGAGCGCCGTCGACCACGTCAGCGGCACACTCGCCGGGTCCATGGAACCCAACTATGCGTCGCCGGCCTGAAGACCCCCTGTGCGATGCCTTAGGACTAGGACTAGGACTAGGACTAGGACGCCGGCGCCCTCAGCCCGTCGAATACGACCTCGGTGAGGCGGTCCGCCGCATCCGGCTCAGCGCCTTGCATCGCAAGGCATCCGGAAAGGATGGCCTTCACGTCGGGTACGTCGACGTCGGGCCGTGCCCTCCCCGCGTCCTGCGCAGACTTGAGCAATTCACCCAAAACGCCGAGAAAGGCCTCTTCGGCCTCGGGCATCGCGGTCTTGATGTCGATCCCGATCCCGGCGAGCGCGTCGGCCAGCCCGCGATCGGCCGCTCCCCACTGCAACACCACCGACCGCAGGAAAACGAACAGCGCGCCGGGATCGTCACCGGCCAACAGATCGCGTCCCTCGTTCACTATGCGGTGAATCCGGTCTTCCACGACGGCTCGGAACAGATCCTCTTTCGTCGGGAAATGCCGGTAGACGGTGCCGGCGCCCACACCGGCCCGGCGGGCGATCTCGTCGATCGGCACCGAAAGTCCCTCTGCGGCGAAGGTATCGTAGGCGACCTCCAGCACACGGGCGCGGTTGCGGGCCGCGTCCGCGCGTAGCGGTCGATCTGGTTGGGCCATGTGACACCTCGGGAATAGATAAGCGGGGCGTGCGTTCCGTATAGTCGTAACCAAACGGGGCGCGCGCTCCGCTTAACACTTTACCGAGGAGATCCCATGCCGAACTGGACTACCGCGAATATTCCCGACCAGACCGGCCGCACCGCCGTCATCACCGGCGCCAACACCGGGCTGGGCTTCGAGACCGCGGCCGCACTCGCTGCCAAGGGCGCCCACGTCGTGCTGGCCGTCCGCAACCTCGACAAGGGCAAGGACGCCGCCGACCGCATCACCGCGGCCCACCCGGCTGCCGTTGTCGAGCTGCAGAAGCTCGACCTGACGTCGCTGGAATCCGTCCGCACGGCCGCCGACCAGCTGCGGTCCAAGCACGACACCATCGACCTGCTGATCAACAACGCGGGCGTGATGTTCACCCCCAAATCGACGACCGCAGATGGCTTCGAATTGCAGTTCGGCACAAACCATCTCGGTCACTTTGCGCTGACGGGCCTGCTCCTCGATCGCCTGCTGCCGGTGCGGGGTTCGCGCGTCGTCACCGTCAGCAGCGTGGGTCACCGGTTCGCCCGCAACGGGCTCCGCTTCGACGACCTGCACTGGGAAAAGGACTACAGCCGGGTCGGCGCCTACGGGCAGGCCAAGCTGGCGAATCTGATGTTCACCTACGAATTGCAGCGCAGGCTGCAATCTTCGTGCTCCTCGCGTGCGCAGCAAGACACCAACACCATCGCCGCCGCCGCACACCCCGGCGGATCGCGGACCGAACTGACCCGCAATCTGCCGACACTCATCGGTGCGGCGACCAAGCTCGCCGAACCTCTCTTCCAGGGCGCCGACATGGGTGCGCTCCCGACGCTGCGGGCGGCCACCGACCAAGGCGTGATCGGCGGACAGTACTTCGGCCCCGACGGATTCGGTGAACAACGCGGCTACCCGAGGGTGGTGGCCTCGAGCCGGGCATCGCATGACATCGACGCTCAGCGCCGGCTGTGGACGGTGTCCGAGGAGCTGACCGGCGTCACATTCGACGTACCCGCGCTGGTCTGAATGTGGCAGTGTGGGTAGGGATGTCACTCGTCGTGCCGCCCTACCCACCACCGCGATTCACGAAAGACGAACCGGAGATCAGTGCCTGGCTTCGGCGGGGCACCGATCCACCGGACTACGACTCGTTCGGCACCGTCCAGTACCACTACCTCGCCAACCAGGAAGCCACCAACGGCGACTACGGCCTTTACCGCGTCGACATCGGCCCCAAGGGTGGCGGCCCCGGTCCCCACTTCCACCGCGCGATGTCCGAAGCGTTCTTCGTGCTGTCCGGGACCATCAAGCTCTACGACGGCAACGACTGGATCGACGGGTGTCCCAACGACTTCCTCTACGTGCCACCCGGCGGCATCCATGGCTTCCGCAATGAGGCCGACGCCTCGACATCGATCCTGATGCTGTTTGCTCCAGGCGCACCTCGCGAGCATTACTTCGAAGGCTTCGCACAGCTGGCCGACCTCACCGACGAGGAACGCCGGGAATGGTTCATCAAGAACGACAACTTCTTCGTCGGGTGACTCCGACACTCCGCCCTGCGGAGATGCAAACCCGTAATCCCTTGCGCTAGGCTGCTGTCCGATCAGTGAGGAGTCTTGGGTGCGGGCTAATGCGGCGCCCGACACCCAGGCTTTGCGGAGCTGGCAGCGTCGGGCATTGGTGCGGTATCTTGCCGCCAAACCGCGGGATTTTCTCGCTGTCGCAACGCCTGGGTTCGGGCAAGACGGCGTTTGCCCTGCGTGTCGCCGCTGAGTTGCTGGCCGACGGAGTCGTCGAGCAGATCACCGTCGTGGTGCCCACGGAACATCTCAAGACGCAGTGGGCGCTGGCAGGTGCAGGCGCAGGCATCGCACTCGATCCCAAATTCAGCAACTCCGCCGCACACACGTCGTCGGAGTATCACGGCGTGGTGGTCACCTACGCCCAGGTGGCCAGCCACCCGACCCGGCACCGGGTGCGCACCGAGAACCGCCGCACGCTGGTGGTGTTCGACGAGATCCATCACGGCGGCGACACCAAGAGCTGGGGCGAGGCGATCCGCGAGGCGTTCGACGACGCGACGCGACGCCTCGCGCTCACCGGCACACCGTTCCGCAGCGACGACGCCGCGATCCCTTTCGTCACCTATGCCCCCGAGGGCGATGGACTGATGCGCTCGAAGGCCGACCACACCTACGGCTATGCCGAGGCGCTGGCCGACGGCGTGGTCCGGCCGGTGGTGTTTCTGGCCTACTCCGGCGAGGCTCGGTGGCGCACCAGCGCAGGCGAGGAGCACGCGGCCCGGCTCGGCGAGCCGTTGAACGCCGAGCAGACGGCACGGGCCTGGCGTACGGTCCTCGACCCGAACGGCCAGTGGATCCCTGCGGTCCTGCAGGCCGCCGATACCCGGCTCACCCAGCTGCGCAACGGTGGCGTGCCCGACGCGGGGGCCATGGTCATCGCATCCGACCAGAAGGCCGCGCGCGCGTATGCCGCCGTGCTGACCAGGCTGACCGGTGAGACGCCGACAGTGGTGCTCTCCGACGACCCCGGCTCGTCGGCGCGGATCGCCGAGTTCTCGGCGGGCACCAGCAGGTGGCTCGTCGCGGTCCGGATGGTGTCCGAAGGCGTCGACGTGCCGCGGCTGGCGGTCGGCGTCTATGCCACCAGCGCGTCGACTCCGCTGTTCTTCGCCCAGGCCATCGGACGGTATGTGCGGTCGCGGCGGCCCGGAGAGACGGCCAGCATCTTCCTGCCGTCGGTGCCGACGCTGCTCGACCTGGCCAGCCAGATGGAGGCCCAGCGCGACCATGTGCTTGGCAAGCCGCACCGCGAGTCTCTCGGCGACGACGAGCCGATCGAGCGGCGACGGTCCGAGCCCACCGACGAGGACAACCGTTTCGAGTCGCTTGGCGCCGACGCCGAGCTGGATCAGGTGATCTTCGACGGCTCCTCGTTCGGCACGGCGACGCCCGCGGGCAGCGAGGAAGAGGCCGACTACCTCGGCATCCCCGGCCTTCTGGACGCCGACGCGATGCGAGACCTGTTGCGGCGCAGGCAGGAAGAGCAACTTCACCGACGGAGCCGCGGAGGCAGCGAGATCCAGCTGAGCAAGGCGACT
Source organism: uncultured Actinomycetota bacterium (assembly GCA_963804905.1). Classification (GTDB taxonomy): domain Bacteria; phylum Actinomycetota; class Actinomycetes; order Mycobacteriales; family Mycobacteriaceae; genus Mycobacterium. Next base: position 56,601 of record CAWDSB010000006.1, on the reverse strand, counting down.
CATTCTTTCCGGGTGTCGACGCACGGGCAGCTGCGCGAGCTGCGCCGCGAGCTCAACGCGCTCGTCTCGGTCGCGCACCACCGCACCGGAAAGCCCCACGGCTGGATCCACAACGAGTTGCGCCGGGTCTGCGGCGGGCCGCCGATCGCCGCCGCCACGACGGACCAACTCAGGGCGCGCATCGAAGCGGTGCGCAGCCTGAACGCCTAGGTCCGTGCCTCCGCCAGTTCGGCCAAGTGCTGCAGCGAGTTCTCGAGATGCGACGGGTCGAACGGCGGGAACCCGATGTGCTCCCTTGTTTGCGGCGGCACCGCCGACCAGTCGTAGGTCAGCGTGACTTCGGTCCGGTCGTCGCCGACCGGTTCGAGGTCGTAGCGCCAGACCCAACCGCCGAACTCCAGGGCGGCGTCGTCGGGGCTTTGGTGACCAGGGATATGCCGGGGTTCTGATCCGGGCTGCCACGCGATGCTGCGCGGCGGCTCGAACACCTCGACCCGGTTCGCCATTTCGTAGTCCTTGTTGGGATGGTTCTCGTGGTACATCGCCATCCGGAAGATCTGTCCTGATTCGGTCAACGGCTTGCCGTCCAGCGATTCCCGCACCCATCCGGTGCCGTCGATCGCGGCGTGCGTTGTCGGGTCGGCGAGCACGTCGAACACCACCGTCGCCGGCGCGTTGACGGTTGCAGAAGCGGCAATTGTTTCTTCGGTCATGTCACTACAGACCCCGGGTGGCGCCAGAACTCATCGCTACAGCCCAAGCAGATCCGGCAACTCGGCGACCGAGTCGATGACATGGCTGGGCTGCATCGCGAACTCATCGGCGGCCCACCGGTCGAGGGTGTCCTGGCGGAACTTGCCGGTGCGCACCAGGACGCCGGTCATTCCCACCACCTGGGCCGCCAGCACGTCGTTGTTGAGGTCGTCGCCGATCATGTACATCTCGTCCGGGTCGACGCCGAGACGTGAAGCGGCAGCGAGGAATCCGGCGGGGGCGGGCTTGCCGACGGCGGTGGCCTTGCGGCCCGACGTCTCCTCCATACCGATCAGGTACATGCCGGTGTCGACGCGCAGGCCCTCCGTGGTGTTCCACGAGGTGCTGCGGTGCATGGCGACCACGGGCACACCCTGGGCCATCCAGTCGTAGACGCGGCTCAGCGTCAAGTGGTTGTATTCGGGCCCCGCACCGCCGAGCAGGATCACGTCCGGGGTCTCGGGCACCGCATCGTCGCCGTAGTCGCTCGCGTAGACGATGTCGATGCCCGGCATGTCCTCGGCGATCTGCCCGCTGTTGACCAGGAAGCACCGGGCATCGGGGTACTGGCTGCGGACGTACTCCGCCGTCAGCGCCGCCGCGGTGATCACCTCGTCGGCGGCCACATCCATGCCCGCGTCGGTGAGCAACCGAGCGATCTGCTTCCGGGTGCGGGTGGTGGTGTTGGTCAGGTACGACCGGGCAATCTGGTTATCGGCCAGCACGCGCAGCGTCTCAGCGGCGCCGTCGATGGGCTCCCATGAGGTCACCAAGACGCCATCGATGTCGAACAACACGCCACCGATCGCCATGCTGCCGACAGTAAACGGCAAATGAATCACCGCAAATCGGGGGTTGTCGGCCGCAGACGCCTGCAGTCATCCCCACTGGGCGAAGTACGGACGTCCCGGCTTGCCCTTCTCAACCAGGATGAACACCACGCCCCACGGGTCGGCGAACCACGTCGTACGCACGCCCGCGATATCGGCAACCCCGTCGACCAGGAAGACAACGCCCTTGTCCTCCAGCGATTTTCGCGTCTCATCCAGGTCGTCACAGATCAGACCGACGTGCGTGAGGCCGTGGTCGGCCAGGCCCGCGGTCGTTCGCGCATCGCCGCCCTCGGCGTGGAGGTATTCGATGACCTCGAGAACGCGGTCACCGTCGTCGCGGAAGCCCACTATCGCGGCCTTCATCGCCGGCTCGGCCAGCAGTTCGCCCATGTCGGCGCGGATGGCGTCACCGTCCATCACATATGGCGGCGAAAGCACCGTGAATCCCAGCACGTCGCGGTAGAACGCCACCGCCGCCTCGCAGTCGGGGACGCACACCGCGGTGTGTGCCAGGCCGGTGATCACGTCACCGATTGTGGCGCACGGGCCCACTCGCTGTCGGCGACCCACGGCGATGCGGTGCCTGCGATCGACCATGCCAGCTCCGCGGGAACGTCGATCACCTGATAGCGCTTCACCCCCGCCGCGGTGGCCGCGACCAGCGTCGCCACCCCGGCCCGACGCTGCAGGAACGTCTGGCGAACCGTCCATCCGATGATCCCCGCGGCGGCGATGCAGTCCCTGCGGCGTTCCAGGCTGCCCGCGCGCGCGACCAGCCAGCGATCGTCCACCCGATGGCCAAGCGCGCGCGCCCGGTCGACCGCCAGGACGGCGGAACACAGCGTCACCACCGCCAGCACAATCCACGCCGACGACGGCAGGGTCACCAACACCGCGGTCACGATCAGCCCGACCGCGACGACGGCGGGCACGGCCAGGGCGCGGGTCCAGCGCCTGCGCGTCGCGGCCGCGCCGTGTGCGCACACCGGGCCGGACACCGCATCGTCGTTCTCGATCAATTCGGCCAGCACGGATTCGGCGGTGCGAGCGGGGCACGGCGGCAGCAGCAGCGAGGCCTCCCCCTCACCGGCGACACCGGTCATCACCGCGTCCAGCCGCGCGCCGCCGAGCAGCCGCACCAACAGCGGCTGGCGCAAGGTACCGCCACGCAGCCGGCGCATGTCGAACGTGTGCTCACGCTTGCGCAGCAGTCCATGCTCGAGATGGAGAACGTCAGCGTCGCGTCGCAACACCAGATTGCCGTACGTCACAAGCGACCGCAGCACCGACAACACCACGGAGGCGAGAACCACGACCGCGACGACGAGGGCCACGCTGGCAGCCACACCGAACCGCTGCGCGGCGTCGCGTCCCGATTCGGCGAGCCGCGAATGCTCCAGCGCCGCAGCAAGTCCCGCTTGGTATGCCACCCCCGCCGCGGCGAGGATCATAGCGAGGCCGGTGAAACTCAGCGGGCTGTACCGAAGCCAGGACGGCTGCCAGCGTGCCAGCATCCGGCCGGCAGGCTCCCGCTGGCCGCCGGTATCGTCGGTGGGCGCCAGCGAGTCGACCAGCAGGATCGACCGCAGCCGCGGCACCTCTTCTGCGGACACCGCGTCGAGCGCGAACACCCTGTCCCCCTTGGCTTCCTGCCCGGTGCTGACCCGCAACACGGTCAGCCCCAGCAGCTGATGCAGCAGCCGGGCGTCGGTCTGAACCGAACGAATCCTGTTGCGCGGCACAGACACCACCTTGCGCTGAAGAACGCCGGTGCGCAGCTGCACCTCCTCGGGCTCGATCCGGTAGGTCGTGGTGAACCACCGCAGGATGCCGAACCCGACGGTCACGCCGAGAGCGGCCACCGACCACATCGGATTACCCGTCGCCGACCCAAGGACCACCGCACCGATCAGCAACGGAATCTGGCGCAGCACCTCATGAACGGGATGCACCAACAACATTCGCGGGCTGAGCCGATGCCACACCCGTTCGGTGGCCGGTGCGGGATTCATGCTCCCCGCGCGCGTCACGTCGCGTCCTCCGCTCCGATCGCGGCGATGTCGGTGAGCTGGCCGACGACCCGGTCGGCGACATCGGAGTCCAGCGCCACGATCCGCACCGCGCCGGCCGACGAGGCCGTCGTCACGGTTACGTTGGCCAGCCCGAACAGCCGGTCCACCGGGCCCCGGTAGGTGTCGACGGTCTGCACCCGGGAAATCGGGGCGATCCGGCGTTCCTGGACCAGCCAGCCCGACCGGGTGTAGACCGCCTGCGGGCTGATGTCCCAGCGGTGCACGCGATACCGCCACAGCGGGACGACCACGACGAACACCACGACGCCCGCGACGGTGACGGCGGCCGCGGCGATGTGCAGCCAGGACAGCCGGCTGTCGACCACGAACCACACCACCTGGGCCACCGCGAGCAACAGCCACGGAATCGCCGCGCCGATCGCCCATACCAGCGGCGCCTTGCGGCTCGGCGGATTGGCGGGATCAACCAAGTCCATCGCCCGTCCTTCGCACATGCAGACATTCGGTCACGCCGAAGAGCCGCAGGGTTCGAAGCGTCCGCACCGGTATATGGCTTGCGACCTCCGCGGTCGTGGCGATGATCGGTTGGTCGACGCTGAAGCTCTCGCCCCTGCTGACGATCGTCGCGGAGCCCGTGGCCAGCACGTTGCGAAGCCAGTCGGCCCTGGTGCCGTAGGGCAAGGCGATCAGGACTCCATCCTGGGCCGGGATGATGTCGACCGGTGTCTCGTAGGTACGACCGCTGGTCCGCCCGACATGACGGATTATCGACGTCTGCGTGCCCGTGGACCCGGCCGTGCGAAGCGCCCGTGGGTTCGTCACCGATCGGTTGAGCCGCCGCACGGCGTCGATCACCGTCGGCACCTTCCACCGCATACCGGCCACGAGCACTGCGAGCAACACGACACCGATACCCACGACCGCCGCGACAACCATCGCGGCCGCGCGAACGAGCTCCTCGTCCCAACACGTAACCGACCGTAACCGCCCGTGAGTATCGTGCTGGTCATGAGTGCCAAATGGACCACCGCCGACGTCCCCGATCAGTCCGGGCGCGTCGCCATCATCACCGGCTCGAACACCGGCATCGGCTACGAAGCCGCCGCCGTGCTGGCCGACAAGGGTGCGCATGTCGTGCTCGCCGTGCGCAACCTGGAGAAGGGCAATGACGCCAAGGCGCGCATCACCTCGACCAGTCCTAACGCCGCCGTCGCGGTGCAGGAACTCGACCTGACGTCACTGGACAGCGTCCGCAAGGCCGCCGACGAGCTGCGCGCCGCCCATCAGCGCATCGACCTGCTGATCAACAACGCCGGCGTGATGTACACGGACAAGGCCAGCACGAAGGACGGCTTCGAGCTGCAGTTCGGCACCAACCACCTCGGCCATTTCGCGCTCACCGGTCTGCTGCTGGACAACATGCTCGGTGTCGACGGCTCCCGGGTGGTCACGGTCAGCAGCGTCGGCCACCGCATCAGGGCCCGAATCCATTTCGAGGACCTGCAGTTGGAGCGCAACTACGACCGCGTCGTCGCCTACGGGCAGTCCAAGCTCGCGAATCTGCTGTTCACCTATGAGCTGGCGCGACGGCTCACGCTCAAGGGCGCTCCGACGATCGCGACGGCCGCCCATCCAGGCGCAGCGGACACCGATCTGCTCCGCAACATGCCCGGCGGCATCAGGCAGGTCAGCCAGTTCGTCTGGTCGCATTTCATCGCGCAGAACGCCGAAATGGGCGCGCTCCCGACGTTGCGCGCCGCCACCGACCCTGGTGCCCAGAGCGCCGAGTACTACGGTCCCGGCGGAGTCGGTGAACAGCGCGGCAACCCGAAAGTCGTTAAGTCCAGCGCACAATCGCACGACGAAGACATCCAGCGTCGGCTGTGGACCGTCTCCGAAGAGCTCACCGGCGTCACGTATCCGGTCTGAGCGACGCGGAATTACCGTAGCCGCCCCTGAGTATCGTGCTGGTCATGAGCGCAAAGTGGACTGCCGCCGATGTGCCTAGTCAGTCCGGGCGCGTGGCCATCATCACCGGCTCTAACACCGGCGTCGGCTACGAAGCCGCGGCCGTGCTGGCGGACAAGGGCGCGCACGTCGTCCTCGCCGTCCGAAACCTCGACAAGGGCAACGACGCCAAGGCCCGCCTCACCGCAAGAAGTCCCAACGCCGTCGTGACGCGTGCAGGAGCTTGATTTAGCGTCCCTGGAAAGCGTCCGCAAGGCCGCCGACGCGCTGCGCGCGGCCCATCAGCGCATCGATCTTCTGATCAACAATGCCGGTGTGGTTTCCCTCGAAAAGACCAGCACCGAAGACGGCTTCGAGCTGCAGTTTGGCACAAACCATTTGGGTCACTTCGCGCTCACCGGTCTGCTTCTCGACAACATGCTTCCGGTGGACGGCTCCCGCGTAGTCACGATGAGCAGCCCTGGGCATCGGATCTTGGCGAAGATCGATTTCGACCACCTGCGGTTGGACAGCAGTTACAACAGGTACGCCGGCTACGGACAGTCCAAGCTCGCCAATCTCCTGTTCACCTACGAGCTGGCGCGTCGGCTCGAGGGTCAAGGGCGCACCGACGGGCGCGCTTGCCGCCCACCCCGGCGCTTCCGACACCGAGCTGCTGCGGAACATACCGGGTTGGATTCGCGACCCGACCCAGTTCGTGTGGTCACGTTACGCCCAGAGTGCGGCAATGGGCGCCCTTCCACCGCTGCGCGCGGCTACCGACCCGAATGCCCAAAGCGGCCAGTACTACGGCCCTGACGGGCTCGGCGAGCAGCGCGGTCACCCGAAAGTCCTTTCCTCCAACGCACAGTCACACGACGAAGACACCCAGCGTCGGCTGTGGACCGTATCCGAAGAGCTCACCGGCGTGAAGTATCCGGTCTGACGCGAATGCGTTCCGTCGAAGAGCACCGAAGCGTCGTCGCCGGGCTGATCGCACCCCGCCCGCCGGTCGGCATACCGCTGGCCGACACGCTCGGCCTGGTGCTCGCCGAGGATGTGGTGGCACCGCTGTCGCTGCCGGGTTTCGACAACTCGGCGATGGACGGCTACGCCGTGGTGGCCGAAGACATCGCCGGGGCGAGCGACGAACAGCCCGCGCTGCTACCCGTCGCGGAGGACATTCCCGCGGGCCGCACCGATCTGCTGACGCTGAAACCCGGTACGGCACACCGGATCATGACGGGCGCACCGGTCCCGTCGGGCGCCACCGCCGTGGTACCCGTCGAAGTCACCGACGGCGCGACGGACACCGTGGCTATCCGCGCGACCGCCAAAACCGGGCAGCACATCCGCCACGCCGGTGAGGATGTCACCGCGGGCACCACCGTGCTGCGGGCCGGGCAGGTCGTCACACCGGCGGTGCTCGGTCTCGCCGCGGCACTGGGCCTCGGCGAGCTGACCGTCGTTCCGCGGCAACGGGTTCTGGTGATGTCCACCGGCTCGGAGCTGGTCGCCGCCCGGCGCGCCGCTGAAGCCGGGTCAGATCTACGAGTCGAATGCGTTCATGCTCGCCGCGGCCGTCCGCGATGCGGGCGCCGATGTGGTCGCATCGCTGATGACCGGTGACGACGTCGACCAGTTCCGAACCGCGCTGGAAGGCCACGCAGGCGACGCCGACTTGATCATCACCACCGGTGGGGTGAGCGCGGGCGCCTATGAAGTCGTCAAGGATGCATTGGGCGCCGAGGTCGAATTCGTCAAGGTCGCGATGCAGCCGGGCATGCCGCAGGGCGCGGGCCGAATCGGCAGCACGCCGATCGTCACGCTGCCGGGCAACCCGGTCAGCGCCCTGGTGTCATTCGAGGTCTTCATCCGCGCTCCGCTGCGCGCGGCGATGGGGCTGCCTGCGCCGCACCGGCCGCGGTTGACCGCGAAGCTGACCGAGGACCTGACGTCGCCGCGCGGCAAGCGGCAGTTCCGCCGTGGCGTGCTGGACGCCGACGAGGGCTCGGTCACCAGCTATGGACCACCGGCGAGCCATCACCTGCGCTGGCTGGCGTCGGCCAACTGTCTACTGGAGATCGAGGAGGACGTCGCCGAGCTGTCGGCAGGATCGCCCGTGCAGGTATGGGACCTGTCAAACGGGTAGCCACCCGTAGAATCGCTGCACGATGGCCAGACGCCCCGACCTCAGATCAGGCCCCGCGCGACTGTTGGCGCTGGCGAAAACCACCATTCCCCCCATGCACGCCGCCGGGCTGCCGTTCGTCGGCGCCAGCCTCGCCGTTGCCGCGGTCAGGCCGACGGAATCGGTGGCTGCGCCGCGCCGGTCTGCTGTCGGCGGGGGCGAACGCCGCGTTCTTCCGTCTTCCTCCCCGGGTGCCGCCGACCCGCCCCGGTGTCGTCGTCGCACCCGCAGACGGGCTGATCTGCCTCGTCGAGGACGCGGTGCCGCCCGCCGAACTCAACCTGCCCGACCGGCCCTTGCCCCGGGTGAGCATCTTCCTGTCGATCTTCGACGCGCATGTACAGCGCATCCCGATCAGCGGTGAGGTGGTGGCCGTCGTGCACCGTCCAGGGCTGTTCAGATCGGCTGAACTCGCCGCGGCCAGCGATGACAACGAGCGCAACAGCGTGGTGATCCGCACGCCGGACGGCGCCGAGGTGGTGGCCGTGCAGATCGCCGGTCTCATCGCCCGCCGCATCGTCTGCGACATCGCGTCGGGCGACAAGGTGACGATCGGCGACACCTACGGCCTGATCCGATACGGTTCGCGACTCGACACGTACCTTCCCGAGGGATCCGAACTGCTCGTACTGCCCGGCCAGCGCGCGGTCGGCGGCGAGACGATTCTGGCGGAGCTGCCGTGATCAAGCCCCGCGTCAAGAGGCCGGTCGTCAGCCTGCGAATGCTGCCGAGCGCGATGACGGTCGCGGCGATCTGCCTCGGGCTGTCGGCGGTCAAATTCGCGCTCGACGACCGGCCGACGGAGGCGATGGCGTTTCTGGCGGTGGCTGCGATTCTGGACGCGCTCGACGGCCGCATCGCGCGGCTGCTCAAGGCGACGTCGAAGATGGGCGAGGAGATCGACTCGCTCGCCGACGCGGTGAATTTCGGTGTGGCACCGGCGTTCATCGTCTACGGCACGCTGCTGTCGCATTCGCGGATCGGCTGGATCGTGGTGCTGCTGTACGCCGTGTGCATCGTGCTCCGCCTGGCCCGCTACAACACCATGCTGGCCGACAAGGACCAACCCGCATACACCAAGGAGTTCTTCGTCGGCATGCCCGCTCCGGCGGGGGCGATCGGCGCGATCGGGCCGCTGGCCGCCAAGATGCAGTTCGGCGAGGGCTGGTGGACGTCGGAGCCCGCCGTCGTGATCTGGATGGTCGGCGTCTCGTTACTGGTGGTCAGCACCATCCCGATGCGGAAGATCCATACCTTCTCGGTGTCACCGAACATGGTCGTTCCGCTGCTGGCACTGTTGGCGATCGGCGTCGCCGCCTCGATTCTTTACGGCTACGTCGTGATCATGGCGATCATCGTGGCCTACGTCATCCACATCCCGTTCGCGGTACGGACAACGGCGTGGCTGTCCAAGCACCCCGAGGTGTGGGGAGACAAGCCGAAGGCGCAACGGCAGGCGCGGCGCGCGATTCGCCGGGCCCAGCCGCATCGTCGGTCGATGGCACGGCTCGGGCTGCGGAAGCCTGGCGCCTGACGTGACCGGCGTCGACGTCGCCGGCATGCCGGTGCACCGCCAACACCTCCCGCTCACCGCACGGCTGAACACCTCCGCGCTGGACTCCCGCAGGGGCGTCGTGCGAATTCACCCGGAAGCCATTGCCGCGCTGGGAATTCGGGAATGGGACGCGGTTTCGCTGACCGGCTCTCGAACCACCGCCGCGGTCGCAGGTATCGCCCCGGCGGGAACTCCCGCCGGTACCGCACTGCTCGACGACGTCACGCTGTCCAATGCCGGGCTGCGGGAGAACACCACCGTGCTCGTCGCCCCGGTGACGGTGTACGGCGCGCGGTCGGTGACGGTGCGCGGGTCGAATCTGGCCACCCGGTCGATCTCGTCGGCGACGCTGCGCCAGGCCTTGCTCGGCAAGGTGATGACGGTCGGCGACACCGTCTCGCTGTTGCCGCGTGAACTCGGCCCCGACATCCCGACGACGGCGGCCAGCAGCGCGCTTGCGTCGGCCGTCGGCATCACCTGGACATCCGAGCTACTGACGGTGACCGGCGTCGATCCGGCCGGAACGGTTAGCGTGCAACCGAATTCGGCCGTCAATTGGGGTGACGAAGCGGCACCCGCCGTAGCGACGACGACCGGCCAGCACACGGTATCCATCCCGACGCGTTCGGCGACGGTGAACATCGACGACCTCAAGGGCGCACATGCTCAGGCTGCTCGGCTCACGGAATGGCTCAAGCTCGCACTCGACCAGCCCGAATTGCTCGAATCATTGGGCGCGACAGCGAATCTCGGCGTGCTCGTCTCAGGTCCCGCCGGCGTCGGCAAGGCCGCGTTGGTGCGCGCCGTTTGTGCCGATAGACGACTCGTCGAACTCGACGGCCCCGAGGTGGGCGCACTGCGCGCAGAAGAGCGGCTCGCCAGTGTCAAGTCGGCGGTCGACAGCGTGCGCGACGGCGGCGGCGTGCTGCTGATCACCGACATCGACGCGCTGCTGCCGTCAACCGCCGACCCAGTGTCGACGCTGATCCTCGCCGAACTGCGGAGTGCCGTCGCCACTAAAGGCGTAGCGTTCGTCGCAACCTCACAACAGCCCGACGGTGTCGATCCGCGGTTGCGGGCGCCGGACCTGTGTGACCGCGAGCTCGGGCTGAGCCTGCCCGACGCCACGACGCGCAAGCAGCTACTCGAGGTGTTGTTACGCGACGTGCCTGCCAAGGATCTGAACCTTAACGAAATCGCCGAACGCACACCGGGTTTCGTGGTCGCCGATCTGAGCGCGCTGGTGCGCGAGGCTGCGCTGCGGGCAGCGGCGAGGGCCAGCGAGGACGAGAAACCGCCGACCCTGACCCAGGACGACCTGACGGGTGCACTGAGCGTGATCCGCCCGCTGTCGCGCTCCGCGACAGAAGAAGTGGCGGTCGGTTCGGTGACGCTCGACGACGTCGGCGACATGGCCGAGACCAAGCAGGCGCTCACCGAATCCGTGCTGTGGCCGCTGCAGCATCCGGAGACCTTCGAGCGGCTCGGCGTGGAGCCGCCGCGTGGCGTGCTGCTGTACGGTCCGCCCGGCTGCGGCAAGACGTTCATCGTGCGCGCACTGGCCAGCTCGGGACGGCTGTCGGTACATGCGGTCAAGGGCGCCGAACTGATGGACAAGTGGGTTGGTGCATCGGAGAAGGCGGTGCGCGAATTGTTCCGCCGGGCCCGCGATTCCGCGCCGTCCCTGATTTTTCTCGACGAGATCGACGCACTCGCGCCCCGCCGTGGGCAGAGCTTCGACTCCGGCGTCACCGACCGGGTGGTGGCGTCGCTGCTGACCGAGATGGACGGCATCGAACCGCTGCGCGATGTGGTGGTCGTCGGCGCCACCAACCGGCCGGATCTCATCGACCCCGCCCTTCTGCGACCGGGTCGACTGGAGAAGCTGGTGTTCGTCGCACCGCCCGACGCCGATGCGCGCCGCGACATCCTGCGCACCGCAGGCAAGTCCATTCCGCTCAGCGACGACGTCGACCTCGACGCCCTTGCCGGTGAGCTGGAGGGCTACAGCGCCGCCGACTGCGTTGCCCTGTTGCGCGAAGCCGCGCTGACGGCCATGCGGCGATCCATCGACGCTGCCGACGTGACGGCGGCCGACGTCGCGACGGCTCGCGAATCCGTGCGCCCGTCGTTGGACCCGGTTCAGGTTGAAGCCCTGCGAGCGTTCTCAGCCGCGCGCTAGGTTCTCGTCATGCCCGTACCGCGGTCTCGGTCGACGGCTCGCGGATCGGCTACCAATCGTTCGGCGGCGGTCCGCCCATGCTGCTGGTACAGGCACAGCGCGACGCACATCAGGTGGGCGCCCGTTCGCGACGTGCTGGCCCAGCACTACGCGGTGCACGAGATGGACCGGCGCGGCCGCGGTCTCAGTACCGACGAGGCGGACGCCTACAACCTGCAGCGAGAGGCCCAGGATGTTGCGGCCGTCGCCGAGGCCATCGGTGGCGACGTCTACGTCGTCGCGCATTCGTTCGGGGCGCTGTGCACGATCGAGGCCGCACAAATCACCTCCGCATTTCGCAGGCTCGCACTCTATGAACCACCCCGGCCGACACCCGGCTTGAATGACGTCTCGCAGGAACTGGTCGTCCGGCTTATGACCATGAGCGATCGTGAGGAGATCCTGGAAGCGTTCTACCGCAACGCATTACGACTTCCACAAGCGGCGATCGACGGCATGCGAGGTACGGAGATCTGGCGAGCGCGGCTGACCGCGGCACATACGATCGCACGGGAGCTCGACGCGGTCAACGCCTATTCGGTGCCGAGCACCGGCGCGATCGATGGCAACGCACCCCCGAACGGCGACGAGGTCAGCATGGCGGTGATCGACATGACGGTCGAACCGCGAGTGACCTGATATGGCATGGTGAGGCCGACCAAGTCGTCCCGTAGGCATGACTTCGTTACGACTACGGCCGCGCCTCCAGCACGAGGTTGAACGGCGTCTCGGTGGCCCGACGGAAACGCGTGAAGCCGCCGCCGTCGACCACGACTTCGCGCAGCCGCGCTTCACCGGCCTGAGCGCCGAGAGCGGGGCCGTTGCGCGCCAGAGAAACGGGAACGCAGATCTGGCTTGACGCGCCATACATCACCCGACCCACCGGATTGAGATTGTCGGCCACATGGTCGTTGGCGAACGGTTCCACGATCATCGCCGTGCCGTCGTCGCTGACCGCTTCGCGCGCGTGCCGCGACACACTGACCGGATCGGCCATGTCGTGCAGACAGTCGAAGAATGCGATCAGGTCGAAGTCCTTGTCCTTGTAGCCGACCGCATCGGCGACCTCGAACCGCGCGTTCGCAGCACCTGCCGCCGCCGCCTTTTCGGTTGCGACCCTGATCGATTCGTCGTGATAGTCGTAACCGACGAACTCCGAATCCGGATACGTCGTCGCCATCAGGATGGTGCTGGCGCCGTGCCCACACCCGACATCGGCAACTTTGGCTCCGCTCTGCAGTTTGTCGACGACGCCGTCGAGTGCAGGCAACCATGAACCGATCAGATTCGTGTTGTAGCCGGCGCGGAAGAATCGTTCCGTTCCCTCGAACAGGCACGGGTGATGTTCGCCCCACTCCATGCCCTTTCCGGATTTGAAATTGTCGAGCGTGTGCTCCAGCGCATGAAACGTAGCCTCGACGATGTTGTACGCGCCGGGCATGTCGACCGGCCCATTCGGGTCGGTCAGGCACAGCGCCTGCTCCTGGCTCAGAGACCATTCGTCGGTTGCGGGGTCGAACTGCACATACCCGCCTGCGCCCTGATTGCCGAGCCACTCGCGGACATACCGCTCGTTGGTACCGGTGCGTTGCGCAAGTTCGGCCGACGTCATGGCGCCCTTCGCCAATTCGCGGTACAGCCCGAGTCGGTCGCCGACGAGTATCAGCGTCGCGCTCATCGCGGCGCCCAAATCGCCCACCGCCTTGCCGAGGAACTCGTTCAACTTGTTTTCATCGACTGCCATGGCGTCATAGTGACGGCTGGCCAAGGCCGCTATCAGACATTGACAGTAATGGTCCCGGCATTCGACATCGGCAGATCTTGACAGTGGCAAGTTAAAGGTGCATAGTCGGATCTAGAACTAGGCACTGTCAAGATCGAGGAGGTTTTCATGACCGCCGGCACCGCACAATCCGTTCGCGTCGGCGACACCGACAGGGAGATGACGGCGAATCTGCTCGGCCAGGCGCTCGCTCAGGGCTACCTCGCAATGCAGGAGTACGAGACGCGATTGCAGGCCGCCTTCGCCGCCAACACCCGCGCCGAGCTTGGCCTGCTGACCGCCGACCTACCGGTCGACCGCCTGAAGCGCAGCGATCCCCGCCGCAGGCAGGCCCGCCGCAGGGCAGCACGCCGCGGGGTGCACATTCACTTTGGCGGCTACCTGGCGATGGTCGTGATCGTGCTCGCCGTGTGGCTGACGGTCGGCCTGACCGCGGGGGCCTGGTACTTCTGGCCGATCTGGCCGATTCTCGGTGCGGGCATCGGCGTCATCGGCCACGCGCTACCCATCCGCGCCATGTCGTGGAGTCACTGCGGCCGACACCAGTGACCGATCGCGGCCGCGGCGTGCGACGCGGTGGGTGGCCGGTCGTCGGCCCACGCGACATAGCCGTCCGGGCGCACGAGCACCGCGGCGGGCAGTTCGGCATCGTTGTGCACGGCGGACACCACGTCGGCGCGCTCCACCTCGACGCCCTCGGTCGATGCCATCACGAACCGGCCCTTGCGAAGTAGTTCGTACAACCGGGTGCCACCACAGTCGACGTCGGGCATGCGCTTGCCGACCATGCGGTGATCGCCGCGCGAGCCGCGTGGATAGTCGATGCCGATCTGGCTGAGGCGTCCAGCCATGAAGCGACGGCCGACAGGGACCCGGGTCAAGGCGCTGATGGCAAGCGTCTGGACCATGCGCTGGGCCTTGGTCCGGCCGAGCACCAGCTGGTTGAACGCGTCGGTCAGCCGGAGCACCGCGGCGCCGACGGGATGTCGCTCGCCTTCGTAGCTGTCCAGCAGCCAGCTCGGCGCCGTCCCGTGTACCGCCTCGGCGAGCTTCCAGCCGAGGTTCATCGCATCGGCGATGCCGGTGTTCATGCCCTGACCGCCCAGCGGCGAATGCACGTGCGCCGCGTCGCCCGCGATGAACACCCGTCCGGCGCGGTAGTGCTCGGCCTGCTTCCGCTCAGACAGGAACCGTGAACTCCACCGCATGTCGGTCATGCCGAAGTCCTCGTTCGCGATGCGGTTGAACGAGTCGCGAATCTCCTCCAGCGTGACCGGTTCCTTGATCGGCGCCTGCTCGCGTAACCGGTCCCAGGCGATGGCGCGAAACCAGCCGTCGCCGAACGGGATCATCAGCACCGCCCCGCGTTCGTTCGTCACACCGGTCAACGTCTCCTGCGGTGCCCGCGACAGGCGCACATCGGCAAGCAGGATGTGCGTCTCGTACTGCTTGCCGACGAAGTCGATGCCGACCAGCTGTCGCACGGTGCTGTGCGCGCCGTCGCACCCCACCACATACTTCGCCCGCACGGTGTTGCCGTCGGCGCATTGCACCGTCACGCCGTCGTCGTCCTGGGTCAGCCCGACGACCTCAGCACCGCGCACGATCGGCACGCCGAGTTCGTCGGTGCGCATCTGCAGCACCTGCTCGGTTCCGCTTTGGGGAGCGATGAACAGCATTGCGAATCTGCTCGGCAGCTCACGCAGGTTGATCGTGGCCCCACCCGGCGGCGCGATCTCATAGACCGGCACCCCGCGTGTCAGCAGCTCGTCGGCCATACCGCGGGCGTCGAGCAGCTCGAGAGTGCGCGCATGCACGGCAAACGCCCTGGTGATGTTGGGCTTGTCGATGCGCTCATCGAGCAACCGGACCTCGACGCCGCCGAGCGCGAGCTCACCCGCCAGCATCAAGCCGGTGGGCCCAGCGCCGACCACCACAACATCGGAAGTGTCCACGACGCCGGATAGTAGCTGCATCCGCCCACGTAGACTGGCATAAAATCAAGCCTTCACCCGGCTGACACCCCGAGAGTTCGGAGTGCCGTGCTCGCCGTTCTGTTCGCCCACGCGGTCGCCACCGCGTTGGCTCCCCTGCTGGTTTACCGGTGGGGGCGGTTGGCGTTCTATCCCCTTTCGCTCGTGCCGCTGGGGTCCCTCGTCTGGGTGGCGATGAACTGGCCGGGATCGGGACAGGCGCACACCATCACCGCGTCGTGGGTGCCGGGGCTGTCGATGAACATCACGCTGCGGTTCGACGCGCTCGCGGCGATCATGAGCGTGCTGGTGCTTGGCATCGGAGCGCTGGTGCTGTTCTACTGCGCCGACTACTTCCACCATCGCGACGGCCACAGGGAGAAGCGGCTGCCCAGCTTCGCCGCGGAGCTGGTCGCGTTCGCCGGCGCCATGTTCGGCCTGGTGGTCAGCGACAACATGCTGGTGCTCTACGTGTTCTGGGAGCTCACCACCGTGCTGTCCTTTCTTCTGGTCGGCCACTATGCCGAGCGCGCCACCAGCCGCAAGGCCGCTGTGCAGGCACTCCTTGTGACCACGGCAGGTGGCCTGGCAATGCTGGTCGGCATCGTCGTGCTCGGCACGATTTCGGGCACCTATCTGTTGTCCGAACTGATCGCGGCCCCGCCGTCCGGGCCGGCGGCGTCGGTCGGCATCGTACTGATTCTTGTTGGCGCACTGGCGAAGTCGGCGATCGTTCCGCTGCACTTCTGGCTGCCCGGCGCGATGGCCGCACCCACCCCGGTGAGCGCGTACCTACACGCCGCCGCGATGGTCAAGGCCGGGGTCTACCTGATCGCGCGGATGACACCGGGGTTCGCCGACGCACCACCCTGGCGCCCGATGGTGGTCACCCTCGGCGTGCTGACCGTGCTGCTCGCCGGCTGGCGCGCGGTCCGGGAATACGACCTGAAGCTGATCCTGGCGTTCGGCACGGTGAGCCAGCTCGGCCTGATCACCGTGATGGTCGGCGCCGGGGGCAGCGATCTGATGCTGGCCGGGCTGGCCCTGCTGTGCGCGCACGCCATGTTCAAGGCCGCGCTGTTCATGGTCGTCGGCATCATCGACCACGACACCGGCACCCGCGACATCCGCAGGCTGGCCTGGCTCGGGCAGCGCAGCAGGCCGCTGCTGGTCATTGCCGTCGGCGCGACCGCGAGCATGGCGGCGCTGCCGCCGTTCCTCGGCTTCGTCGCCAAGGAAGCCGACTACGAAACCCTGTTGCACAGTGAATCGCTCGGCCACACAGCACCGTTCGTGCTCGCGGCGATCGCCCTCGGCTCGGTGTTCACCACTATTTACAGCCTGCGATTCCTTTGGGGCGCGTTCGCGCGAAAGGGAAGGTCGGAACCCAGCAAGCGCGTCGCGAACATGCATTCGTCGAGCGCGACATTCCTTGTGCCGCCTGCGATCCTGGCCGCGGCTGGTCTGCTGTTCGGGCTCTGGCCTGCGCCGCTGGACAGCGCGCTGGACACCTACGCCGACACGGTCCCCGGCGGGGCCGACTACAACCTCGCCCTGTGGCACGGCGTCGGGCTGCCTCTGCTGCTATCCCTCCTGGTGCTGGCCGTCGGCACCGCCGCGTTCTTCTGGCGTGCACAGCTGCGTCGGACCCGGCTGACCTACCTGCCGCTGGGCAATGCCGACCGCATCTACGACGCGGTGGTCCACGGAGCCGATCTGCTCTCGGTTCGGCTGACCGGCGCCACCCAACGCGGCTCGATCCCCGCCACCCAGGCGGTGATCCTGTCCACCCTCGCGGTGGTGCCGGTCGCGGTGCTGGCGCTCGGCGCTCGCGACCGGCCGGAGTTCGCGCTGTGGGGCTCGCCCCTGCAGGTGATTGTCGGGCTGCTGATACTGGCTGCCGCTGTGGGTGCAGCAGCCATGCGCAACCGGTTGGCGGCCGTGCTTCTTGTCGGCGTCACCGGCTACGGCTGCGGAACCATTTTTGCCTTCCACGGCGCGCCCGACCTTGCGCTGACCCAGTTCCTGGTGGAGACCGTGACGCTCGTCGTCTTCGTGCTGGTGTTGCGCACGCTGCCCGCGGAATCCGACCGCACCAATATCCGCAAGCACCGATTGCCGCGCGCGGCGCTCGCACTGGCCGTCGGCGCCAGCGTCACCACTTTGGCGGTGTTTGCGATGGCCGCCCGCACCGCGACACCGATCGCCGAGCTGCTGCCCGGCGCCGCGTACTACCGCGGGCACGGCGCCAACACCGTCAACGTGCTGCTGGTCGACATCCGGGCGTGGGATACGCTCGGCGAGATCTCAGTTCTGCTGGTGGCGGCGACCGGAGTGGCATCAATGGTGTTCCGGCACAGGCGTTTTGGTGCCGCACCGCGAGTTGCCGACGCGAGTCAGTCCGGAACATCGCCGACAGGGGCGATCGCGAACAGCCCAGCCGCGGGCGACATCACCTGGTTGCGTGGCAGCGAACTGCGTGATCCGCGACACCGGTCGCTTGTGCTGGAGGTCGCGACCCGGATGATCTTCCCCCTCATCATGGTGTTGTCCGCGTACTTCTTCTTCGCCGGCCACAACACGCCCGGCGGCGGCTTCGCGGGCGGCCTGACCGCCGGGCTGGCGCTGGTGCTGCGGTATCTCGCGGGCGGCCGGTACGAACTCGGCGAGACGCTGCCGCTGGACGCGGGCAAGATCCTCGGCGTCGGGCTCGGCCTTTCGGCAGGCACCGCGGCGGCGTCACTGCTGCTGGGCGCCCCGGTGTTGTCCTCGGCCGTGGTGGCTTTCGACATTCCGGTGTTGGGCACCGTCAAGTTCGTCACCGCGTTGTTCTTCGACCTCGGCGTGTACCTGATCGTCGTCGGCCTTGTCCTCGACGTGCTGCGTAGCCTGGGCGCCCGGGTGGACGTCGAGATGGCCGAGCAGCAGTCGGCGGGGGTGATGGCGGGATGACAACACTTCTGGTTCCGCTGGTGTTGATCGGCGGTCTCACCAGCGTCGGGGTGTACTTGTTGCTGGAACGCAACCTCACCCGAATGCTGCTGGGGCTCTTGCTCGTCGGCAACGCCGTGAACCTGTTGATTCTGGTGGTCGGCGGCCCGTCCGGCAATCCGCCCGTGCGCGGCCGGATCACCGACGGCCACACCACTACGGCAGATCCGTTGGTTCAGGGGATGATCCTGACCGCCATCGTCATCACCATGGGCGTCGCGGCGTTCGTACTGTCGGTGATCTACCGGACCTATCGGCTGACAACCGAAGAAGAGGTCGTCAACGATCCCGAGGACGCCCGCGTCTCGCAGCTCACCGAGGAGGAACTCGAGGCCCTCGACGAAGCCCGCCCCAGCCCCGACGAGGCGCGCGACACCGACGAACCCGATGAGTTGGACGCGCTGCCCGGGCTGGAGGGGTCACGGTGAACCCCTCCGCGGTGTTGACCCCTCTGCCGGTACTGATTCCCTTACTCGGTGCGGCGGCGACGATGTTCGCAGGGCGCAGGCCGCGACTGCAGCGCGCCATCACGCTCGGCGCATTGTCCGCGGTGGTCGCGGTGTGCGCTGCGCTGCTCTACCTGACCGACCGCGACGGAACGCTGGCGCTGCACGTCGGTGGCTGGGCACAGAGTGTGCCGGGCATGGGTCCGCTGGGCATAACGCTTGTGGTGGACCGACTTTCGGCGCTGATGCTGGTCGTCTCGTCGATCGTGCTGCTGGCCGTGGTGCTCTACGCCATCGGGCAGGGCATCCGTGATGGCGGAGAGCGCCAACCGGTCTCGATCTTCCTGCCCACCTATCTGGCGCTCTCGGCTGGTGTGTGCAACGCGTTCCTGGCCGGCGACCTGTTCAACCTGTACGTCGGCTTCGAGGTCTTGCTGGTGGCGAGCTTCGTGCTGCTGACCATCGGGGCGAGCACCGAGCGCGTCCGCGTCGGCATCTCGTATGTGATGGTGTCGATGGTGTCGTCGATGATCTTCCTGATCGGCATCGCTCTGGTGTACGCCGCGACCGGCACCCTCAACATGGCCGAGCTCGCCACCCGGCTGGACGGGGTCTCGGCGGGTACCCGCAGCGCGCTGTTCGCGGTGCTGCTGGTCGCGTTCGGCATCAAGGCGGCGGTGTTCCCGCTGTCGACGTGGCTGCCCGACTCCTACCCAACCGCACCGGCGCCCGTCACCGCGGTGTTCGCCGGCCTGCTGACGAAAGTCGGTGTGTACGCGATCATCCGGGCCCACACGCTGCTCTTCCCGAGCGCCGGGCTGGACAAGATGTTGATGGTGGCGGCGTTTCTAACCATGCTCGTCGGCATCCTCGGCGCCATCGCGCAGAGCGACATCAAAAGGCTGTTGTCGTTCACACTGGTCAGCCACATCGGTTACATGGTGTTCGGCATCGCGCTGTCCAGCCAGCTGGGCCTTGCTGGCGCGATCTACTACGTCACCCACCACATCCTGGTGCAGACGACGCTGTTTCTGGTTGTCGGCCTGATCGAGAGGCAGGCAGGCGCGTCGACGCTGCAGCGCCTCGGCGGACTGGCGGCGGCGAGCCCGCTGCTGGCGTTCGTGTTCGTCGTGCCCGCGCTCAATCTCGGTGGCATCCCGCCGTTTTCCGGGTTCATCGGCAAGGTCGCACTTCTGCAGGCCGGCGCCCAGAACGGATCGGTGCTGGCCTGGATGCTCGTCGGCGGCAGCGTGCTGACCAGTCTGCTGACGCTGTACGTGATTTCGCGCGTATGGACCCTGGCGTTCTGGCGGCCCCGCGCCGATGCCCCCGAGGGCCATGTGGCGTCAGCGGCTCCGTCGGTGTTGCTCGACGACACCGAAGACATCGCGGTCGACGAGCGCGACGACGTCGGACGCATGCCGGTGGCCATGCTGGTACCGACCGCGGCGCTCATCGCGGTGGGGCTGACGCTGACCGTGCTGGCCGGCCCGATCGTCGCCTACAGCGAACGTGCGGCCGCCGAGGTGCTGGACCGCGACCACTACATCACTGCGGTTCTTTCGGGGGCGACGCCATGAGACGCTACACGCTGCGGGTGTGGGCGCTGTGCTGGCTGGTGCTGGTGTGGGTTCTGTTGTGGGGCAACGCGTCCGTCGCCAACATCATCGGCGGCCTGATCGTCGCCTTGCTGATCACGCTGTTGCTGCCACTTCCTGTGGTGCCGGTCGAGGGCCGGGTGCATCCGGTGTCCCTGCTGCGACTGCTCTTCGTCGTCGCGTACGAGTTGGTGCTGTCCTCGCTGCAGGTGGCTTGGCTGGCGATCAAACCTGGACCGCCGCCGCGCAGCGCGGTGCTGCGTGCGCGGTTGGCCATCAAGTCGGATCTTGTGCTGGCACTTGCCGTCAACATAATCACCCTCATTCCCGGCTCGATGGTGCTGGAGATCGACCAGGAGCGGCGGCTGGTCTACGTGCACGTCATCGACGTCGGTTCCGAAAAGGCGGTGGCCCGCTTCTACCGCCAGATCGAACAGATGGAGCGGCTTTTGGTGGCGACGTTCGAGCGGGACGCCGACTGGAAGCCGTCTGTTGACAAGGAGACCGCGTGACGACCATTTGGGTCATCGCCGCCGTCATGCTGACCGCGGCCGCGACCATCGTGATGTTCCGCATTCTCGCCGGGCCCAGCACGCTGGACCGGCTGGTCGCACTGGACACCCTGGTGGCGGTGACGATGTGCGCAGTCGGAACCTGGGCGGCGTTCAGTCTGGACACCACGGTGACCTATAGCCTCACCGCGCTGGCGCTGATCAGCTTCGTCGGATCGGTGAGCGTGGCGCGGTTCCGGGTGCCCGATGTCCGGAAGGGACGCGGCGGCGGGGGCCACCGATGAACGTATGGGACATCGTCACGGCGGTGCTGGTGCTCAGCGGGTCGACGCTGGCGCTCACCGCCGCGATCGGCGTCGTCCGGTTCCCGGACACCCTGTCGCGCATGCACGCGGCGACCAAGCCGCAGGTGCTGGGCCTGTTGCTTGTGCTGGTGGGTGCGGCGATCCGGCTACGTGGCAATGTGGACGTCGGCATGCTGATCCTGACCGGAATATTCACTGTGATCACCGCGCCAGTCGTCGCTCACCGGGTCGGCCAGCTGGCGTACCGCGAACAGAACATTCACGACATGCTCACCAAGGACGAACTACACGAGTACGCCGAAGACGAGCGCGAGTGAGGATCGCAGCGAGGAACGAGCGAGGACCGGAGCGAGCGGGAGCCGAGCAATTTACACCGAAGGCGGGACGAATGGCCAGAACTGACGACGACTCCTGGGATATCACCGAAAGCGTCGGTGCGACCGCGCTGGGCGTGGCATGGGCGCGATCCGAAGAGGCTCAGTCGAAGCGCCCGCTGTTCACCGACCCCTACGCGCAGATCTTCATCGACGAGGCCATCGCGCGCGGCTGGACGCTGCCGCCGCAGCCGGTGGTCGAGCGGATCCGCTCGATCTCGGGGTACGCCGCGTCGCGCACCAAATGGTTCGACGAGTTCTTCATCGCCGCAGGCGCAGCAGGCGTCGACCAGGCGGTAATCCTCGCCGCAGGTCTGGACGCCAGGGCGTGGCGGCTGCCATGGAACGACGGCAGCGTGGTCTACGAGATCGACCAACCCAAGGTGCTGGAGTTCAAGGCCGCGGCGCTGCGCTCACACAGCGTGAAGCCGGCGACCAAGTATGTGGCGGTCGGAGTCGACCTACGGCACGACTGGCCAAACGCGTTGCGTGAGGCGGGTTTCGATCCTTCAGAGCCGTCGGCGTGGGCTGCGGAGGGGTTGCTGCCCTACCTGCCCGTTGATGCCCAGGATCTGCTGTTCGAGCGCATCGCAGCGATCTGCGCCCCTGGCAGTCGCGTCGGGGTGGAATCGTTCGGCGGAGGATTCTTCGACCGCGAGTATCTGGCCGCCCGACGCGAACAGATGCGGCAGCTGCGGCAACAGTCGGGCATGCCTGACGACGCGCCCGATGTCCAGGACCTCTGGTATATCGAGGACCGCACCGACCTGACGGAATGGTTCGCCGAACACGGCTGGGAGGTATCAGCGGTCGACGCGACAGACCTGATGAAGAGATACAACCGAACGACGACTGAGGACGTCACGCCCCGAACGGTTTTCGTCGAGGCCACGCTGACCGGCTACTCACCGGGCAGCTGAAACTCGACCAAGGCGGCGACCGTCTCCACCGCGTCGTTGAGCGCCGCCAGCCGTGCCGCGACGGTCGGTGCGGCCAGCACCGCGTACCGATCGGCCTGCCCCATCGGAATGCGGGTTGTCAACGCGTACAACCACATTGCGGCGTCGCCTGACGCATCGGCACCCGCGACGATGTCTCGCGTGTTGACGTCCGCACCGCGGACGCTTGCGATCCGTTCGAACAGCGCGATCATGCGGTCCTCGACATCTCGGATGGCGTCGGCCCCGACCGCCTCGCCCGGCTCGTCGGGCCAGACTTCGATGGCCGCGCGCGGATAGGGGTTGTCGGGTTGCCATTCCAGCACCCGGATCCGCTCGGCCACCACACAATTGAGCCGGTAGCGCCCGTCGCCGAAATCCGCTACCTCGGTGATGTGAGCCAGGGCGCCGACGTCACTTCGGCTGTCCCCGCCACCCACCTCGCGGCCTGCCGCGATCATTACGACTCCGAACGCTGGGTCGTCCATCGCCAGGCAGTCCGCCACCATCGCGGAGTAGCGCGGTTCGAATATCCGCAGCGGTAGCTCCTCGCCGGGCAGCATCGCCCGCTCGAGGGGAAACATCGGGGTGGCGGGCACGGCTAGATGTCCAGCTCACCGACAAGGGCGTCGACCACCACCCGCAGGTCGCCGTCGTTGTCCTCGGCGATGCGCCGCTGGCGCTGGTAGGACGCACCCAGCTGACAGATGTCCGCGACCCTGGCCAGCTCGTCGGCGCAACGCAGAGACTTCGCCACCGGCTCGAGCCGGTTCAGTAGCTCCTCGAGGTCCTCGGTGACCAGTCGTTCATTGCTGTCGGCGTCCAGGATGATCACCGCGTCGAGCCCGTAACGCGCTGCGCGCCATTTGTTCTCCTGCACGTGCCATGGCGGCATGGTGGGCAGCTGTTCACCGGCGTCAAGCCGCCGGTCCAGATCGACGATCAGGCAGTGGGTCAGTGCGGTCAGCGCACCGAGCTCACGGAGGTTGGAGACGCCGTCGAAGATGCGGACCTCGACCGTGCCCAGGTGCGGGGAAGGCCTGATATCCCAACGGATCTCGTTCATATGGTCGATGATGCCGGTCTTCTTCTGGTCGTGGACGAATCCCTCCCACTGCGCCCAGGTCTGGAAGTGGAACGGTAGGCCCGCCGTCGGCAACTGCTGAAACATCATCGCACGGTTGCTGGCATACCCGGTGTCCTCGCCGTCCCAGTAGGGCGACGACGACGACAGCGCCAGCAAGTGCGGATAGTGGTTGAGCATCGAGGTGACGATCGGCATGACCTTGTGCGCCGACGAGATTCCGACGTGCACGTGCACACCCCAGATCAGCATCTGACGGCCCCACCATTGCGTGCGCTTGATCAGTTCCGCGTACCGCGGCGCGTCGGTCAGCTTCTGGGCCGACCACTTCGCGAACGGGTGCGTCCCCGCGCAGAACAGCTCCATGCCGCGATCGCGCACGATGCGGCGCGCGGGCACCAGTGTGGCGCGCAGGTCGTCCATCGCTTGACCGGCGTTGTCGCAGATGCCGGTGACGACCTCGACCGTGTTGCGCAGCAATTCCTTGTGCACACGCGGGTTTTCACCGATCTCGGCGATCACCGCGGCGGCCTCGTTGCTCAGGTCGCGGGTCTCGGCGTCGACGAGCGCGAACTCCCACTCGACGCCAACGGTCGGCCGGGCCGACCCGGCGAAATCGATCCGACTGCTAACCGGTACCGATAACACCACACGCGACCCGCTTCCCGGCGTCGCCGGTGGCCAACGTCATCTGGTCGGGCGGCGGGGTTCCGTTGATCTGCTGGTAGCGCTCCGGCGGGATGTTGGCGAAGTTGTCCGCCTTCTCGTGAATGATGATCGACGTCTTCGCGCCGGCCAACAGATCGTCCGCGGTGAACGCATCGGTGGCAGTCACCAACTCGGCGGTGCCGTCCTGGCGCACCTGCAGTGACGTGAGGTCACCGCTGGCGGGATGACCGCTGTGGCCGGGCACCTGGAAATGCGCTCCCGCGGAGTCGAAGTCGCCGGGTGCGCCGCCCGTCGGGGCGACCGAGTTGGCTTCGCACTTGCCCACCGCGTGGATGTGCAGGCCGTGGAAGCCCGGAGTCAGCTGACCCGGAGCGGTGGTCTTCACGCTGACGGTCACATGGCCTGCGGCGAATTCGAAGTCGGCGGTGGCCACCGTGGCGCCGCTGGCCGTCTTCAGTTGCGCGGTCAGTTTGTCGCCCGGCGCCTGTGCTTCACCCTCGCCCTGTCCTGCCGATGCCGACGGTGACGGCGACCCGGTCCAGACCGACGGCGTGGTGCCCGGCTGCGTCGCCACCTGTTCGGGGGCGCTGCAGCCGCTCACGGCGAGTGCGGGGACGGCGAACAAGGCGGCGACTGAGACGGTTTTCTTCTGCGCACGCGAGGAGCAGAGGTAGTTCCGCGCCCGCGAGGAGCAGAGGTAGTCATGCGCACGCGAGGAGCAGAGGTAGCCAAGCATGCCGAGAGCCTATCCCGTCACCGCGACGATCACGCCCGGTGGTTGCTCGGCCAGCCCTGGTGCCCTCGGCTCCACCGGCGCCTGAAGCAGCTGGCCCACCTGATCGGCGGATTCCCGTTCACCGGGAGCGTCACTGAAGTAGACGGTGGTCGCGGTCACACCGTCGAGGGTGAGATTTCCGGTCTCGGTGACGTTCCACCCGGCATCGCGCAACCGTGTCGCTGTGCTCTCGGCCGCCCCCGGCGTCTCCGAGATGTTGTAGACGCGCACATCGGCCTTGGCAGCCGGTGCGGGCACGGCGGACGTCGGCGACGGCGTCGAGGTGCTCGACGCGACCACCGTCGAGTCGTCGCCGCTGGAGTCATCCCCCGAGCCCATGGCTTGAAAACCGACCAGCAGGAAGACCACGCCCAGGAACAGCAGCACCATCACCATGGCGCGCAGGGGCAGTCCGGAGGAGTCGGAATGGCGCTCGTTCATCGAGCCCACTGTATCGGCGCGGTGCTCAGACCCGCGAAACCTCAGGTCACCTCGAAGCCGAGACGGCGCGCGGCCCGCGCTTTCTGCCTACTGGCCCGAAGCCGCCGCAACCGCTTGACCAGCATCGGATCGGCCACCAGCGCCTCAGGACGGTCGACAAGTGCGTTGAGCACCTGGTAGTAGCGCGTCGCCGACATCGAGAACAATTCCTTGATGGCGTCTTCCTTCGCGCCCGCGTACTTCCACCACTGGCGTTCGAACGCCAGGATGTCGTGTTCGCGGCGAGTCAGCCCATCGGTGAGTTCATAGTCGTCCCCGGATTGCTCAGTCCGCGCCATGGCGCCGTCCATGTTGCCCCTGGACCCTTCCCGCACTCAGCTCGCTAGCGATACGGCGAATATTCAACCACGGCTTCGCTAGTTGGGCCGTCAGCCGACCGGGCGAGTCGGCTCACTTAAGCTTGCCAACCGTGGCAGTCCTACCCATCCGGATCGTCGGAGATCCCGTCTTACACACGGCGACCACTCCGGTGCCGGTGGCCGACGATGGTTCGCTGCCATCCGATCTCGCCGACTTGATCACAGATCTTTACGAGACCATGGACGCCGCATACGGCGTCGGCCTTGCGGCCAACCAGATCGGGGTGTCGGCGCGAGTGTTCGTCTACGACTGCGCCGAGGATCGCGGCAAGACGGCACGCCGCCGCGGCGTGATCGTCAACCCGGTGCTGGAGACCTCCGAGGTTCCCGAGACGATGCCGGACCCGGACAACGACGACGAAGGCTGCCTGTCGGTGCCCGGCGAGTCCTTCCCGACCGGCCGTGCCGACTGGGCGCGGGTGACCGGCCTGGACGCCGACGGCACCCCGATCACGCTGGAGGGCACCGGGTTGTTCGCGCGCATGCTCCAACACGAGACGGGGCACTTGGACGGCTTGCTGTACCTGGACCGGTTGGTCGGCAGATTTGCCCGCAGCGCGAAGCGGGCGGTCAAGTCGCACGGTTGGGGTGTTCCCGGGCTGGCGTGGATGCCCGGCGAGGATCCGGACCCGTTCGGTCACTAGCGTGGTCGACCTTCCCGCGCTGGGCACCCGGGTCAGCCTGCGCTACCGCCTCCCGGTTGGTTCGGTGCCGCCGCTCACCGATGTGATCGGTCACCTGCTGGAAACCGGTACACGTGTGCGCGTGCGGACGAAAACCGGTGCGGTGGTGGAGATATCGCGCGACGACGTTGTCGCGGTGCGCGCATTGACCGCAGCGCCGGTGCGGACATCGCAGATCCGCGCGACCGAGCATGCCGCCGCGCTGGCGTGGCCGGGCACCGAGCAACAGTGGATGGACGGCTGGCTCCTGCGCGGCGCGGGCGGTCACACGCACCGGGCGAATTCGGCTGTGCCGCTTGGTGTCGAGGCCGACGCGGGTGCGGTGCCCGCCATCGCCGAGTGGTACTCGCGGCGCGGCCGCACCCCGTGGCTGGCCGTGGCCGACCGGCTTCTGCCGTTGCCCAAAGACGTTCCGGTGCACCTTGAAACGGTGGTCATGGTCCGGGATCTGCCTGCAGGCGAACCCGACGCGACGGTCACTCTCGCGCCGCATCCCGACGAGCACTGGCTGGGGCTCTACGAACGAAAGGTACCCATCGACGTGTTGTCCGCCGTCCTCGACGGCGTGGTGGTGTTCGCGTCCAGGGGTGACGCCGCGGTGGGGCGCGTGGCGGTCACGGCCGCACCCGACGGGACCCCCTGGGCGGGATTGTCGGCGGTGCGGGTGGCCGACGGGCAGCGCCGCAGCGGACAGGCGTCGGCGCTGTGTTCGGCGCTGCTGACGTGGGCCGCCAAGCAGGGTGCACGCAGCTGCTACGTCCAGGTCTTGGCCGACAACGCCGCCGCGATCGCACTGTATGAGCGGCTGGGCTTCACCGTTCAGCACCGGGCCCGCTACGTAGACGCCCGTAGCCTGTAGACATGCGGCTGGCCACGTGGAACGTGAATTCGATCCGGTCCCGCGTCGACCGCGTCACCGACTGGCTGGAGCGTGCCGACGTCGATGTGCTCGCCATGCAGGAGACCAAGTGTGCCGACGACCAGTTCCCGACCATGCCGTTCGCCGCCATCGGCTACGAGGTCGTGCACTGCGGGTTCAGCCAGTGGAACGGCGTGGCGATCGCGTCGCGGGTCGGCGTCGACGACATCCAGGTCGGCTTCGAAGGCCAGCCGACGTGGAGCGACAAGCCGGATGTCGATGCGGCGGCCGAAGCGCGGGCGCTGGGCGCCACCTGTGACGGCGTGCGCGTGTGGAGCCTTTATGTGCCGAACGGCCGCACGGTGGATTCCCCGCACTACGGATACAAGCTGCAATGGCTGGCCGCGCTGAAGGATACGGCACACAAGTGGCTGGCCGAGGACCCGCAGGCGCAGATCGCGCTCACCGGTGACTGGAACATCGCGCCCACCGACGAGGACGTGTGGAGTCTCGAGTTCTACCGCGGCAGCACGCACGTCACCGGGCCGGAGCGCGCTGCGTTCAACGCGATCGTCGATGCCCAGTTCGCCGATTTGGTAAGGCCTTTCACGCCGGGACCTGCGGTGTACACATACTGGGACTACACGCAGTTGCGGTTCCCGAAGAACCGGGGCATGCGCATCGACTTCATCCTCGGCTCCCCCGCACTGGCGCAGCGGGTCACCCACGCCGAAATCGTGCGCGAGGAACGAAAAGGCAAGGCACCCAGCGACCACGCGCCGGTGCTGGTGGATCTCCGCGGAACCTGAGTTCGCGAAACTCTCCATAATGCGGGCCTGAGGATTTACGCTCACGACAGCAGCACCGATTCGAGATCTCGGTGCCGGACCGGGGGGCTCTATGAAGAACCATCAAGCTGAATTGCGGTTGGCATTGGTGTGCTACGGCGGCGTATCACTGGCGGTGTACATGCACGGCGTCACAAAGGAACTTCACAAATTGGTCCGTGCCGCAAGGAAGTTCGATGAGCGGCCCGCCGGGAATCCCTTCCAGGGCGGAACGGAGGCCACATACTTCGATGCCCTGACCGACATCGCCGAGGCCGGGCCAAGGCTGGTCGTGAGCATCGACATCATCGGCGGCACGTCCGCGGGCGGTATCAACGGCATCGCGTTGAGCAAAGCCATCGCGCGTAACGCCAGCCTCGAGCCCCTGAAGAAGGTGTGGATCGACCAGGGCGATATCCGCAAGCTACTCCGTGGGACGAGAATCTTCGGGCTGGCCGCGCAGGTCGCTGCGACCCTTGTCGGCAAGCTGGTTACGCTGTTCGGCTCGTCGTCGCCGCTGCGTGGCGAGTACATGTCCAAACTGTTGTTCAAGGCGCTGACGGATATGGAGAACGATCGAGATCCCGACGGCGCCTCGCTGTTACCGGCCATAGCCCCCGGGCTGGAACTGTACGTGCCGACAACGGATCTCGACGGGTTCGACGTGCTGGTGCCATCCGGCATAGGCGGTGCAAGCAATCGCGACCGCGACTACCGCCAGGTACTGGTGTTCCACAACATAGGGGACGATCTGGCGCAATTCGGTACCGACTACACCGTCGATCTCGCGTTCGCCGGCCGGGCGACCTCGAGCTTTCCCGGCGCTTTTGCTCCCGTCAGCCTCGCGTCGTTCGAAACGGAAATCGGACAGGCCGATGAGAACACCAGCCTGCACCCAGACACCGTGTTCCTGTGCAAGTACGACTCGGCTCGTACCGCTGACGTCTACTTCGTCGACGGGGGCGTCCTGGACAATGCGCCGTTCGATCTTGTGATCGACGCAATCGCCAGGCGCAGGGCGCAGACGCGGGTGTACCGACAGATCGTCTACATCGAGCCCGATCCGGGGCAGGAACTCTATTCGACAGGCCCCGAGAGGCGTGCGGACGAAAAGAGGCGGTGGCTCAAGGACCTCCTCGCAGTGTCGACTGTGCGGGGCAGCCATCCGATCCTGACGGACCTGACCAAGCTGCGCGACATGAACTGGCGCATCGCCAAGGTCCAAGCGATCGCAGAACAGCAGGAGAGTTACGTCGGACAACGAACGAACGCGATTCTGCGGAAGATGATGCCCAGTGGCGGCAATTCGCCGCAGCGGTTGGCGACCGAGTCCATGACCACCAACCAACTCGTGAACGAGCTCACCACCGCGAGCCACGCCTCAACACCGGATGACCTGATCCGGGATGTGTCGGACAAGGTGTATGAAGACGCCAGGGCTTCCCTCGGGCCCGCGTGGTCGTCGTACCAGCGGCTGAAGTTCGAAGCTGTGCTCACTCGGCTCGCAGACGAAATCAACCTGTACCTCACATATCCGAAACCGTCGGCGAAAGCGGGATTTGTCGCCGCGGCCTGGATCGCCTGGGCGCGTCAGCACGACGCATGGAAGGTCGGCGGCACTCGCGCGCTCGGCGACATGCTGCGCGATACCGACATGCCATATCGCGAGCGGCGGTTGATGTTCATCCTCAGCCGAATCAACGAGTTGTATGACAGCGCCGATAACCAGGATGCGGGACCACCCGTCGACGATCTGAATGCACTGAAGTCGAAGGCTTGGGCGATGATCACCGCCATCCGCGCCCGAACCATCGAGGCGGTCGGGCAGATCGGGTCAGCGCATGCACTAGATTTCCTCAGCCTGAGCGACGTGGACGCCGTTCGGCTCAGTCCTGAGGATTTCGCGCGGACGAAACGCCAACAGTTCCAGGATGTATTCGACAGGTATGCCGCCGAACTGG
The DNA here is from genome assembly GCA_963804905.1 of uncultured Actinomycetota bacterium. Classification (GTDB taxonomy): domain Bacteria; phylum Actinomycetota; class Actinomycetes; order Mycobacteriales; family Mycobacteriaceae; genus Mycobacterium. The sequence continues at coordinate 26,430 of CAWDSB010000006.1, read as the reverse complement.
CACCATTCCGCAATGACAGCGACGAGCTTCTTGCCGCGTTCAAGCTATTCACCAAGGATTGGGTGTCACAGGAAGCGAAGGATTCGCTGCTCAACCGCTACCTCGGATTCGCCCTGTGGGACGGCATCCTGTTTCCGACGATCTCATTGAGCGAATTGCCTCAGCTCACGCCGATCCCAGTGGCCCAGTTCAGCCCGCTCACCGCAACGGCACTGACACCGCCAATCGAGAAGGACGGAAAGCTGGAGTCGCCGAAGGCGGGCGATCCCAAGCCGGCCAAGCTGAAGGGCATCGCGGTCAAACACTTCGCGGGCTTCTTCGAAGCGAAGTACCGTGAAAATGATTATCTCTGGGGCAGATTGGACGGCGCCGAGATGATTCTGAGAATGCTCTACGACGTGGCGAAGAAGCATGCCTCTGTGCCGGCAGCTGTGTCCGCCGACGGACCTCCACCGCACCTGACGGATGCGCTGCAATCCATACTCGCCACCGAAACCGATCTGGGTCGGGTCAAGGACCTCCGCAAGTACCTTGCCCGGCAACTCGATGAGCTCCGTCAGAACAGCTAGCCGAACAGCGGAAGTGCGCGCTTGCGCGCCAGTGCATCCATGCCGCGCTGAATGCTCGACTGAACCTCGTCGTATTTGCGTTCGAGGTATTCGGTGTCGTCCGCGCGTTCGGGGTCATGATCCACTTCGACCGCGGGCATGAGTCGAGTTCTGATCTTGGCTGGTAGCGGAAATTGCGGCAAGGCAGCGGGAGCTATCCCCCACGGCAGCGATACCGCCACAGGGAAAACCTTCAGTCGCAACAACTTGTCCAACCGAAGCATGTGGGACAACCGGTCACCGCGAATCAGAACCGGCATGGCATCGGCACCACCGACGGTTGCGATCGGCACGACCGGGACGCCGGCCCGGATCGCCATCTTCACGAACCCGTCGCGGCCGGCCAGGTTTGCCCTATCGCGTTCATGCCATGGCCGGAGAGAGTCGACCTCACCGCCGGGCCACACCGCGACGTCGCGCCCCTCCGCCAGCGCCGTCGCCATCGAATCCGGCGCTGCGGGAAGCACACCCATCGCACGAAAGTACCTACCGATCAACGGGATTGCCATCAGGGCATCGTGCGCGGTGCCGTGCAGAAGCCGGTCCTGGCCGAAGCGTCGCCACCACTGGACACCGACCGTCCAGGCATCCCACACGAACGGCGCGCCCGAGTGAATGCCCACCAACAGCACCGGTGGTTCGGGCAGGTTTTCCCAGCCGTCCATCTCCATCCGGAACCAGTAGTCGACGAGCGCGTTCCAGAAGAACTTCTGGCGCTGCATCGTCGTCTCGTCTGGTCCGTGCAGATCCCACTCGCCTGCGCGTTCGGCCACCCAGCCGGACAGCCCGCCGTCCTGCTCGCGGCGTCGAGCGTCCATTTTCGCCCGCGCCTCATCGGCATGCTGCTGGGCTTGCTGTCGAAGTTCCTGCGGCCGGTGATCGGTGCTTACCATGCGCACCGAGTACCCGTTTTCAGTCGTCGTCGGCCATTCCGTACCGACCGGGATTGAACATCGAGGCCAGCGCGCCGATCACCATCATCACCGCGGCGGCGATGAACACCACGGACAGGCCGGAGTGGAACGGCTCGGTGATCAGCTGCGGGAAGAACGTTTTTCCGGTCAACACGTCGGCGTTGACGCCGGGGTCCTGCAATGCGCCCGAGGGTGCCAGCAGCTCGGCGATCGGGTTGTACCCGAGGAACGCCGCGAACAGGCTGCCCACCGGCGGCAGGTTGGCCACGTCCTGCGCCACCGCGGCGGACACCCCCTGCTCCTGCAGCCCGGCGCTCATCGCCGACGGCAGCGTGTGGGCCAGTCCGACGATCATCAGCGAGAAGAAGACGCCGATCGACAACGACGAGCCCGCGTTGAAGAACGTCGCACGGACACCGGAGGCCGCACCGCGCTGGGCGGCGGGGACGCTGGACATGATCGCCGCGGTGTTGGGCGCGGTGAAGATGCCGCCGCCGAGGCCGTTGAGGAACACCAGCACCGCGAACAGCAAGTAGTTGAAGTTCACCGGGATCATCACCAGCGCGACGAAGGTCGCTGCCATCAGTACCATGCCGCCGACCGTGAACGGGCGCGCACCGAAGCGGTCGGACAGCGAGCCGGCAAGGGGTCCGGCCACGAGGAAGCCCGCCGTCATCGGCAGCATGTAGATCCCGGCCCACAGCGGTGTCGATTCGAAGCTGTAGCCGTGCAACGGAAGCCAGATGCCCTGCAGCCAGATGATGAGCATGAACTGCAAGCCGCCGCGACCCATCGAGGACATCAGCCCGGCGAGGTTGCCCATGCCGAACGACGCCGAGCGGAACAACCTGATGTCGACCATCGGTTCAGCCACCCGCAACTCGATGAAGCAGAAGGCGACGAGGGACAGCAGGCCGAAACCGATCGCCCCCAGCACCCAGGGGCTGGTCCAACCTGTGGTGGAGTCACCGTAGGGCTGGATCCCGTAGGTGATGCCGACGAGCAGCACGGTCAGTCCGAGACCAAAGGACAGAGTGCCCGCCCAGTCGAGCCGGCCGGGCGTGCGAACGCCGATTTCCTTCAGCGACCGGACGCTCCAGATGGTGCCGAGAATGCCGATGGGCACGCCGACCCAGAAGATCGCCTTCCAGTGCCATTCGGAGAGGAAACCGCCGATCAGAAGGCCGAGGAAGGAGCCGGCGACGGCGGCGACCATATTGACCCCGAGTGCCATGCCGCGCTGGTTGGCGGGGAAGGCGTCGGTGAGGATCGCCGACGAGGACGCCATCAACATCGCGCCGCCGATGCCCTGGAGCACCCGCCAGGTGATCAGCCACAGTGCGCCGCCGTCGAGGTGAAAGGGGTCGAAGGACAGCGCGACGGCCGCAAGGGTGAACACCACAAAGCCGATGTTGTAGATGCGCACCCGGCCGAAGATGTCGCCCAGACGGCCGAACGGGACGACCAGCACGGCGGTGACCACCAGGTATCCCATCAGCATCCACAGCAGGTAGCTGACGTTGCCCGGCGCGAGCGGATTGAGCCCGATGCCACGGAAGATGGCGGGCAGCGAGATCAGCACGATCGACGCGTTGATGGTGGCCAGCAGCGTGCCCAGGGTGGTGTTGGACAGCACGACCCACTTGTAGAAGGGGTGGTCGTGATCCATCCGCCTGCGTCGGCGAGCGGTCTCACCGACAGCCACATCGGCGTTCGCCACGAGCGGGGGTTTCGTCATCTCGATCTCAGTCGTCATCAACTTCGCTTTACGTATCACGTCGGTCCAAAACACATATGTTAGCTATACAAACCATCGCGGAGCAATTTGTGTTCCATGCGCTAGCGTGGGATCGGCCCACTGACCACGCGGGAGCGCATACCTAGTGCGCTGAGAGGACGGCTTGAGATCGGTGCCGTCGACCGTATGAACCTGACCGGGTAATGCCGGCGTAGGGAGATGCCATGAAATTCCTACCCCTGACCCCCGACGGTCAGACCCCGGTGCGGGTCATGACGATAGCCGGGTCCGACTCTGGTGGCGGTGCGGGCATCCAGGCCGATATGCGTACATTCGCGTTGCTCGGCGTGCACGGCTGCGTGGCCGTGACCGCCGTTACCGTGCAGAACTCGATGGGTGTCAAGGGTTTTCACGAGATCCCGCTCGATGTCATCGCAGGCCAGGTCGAAGCCGTGGTGAGCGACATCGGGATTCAGGCCGCCAAGACCGGCATGCTGGCGTCGTCGGCCATCATCGCGACGATTGCCGATACCTGGCATGAGCAAGGTCTGGCGGATGTCGTCCCGCTCGTCGTCGATCCCGTGTGCGCCTCAATGCACGGCGATCCACTGCTGCACCCAAGCGCAGTGGATTCGCTTCGGAATCAACTGTTTCCGCTCGCGACGCTCGTCACACCCAACCTCGACGAGGTGCGACTGCTTGTCGACATCGATGTCGTCGACGACGCCACCCAGCGCGAGGCCGCCCGCGCCCTGCACGCGCTCGGCCCGAAGTGGGCTTTGGTCAAGGGCGGCCATCTGCGGTCCTCGCCGGATAGCCCTGACCTGTTGTACGACGGCACCGACTTCTACGAGTTCGGCGCGGCGCGGATCGACACCGGCGACGATCACGGCGCGGGCGACACGCTGGCCGCCGCGGCCGCCAGCGCGCTAGCACACGGCTACACCGTGCCGGACGCCGTGGGGTTCGCCAAGTCATGGGTGACCGAATGTCTGCGCGCCGCTTACCCGTTGGGCCACGGCCACGGCCCGGTGTCACCGTTGTTCAGACTGGGTTCATGAACCTCGATGCGATAGCGGGCATCGGCCACGAACCCGATGGACAGCCGAAGGGTGCCGTCGTACTGACCCACGGTGCGGGCGGTAGCCGGGAGTCAGCACTGTTGAAGAAGATCTGCGACGAATGGGCACGGCGCGGCTGGCTCGCGGTTCGCTACAACCTGCCCTACCGCAGGCGGCGGCCGAAGGGCCCGCCGTCCGGATCGGCGGCGACGGATCAGGCGGCCGTCGTCGAGGCCATCGAGCTGGCCCGCACGATGACCGACGGCCCGGTAATCGCCGGCGGCCATTCGTATGGCGGGCGGATGACGTCCATGATGGTCGCCGAAGGCACGGCCGACGTCGATGTGCTGACGCTGTTCTCCTATCCCCTGCATCCGCCAGGCAAGCCCGACCGGCTACGCACCGAACACCTGCCGAACATAACGGCGCCGACCGTGTTCACCCATGGCACGTCAGACCCGTTCGGCTCGATCGACGAGCTTCGCGCGGCGGCCGCACTCATTCCCGCGTCCACCGAGGTTGTAGAGGTGACCGGCGCACGTCACGACCTCGGTTCCAAGGCGCTTGATGTACCCGACCTGGCGGTCGATGCGGCGCTACGGTTGCTTCCGTGACCATGCCACCGGGCAGTCAGGGCGACCAGCGACACACCCCGTACCGGCGCGATGAAGGGGCTGACTCTACAAACTTACTTTTGAGGAAGGTAGCGTCGGGGCGTGACTCCGCAGCAATTCCACGCGGTTATCGTGGGGGCAGGGTTCGGGGGAATGGGTGCGGCGATCCAGCTTCGCCGGCTGGGTTACGACAACTTCGTGATCCTCGAACGCGAGGACGACCTCGGTGGCACCTGGCTCGTCAACCACTACCCCGGATTGGCCGTCGACGTCCCCACGACCACGTACTCCTACTTCTTCGAGCCGAACCCGAACTGGTCGCGGCTGTATTCGACCGGCACGGAGATCAAGCAGTACGCCGACCACGTCGCCGACAAATACGACGTGCGCCGGTACATGCGCTTCAACACAATGGTCGAGGGAGCGCGCTGGGACGAAGACGCAAAGGTATGGCGCGTCGCGCTCGCCGACGGCGAGACCCTCGACGCCCGCTTCCTCATCACCGCGACGGGCTTTCTGTCTCAGCCTCGGCTACCCGAGATTCCCGGCATCACCGGTTTCGAGGGCAAGGTCCTCCACACTGCGGATTGGGACGATGCGTACGACGCGACCGGTCGCCGAATCGCGATCATCGGCACCGGGGCGACAGCGGTTCAGCTGATCCCCGAGTTGGCGAAGAAGGCAGCTGAGCTGACCGTATATCAGCGCACCCCGATCTGGGTGGTGCCCAAGATCGACTTCCGATTCTCCGACCGCACCAAGCGTATCTTTCGTCGGCTGCCATTGGCGCAAAGGGCTATTCGACTAGTCACCGACGCGATCTACGAGTTCATCGTCTACACCGGGCTACATCACCGGCAGCTTCTCTTCCGGCGGCTCAACATCGGCGCCACCGACCTCGCGAAAATGCTGCGTTTCGCGTCCATCCGCGACAAGGATCTGCGCGAGCGGCTCACCCCGGATTACGACCTCGGTTGCAAGAGACCGACGTTCTCCAACACCTACTACCGCACCTTCACCAGGCCACATGTGCAGCTGCAGGACCGCGGCATACAGCGCATCGAGGCGGACGGCATCGTGGCCGAAGACGGCACGAAGACAGTGATAGATACGCTGGTGTTGGCCACCGGCTTCGACTTGTGGGAGGCCAACTTCCCAGCCATCGAGATCGTCGGGCGTGAGGGCCGTAACCTTGGAAAGTGGTGGCGGGATACGCGATTTCAGGCCTACCAGGGTGTGTCGATCCCGTACTTCCCGAACTACCTGAGCCTGGCGAGCCCGTACGCGTTCCTCGGTTTGAATTTCTTCAACACGATGGAATACCAGATGCGCCACATGGACCGGTTGTTCGGCGAGCTGAAGCGCCGCGGAGCCGGAACGTTCGAAGTGACCGAAGCGGCCAACGCCCGCTATCTTGACCGCATGACCGACCTGATCGGTGATTCGGTGTTCACGGTTGGAAACTGCGCCACGTCGCGGTCCTACTACTTCAATCCCAGCGGCGAGGCCACGTTGCTGCGCCCGATGTCGACTCGGACCGCCATCAAAGAAGCATCTCAGTATCCGTTGAGCGACTACCGGTTTGCGTGATCGAGAGGGTCACTGTGCCAACGAAGAGATCCGGCGGGTCCCGCATCGTCAAGCTCGTCGGCATGGCCGTCGCCGGCACCGGGGTCGCACACTTCGTCAGACCCGAGTTATTCGACGGCGTCACCGGCCAGGCGTTTCCACACGACACCCGCACCCATGTCTACATCGACGGCGGCATCGAGACCGCGATCGGCCTCGGGCTGTGCGCGTGAAAGCCCGGCGGTTGGCAATCGTCGGGCTGATCGGCTACGGCGCCTACCTGGCGGGCAACGTCGTCCGCAACCGGTAGCGGCCGAGCAGCGTGAGGTCCAGCAGTCGGCCGACCGTCACACGCGATTGCACGCTGTCGTCGTAATGCACCAGCCGTCCGACATCGACCACAAGGGCCATGGCCGCATGCACGGCGAACCGCGCCTGTCCCAGCGTCCAGTCCGACCGGATCGCGACGACCAGCCGCACCCATGATTCGACGGTGGCTCTCTGAAGGTTGCGCAGGATCTTCTGGTCGGCGGGCGCCATGTTGGCCCGTTCGGTGTAGTACACGTACGCAAGTTCGGGATGGGCGAAAGACCTCGCTACGTAAGCATCGATCAAGGCCGTGAGTGCCTCTTCCGGAGCGGAGAACGAGCCAAGGATCGACGAAGCCTCAGACGAGAGCCGATCTGCGGCCCGTCGGTATATCGCGGTGAGGATGTCGTTCTTACCGGAGAAGTACCGGTAGATCCCCGACGTCGGAATGCCAACCGCCGACGCGATCTCCTCCATCGTCGTGTCCCGGTAGCCCTTCCGGTTGAACAGCAACACCGATTCGGTCAGCAGCGCTTCGTATTTCGACGGGTCGACGCGCGGTCCTCTTCGCTCCTCTCCGACGACGGACACGTCGGGCGGGTCAGGCAAGTCGGCGGTCGAGATGACGGTGGCGATTTCGGTCAGCACCGCACGGATGTGAATAGCAGGCAGCTTGGCGTGATGGTCGACAATGCTGCCGATCACGCTGAGCATGGACGTCGACAGCAACCACCGCTGCCGTGAGCTGAGCTCCGGCCTAATTGCCATGAGCGGCCTATGAATTCGGCGGTGGACTGTTCGCAGCTGACCATCGAGGTTGGTCTGGTCGTCGCCGCGCAGAAAGCGTGCCTCCCACCGGTAGAGGCCGCCGGAATCGCGATTCGCTAGTGCGGTGTCGGTGAGCGCGGTGATGAGCCGACGCAGGATTCCCGCATCGGCCGGAGCCTCGTCGGCGAACGCCGTGCACTCCACCAACTGCTCGCCCAGCGACAGCACGGCATCGCGGAACAGGTCGTACTTGCTCGGGTAGTGGCGATACAGCGCGGTGGCCGAGATTCCGACCCGCGATGCGATCGCTTCCATGCTCACCGCGTGGTAGCCGAACGCGCTGAACGCCTCGGCGGATGCCCGGGCGATCTGCGCCTTCCGATCCTTCGGCCGACGCCGGATGCCGCCGTCGGGGGTGGGCCGGCTTCGCGCCATGGCGATCACCATAACGGAGTTGGCGCACACTTAGCTGACGACTTCGATTGCATAATATTGACAAAGCCGTTGCTCAACGCAGAATCGTCATTAACATAATGGAGAGGTCTAGGCCGATGGAGGTCCCGTGCTCAACGCGTTGCGACGAATGCTCGGCTATCGAGTCAGCATCCGTGCGTTGATCATTGCCGCACTCGTGTTCGGCATTCCCTACCTCCTCGTGGGCGTCATCTGGTCGAGCACCCACACGGAACATCTGGCTCGGGTGGACGGCACCGACCTGATTGTGTCCTTCCTCGGCGCGATCGCCTCGTGGCCGGTACTGCTCGTCGCCGACGTCTGCATGACCTGAACGGGAGGCACCGTTGCACCACTATCACCACCGCGCCTTTTACCTCGGCGTCCTGAGTGTCGCCCTGATCGCGGTCGGGCTGATCGCGCTGAACTTCCCGGTCTTCATCGACGCATACGACCAGTTCGGCTTTCAGATCAAATGCGGCACCGGCTACATCAGCGACCTGACGCAGGCCTCCGCGGCCCGCGGTGGCGACAACTATGTCGGTCAGTGCGAGACGGCCTTGATGCTGCGCCGTCTCTGGACGATCCCGGTCGCAGCGATCGGCTCGATCCTTCTCGCCATTCTCGTCCTCGTTGCCGCCGTGGCGTGGGGCCGGGAATCGGTGTTCGGAGAGGACACGACCGCCTGACCTAATATCACCTCCGGTGAGCACCCCTGACGACCCCGCGCTGCAGCGGCAACTCGGTACCGCGGATGCCGTGACGATCGGGCTCGGCTCGATGATCGGTGCCGGGATCTTCGTCGTGCTTGCCCCCGCTGCGGCGGCAGCGGGTTCGGGCCTGCTCGTCGGTCTGGCCGTCGCGGCCGTCGTCGCGTACTGCAATGCGACATCGTCGGCCAGGCTCGCCGCGATCTATCCGCAGTCCGGCGGGACATACGTCTACGGTCGGGAGCGGCTCGGCGCGTTCTGGGGCTACACCGCCGGTTGGAGCTTCGTCGTCGGCAAGACGGCTTCGTGCGCGGCGACGGCGCTGACCGTCGGCCTCTACGCCTGGCCGGCCCATGCGCACGCCGTCGCAGTGGCCGCGGTCGTGGCGCTGACCGCGATCAACTACACCGGCATCAAGAAGTCGGCGCTGCTCACCCGGGTCCTCGTCGCAGTCGTGCTCGCCGTGCTGGCCGCAGTGGTGGTGATCGTGCTCGGATACGGCGACGCCGACGCTTCCCGGCTGGCGTTCGGTGACGCCCACCTGGCCGGGGTTCTGCAGGCGGGCGGACTGTTGTTCTTCGCGTTCGCCGGATATGCCCGGATCGCCACCCTCGGCGAAGAGGTCCGCGACCCCGCACGCACCATCCCGCGCGCGATTCCGATAGCGCTGGGTATCACACTGGCGGTCTACGCGATCGTCGCCGTCGCCCTCCTGATGGAGTTGGGCAGCGCCGGTCTCGCGTCATCGAGCGCTCCGCTGGCCGACGCTGTCCGGGCGGCGGGCCAGCCTGGCTTCGAACCGCTAGTCAGGGTGGGTGCCGTGGTCGCGGCCCTCGGGTCGCTGCTCTCGCTGATTCTGGGTGTGTCCAGGACGACGCTGGCGATGGCCCGCGACCGCCACCTGCCCCTGCCGCTGGCCGCGGTGCATCCGCGCTTCGCCAGTCCTCACCGCGCCGAGCTGGCCGTGGGCGTGGTCGTCGCGGTGGCCGCCGCAGTCGCCGATGTGCGGACCGCGATCGGCTTCTCCTCGTTCGCTGTGCTGGTCTACTACGCGATCGCCAATGCATCGGCAATCACATTGGGCCGCAGGGTGATTCCTGCGGTAGGGCTTGCGGGCTGCGTACTGCTTGCCGCTCTACTTCCAATCGCCTCGGTGCTGGTCGGTGCCGGAGTCGTGCTGATCGGCATGCTGGCGTACGGGTTTCGGCGCAGAATACGTCCGTGATCCCGCTGACGTGGAAACAAGTCGACGCGCGAACCGATGCCGACTTCGTCGTCGCAAGGGTAGCCACGAATTATGTATGCGTGTTGGGATTTCATTAGTCGCAGATTAGTCGCCTTGGATTTCCTCGCAAGACAACAGCATCAGTCAAGCCGCGCATCGCGTCTTCATCCGGCACAGTAGCGGGTGCGGACTTCGTCGTAGAGGCGGAAGAGTTTCTGAAATACCACCGGCCAGGCATAATGCTCCCGCACGCTCTCCGCAACCGCCAGGCTCGATCGCCGCAGATTCATCGCTGCGGCCGCTGCCACCGCCTCTGCCAAGGCCAGCACGGAATTCTCTCGCGCCCAATGTTCCTGGCTGCCGAAAATAATCCGGTCCATGTAGCTGCCGCGAATCCCGACAACGGGCGTGCCGCAGGCCTGACTCTCCAGCGCCGTCAGGCCAAAAGTCTCCTGTACACCCGGGTGAACGAGCAGATCCGCGGCCCGATAAAGGTGTGCCAGCTCCTCAGAGTCGGTGCAATACTGCCGCCAGGTCACCGACCGGGTGCGCTCCTGCAATCCGCGCAGCTCCGCGCGCTGCAGCCCGTCGCCGACGACCAACAGGTGATAGAGCTGCGGATCGCGTTCGGTGAGCAACTCAAAGGCGGCAAATAGAGTCTGCGTGTTCTTTTCCTGGGCCAATCGCCCGACGTAAAGCAGCAGGCAGCGTTCGGGCGGAATGCCTAACGATTCGCGGGTGACCGCGTCACTTGGTTGCGGGCGAAAAATCTCCACATCGACGCCGAGATCGACGGCCCGCACATTCTCCACCCCCCAATCGGTCAAGACCTGCCCCAGCCGAGCGGACGGGACGAGCGTCGCTTCGAATTGATTGTAAATCTTCCGCACGTAGCGGCGCGCCAGGTCCATCACGAACTCCGTCGCGGTCCGGCCCAGATACCGCTCTGTGGTGCGGAGATAGGCTTCCGGGAAATGCGAATGATAAAAGCCAACCACCGGGATGCGCAGTCCGACACCGGAGGCGATCGCCTTCCACGTCACTTGATATGGATCGCCCGACTCGATCAGATGCGGCCGCTCCCGTTCCAAGATCTCCTCGATCGCGCGCAAGTTGAGGAGCGCGCGATAACGCGACGTCCGCGAGAGCAAGGGCGAGCGGATGGAGTAAATGCGTGATCGCTCCGCCTCCATCATCTCCGTCGTCGGCCCGGGAATGATCAGGACATGTTCATCGTCCGTCGCGCGCTGGATGTAGCGGATCTTCTCGTGCACATAGCGCTTCACACCGCCGCTGAGCGGCGAATAAAACTGCGTGAGATCACAAAGCTTCAAACTCTAATTCTGTCCAAGATCCGCTCTGCAAAGCGCCGGTATCGACTCTGCTTTGGAGCTCACGTTTCGCGCTTCCCAGAGGAAAGCGTCTACAACCCGCTCAAGTATTTCTCCGCCTCAATCGCCGCCGCGCAGCCCGACCCGGCCGCCGTAACCGCCTGTTTGTAGACGCGATCAGCGACATCGCCAGCGATAAAGATTCCGGGATGCTTACTCTCGGCCAGGTGCCTAACGATCAAATAACCGTCGGGATCCGTTTCCAGTTTGCCGGCAAACGCCTTCGTGTTCGGATCGTGTCCGATTGCGACAAACACACATGCCACGGGCAAGATCTTCACCTCTTTGGTTCCGACGTTGCGCAGCTCGACGGCGCTCATCTCGCCTTTGTCGTCCGGGATGTATCGCGTCACAATGGTGTTCCAGATCGGTTCGATCTTTTGGGCGGACAGGACCCGGTCCGCCATGATCTTCGAGGCGCGCAATTGATCGCGGCGATGGATCAAATAAACCTTGGAGGCAAAGCGGGTGAGGAAGAGTGCCTCCTCGGCCGCGGAATCGCCGCCGCCCACCACGCAGACCGGCACGTTGCGATAAAAGGCGCCGTCGCAGGTCGCGCAACTCGTTAGGCCGTGACCGATCAGTTTCTCCTCGTTCTCCAGCCCCAGGTAGCGCGCGGAGGCGCCGCTCGCAATGATTAGTGCCTGCGTCTCCAGCCATTCGTCGTCGGCCCGAAGGCGAAGGCGGTCGCCCGTCATCTCCAAATCCGTCGCTTCGGAGTAGGAAAAACGGGCACCGAATTTTTCCGCCTGCTGGTGCATGTTCAGAATCAACTGCGGACCGTCGACCCCTTCGGGAAAGCCGGGAAAATTCTCAACCATCGTCGTGGTCGAAAGCTGACCGCCTGGCTGCCGCCCTTCGAGCACGAGCGGGCTCAAGTTTGCGCGGGCAGCGTAAATCGCCGCCGTCAGACCGGCACAACCGCTCCCGACAATGATCACCTTCTCCATGCGCGCCAAGGGTAGCATGGAGCCCGCGAGCGATCTAATCTCAGCCCATGCCAGAACTCGCGGAGGTGGAATATTTTCGCAAACGCTGGGACGCCGGCCTCGGAAAAAGGATTGTGGCGGTGCAACTGCATGGCGAAAAACGCATCTTCCGCGAGACGGAGGCGCGAGCGATCGAACGTCAACTCGTTAGGCAGAAACTGCTCTACTCCGTCGCGCGCGGCAAGCAGATGCTCTTCGCCCTGTCAGGCGGGAACTGGCTCGGGATTCACCTTGGAATGAGCGGAAAATTGCGGGTCGAGGCCGCAAATTTTGAGGCCGGCAAACACGATCACCTCGTCCTTCGCCAAAAGGACATCGCGCTTGTTTTCAGCGATGCGCGGCAATTCGGACTCGTTCGCTTCCACCATGGCCGGGAGACGCCGGCATGGTGGGACGTGAGCACGCCGGAAATCCACTCCCGGGAATTCACGAAGGCCTCGATGAGGGAGTTCGTCAGGCGACACGCACGCGCCCCGATTAAGGCCCTGCTTCTCCTGCAAAAAGGGTTTCCGGGCATCGGTAACTGGATGGCGGATGAAATTCTCTGGCGCGCAAGGGTCGCACCGCGAACGCCTGCGGGAAAGGTCCGCGAAGAAGAGCTCGACGCGGTTTGGCGCGCGACACGATTTGTAGCCCGGGCGGCACTCAGGACAATTGGTCGGGATTATTCCGACCCGCCAAAAGACTGGCTGCTACACGTGCGATGGAGAGAGGGCGGAAAATGCCCACGCGACAGATCGCCATTGCGGCGCGCGAGAATCGGCGGGCGCACCACGGTGTGGTGTCCGCTCTGTCAGCGCTGATACGGAAGCCACTCACTCAATAGACAGCGGGGACGCAGCGGGCCAAATGCGGTGGCGTCCTTCGCGCCTGACAATGTCGCAGAGAAATTGGCGGGTCGCGGGGGCGATCTCCGGATCGTCAGAGGCGTCAGAGCCTAATAATTCGCTGCAGAGCCGGTGCAGTGTCCTGCGATCATCCACATCGTAGCAGGCGGGGAGCAGGCGCACGTTAAGTCCTATTTCGGCGGCGCGCTCGAGCGTCTGTGCACAGACTCGGTCGGTACTCCAGTCAATCGCCTCAAACAGCCGGGGTTGGGGCTTTCTTATTCCAATCAAATAGTAGCCCCCGTCGTCGGAAGGTCCGATTACCACATCCTCGCGAGGCGAAGAAAGCAATCGAGCCGCTTCGGCAAAGACTGATGTCGGGGCAGTGGGACTATCGGAGTTTATCAGGCAGACGGAGGCAAAGCCACCCGCAAACAAATCCTCAGTTGCGCCAACGAGACGCTTGCTTAGGTCGCCGTCACGCTGCGCGAGAAGCTGGAATTCAGCGGGAAAAATATCGCGATACATCTCTTCGTTACCAACCGGCGTGAAACAGCCGATTCCCCGTGCGTTGCCGCCGACTCTACGAATGGCTTGCGGAGATATCGCGAAGGAAACAGATATTCAGTGCCGCTGCTTCCTCCCTGGTGAGCGGCGGGGTGAGCCGCGTCTTCACCTGTCCGGCACGCGGTGCTTTCGTCATGATAACGAGAGCGCAAAGATTTGCCGAAGCGAGCGCGGATACGGGAAGAGGACTTCTTCACATGGTGTATGATTAACTTTATTGAAAGCCACTCATTATCTTAATCTTCAGCGTCTGAATAACTGTTTGCTTTTTGTAGAGTATCCAATGAAAAAGCGACGCTAAAACGTGTTCATAAAGGCCCGAAGCCAACGCCGGGAAAACACGGAACAGACCAGGTTCAAACGATTATTGGTATTTATTCAAAGTTGTTGGCTTCTTCTTGGAATGAAATGCCGCGTTGCTAAAGTTGCGGCACGAGGGCAAGAATGCGCGAGCTTTCAACCGCCGATGTGCGATATTCGCGCTGTGATCAAGCGAATATTGGTGCGATGTCCGGTAACAAAGAAACTCAATGTCACCGGGGTGGTGATTGAAGAAGATGCCTTTGTTGCCACCGATCTCAAGCCCGGCAGAGTGGCCTGTAGCCATTGCGGTGAAACGCATTCCTGGAACAAGAAAGAGGTCATTCTTGCTCGCTAGTTAGGGCGACCGTCGACGTGGGCGGAGGTTATTCTTTCGCCCGGTACTCGCCATTGACCCGGGGGCGCCCTGACGTTAAGCGCATAGCCGGTGGATCTTCTTGACGAACTCCAAAATCGTCTGGTCTGTGGCGACGGCGCGATGGGCACGATGTTACTCGAGGATGGCATCCCTCTGGAGCGCTGTCTCGAGGAACTCTGCATCAGCGAGCCCGAACGGGTAGGCAAGATTCATCAAGCCTATGTCGCTGCTGGCGCGCGGGTCATTGAGACCAACACCTTCGGCGCCAGCCGGGTGCGCCTCGACCGATTTGGCTTCGGGGATAGAACGCACGAGATAAATGCGGCTGCCGCCCGGCTGGCGCAGCAGGCCGTAAAAGGAAAAGATATATGTGTGGCCGGAAGCGTCGGCCCCCTCGGCATCAGCGCCGATGAGGCGGAGACGCGCGGTATCGATCGTGCGGCGGTCTTTCACGAACAGGTCGCCGGATTGCTCGACGGCGGAGCGGACGCGATCTTCTTTGAGACATTTCTCGATTACGACGAGCTCGAGCTCGCGTTGGGAGCGAAGATGAAATTATCAAAAGCCCCAACCATTTGTTCGCTGGCTTGTGAATCTGAAGGTCGATTGTCATCCGGCCTGACGCTGGTGGAGGCTTTTAGAAAGTTGACGGCTCTGGGCGCCGACGTGGTCGGGGTGAATTGCTTGAATGGCCCGCAGGCTACAGTGCATCTCCTGGAGCGGATTCCGTTGGAGTTCTTGCTCTCTGCCTATCCCAATGCGGGATATCCGAAATATCACGAAGGCCGTTTCATCTACTACCCCGCGCCGGATTATTTCTCGAAGATGGCTCGCGAGATGGTGGCGCAGGGAGCGCGACTGATTGGTGGATGTTGCGGGACAACGCCACGTACGATTGCGGCAATGGCGGCGGTGTTGGCCGAGCTCGAGCCGGTGCGGAGCAAATCGATAAGGGTGACGGTCGAACCGGAGCGAGCGCCGGCCCCGAAGCGCATCGCGCCGACAGAGGAAAGCCTCCTCGACCGAATCGCGGCCGGCCATCGTGTCATCATCTGCGAACTTGATCCGCCAAAGACGCTCGCCTTGGAAAAATATTTCGCGGGCGCCCAGGCGTTGGTGCAGGCGGGATGCGATGCAATTACGCTTGCGGACAACTCGCTCGCCATCCTCCGAGTGAGCAACCTTGCCATCGGCGCGATGCTCAAGGAACGGTTTGGGATAACGCCGCTGCTCCATATGAGCTGCCGCGATCGCAATTTGCTTGGGCTGCAGAGTGAGCTGCTTGGCATGGCAGCGCTTGGGATGCGACATGTGCTTCCCCTAACCGGCGATCCGGCTCGCGTGGGCGATCATCCAGGCGCGGCGTCGGTTTATGACGTTAATTCTGTCCAGTTGATCGCGATCGCCAAGAGGATGAACGAGGGATTTAACCACGCGGGCAAATCGTTGAGCAGCGCCACGCAGTTTGTCGTGGGTTGCACTTTCAACCCGAACTCGAAAAACATCGCGGCGCAAATCTCGCGGCTCGAGCGGAAGATCGCGGCCGGAGCGCAGTATGTGATGACACAACCGGTCTTTGACGTGAGGGTCCTCGACGAAATGGCGAAACGCACGCAAGATTTTGGTGTGCCCATCTTCACCGGTGTCTGGCCTTTGCTGAGCGGTCGACAGGCTGATTTTCTCCACAACGAAGTACCGGGGATCGTGGTGCCGGAGCAGGTTCGCATTCAAATGGCCGGAAGCGAAGGCGACGAAGGCCGGGCACGAGGGCTGGCAATCGCGCGAGAAATTTCCCGAGCGGCGTTGGAGCGATTTCCCGGGGTTTATTTGATCACGCCGTTCTTGAGATACTCGACCACAGTCGAGTTGGCGGCATTTGCGCGCAGCCTTTGATGTAGGCAAGTTGCGCTTGATGTCCAGGGTTCGCCGCGCGGTCTACATTCAAGTCGGCGGTCTTGTGCTCATAGGAGTCTTGTTGTTTTTGGCCAGCCGATTCTTCCCGGTCGCTGATTGGATCGCGCAGGTGCAACAAAAGGTGATGCATCTCGGCGCCTGGAGCGCGATCTGGTATCCACTCCTCTATGCGGGTTGCAACGTGCTTTTGTTGCCGGGTGGACTGTTAAGTATCGGCGGTGGATTCTTCTTTGGTCTTTGGTGGGGTTTCCTCATTGTGCTGATCGGCAATGTTGGCGGGGCGGCGATTTCTTTTGTTCTCAGCCGCTGGATCGGGCGCCGATGGCTGCGGCGAAAGCTTCTCCGTAATGCAACGCTGGAGGCTTTGGAGCCAGCCGTGAAACGGGAAGGTTGGAAGATCATCTTGTTGAGCCAGTTACATCCACTTTTTCCGACCAGCCTGCTCAATTATCTCTATGGACTAACCACGGTCCGATTCAGGACGTGTATACTGTGGGTAGCGATCGGGCAAGCGCCTGGATTGTTCTTGTATACCTATGTCGGCACCTTGGGACAGCTAGGCCTGAATCTGGTGCGTGGGAAAAGTCACCCGCGGGTGATTGAGTATTGGGTGTGGGGTGCCGGGCTATTGCTTTCCCTTGTCGTCCTTGCCTTGCTGGGCCGGATATCGCTCCGGCTGCTACGAGAAGCTGAGGAGCGAGCTTCCATGGCAACGCGTGAGCTAGGACAACAAGAAGCTGGTGGACAAATAGTTGCTGGCGCGACGATATGGGGACACAAGTAGATTGGAAGGGCTTCAAAGGCGCGCACTAGTTTGATCTGATTCCACGTGGAACAATTTTTTCTCTCCAAATTCTACGATGTCGTTGTCGTCGGTGCCGGCCACGCGGGAATTGAGGCGGCTTTGGCCGCAGCGCGCTTGGGCGCCGAAACCCTCCTCTTGAGTCAAAACTTGGATACCATAGGCCAGATGTCTTGCAACCCGGCGATTGGAGGCTTGGCGAAAGGACACATGGTTCGCGAAATCGACGCCTTGGGCGGGGCGATGGGGGTCAACGCTGATGCCACCGGGATCCAATTCCGGATGCTAAATCGCGCCAAGGGCCCGAGCGTCCGTGCGCCGAGGGTTCAGTGTGACAAGAAGGCCTATCAATTTCGCATAAAGTGGCTTCTTGAGCGCCAGGCAAGGCTGGACGTGAAGCAGGGTGGAGTCACCAAAATTCTGGTCGAACGCGGACGTGCCGTGGGAGTGCAATCTGATTTCGGGCTTAATGTTCGGGCCGGAAGTGTAGTGATTACCGCAGGCACGTTTTTGCGCGGATTGTTGCACGTTGGTGATCGCAGTCAGCCTGGGGGCCGAATGGCAGACAGCTCGTCGCCTTTGAGCGATAACTTACGCGAGCTTGGTTTTGCGACGGGACGATTTAAAACTGGGACCCCCTGTCGCATCAGCGCTCGATCCATTGATTTCGAATCGTGTCGCAAGCAACTGGGGGAGGATCCACCAAGCCGCTTCAGCTATTTGCCGGCCACAGAGGAATTCGAGGAGGAGGAGGATTTCCTGACCCTCAATCGGGTGTTCAACGGGAGGTTCCATGTAGAACAATTGCCATGCTGGATAACCGCCACCACTCCTCAAACACATGAAATCATTCTCCGAAATCTTCATCGCTCACCGCTTTACAGCGGGCGTATCCAGGGAACAGGCCCCAGATATTGTCCGTCTATCGAAGATAAGGTGGTCAGATTCGCCGAGAAATCTCAACACCAGATTTTTCTCGAACCGGAAGGCAGGCAGACAGAGGAATTCTATATTAACGGAATTTCAACCAGCCTGCCTTATGAGGTGCAAATAGAGTTCGTCCGTTCGATCCCGGGGTTGCAAAACGCGCAGATCATGCGCCCCGGCTACGCAGTGGAATACGATTACTTCCCACCTACCCAACTTCAATCAACCTTGGAGAGCAAGCTGATATCGGGACTCTATCTCGCGGGGCAGATAAACGGCACGTCGGGCTACGAAGAGGCTGCGGCGCAGGGTCTAATGGCAGGTGCCAACGCTGCCCTGCGCCTTGCGGGAAAGCCGCCGCTGATTCTCGACCGGAGTAAAGCTTACATCGGCGTGCTGATAGACGATCTCGTAACGCAAGGCACTCAAGAACCGTATCGGATGTTTACCAGCCGGGCTGAGCACCGCCTTCTTCTTCGACAGGATAATGCCGACCTGCGACTGACTGGAATGGCAGCCGACCTTGGACTGGTTAGCAGTCGACGCTTGGAGTTGTTGAGGGAAAAGTCTCGGCAGCTCCAGGTAGCACGGACTATTGCGGCCTCTACCCGCATCGGAGGACAGACACTGGCGCATGCAATGAAGCGAACGGAATTTCGCACAGAACAAATCCCACAACATTTGCTTGAACGAATCAACGCTGAGATTTGGGAATTACTAGAGACCGAAATCAAATACGAAGGCTATATCCGTCGCGATTATCGGCACTTGGAATCCATGCAAGCCGCAGAATCGGTGACGATACCGGCCGATATTGATTACGCGGAGGTGCCGGGCTTACGAAACGAGGCACGCCAAAAATTGGCGGGATTGCGACCCGAAAACATTGGTCAAGCGAGGCGAATTAGCGGCGTTACGCCAAGTGACTTGGGGATCCTGACGATCTGGCTTAAGAAATATCGTCGAACAACCTTGACATCAGCATCTTAATCGTGAGCTCGTCCGTCGCTTTCGATTATTTTTTGGCAGCGACTATTGGATACCTCCTCGGTTCCTTTCCCAGCGGATTGATTGTTTCGCGTACACGCGGCGTAGACATCCGAGAGCATGGGAGTGGCAATATCGGTGCAACCAACGTGCTTCGCGTGATGGGGAAGAAGTGGGGCTACTTTGTATTCGGCCTCGATGCGCTTAAAGGCTTCGCGGCGGTCCGAATTGCGTTTGCCATCGCCCTTGCGTCAAACTTCGGCATTGTGCGACCGGAACTCGTTGGGATCACTGGGGGCCTGGCCTGCATTCTGGGCCATACGTTCTCGGTCTGGCTCCGATTCCGTGGAGGAAAAGGCGTGGCAACCTCAGCCGGCGTCCTGCTCGGCCTGATGCCTCTTGCGGTCGTGTCGGTCTTTGCGGTCTGGGTGATCCTATTTCAATTCACCCGATATGTGTCCGTGGCCTCGATCGGGGCTGCCATTGCGCTTCCCTTCTTTGTTATGCTTTACCTGCGCCTCGATCTGCTGACGGGCGCGAGTTTACTTCCCTTTTCGATACTTATCGCCGGTGTCGTCGTCTGGCGGCATCGCTCTAACATGAAACGACTTTTCCAGGGGAAGGAACAGCGCTTCGATCAAAAATGAAGATCGGCAAGATCGCGATTTTAGGAACCGGCGGCTGGGGGACCGCGCTTGCTGTCCTTTGGGCGTCGCGAGGCCGCGAAATCATTCTTTGGGGACACACACCGCGGCGCGTAGAGGAAATCGCGCGGAGTCGACAAAACCCGGATTACCTCCCCAGTACCACAGTTCCCTCTAATGTTTGCCTAACGAGCGAACTGGGAGATTGCGTCGAGGCGGATCTGATCGTGTTCGTCACGCCGTCGGTAGCACTTCGGACGGTTGCTTCAAACCTGCAGGCGGGGCTGAAAAACGAAGCAACCGTTCTGATGAGCTGTACCAAAGGGATCGAGCACGGCACCGGTATGCGGATGAGCGAAATCCTGGCCGCGAAATTTCCAGCCAATCCCGTCGCTGTCCTTTCCGGGCCCAATCTCGCGGTCGAAGTCGCGCATGGATTGCCGAGTGCGACAGTGCTCGGATGTCGCGATGAGACCCTTGCAGAGGAACTGCAAGCGACCTTGGGAAGCTCTCGATTTCGGGTCTATACCAGCGACGAAATCGTCGGAATCGAGCTCGGTGGCGCCTTAAAGAATATTTTCGCCATCCCGTGCGGGGTGAGCGACGGCTTCGGTTTTGGTGACAATTCCAAGGCGGCTCTCGTCACCCGCTCACTGGCCGAGTTGCTTCGCCTCGGTGTTGCGATGGGGGGCGACGCGCGCACTTTTCAGGGATTGAGCGGCGTGGGCGATTTGATTGCGACCTGCTTTAGCCGCCACAGCCGCAACCGCCGCCTCGGCGAACAGCTCGGGCAAGGGAAAAGCCTCGAAGACATCACGCGTGGCATGAAAACAGTGGCGGAAGGAATTCCAACCGCCCGCAGCGCCTATGAATGCGCGCGCAAACTCGGCGTCGAAACGCCGATCATCGACCAGGTTTATGCCGTTCTGCATGAAGGCAAGGCGCCGGCCCAGGCGATGCAGGAATTGTTAGGGCGCGATCAAAAATCCGAGCGCGGTTAGATTTCCGCGCCTTTCCACTGCGCCGCCAGGCTCCCGATCACGGCGGGGAACAATTCACGTTCAGCGCGCTGGATTCGTTCGTGCAGGCTCGCGGGAGAGTCGTTAGGCAGGATCGGCACCTCTCGTTGCGCGATGATTTCGCCGCTGTCCACGCCGGCGTCGACAAAGTGGACAGTGCACCCCGTCATCTTTTCACCTGCGGCAAGGGCCTGCGTCCATGCTTCACGCCCCGGAAACTTCGGCAGAAGCGAGGGATGCAAATTGATGATGCGGCGAGGAAACGCATCCAGCGTGATCGGCTTCAGGACCCGCATGAAGCCGGCGAGAACAACCAGCTCCACTCCAGCTTCGTGCAACAGCCTAACGAGTTGTTGCTCGACCTCTGGCTCAAGCTTCGTTCGGAACCTTCCCGGAGGAAGGAAGGCATGGGGAATGCCGAACTCGCGCGCAATCTCGAGAATGCCGGCATCGGCCACATCCGAAATGACGATCCGGACGTCTGCCGTCAGGTGACCGGCGCGGATCTGCTCGAGGATCGCCCGACAATTTGATCCTTTACCCGATCCCAGGATGCCGAGCACAAGGCGGCTCATCACTTACCGCTCGTGACCCTCTGAATCAGCTGCGAAGTCGATTTCCCGGGCACCAGCGGAAGAATCACGGTTTTTGCTCCGACTCGTTGCACGGCAGCTCGTTCCTCAACGTCCAAACTTTCCGATGTGTAATCGCCGCCTTTAACATAAATGGCGGGCCGGGCCGTCTCGATCACTTGTGTTGCGCGCACATTCGGGAAGATCGTCACGAAATTGACCGCCTCCAACGCCGCTAAAACTTCCGCCCGATCAGCTTCGGAATTGAGCGGCCGCCCCGCGCCCTTCAAAGCTCGGACCGACTCATCACCATTGACCGCCACCGCCAGGAAGTCGCCCAACTCGCGCGCCTCTTCCAGATATCGCACGTGCCCGACATGAAGCAGATCAAAACATCCGTTAGTAAGAACAAGTCGTTTCCCGGCCTGACGAATTTCGCCGGCGCGCCGGGCAAGTTCCGGGAGAGTAATGATCTTGGAATTCATGCGGCGACGGGGTGGCTCATATTCTCGCTGAGTCGACCGCGCGGTCAATTTAGGTAATTTGTTAGGTAAGCAGCACCCCGCCTAACGAACGACTAAACCGCGCGGAAAACGCGCACTTCGGGTTCCGAGAACGGCATGGAATCTTCGCCCCCAAAACGCTTTTCGTTGCTCGAGAGGAGCGGCTGCCAAACGCGCGTCCTGTCGAGTTTGGGTGCGCGGTGTCCACCCACCAGATCTGCCAGGATCAAATATTGCTCCGATCCTGGCCTTCCAAACAGAAGCCGGATGATCCCGCCGATTGGTTCGAGAACTTTAAAATTGTCCCGCGACCGATTCCGTAAGACCGCCGATTGCCGGCGGAGTTGTAGGAATTCGCAATAAAGTCGCAGCGTGGCGGCATGCCGCCCTTTGCCAATCTCATCCCAGCGAAGCTTGGATTGAAGGCAAGCCTCCTCCCTTTGCGGATCAGGAATCTTTTCGCGCGCCGTCGGATCGCGAAAAGCGGCGAAGCCGCGGAATTCTTCCCGTCGCCCTTCGGTCACGAGGTGGCCAAGGCGGGGTTCGTGATCGGTAAAGTACTGAAATGGGCTCGAGGCCGCCCACTCCTGACCCATGAAAATAAGCGGCGTGAAAGGCACCAGACAAAGCAACGCCGAGGCTGCGCGAAATGCCGTCGGTGAAACGAGATGATTGAGCCGCGCACCGAAGGCGTGATTGCCGGTTTGGTCGTGATTCGTAATGCAGAAAATGAGTTGCTCCGGAAGCAGGTCCGCCGCTGCTGCTGGTTGGCCACGACCGCGATGCTGCCGCTCCCGGCCCTCGAAAAGCCAGCCGTGCTCGAGCGTCGCGGCCAGCTCCTCCGCCGTGCCTTCATAAGATTTGTAGTAACCCTCGCGGGTCCCGGTGAGCATCACGCGGACGACATGATGAAAATCGTCTGCCCACATCGCGTCCAGACCCATGCCACCGCGTTCGGGCGGCAGCAGGAGCTGTGGTTCGTTGCGCTCGTCTTCCGCGGTGACAAATCCGCCTAACGAATGCACAACCTCCGCGATTTCGGCGAGGACGTGCTTGGTCGAAGTGTCCGCGATCGCGTGCGTCGCATCGAGCCGGAAGCCGTCAATGTGAAATTCACGGCGCCAATAGCATGTGTTTTCGACAAAGAAGTCTCGCACCGGTTTCAACTCGAAATTCAAGCCGTCGCCCCAGGGCGTCTTGTGCCCTGGATTGAAATAGTCGCGGCTATAAGCGCCGAGATAATTGCCGTCCGGACCGAGGTGGTTGTAGACCACGTCGAGAATGACCGCGAGACCGCGCTGATGTGCCGCATCGACCAACCCACGCAGGTCGTTAGGTCGGCCATAGACGCGAGCCGGCGCGTAAAGCAACACGCCGTCGTAGCCCCAATTGCGTGTCCCCGGAAAATCGGCGACCGGCATGATCTCGACTGCTGTAACGCCGAGGTCGACCAGGTGATCGAGCTTGCCAATCGCCGCGTGGAAGGTTCCCTCCGTCGTGAAGGTGCCAATGTGCAGCTCGTAAATGATCAGTTCGGAAACTCGTGGCGGCGACCATGCGCGATCGCCCCATGTGTAATCGCTTGGGTCAATCACCTGCCCGGCGCCGTGGACGCCGTCAGGATTGAAACGAGAAGCCGGATCGGGCCAGTCGCTTCCTTCAAACCGATACTTGTAGCGATCGCCCGCGAGCCCATCAGGATCAATTGCGCTGAAATAGCCGCCGGGCTCCTCAACTAACGAAACGATGCGCTCCGGCAGCCCGGCCGAGTCAAAGATAACCACTTCGACTTTTTTCTTGCCCGGTGCCCAGGTCCGGTAGCGCACTCCGTCTTCAACCAGATCTGCTCCCTGGCTACGAAGTGGTTTCGACAACCTGGCCACAGACCGCCGCTACAGTTTTGGCGCGTCCGTTCCTTCGGAAAAAAAGGCGGTCAGCGGGCTCGTCGCCGAGGCGGTCGTGCGCGCTTCCGCGAGGCCGATCTCGTGCGCGTCGCGACCGGCTTCGACCGCTTTGCGGAAGGCGTGCGCCATCCGCACCGGATCGGATGCGATCGCGATCGCGGTGTTCACGAGAACGGCGTCGGCGCCCATCTCAAGCGCTGCGGCGGCCTGGCTTGGCGCGCCGAGGCCGGCGTCGACGACCACGGGCACGGTTGCTTGTTCGATGATAATTTCGATCTGCGCGCGCGTTTCGATGCCGCGGTTGCTCCCGATCGGCGAGCCGAGCGGCATCACAGTCGCCGTCCCCACATCCTGGAGACGCTTTGCCAGAACCGGGTCGGCATTGATGTATGGCAGCACGGTGAAGCCCTCTCTCACGAGGATCTCCGCCGCGGCGAGCGTTTCAACCGGGTCAGGCAAGAGATATCGAGGGTCCGGATGAATCTCGAGTTTGACCCAAGAAGGCAGCCCAGCGGCGACGGCCAATCGCGCCAGCCTGACGGCCTCGTCGGCGTTGCGCGCGCCGCTCGTGTTGGGCAAAAGGAGGTAGCGCTTCGGGTCGATGAAATCGAGAATGTTGGCGAACGGATCGCCCCGACCGGAAAGATCGGCGCGTCGCAGCGCGACCGTGACGAGCTCAGTCCCGCTCGCTTCGAGCGCGTCGCGCATCAATTCGTTGGAGGCAAACTTGCCGGTGCCAACAAGCAGTCGCGATGTAAATTCGCGATCGGCGATTTTGAGTTTCGACCGTTTATCCGACATCTCGTTAATCTATAGCGCACAATCTTTCTGTCATCCTGAGCGGAGTCGAAGGATCCCGGAGAGCGTTCGAGCAGCGTTGAAGTTAAGCGTGACGCCACCGGACCCCTTAACCGCGCTCGAGATGACGCGTGTACACGTTGAATTTTTCCGGTAAACTCAACTGATGACCCAATTCGATCTGCACCTTGGCGATTGCGTGGCGGGGATGGCGCACCTCGAGGCCGCTTCGGTCGATCTTGTGGTCACCTCGCCGCCCTACAATCTCGGGATTCGCTACGGGAAATATGCCGACACCGCAGATCGCGCATCCTACCTCGATTGGTGCGAACGATGGGCCGCGGAGGTGCGCCGGCTTCTTCGGCCTAACGGATCGCTTTTTCTCAACCTCGGCGCGACGCCGTCCAATCCGATGCTGCCGCACGAGTTGGTACTCCGGCTTGCGCAAAATTTTCGTTCTGCAAAACACGATTCACTGGATCAAGGCGATCACGATTCCGAATGATTCGGGCCAGGAGATTTCGCCCGGCCATTTCAAGCCGATCAGTTCGCCGCGCTTTCTGAACGACTGCCACGAATATGTTTTCCACCTCACTCCGGAAGGAAAGACGCCGCTCGACCGCCTCGCGCTCGGCGTTCCCTACGCCGACAAGTCGAACATCGCGCGCTGGAGCCACACGGGCGGCCGTGACCGGCGTTGTCGCGGCAACACCTGGTTCATTCCTTACGAAACAATCCAGCGGCGCGCGCGCGAGCGACCGCATCCCGCGACGTTTCCCATCCAGTTGGCGACGAATTGCATTCTGCTCCACGGCCTGACGAGAGCGCAGCGAATGCTCGATCCGTTTCTCGGAATTGGAAATTCCGCGGTTGCGGCGAAACGCTCTTGCCTAACGAGCTTCATCGGCTTCGAAATCGACGAAGAATATTTGCGCGAGGCCCAGCGCAGGCTCGGGGAGCGCACACGCCTCGCGTGCTCTACCCGGGCGAACTCTCGGAAAACTTCGCGAGCGGTTTGACGAGGTTGCCCGGAAGGGGCCGCACGCGCTCGAAGATCCGCGCGGCGAGCGGCTTGGCGATCGGATAACCGGCAAAGATCATTTCCAGGCGCGCGTCGAGATTATCGATGTAATTGAGCGCAAACGCTTCGGGCGTTTTCGGATAAATCGGCGACCCGAACTGCGGCTCGCCATGATGCGAAGCGATCAAGTGCAGCAAATGGAGACGACAATCCTCCATCGGCGGAGCGAGCTTCTGCCATTCCGTCACGCGCTCGTCGGTCTGGATTTTTCGCCAAAGAGAATTGACCAAATCCATCCCGAGCGCGATGTGGCCAATCATTTCGCCCTGCTCGTCAAACGGCATGCTGAAACCGGTTTCGGGCAGATAATTTTCCCAAAGCTTGCCGGAATCGTGGAAGAGAATCCCGGCGACCAGGAGATCAAGGTTGAGATCGGGATAAAGCGGCGCGATTTGCGCGGCGACCCGCATCATCTGGGCGGTGTGTTCGAGCAGGCCGCCGCGGCGCGCGTGATGATAGGTGCGCGCACCGGCGGTGTTTCGAAAACGTGTCCCGTACTCTGCAATGAACTCGGCGCAGAGCGCGTAGAGCCGCGGATCGCGGATCGCGGCGGTGGTTGCAACGATGAATTCCCAATCGGCTGCCTGCTTTGTGCGGAGTGCGGGCGCGCCTTGCAAAATATGCGTTTGTTCCTCGGCGGTAAGCCGGCGGGATCTCCAATGGCGGGCATCGAGGCCGTATTGCTGATGCTGGTAAAACTCGCCGGTGATCTCGACGAAATCACCGCTCTGCAACGAGTCGCACGCTTTGTAGTTTGGACTGTCGCTCCAGACCCGGAGTGTCATGCGATCGGCCGCGTCAGCGAGCGTGAGTTCGCAATACGGTTTTTGTTCGCGGGTAAATTTCGACGCGACAGT
>CAWDSB010000005.1:0-100473 GCA_963804905.1 uncultured Actinomycetota bacterium | reverse complement strand
CGACGGATTGCTCCTGCTTGACGAGGCCGTCAATGCGTTCCAACTCGAACGCGAGCGACGATGGCACCGATGTCGATGGCCTTGTCGAGCGGCGAGCCGACGCGGAGCGTGCTCATGCGGCGCCTGCAGTTTGCGATCAGCTTCTCGGCGACGGATTCCTGCAACCAGCAAGCGCGAACCGGCGCAGCAGACCTGTCCCTGATTGAACCAGATGCCGTCGACCAAGCCTTCGACTGCGGAGTCGAGATCGGCGTCTTCGAAGACGATGAACGGCGACTTGCCGCCGAGCTCGAGAGAAAGTTTTTTGTGGGATTGCGCAGTGGCACGGCGAATGGCGCGGCCGACCTCGGTAGAGCCGGTGAATGCGATCTTGTCGACGTCGGGATGCTTGACCAGCGCTTCGCCGGTCGAGCCGTCGCCGGTGACGATATTCACGACGCCCGCGGGAAGGCCGACTTCGTTGCAGATTTCGGCGAAGGCCAGCGCGGTGAGCGGCGTAAACTCCGCGGGCTTGAGCACGACGGTATTTCCCGTGGCGAGCGCCGGCGCGATTTTCCACGCCAGCATCAGCAGAGGAAAATTCCAGGGAATGATTTGGCCGACCACGCCGCAGGGTTCGTAACCGGGAAATTCCTGCTGCGAGCAACTGCGCCCAGCCGGCGTGGTGATAGAAGTGGCGAGCGACCAGCGGAATATCGATGTCGCGGCTCTCGCGGATGGGCTTGCCGTTGTCCAGCGTCTCAAGGACCGAGAGACGACGAGAATGTTTTTGCACCTGACGAGCGAGCGCGTACAGGAATCGTGCGCGTTGGTGTCCGGATAGCTTTTGCCAAGCCGGTAGAGCGGCGCGTGCCGCTTTTACCGCGGCGTCAACATCGGCGGCATTTCCCTGCGCGATATCGGCGATCTTCTCTCCGGTTCGAGGATCGCTAGTCTCGAAATATTGTCCTCGTCGGGCGCCGGGAATTTTCCGTTGATGAAATGGCCAAAGCGTCGCTGGTGGCGGTCGAGCCAGAGCAGCGACTCCTTCGGATCCTCGGGCGCCGGTCCGTATTCCATGGTGGTGAATTTTTCGATGACGCTCATCTGCCCACTCGCTGCCTCCGAGATATTCCTCGCTGCGCCCGGAATGACGAACTTCTTCTCGCAATATTTCTCATGGTGCTCAGGCTAACGGGTGGCGATGATCTGCCGAGTAGCGGCCGGTCCCGTGAAATTCGAGTTGGCGCTCGATATCGGCGAGCATACCGCTGGCACCGAAGCGGAATAGATGCGGCTGTAGCCAGCTATTGCCAAGTTCTTCTTTCATGAGCGCGAGCCATTCCAGAGATTGCTTGGCGGTGCGGATGCCGCCGGCGGGCTTGAAACCGACGGCCATCCCGGTTTCCTGTGCGTATTCGCGGATGGCGCGAACCATGACCAGGCCTACGGGAAGAGTCGCGTTGACGGTCTCTTTGCCGGTGGAAGTTTTGATGAAGTCGGCGCCGGCCATCATGGCCACGAGGCTGGCCCTGGCGACGTTGCGCAGAGTCAGTAGATCGCCGGTGCCGAGAATCACTTTCAGATGCGCCGGTCCGCAGGCGTCCTTGAAGGCCACGATTTCGTCGTAGAGTCTTTGCCATTGGGCGCCGAAGACATGAGCGCGGGTGATGACCACATCAATTTCCTGCGCTCCGGCTTCAACCGATCGTCTGATTTCTGCGATGCGCTCTTCCAGTGGCGAAAGACCGGCGGGAAAACCTGTCGACACGGCGGCGACCGGAATGCCGCTGCCCTGTAGTGCTTGGACCGCGGTTTCGACGAAAGAGATGATAGACGCAGACGGCTCCGACTTTGATTTGCAGATCGCGGACGCCGAGCTGGTCGAGGAGTTCCTGTTGGACGGGCTGGCGCGCTTTGGCGCAGAGGCGGCGAACGCGTTCGTCGGTATCGTCGCCGGAGAGCGTGGTCAGGTCCATGCAAGTGATGGCGCGGAGAAGCCAGGCGATCTGCCAATCTTTTTTCACCGTGCGGCGGGTGACCGAGAGTGCCGGCGCGGCGCTCGACGGCGGAGGTGTTGACGCGAACCGATTCGACCCAATCGAGATTGAGAGAAGTGCCGCGATTGGGATGGAGCGGATGGCCGGAGAGAGTAGCGATGGCAGCCTGGCCGGAAACGGACTGGACCGGAGCGAAGGGAGAGCCGTCGCGGTTGACGATTTCAAGGCGCGGAGGATTTTCAGGAGGCGTCATCAAAACTCCATTGGCACGGAACGAGAAAGGATAACACCAGGGGCAAAGAGGAGGCGAGAGCGGGAAAGTGCGGACACAGTTCCAGTTTGGAAGGACGGCACGGGTACCCCCTCGCTTTTTCGCAAGTGTAGCAAACAAAGGACTTAAGAGCCGGAATACAAAAGGAAGGGAGCCCAGTAGAAGGGCTTGCGATAGTTTCCGGCGGAGTGGACCAGGGTGAGCTTGGCGTTGCGGAGAGCGGATGCGGGGGTATGAGCCCGTCGCGAGGGCCGAGGAGCTCGACCCGATGCCGATCATCGGCGAGACCGTCCCCCTCGAAGAGTTGGCGGACGCGATCGAGCGGGCCAGATCCAAGTCGGCACCACTACGATTCGTCTTCAAGGCATAACCCTTCGAGTGCGAAAGGGATAGGCAGCCAGGCGGATAGGCGGAACCGCAGAGGTGTTGTTGACCACAATCCCGCAAATCCATCTGCATCGAACTCCGGCGCACCGGCAGGTGGGCTCGTTCTGATGTGGCTGTCGTGAAGGGTGAGTACTGCCCCAGCATCGGGTCGCTTTCTGGTCGGATTGTCAATACCCCCGTCGGGGGTCGGTAGCCGTGGTCGTGACCCCCGTCGGGTTAAGCCGCTTCGTCGGTCAGGTAGCGGTACACAGTGGCGCGGGAGACCCCGAGCATTTTCGCGATGTCGCGGCCGTGATGCCTTTCTCCCGGAGCCGACGGGCTTTGGCGGCGTCGGCGGCGTCAACCTTGCGCGGTCGGCCGCCCTTGCGTCCATCGGCTGCCGCAGCGAGCAGTCCGGCGCGAGTCCGCTCGATCATGGTGTCGCGTTCGAGTTGGGCGAAGGCCGCCATGATCGTCAGCATCGCCGTACCCATCGGACCTTCCGTGTGCAGACCCTCGGTCAGACTGCGGAATCCGGTCCTGCGATTGGTGAGTTCCTCGACAACGGCGAGCACGTGTTGGGTGTTGCGTCCGAGCCTATCGAGCTTCCAAACGGTCAGCACGTCGCCTTCGCGGAGATGGTCCAGGCAGGCATCGAGATGCGGCCGGGACGCGGTCGAGCCGACTACGCCATGGTCGGTGAATATGCGCGTCGCCCCGGCTTCCTCAAGCGCGTCCAGCTGAAGCTGAGGGTTCTGGTCGGTGGTGCTGACCCTCGCGTACCCGATGACTGCCAACTGCTGCTCCCTTGTCTCATAATCCCGTTGCGATCTGGGTTTTGATACTAACAGGTTATGAGACAGGTTTCGAGACGCGGGCCGCAGTCAGGAGCCTGGAAGTGGACGTGTCAACGGAACTGATGTCTCAGTCGCATCAACCCATCGTTTTCGAGACGCGCCGTAGATCGGCATCGAGTCGGCTTCGAGACTTCGACGGCTGTGCTCTATGTTGACGCGTAGCCAACTTGCGTTCCGCCAATCACGCAGAGTAACCGCCGGAATTTAGGGCTGAACGACGACGCGGAACACGCCCTTGGATTTGTCCTGTGCCACGCGGAAAGCTTCCACGGCGTCCTCGATGGGGAATCTGTGGGTGATCAGAGTGCGGGCGAGTTCCGGGCGCGCCGCCAACAAGTCAGCCGACTCGGCGAAATCTTTACGCCGCCCGTGGCTGCAGTAGCCGAGGGATGGACGCACCGTCACTTCCTTCGAGAACGAGGCGTCCATCGGCCAGACGGTTCCGGGGGCGTACGGCGCCCAGGTGGACCACCGTCCCGCCCGGCCTCGATAGCTCAACGGCGCGGTGCAGCGCGCTCTCGCTGCCTCCGGTCTCGATCACGACGTCGTAGTCGGTGGTTGGCACGACCGCTCCGATGCACTCGCGGGCTTCATGCTGATGGGGGTGGCGGAACATGACAGCGACGTCTGGTGCACCCATCTGTTGGGCTGCCGCCGCTGCGAGGATGCCGATCGCGCCCGCCCCGACGATCGCTACACGGGTCTCTGCATCGACCTCTGCCCGGTGACAGCTGTGCCACGCCACGCTTCCCGGTTCTACGAGCGCCGCGTCGGCGACGTCGAGTTCCGACGGCAGGGCCACCAGCACATGGCGTGGCGCTCGAAACCATTCGCTCATGCCTCCCGGGCTGAGCATGCCGGGCGCGGTCGGCAGTCCCGCCGTACACATGTGGAAAGAACCCTGCGCACATTGCGCACATTCACCGCAGCCGAAGAAACCCTCCACGGCCACGGCGGTGCCGTCTTCCGATACCCCCGCGAACTCGTGGCCCGCGATCTGCGTGCTGCCATATTGCAGGTACTTGAAGTCCGAAGCGCAGATACCTGCCGCCAGCACACGAACAAGCTCTCCGTCACCCTCTGGATCGTCGACATCGACGACCTCAACCGACGGCGGCGCATTGCGTACTGCCTTCACCGAGGTTTCCTCCCGTGGTCAACTCCGCTCGTCTGCATTGAAGCGAACCAAACTACGAGTTGTCTCCGGAATCGCCTCTGCTCGGCGATCCCTCTGGCAGCCTGTTTCCGAGCGCAACTACAAGGTCACGTCCCCCAGCCTGGCTCCGAAAGCGATCGTTTTCGAGACGCGCCGTAGTTCGGCATCGAGTCGGCTTCGAGACTTCGAGCGCCTGGGCCGACACGCCCGAAAGCACCGATGGATGTCGGTTCCGGTCGAAAAGTGAGCAGGTAGTTCCGGTCGAAAAGTGAGCACCCTTCGATTGGAGAGTGATCACTGTGGAGGATTGGGCGGAGATTCGCCGGCTGTATCGGTCGGAGAAGCTGTCGCAGGCTGCGATCGCACGGCAGCTGGCTCTGTCTCGCAACACCGTGGCCAAGGCGCTGAGCTCGGAGGCGCCACCGCGCTATGAGCGGGCGCCGGTGACGTCCTCGGCGTGGGCGCAGATCGAGCCGTCCGTGCGGGTGCTGCTGGGCCAGTACCCGACGATGCCGGCCACGGTGATCGCCCAGCGGGTGGGCTGGGCCGGCGGGCACTCGTGGTTCGCCGAGAACGTCGCCAGGATCCGCCCGGAGTACGCGCCCGTCGATCCATGCGATCGGCTGGTGCATCTGCCCGGTGAGCAGGTGCAGTGCGATCTGTGGTTCCCCGGCCAACTCGTTCCCGATCACGCCGGGGTGTTGCGGTCGTTTCCGGTGCTGGTGATGGTGGCTGCCTATTCGCGGTTCATCGCCGCGGTGATGATCCCGTCGCGGGTGACCGGTGATCTGCTGGCCGGCATGTGGCAGCTGATCGCCGACGAGTATCGGTGCTGTTCCTCGAACTCTTCTGTGGGACAACGAGTCCGGGATCGGTCAACGCGGTCGTCTGGCCGAGGGCGTGGCCGGGTTCTGCGGTGTGCTGGGCACCCGCCTCATTCAGGCCCGACCCTATGACCCGGAAACCAAGGGTCTGGTGGAGCGGGCCAACGGCTACCTCGCGACGTCGTTCCTGCCTGGTCGGCACTTTCGCCTCTCCGGCCGATTTCAACGCCCAGCTCGCTCGACTGGCTGATCACGGTGGCCAACCGGCGCAAGCACGCCACCACCCGGATGATTCCCGAGCCGAGGCTCTGGCGGCGGATCGGGCGGCGATGGCGGCGCTGCCGCCGGTGGCCCCGGCTACCGGTACGACGGTGACGACACGGTTGGGCCGCGACTACTACGTCAGCCTCGGCGGCGAACGCCTACTCGGTGCATCCAGAGGTGATCGGTCGGATGATCACCGTGCGGGCCGGCTTGGACCGGATCACGGCTCACTGTGGTGACCGCGTGGTCGCTGATCATCAAAGACTCTGGGGCACAGCTGGATTAGTCACCGATCCGCACCATCTGGCGGCTGCGGCGGTGCTGCGGGAACAGTTCCGCACCCGTCCGGCCGCGAGCGCTCATCTCGAGGTGGACGTCGAGGTCGCCGATCTGGGTGCCTACGACGCGGTGTTCGGGACCGGGGAGGTCGCCTGATGGCCACCACAACGCACCCCGGCACCCGGTGAGGCCGACAAGCTGATCGCCCACCAATCCCGGTTGTTGAAGGCGCCGCGGATCGCCGCGCACTACCACCGGCTGGCCGAACAGGGCCGCGAAGCGAACTGGTCGTTGGAGGACTATCTGGGCGCGGTGTTGGCGGTGGAGTCCAATGCCCGCGCTGAATCCGGTGCCCGCCAACGCATCCGGTATGCGGGTTTCCCGGCGATCAAGACGATCACCGATTTCGACTTCACCGCCCAACCCGCGGTTGACCGGGCCCAGATCGCCCGTCTCGAGGCCGGTGGTTGGCTGGCTGAGGCCCGCAACATCGTGCTGCTCGGCCCGCCGGGCACCGGCAAAACCCACCTGGCGACCGCGTTGGCGATCGCCGCCGCCCACGCCGGGCACCGGGTCGCGTTCGCCCCGGCCACCGGGTGGATCACCCGACTGGCCGAAGCGCACCGCATCGACCGCCTCGAGGCCGAACTACGCAAGATCTCCCGCTACGGGCTGATCGTCATCGACGAAGTCGGCTACATCCCGTTCGACACCGAAGCAGCCAACCTGTTCTTCCAACTCGTCTCGACCCGGTATGAGAAATCGTCGATCATCTTGACCTCCAACCTGCCGTTTTCCCGCTGGGGACAGGTCTTCGGCGAGGCCACCATCGCCTCGGCGATGATCGACCGCATCGTCCACCACGCCGACGTCATCGCCCTCAAAGGTGCCAGCTACCGCATCAAACACACCGCGATCGAGTCACTGCCCTCCGTGGAAGCCGATCGTCAGGCAGACTCAACCCCGTAACACACCTGCTCACTTTTCGACCGGAGCAGGCTGCTCAGGATTCGACCGGAGCTGACAGATGGAGCGGCTGCCGCCGACGAATGCCGGGCAGAGATCAAGCGGCTGCAGGAATGAAGGGAGGTGACGCTGTGAGCCGTCGCGGCAGCCCGGTCGCCCTCATGGCATCGCCTCAGCCCACTCATCTGTCCCTCGAAGCCAAGTGATGTGGCCCTCGCGCGGTAGCGGTCCCGATAGTGGCTATAGGCGGCTTCGTCACCAAGCGCCCGAGCCAGCAGCGCCTGTAGCCGTAAGACGAAGACGTCACTTGTCACAAAGGGGCCGATAGCCACTACGGCCGCCAGGCCGTCGATCGCGGCCTTGGCTTCGGCCAGGTCATCCTCGTCGCCGCGGTCGAGCAGCGTCTCCAACAGAACCTGTGTGGCCAAGCCGAAAACGCCGAGTGCCCCCGAATTCAGTGAATCGTCTGCGGCTGCTCGCAATAGCGACACGGCGCCATCGCGGTCGCCACCCCTTGCCCTCTCACGTGCGGCGTACACATCGAGGAAAGGCAAGAACCCCAAGGAGAACTGCTCGTGTAGGGACAAGCCGCGGACCCGCCCCAACACCGCCAGCCCGCGCTCGCGGTCTGCTGGGGATTCCCGATGCACCAGCGCCAGCGCCAGCGCAAAGTTGGCGGAGAACACGGCGACATCGTCAGCGCAACGTTCGGCGTTCTGCACCGCCTCGTCGATGATGCGCAGCGCAGCATCGTCGGCCACCACAGCGCCAAACGGGATCGCCAGACCGTATGTCACGTGGACGACGTACGCATGCGTCACCGGGTCAGTGCTGCGGGCCATGGCCACGGACCGCTCGAAGTCCTCGCGCCATCCAGCACGTCCCATGACCCATCTCGCGACGCCGCGCGTTGCCAGCGCCCACGCCAGCGGCGATCCGATCATGAAATTGCCCTTGGCGGGGTCACCGTCGGCTAGGTCGATGACCGTCTGAGACCACCTCAGCACGTCGGCCATCTCGGTACTGACGTGTTTGGCGTAGATCGCCGCGAAGGACAGCCCTACCGTCAGGGTCGGATCGCCGATCGACTCGACCAGCTCCATCTGTTCGGATGCCAGCCGCGACGCCTCATGCACGCGGCCACCCATCGTGTGCTCGATGATCAGCCCGCCCATGCCGATGGCCAGCGATGCCTTGTCCCCGGCCGCGGCGCACAATTGCCGCAGCTCCTCGAAGCGGGGCCCGCAGCTGCCCGCATGGACCCGCCAGGTCATGCTGCACAGCATGCTGCGGGGTGCGATGCGCATCGCGGTGCGGTCCGCGTCGTCGGCGGGAAGCGCATCCGCGACTTGGCGCGCCCGCTCCCAACTCAGCCAGGCCGCAGCGATATCACGGTTAGTCGACCACCCGCCGGCGCGCATATGCCACCCATACGCACGGTGGAGGTCACCCGCAGCCTCCAGATGCTCGGCGATCAGAGCCGCATTCTGGTCCAGCGCTTCCTGGTCGCGGTCTTGGATCGCTTTGGCCAATTGCCCGTGCAGCTCAGCTCGATCGGATTTGAGCTGCGCATCGTAGGCCACCGCACGGATCAGCGGATGGTGGAACGCGTAGACCGCGTGCGGGGTGAACTTCGACCTGATCGATTAGCTCGGCCTTGATCAGATCGTCGAGGACCGGATCGACGCCCAGCGTCGTCGGCAGGTCGTATCGAAACGCGACCCGATCACCGCCGCGGCGTTCAGCGTGCGTTTGGCCCCCGGCTCGAGGCGGTCGATGCGCGCGGCTATGGTCGCCTGCAGGGTGGCTGGCACCGCGACCCCGGCCGCTTCGGTGTAGCAGGTGTAGCCACCGCGTTCGCCCTCGAGCACATTGCGTTCAGCCAGTTCGCGCACGATCTCCTCGGCGAAGAACGGGTTTCCGGCGGCCCGCCCGGCTATGAGGGCCCTGACCGCGGCGACTGAGCGATCGGAGCCCTAACAGCTCATCGAGCAGTGCGGTGGTTCCGAATCAGTCAGCGGTGCCAGCGAAATCGTCTGCGCGCCGGGCACCTGGGCCAGTGCTCCCGATAGTCGGGACGGTAGGTGATCAAGACCCCGAATGCGTCTGCGGAATGACGGCAAGGAACTCGGCGAACATCGACTCGCTAACCGCGTGGATCAGACGCATCTTCAATGACGTAGACCGCCGGCCGGTCCGAGCCAGCGACATGGAGTCATCAGCGCCGTCAACCGGCGTCGCCGTGCGTCCGGATCGATGTTGGGCAGCGCCACGCCGGGGGCCGGGATGCCCAACAGGTCATAGAGCAGCAGCACATCCTCATCGCTGGCATCGGCAACCCGGGCACGCACCTGTGTCCGCGCTGCTTCATCGTCGACATCGGTTATCCCAGCGGCGTCGCGCAGCAACCGCGCCGCCACATGAAACGGGACGTCGCTGGCATGGGACTCGCAGAACGTCGAAAACACGTCGATACCGCGACCGCGGGCCATCGCGGCCATCTCATAAACGAGTCGGCTCTTGCCGATACCGGCTGGTCCCGCCACCCCCACCACGCACCCTTGGCCGCTGACCGACCGATCCAGCATGGCGGCGACGGTGTTCAATTCCCATTGGCGTCCAACCAACGTCGTGTCGAACCGGCCGCTCTGGGCCGGCTGCACCGCAACCGCCACCAGCCGACGCACGCACACCGGTTCGTCGCAGCCTTTGATTCCCACGAACTCTGGCTCACCGAGCTCGGCTGCGTGGTCGACCAGTCGCGCGGTGGACTCACTGAGCATCACCCCGCCAGGCGGCGCCACCGACTCCATCCGCTGCGCCATCCCGACGTGTTCACCGACGGCGGTGTAACCGAATGGTCCCGAACCGATCTCACCCGCGATCACCTGGCCGGAGTTAAGTCCTACGCGCAACTGAAGGTCCACACCGTCGCGGGCGTGGACGTCGACGGCGAGCCGCTTCGTCTCCTCCTGAACGCCCAACGCGGCCAGACAGGCACGCACGGCGTGGTCCTCCAGCGCAACCGGTGCCCCGAACACCGCCATTACCCCGTCGCCGGTGAACTTGTCGACCGTCCCGCCGTAGCTGCTGTACCACCGCCGCGCAGCGATCGGCTAGCTCGGCCATGATCTCGCGCAGCCGCTCCGCACCCACCGCCGCCGCGATGTCCATCGAATGCACCACGTCGGCGAACAGCACCGTCACCTGCTTGTACTCAGCATGTGTGTCGGGCTCGGCAACGGGTGAGCCACAGCGGTGGCAGAACCGGGCGTTCTCCAGCGGTTCAGCACCGCACGACCCGCACACCATGCCGGTTGCGGTCATGTCATCGCCGTGAAGATTGCGCCAGCTGCCGTCATGAGCACCGCCCACGCCAACATCGTGTCACCGCTGGCCGGCCAACATGGCGTTATCACCGGTGCGGTCCGGCCCGCGGGTAGCGCGCTGCGCCGTGCCTCTGGGTGCGGGTGTCTGGGGCCGGATTCCGGCGAAGTGCCAGGTAGAGCGTGTCCGGTGTGAGAGTCTGCGGGGGTGTCCGCTGACCCGGCGGCTGCTCCTTCGGGGGTGGTGACGTTTCTGTTCACCGACGTCGAGGGTTCGACCCGTCGGTGGGAGGCCGACGCCGACGGCGATGCGGGTCGGCGCTGGCCGCCCATGACGAGGTGCTGCGCGGGGCGATCGAGGCGCATGGCGGCTTCATGTTCAAGCACACCGGCGACGGGGTGTGTGCCGCGTTCGCCTCGCCCAGATCTGCGGTCGATGCCGCGGTGGCTGCGCAGCGGGCGCTGGAGTTGCCGGTGCGGATGGGGTTGGCGACCGGCGAGGCCGAGCTGCGCGAGGGGGATTACTTCGGTGCGGTGCTCAACCGGGCGGCGCGGGTGATGGCTGCCGGGCACGGCGGGCAGGTTCTGCTCGACGGCAGCACTGCCGGGCTGTGCAGCAGCATCGACCTGGTTGCGTTGGGGCCGCGGCGATTACGGGACATCGCCAAACCAGTCGAGGTGTTCCAGGTCCTGGCCGTGGGCCTGCGCAGCGAGTTTCCGCCGCTCAAGACGCTGGATGCGACACCGGGAAACCTGCGCCCTCAAACGACGAGCTTCATCGGACGCGAAGCAGAACTGGCCGAGGTGCAAGAGGCGCTCAAGGCGCATCGGTTGGTGACGTTGACCGGGGTGGGCGGGGTCGGTAAGACCCGCCTGGCGACCGAAGTTGCGGCGCGGCTGGCCGACGAGTTCCCGGACGGTGTCTGGTTGTTCGAGCTGGCCGCGGTCACCGATCCGGCGGCGGTGCCCGATGCGGTGGCCGCGGTGCTGGGCATCACCCAGCAGCCGGGCAACAGCGTGAGCGAGAGCGTGGCCGCCGCATTGGAGGGCAGGGTCCGGTTGCTGGTGTTCGACAACTGCGAACACGTGCTCGACGACGCCGCCGACATGATCGAAGCCATCCTGGCGCAGTCGGCGTCCGTGAAGGTCTTGGCTACCAGCCGCGAGGGGCTGGGGGTCGCCGACGAGCAAGTGTGGCCGGTGCCCTCGCTGGATCTCAGCGGGGGAATCGACTCTGCCGCGGTGAATCTGTTTGTCGAACGCGCCCGCAACTTAGCGCCGCGCTTCTCGATGGACAAGGCCGACGAGGTGGCAGCCGTGGTGGAGATTTGTCGTCGCCTCGATGGGATTCCGTTGGCCATCGAGTTGGCGGCCTCGCGGATGGCGTCGATGACCGCGAGCGAGGTCCGTGATCGTCTCGATCAGCGGTTCCGGTTGCTGGTCGGCTCGCGGCGGGCCCTGCAGCGGCATCACACGCTGCGTCATGCGGTGGCGTGGTCTTACGACCTGCTAGACGATGCCGAGAAGGAGCTGCTGGAGCGGTGTTCGGTGTTCGCAGGCGGGTTTGACCTTCAAAGCGCCTGCGCCGTTGTCGGACCCGAAGGCGTGGATGACTACGCCGTCCTGGATCTTCTTGACGCGCTGGTGCGCAAGTCGCTGCTGGTTGCCGACAGTTCTTCGGGGCGGACCCGGTTCTCGATGCTGGAGACGATTCGGGAGTTCGCCGAGGAGCAACTGGTCGCCCGCGGCGAGGCCACCGAGGTCCGCACCGCCCATGCCCGCTACTTCGCGAATCGCGAAGCCGACATTCTGGCGCTGTGGGATAGCCCCCGGCAGCGCGAGGCGTACGACTGGTTCACCACCGAACTGGCCAACCTGCGCACCGCGTTTCGGTGGGCCGCCGACCAAAGCGACCTCGACACCGCCGCGGCCATCGCCTCCTACCCGGCGCTCCTCGGCGTTGTGGTCGATAATTATGAGCCGATCACGTGGGCCGAAGAGCTCATCGAGCCCGCCCGCGCCGTCAACCATCCCCGGCTCGCGTATCTGTACATGCTGGCATCGCAGTGCTACTGGACTGGACGGATCGAAGAGGCTGTCGGCTATGCCGAGGCGGGCCAAATGGTGATTGGCAGTGGCGGCGAGGTGCCGTTCGGCAGCGAGGGCACGCTCGGCGCTGTGTACCCGGTGATCGGCCAGCCCGAACGAAACGTCGAGTGGTGCCGCGCGCAGCTCGCACGCGACCGCGACACCCATACAATCACCAGGACAATGCTGGTCACCGCACTGGCGGTCGCCGGGGCCGGTGAGGAGGCGCGGGCAGCCGCGAACGGGCTGATCGCAGCCGCCGAAGCCACCCGCAACCCCTACGTGCTCGCGAACGCGCTTTACGGCTATGGGTACGCCTTCGGCGATGCTGATCCCGTCCGCGCGCTGGAAGCCCTGTACCGGGGCCTGGTGATCGCCCAAGACAGCGGCAACCGTTTGATCGAATCACTGCTGGCGACCGCTTTGTCCCGGCTTGAGGCCGAACACGGCGACTCGCGGGCGGCGCTCGATCACCTCACTCTGGCCATCCGCAACTTCTACGACGCTGGCAACGTGGCCTACATCCGTTTCGCGCTGGCCACTCTCGCGGTGCTCCTCGACCGCCTCGGACGCCTCGAACCGGCAGCCACCATCGCCGGTTTCGCGTTCAGTCCCTTGACCGCGGCGGCAGTCCCACAGTTGACCACCGCCATCGCACACCTCCGCGACGCGCTGGGCGACCGGACCTTCGAATCGCTTGCCCGCAAGGGCGAAACGATGATCACCTCGGAAGTGGCGACCTACGCATACGACCAGATCGACCAGGCGCGAGCAGAACTGAACACAGTCTCTAAATAGAGCACATCTGCGACACTCATCGATGCCCTTGGAGGGCGGGTAATTGCGCACGTCGCGATGTCTCAGAAGTTAGTCTCACAACCACGTGTCTCATCTTCGGCCCCTAGGCGGTAATGAGACGCCTGCCGAGGGTCGCAAGGGGAAGGGCCGCCGTCATGGCATCGCCTCGGCCCACGCGATATGCCCCTCGAACCCAAGGGATGTCGCCATGGCGCGGTAGCGGTCCCGATATTCTCGGTAAGCGGCGTCGTCCCCGTGGGCGCGGGCCAGCAGTGCGCGCAACCGCAGCAGCCAGATGTCTCGTATCACCAGACCCTCTTCGGCTGGCGCGGCCGCTTTGGTAGCCGGATCTGGCTACCGGCCGGTGCGGCTGTGGACGCAGTAGGCGATCCACTGCTCGACATCGCAGACGGTCACAGTCGGCGACGGCGCCGATCACCGTCGACTTCACCTCCGCAGTCAGGCAGTCGATCCGGGCGCCGGGCTTCCCGATGCGAACGATCGCCCGGTGGTCGAGGTGCAGGTCCGGCACAGACCACCTTGTTGAGCCCCTTAGGGTCTCGGTCGGCGATGGAGACGTAGTCAACGAACGCGCCCAGCTGTCCCTCGTCGATCATCACCGCTGAGTCTGTCCGGCCACTGTGGCTGCCAGCCGCGAAACGCCAGGTGGTGCGCGCTCACCGTAGCGACGGCGTGCGTGCCGAAACCATGTGCCAATCGAGTCGGCACCGGTAGCCAAGTTCCTTTTCTCAACGTGAGCTCCCGACAGCCCCCTCGGCCCGAGGGATATGTGCGTTCCCGCAGCGTGTGGGTTGTTACCTCCTAATGAATGACAGTGCCCGTGCCCGGGGGTGCGGTGTTGGCCTCCACAGCCTTTGGGCGCCGTGGGTTGTATATCGGGCCCGCAGCCGTCTTCGGGCTCTCGCTTGGCTTGCACGCCCGTCTTCGGCTCGAGGTCGTTGGTGACCCGCATGATGCTGTCCTGCCTGCTGACCTTCAGTGGTGGGTTGATGCCGTGTTCGTGCGCCACCTCGGTCATCGTCTCTATGAGCGCCTGGGCATCTGTCTCCGCGACGATGAAAGAGTCGTGGACCGGCAGTGGGCAATGACCGGTGCGGGCGATCATCCTGTGCATGACCTCACGGCCATGTCGGAGTCGGTCCGCTGGAATCGTGACCCGCAGTCCGAGCCGAAGAGGTGGTTGATCGCGTCGTGCTTCCGGGCTACTGCCTCGACGAGTCGCGCAGCATCGGGCCTGACCGGACTGAACCAGGGCCGCACGCCTGGGCGCGCCGCGCCGCCGGCGAGCTTGTTCGTCACAGCGTCGATGGCGCTGCGGCGCGTGCCGGCGTTGAAGATGGTGTTGACCGCCATCTTGACCACATCGCGGTCGTATCCCTCGATCTCGTAGGGACCTCCGGCGGGCAGATCCACGCCGGCCTTGGCGTAGGCCATCGCCACGTGCAGCACCGAGTAGTCCACCTCGACCACTTTGTGGGCGACCGAGTCGATGACGAACTCCAGATCCGGGCGGTCTTCCTTGGGCATGTTCTGATGCGAGGCCCCGTGGCAGTACAACCGGCCACCCCGCTCGAAGGACTCGTTGAAGATCCGCCGGACGGGCGGGACGGGCACCCTGGCGCCGTTCCGTCGGATCTCCAGGCGCGCAAGGCTTTCGTTGATAGTCGTCAACTCTTCGCGCATCCGACACGTCTCGGCGGTGTCTTCGTAGTCCATAAGTTTCTTGCGCGCATCACGACGGACGACCGACTCGGTCGGGCCAGTCAGTCCACCGACCTCGAGGTCGGTGATCAGCGGTCCAATCAGGGCGGTAAGCGCGGGCGCCGAGAACGCCGCGGACTCATAGCCGTTTCCGTTCTGACCCCAGACGCCGAGGCTCTGCTTGATGAAGCCTGCGTCATGCAGACAGTCCGCGGAGTGGGTGATGTAGTGCCATGTGCAGTAGGGGCCGCCGTACCGGTACCGGGCAGGTACGCGGTAAGCCTCTTTGCCCCGCGGGTAGTGCACGCCGAGGCCGAATACCTGCTCTGCGTGTACGACGGACATGGCGAAAGCAGCTATCGCCATTCGCATTCGGCGAGTGAGGCCGCCCGGCAGGAACGCGCTCAGATGCTTGGCTGTCGTGACCAGTTGGTCCTCACTCCAGCCGAGCGCCAACTCAGCGTGATAGCCGAACACCGGGTTGTCGAATAAGCGCCGCATGATCTGGTCCGTCGCATCAACCGTTGCGACGATCGGCTACGGAGAACGTGATCGGCCGTGCACCGCAGCTAAAGACTCGGTCGGTGACCAGGTCGTTGACGGCGGTGGCGTGGAAGCGCTGCTTGCGGAATGTCACTGGCCGACCACCCGCCTACGGCTGCGCCGTGTGAGGCCAGTTGGGATTGTGGCGACCTCGGCGCAGGGGCGTGGTCTGTGGTTGGCGCAGTCGTCGAGGGCCGCGGCGACATCGGCGTCTGTCATTCTCCAGGCGCGGCCGATCTTGCGGGCGCGGAACCGGCCCGAGCGAATCTGCTCGGTCACCCAGCGCGGCGAGGCACCCATGCTCGCGGCCACTTCAGCGATGCCGTGGGTCTTCTCCATCAGGACACCGCCTCGTCGGCGACGACCAGCAAGTCGATGACGCGCCGGCGCACGGTGTCGGTCATCGGCGGGGCCTTGAACACTGCGGCGGCGACAGCGTCGACCAACGCCTCCTCGTGCATACGGCGGCGTGCTGCGAGCAGTTCAGGATCGTCGGGCCGGCGGTAGCGAGTCAGAACGGCGACGCGGGCGCGTTCTTCGTGGAACTTGGTAGGCATAGCGGGGACTCCAAAGACGCTGCAACACAAACAGGCTCAAGTAACAGTCTGCTGTGCCGGTCGCGTTAATCACGTCACCTGACGCCCCGCTGCACTCTTCAGCTCAGGTGATCTGGTCCGTCCCGCCGGTGTCTGACGCACCCGTCGCGGTTCTCCACTAAGCACGTAAGCGTGGAACACTCGCCCGTCAAGTGCGGCAGCGCCGAATATTACTGTGGCGCTGTCACTATTCGCGCAATGTGGTGTTGACAAACCTGTAGGCGGAAGCGACGACTCACCTCGTTGAACTGCGACTACGATTTTCAAACCTGTAGTCGACGCCGGCCGGATCAACCCAGAATCTGGCCCATCACATCGGCTGCCGCCCGCATGCTGGTCCGGTCGAGATGGACGTACAGACTGACAGTGGTGTTGATGCTGTCGTGTCCGAGGTGCTGGGAAACCGTCGCCATCGGCACACCCTTCCGGATGAGCCAGGAGGCACAAGTGTGCCGCATGTCGTGGACGCGTGGACGTGGCGGCCTCTTGTCCTTTGGGATCAGATTGCCCTCGGAATCCCTTGACGGCCAGACCCGATCAACTGCCGGCTGCCACACGCGCTCGTGGAATCCGTTGCCCCGAACGGGTCCGCCGGACTTGCCCACGAACAGCCAGTCGTTCGAGTAGTCGAGCTTCTCTAGGACGCTCTTGGGCACATCGATCGTTCTTGTTGACCTCTTGGTCTTCGGCGGTCCAAGTTCGTAGCCCCCCTTGGCGTAGGTGCGCTTCCAGGCCCGCGTGATGCGGACGGTGCCCGCCTCGCGATCAACATCGGACGGGCGCAGCGCCGTGGCTTCGCCCCAGCGAGCAGCCGGAGGCGACCAGGAACTCGACAAGCGGTCGCCAGTACTCGGTGACGGCGTCGAGGAGCTTCTCGAACTCACCTCGGGAGAGACAGACCATGTCGTCCTTCTCGGTCCGGGGCATGCGGTGCCCGGCGGCGGGGTTGGACGGGATGCGCCCGCCCTTCGACCGCCGCGTTGAGCGCCGAGGACAAGAACCCGTGCTTATTCGAGATCGTCTTGCCCGACTTGCCGGCGTCGGTCATCGCCTGCATCCACTTCGAGATGTCGTCGCTCGACAGCGCCGTCAGCGGGATCGGCCCAAGAACCGGATTGATGTCATTTCGCGCATACGCCCGGTAGTCGGCCAACGTGCTCTTCGCCAACCCGGTCAGGTGATCGATGTGGTGCGCCAACCACTGCGGACCGTCATCGTCGACAGCGCCGGGTCGGCACCGAGCGTCGCTCCAGAGCCTTCGCGGGCCCGACGACATCGACCAGATCTTTGAAGGCGGTAGCGGTGTCCACGTCCTCGAACGAGGTCGACGTCTGTTTGCCGTCAGCCGGTAGAGGACGGCGTGATAGGTGGTTCCGTCCTTACGATTACGGGTGCGAAGAGAGGCCATGACGGGCATCGTAAACCCGATCTGTTGACGTAGGTGTTGACGCAGAAAGGCCCAGGCTCGGGATTTTGTCCCTGACCTGGGCCTTTACTGGTGGAGCTGCCGGGAATCGAACCCGGGTCCTACGGCATTCCCTCGAGGCTTCTCCGTGCGCAGTTCGCTATGCCTCTACTCGGATCTCCTGATCACGCGAACAAGTCAGGATGACGATCCCAGTCGCTGTTTAGTGTCCCGATGAGTCCCGCGACCGAACTCATCGGTTGATCCCTCTAGCTGATGCCAGGGTCCGGGTCGAGGGAGCTCCCGGTCTGACAGACTCACCGTCGCTTATGCAGCGAGGGCGAAGTCGCGCTGATTTGACTCGGCGCTTAATTGGTTGCAGCGACGCTTACGGTGGTCTCTTGCCTGCACCGGCACGCTTCCCTTGATTCGATGCGCGAAGTCGAAACCGTTCAGCCCCTCGCATCCCCGCCGACTTTCGGCAGGACATTCCAGTTTACCGTGCAGACCAACAAAGACCAGCGAGTTAATAGTCCCAGCTAGATCACATAGTTGAGGTGCTCGACGACGCGCCTTCCCACGGCCTCGTCGCCGCCGTAGGAAACGGCGTCGTGGTCCACGGGCGCCCGGCCGCCCGCCAGCCGGGTGAACAGCAGA
Organism: uncultured Actinomycetota bacterium; assembly: GCA_963804905.1. Lineage (GTDB taxonomy): Bacteria > Actinomycetota > Actinomycetes > Mycobacteriales > Mycobacteriaceae > Mycobacterium. Next base: position 82,376 of record CAWDSB010000005.1, on the reverse strand, counting down.
CCGTCGAGCGTGATCGTCGCCGTCGGATCGGCGCCGCCGAAGTCGTCGACCACCCTGGCCCGCCCTTCGACGGCCACGTTGATCGTGCGCGCCAGCGGCCCGGTCAGCTCGAGCCGCACCCGCGACCCGTCGGGCGCGCCGCCGAGCTTGCCGACCACGAAGCCCATGCTCGCCGCGATCTCGTCGAGCGCCAGCCGCGAGTCCGCCCCGTCGAGGCCGGCCTCTGTCGCCGGCAGTCCCACCGCCTCACGGACGTCGTGCTCGTGCATCCAGCAGTCGAAGATCCGCACCCGCATGAACCGTCCGTAGCTGTCCGGCCCGGCCGGCGTCGCGGTGAGCTCGTGCCACTGCGTCTCCCCCATCGCGGTCAACGCATCCCGGCGCTCAGCGGTCGTCGCGCGAAAGCGGTCCAGCAGTTCCGCGTGCGAGAGCCCACGCAGCTTGCGGACCCACCTTTCGTTCAGCACGCCGATGTCGTTGCGAACGTGCTTGAGCGTCGACACGTCGACATCGGCTTCCGGCGTGCCGACACCCTGCAGCATCGACTCGGTGCCGATCACGTGCGCGACGACGTCGTGCACATTCCAGCCGGGCAGCGCCGTCGGCTCACTCCAGCGCGCCTCAGGCAGCTCGCCGATCACCCCGTCGATCGCGTCCCAGCAGGCGAAGAGTCCGCTCAGCACGTCGGTCTTGTCGAGTCGGGTCACTGGACGAGAGGCGGTCACGGCACGAACCTAGTCAAGATCGCCCGCGGGCGCTGCCATTTCGAGGCTCATCTCGGCGATCGGTGCGGCACGCCCGAACAAGTGGCCCTGCGCCAGGCGGCACCCAGCGGCGAACACCGTTTCGGCCTGTGTGGTCGACTCGATGCCCTCGGCGATGACGCCCAACCCCAGTGCCCCACACAGTCGGATGACCGATCGATACAGCGTCACAATTCGATCGGGCTCCGGGCCGACCGCCAATCCGCGGTCGAGTTTGATGATCTGCACAGGCAATGCATGCAGATAGGTCAGCGAGTTGTAGCCCGCGCCGAAATCGTCCAGGGCGACCTTGATACCCATTTCGTTGAGCCGCGTGATCTGCGCGGCCGCATCGGCGAGGTCGACGACCGGCACCGTCTCGGTGATCTCCAGAACGAGTTGGCCCGGCGTCATTCCATGCTTCGCCAGGGTCCGACGAACCTGCTGCTCAAAGGCGAGGCTGCCCAGCCGGGCCGCACCGATATTCACATGCAGAACGAGATCCACACCGGCAGCAGGTGATTTCGCTAGGCCAGATCCAGCACCATGGCGTCGACTATCGCGCCCAGACCGGCGGCCTCCGCGGCGGCGACAATGCGTCGGGGGCAATCTCGGTTCCATTGGGCGCCGTCCACCGCGCAAGGGCCTCGACTGCGACGGGCGTGCCCTCTGGAAGCCGGACCACCGGTTGATACGCGAGGCTGAAGCCGGGAGGAACCCCGCCCTTCGCCGACGCAGCGCGGTCGGGAAATCCGTCGAAACGCCCAACGACGGTCGATCGATCACCGCCGGTGTCCTTGCCTACCCGCTTACCGGCATACATCGTGACGCCCACCGGCGGTGCGGTGGCGCTAGTCTGCGTCCCGTCCCAGATACCAGAACACTTCGCCCACCAGCCAACCCGCCAATGAACCGATCACCAGCAGCCGCCAAGTGCGCGCCACCCCGTGCACCCGACGCGCAACCACCACGCGCACAACAGGGCCGCCGCGCCGGTCCGCCTGGAGCCCCGCGTACACCCACCGAGCCGAGCCCTCGGCCCCAGATGGCGAGCGCGTTGACACAGCACCACGACGCACAATCCCGAAGCTGGCCGCCCTTCGACCGATTCCTCCCAGTGCGCCGTTTAGCACCACTTGATACCCATGATGCCCTATCCGAGCAAACTTCAGCGAGGCGGCTAGCCCGCGGCGATCATCGCCACCGATATCAGCGCCAGCGCCATGCCGACCGCCTGGGCGCGGGTCACCCTCTCCCGCAGCACCACGATCGCGAGCAACACCGTCGCCGCCGGGTATAGCGACATCAACACACCCGCCAGCGACAGCAGCGACGCTTGCAGCGCCAGCAGCATCGCGACGTTGGCGCCGACATCGAGCACGGCCGCCAACAATGCGAGCCGCAGCGCCGTCCCTGTCGGCGCCCGCAGATTGCCACTCACCGCCGCAATCACCAACACCAGCACGCTGGCCGCCAACCGTGCGAACACCAGCGGCCACAACCCGGCGTCGGCAGGCGCCTGCGCGATCAACACGAAGTTCAGTCCGAACGCCACGCCCGAGCCGACGGTCAACCAGGCGACCTTCGTCGTGAACCGGTGCGGCGTGACGTCCTCGTCGGTCGCCTCGCGACTCACCAGCACGACGGCGGCCAGCGCGAGCACCACGCCTACGCCGGCGATCGCTCCGGGCCGCTCCCCCAAGCGCCAGACCGACGCCGACGGGAATCGCCGCGACCAGGATCGCGGTCAGCGGCGACACCACCGAGATCGGGCCTGCGCCCAGCGCGGCGTAGAACCACCACACGCCGAATGCCTGTGAGACGCCGCACAATCCGCCCCACAAGAGCGCACCGTGGGAGATGTGCCCGCCGACGATCGCTGCCAGCCCCAACAGCAGAACCAACGCGACTGGATAGGACACCAGCACCACGCGCAGCGCGGCGACCCGTCGCGACGCGATTCCGCCGACGAAATCACTGATGCCGTAACCCAGCGCCGAGGCCAGCGCGAGGGCGATCCCGATCAGGTCATGCCCTTGGCGCGTCTACCCAGTTCGCGGGACACCTCCCGCTGCGCGTCGCGGCGGGCCATGTCCTGGCGCTTGTCGTGGGCCTGCTTACCGCGGGCCAGCGCGAGTTCGACTTTGACCTTGCCGTCGGAGAAGTACAGCGACAGCGGCACCAGCGTGAGGTTGCCGTCGCGAATCTTGCCCGTCAAGGCGTCAATCTGCTTGCGGTGCAACAACAATTTGCGGTTGCGCCGCGGCGCGTGGTTGGTCCAGCTGCCGTGGTGATATTCCGGGATGTGCAGGTTGCGCAGCCACACCTCTCCCTCGTCGACGGTCGCGAACGCGTCGGCCATGGAGGCCTGGCCGTCGCGCAGGCTCTTCACCTCCGTACCCATCAGCGCAACCCCGGCTTCGAACGTCTCGAGGATCGAATAGTTATGCCGCGCCTTGCGATTGGTCGCGACCACTCGGTTGTTGCTTGACCTCGACGGGTCGGCTTTCTTGGCCACGGCTAGCGACGGACGTAGAGACGCAAGGTGGCGTAGGCGGTGACGCCGGACATCGCCAGACCAAGGAACAGCATCCAGGGCGCGCTGTAGTAGAGAACGTCCGCATAGTCCACCTTCGCGATCAGATTCGCTTGGTAGAACTGGTTGAGCGCGTTTTCCAAGAACAGCGCACGTACGAGTATCAAGCCGATGATCGCGATGACCACCCCGATGAATGCGGCGAGCATCGCCTCCACAAGGAATGGCAGCTGCGTGTACCAGCGACTCGCGCCCACCAACCGCATGATGCCCACTTCGGTTCGACGCGTGTAGGCCGCGACTTGAACCATGTTGGCTATCAACAGGATCGCCCCGACCGCCTGCACGAGCGCCACTGCGAACGCCGCCTTGGACAGCCCGTCGAGCACCGCGAACAGCCGGTCGATCAGGTCCTTCTGGTTCAACACGTTCAGCACGCCGGGCTGGCCGGACATCGACTCGTCGAAGTCCTTGTGCTGCTCGGGGTCGTCCAGCTTGACGACGAACGACGCCGGGAAGGCGTCCTTCCCTGCCACGTCTTTGTATTGCGGGAACTTCTTGATCGCGTCGTTGTAGGCGTCGTCGCGGTTGAGAAACCGCACGGAGCGCACGTCGTCGCGCGCTTCGATCTGCGACCGCAGCGCCTTACACGGATCGGCGTCGCAGGTCGGGTCGTTGGCCGAGACGTCGTTGGTCAAAAACACCTGGCTCTCGACCCGGTCCAGGTAGATGGCCCGCGACTGGTCGGCCAGGCGCACCACCAGCAGACCGCCACCGAACAGGCCGATGGAGATCGCGGTGGTCAGGATCATCGCGACCGTCATGGTGACGTTGCGCCGAAGCCCGGTCCAGACCTCGTTGAGCAGGAAGCCGAAGCGCACTAGCGATCCATTCCGTAGATGCCGCGCTGCTCGTCGCGCACCAGCCGGCCCAGGCTCAGCTCGACCACGCGCTGCCGCATCGAGTCGACGATGTGATGGTCGTGGGTGGCCATCACCACCGTCGTCCCGGTGCGGTTGATCCGCTCGAGCAAATCCATGATGTCCTTACTGGTTTCGGGGTCCAGGTTTCCGGTCGGCTCGTCGGCGAGGAGCACCAGCGGACGGTTCACGAAGGCGCGGGCGATGGCGACGCGCTGCTGCTCACCACCGGACAGCTCGGCAGGCAGCCGGTTCGCCTTGCCCGACAGCCCCACCATCTCCAGCACGTCGGGGACCACACGGTTGATGACGTCGCGCCGCTTGCCGATCACCTCGAGCGCGAAAGCCACGTTCTCGAAGACGCTCTTCTGCTGCAGCAGCCGGAAGTCCTGGAAGACGCACCCGAGCACCTGGCGCAGGCTGGGGATGTGGCGGCCCGGCAACTTGTTGACGTGAAACTTCGACACCCGCACGTCGCCCGTGGTCGGCGACTCCTCGGCCAGCAGCAGCCGCATGAACGTCGACTTGCCCGAGCCCGAGGGACCGATGAGGAAAACGAACTCACCCTTGTCGATCCTGACCGACACATTGTCCAGCGCGGGCCGCGCCGACGACTTGTACTGCTTGCTGACGTGGTCAAGGGTGATCATCACGGCACGCCAGTGTAGCGGTGAGACAGGGCAGGGCCGGTCGGGCTATCTCGGCGCCTCGGGCGAGGCGGGCACCGTTCCCGGTACGGGCGGCACCGTGATCGGCGCTGACGACGCCGGCGTCTGCGTCAGCGTCTGCGGCGCCAGCGGCCCACCCGGACCGTCCGGATCGACCACCGTTGTCGTCGGGCTCGGGGACGTGGGCGACGTCGGGCTGGTCGTGGTGTCCGGCGATGGCGTCGTCGTCTCGGTTGTCGTCGTCGTCGGTGTGGTGGTCGTGGTGGTGGTGTCGGCATCCTTCGGCCGCCGGACATTCGTACGCGGCACCCAGGTGTAGTTCGGGTCGGGCACGAAACCGGGCGGGACCACCGCTGGCGTCGGGCGCTTCGGGGGCCGGCTCCGGCTGGAAGGTCTGCTGCACCCAGAACAGCGCGATGAACGCGACCATCGAGTACCGCGGTCGAAACCCGGATGCGGCCGAGTCTCGCCTTGAACCACGAGGTCACTGCTTCTGCTCCGGTGCGCGCCTGAGTCTCTTCCTCGGCGCCCGCAGCTCTCCGACGGATGCGGAATCGCGGCGACCATCGGGGCGCTGCCCGTCGCCGGCCGACGACGATGCCGGCGCGGCGGAGCGCCCGGACGACGAGCACGCGTATCCGTCGCCCGACCTCGTACTGCTTGCCGGGCAGCGTGCGCGCCACCATCCGCAGGTTGACGGTGTCCAGCTCGATGCTCTCCACACCCATCATCTGCGGCGCGTCGAGCAGCAGATCCTTCAGCGCCGGGATCCTCGATCGCGTTGTCGGCGACATCGTGGAGCAAGTCGTTGACGACGTTGAGGTCCGCCGACGTCGGCACGGGAATGTCGACCACCGCGCGTGCCCAGTCCTTGGACAGGTTCAGCGTCTTGACGATCTGCCCGTTCGGGATGGTGAACATCTCGCCCTCGGTGGAACGCAGCTTGGTGACCCGCAGCGTGACGTCCTCGACGGTGCCTTCCGCCGGAAGAGTGATGCCCGCGACCGTGAGCGACACCAGATCACCGAAGCCGTACTGCTTCTCGGTGATGATGAAGAACCCGGCCAGCAGATCCTGCACGATGCGCTGGGCACCGAAACCGAGCGCGGCGCCGAGCACCGCGGCCGGTGCCACCAACGATCCCACCGGTATCGCGAGGACGTCGGTGACCTCCACCGCCACCACGACGAACAACAGCGCCACCGACACCCACGAGACCACCGATGCCACCGCCTGGCGGTGCTTGGTGCTCTCGGAGCGGACCAGTTGGTCGCTTTCGGTGTATTGGGCGTCGATGCGCCGGACGACCCTGTTGGCCGCCCAATTGATGAACCGAGCGGCCAGCAGCCCACCGATCAGCAGCAGGGCGATCCGCACGCCGCGGTCGAGAATCCAGACGCCGAAGTTGCCGCGCCAGAAACCCTGCCAGCGATCGGCCAAATCTAGTGCAAGTACGGTGCTATTCGTCATCATGTGTGTTGCGCCAACGGATTCCGGCCTCGAGGAATCCGTCGATGTCTCCGTCCAGTACTGCAGCCGGATTTCCGACTTCGTAGTCGGTGCGCAGGTCCTTGACCATCTGGTACGGGTGCAACACGTAGGAGCGCATTTGGTTGCCCCACGAGCTGCCGCCGTCACCCTTCAACGCATCCAGCTCAGCACGTTCTTCTAAACGCTTGCGTTCCAACAGCTTTGCCTGGAGAACTCGCATCGCCGAGACCTTGTTCTGCAATTGCGACTTCTCGTTCTGGCAGGTGACCACGATACCGGTCGGGATGTGTGTGAGTCGAACCGCCGAGTCGGTGGTGTTGACCGACTGCCCGCCAGGCCCACTGGACCGGTAGACATCGACACGCACGTCGCTGTCGGGAATGTCGATGTGATCCGTGGTTGCCACGACGGGAAGCACTTCGACTTCGGCAAAGGACGTCTGGCGCCGGCTCTGGTTGTCGAACGGGCTGATGCGCACCAGTCGGTGCGTGCCCTGCTCCACCGACAACGTGCCGTAGGCAAACGGGGCGTGCACGGCGAACGTCGCGCTTTTGATGCCCGCCTCCTCGGCGTAGGAGGTGTCGAACACCTCGACGGGGTAGTTGTGCTTCTCCGCCCAGCGGATGTACATCCGCATCAGCATCTCGGCCCAGTCCGCCGCGTCCACCCCGCCAGCGCCGGAGCGGATGTTCAACAGCGCCTCACGCTCGTCGTATTCGCCGGAGAGCAGCGTGCGCACCTCCATCGCCTCGATGTCCACGCGCAGCTGCCTCAGCTCGGCGTCGGCTTCGGCGAGTGCAGGGGCGGCGCCCGCTCCCTGTTCCTCGGCGGCCAGCTCGTAGAGCACCGGCAGGTCGTCGAGGCGCTGGCGCAGCTCCTCGACACGGCGCACCTCACCCTGGGTGTGAGATAGCTCACTCGTGACGCGCTGGGCACGGGCCTGGTCGTCCCAGAGGTTCGGGTCGGATGCCTCGTGTTCGAGCTTTTCGATGCGGCCCCGGAGCCCGTCGACGTCGAGCACCCGCTCCACCGTGGTCAGGGTGGAGTCCAGGGCGGCGATGTCGGCTTGACGGTCGGGTTCCACGGGAGATCAGGGTACCGGCGTGGCCGTTCTCGCTGACCAGCGGCAGCTTGGCAACCGCTGCGTTCTAGCATCAGGTGGGGGAACAAGCTTGGCGACAGACGCGACAGCCCCTTTGCATGTCGCCGGGCAGCGACAGTAAGGCACACATATGCCCCAAAGGCGCCCGTATCACGTGGCGATCGTCGGCTCAGGCCCGTCCGGGTACTTCGCCGCGGCGTCCCTGTTGAAATTCGCCGACAGCGGCGACGACGCCGACGTGCGGGTCGACATGCTGGAGATGCTTCCGACGCCGTGGGGTCTGGTCCGTTCCGGCGTGGCGCCCGACCATCCGAAGATCAAGTCGATCAGCGCCCAGTTCGAGAAGACGGCCCTCGACCCGCGGTTCCGGTTCTTCGGCAACATCGTGGTCGGCGAGCATGTGCACGCCACCGAGTTGGCCGACCGCTACGACGCAGTGATCTACGCGGTCGGCGCGCAGTCCGACCGGTCGCTGAACATTCCCGGCGAGGATCTCGCCGGCAGCGTCGCCGCGGTCGACTTCGTCGGCTGGTACAACGCACACCCGCACTTCGAGGAGATGGCGCCCGACCTGTCGACGGGGCGAGCCGTGGTGGTCGGCAACGGCAACGTCGCGCTGGACGTGGCGCGCATCCTGGTCACCGACCCCGATGTGCTGGCGACGACCGACATCGCCGATCACGCGTTGAAGTCACTGCACGATCGCGGTGTCGAAGAGGTGATCATCGTCGGCAGGCGCGGTCCGCTGCAGGCGCCCTTCACCACGTTGGAGCTGCGCGAGCTCGGCCACCTCGAAGGTCTCGGCGACGTCGACGTGGTCGTCGACCCTGCCGATTTCGCCGACATCTCCGACGAGGACCTGGAGGCCGCGAGCAAGACCGTGCGCAACAACATCAAGGTGTTGCGCGGGTATGCCGAGCAGTCACCGAAAGGCGCGAAGCGGCGGATCGTGTTCCGGTTCCGTACCTCGCCGATCGAGATCAAGGGCGATGGCAAGGTCGAGTCGATCGTGTTGGGCCGCAACGAGCTTGCGAGCGACGACACCGGACGCGTCGTCGCCAAGGACACCGGCGAGCGGGAGGAGATCCCCGCGCAGCTGGTGGTGCGCGCGGTCGGCTACCGCGGTGTGCCGACGCCCGGCCTGCCGTTCGACGAGAAGAGCGGCACCATCCCGCACACCGGCGGCCGGGTGGACGGAAGCCGCAATGAATATGTGGTCGGCTGGATCAAGCGCGGACCGACGGGCGTGATCGGCAGCAACAAGAGCGACTCGCAGGAGACGGTCGACACCCTGATCGAGGACCTGAGCGGCGCGGAGCTCGCCGACTTCTCCGACAACCATGCGGAAGGCCTAGCCGAGTGGCTGGTGGAGCGGCAGCCGAAAGTCGTCACCGACGACCACTGGAAGCTGATCGACGAGCATGAGCGCACGGCAGGCGGATCGGGCGGCAGGCCGCGGGTGAAGTTGACCAGCGTGGCCGAACTGCTGCGGATCGCCCACGGCTGAGGCGCTTCAGTCCCGGGCCGGCGGGCTCACCTTGTCGGCGGCGATAGTGATCACCACCCGAACCTCCGGCTTGCCGCTGAAGTTCGGATACGGCACGCCGAGATACTTGTGAGAGATCTCGTCGATGCTTTCGGCGCCGCCCTCGGTCGTTCTTTTCATGACTCGGCCGCGTACGGCGTAGTAGCGAAAGACCTCGTCCGGGTCGACGATGTTGAGAGCGACGCGCGGTCGCGGGACAGATTCCGATCCTTCTGGCTGCCCTCGACGATGTTGATGACGACGTTGTCGCCGTCGGTGGTCACCCACGTCTGAGTCAGCTGGGGTGAGCCATCCGGCATCAGGGTGGTGACGAAGCACGGGCTTGGCTTGCGCAGCAGTTCCAGGAGGCCGGTGGGCAGGGGTTCGGACACGTGGTTCCCTTCGTTCAATAGTTGTATTCAACTGCCTCGGCTGCGGGGGTCGCGCACGAGCTGGAAATCATGTCGGTGAACCCTGTAGAGTCGAAAGTATGTTCGATACGCTCGATGAGGCGGCGCTGGTCGAGGAGATTTCCCGGTTGGAGCGGGTGAAGTCCGCGGCGGCGGCGGGTCAGGCCCGCGCTGCGGCGACGTTGGACGCGCTGCGTCGCGCCGCGGAGGCCGCTGCGGGGGTGCCACGCGCCAAGCAGGGTCGTGGAGTGGGAAGCGAGGTGGCGTTGGCGCGGCGGGATTCACCGGCGCGCGGTAGCCGACACCTCGGTTTCGCCAAAGCATTGGTGCATGAGATGCCCCACACCCTGGCCGCCCTGGAGTGTGGGGCGCTCTCGGAATGGCGGGCGACGTTGATCGTGCGCGAATCGGCCTGCCTCGACGTGGAAGACCGGCGGACCCTGGATGCCGAACTGTGCAGCGATGTCGGCACGCTCGACGGGATGGGTGATGCGCGGATCGCCGCGGCGGCCAAAAAGATCGCCTGCCGACTCGACGTGCAGGCGGTGGTGGACCGGGCCGCCAAGGCCGCCTCCGACCGCACGGTGAGCATCCGACCCGCACCCGACACCATGACCTATGTGACCGCGCTGCTGCCGGTCGCGAAGGGAGTCGGGGTGTATGCGGCGTTGAAGCGCGCCGCCGACAGCACATTTGATGACCGATCGCGCGGGCAAATCATGGCAGACACGTTGGTCGAACGCGTCACCGGACGTCCCAGCGATGTGGCCGAACCGGTCGCGGTGAATCTGGTGATCGCCGACGAGACACTGCTGGGCGTCGACGACAGCCCGGCAGTGGTGGCCGGCTACGGGCCCATCCCGGCGTCGGTGGCCCGCGGTCTGGTGACTGCTGCGGTAACCGACAAGCGTTCGCGGGCGACATTGCGGCGGCTCTATCGCCGGCCCAGCAGCGGCGCCTTGGTGGCCATGGAGTCACGCTCGCGCTGTTTCCCGAAAGGGTTAGCCGGCTTCATCGGGCTGCGCGATCAGACCTGCCGCACCCCCTACTGCGACGCGCCGATCCGCCACCGCGACCACGCCCAACCCCACTGCCGCGGCGGGCCCACCAGCGCCCAGAACGGACTGGGTGACTGCGAACGCTGCAACTACACCAAAGAATCACCCGGCTGGAGCGTCACCGCCGGCGACGACGAAAACGGTGTCCACACCGCCCAATTCACGACACCGACCGGCCACCGCTACCGCTCCACCGCACCACCAGCACCCGGACCCATCCCGATCCACATCACCGAAATCGAAACACGCATCGGCATCGCCATCGCACAAGCGGCTTAGATTGGACCTTCCGCAGGGGCGAAACGCCAGTGGTCCGGATTGTTCGGCTTATAGACGACCGGGAACAACTGTCCCATCGTCGGCCACTGTTCGACGTCGACCTCGAGGCGCTGATAGACGACGTGCTCGTTGACCGTCGGCCCGTTGAGGACACCGGTGATCGTCACGTACTGCGGGCCGGTCTCGTCCGGGCGGGGACTGACGCCGGTGACCACGAGGGTGCCGTGCGCCAGCTCACCCCGGATGCCGCGGCGACGCATGATCCAGGGCCCCGCGACGACCACGACGGCACCGATGAGTACCAGCAGCATGCCGAACTCCCACACACGGTCATGGTAGGACTGCTGCCATGACCTCGGTCGCAAATGACCTCGCGCTCGCCCTTGAGATGGCCGACGCCGCGGACGCGCTGACATTGGAGCGATTCGGCGCGCTCGATCTGCGTGTCGACACCAAGCCCGACCTGACACCGGTCACCGATGCCGACCGATCGACAGAAGAACTGCTGCGTTCGTCGCTGACGGAGCATCGTCCCGACGACTCGGTATTCGGCGAAGAGCTCGGCGGCACAGCGGCTTTCACGGGCCGACAGTGGGTCATCGACCCGATCGACGGCACGAAGAACTTCGTGCGCGGCGTGCCGGTGTGGGCCACGCTGATCGCGCTGATGGTCGACGGCACCCCCGTCGTCGGCGTCGCGAGCGCGCCTGCGTTGGGGCGCAGATGGTGGGCCGGCGACGGCGAAGGGCGCGTTCACGTCTTTCGGCGGCGCGACGCGGCACATCTCGACCTCCGGCGTCGATGATCTCGGCTCGGCCAGCCTGTCGTTCTCCGATCTCACCACCGGCTGGAATGAGCGGCGACCGCGATTCGTCGAGCTCACCGATGCCGTGTGGCGCGTGCGCGGCTACGGCGATTTCTGGTCCTACTGCCTGGTGGCCGAGGGTGCCGTCGACATCGCCGCGGAGCCCGAGGTGAATTTGTGGGACGTCGCGCCGCTCGACGTCCTGGTGCGCGAGGCGGGCGGCTCCTTCACGAACCTCGAAGGGCGACCCGGGCCGCACGGCGTCGGCGCGGTAGCCACCAACGGCCTCCTTCACGAAGCGGTCCTGACCAGGCTCAACGGGGGGTAGCCTGGCGTCGGGAGCACCCGATGACCCTGACCCTGGACGACCCCTTCACCGTCTCGACCACGCACTGGCACCCCCTGCCCGATGGCCGGATCCAGTGCGACGTCTGTCCGCGGGCGTGCCGGCTGCACGAAGGTCAGCGAGGGCTGTGTTTCGTCCGCGGCCGCGTCGACGACCAGATCGTGCTCACCAGTTACGGCCGGTCCAGCGGATTCTGCGTCGATCCCATCGAGAAGAAGCCGCTGAATCACTTCCTGCCGGGTTCAGCGGTGTTGTCATTCGGAACCGCGGGCTGCAACCTCGCGTGCAAGTTCTGCCAGAACTGGGACATCTCCAAGTCGCGCGAGGTCGATACTCTCGCCGGGCGTGCGACCCCGGCGGATTTGGCGCGTACGGCCGACGAACGCGGTTGTCGCAGTGTGGCATTCACCTACAACGACCCAACGATCTTCTGGGAGTATGCCGCCGACGTCGCAGACGCCTGCCATGAGCGGGGACTGAAGGCCGTCTCGGTGACCGCGGGCTATATGAGCCCGCAGGCCCGGGCCGAGTTCTACCGGCACATCGACGCCGCCAACGTCGACCTCAAGGCGTTCACCGAGGAGTTCTATCGCAAGGTCTGCGTCGGACATCTCGACGACGTGTTGGACACACTCGTCTACCTGCGACACCAAACCGATGTCTGGATCGAGATCACCACGCTGTTGATTCCCGGACGCAACGACAGTGACACCGAGATCGCGGCCGAGTGCGCGTGGATCCGCGAGCACCTCGGCAGCGACGTTCCTTTGCACTTCACGGCCTTTCACCCCGACTACAAGATGCTGGACCGACCTGCGACACCGGCTGCCACGTTGACGCGGGCTCGCCGCATCGCGATCGGCGAGGGCTTGCAATTCGTCTACACCGGCAATGTCCACGATGCCGACGGCGGCACAACGTCCTGCCCGGGGTGCGGTGCGGCCGTCGTCATAAGGGACTGGTATGCCATGCGTCGCTACGCGCTGTCCGCCACCGGCTGTTGCGACGCTTGCGGCACTCAACTGCCCGGTGTCTACGACGGGCCGGTCGGTTCGTGGGGCGCTCGCCGGTTGCCAGTGCATATCGCTTGAATTCATGTAGGTAAGCGACATCGGCGTTTTCGCGAAATCGACCGCATGATTTTCCGTACTGGTGAAAGGCAGGTTGACATGATGAAAGCGAAAAACTCCTCCGCCGTCGCCACTAGTGCGTTCAAGCTTCTTCCCGCTTGCCTGTTCGCGGCGGCAGTCGCATTCGGAATCTCGCCGGCCCCGGTCGCCGGAGCGGAACCCAGCGATCTGGTGTGGGATATCGAGGCGTACGACGACTGCATGAACAAGACGGTCAGCGACGCCAACCAGTGCTGTGTCGACTCCGGCGGGATCCCAACCGATGAACCGCTTGGCGACCGAAAAGGGCAGAAGTGCGAGGCACCTCCCGCCCAACAGCAGGCGGAGCCACTCACCCCGCCGCGAGGGCCCAGGTCGCTGCCGCCGGAGATCTTCTTGACACCGGGGGACCTGCCGACCATGGTCAATGCCGGCTGACAGCGTTACGGGTGTGAATTAACTAACACGTGCTCTCGATCTTACTCTGGAGTAAGATACGGTCATTGGCACGAGCCACTACCACCCGAGGCTGCTGACATGACCAACACAATCGACCGCAAATCCACGCGCGCGGCCAAGAGCGCGGGGCGCGAGAGCGCCGTCGGCCAGAAGAAGCACAAGCGGACCCCGACCGACATCGGTCTGGCATTGATCACGCCGATCGTCGGGCAGGAGTTCCTCGACAAGCACAACTTGCGCGATCCGCTCAACCGCGGCCTGAAGTACGGCGTGAAGCAAGTCTTCTCCGTCGTCGGGGCCACCAACCGGCAATTCAAGAAGGTGTCCGGCGCCAAGAGTGGCCCGACGCGCCTGAAGGCCAGCGGGGCCGATTACTTCGATCTGACGCCGGACGATGACCAGAAGATGATCGTCGAGACCGTCAAGGAGTTCGCCGAAGAGGTATTGCGGCCCGTCGCCCGCGACGCCGACGAAAGCGCAAGCTATCAACCGGATCTCGTGACGAAGGCGAACGAACTGGGTATCACGGCGATCAACATCCCGGAGGACTTCGACGGGATCGCCGAGCACCGCGCCGCCGTGACCAATGCATTGGTCGCCGAGACGCTCGCCTACGGCGACATGGGCTTGGCGCTGCCGATCCTGGCACCCGCCGGTGTCGCGTCGGCCCTCACTCACTGGGGAAGTGCCGACCAGCAGGCGACTTATCTGAAGGAGTTCGCCGGCGAGAACGTGCCCCAGGCGTGTCTGGCGATCGCCGAACCGCAACCGTTGTTCGACCCGACGTCGCTGAAGACAACAGCCGTCCGCACGCCGAGCGGCTACCGCCTCGACGGCGTGAAATCGTTGGTGGTGGCCGCCAAGGATGTCGAATTACTCGTCGTTGCAGCGCAATTGAACGGCAAGCCCGCGCTGTTCATCGTCGAGTCGTCGGCGAAGGGCCTGACCGTCACACCCGATCCGAGCATGGGGATCCGCGCTGCGGCTCTCGGCCGGGTCGAGCTGAACAACGTTGCGGTGCCGCTGTCCGCCCGGCTCGGCGAAGACGGCGCGACCGAGGAGGACTACTCCGAGGCGGTGGCGCTGTCGCGGCTCGGCTGGGCCTCGCTGGCGGTCGGCACCGCCCACGCAGTGCTCGACCACGTGGTGCCCTACGTCAAGGAACGGCACGCGTTCGGTGAGCCTGTGGCCCACCGTCAGTCGGTCGCCTTCATGTGCGCCAACATCGCGATCGAACTCGACGGCCTGCGGCTGATCACGTGGCGCGGGGCGGCCCGCGCCGATCAGGGTCTGTCGTTCACCCGCGAGGCCGCGCTGGCCAAACGGCTCGGCACCGACAAGGGCATGCAGATCGGCCTGGACGGTGTGCAGCTGCTCGGCGGCCACGGCTACACCAAGGAACATCCCGTCGAACGCTGGTACCGCGATTTGCGCGCGATCGGCGTCGCCGAGGGCATCGTCGTTATCTAGGTCCAAGGAACGGAAACCCCTTCATGGCAATCAATCTGGAACTGCCGCGCAAGCTGAACGCAGTGATCGACAAGGCGCATCAGGGTGCTGCCGAGATGCTGCGACCGATTTCGCGCAAGTACGACCTGCGTGAGCACGACTATCCCGTCGAGCTCGAGACCCTGGCGATCCTGTTCGAAGGCATCTCGGAGGCTAATTTTGTCGCGTTCGCGGGTGCCGAGGCGTTCCGCGACGCCGATGAGGCCAAGGAGGCCAATCACAACGGCGGCAACATGTCGGCGGTGCTCAACGTGATGGAGATCAGTTGGGGCGATGTCGCGTTGATGCTGTCCGTGCCGCGCCAAGGCCTCGGCAACGCGGCAATCAGCGGTGTGGCCACCAACGAGCAGCTTGAACGGCTCGGCAAGGATGTGTGGGCCGCAATGGCCATCACCGAGCCGGGCTTCGGCTCCGACTCGGCCGCGGTGTCGACCACCGCCAAGGTCGACGGCGACGAGTATGTGATCAACGGCGAGAAGATCTTCGTCACCGCCGGATCGCGCGCCACCCACATCGTGGTGTGGGCGACGCTGGACAAGTCGTTGGGCCGCGCGGCGATCAAGTCGTTCATCGTGCCGCGCGACTATCCCGGCGTGACCGTCGAGCGGCTCGAGGACAAGCTCGGTATCAAGGCCTCCGACACCGCCGTCATCCGCTTCGACAACGTGCGGATCCCGAAGGACAACCTGCTGGGAAGCCCCGACATTCATGTCGAGAAGGGCTTCGCCGGGGTGATGGAGACTTTCGACAACACCCGGCCCGTCGTCGCCGCGATGGCCGTCGGCATCGGCCGCGCCGCCTTGGAGGAACTGCGCAAGATCCTCGTCGATGCCGGCGTGGAGATCTCCTACGACAAGCCCGCGCACGCGCAGAGCGCTCCTGCTGCGGAGTTCCTCCGCATGGAGGCCGACTGGGAGGCCGGCTATCTGCTGACGGTGCGGTCGGCGTGGCAGGCCGACAACGACATTCCGAACTCGAAGGAAGCGTCGATGGGAAAGGCCAAGGCCGCACGGGTGGCCAGCGACATCACGCTGAAAGCCGTCGAAATGGCAGGCACCACAGGCTATTCGGAGGAGACACTGCTGGAGAAGTGGGCGCGGGACTCGAAGATCCTCGACATCTTCGAGGGCACCCAGCAGATCCAGCAGCTGGTGGTGGCGCGCAGGCTGCTCGGCCTGTCGTCGTCCGAGCTGAAGTAGCCCGTCCTTCGAACGCAGCCCGGGGGTCTCCCCGCTTGCGGGGGATTACTGTCGAGGGCATGGACAACTTTCAGGCCCTTGTCGCACGCAAGAATGACGATCGCATCGACTGCGCGGTCGAGACCCTGGAGGAGTCCGAACTCCCGCCCGGCGAGGTGACGATCCGGGTGGCCTATTCCAGCGTCAACTTCAAGGACGCCCTGGCCGTCACGCCCAACGGCGGTGTGGTGCGCGACTATCCGATCGTGCCCGGCATCGACCTCACCGGCGAGGTGGTCGAGTCGCAGTCACCCGATTTCGCGGTCGGTGACGCGGTGCTGGCACATGGCTACGAGGTCGGCACCGGCCGTCACGGCGGCTATGCCGAGTACGCGCGGCTGCCCGCGGACTGGGTGGTGGCGCTCGGGTCGTTGAGTCCGCGCGACGGCGCCGCGATCGGCACGGCGGGCTTCACCGCGGCGATGAGTGTGCAGGCACTGATAGACCGGGGTATCACGCCGGACGACGGGCCGATCGTCGTGACGGGGGCGACCGGCGGCGTCGGGTCGGTCAGCGTCGATCTGCTGGCCGCCGCGGGCTACGAAGTGGTGGCCTCGAGCGGTAAAGCCCAAGCAGACGGGGTTGCCGCCCGCTTCAAGGCGCTGGGTGCCGCCGACGTCATCGGCCGGCTGCCCGAAGACCCCGACGCCAAGCCCCGGCCGCTGGGCAAGACCCGATGGGCCGGGGCCGTCGACTGCGTCGGCGGAAAGACACTGGCCGACGTGCTCAGTACCGTGCGCTACGGCGGTGCGGTCGCGGCCAGCGGACTGACCGGGGGCCCGGCCCTGAACACCACCGTGATGCCGTTCATCCTGCGGGGGGTGGCGCTGCTGGGCATGGACTCGGTGCAGATGCCGATCGGGCCGCGCCGCGAGCTCTGGCAGAAACTGGGCAGTTCACTACGCCCGCAACACCTTTCGGACATATCGCGCGACGTCGACGTCAAGGACGTCGTCGGCGTTCTCGACGAGATTCGCGCGGGACGGCACTCAGGCCGGGCCGTTGTTCGGGTAGCCGGAGGCTTCTGATGTTCAGCCGGTTACTCGTGGCCGGCGTGTGCGCCACCGCGATCGCCACCGCACCGACAGCGGCGGCCGACCCTGCCGGCGACAACTCCGGCTACGCGCCCTACGGCGACGGCGTCCCAGTGGTCATCTCCGGCCGCCCGGTGCCGACGATGAACGGAGTGCCCTGCGTCGCAGGCCATCTCGGCACGTGCATCTCCTTCGCACAAAACCAACCCCCGCCGAAGATTCCTTCGACGAGGGTTGGTCACAGCCCAACGATCAGGCGCTAGCTACTAGCCGAGGTACTTCTCCATATCCGGCTTCATCGCCTGCAGCTGCGCACCCCAGTACTCCCAGCTGTGCGTGCCGTATTCCGGGAAGTTGAACACCGCGTTCTTGCCACCGGCCGCGATGTAGTTGTCCTGGAACGTCCGGTTCGTGCGGATGGTCAGACCCTCGAGGAAGGTCGCAGGCAGGTTGGCGCCACCCAGTTCGTTTGGTGTGCCGTTGCCGCAGTACACCCACAGCCTGGTGTTGTTGGCTACCAGCGCCGGGATCTGCACCATCGGGTCGTTGCGCTTCCACGCCGGGTCGGTCTCCGCAGGACCCCACATCGGGTCCGTCTTGTAGCCACCGGCATCGCCCATCGCCATGTTGATCAGGAACGGCCACTGGCCCTCGGACGGGTTCAGGAAGGCCGACAGCGAGCCCGCGTAGATGTACATCTGCGGGTGATACACCGCCAGGATCATCGCGGAGTTGCCGGACATCGACAGGCCCACCGCTGCGTTGCCGTTCTGGGACACGCCCTTCTCGGAGGCCAGCCACTGGGGCAGCTCACTGGTGAGGAACGTTTCCCACTTGTAGGTCTGGCAGCCGTTGCTGCCGCACGCCGGCTGATACCAGTCGGTGTAGAAGCTCGACTGGCCGCCGACCGGCATCACGACCGACAACGGGCTCCCGCTGAACCACTCGAACGCCGGGGTCTCGATGTCCCAGCCGTTGTAGTCTTCGCGCGCGCGAAGACCGTCGAGCAGGTACACCGCATGCGACCCGGCGCCCTTCTGGAACTGAATCTTGATGTCTCGGCCCATCGACGGGGACGGAACCATCAGGTACTCGACGGGCAGCCCTGGACGGGAGAACGCACCCGCCGTCGCCGATCCTCCCGCGACGCCGATGATGCCCGGCAACAGGACCGCCGCCAGCGCGGCGATAGTGATCCGGCGCGCCCAGTGGCCTCGGATTTTCTCAACGAAGGTCATAACTGCAGTCCATCCATCTTTCGGTTGTCGCGTAAACGCCTACACCCCACGAGCGAACGTCGCCCCGGCAACGCAGCACTGACTTTACTGCGCTGCCGCGCCCGCTCTACCGACTCCGCGTCGGTGGAGAGCGGACCGAGTGATTTCAGTTGTGCGCTGTTGAGTAAAACATGTGACCAGGACAGGGAAAACCCCGGCTGTCACCCTGTGTCATTTTCGTAAGCCAAATTTGGCGTGACGTCACCGTCAATTCGAATTGGCCCCGCGGCACTGTTTCGCGAGTTCGGTCCACCGTAGGCTGGGCGCTGATGGCCATCGATCGCGCGGGGGCTACCACCAGCCGGTTAACTATCGACGACTGGGTCCAGGCCGGCTTCGCGATCCTTGCCGAGGATGGCATCACGGCGCTGAAAATCGACCGGTTGTGCAGCCGTCTTGCGGTGACCAAAGGCAGTTTCTACTGGCATTTCACCGACATCGCCGGATATCGCGAGACGCTGATACAAGCCTGGAGTGAATTACGCGACGACGACCGCAGCCATTTCGGTGAGATGGCCCGCATCCCGCCCCGGGAACGGCTCTCGCAAATGATGTCGTCGTTGTTGAGCGCCCGGCACTGGACGCTGGAACGAGCCATGCGCGAGTGGGCCCGGACCGACGATGCGGTCGCCGACAGCGTCCGGGCGGCCGACCAACGCATTCTCGATGCCGTCCGCCAAGCGTTTGTGGACTACGGGTTCGACGTCGAGGACGCCGATCTGCGCGCCAACGCCACGTTCGCCGCCGGTATCGGGTTCCTGCATCTTTCCGGGCAAACGCCCAACGCCCGCGGCGCGGCCCGCAGGGAGCGCTTCCTGGACCTCATGCTGACGCGCTAGTCCGAACCTTCCATACTTAAAAGTATGGTACGTTCTCCGCTATGACCGCTGTTCCGGCCACGTCGCCGGACATCAGCTCCGAGTTCGTCTCCGCGCTCGCCGATCGCGCGCAGGAAGCCGAGGAACTGCGCAGGCTGCCGGGCGCCACCGTCGACGACTTCATCGCATCGGGTCTCGCCGAGCTCCTCGTCCCGGCACGCTACGGCGGCGTGCAGGCGCCGTGGCCCGCGATTCTCGACCCGGTCCGCCGGATGGCGCACGGATGCGCTTCAAGCGCCTGGACCCTCGGCTTCTACACCCTGCACAACTGGATGATGGCGCTGTTCGGCGAGCAGGCCCAGGAGGAGGCCTTCGCGACGCGACCGTTCCTGGCACCGGCTCCCCTGGCGCCAACGGGCCGCGGCGTGCCGGTCGACGGCGGTATCCGGCTGTCCGGGCGGTGGTCGTGGGCCACCGGCGTGATGCACGGCAACTGGATCATCGTCGGTGCGCTGTGTGGCCCCGACGACGGCCTCTACCCCGCGCTGGCCCTGCTGCCGATCGGCGACGTCCACATCGAGGACGTATGGCACACCGACGGCATGTGCGCCACCGGCTCGAACGACGTCGTCATCACCGACGCCTTCGTTCCCGCCCACCGGCTGGTCCGGGTGTCGGACATCTACAAGGGCACCGCTCCCGGTGCGGCCCTGCACGACGCCGACACGTATCGCTGGCCGATGGTGCCTGCACTGGCGTTGTTGGCGGCGATGCCCGCACTCGGTAGTGCCGAGCGCGTCGCCGATGTCTACGCCGAACGCCTGTCGAAACGAGTGCTCGCCTACGAGGGCATCACGCAGAAGGACAAACCCGTCGCGCAGTCCCACCTCGCCGAGGCCCTGGTGCGGCTGCGGGCCCTTCGCGGCCTGCTCGCCGATACCGTCGGACAACTCGAAACCATCGTCGCCGCAGGCGATCCCGTGCCCCGTCCGGTGCGCGGTGAGGCCCGGCTGGCGGCCGCGCACATCGTGCACGAGTCGCGGGCTCTGATCGGTCGTCTGCTCGGGGCGTCCGGAGCCAGTGCCCACTTCCTGGACAACCCGCTGCAGCGGATGAAGCGCGACGTCGACGTGCTGGCCGGCCACGTGGTGTTCGACTACGACACGGGCCGCGAGCTTGCAGGCGCGTTGATACTGGGCATGGATGTCCCGCGGACCGCAATGGTCTGACCGACACCGACGAGAGGATTCCCATGGCCGGCGACCTACGTGACCGCATCACCAACGAGTTCCAGAAGCGGGTGGCCAACCCGCTGATGCGACGACTGCCCATCCAGACCCTGCTGGAGACGACGGGACGAAAATCGGGCGAGCCGCGCCGCACCCCGCTGGGCGGCAGCCGGGTCGGCGACGAGTTCTGGTTTGTGTCGGAGTTCGGCGAGAAGTCGCAGTACGTGCGAAACATCAAGGCGAACCCCAACGTTCGGGTGCGGCTGCGCGGACGCTGGCACAACGGCGTCGCCCACCTCGTGCCGGAAGACGACCCGCACCAACGGTTGCGCTCCCTGCCACAGTTCAACAGCTTCGGTGTGCGCACCTTCGGCACGAACCTGCTCACGATCCGGGTCGATCTGACCGACTGAACCGTTGACGCTGCGGTCGTATAAAACTAAAGTCAGTTTTACTTTTCCTGCCGCACCCGCTGTAGCCGCTCATTGGAGCCAACCATGGAATCATTCATCCACCTGCGAAAAGGCACCACCCCGAAGCGGCTGCACGCCGACCTGGATGGCCTGAAGGACGACGAGCTCGGACGCGGCGGATTCACCGGCCGCACGGCGAACATGTATCGCCGCAACGATCCGACCGCCTACCGCAGCTCGGGACCGCTGCGGCCAGTCGACGTACTGGCCGGCGAGCTCAAGCCCAGCGATGCCACCGACGCAGCAGGCGGCCCGATGCTGCTGTTCTCCAACGCCGACTGTCAGGTCCTGCTGTCGCGGCGCACGGAACCGATGCCGTTCTTCGTCCGCTACGTCGACGGGGACCTGCTGTCGTTCGTGCACAAGGGCGCCGGCCTGCTCGAGACGGAGTTCGGCCCGCTGCGTTACCGCGAGGGCGACTGGGTGTACATCCCCAAGGCGTGCACGTTCCGTCAGGTGCCGGATGACGAGTCGACGCTGCTGATGATCCAGGCCACCGACGAGCTGCGGGTGCCGCCACCGGGCACCCTCGGCAGGCACTTCCCGTTCGACCCCTCACAGGCCGTCATCCCCGAACCCGCGCCGATCGACGCGCCTCCCCCGTCCGGCGCCGACACCTACGAGGTGCGGCTGATCCACTCACAGATCGATGGGGTTGGCACGACCTCTCTTTATTACGAACATCATCCGCTCGACGTCGAGGGGTGGCGCGGCGACAACTTCGCGTTCACGTTCAACATCGCCGACTACAACGTGGTGACCTCCGACAGCGTGCACCTGCCGCCGACCGTGCACCTCTTCATGCAGGCCACCGGCG
Organism: uncultured Actinomycetota bacterium; assembly: GCA_963804905.1. Classification (GTDB taxonomy): domain Bacteria; phylum Actinomycetota; class Actinomycetes; order Mycobacteriales; family Mycobacteriaceae; genus Mycobacterium. Next base: position 60,530 of record CAWDSB010000005.1, on the reverse strand, counting down.
TCTACGTGATGAACTTCCTGCCCAAGCCTGCGGAGAGCGTGCCCGGTACCGAGCGCACTCCCTGGTATCACCGCAACGTCGACTACGACGAGATCGCGTTCTTCCACGGCGGGTCGCTCTACGGCATCCCGATGCCGCCCGGTCTGATTTCGCATGCGCCGCAAGGCGTTCACCACGGTGCGCCGGAGAAGGCGCGCGAACGAGCCCGTCGCAAGTTCGACGAGTACGACAGGGTCGACTGGTCGGTGATCGCCATCGATACCCGGCGACGACTGGTCCCGTCGGCCGACGTCCTGGCCAACGATCTCGGAGCGGCGACGGCCGCGACATCCAGCAGGGGCCGACACTGACCATGAAGGTTGAAGTGCCCGTCAAGCACGAGTACGACCGCATCCCGTATCTGATTGCCTACCAGAACAGTTCCGCGGTGCGCGACACCTACGGCGGCGTCGCAGAACTGGTCGTGCTGGAGAGCTATCTGCTCAAGCCGAAGACCAAAGCCTCAGACACCGTGCTGGTGTTCATGCACCCCATCGGCGGCGGCGCGTATCTGCCGATGATCAACGCGATGGCACGCGCCGGACATCACGTCATCTACTGCAACAGCCGCTTCCGCGGCACCGACTCGGCGCTGTTGATGGAGAAGGTGGTCGAGGACCTCGGCGAGTGCATCAAGGACGCCAAGAACCGGCTGGGTTATTCGAAGGTCGTGTTGGCCGGCTGGAGCGGCGGCGGTTCACTGTCGGTGTTCTACCAGCAGCAGGCGCAGAATCCGACCCTCACCGCAAGCCCGTCGGGTGACGGTCCGGACCTGACGAAGCTGGGGCTGATCCCTGCCGACGGCATCATGCTGTTGGCCGCGCATGTCAGCCGCCACGGCACACTCACGGAGTGGATGGACGCGTCGATCCTCGACGAGTCCGACCCGTCCAAACGCGATCCCGAACTGGATCTCTACAACCCGGACAATCCCAACCAGCCGCCCTATACCGAGGAGTTCCTGAAGCGGTATCGAGCGGCGCAGATCGCGCGAAACCGGCGAATCACCAAGTGGGTCAAGGAGAAACTCGCCGAGCTCAAGGCGGCCGGGCGTCCCGACGACGAGTTCGGTTTCGTCGTGCACGGCACCATGGCGGACCCGCGTTGGCTGGACCCGGCCGTCGATCCCAACGAACGGGCGCCGCGGATGACCTACCTGGGAGATCCTCAAGTGGTGAACAACAGCCCCGTCGGGCTCGCGCGGTTCTGCAGCCTGCGCAGCTGGCTGTCGCAGTGGAGCTACGACGACGCCAACGGCGACGCCGTCGGCTGCGGCCCCGACATCGCGGTGCCGACGCTGGTGATCGGCAACCTGGCCGACGACGCCTGCACGCCGAGCCACACCCGCAGGCTGTTCGAGGCGATCGGGCATCCTGACAAGGAGATGCACGAGATTCCCGGCGCCAACCACTACTACTCCGGTCCGCAGCAGCGCGGGACGCTCCGCAAGGCCGTCGGCATCTGCACGGACTGGCTGCACCGCCACGGGTTCTCGCGATGACATCCACCGGCCCTCTGGACGGTGTCCGCGTGATCGAGGTCGGCACGCTGATCTCCGGCCCGTTCGCAGGCCGCCTGCTCGGGGACATGGGCGCCGAGGTCATCAAGATCGAACCGCCTGGCGCGCCCGACCCGCTGCGGACATGGGGGCAGGCCGAACTCGACGGCCACCACTTCTTCTGGACGGTGCACGCCCGCAACAAGAAAGCCGTCACCCTGAACCTTCGCGAGGCCGCGGGCCGCGACCTCTTCCTCGATCTCGTCGAGCGCTCCGACGTCATCGTCGAGAACTTCCGGCCCGGCACGCTGGAGAAGTGGGGCCTGGGCTACGACGCACTCAAGGACCGCAACAAAGGCATCATCCTGGTCCGGGTGTCCGGCTACGGCCAAACCGGGCCGGAAGCGCACAAGGCCGGCTACGCCTCGGTTGCCGAGGCCGCCAGCGGGCTGCGCCACATGAACGGGTTCCCCGGCGGACCGCCGCCCCGGCTCGCGCTCTCGCTCGGCGACAGCCTGGCAGGCATGTTCGCCGCGCAGGGTGCGATGGCCGCGCTGTACCGTCGCACGGTCACCGGCGAAGGGCAGGTCGTCGACGCCGCGCTGACGGAATCCTGCCTGGCCGTGCAGGAATCGACGATTCCGGATTACTCCGTCGGCGGCGTGGTGCGTGGCCCGTCGGGCACTCGCCTAGAGGGTATCGCCCCGTCGAACATCTACCCGACCGCCGACGGAAGCTGGGTGGTGATCGCCGCCAACCAGGACACCGTGTTCCGGCGGCTGTGCGCGGCGATGGGCCAACCGGAACTGGCCACCGACGACCGGTTCGCCAACCACGTTGCGCGCGGCCGCAATCAAGACGAGCTGGACAAGATCATCGGCGACTGGGCGTCGCAACGTCACCCCGCCGACATCATCTCCACCCTCTCGGCGGCCGGGGTGATCAGCGGGCCGATCAACACCGTGGCCGAGGTGGTCGAGGACCCGCAGTTACGGGCCCGCGGGATGATCGCCGAACACTTCGATGAGCGCATCGAACGGGTCGTCTTGGGACCCGGTGTGGTGCCGGTGCTTTCGGAGAGCCCGGGAACCATCCGCAATGCCGGTCCTGCGCGACCTGGCCAACACAACGACGAGGTGTACCGCGGGCTGCTCGGCAGGACCGACGCCGAGTTGGAAGTATTGAAAGATCGAGGGAGTGATATGAGCGAGCTACCGGCACGTGAGGAGCAGAAACTACCAAAGCACGTCGACATCCGCGAGGTGGCGCTGCGCGACGGGCTGCAGATCGAGGCACCGATTCCGTTGTCGGACAAGGTGAGAATGCTCGAGGCGATCGTGGCGACGGGCGTGAAGGAGGTCGAGGCCACCGCGTTCGTCTCCCCCACGAAGGTGCCCGCCCTCGCCGATGCCGCCGAACTCGCCGCCGAACTGGCCAACTACCGAGATGCTGCCGGTGTCGAGTTCTCCGCGCTGGTCGCCAGCCCGAACGGCGCCAAGCGGGCCATCGCGGCAGGCCTGCATTCCATCGAGTACGTGGTGTCGGCGGCCGACGGGCACAGCCGCGCCAATGTCGGCCGGTCCACCGCCGAGGCCGTCGCGCAGATCCCGGAGATCATCGCCATCGCCCACGACAGCGGGGCCTCGGTGGAGGTCATCGTCGCCACCGCATGGGACTGCCCGTTCGACGGCCCGACCCCGCCGCAACGCGTGCTCGACATCGTGAAGGTGGCCTGTGACAACGACGTCGACCGGCTGGCGATCGCGGACACCATCGGCACCACGACGCCGCGGCGGGTCAGCGATCTCGTCGCGCAGGTTCGACCGCTGATCGGCGACATCCCGCTCGGCGCGCACTTCCACAACACCCGCGGGGCCGGGCTGGCCAGCGCGTACGCCGCGGTCTGCTCGGGGATCACCCGGCTCGACGCGTCCGTTGGAGGCCTCGGCGGCTGCCCGTTCGCGCCCGGCGCCAGCGGCAACATCGCCACCGAGGACCTGGTCTATCTGCTGCGGGACAGCGGAATTCACGTCGACGTCGACCTGCAGGCGGCGATCGCGGCCGCCGAGGTCGCTCAGGCCGCGGTCGGACACGAGCTGCCGGGCGCGCTGCTGCGCGCCGGCGACCGCATCCGCGGCGAGTAGCGCGTGCCCGTCGAGACGCTCACGCCCAAGGGTCGCCAGACCCGGCATGCGATCGAGCAGGCGGCAAGGAAGTTGTTCGCAGAGCGTGGCTTTCACGGCACCACGCTGGCCGACATCACCTCGGCGGCGGGCAAGTCAACCGCGGCGTTCTACCGCTACTACACCGACAAGGAGGACCTGCTGGCTGCGCTGGCCGAGTCCTTCCTGCGCGACATCGTGACGCCGTCGGGATTGAGCCTGCGACTGCCCGACTCGCCCGACGACAGCGAGTTCTTCACCTCGGTGGTCACCGGCTACTGGAACATGTTCAAGCAGAACATCGGGATCATGATCGCGGTCGCCCAGCTGGCCGCGACTCAACAGCGATTCGCCGACGTGCAGAACGAGTTCCGCCGCTTCGGCATGGACATCGTTGCGGCGTCCGTGCGTCGGGCCCAGGAACAGGGCCACGGCGCGGAACTCGACGCCGAGCACACAGCCGCGGCGATCGCGCTGCTGTTCGAGAACTTCACCACGGTGTTCGTCGGCCGGTCCGGCCTCGGGCTCGAGATCGGCGACAAGGACGCCATCGCGACGCTCTCGACGATCTGGAAGAAGACCCTGTACGGGTTCTGACGACGAAGGAGATCACGGTGGATTTCGCTCTCCCAGAGCACCTTCCTGGCCTGCTGGAAGAGATGGACGCGTTCATCGAGGCGGAGATCAAACCGCTGGAACGCGAGAACATCCAATACTTCGACCAGCGTCGGGAGAATGCCCGCACCGATTGGGACAACGGGGGCATCCCGCGGCGGGAGTGGGAGGACCTGCTCGGGGAGATGCGCAGGCGGGCCGACAAGGCGGGCTGGCTGCGCTACGGTCTACCGTCACAGTTCGGCGGCCGCGACGGCAGCAACATCGACATGGCGGTGATCCGGGAACACCTGGCGCACAAGGGCCTCGGGCTGCACAACGACCTTCAGGACGAGTCCTCGATCGTCGGCAATTTCCCGCAGGTCATCATGATGGACCGGTTCGGCACCGACACGCAGAAGCAGGAGTGGACCGACGCGCTGATCACCGGTGAGCGGTCGATGGCGTTCGGGCTGACCGAGCCCAACCACGGCTCCGACGCCACCTGGCTGGAGACCCGCGCCGAAGCCGACGGCGACGGCTGGGTCATCAACGGCGCCAAGCGATTCAACACCGGCGTGCACCGGGCCACTCACGACCTGGTCTTCGCGCGCACCTCAGGAGAGCCGGGCCAAGGCCCGCGGCATCAGCGCGTTCCTGGTGCCCACCGACACGCCCGGCTTCACCGTGCCGTACTACTGGTGGACGTTCAACATGCCCACCGACCACGGCGAGGTCGAGCTGAAGGACGTTCGCGTGCCCGGCGACGCCGTGCTCGGCGAGATCGACCGCGGGCTCGAGGTCGGGCAGACGTTCCTGCACGAGAACAGGATTCGGCAGGCCGCAAGCAGCCTGGGCGCCGCGCAGTACTGCATCGACCGCGCCGTCGGCTATGCGAACGACCGCACGGTGTTCGGCAAGCCGCTCGCGGTGAACCAGGCGGTGCAGTGGCCGCTGGTGGAGCTGCAGACCGAGGCCCAGATGGTGCGTCTGCTGGTGTACTACGCGGCGACTCAGCTCGACGCTGCGGCCATTTCTGCTCCTCACGTGCGCGACCACCACATGGAGGTCTCCGACAAGGTGTCGATGGCCAACTACCGCGCCAACCGGCTGGTGTGCGAGGCCGCCGACCGGGCGATGCAGGTGTTCGGCGGCGTCGGCTACAGCAGGCACGAGCCGTTCGAGCACATCTACCGCCATCACCGCCGCTACCGCATCACCGAGGGGGCCGAGGAGATCCAGATCCGCCGGGTGGCGCAGCGGCTCTTCGGTTTCGGGCGTAAGTGACCGACGACCTGAGCGCCGCGCTCACCAGGGTGCTTCAGCCCGTCATCGGCGAGGTGAGCATCGAGAACCTGCACACCTTGACCGGTGGGGCGAGCCGCACCACGTGGGCGTTCGACGCCGTCGCCAACGGCGATCGCCGAGCCCTGATCCTGCGGACCGGGCCGCCCGACGACGTGCATGCGGGCATGGAGCTCGAGGCCGCCGTCCAGCAGCGGGCGGCCGCCGCGGGCGCACCCGTCCCCCACATCCTGGCAGCCGACAATTCCCCTGCCGCACTTGGCAATCCATACCTGATATGCAACGCCATCGACGGCGAGACGATCGTCAGGCGCATCCATCGTGCCCTCGACGACACAGGCCGCGACCGCCTGCTGCGGCAGTGCGCCGAGGCACTGGCCGCCATTCACCGCGCCGACCCGGACGGGATCGGCCTGACACACACCGAGCAGCTGGCCGAGTGGCGCGACCGGCTCGACGAGATGGGCGACACCACGGCGACGTTCGAGTGGGCGTTTCGGTGGCTGGCCGCACACCGGCCACCACCGACCTCGCCGCGGCTCGTGCACGGCGATTTCCGCATGGGCAACCTGATCGTCGACGAATCCGGTTTGGCCGCCGTCCTGGACTGGGAACTCGTCCACATCGGCGAGGTCTACGAGGACCTGGCGTGGTTCTGCATCCGCGCCTGGAGGTTCGGCGCACCGGACGCGCTCGGCGCGGGCGGGCTCGGCAGCGTCGAGAGTTTCCTGTCCGCCTACGAAGAGGCTGCGGGCACGGCCGTCGACCGGGACGCGTTCCGGTGGTGGCTGACGGTGGCCACCTTGCGCTGGGGCGTCATCTGCCGATTCCAGGCCGAGCGCCACCTGTCCGGGCAGACCCCGTCGGTCGAGTTGGCCGCGATCGGCCGCCGCGTCAGCGAAACCGAATGGGACGTGCTGGATCTGCTGGAAGGCGGCGGTCCGAAATGAGCTCGTTGTACGGGCGACCGACCGCCGCCGAACTTGTCGCGGCCGTCGCCGACTTCCTCGACACCGATGTCCGCGACGCGACCGATGGGCAGGTGTCTTTTCACGCCCGCGTCGCGGCGAACGTGTTGCGGATCGTCGAGCGGGAGCTGCTCGACCAGACCGCAGGTGAGGTCTCCGCCGCCCTGAAGGACCTTGGCTTCGCCGACGAAACCCAACTGGCGGCCGCCATCAGGGCGGGAGAGCTCGACGGCAGGGCGGGCGAGGTGCTGCCGTGCCTACGCACGCTGGTGCGCCACCGGCTTACGATCGCCCACCCGGGATATGACGAGCCCTAGCGAGCCACGCGGGCTCGTCGACACGGGTACCGAGCGGCAGATCGAGGGCTTCGGCATGCATCTCCGTGACGACACCGCGATAGGTGGTCGCGTCGAGCGCCTCCAGCACCCAGCCGTCGGTGAACGCCCTGCGGATGACCTCGTCGCTGACCTGCGGCCCGAAACCCCGGCCGGCGTCAGAGAGCGCGAGCACGAACACGATGCCGCCCGGCCGGCACGCGCCATGCAGGCTGGCGACGTATTTCGGCCGGTCGGCGTCGTCGAAGATGTGGAACAGCGCGCTGTCGACGATGGTGTCGTAGCGCGGGCTCTCGCCCAGATTCATCGCGTCGGCGACCTCGAACCGGGCGTCGACGTTCTTCGCCTCGGCATTTCGGCGGGCCTGCTCGACCGCCCCGGGGGCGAAGTCGATGCCGAGCACGTCATATCCGAGTCCGGTGAGCAGGATCGTGTGCTCACCCGTCCCGCAACCGACGTCGAGCACCTTGCCGCGAATCCGTCCGGCACGTTCCAGCTCGACGATCGCGGGCTGTGGTTCGCCAATGACCCACGGCGGCGTGCTGCTTCGGTAAAACTCGTCAAAACGGGCGAGGCCTGGTGTCGTATCCATGAAAACCAGTCTTCTCCCTCAACCGAACTTGAGGTCAAATGAGAGCGAGGAGTCCCAGATATGCCCACCACTGAAGCCGGCATCGTCGCCGACGTCGCCGACCGGCTGTTTGCCGCCATCGAGAAGGGCGACGCCGAGAGCGTCGAACAACTCTGGGACGACGACGTGCTGGTGTGGAAGTCCGCTGAACCCGAGGACCAAGTCAAGAAGCGGGCCTTGCGCGTCATCTTCTGGTTCATGGACACGACCACCGAACGCCGCTACGAGATCCTCGACCGGCAGTTCTTCGACGGCGGATTCGTCCAGCAGCACATCCTGCACGCCACCGCCCGCAACGGCAGATCGATCGCAATGAGGGTCTGTCTCGTAATCAAGTTGGGAGCCAATGGCTTGATCAACCGGATCGACGAGTATTTCGACCCGGCGGAGATCTCCCCACTGTTCGATTCGACGAACTGATAGGAAGGGTGACATGGCTAGTCTCAGCGAGTTTTTCAGCGACCCAGCATCGAACGGCACGTGGACCGTGGTTGCCGACCAATCCACCATCGCGATGAAGGCCAAGTCGATGTGGGGCCTCGTGCCCGTCAAGGGCCGCTTCACCGAGTTCAGCGGCGACGGGCAAGTCACCGCCCCCCAAACGGTTTCCGGCCGTATCGACATCAAGGCCGCATCGCTGCGCACCGGAATTCGTAAGCGCGACAACCACCTGCACTCCGCCGATTTCTTTGAGGCCGAGAAGTTTCCAGACATCAGCTTGGTCGTCACCGAGGCGGATGCCATCGACGGCGACACCATCGGTCTGCGTGCACAAATGACCATCAAGGGCACGACGAAACCGTTGGTGCTGAAGACGAAGGTGACGCCCGTCGGCGACGGCGGAATGCGGCTCACCACGCAGGCCACCGTCAACCGGCAGGACTTCGGGGTCGACGGCAACATGATGGGGATGATCGGCGACAACGCGACCATCTCGGGCGACCTGGTGTTCCGCCGAGCCGGCGCGTAGCACCGTGGCCGGACGTCGCCGGCCGAACGGCTCCGTGGTCTAGCATCTGGCGCATGCCCGAATCATCTCGGCCGCTGCGAATCCTCGTCTACAGCGACAATCCGAGGACTCGCGAGCAGGTTCGGTTGGCGCTGGGCAAGCGCGTGCATCCGGACCTGCCGGAGCTGAGCTATCTGGAGGTCGCCACCGGTCCGATGGTGATCACCCAGATGGACGCCGGCGGATTCGATCTGGTCATTCTCGACGGCGAGGCCGCTCCCGTCGGCGGCATGGGAATAGCCAAGCAGCTCAAGGACGAGATCGACGACTGCCCACCGATCCTGGTGCTCACCGGGCGCCCTGACGACGCCTGGCTGGCCAAGTGGTCGCGCGCCGAGGCTGCCGTTCCGCACCCGATCGACCCCATCCGTTTGGGCGAGGCCGTCGTGTCGCTGCTGCGGGCGCCCGTGCGATAGCGGCTTCACCAATTCGGCTGGCGCCGTTAGCTCTTCGCGGCACGACAAAGTCGGCGGCTCGCCACCGAACGTGATATTAACCCCACGTTGTGGCATGCATTTAAAACATCGCTAGGCTGTGGGTCAGCTCACATCGGAAAGCCCACGAGGGAGCGGTCACAGCTACATGAACCTGTATCTACCCATCCTGGTTCTCGGCGCTATCGGCGCCGGGTTTGCCGTGTTCTCGGTAGCCGCCGCGCTACTGGGCGGACCCAGGCGATACAACCGGGCGAAGCTGGAGGCCTATGAGTGCGGCATCGAGCCGATGCCCGAGATGGCCAATCCGCAGGCGGCCGGTCAGCGGTTTCCGATGAAGTACTACGTGACCGCGATGCTGTTCATCGTTTTCGACATCGAGATCGTGTTCCTCTACCCCTGGGCCGTCGCCTTCGACAGCCTCGGGGTGTTCGCGCTGGTCGAGATGCTCTTGTTCATGGCCACGGTGTTCGTGGCCTACGCCTACGTCTGGCGGCGGGGAGGCCTGAGTTGGGACTAGAGGAAAAGCTGCCCAGCGGCATCCTGCTGTCGACCGTCGAGAAACTGGCGGGTTACGTCCGCAAAGGCTCGCTGTGGCCAGCGACGTTCGGCCTGGCCTGCTGCGCCATCGAGATGATGTCGACGGCGGGCCCGCGTTTCGACATTTCGCGCTTCGGCATGGAGCGGTTCTCGGCGACGCCCCGGCAGGCCGACCTGATGATCGTGGCCGGGCGGGTCAGCCAGAAGATGGCACCGGTGCTGCGGCAGGTCTACGACCAGATGGCCGAGCCCAAGTGGGTGCTGGCGATGGGTGTGTGCGCGTCATCGGGTGGGATGTTCAACAACTATGCGATCGTCCAAGGCGTTGACCACGTCGTTCCGGTCGACATCTACCTGCCCGGATGCCCGCCCCGGCCGGAGATGCTGCTGCACGCGATCCTGAAACTGCACGACAAGATCCAGCAGATGCCGCTGGGCGTCAACCGCGAGGAGGCCGTCCGCGAAGCCGAGAAGGCGGCGCTGGCGATCACGCCGACGATCGAGCTCAAGGGATTACTTCGGTGACCAGTCCCTCCGACCCGAACGGCGAGCAGGACGATCAGGAAGTCGTCGGCGTCCGCCGCGGCATGTTCGGACCCGAGGGCACCGGCGATACCTCCGGCTACGGACGACTGGTCCACGAGGTGACGCTGCCGGGCAGCTCACCGCGGCCGTACGGCGGCTACTTCGACGAGGTCGTCGACACCCTGACGGCCGCGCTCGGCGAAGAGGCCTACGAGACGGCTATCGAGCGAGTGGTGGTGTACCGCGACCAGCTGACGCTGGAGGTACGTCGCGAGCATCTGCCCGCCGTCATGCAGGCACTGCGGGACGACGCGGGCCTGCGCTTCGAGCTCTGCCTTGGCGTCAGCGGCGTGCACTACCCGCAGGACAGCGGCCGCGAGCTGCACGCGGTCTACCCGCTGATGTCCATCACCCATAACCGGCGCATCCAGGTGGAGGCCACCGCACCGGACGCCGACCCGCACATCCCGTCGCTGTTCACCGTCTATCCGACCACCGACTGGCACGAGCGGGAGACCTACGACTTCTTCGGGATCATCTTCGACGGCCACCCCGCCCTGACCCGCATCGAAATGCCCGACGACTGGGTTGGGCATCCGCAACGCAAGGACTACCCGTTGGGTGGCATCCCGGTGGAGTACCACGGCGCCGAGATACCCCCGCCCGACGAGCGAAGGGCCTACAGCTGATGAGCACACCGACAACCCCGCCGGAGAGCGGGGGAACCGACACCGTCGTCATCGTCGGTGGCCAGGACTGGGAAGAAGTGGTCACGGCCGCCGCGGAGGCGCAGCCCGGCGAACGGATCGTGGTCAACATGGGCCCTCAGCACCCGTCGACGCACGGCGTGCTGCGGCTGATCCTCGAGATCGAGGGCGAGACCATCACCGAAGCGCGTTGCGGTATCGGGTATCTGCACACCGGCATCGAGAAGAACCTGGAGTACCGCACCTGGACCCAGGGCGTCACCTTCGTGACCCGAATGGATTACCTCTCACCGCTTTTCAATGAAACCGTGTACTGCCTCGGCGTCGAGCAACTGCTCGGTGTCACCGACGACATCCCCGAACGCGCCAGCGTCATCCGCGTGTTGATGATGGAGCTCAACCGCATCTCGTCGCATCTGGTCGCGCTGGCCACCGGCGGGATGGAGCTGGGCTCGATGGGCGCGATGTTCTACGGGTTCCGCGAGCGCGAGCAGATTCTGTCGATCTTCGAGACGATCACCGGCCTCCGGATGAACAACTCCTACATCCGGCCCGGCGGGGTGGCGATGGACCTGCCCGACGAGGGCATCCCGCAGATCCGCGAAATGCTCACGCTGATGCCGAAGCGGCTGAAGGACCTCGAAGACCTTCTCAGCGAGAACTACATCTGGAAGGCCCGCACCCAGGGCATCGGCTACCTGGACCTGGCCGGTTGCATGGCGCTCGGCATCACCGGTCCGGTGCTGCGCTCCACCGGGCTCCCCCTCGACCTGCGCAGGGCCCAGCCGTATTGCGGGTACGAGACCTACGACTTCGACGTCATCACCGACGACGGCTGCGACGCCTACGGCCGGTACCTGATCAGGGTCAAGGAGATGCACGAATCGCTGAAGATCATCGAGCAGTGCATCGAGCGACTCGAGCGGCTGGCCGGCGAACCCGTGGTCATCCAGGACAAGAAGCTGGCCTGGCCCGCCGACCTGAAGCTGGGGCCCGACGGGCTGGGTAACTCGCCCGAGCACATCGCGAAGATCATGGGCCACTCGATGGAGGGACTGATCCACCACTTCAAGCTCGTCACCGAGGGCATCCGAGTCCCGCCCGGCCAGGTCTACGTCGCCGTCGAGTCGCCCAGAGGCGAGCTCGGCGTCCACATGGTCTCCGACGGTGGCACCCGGCCCTACCGCGCGCACTACCGCGACCCCTCGTTCACCAATCTGCAGGCCGTGGCCGCGATGTGCGAGGGCGGCATGGTCGCTGACGCCATCTCGGCGGTCGCGTCGCTCGACCCGGTGATGGGCGGAGTCGACCGATGAGCGCTTGCGCGAAGAGACGAGGGCACCGATGAGCGCTTGCGCGAAGAGACGAGGGCACCGATGAGCATCTCGCCCAACGGATCACCGGTGTTCCTCGAGCTGGGCCAGCGGCCCGACGAGGCGGGCCCGCCGATCGGTGGCGAGGCGGCCTACCCCGCCGACGTGACAGCCCGGCTGGAGAGCAGCGCCGAAGACATCATCGCCCGCTATCCGCGGCCGAGATCGGCGCTGCTGCCGCTGCTGCACCTGGTGCAGTCCGAAGACGGCTATCTGACCAAGGCGGGTCTTGCGTTCTGCGCCAGACAGCTCGGCCTGACCGAAGCCGAGGTGACCGCGGTCGCCACCTTCTACTCGATGTACCGGCGCACCCCCACCGGCGAGTACCTGGTCGGCGTGTGCACGAACACGCTATGCGCGATCATGGGCGGCGACGCGATCCTCGACGCCCTGCAGGAGCACCTCGGCATCCACGCCGGCCAGACCACCGACGACGGCCGGGTGACCCTCGAACACATCGAGTGCAACGCCGCGTGCGACTACGCGCCTGTCATGATGGTCAACTGGGAGTTCTTCGATAACCAAACCCCCTCCACCGCACGGGATCTCGTCGATGCCCTGCGCGAGGGACAGCCGCCCGTGCCCAGCCGCGGCGCGCCGCTGTGCACCTTCAGGCAGACCGCCCGCACCCTCGCCGGTCTGCCCGACGACCGCCCAATCACCGCCGACGGGCAGGTCCCCACCGCCACGCTGGCCGGGCTGCGCGTCGCCCACGAACTCGGCATGGAGGCACCACCGCCGCCGGAGGGCGGAGCAACGGCGCCACCACCGAAGTCCGACGACACCAAGCCGGAGGCCGTCGAGACCACCAAGGACGAACCGGCACCCGCACCGTCGGCGACGGTGCCGGCCGAATCGGACACCACCGAAACCGACCCGAGCAAAACGGATTCACGCGACTGACATGGCACCTGCTACTCCCCTGACCCCCGTGTTCAGCCGGTACTGGGACGATCCCGAACCCTGGTCTCTGGACACCTACCGTCGTCACGACGGGTACCGCGCGCTGGAAAAGGCGCTGGCGATGGATCCCAACGAGGTGATCACGCTGGTGAAGGATTCGGGCCTGCGCGGCCGCGGAGGCGCCGGCTTCCCGACCGGAACCAAGTGGTCCTTCATTCCGCAGGACGACACCGGCGCCGGCGCCAAACCGCACTACCTCGTCATCAACGCCGACGAGTCGGAACCCGGTACGTGCAAAGACATTCCGCTGATGTTGACGACGCCGCACTTCCTGGTAGAGGGCGCCATCATCGCCGCGTACGCGATCCGGGCGCACCACGCCTTCATCTATGTGCGCGGTGAGGTGGTGCCGGTGCTGCGGCGGCTGCAGGCCGCCGTCGCCGAGGCCTACGAGGCCGGCTATCTGGGCTCCGACATCAAGGGCTCGGGCTTCGACCTCGAGTTGATCGTGCACGCAGGTGCGGGCGCCTACATATGCGGCGAGGAGACCGCGCTGCTGGATTCCCTGGAGGGCAGGCGCGGTCAGCCTCGGCTGCGGCCACCATTTCCCGCGGTTGCCGGCTTGTATGCCTGCCCGACGGTGGTCAACAACGTCGAGTCCATTGCGAGCGTGCCACCGATCGTGCAGAACGGGATCGACTGGTTCCGCTCGATGGGCTCGGAGAAGTCGCCGGGCTTCACGTTGTATTCGCTGTCCGGGCATGTGACGAATCCGGGCCAGTACGAGGCCCCGCTGGGCATCACGCTTCGCGAACTGCTCGAGTATGCGGGTGGGGTCCGTGCCGGGCATTCGCTGAAGTTCTGGACACCCGGTGGTTCGTCGACGCCGCTGCTGACCGCCGAACATCTCGATGTCCCACTGGATTACGAGGGGATGGCCGGAGCCGGTTCCATGCTGGGCACCAAGGCGTTGCAGATCTTCGACGACACCACCTGCGTGGTGCGGGCGGTGCGGCGCTGGACGGAGTTCTACGCACACGAGTCGTGCGGCAAGTGCACACCCTGCCGCGAGGGCACGTACTGGCTGAGCCAGATCTACGAGCGCCTCGAAACCGGACGCGGCACCGACGAGGACATCCAGAAGCTGCTGGACATCTCCGACACCATCTTCGGGAAGTCGTTCTGCGCGTTGGGCGATGGCGCGGCCAGCCCGATCCTGTCGTCCATCGAGTTCTTCCGCGACGAGTACGTCGAGCACCTGGACGGCGGCTGCCCGTTCGATCCGCATGCATCGACGCTGATGGCCACCGAGGGGGTGGGTGCCTGATGACGGTGACCGAACCGACGCAGGATGCGCAGGCGGTGGAGATGGTCAATCTCACCATCGACGACGTGGGAATCAGTGTGCCCAAGGGCACCTTGGTGATTCGCGCCGCCGAGCTGATGGGCATCCAGATTCCCCGGTTCTGCGACCATCCGCTGCTGGATCCGGTTGGCGCCTGCAGACAGTGCCTGGTCGAGGTCGAGGGCCAGCGCAAGCCGATGGCCTCCTGCACCATCACGTGCACCCCCGACATGGTGGTCCGCACGCAGTTCACGTCGGAGTCCGCCGACAAGGCCCAGCAGGGTGTGATGGAGCTGCTGCTGATCAACCACCCACTGGACTGCCCGGTGTGCGACAAGGGTGGCGAGTGCCCCCTGCAGAACCAGGCCATGTCGAACGGCCGCGCCGAGACCCGGTTCGAGGACGTCAAACGCACGTTCCCCAAGCCGATTCCGATCTCCGCAGAGGTGCTGCTGGACCGGGAACGGTGCGTGCTGTGCGCCAGGTGTACCCGATTCTCCCAGCAGATCGCGGGCGATCCGTTCATCGAGATGTTGGAGCGGGGCGCCCTGCAGCAGGTCGGCATCGCGCCGGACGAACCGTTCTCGTCGTATTTCTCCGGCAACACCGTGCAGATCTGCCCGGTTGGTGCCCTGACCAACACCGCCTACCGGTTCCGGGCCAGGCCCTTCGACCTGGTGTCCAGCCCAAGCGCGTGCGAACACTGCGCATCGGGTTGCGCCCAGCGCACCGACCATCGGCGCGGAAAGGTGTTGCGCCGGTTGGCCGGTGACGACCCGGAGGTCAACGAGGAGTGGAACTGCGACAAGGGCCGGTGGGCGTTCACCTACGCAGGAGTCGGTGACCGCATCGCCACGCCGCAGATCCGCGAAGAGGACGGCAAGCTGCGATCTGCGTCGTGGTCGGAGGCTCTCGGCGTGGCGGCCGCAGGACTGGCGGCCGCGGCGGGGCGGGCCGGTGTGCTCGTAGGTGGCCGGTGCACCGTCGAGGATGCATACGCGTACTCGAAATTCGCCCGGATGGTGTTGAACACCAACGACATCGACTTCCGGATCCGGCCCCACAGCGACGAGGAGGCGGCGTTCCTTGCGGCCAACGTCGCCGGCCAGACGATGACCGTCACCTACGCCGATCTGGAGAAGGCACCCGCGGTGCTGCTCGCCGGTTTCGAACCCGAGGAAGAGTCCCCGATCGTGTTCCTGCGGCTGCGTAAGGCCGCGCGCAAGAACGGCGTGCAGGTGCTCGCCATCGCACCGTTCGCCACCCGCGGCCTGACCAAGATGTCCGGCACGCTGATCCGCACCGCACCGGGCGGCGAAGCGGCGGCGCTCGACGGCCTCACCGAGGAGACGCTGCTGAACCAGCCCGGCGCGATCATTCTGGTCGGCGAGCGGCTGGCGACATCACCGGGAGCCCTCTCTGCGGCAAGCAGACTGTCGGCGGCGACCGGCGCCCGGCTGGGCTGGGTCCCGCGGCGCGCGGGAGACCGCGGCGCCCTGGAGGCCGGTGCCCTGCCGAACCTGCTGCCGGGCGGACGGCCCGTCGCCGATGCGCAGGCGCGCGAGCAGACCGCAACCGCATGGCACATCACCGACGTCCCTGCGGAGGTGGGGCGTGACACCGCAGGCATCCTCGCCGCGGCGGCCGCCGGTGAACTCGGTGCGCTGCTGATCGGCGGGGTCGAGCCTGCCGACCTGCCCGACCCCGATGCCGCGCTTGCCGCAATCGACGCGGTGCCCTTCGTCGTCAGTCTGGAACTGCGCGAAAGCGCGGTCACCGACCTCGCGGATGTGGTGTTCCCGGTCGCACCGGCGGTCGAGAAGGCGGGCTCATTCATCAACTGGGAAGGCCGAATTCGGCCGTTCGAACCGTCGCTGCCCAGCAACGCCACCCCGGATCTGCGGGTGCTGTACACGCTCGCCGACGAGATCGGCATCGACCTCGGCCTGCCGAATGCCGCGACCGCAGGCGAGGAACTGGCCCGGCTCGGCTGGTGGGGTGGCGCCCGGCCTGCCGCGCCCGACGAGGCTGCAGGTGAGGCCGCTCAGCCCGGGAAGGGCGAGGCGGTGCTGACCGGTTGGCGGATGCTGTTGGATTCCGGGCGGCTGCAGGACGGCGAGCCCTATCTCGCCGGAACCGCACGCGTACCCGTTGCCCGGCTGTCGGCGGACACCGCGGCCGAGATCGGCGTCGGCGAAGGGGATTCGATCACCGTCGCCACAGCGCGCGGTGAGATCACGTTGCCACTCGAGATCACCGACATGGATGACCGGGTGGTGTGGCTGCCGCTGAACTCACCGGGTTCGGCGGTTCACCAACAACTGGGTGTGGCCGCGGGCGCCGTGGTCTCGATCGGGCGGGCGGAACAATGACGGACCTCTCGGCATTCGGACACGACCCGATCTGGCTGGTCGTGATCAAGGCGGTCGGCATCTTCGTGTTCCTGCTGCTGACCGTGCTGGCGGCCATCCTGATCGAACGAAAGTTGCTCGGCCGCATGCAGATGCGGTTCGGCCCCAACCGGGTGGGCCCGAAGGGCATGCTGCAGTCGTTGGTCGACGGCCTCAAGCTCGGGCTGAAAGAGGGCCTGATCCCTGCGGGTGTTGACAAGCCCGTCTACCTGCTCGCGCCGATCATCGCAACGGTCCCAGCGTTCATGGCGTTCGCCGTCATCCCGATGGGGCCGGTGGTGTCGGTGTTCGGTCACCACACCCCGCTTCAGCTGACCGACCTCGCGGTGGCGGTGCTCTACATCCTCGCCGTCACCTCGATCGGGGTGTACGGCATCGTGCTGGCCGGCTGGGCGTCGGGCTCCACCTACCCGCTGCTCGGCGGCCTGCGATCGTCGGCGCAGGTGATCTCCTACGAGATCGCGATGGCGTTGTCGTTCGCCGCGGTGTTCCTCTACGCGGGCACCATGTCCACCTCGGGCATCGTGGCCGCCCAGAACGGCACCTGGTTCGTCTTCCTGCTGCTGCCGTCCTTCCTGGTGTACGTGACCTCGATGGTCGGCGAAACCAACCGCGCCCCATTCGATTTGCCCGAGGCCGAGGGCGAACTGGTCGGCGGCTTCCACACCGAGTACTCGTCGCTGAAGTTCGCGATGTTCATGCTCGCCGAATACGTCAACATGACCACGGTGTCGGCGCTGGCCACCACGATGTTCCTCGGCGGCTGGCACGCCCCCTGGCCGATCAACATGTGGGACGGCGCCAACACCGGCTGGTGGCCGCTGCTGTGGTTCACCGCCAAGGTGTGGGCGTTCCTGTTCGGCTACTTCTGGCTGCGCGGCACCCTGCCGCGGCTGCGCTACGACCAGTTCATGAGCCTGGGATGGAAGATCCTCATTCCGGTTTCGCTGGTGTGGATCGCGATCGTGGCCACCACCCACAGCCTGCGCACGCACGGCTACACCGCATGGGCCACCGGCCTCATCACCGTCGGCACCGTGTTGGCGCTCCTTGTCGCCCTGGCGCTGTGGCGGGCGTTGCGCGTCAGGAACATTCGCAAGATTCCGGTGCAGGCCACCGATGAGAGCTCCTTCCCGGTACCGCCGCTTCCCGCGGCAAGTCGCGCGCGCACGCGAGGAGCAGAAGCGCAGAGGAGAAAGCAGATGCCTAAGTTTCTCGACGCCATCGCCGGCTTCGGGGTCACCTTCGGAACGATGTTCAAGAAGCCCATCACCGAGGAGTACCCGGAGAAGCCCGGACCGGTTGCAAAGCGTTATCACGGCCGCCATCAGCTCAACCGCTACCCCGACGGGTTGGAGAAGTGCATCGGCTGCGAGTTGTGCGCGTGGGCCTGTCCCGCCGACGCGATCTACGTCGAGGGTGACAACAACACCGAGGAAGAGCGCTTCTCGCCCGGCGAGCGGTACGGCCGGGTGTACCAGATCAACTATTTGCGTTGCATCGGCTGCGGGCTGTGCATCGAGGCCTGCCCCACCCGCGCGTTGACGATGACCAACGACTACGAGATGGCCGACGACAACCGCGCCGACTTGATCTGGGGCAAGGACAAACTGCTCGCACCGATGCAACCGGGGATGGTTCAGCCGCCACACCCGATGCAGCCCGATAGCACCGACGAGGACTACTACCTGGGCAACGTCAAACCGCTTGCGCGCACGCGAGGAGCAGAAACGCTTAACGAGGAAGCCCCATGACCTCGACCGCCGAAGCAGTCGTGTTCTGGGTGCTCGGCGCCGTAGCGCTGATCGGGGCGATCGGGGTGGTCGCCGCGCCGAAGGCGGTGTATTCGGCCATTTTTCTGGCGTCGACGATGATCTCCCTTGCGGTGCTCTACATCGCGCAGGAGGCGCTGTTCCTCGGCGTGGTCCAGGTGGTCGTCTACACCGGCGCGGTGATGATGCTGTTCCTGTTCGTGGTGATGCTCATCGGCGTCGACCTGTCGGAATCGCTGGTGGAAACCATTCGCGGCCAGCGTATTTCGGCGATCATCGCGGGCGTCGGCTTCGGCGTCCTGCTCATCGCCGGCATCGGCAACGTGTCGGCGGCCGGCTTCACGGGTCTGCCGGAGGCCAACAACAACTCGAACGTGGAGGGTCTGGCCAAGCTGATCTTCACCCAGTACCTGTGGGCGTTCGAGCTGACCGGCGCGTTGTTGATCACGGCCGCGCTCGGCGCGATGGTGCTGGCCCACCGGGAACGGTTCGAGCGCGCCAAGACCCAGCGCGAACTGGCCGAGGAGCGGTTCCGGCCCGGCGGGCACCCGACGCCGCTGCCGGGACCCGGCGTGTTCGCCAGGCACAACGCGGTGGACATCCAGGCGCGGCTCCCCGACGGCTCTGGCACTCCGCTGTCGGTCAGCGCGATCCTGCAACAACGAACCGTCCATCCGCCGGCCAACGGCGACGGAGATGGTGAGCAAAATGAATCCCGATAACTACCTGTATCTGTCAGCGCTGCTGTTCACCATCGGTGCGGCAGGAGTCCTGTTGCGCCGCAACGCCATCGTCATGTTCATGTGCGTCGAGCTGATGCTGAACGCGGCCAACCTCGCGTTCGTTGCGTTCTCCCGCATGCACGGGCACCTGGACGGTCAGGTGGTGGCGTTCTTCACCATGGTGGTCGCGGCCTGTGAGGTGGTGGTGGGCCTGGCCATCATCATGACCATCTTCCGCACCCGCCGCTCGGCCTCGGTCGACGACGCCAACATGCTGAAAAACTAAGGCCTCGATGACGATTCCGGTTTGGCTCCTGATCGCCCTTCCCCTGGCCGGCGCAGCGATACTGCTGCTGTCGGGGAAAGCATCCAACCCGTGGGGCCACCTGCTGGGGTGCGCGGCCTCGGTCGCGTCGTTCGCCGTCGGGGTGGTCTTGTTCGTCGACATGCTCGGTCGTCCCGGCGAGGAACGCGTCATCGGCGAGAAGTTGTTCTCCTGGGTCCCGGTCGGCGGCCTACACGTGGACTTCGGCCTGCAGCTGGATCAGCTGTCGATGTGTTTCGTGCTGCTGATAACCGGTGTCGGCTCACTGATCCATATCTATTCGGTCGGCTACATGGCCGAAGATCCCGGGCGCCGCAGGTTTTTCGCGTACCTGAACCTGTTCCTCGCCGCGATGCTGCTGCTCGTGCTCGCCGACAACTACCTCGGCCTCTACGTCGGGTGGGAAGGCGTCGGCCTTGCGTCCTACCTGCTGATCGGGTTCTGGCAACACAAGCCGTCGGCCGCCACCGCGGCCAAGAAGGCGTTCGTGGTCAACCGCGTCGGCGACATCGGCCTTGCCATCGCGATGATGGTGATGTTCGCCTACATCGGTTCCATCTCGTTCAAGGGTGTCTTCGCCGCAGCCCCGATGCTGAGCCAGGGCACGCTCAACGCCATCGGTCTGCTGCTTCTGCTCGCCGCGTGCGGCAAGTCGGCACAGGTGCCGTTGCAGTCCTGGCTCGGTGACGCCATGGAAGGCCCCACCCCCGTCTCCGCATTGATCCACGCCGCGACCATGGTCACCGCGGGTGTCTATCTGATCGTGCGGTCCGGGCCGCTGTTCGACCTCGCGCCGGGTGCGCAGCTGGGCGTCGTCATCGTCGGCGCGGTGACGCTGTTGTTCGGCGCGATCGTCGGTTGCGCCAAGGACGACATCAAGAAGGCCCTCGCCGCGTCCACGATGAGCCAGATCGGCTACATGGTGCTCGCAGCGGGCCTCGGGCCCGCCGGTTACGCGGTAGCGATCATGCACCTGCTGACCCACGGCTTCTTCAAGGCCGGCCTGTTCCTCGGCGCAGGCTCGGTGATGCACGCCATGGACGACGAGGTGAACATGCGCCACTACGGCGGCCTGCGCACCCTGCTGCCGATCACGTTCGCCACCTTCGGGCTCGGCTATCTCGCGATCATCGGCGTACCGCCGTTCGCCGGGTTCTTCTCCAAGGACGCGATCATCGAATCCGCCTTGAACGCAGGCGGAGTCAAGGGTGCCGTGCTCGGCGGAGCGGCGCTGCTCGGCGCAGGCATCACCGCCTTCTACATGACCCGGGTCATGCTGATGACGTTCTTCGGCGAACGCGTGCGCTGGAAGCCCGACACCCATCCTCATGAGTCGCCGCGCGTGATGACGTGGCCGATGATCGTGCTGGCCGTCGGCTCGATCGCGGCAGGCGGACTACTCGCCATCGGCGGCACCCTGCAGCACTGGCTGGAACCCGTCGTCGGATCCCACGAAGCACACGAAGTCCTGCCGGCGTGGGTCGTCACCGTCCTCGCGCTGTCGGTCGTCGCGGTCGGCATCCTCGTCGCTTACCGCATGTATGCGCAGCGGACGGTCCCGGACACCGCGCCCGACGACGTGTCGGCGCTGACCATGGCCGCCCGCAGGGATCTCTACGGCGACGCGATCAACGAGGAGCTGCTGATGAAGCCAGGCCAAGTCCTGACCAAGGATCTGGTCTGGTTCGACGACAAAGGCGTCGACGGCGCCACAGGCGGCTTGGCGGCACTGGTCGGACGAACGTCGAACGCCCTGCGCGGTCTGCAGACGGGCTTCGCCCGCTCCTACGCATTGTCGATGCTCGCAGGCGCGGCGCTCATCGTCGCAGTGATCCTGGCGGTGCAACTGTGGTGACCTCGATCCCCTGGCTGACCATTCTGTGGGCGGTGCCGATGCTGGGCGCCGCGCTGGTGATGCTCATTCCCGCCTCGGGACGGGCACTGGCCAAATGGTTCGCGCTGCTGGTCTCGGTCGTCGTGCTGGCGCTGGCCGTTGCGCTGGCGGTCGGCTTCGACAGGAGCGGTCCTCAGTATCAATTCGTCGAATCCCACAGCTGGATACCGTCTTTCGGCACCGGCTACATCCTAGGCCTCGACGGCATCGCGCTGGCGCTCGTCGTGCTGACCGCGGTGCTGGTGCCGCTGCTGATCGTGGCCGGCTGGAACGATGCCGACGATCAGGTCGGCCTGCGGGGTCGCTCCACGCATACCTACCTTGCGCTGACCCTGGCCGTCGAGGGCATGGTCGTCATTTCGCTGATCTCGCTTGACGTGCTGCTGTTCTACGTCTTCTTCGAGGCCATGCTCATCCCGATGTACTTCCTCATCGGCGGATTCGGCGGTGAACATCGGTCTAAAGCAGCGGTGAAGTTCCTGCTGTACAACCTGTTCGGCGGCTTGATCATGCTGGCCGCAGTGATCGGCCTCTATGTGGTGACCGCGCAGAGCGACGTGTTCGAAGCGGGCACCTTCGATTTCCGCGCGATCGTGGCCGCGGTGTCCAGCGGTGCGTTTGCCGTCAACCCGGCGATTCTCAACGCGCTTTTCCTCGGCTTCATGTTCGCGTTCGCCGTCAAGGCGCCGCTGTGGCCCTTTCACCGCTGGCTACCCGACGCCGCCGTCGAGGCCACGCCGGCCAGTGCGGTGCTGATGATGGCGATCATGGACAAGGTCGGCACATTCGGCATGCTGCGGTACTGCCTACAGTTGTTCCCGGACGCGTCAACGTATTTCCGGCCGCTGATCATCGCGCTTGCCGTGATCGGAATCGTCTACGGCGCCATCCTGGCGATCGGCCAGACCGACGTGATGCGGCTGATCGCCTACACGTCGATCTCGCACTTCGGCTTCATCATCCTCGGCATCTTCGTGATGACGTCCCAGGGCCAGTCGGGCTCGACGCTCTACATGGTCAACCACGGCATCTCCACCGCGGCGCTGTTCCTGATCGCCGGATTCCTGGTGTCCCGCAGGGGAACCCGGTTGATCAGCGCCTACGGCGGCGTACAGAAGGTCGCTCCCGTACTCGCAGGCACATTCCTGGTCGCCGGGCTGGCGACACTGTCGCTTCCCGGTCTGGCACCGTTCATCAGTGAATTCCTGGTGCTGATCGGAACCTTCACGCGCTACCCGCTGTTCGCGGTGGCCGCGGCGAGCGCGCTGGTGCTCTCCGCGATCTACATCCTGTGGATGTATCAACGAATGATGGGCGGCCCGGTGACCGAGGGCAACGACCGGCTGCGTGACCTGCTGCCCCGCGAGCTCGCGGTGGTGACACCGCTGATCGCGCTGCTGCTGGTGCTGGGCGTGTATCCGAAAGTGGCGCTGGACGTGATCAATCCGGCCGTCAGCCACACGCTGACCACGATCGACCAACCCGATCCCGCACCCAAACTCGCGGAAGGCCCGGCGCGATGAACCTGCCAACGCCCAGCGTCGAGTACGGCCTGCTGTCGCCGATGCTGATCGTCTTCGGAGCCGCCATCGCCGGCGTGCTGGTGGAGGCGTTCGTGTCGCGCGAGCGTCGCTACGCCGTGCAGGTGGCGCTCAGCCTGGTGGGTCTGGCGGCGGCGTTGGTCGCGGTGGTGCAGCTGGCCCGTGAGCTGCACGGAGCCGTCGGCCGCACCGCGGTGGTGGGAGCGGTCGCCGTCGACGCCCCCGCCCTGTTCCTGCAGGGCACGATCCTTCTGGTCGGCATCCTCGGAATCCTCCTGATCGCCGAACGGCGCGTCCCCGCCGAGGCCGACTCCGAGTCCGATGGCGCTGGGCGCGGGCTGGATTCGTTCACCCCGCAGGCCTCCGCCGTAGTCGGCAGTGTCGCCGAGAAGCTGGCCGCCAAGGCCGGCGTCATGCAGACCGAGGTGTTTCCACTCACGCTGTTCGCCGTCGGCGGGATGCTGCTGTTCCCGGCGGCCGACGACCTGCTCACCATGTTCATCGCGCTCGAGGTGCTGTCCCTTCCGCTGTATCTGATGTGCGGGCTGGCCCGCCGCCGCAGGCTGCTCTCGCAGGAAGCGGCGCTGAAATACTTTCTGCTCGGCGCGTTCTCGTCGGCGTTCTTCCTTTACGGCGCGGCGATGCTGTACGGCTACTCGGGCACGCTGAGCCTGGTCGGCATCGCCGACGCGATCGGCACGGGTTCCGGCAGGACGCCGTTGGCGTTGATCGGCGTCGGCCTGCTGCTGGTCGGTGTGCTCTTCAAGGTCGGAGCCGTGCCGTTCCACTCCTGGATTCCGGACGTCTATCAGGGCGCTCCGACACCGATCACCGCCTTCATGGCCGCTGCCACGAAGATCGCCGCGTTCGGCGCCCTGCTGCGCATCTTCTACGTGGCGGTGCCCGAACTCCGCGGCGAGTGGCGGCCGGTGCTGTGGGCGATCGCGATCCTGACCATGGTGGTCGGCACAGTCACCGCGGTCACCCAGTCCGATGTCAAGCGGATGCTCGCGTATTCCGCGGTGGCGCACACCGGGTTCATCCTGACCGGCGTGATCGCCCTCAACGAGTCCGGGCTGTCCTCGACCCTGTTCTACCTGTTCGCCTACGGATTCAGCACGGTCGGCGCCTTCGCCGTCGTCGGACTGGTCCGCGACAGGACCGGCGAGGAAGCGACCGCGATGGCTCGCTGGGCCGGACTGGGTCGGCGTTATCCCATTGTCGGCATTGTGTTTTCGTTGTTCCTGCTCGCGTTCGCGGGTATCCCGCTGACGAGTGGCTTCGTCAGTAAGTTCGCGGTGTTCAAGGCCGCGGGCGAGGGCGGCGCGATCCCGCTGGTGATCGTCGGCGTGATCGCCAGTGCGATCGCCGCGTACTTCTATGTGCGGGTCATCGTGCTGATGTTCTTCACCGAGCCGCCCGACGATGCGCCCGACGTCGTGGTGCCCAGCGTCTTGAGCACGGCCGTCGTCACCGTCACCGCCGCAGTCACGTTCGCGCTCGGCGCGCTGCCGCAGCCGCTGCTGGACATGGCGAACATCGCCGACCAGTTCCTCCGCTAGCTTTCACCGATGAATCCCGAACCGCTTGTCCTGATTGCCGATCACGGCCCGGTTCGGGTGCTGACACTGAACCGGCCGGCGCGCCAGGAACGCGTTGAGCCGCGACCTGATCAAGGCCGCCTACACGGCGCTGACCGACGCCGACGCCGACGAGTCGGTGAGGGCGGTGGTGCTCACCGGGACGGATCCGGCGTTCTGTGCGGGTGTGGATCTCAAGGAGGCGCAGCGCGACGGCCTGAAGTATTTCGAGGAGTTCCGGTCGCAGAGCTGTATTACCGCAGTGGCGAAGATGCGCACACCGGTCGTGGGGGCGATCAACGGCGCGACGTTCACCGGCGGACTGGAGATGGCGCTCGGCTGCGACTTTCTCATCGCATCCGAACGAGCCGTGTTCGCCGACACCCACGCCCGCGTCGGGATCCTGCCCGGCGGCGGGATGACCGCGCGGCTCCCCCAGCTTGTCGGCCTCGGCATGGCCCGGCGGCTGTCGATGACCGGCGAGGTCGTCGACGCAGCGCGCGCAGAACGGATCGGGCTGGTGACCGAGGTCGTCGCTCACGAGCAACTGCTGGAGCGGGCGCTGGAGCTTGCCGGCCAGGTAGCCGAGGTGCCTGGCCCAACGATGTTGGGGCTCAAGGAGATCTACACAACCGGCGCCGCTGCGGTGATCAACCCCGCCCTGGCCGCCGAGGAGAAGATCGCGTTCGCGCAACACCGCGACTTCGAAGGCCTCGGGGATCAGTTCCGCGCCGTGTCCGAGCGCAACAAGCGACAGATCGACGGCGGTTAGACGGCGGACTGTCTGCGCAGGATGAACTCGACCGAACGGTCGCCCTCGAGCCCGGGCAGCGGCGGCTGGGTCGTCATGTCGACCTGCTTGCGGGCCTGCTCTACGACCGGCGTGTCGGGATCGTAAACAGACAGGTAAACGTCATGCGCGGCCAGCGAGTCGACCGCGACATCGATGAAGCCGTCCACCACTTCACCATGCGTCCCGTGCGGACCGTTCTCGAACAGCCACCGCGGCGGGTTCGGCAGCGAATCATACGCGGCGGCAACGGCATTCGAGAACTCGATGTGGTCGCGCTGGTTGGGCGCGCCCGGTGCCCACTCGGGACCGCTGTAGAGGGTGATCACCACGTCGGGCGCCAGTTCGGTGATCGTCTCGGCGATCTTCGCGCAGAGTTCGGGTGTGTTGCGGATCTGGCTGTCAGGAAAATCCCAGAACTGCACGTCGTCGACGCCGACGATCGCCGCGGAACGGCGTTGTTCTCGTTCGCGTAGCGGGCCTGCCACATCTGGCGGCATGCCCGGGATGCCGACCTCGCCGCGGCAGGCCAGCGCGTAGTGCACGTGCTTGCCCTGTGACGTCCACTTGGCGACGGCCGCAGCGCAACCGTATTCGGGGTCGTCTGGATGCGGCACCAACACCAGAGCTCGGTGCCAGTCGGTGGGGAACGGTTGATGCACGGGCCTAGGCAATCACGCCGTGGGCGACGATGGCGGTCGTCTGGTCAACCCACTCGTCGTCGAGTTCCCTTTCGGGCCACAGCAGCAAGCGCAGCATCGTCGCGCCGCCGATGACCTCGATCAGTCGATCCGGGTCGATGTCTGGGTGCACGTCGCCGCGCTGCAGCGCGTCGGCCAGGCGCGACCGCACGGCGGCGAACACATCCGTGAACCGGTCCATCACCCGCGTGTTCAGTTCGGCGTCGGCCGTCATGTCGGCGATCAGACCGGGAAGAGCCGCCCGCACGACCGGGCTGGTGAACACATTGCCGGCCGCGGCGATCATCGCGCGGACGTCCGCGCGGAAATCCCCCGGCGGGGTCTCGATCGCCGTCGGCGCGGCGGGAAAAGCGGCTTCGTGGACGAGCTCGGCCTTGCTCGACCAGCGGCGGTACAGCGCGGTCTTGGTGGTGCCTGCCCGCTCGGCCACGGCGGCCATGGTCAGGTTCGAATAGCCGATTTCCACAAGCAGATCCGTGGTCGCGCGCAGTATGGCAGCGTCGATACGCGGATCCCGGGGCCGCCCGGCCGCTGAGGGCAACGTGTGCTCCTCACGTCCGCGACACTTGTCAAGCGATGTCGGGTCTGCTTTCATAACGCTACCCACCGTATCGTAATTAAGCCGGAGGAAGAACCGTGGCCACAGAACCGGCTGTCGAAGACGTCAGCCGACTCCAACACTCCAGTCGAGACGTCAGCACCCTGCCCGACGTGATGTCGCGGTGGCTGTCGACGGTCATGCCCGGCGGCACGACACCGCAGGTGAGCGTGGAGAGCGGCGTCGATTCCAACGGGATGTCCTCGGAGACGATCATCCTGACCGGACGCTGGGAGGCCGACGGCCGACAGCACGAAGAGAAGTGGGTGGCGCGCGTCGCACCGACCGATCAGGACGTGCCGGTGTTCTCGTCGTATCGGATGGACCACCAGTTCGATGTGATCCGGCTGGTCGGCGAGAGGACCGACGTCCCTGTGCCGCGAGTGCGGTGGCTGGAGAAGACCGGCGACGTGCTCGGCACGCCGTTCTTCCTGATGGACTACGTGTCCGGGGTGGTCCCGCCCGACGTCATGCCCTACACGTTCGGCGGCAACTGGTTCGCCGACGCGCCCGCCGAGTCGCAGCGCGAACTTCAGGACAACACCGTCGACGTGCTGGCCAAGCTGCACTCGATCCCCGAGGCCGAGTCCACCTTCGGGTTCCTTGCCGACGGCGCCGAGGGCAACGCGTTGCGGCGCAACCTCGACTGGCTCAAATCCTGGTACGAGTTCGCGGTCCCCGACATCGGCAGCTCCTCTCTGATCGAGGAAGCCCTCCAGTGGCTCGAGGACAACTGGCCCGAAGACGTCGCGGCCACCGAACCGGTGCTGATTTGGGGCGACTCCCGGGTCGGCAACGTGCTGTACGAGGACTTCAAGCCGGTCGCCGTGCTCGACTGGGAGATGGCGACGCTGGGGCCCCGTGAAATGGATGCCGCGTGGATGGTCTTCGCGCACATGGTTTTCCAGGAGCTCGCGGGCCTGGCCGGGATGCCCGGCCTGCCCGACTTCATGCGTGAGGACGACGTGAAGGCGACCTATGCCTCCAAGACCGGCGTCGAGCTGGGCGACCTGGGTTGGTTCTACGTCTACTCCGGCGTGATCTGGGCGTGTGTGTTCATGCGGACCAGCGCCCGTCGGGTTCGCTTCGGCGAGATCGAGAAACCCGACGACGTCGAGACGTTGTTCTATCACGGCGCCCTGCTGCGGCGCCTCATCGGAGGTGAAGCCTGATGCTCGGCCCAATGGATGAGTACCCGGTCCACCAGATCCCCCAGCCGATCGCGTGGCCCGGCTCGTCGGACCGCAACTTCTACGACCGGTCCTACTTCAATGCCCACGACCGCACCGGCGACATCTTCCTGATCTCCGGCATCGGTTACTACCCCAATCTCGGTGTCAAGGACGCGTTCGTCCTCGTCCGCCGCGGGGATGTGCAGACGGCGGTACATCTTTCGGACGCCATCGACTCCGACCGGCTCAACCAGAACGTGATGGGTTACCGCGTCGAGGTCACCGATCCGCTGCACCAGTTGCGCATCGCCATGGACGAGACCGAGGGCATAGCCGTCGATCTGACGTGGAATGGCCTGTTCGATGTCGTGCAGGAGCAACGGCACGTGTTGCGGGCGGGGACCCGAATCACGTTGGACGCGCAGCGGTTCGCCCAGGTGGGCTCGTGGAGCGGGAACATCGTCATCGACGGCGAGGAGATCACCGTCGACCCGTCGGTGTGGATCGGAACGCGCGACCGGTCCTGGGGCATCCGGCCCATCGGCGAGGCCGAACCGGCTGGGCGGCCGGCCGATCCGCCGTTCGAGGGCATGTGGTGGCTGTACGTGCCGATGGCGTTCGACGACTTCTCGATCGTGCTGATCATTCAGGAGGAGCCCAGCGGTTTCCGGTCGCTGAACGACTGCACCCGAATCTGGAAGGACGGCCGCGTGGAGCAACTGGGCTGGCCGCGGGTGAAGATTCATTACACGTCGGGCACCCGGATACCGACCGGTGCGACGATCGACGCCACCGCGGGCGACGGCACGCCGGTGCGCTTCGACGTGGAATCCAAACTGCCCGTTCCGATTCACGTGGGCGGCGGATACGGCGGGGACTCGGACTGGATCCACGGTATGTGGAAGGGCGATAAGTTCACCGAGCGGCTGACCTACGACATGACCGACCCCGCGATCGTCGGGCGCGCCGGCTTCGGCGTCATCGATCACGTCGGCAGGGCGGTGTGCACAGAAGGCGACCGAACACCGGCCGAGGGCTGGGGTCTGTTCGAGCACGGCGCGCTCGGCCGTCACGACCCGTCGGGCTTCGCCGACTGGCTGACCGTCGCGCCCTAATTCTCGTTGAGTCGGCGTATTCAGCGACTTCACACCCCGATCGAGCGCGATAATTACGTTACGACCTCGTTGCCGTTCATTCGCGCACGGCTGTCGGCGGCGAAGTCTGACAGAGAACTTGCGATGCTGAGGGAGGCGGAGCATGAGTCGGAGTTTGGCCATCGTGGTGGGTCCGGTGCTTTTTGCTGTCGGTGCGATCGGTATGGCCGTCTGGGTGTGGGTCAAGCGGCGGCAATTGGCGCTGGCGGCGGCTAAAGCGAGCACCGGGACAGGCATCTGCGGCAGCGGAGAAGCAGGCATCGGCGGTAGCTACGGCGGCAGGGGAACGGCCACTGCCGTAGGACGCGAAATCCGCATTTTGTAGCGGTCCTCTCGCACTTGCCCTACAAAAGTGGATTTCATTTTTGGGATAGGTAGCGACGACGATCGTCTGACAATCGACGCCATGAACAACGCCCAGCAACGTGAAGACAGATGACCGCGGGAGCGCTGCTGTCGCGGCTGTCTGGGCCTACGCCGCCTCTGGGTTGGGCGCGGGCACCGCCCACGCCGACGGCCCAAAACCGCTGGTGTGCCCGTGATGGCGGATCAGCGCCGGGGTTCGGGCGTGCCCACCGATTGCCTTCATGTGCCCGTAGCAGTCGTGCGCCTAGACGCGAATCCGACTTTTGGCGCTCTCCTCTCGCACTTTCTCTGCAAAAGTCGGATTTCAACGCGGCGACAACCACCGCTACCCCTAGGCCGACTGCGCGGCCTTGGCGTCGACGCGGCCGAACACCATCGACTCCTCGATCCGGTCGAGGCGGTGGTCGATCGCATCCAACACGTAGTTGTGCCGCACGTTCCACGGCCGGTGGGTGCCGGACTTCGGCAGCGCGTGGAGGGCCCGCTGCACGTAGCCGGCGTTGATGTTCCATGCAGGCTTCTCCGGCATCGGCACGTCACCGAGGTGGGGGTACGCATGTGTGTATCCGTGAGAGTCCATGTACGCCAATAGCTTTGCCACCGACCGTGCCGTCAGGTCGGCCCGAAGCGTCCATGACGCGTTGATGTAGCCGACGCACCACGCCGCGTTCGGCACGTCCTCCAGCAGATGCTCCTTGTAGACGAACCGGTCCTGGGGCTTGACCTCCGCGCCGTCAATGCTCAGCGCGACGCCACCGAGTGCCTGCAACTGAATTCCGGTGGCGGTGATGATGACGTCGGCATCGATCCGCTTGCCGGAGCGCAGCACGACACCGTCGGCGTCGATGTGATCGATGTGGTCGGTCACCATCTCAACGCGGCCGTCGCCGACCGCGGCGTAGAGGTCGTTGTCGAGCATCAGGCACAATCGTTGGTCCCACGGGTCGTACCGCGGCTTGAAGTGGACGTCGACCGGATAGTCCTCGGGCAGATTGCGTTTCGCGTTACTGCGGATGTATCCACCTGCTGAACCGCGGTGCCGTCGCGCGGCGAGCCATAGACCAGCACGGTGAATATCGTGTTGAACAACCGAACGCACGCGTTGGCGGCTCGCGAGCGGCAACACCTTCCGGAATCGCCTGCACGACCGGATGTATCCGCGGCGTCGACAGCAGGTAGGTCGGCGAGCGCTGCAACATCGTCACGTGGCCTGCCTTCTCGGTCAGCGACGGGATCATGCTGACCGCCGTCGCACCGCTGCCGATCACCACGACCCTCTTGCCGCTGTAGTCCAATGACTCCGGCCAGAACTGGGGATGCACCACCGTCGCCGCTGAACTGATCGATGCCAGGGAACTCCGGCTTGTAGGGCTCGTCGTAGTTGTAGTAGCCGGTGCCGAAGAACAGGAACCGACCGCGGTAGGTCGTCGGACTCGCCGTCGACGTCGGTCTGCACCGTCCAGGTGTCGGTGCGCCGAATCCCAGTCGGCCGACAGCACGCGGGTGTTGAAGCGGATGTGCTTGTCGATGCCGTACTTGCGGGCGGTCGCGTCAGGTACTCGCGGATGTCGGCGCCGTCGGCGACGTACTCCGGCCGTGTCCACGGCTCGAACGGATAGCTCAACGTGAAGATGTCGCTGTCGGACCGGATGCCCGGATAGCCGATTGAGGTCCCATGTACCGCCGATCCGCTCCCGCCGTTCGAGCACCGTGTAGGACAGCTTCGGGTTCTTCTCGTGGATGCGGTAGGCCGCGCCGATCCCGGAGATACCCGCGCCGATGATCAGAACGTCGGAGTATTCGGCCTCTCGGCCATACGACCTCCCTTGGTCCGCCTGGGTACCACGATATGTGGTCAGCGCGCCGAGCGCGTCAACGATCTCGGCCAACGCCTCCGGCGACGATCGGACCCGGCTGGTACAGGCAGATCTGGTCGGAGACGCCGTGCCACCCGGTCGCGGATATGCGCCGCGACCTCGGCCGCGGTGCCGCAAGCGGCGATGGCGTGCAGCACGTCGTCGTCGATGAGCCGACCCATCTCCTCCCATCGGCCCTGCTTCGACAGCGCATTGAGCTCGGGCTGCAGCTCGCCCCAGCCGTGCATGTCGAGCACCGGCCGGTAGGCGGGCGTGGAGCCGTAGAACGCCAGCAGGCGGCGGGTGGCGGTGTGGTCGTCCCCGATCGACACGATGATCTCCGGGATCACCGCGAAACTCGTCTCCGCCTTGCCGGCAGCCGCAGGCCTTCCCGCACGTTGGGCATCGTCACCTCGTGCAGGAACCGCTTGCTTGCCGAACGGCATGACCAGCAGGCCGTCGGCGTGCTCGGCGGTCGCGCGGGTCAGCCGAGGACCCAGCGCGCCGACATAGATCGGCGGCGGCCCGTACGGATTCTCACCGGGGCTGAAGGTCGGCGTCATCAACGTGTGGCGGTAGTACTCGCCGCGGAAGTTGAGCCGCTCGCCGGTGGTCCAGGACTCGAAGATCGCCCGCAGCGCCGCGATCAGCTCGGTCATCCGATCCACCGGCTTGTCGAACTGCGCGCCGAACCGCTTTTCGATCTGCGTGCGGATCTGCGTGCCAAGCCCGAGCGCGAACCGGCCTTCGCTGAGCATTTGGTGATCGATTGCCTGGTGGGCGAGGTGAATAGGGTTGCGCGGAAACGCGATTGCGACGTTGGTCATCAGGTCGAGGCCACCGACGGTCGACGCCAGCGTGAGCGGCGCGAACACATCGTTGGTTCCCTCGAAGGTGAAGACCCCGCTCGCCCCCGCGTCGCGGAGGGCCCGCGCCTGCTCGATCGCGTCAATGGGCCCGAACAGCGCTGTCATCACCTTCACGGCGTGAGAGCCTAGTCCGGTGACAGAGACGACCGCCGATGAGCGCTCGCGCGAAGAGGAGACGACCAACGCCGACGTTGTCGTGGTCGGGGCCGGGTTTGCGGGGCTGTCCGCGGCGCGAGAATTGGTCCGGCTCGGATACGACGTCGTCGTGATGGAGGGCCGTGACCGGGTCGGCGGCAGGTCGTCGAGCACGACGATCGCAGGCGCGCCCGTCGACCTCGGCGGCACTTTCGTCGGCCCGACCCAGGACGCCGTCGTCGAGCTGGCGGCCGAGCTGGGCTGCGAGAAGGTACCGACCTACAGCCGCGGCAAGAACCTGATCAAGTGGCGTGGCCGGGTCCGCGCCTATCGCAGCACGATCCCCCGGCTGTCGATGCTCGAGCTGTTCGACGTGTCCCGGATTCAGTGGCGCTTCGAAAGGATCTGCCGCCGGGTTCCCGTTGCCGAACCGTGGACCGCCACCAACGCCGAAAACCTCGATGAGCAGTCGCTCGACCGGTGGTTGCGCTCGCTGCACGCCAACGCGTCGACGCGCGATCTGATGGCGATCATGGCCAGGGTCACCTGGGGGTGCGAGCCCGACCAGGTGTCGATGCTGCACGCCGTGCGCTACGTCAAGGCCGCGGGCGGACTGGGCCGGATGCTCGACGTGGAGGGGGGCGCACAGCAGGACCGCTTCCCTGGCGGAACCCAGCAGATCGCGGTGCGGATGGCTGACGAGCTTGGTGCGCGCGTGCGGTTGAACGCGGTCGTCCGGCGCATCGAACGGCACACCGACGGCACCCTGACCGTCAGCGCCGACGGCGGCAACGTCACCGCAAGGGCCGTCGTCGTGGCCATCCCGCCAGCCCATCGAGCGGCGATCGACTTCTCCCCCGCCCTGCCCGCGGAATACGAAAAACTGGCACAGCACTGGCCGCAGGGAAACCTGAGCAAGGCCTACGCGGCCTACGAGACACCGTTCTGGCGCGCGAACGGTTGCTCCGGTGAGGCGCTGTCCGACGAGGGACCGGTGTTCATCACGTTCGACGTCAGCCCCGACGAAAAGGGGCCGGGCATCCTGCTCGGCTTCACCGACCCGCGCACCTTCGATTCGCTACCCGCTGGCGAGCGCCGCGAGCGCGCACTCGCAGGCTTCGCCGCCCTGTTCGGTGACGAGGCGTTGCAGCCGATCGACTATGTCGACCACTGTTGGGGGACAGAGGATTTCGCGCCCGGCGGACCTACCGCCGCGGTGCCGCCGGGTTCGTGGACCAGCTACGGACCCTGGCTGCGCAAACCGGTCGAGGGGATCTTCTGGGCAGGCACCGAAACCGCCGACGAGTGGACAGGGTTCCTTGACGGGGCCGTCCGGTCGGGGCGTCGAGCGGCCGCCGAGGTGCACAAGACACTGTCCGGCTAGGACGTGGCGCGCCGCTGCTCGCCGACCGACTCGACCAGCCGGCGCAGCTGATTGTTCACCTCGTCCGGGCGCTCCAGGATCGCGCAATGCCCACCGGGCAGCTCAACGAACTCCGCAAGGTTGGGCGCCATCCTCGCGATGTGACGCGACGAGACCATCGGCAGAAGCCGATCCTTCTCACTGCCGATCACCAGCGTCGGCACCGTGAGGTTCTGCAGGCCGATGTGCTGCTGCGTCCCAAGCGCATCGACCAGCGCGCGGGCCCAGCCGCCACGGCTCGGGGACGGCGTGGCGGTGAAGAGCTCGTAGACGAATTCGGCGATCGCCGGGTCCGCATCCCGGCCCACCGCCATCATCGTCACGAACCGGCGGCTGGGCCGATCCACCGCACGCAGCAGCGGCGCCGCTCCGAAGGCCTTGAGCAACGTCCCCGCGGTACGCACCCTGGCGTCGGCAAGCCGCGACGGGACCGACATGAACTGGACATGGCGCAGCAGGTCGCCGGTCGTCGTGTTGATCAGCGCTACGGCATCGGCGCGCTCAGGCACCCGGCGGGGATACCGCTGTGCCCACGAAGTTATCGCCATCCCGCCCATGGAATGGCCTGCGATGACCGCCCGTTCGCCGGGTTCGAGCGTCGCCTCTAGAACTGCGTCGAGGTCGGCGGCGAGGAAGTTCAGGCCGTAATTCGCCCGCCGCGACGGCACGCCGCTGCGGCCATGGCCGCGATGGTCGTACGCGATCACCCGGTAGTCAGAGGCCAGGTCGGCGATCTGGTACGCCCACACCCGGATGGCGCAGGTGATGCCGTGCGCCAGCACGATCGGATAGCCGTCTTCTGGACCGAAGACCTCGGCATGCAGGTGAGTGCCGTCGAGGGCGCGGACGGTGACGGGTCGCGCAGGCGGCAGCGCGTCGGCCGCGGCGAATCGTCGCGCCTTCCGGTTGACCTGCGGATACCTCGCCATAGCTGAAAAATCCTACCGTCAGGCCCCGGCGATCCCCATCACGCGAGGCTGTTAAATGGTGCGATGCGCGCAATTCACATAGCCCGGCTCGACGGACCGCAGGCCGCCGAGCTCGTCGAAATCGACGAACCGTCCGAAAACGACGCGATTGTTGTCGAAGTCCACGCGGCCGGGGTTGCGTTTCCAGACGCCCTGCAATCCCGCGGGCTCTATCAGTACAAGGCGGAACTGCCGTTCGTGCCTGGCGCCGAGATCGCCGGAGTTGTGCGCAGCGCGCCGGCCGGCAGCGACTTCAAGAAGGGCGATCGGGTCGCCGGCCTGACGATGCTGAACGGCGGCATGGCCGAAGTCGTTGCACTGCAACCAGAAAGAGCGTTCAAGCTGCCCGATGCGGTGTCCTTCGAGGCTGGCGCCGGCCTGCTGTTCAACGACCTCACCATGCATCACGCGCTGCGCACCCGCGGCCGGTTGGCCGACGGCGAGACCGTGCTGGTGCACGGAGCAGCGGGCGGCATCGGAACGTCCACGCTGCGGTTGGCGCCCGTATGGGGCGCATCGCGGACCATCGCCGTCGTCGGCACGAAGGACAAGATCGCGATCGCCAAGTCCGCCGGCGCCTCCGACGTCGTATTGGCCGACGGTTTCAAGGATTCCGTCATGGGGCTGACCAACGGCAGAGGCGTGGACATCGTCGTCGACCCGGTCGGCGGTGACCGGTTCACCGACTCACTGCGCTGCCTGGCGCCGGGCGGTCGGCTGCTCGTGATCGGATTCACCGGCGGGGAGATTCCCACCGTCAAGGTCAACCGCCTGCTGCTGAACAATGTCGACGCGGTGGGTGTCGGCTGGGGCGCGTGGACGTTCACCCATCCCGGTTATCTTCGCGAGCAGTGGGACGAGCTGGAGCCGCTGCTTGCTTCGGGTGCCGTGTCGGCGCCGCAACCGGAGATCTATCCGCTGGAGCGGGCAGGCGAGGCCATCGCGTCGCTCGAGAACCGCACAGCCAAGGGCAAAGTCGTCGTCAAGATCCGGTGAGGCTGCTTCGGCGACGCCGAAGCGTCCCAGTTGGAACTTTTGATTCGGCAACGGGTCAATGGACGGATGTCGACGCCGCGAACTCTGTCGACCGCGACGAGTTGACCCTTTCGACGTTCAACATCTGGAACGACAGCAAGCACGCCGGACAACGCTATCTCGCGATAGCCGAACTGCTCTCCCGATGCACGCCAGACGTCATGGTGTTTCAAGAGGTCACCCCGGCCGCGCTCGACGTGTTTCTCGCCCAGCCGTGGGTTCGTGCCGCGTATCTGCGCGCGGCGGTCGTCGGCGGCGATGTCGGCGATTACGGAATGCTGATGCTGTCGCGGCTGCCGATCGCTCGCGTCACCTACACGCGTCTGCCCTCCCGCCAGTCGCGCGGGTTCCTCGAGGCAGAGCTCGATGTCAACGGCGTTCGGATAGTCGTCTGCTGCCTGCATCTCGACAGCGGGAAGTCGTCATCGCGGCTGCGCACCTGGCAGCTACGCAGAATATTCAGCGCCCTGAAGACGGTGGAAGACGCTGTGCTGCTTGGCGATTTCAACATGCGCGACGCTGAGAATGCGCGCATCACCGTCCCCTATTGTGACGTCTGGCCTGCGTTGAGGCCCGACGATGACGGCTTCACCGAGGACACGGCGATCAACCACATGCGTTACGACATGAAGAACAAGTCCAGACAGGTCCGATTCGACCGCGTCCTGGTCAAGGGTCGCCACTGGGGGCGCAGCCGACATCGAATTAGTGGGCACGGAGCCGATCTCGGACGAACTACCCCGGGTGTTCCCGTCCGACCACTTCGGCGTGAGATGCCGTCTTACACGCCGAAATCCATAGGCCGGGCCGCCGGACCCACCGCGGACGTGTCGGCGACGGCCGTGGCGACGACAGTGTCGCCGCGACGGGTACCGACAACGGTCACCTCATCATTCACGGCGAACGCCGCTGCGGCACTTGTAGTTTGACCGCCGCTATCGGTGATGGCGGTGGTAGTCGGCGTGATGGTGTAGGTCTGGGTCAAGCCGCTGGCGCTTTGCATCGTTAGGGAATCAGGGGTGACAGCGATCAGCCGGCCGTGCTGCGTCAGGGGCTGCTCCTGTGCAGCCTGCGGCGCGGGCTGCGTGGCCGCGGCCGGAGCTTCCGGCGTTACCAGTTCGACGATTGCAGCCGCCAGGACACTCGACACACCCACGGACGCGGCAATCGAGCCGATTACGACGTTGGACCGGGATGACCTCGTGCGATGTCTTCCACTCATGACCTCTCCGCAGGTCGACGCTGTCTGTCGGGCTGTAACTGGAGTTACCCGAGCAAAGCCGCGGCGAAACACATCGAATCAACGCGTCATAAACCGCGTCACAGATAAGGGTCGGCCCAGGCACTGATGATCCGGGCCGCACGCGCGGCCTGGTTCTTCTCGGTGAGCAGATGGTCGGCGCCCTCGAGCGAGACGAAACTGCGGGGGTGACGCGCGGCGCGGAAGATGTCGCTGGCGTTCGCGATGCCGACAGTGTTATCGGTGGGCGAATGCATGACGAGCAGCGCCCGGTGCAGGGTGCGGATCTGCTCGCGGAGGTCAGCGGCGCGCACGTCCTCGATGAAATGCCGCTTGAGCGTGAGCGCCTTACCACCGACCAGGAACGGCGCCTCGCCTTCGGCCTCGATCCGCTGGACGAGGGCGTCATAGTTGTTTTCGACGTGGCCGGGGTCGTAGGGCGCCCCGATGCTGGCCACCGCCGCGACGGTCGGACAATCGTGCGCGGCGGCGATCACGGCCGCTCCCCCGAACGAATGCCCGACCAGGAGCCGCACGTCGCGGCCCGAGCCGTTCATGAACTCCACCGCGCGGACCGTGTCGGCCACCTTGTGCGAAAACGACCCGTCGCCCCAGTCACCCTCGGAGTCGCCCAGACCCAGGTTGTCGAAGCGCAGCATGCCGACGCCCTCGCTGGCGAGCTGCTTGCAGATCCGGCTCGCCGCCGGACTGTCCTTGCCGAGGGTGAAGCCATGGGCGAAGACGCCCCACCCGCGCACCTCGCCATCGGGGACGTCGACGAGACCCGCCAAGGTAGGTCCAGTGGTGCTGGAGAACCTGACGCGCTCGGCCACGAGCAGCTAGCCGACCAGCTCGGGGTGGAACTTGGCCGCCATGCGGCGCATGCCGTCCTGCCAGTCGACCGTGGTGCCACCGATGAGCTCACGCATCCGGGCCGTGTCGGTCGGATTACCGCGGAGGGCCTGCGCGCTTTCCTCGAAGACGGGTTTCACCCCGACGAGCGAGCCGAGGTAGGTGCACCAGTCCTGGATGCTGACGGCTTGTTCGCCGCACCAGTTGACGGTGGTGGCCGGGACCGAGGCCGCGTCGAGCAGCTTCGGGATGGTCGCGATGATGTCGTCCTCGTGAATCGGGTTGTACAGCGCGGGCCCGCCGGGCGGGACCGGGATCGGGATGGCGCCCAGCATCATCTCCATGTGGAAGAACGGCCATCCCCCGTTGTCGCCGTACGGCACGTTCAAGCGTGCGATGGTTGCAGGCACGCCGAGGGCGCGCGCCATCGTCTGGACGACGACCTCCCCCGCGATCTTGGAGATGGAATACGTTGGGAATAAAGGCTTGTGGTTGTCGCCAAGGGCGGCGCGCTCGGTCCGGGGTTCGTCGTCGGGCGGGTCGTACACCGCTGCCGACGAGCAGTGAAGGAATGCCTTCGCGCCGCGGCAGTGCGCCATGAGCAGGCCCGCCGACTCGGCGCATCTTAGACGCAGCCTTGATCCACGTGAGATCATTCCATGTGAGCGGGTGCTCGATGTTCTTCGTGGAGATGTGCGGAAGATTGTGGAAACACGAAGCCGGCGCGCGCAGACCGGTTTCGCGTTCCCGAATTCGGGCTGTCGACTGTGACAGCCATGGCCGAGCACCCTGCTGCGGCGGCGCGACGAATCAGATCCTGCGTGTACCCTTTGTCTTGGACGTACAGCTGAAACCAGAAGAGCGGTGGTTTGACGGTCGCCACCTGCTCGACGGCCTCGACATCAAGGCGCACTCGCTCTGCTATCGCGTCACCCGCTCGATCGCCTTCGTACGCTCGGCCGCCTACCAGGAATTCGGAGGATGATCCGGTCGCTACCGCGACGGCCTGCTTCATGGTTGGCGCGAACCGGACCAACATGCTGACCGACGAGCGGATACACAATGGCGCGCCTCCGGCGCTCGAAGCGCCGGAGGATCCGACAAGCCCGTTTGCCAACAGCCCGTTCGCGCGCTGTCTCGGTATCCGCCTCGGCGACGACGACACGCTTGTCATGCCGTTCTCGCCAAAGATCATCGGCAACCCGATGTTGCCCGCCATCCACGGCGGCATGACCGGCGCTTTTCTGGAAACGACCGCGATTGTGGGCGTAACGCGCGAGCTCGGCGTACTCGGCACCGCCCAAGCCGATCGGACTGACCATCAATTACCTGCGCTCCGGCCGCGCGCTGGACAGCTACGCCAGGGTTTCGATCGTGAAGCAGGGCCGGCGCATCGTCGCCTTCGAAGCGCAGGCATGGCAGGACGACCCGGCCAAACCGATCGCTTCGGCGTTCGGACATTTCATGCTGAGGAAGACGCCGGACGCAGATGAGGAATAGGGGCGTGAGATTGAGTCATCCGATTTCGCGCGCTGTCTTGATCCGGGGCCACCTTGCCGCGCCGGACCCCTGCGCGCCTTCGGACCGCGCGGTCGCGCCCGGTCGCCGCGGCTCCCACCCAAAATATCGAAAACAACCCCATGCAAAGTAGCCGGCGGCCGCCGCAACCGGCGGTTTGGGCCGAAAACTTGACACGTCGGGCAAATCAGCGGCACAACTTCATCATCCCGGAATTCGCTGAATGAGTGCATGCGCGCAATATTGATGCGATCATGTCCGCGTGGCTGGACCGTTGAGGACACGCCGCCGCAGCTTGCGCGAGGGTACAGAAACCGCGAAAATCCGGGCTGTTTCAGAACCTGTCAGGGGAATTCGGCACAGATGAAGTTTGATGACGTTATTCTCGGTCGCCGGAGTATCCGCGGCTACAAACCCGATCCGGTGCCGAAAGAGCTGATTGCAGAGATCATTGGTTTGGCGATGCGCGCGCCGTCGTCGATGAACACCCAGCCCTGGAATTTCTACGTCATCATCGGGCGAACCGCTGAACCGGATCCGTGCCGGCAATACCGAACGAAACATGGCCGGCATTCCGCATTCGCGCGAATTCCGCACCGGCCAGCCGTTTGCCGGCAAGCACCGCGACCGGCAGGTCGGCGTCGCCAAGCAACTGTTCTCCGCGATGGGAATCGAGCGCGATAACAAGAACAAGCGCCAGGACTGGGTGCTGCGCGGCTTCCGTCAATTCGACGCGCCGGTCTGCGTGATCATCACCTATGACCGCGTGCTTGATGGCAGCGACGATACGCCCTTCGATTGCGGCGCGGTGGCGACCGCTCTCGTCAACGCCGCCTGGTCTCGTGGGCTCGGCGCCGTGATCAACAGCCAGGGCATCATGCAATCCCCCGTCGTGCGCGAGCACGCAGGGATCGCCGACGATCAGGTCATCATGAAAAGCATCGCGCTGGGCTGGCCGGATGAGACGTTTCCGGCGAATGCGGTGGTGTCGGAACGGAAGTCGGTCGAGGAAGCGACGGTGTTCGTCGGGTTCGAGAAGTAACAACGCGCGGGCGGAAGGGCCGGAGGTACAGCAGTGATCCGCGCCATGGTCCGACGTGCACTACCGTGCTGGCGGCGGTTTTTGCCGCTGCCTTGACGCCGGTCACGTGCCTTGGCGAAAACAGCAAGCCGTTGCCGGCCAAGGCGACACAGGAATTGCCCGCCGAGCTGCTCGCGCTGCTCGAACAGAAGAAGATGCCAAAATATTCGCCTATCGTCGTGCGTCTCTTCAAGGAAGAGGCGGAGCTCGAAGTCTGGAAACAGGACACCACCGGCCGTTTCCAGATCCTCAAGACCTATCCGATCTGCCGGTGGTCGGGCGATCTCGGGCCGAAATGGTACGAGGGCGACCGGCAGGCGCCGGAAGGGTTTTATACCATCACGCCTGAGCTGATGAATCCCAACTCCAACTTCCATCTTTCAATCAACTTCGGCTTCCCCAACAGCTTCGACAAGGCGAACAAACGCAACGGCAGCTTCCTGATGATCCATGGCGACTGCCTGTCGGCCGGTTGCTATGCCATGACCGACGAACAGATCAGCGAGATCTATTCGCTGGCGCGCGACTCGCTCAGCGGACGGCCGTCGTTCCAGGTCCAGGCCTATCCGTTCCGCCTGACGCCGGCGAACCTGGCGCGGCATCGAAATAG
The DNA here is from genome assembly GCA_963804905.1 of uncultured Actinomycetota bacterium. GTDB lineage: Bacteria > Actinomycetota > Actinomycetes > Mycobacteriales > Mycobacteriaceae > Mycobacterium. The sequence continues at coordinate 19,549 of CAWDSB010000005.1, read as the reverse complement.
TCCCAACCTGCCCTTCTGGAAAATGCTCAAGGTCGGCAACGATCATTTCGAGACGACGCAACGCGAACCCAAAGTGGATGTGTGCGACCGCCGCTATGTTTTCGATGCGCAACCTCCGCCGAACTCGCCGCAGCCTCTCGTGTTCAACGCGAACGAAAAATGTCCTCCCTTCGTCGTCAATCCGGAAATCGCGCGGCGAGCGCAGGAAAAACGGCGCGCCGACGAGCGCGCCTACGCGCAATTGCTTGAAGACAATGTGCCGGCGGCCCCGATCTACAGCGGACTTGACGGCGGAATGAACAAGGCTTTCCTCGCGCGGTTTCCGTACAGGGTGACGCTTGCGAAAGTGATGCCGTATGCATCCTACCTGCCGCGACTGCCACCGATCCCGTGGATCGATAATGACGGCTCGTTGACGAGCAAGTGGTTTGGTATCTCGTTCTCCAAACCGGTTGTGTGTGATGCGGCTCGTGCCGGCTTCCCGTTGGGCCGGTGCTAGGCACTTGTCCGACGTCAGCGATGGGTGTCATCGGCAGACCACGCTTGGCATCGACATTTCGTCGGCTGACTAGGATCAGGCGCGACAACAAGGACAAGCGTCAGGACTGGGCGCTGCGCAGCTTTCCGGTCAATTCGACGCGTTGTTGCGTCTGACTTGCACACCGCAACTCGGCCAGGCGCCTAGCCGGATCGAGATGCTTGGAGTAATAGCTTCGAAGCTGATCCGATAATCGGCTACCAGGCGGTCCAGACGAAGCCCCGTCGTCATCGTCCTTTACGGAATCCTCGCCAAAGCCACGTTGCGCAGGAATATCGTGGACCCGGATTAGGCCTTTGAGCGGATCGCCGTCTATCGGTTGCGATGACGTTGGAATGGGTTGCATTTGAGCTTGAGACTTAATCGGTGATTTGAGTTGCGACGGGTCCAGAGTGTAGGCCCGGATTGTGAAATGTCGCGACAGGCGACGGCTCAAAAAGTCAACCATGGTTGATGGCCAGAGAGTAAGCTTTGATTTCTGAGAAGTATCCGTCTTGCCTTCCGCTCCCCCCTGCGGCTTGTTGGGCGGTCGCAACTTCTCTGAGGGCTTCTGCCTCGGCGACAGCCGTAATGAAGTCCTTGTACAAAATCGTAAGGTCGGTTGGCTCGTAGCGTAAGCGAACACCGAGTGCCCCACCTTCCCAATCGAGCGTGGGAATTAGGTCGCGAACTCGATGCATTTCGCCAGCACCCACATCGAGCCATAAATCCAAGGTGGGCAGCAGAGACTCCCACGGCTTGATGTCTAAGTTGATCGTTTCTTCTGCTTGGCTCGCCCGGATCCAGGTTTGTCCGATGGCATCAATCAACGGCCAATGGCACAGTGTAAAATCGTGAAGCTCAAAGTGACAGCGTTGCGGAACAAGGAACCGCCGCAGCACTAATATTGCGGAGGACTTACCGCTGTTGTTTGCGCCAACAAAAAGCGTCGTAGCCTCGGAAAAATCGACGCGGACCGATAAGAGCTTTCGAAAATTTGCGACTTCGACGAAATTGAGTAGAGAAGTTCTTCCCCCCGACGCGGCAACTGGCCGCTCACGTAGGCGATTCCATTGCGAATGATCGCCGGCGAGTAGTTCCCTCCAGGTTTGTTCATACTATTCATCTCGGTACAGACCTTCCTTCTACATCCAACTGCAAAGCCTAACGATACAACATCGCTCGAATCGATCATCGTTTCCCAGCAGCCCGACTTGAGTTGATCATGGAGTTTGCAAGAAATTTGTCAATTCGAGCTGGCTGCAACTGAGGGCAGCGTCCACGATGCTAGGGCGCCCGACCGTGTCGGCCTTCCCCGAAAGGGTCATCCGACAATGCGTAGCTGCCTTGCTGCCATAAGTGCTATCGCGCCAACTCCAATAGCCGACGACAGTCCGCCGGCAGCCGCCGTTCATTGAGGTTGGTCACGCAGAGCAGCAGTCCCTGCTGCCGGGGAGGTTGCATGTACCACGCCGACATCGGACGCGGCGCGAGCCCGAACTCCAGCGCACGTGAAGCGATGTCCACGTCTGACGCGGACTTGGGAAGCGAGATCACCACTGCCAGACCGGCAGTCGCCTGCACCTTTATCGAGTCTGGCGCCATTTCTGCCCAGGCAACGAAGCAGAGCCTCCCGTCGAGCGGCGTAAAGCCGCTTCATGCGGCGCAGATGGCGAAGATAGTGACCGTCCCGCAGGAATTCCGCCACAGCGCGCTGCATGCCGCAGCCGGCGCCGGCGCCAGGGAAGCAGCGAGATCAGCGAACCGACGACTCAGTTCCGGCGGCACAACCATGAAACCCAGGCGCAGCGCCGGGCTGATCGTTTTGCTGAAACTGCCTATGTGCAGCACCCGTCCTCCATGATCGAGAGATGCAAGAGCCGGAGCCGCCCGTCCTTTCAGCTGCAGTTCGCTCAGGTAATCGTCCTCGATGATCCAGGTGTCGTTGCGCCGAGCCCAGTCGAGCAGTGCAAGCCGCCGCGGCTGCGACATCGTCATCCCGAGCGGCGCCTGCTGGCCTGGTGTCACAACTGCCAATTTCGCTCCAGCGGCGGTCCGGACACCAGCGGCAACATCCAGTCCTTCCGCATCGACCGGGACAGCTGTCACGGCCATGCCAGCCAGGCCGAGTGCGGTGCGCGTGAGCGGAAAGCCTGGATCCTCGATCCAGGCTCCCATCCCTCCAAGCTGAAGCCCTCGGATCGCCAGACCGAGCGCACCGGAGAATCCGACCTGTTATGAGCACCTGAGAGGGATTGCACCGAAGGCCGCGGGCCAGCCCCAGGTAAGCCGCGACCTCCTTTCGCAGCTCCGGATCGCCACGCGGATCCGGATACGTCACCGGCGCCGCCGCAGCCCGCCGGGTCTCACGAGTCAGGATGCGTGACCACAGCTTGAACGGGAAGGCGTCTTGAGCGGGCACGCCCATCTGAAATGCCAGCGGCGCGTTTCCGAATTCGTGGAAGAGGTCCGGCAGAAGCGGGGCTTCCGGCGACCAATCAGGTATTGAGGATCGGGACTGCCGCTCGGCCACACGAGTTCCTGCCGGCCCGAGACCAATCGCGAATTGCTCCGCGATCGAGACGCTCGTAAGCCACACGCACGGTGCCGCGGGAGACGCCGAGTTGAGCGGCCAGATCCTGCCAAGAGGGCAACCGCGCGCCCGAGGCGAGCCGTCCGTTTTCGATGCCGTCTCGGATCGCCGAATAAATCTGGGCAGCCAGCGGAGTCCTTCTGGCACGATCGAGTTGGATCGGGAGGACAGCCATCGCGCGATGGTACAGCCAAAATCGGCAATCTTGGTACTGTTTTATGACCAGGCGCAATGCATCTATCCGCCACACCCGCGACCGGAGCGATCCCGATCCATCAGGCTTGGTGGGAACCCCGGTCAAAGCAGACAGCGCAGATCGCAGCACCGAGAAAAGGAGTTCCACAATGGATGACATTTTGTCGATAGCCGGAGCGTCCACACTCCCGAACCCAAAGAGACAAATGACCGAAGAGAAAATGATCATGAAGGCGATCGTTGTGACGGACCAGGCGGCGGGAACGGCCGGCATGAAGCTGGTGAAGCGGGCCAAGCCGCAGGCAGCGATAAACGACGTCGTCGTTCAGGTTCATGCGTCGGGATTCGTCCCGACTGAGCTGGAGTGGCCCTCGACCTGGACCGATCGCCTCGACCGTGATCGAACACCGTCGATCCCCGGCCACGAGCTGGCCGGAGTGGTCACCGCTCTCGGCTACGGCACGACGGGGCTGTCGGTGGGACAGCGCGTGTTCGGCCTCGCCGACTGGTATCGCGACGGCACCCTGGCGGAGTATGTAGCCATGGAGGCACGCAACCTCGCGCCGCTCCCGGGCGACGTCGACTTCACGGTGGGCGCGAGCCTGCCAATCTCGGGCCTGACTGCGTGGCAGGGACTGTTCGAGCACGGCCGCCTTCAGGCGGGGCAGAGCGTACTCGTGCACGGCGCGGCCGGCGCAGTCGGTTCGATGGTGACGCAGCTCGCACGAGAGTTCGGCGCCTACGTCATCGGCACCGGACGCGCCGCCGACCGTCAGACGGCGCTCGACTTCGGCGCGCAGGAGTTCGTCGACCTCGACAACGACGTCCTGGAAGACGTCGGCGGAATAGATCTGGTGTTCGATGTTATCGGCGGCGACATCGGGAAGCGGTCCGCAGGCCTGATTCGAGCCGGAGGCACGCTGGTGTCCATCGTCGGGCCGGCCGAGGCACGGCCCGCCGATGGCCTCGCGGTCGACTTCGTCGTCGAGTCCGATCGTGCCCAACTGAGTGAGATCGTCCAGCGGGTGCGGGACGGACGACTGCGGACGAACATCGGCAACGTTTCGACCCTCGACGATGCCGTCGCCGCCCTAAACCCGACCAAGCGACGCAAGGGGAAGACGATCATCCGCGTTCGTCCCTGAGCGACGCACGCCCATTGATGCACGCAGCCGGCCGGCGCTGTCCAGGTCGGCCGGCTGCGAGCGCCGATGTGAGCAAGGCACGGCCGTCCAGCCGTCGCGAACCGGCGTCCAGTGGTGATGTCGGTTATTTGGCTTCGGCCTGGTATTGCGCGATCAATTCGCGCGCCCGGGTATAAAGCTTCTCACCATCGAGACCGCGCTTGGCCATGTTGGCCTTCCAGTCCTCGATCGCAGGCGTCACGACGCGGTTCAGTTCGGCGACTTGCGCGTCGCTGAAGCTGATGGCCGTGATCCGCGGGTCGGCCAGCGCGTTCTTCTTCAAGGCGAGATCGACCGATTCGCGCGCCGCGGCGCCGCCATCGCTCAGCGCCGTGCTGTACTTCGCGACGATCGCCTGGAGGTCCGCCGGCAGCGCCTCCCATTTGGCGCGGTTCATCACCATCATCAGGGCCGGCGCCGCGAATTTGGCATCAACCACCACGCTGATCTGATCGAACAGCGGCTTGCCGCCGATCCCCTTGTTGTTGAGCAGCGAGGTCCAGCCGATGGAGAGCGCATCGAGGGTGTTGTTGGCGAGGGTCTCGCCGACTATTTGGCTGGGAATGCCGAGCGGAATGGCGCCGAGCTTGGACAACGCCAGACCGACCGTAATGCTCGGAGTGCGAATCCGCATGCCGCGAAAATTCCTCACCGTCTCGATCTTTTTGCCTGTCGTGAAGATCGGGTAAGGTTCCAGCACGTAAAGGCCGAGCACCTTGACCGTCGCGTAATCCTTGTCCAGCAGGCCTTCCTTGTAGAGCGCCATCATGGCTTTGGTGCCGGCGACCGAATTCTGGAACATCAGCGGCAATTCCATCACCGACGACTGCGGAAAACGGCCGGGGGTGTAACCCTGCACCGTCACGGCCATCTCGATATCGCCTCTCTCGACCATGGGGAACATATCCGGCACCTTGCCATAGCCGCCGGCCGGCTTCGAGGCGACCTCGATACGGCCCCCGGACTCCTGCTCGATGGCCCTGGCGACCGCTTCGAACTCCGCGTCGGCCGCTGACCCGGGCGGGTTGGTCGAACCGAGCCGCAGCAGGAATTCGGCGGCGCCCGCAGGTGCTGTGCCCTGCGCCAGCGCGCCGAGCAATGCGACGGCGGCGATCAACGATCTATTGGAGAACATAAGGGAATCCTGCGGCTAGCTCTGGCGTGAGATCATCAGTCGCGGGCTAAGTCGCGGTTAAAGAGGATTTCGTAGATTTACGGTGGTTCTGTCAGTGGCGACGGCTGCTTTGAATTTTTCACAACGGTAGTGGAGTCAAAGCCCTTGCCGAGGCTAGATCCGCACTGGAGTCTCGGGCTCAATTGCGATCTGGTGCCGGCTGACCTTCTTCGAATAGAATGGCGACCGCAAAGCAAACCTAAACGATCGCAAGCTTTGGGAAGACCGGAACGGCGGCTCGTCGACGTCCGTCGTCCAAGGGTAGAATGGCGATCTCCCCTCTTTCGGTGAGTCACTTGGATCGACTGCAAGCTATGGCCATGCTGGTGTCCTCCGTCGAGGAAGGGAGCTTGTCGGCCGCCGCCAGGAAATTGCGTATTCCGGTCGCCACGCTCACGCGCAATGTCAACGATCTCGAAACATTGGTCGGGACCAAACTGCTTGTCAGATCGACGCGCAAGCTCGAATTGACCGATGCCGGGGCTGATTACCTCGCGTCTGCAAAGCAAATCCTCGAGCAGGTTGACGAGCAGGAGCGTCGCGCCGCCGGCGAATTCACAGCCCCGCGCGGCGAGCTTGTGATCACGACGCCCGTGCAGATTGCACGTCTACGGGTGCTGCCGGTCATCGATCAGTTTCTTGCGTTATATCCCGAGATACGAATCCGACTGATCCAATCCGACCGCAACGTCGATCTCATCGATTCACACACTGACGTCGCCGTGAGAGTCGGGCGTCTGGGCGACAGCAGTTTGGTCGCAGCGCGCGTTGGAAGCTTGCGTGTGGTGGTGGTCGCCAGCAAGGAATTGCTACGCCAGCATGGCGAGCCAAAGACGCCGGAAGACCTTCGCGGTTATCCCTGTATCCTGTTCGACAGTCCGAGCCTCTCACCATGGCGTTTCCGTAACCCGAACACGGGACACATTTTTACGATGACAGAGGTACCCCGACTGCTCGTGTCATCTCCCGACGCTGCCGTTGATGCCGCGATTGATGGTATCGGGGCAACGCTTGTCCTTGAGCACGACGTCGATGCGGCCATCAAGGCGGGAAAGCTGGATTTTGTTTTGCAGGCGTTTGAAGTCGAGCCGATACCGGTTCACGTGGTCTATCTCTCGCGAAACCTCATGCCGATCAAGGTCCGGCGGTTCATCGACTTTGCCGTGCCGAAACTCCGTGAAGCGCTTGCCGGGTTCGGGCGCATTCCATCGCTGTAAAAAGTGGCCCGCCGTCTGCGGATCAGGTCTAAACGGCGGGCCAGCACAAACGATCGGGCGCGGCAATATATCAGAACTGCGTCAAGCCGCCATCGACCACCAGCTCCGTGCCGGTCGTGTAAGATGAGTTATCGCCTGCCAGAAACAGCACGGATTTGGCGAGTTCGACCGGCTCGCCGAAACGCTTGAGACCGATCTTCTGCGTGATGCTGGAAGCGACGTCCGACAGCACCGCGTCAGGCAAACCGATCTTGCTGTAGAACGGCGTTGCGATCGCGCCCGGACTGACTGCATTCACGCGGATGCCACGCGGCGCCAGCTCTGCGCCCAGGGTGCGAACCAGGGAGCGCGTCGCGGCCTTTGTCGCGGCAAGGATCGACAGACCGGGATAACCGATCGTGTTCAGGAACGACGTGGTGACAATGATGCTGCCGCCCTTGGCCATGAGCGGAGCTGTCTTCTGGATCGTAAAGAATGTGCCGGTGAAGTTGACGGCGATATTTTCGGCAACGTACGCCTCCGTCACGGCTTCGAGCGGAGCGACAGTGGTCGCGCCGGCGTTGGCGAACACCACGTCGATAAGACCATGCTTCGCCCGCGTTTCTTCGACAGCACGTTCGATGTCTTCCACCTTGCCGATGTCGGCACGAACCAACAGAGCCTTACCGTTGAGTTCTTTGCCCGCGGCGGTCAGGCGCTCCGTATTCAGCCAACCAGAACCACATGAGCGCCTTCGGCCTGAAAGAGCTTGGCGGTTTCCAAACCGATGCCCGACGTGCCGCCCGTGACGAATGCGACCTTGTTATTCAGCTTCATCGTACCCCTCCAGTGAGTGGGGAAATCGAGTTTCGAACTGCAAATCCCGACCGCGTCGCGCCTTGGCGTCGTCGATCGCCTTGCTTGAGCTGGAGGATGCGCTTAACCGAAAACCGGCGGAATGAGCTAAAATTGAGGATCATCTAACCAAATAATGACGAGATTGGCGGCGTCTTCTCTGCAAATGCCAGCGGGATCAAAGGCCCACGCTGGTTTCGCGGAGGAAGGAGGCGAACTCCGCCTGCCGTGGACGGCTGCCGCTACGTCGCGACGTTTCCGTCGCCAAATCGAGAAGGAGGGATCCGGCTTCGCACGGATCGCGTCAATGCTGGCGGAGAGAGTGTCAGTCAACCCCCATTGAAAGATAAAGCATTTTCGACCTTCCTGAGGCAAAACCCACCGTTTGAGCTACGGCCGGAACGGGGTTTCGCCGACTTCAAATTAGCTTTTGAGGAAGTGATATCCTCTGGGCGCCAGCGGTTGCGCCGTGGTGAAACGCCTGACATGTGGCGCTGACGTCGGCATGACCGCCATATCCGCAAGGTCCGCCACGTGTTGAGCGAGCGGCTTCCACCCAGATCGAATATCCATTCTCCGCCGAGGTGGCTTGCGGGACGTCAGGCGAAAGTCGTGCTGGCTGATCTGACGCTCCGCGGCGATCGGCCAACGATATCTGGAGTCCCCGAGGGTGCGGTATTTCGGTGGCATCATCCGAGAGGTGCCGCAGAGCCGCCGACCGACCTGTCGGAACGGCAAGCCCAGCGAGCATCGTAGAACTATTGCAAGGCTGGTGGGCTTGAACCTGGGACCCGCTGATCAAGAGTTTTCCAAATACCCTGTCGATCGACAGCCTGACTACAAACCGAGGCGGAGCGCCTGGCTAGCTAAAGCGGTGGTCCCGCAACGGTCAGAAATGGCGGACCGGATGCGAGGGGCGCATCAGCGTGGCCAAACGGCGACACGGGCTCGATCGCTGCCGCTACAAAGCAGCACCGGAATGAAGCGCTGGGTCGGGCTCGGCGTTGTCGCTGACAACCTCATGAGCATCGGTCGCGTGATGGAAGAACAGTCACTCCAAAGGTAGCCCACTCCAGCGCCAATTTGCGCCTCATCACCCCCGCCGCCCCCGCCGGGGCTTCTCGTTGTCTGCGTCCTTGACCCCGCCCTTCAGAACCGCGATTTTTGCGCCGGAAAGTAGCTAGACGCTCTACCCGATCTTGACCACTATCCGGCCGCGTACCTGTTCCCCGGTGATCCGACGGCTGGCCTCGATCACCCCCGCCAGATCAATCTCGCTGGTCATCGCGGCCTGAGCCTGGGCGTGCTGAGATCGGAGGCCAGTCGCTTCCAAGCCTCCCGTCGCCGTTCCAGCGGACACATCACCGAATCGATGCTGATGAGCGATACCCCGCGCAGAATGAACGGGGCGACCGTTGCCGGCAAATCCATCCCTCCCGCCAAACGACAGGCGGCGACCGCGCCGCCATAGCGGTCATCGACACCACGTTGGCCAGTGTAGTCGATCCGACAGTATCGATGCCGCCGGCCCATTGCTCGACGAAGTGGGGCTCGGCCGCGCCGGCAAGCCCCTCGTGTTTCCATGATTTCGCGGGCGCTCGAGGCTTTCGAGGGCATCCTCCTCGGCCGGGCGCCCCGTCGAGGCGATGACGGCAAAGCCGAAACTTGGCCAGCAGCGTCATGGCGCACCGGAGCCCATTCTCCGGCTGGCGCCGGTCACGATCACCGGCCCTTGCTCGGCCAAGCCGGCCGCGCCGCTTGAGCGCCATCACCGCCAGCATCGCGGTGTAGCCGGCGGTGCCGATCGCCATTGCCCCGCGCGCGCTGTTGCGTTCGGGCAGCCGCACCAGCCAATCGCCCTTGACCCGCGCTTTTTCCGCGTAGCCGCCGAGATGCGTCTCACCCAGACCCCAACCGTCGAGAACTAACCCGGTCGCCCGGCCTCCATCGCGGATGCGAAGAGGATTTCCACCGTGCCGGCAAAATCGATGCCGGCGATCATCGGAAAGCGACGAACGACCGGTGCTTTGCCCGTGACTGTGCGAGCCCGTCCTTGTAATTCACCGTCGACCATTCGACGCGGACGGTGACATCACCTTCCATCAGATTGGCTTCCTCGAAAATCGGCGAGGCCGACCTTTTGCCCGCCATCACTCTTCTTCGACTGACAATACAGCTTTGAATGTCGGCACGGTCCCCTCGGCGCTGGCGCACGTTGAGCACGAAAAACTTTATCGCGCTCCGTGGGCTCGGCGGCAACTCGGGGTCCGGAGCGGTACCTGCCAAGACGGAACCGATCTTGCGTGAAATCTCTCTGATCTGGCACCGTCGTCCAGTCCGCTGGCCTCGTGCGAGGGACGGAATGACGCTCGACAGGTGGGTCCCATTTCTGGAATGAAAGGCCTGCCCGTTTGCTGCCGCCCTTTTGCCGTTCCGACACGCGGCGGGAAACGCCGCATTTACCGGCCCCTGCGGCGCTGCATGCCCCCCGAGGTCGACCTCTGTCCGGTCCAATCGCCGGGTCGCGCCGCGGTCTCGACGAGCCCCCGCTTACATCCATGAGCGCACTCATGGAGGAGGCTGCGTCATGCGCTCCCAGCCGCTGATGTCGGTCCGCTTCAGTTTTTTTGGCCATAGCGTGGGTGCCCATGCGGCCGACGAGGCGGCCCGCCAGCTACGTTCGGTCGATGGCCGTACCGCCGTGCATCTGTTCGTTTCCGGCCGCGAGAGCCCAGCTTCAGGTGATGCTCCGACTGTGCTCCCGCGGTCCGACCGGGAATTGCTTGCCATTCTGGCATCCGCTTCGGCGGCACGCCTGCGGCAATCATGGAGCGGCCGGAGCTGATGGCCGCACGACCGCCCGCCTTGCCAGCCGATCTTGCGCTCGCGGACGGCTATACAGTCGATGCCGGCGATCGCCTGGATCTGCCCGATACGCCATTGGCGGCGATGTCGCCCATCTCGGCTGGCTCCAGTCTTGGATGCCATGCACCCACGAACGATTTCGCAACTGCCATCTTCCTGGAGGACATTTTTATTTCTTCCGCCCCCGCGCCGGGGCTCTCGCCAAGGAGATTGTCCAGGACTTGCGCCGAGCACTCCGTAGGCATGCACGCGGAGCGGCGCCGAGGTCGCGCATATGGACGCGTCCCTGCGTGGATCTTCGGTGCGGGCTTGTCGAGCGGCGAGATCCACGTGTGGACTGCGCGCTTGTTCGACGACGATCGCGCAACGGCCGGCTTGCTGCCGATCTTAGACCAGGAGGAGCGGGCGCGCGCTGCGCAGTTCTCGTTCGAGCGCGATCGTACGCGCTTCATCCAGACGCACGGCATCGTCCGGCGGATTGGTGGCCGAGCTACGGGGACGAGTACGCAGCGATACTGATCTTTCCGCCAACAGTCTTGGCAAGCCATATTTGTTGTCGTTGGCGAATGGTCCCAATCTCCAGTTCAGCGTCGGACACAGCGGCGACTACTGCCTGCTCGCAGTCCTGACGAGATCACCCTATCGGCATCGATGTCGAAGAAGGCGGCGGCGGTCGCCGCAAGCCATAGATGTTGCGCAAAGCTATTTACACCGAGGGAAAGCAGGGCCCTTGCTGCCTTGCGGGGACGCGGTGCAGGTGTTCGTCGAACTGGGACTTCAAGGAGGCGCATGGTCTGGAAGGGTTGGGTATTCAGCTCGCGCGGCGACCTGGAGGCGCGTCCAGAGTTGATCTCGATGCAGCCGGGGGCCGGCGGTTGTAGGACTGGACGGCGATCAGTGCGTCGCACAAAGCTGGTCGATTCTTCGTCTTGATCCGCGCCGGGCGATGTCGCCGCAGTGGCCAGTGCGCATCCGATTCTCATCACTGACTTTGCATAATTCAAGTTAACCGCCTCTGATTGATGTCCAGTGCCCTCGGCCGTCTTCCTGGCTACTCGTACGATTGCAGGCCGTGGACATCAATTTGGAACTGTGCGATGTTACTGGCGGATCGACCAGCCGACCGGGCAGGATAGGAAATCCGAGACCGGGAAGGAGGAAAGTCGTTGAGGCTGTTGTGTAGAGGGAGCGTCTCATGTTTTCCGACTACGCGCATCCAGAGGCCGACACGCGCCAATCCCGCCTCCGCTTCGGCATGATGCTTGCCGAAGTCTTCGGCACGACTGGTTCGAGGAGCCATGCCGCAATGGGTGTACGGTATGCACCGAGCGTGCGAATTTGTTGCCGAAAATGATGGACTCCCGACGGGAATACGGCCTTCGATTTCCGTCCCCCGCGCGGTCCGTCCGAAGGACTGGACGGTTCAATCGACATGGACAAGCTCAGGGAGTTGCCTGCAACCGATGGACCCGATGCACGCGGCCCAGGTCATGCACGCCGTTCAGACGATGCAAGCCATGGAGGCCATGCTGCGAAGATACAGATCGCGGACAGCCGAAGCAGAAGGAGCCGCCTGGTAGAATTTAGAGCGCGTTGTTGATAGATCGAAGCGCTACAGGTTATGCAGGGCGACGAAGGCGGGTGGCCATGAGTTGCCATTGGTTGGCTCACCGATTGAAAGAGTGGGGGAATAGGCCGGCGCTGATATCAGGCAAAGACACCGTGACGTTCGCCCAGCTCGCTGAGGGCTGTGACGCATGGCTCGCCAGATTGGCGCAAGAGGGGATCAAGCCGGGAGATACACTGGCAATCTGTGGCGACTATTCGCCGAACTTGTGTGCATTGCTCCTCGCCGCTCTGCTCAACCGCAACATCATTGTTCCGATGGCCTCCGCCACTGCGAGCCGCTGGCCCATGCTCATGGAGCTGGCGCATGTCCGATTCACCATTGCATTCGACAAAGACGATTTCTGGCACGTTAAAGGCTTCGACCGTGCCGTGCGCCATCCGCTGCTGCGACAGCTCCAGGAGCGCGACGCACCGGGCCTGGTGCTGTTCAGCTCCGGCTCGACAGGTCAGAGCAAGGCTTCGGTGCTCGACTTTCACCGCTTGCTGGCGAAGTTCGAGGCTGCGCGGTCCGCCTATCGCACGCTCGTGTTCCTGCTGCTCGACCATATCGGCGGGATCAACACGCTGTTTCACGGCCTCTGTCAACGGCGGCACCTCGGTCGCCGCGCGCGATCGCAGCCCTGACGCCGTCTGCGCCGCGATCGACGCCGCATCGCATCGAGCTGCTGCCGCGCCGCCCGTTCCTGCGGCTTCTCCCTGATCGCCGACGCCTGTCGCCAGCACGACCTGTCCTCGCTCTCATTGATCACCTACGGAACCGAGCCGACGCCTCCCAGCACGCTCGCTGCGTCCGCGCAGTCGCTGCCACGGGTGCGTTTCAAGCAGACCTACGGACTTCCGAGCTCGGCATCCTGCCGACCCAGTCACGCGACTTCGCCTCGGTGTGGCTGAAGCTCGGTCATGCCGGATTTGAACACAAGATCGTCGACGGCATTCTCTGGATCAGAATCGCGAGCGCGATGCTTGGCTATCTGAACGCGCCCCCGCCGTTCGATACGGACGGCTGGTTCAATACCCAGGACCTCGTCGAAAGCGATGGCGAGTATATTCGCATACTCGGCCGAAAGTCGGAGCTGATCAATGTGGGCGGGCAGAAGGTGCATCCGACCGAGGTCGAAAATGTTCTCCTTGAGCTCAACAACATCAAAGACGTCACCGTGCACGGGCGGCCTCCAATGCCGTCACCGGCGAGGTGGTTGCAGTCAAAATCACCACGCTGGTGCCGGAGGATGCCGAAGCGCTCAAAGGGCGCGTGCGCCGACACTGCCAGGCACGGCTCGAGCGCTACAAGATTCCTGCCGTCATCGACGTGGTGGCGGAGGAGCATCACGGTGCGCGTTTCAAGAAATTGCGCAATCGGACGTCCATTGGGCCTTGCAGCATTGTGGACGCCGCCCGTGGATCGGGCCGAGCCTAAGCACATAACGGCCATGGCAGCGGGCAGAAAAATCGCTCTGGTGAGCGGTGGGAGCCGCGGATTGGGAGCCGAGCTCGTAACCGGATTTCTCGATCGGCGGTACGGGGTGGCGACTCTGAGCCGAACGAAGACGGCTTTCATCGCCAAAATGCTGCGCGCCGGCAGACGGCGCCAATTTCCTGTGGAGGGCCGTGGATGGACGTAATCCCGAGGCACTGCAGGCGTTTGTGAGGAGGTAGGCGAGCGGTTGGGCCGGATCGATGTGCTCGTCAACAACGCCGGGATTGCGATGGAAGGCATTCTCACCACCATGCAGACGCGCGAGATCATCGAGGTGATCGAAGCCAACCTCACTGCGGCCTTGGTGCTGGCGCGAGCCTGCTCGCGGTTCATGCTGCGGCAGGGCTCCGGATGCATCGTCAACATCTCGTCGGTGCATGCCATCCGCGGCCATTCGGGAGTGGCCGTTTACAGTGCGACCAAAGCGGCGCTGGATGGATTGACGCGCAGCCTTGCTCGCGAGCTTGGCCCCGTCAGATCAGGGTCAATTCCGTCGCCCCCGGTTATTTCGAGAGCGACATGGTGGCAGGCATGGCACCGGAGCAGAAGCAGCGCATCGCGCGCCGCACCCCGCTGGGCCGGCTGGCGCGGGTAGATGAGGTGGCAAATGCCGTCCACTTTTTGACCTCCGACGAGGCGTCCTTCATCACCGGACAACCCTGGTGGTGGATGGAGGCATTACATGCTGACTGCGCCGACGCCTACGCAGATCGAATCCATCGTGCATGGCAATCTGGCGCGCTCGGCGGCAGTGTTGGCCAGGTTGGCTGCCTGTCCGGCGCCGACAAGCTCAGCGCGACGCTCGGACTGAGCTCGCTCGACCTGGCGTTCCTCGTGGCCGAGCTGGAAGCGGAGCTCGGTGTTGATCCGTTTGCCAATGTTGAATCACCAGAGTGTTCGTCAACCAGTACCTCGTGAAAGCTTATCAAGCAGGCTTCTTTCGGGAGCTCGGGCGCGGCGGCGAAGACGAAGCGAGCGGTGGCGCCGAGCGCGCCAGATCAGGCGCGCGCGGAGAGAGCGCAGATGACGTACCAGCAGCGGCTCCACCGGTGTTGCGATCGTCGGCATCGCCTGCCGCTTTCCCGTGGTGCTGCCGATCACCCTGCCTTTGGCGAAACCTCGGCCAAGGCGTGGGTTCGATCAGCACGTACTCGACCACGCCTATCTCCTGTCGGCCGGCGTGCCTGCTGAGCTGCTGCGCGATCCGTCCTACGTCAAGGCTGCCCCGTTGCTGCCGGAACATCGACGAGTTCGATGCCGTCTTCCTCCAGTACTTCCAGGAGGCGCGGCTCACGGGGATCGAAGAACGATTCCTGCTGCTGGAGGTGGCGTGGAGGCCTTCGAGGACGCCGGACAACCGCTCGGACGCACGGCTCAGCCGATCGGCGCGTTCACCACCGCAGGTGGTGTTGTGACCGAGCTATCTTGTCGATCGCCGCCGCTTCAGCGCCGACTGCACCGGGCTCCACCGGCACGCTGACGCACCTCGGCAACGACAAGGATTTTGCAAGCACGCGGATTTCATACAAGCTCAACCTGACCGGACCAAGCCTCAACGTGCAGACCGCCTGCTCGACGTCGCTCGTCGCTGTCGATCTCGCTTGCCGGCGAGGTGATCCTCGCGGTGAACGCGACATGGCGCTGGCGGGAGCCGCCACCGTGCGCGTGCCCCAGTGCAACGGATATACCAGCGTTAAAGGCGGCATCCTGTCGCCCGACGGACATCGCCGAAACCTTCAATGCCGGCGCGCAGGACCATTTTTGCAGTGGCGTCGGCGCGGTCCCGCTGCAGCAATTGGATGACGTTTCCGATGGCCACGAAATGGTCGTCATCGGAAAAAGGATTGGGCGATCAGCAACCAGGGCGCTGAAAGGCGGAGTCATGGCTTCGAGCGTGGTGGTGGTCAGGGCGTGCCGGCGATGATCGAGGCATCGCTGATGGCCCTCGAGGGACTGTGGAATGACATTGCTGATGTCGAGTGTCATGGGAACGGGCACGGCGGTCGCGTCCCGCTGGAAGATCGACGCATTGACCCGCGCGTTCCGCACCAGAACGGTATCGGAGTGGTCTTGCTATCGGTTGGTGAGCACGAACATTGGGCACCGAACAGTATATGCGGGGATTGCCTGGCTTGGATCAAACTGGATGTTGCGGGCATCAGCACTGGCGTATCTCGGCGAGCCTCCATTTTCATAGTCCCAACCCGAGATCGACTTCGCCGCGAGTTTGTTCTTCGTCAATCCGCAATGTCGCGACTGGTCCTGCGGGCGATCGCCCCCGGCGCGCCCTGGCCGGTCAATTCGCTTGGCTTGGCGGTAGCGAACGCTTTCGTCGTGCTCGAGAAGTGCTGGTGGTGATCCAGCACCAGGCGTGCCGGATGGCTGTCTTCACGCTATCGGCAAGATGAACAGGCCGCATTCCGTGGATCTATTCAGCGTCACCTCGCTTGGCTTGTCCGTGGCACCAAGCGCCCCTGCCGGACATTTGCTTCACCAGCACCAGCGGACGAACGCATTTCCGCTACGCGGTTTGCCGCCGTTGTGGGCTCGAAAGAGCAGTTCGCGAGAGCGTCGTCATGGATCTGGTACGGTACGCGTCCAGACCGACCGGAGAGCGCAAGCTGGCTTTTCTGTTCTCTGGCAGGCGTCGCAATACGCGCGAATGGGAGCGGAGCTCTATCGACATCAGCCGATATTTCGAAAGGAAATCAATCGCTGCGCCGACACGCCCAGCCGCCGGGGGCGGCCACTCAGAGACGCACCTCCTCAGCGACGACGCGGATGCTCTGATCGACGAAACGGCCTACACGCAGCCAGCGCTGTTCGCCGTGCAGGCCGGCCGCCGCCGTGCGTCGCGCTGGCCATCTCACCGTCGTACTGGGACATAGTGTCGGCGAGTTTGCGGCCGTTGATTGCGGAGGCGCGCACACGCTGGATCAGTGTTGGCTGCTCTGTCCGACGTGGAAGGAATCATGGGAGGTCTTTGCCGTGGACATCTTCATGATGAGGGCCTTGTATCTTTTATTGGTATGAAAACATAGCTGTGGCTGCGTGACATCAGCAAGGCCGTCGCGCTGATGTCGCGATCGGCGCTCTGAATGCCCCGAAGAACACGGTCATCGGCGTGAGCGACGCCGCGGCGGGTCTCCATCGCGGATTCGCAATCGTCTGGCATTCCGTGCCATTTGCTGACCGTTTCCCATGCCTTCCACTCCCCATTGATGCAGCCGGCGGCGTCAGCTTCGGTCGTATTGCTGCTGCGGTAGAGAGCGGCTGCCGAAACGGCATGGCTCTCGACGGTGTCAGCGACGCTGATGGCAGCCTGGATGCGCGATACTGGTGTGACCACGCGCTGAATGCCGTGCGTTTCGCCGAGGGAATGCGGGCGCTGGTCGCGACCGGCGTTTCCGACTTCGTCGAAATGGACCGGGCAACACCTTGCTTGCGCTTGGGCAGTACGTCCCGGAGGCGGCAACGCATGGCTCGGCTCGCTCAGCAAGCGCGGCTAGTTGACCGAGATCCTGAACGAGCCTCGGCAAGCTTTACCGGCGCGGTTACTATGTTGATTGGGCCGGATTCCATCGACCATGTCCTCGCCGCCGCGCGTCCCTGCCGACCTATCCATTCGAGAGCACCGCCGCTTCTGGATCTTGAGGGCCATGAACAGCGCGCTCGACAGGACGTTCTTCCGACGGACTCACCGGTGTGCGCCTGCGCTTGGCATCGCCGGATGCCCAGTTCGAGAGCGGCTACAGCCTGCAGCGTTTCGCGATCCTCTATGATCATCGCAATCAACCGGGCATGCCGGCGCCGCCAACGACGGCCTGGTCTACGGCTTTGCGCGATGCGGCGCGCCAGTATTTCGGTTCCGATTTGTCGAGATCGCCAAGCTGCAGTACCGCGAAGCAATGGTCTTGCCGGACAGCGGCCACCGCACGGTGCAGTCGATCCTCACGCCGCTGGACGATGCGACTGCCGAATTTTTCGCTTCAGCATCGGCTAAATGGTGCCGACACATGGCGAATCGATATGGTCGGCGTGGTGCGCAGGGAGAACTGGCGCTGAGTCTCAAGATAGTCCCATCTTCAGCTCGATCAACGTCAGGAACGATGCGCCACTTCATCCCGATCCAGCCATGATTATCAAACTCTACGCGTCTTGGGATTGGAATATGGCGCATCTGTTTCCTCGTGGATCGAGATGCTGCAGCGGGGCAGCAGCGGCGTCGACGCCAGTCGCGCTGCCTTCCGCATCTCTCCGTCGATGGCCAATCCGGCTGCATCCGGCGCTTCTCGACGCCTGCCTGGATCTCTATCCGGCACTGATCGACGCCTATGGCGATTTCACGCAAGGCCGAGAGCCGCCAGACACTGATCCGCCGGTTCGCGTCGAGCGCTTCCGCTGCGCCTGCGTCAGCGTCCCGGAGGTTTGGGCGCATGGCGTGCGCCGGCAAACCGCAAACGGCGGCGGGGATATAGTCACGGTCGACATCGCCATTTTCCAGGACGACGGGCGGCTCGCCGCCGCGATCGAGGGATTGTCGCTGAAGCCCTTGCCGCCGGAGGCATTGCGGCCGCAGCTGGCCACAGCAGCGGTCGAGCCGGCAAAGGGCGAGCAGCGGAAACCAGCCCGGCAATATCGAGCGTGGGGCTCGGCGCCAGTGCGGTGGCGACCAGTCCCCGATCGAGGGAGAGGCATGCGGAATGCCTGAGTATCGCTGGTCGGGCTTGTCCGCCGGGAGGCTATGAAGGCGTTAGGCATTACCGAGACGATCGATGCGGCGCGCCCGCTTCGCGGGCTCGGTCGATTCTCGCCATGTCAGTGACGCTGGCCAACCGGCTGGAAGCCGCGCTCCTGGATCCAGGTCTCAACCGTGACGCTGATTTCAGGCCCCAGCGTCGACGAGCGGCTCGAATGAAACCTGCTCAAGCCGCCCAGCGGCGAAGCCGCGCGCCAGCCCGTTACGCTTCGCCCCCTACCTTCCGCCAGCAGTTGGCCGCTCGTCCTGCAGGAGATGGCTGGCGATGACGTCCGGACGCAGCCAATCGGGATCGAGCCCCGTGTATTCTCCAGGCAAGGGTTCCCCAGAGGGCTGGATCATCATCGTGGGCCCGCGTTCGGTTCCCCGCCTCCACTGTTCTGCTTTCCGTTTGCCGGCGGTGGCTCCGCCGGTCATTGCAGCTGGGCGCAGTTCATCTCCATCCGACCATCGAGGTGGTCGCCATCGAGCCGCCCGGTCTGTCTCGGCCGCATCACCGAAGCGCCGGTCGCCGACATGGAAGAGTTCGTCGGACAGCTCGTCCCTGAGATGGTCGACCTGTTGGACTGGCTGTTCTACTTCTTCGCCATCGCCGGCGTGGGCATCTACAACCGAGACCGCACGCCGGCTCATTCATACCAACATGGTCCGCCCGGACCAGACTGTCTGCCTCTGGGCGCGCGCCCGCCCGACCGGATTGCCGACCAGGGTCGATTTGAAGAACGCGTAATGCATGATTCGCTGAAGCTCGCGGAATTCCGCATCAGCCTGCCCGCTTACGCCCAGCCCGATGACGTATTCGCGGAGCTCATTCGCCATTTCAATATCCTGGCGACCGAGCAGCTTATTCGGCTGATCCCGAGTTGCCGGCGGCTGATGCTGCCGGTCGTTCGCGTGGAATTCCAAATGGCGGCCATGAACAGATTCTTGTGTGCGAACCCGCTGTGGAATTCCGATCACCTGCTTCGCCGCCAGGGGCGATCCATACGTGTCCCGCAAGCACGCGCCGGGCTGGGGCCGTTTCACCAATTCGCGTCTGCAGGTCCACATTCGCGAAGGCGCCCATTAGCAATACGTAGGTCTCGTCGAAGGAACAGGCAGCAGC
>CAWDSB010000004.1:0-520383 GCA_963804905.1 uncultured Actinomycetota bacterium | reverse complement strand
CGGCCCCGCCGCTGTGCCTGACGGCCTCGGCGGCACCATGAACCTGGAGGGCGCGCAGGGACACAGCGACTATCCACGTTGGGGCGGCAACAATCTGTCCCGCACGACCGGATACACATCGCCGCCGTTGTCGCCGGACTGCCGAACAACGTGGTTCCACAGAACTGAGGAAGACGAACCGAATGCAAGCCATGCCCAGCGATCGGCGGACACGACTGCTGTGCGCGGCCGTCGTCGCCACCGCTCTCGCAGCGACAGGATGTCATATGGAAACCCCGATCAACCGACGCCGACCAGTCAGACGGCAAACCTGCTCGGTGAACTCAGCGCGCTGCCCTCTTTGGAGGACACCAAGACGCGAGTACAGGCCGCGATGGACGAGATCACCCCGGCCGCCAGTGCCGCCATACCGACCGCGGCATGGCAGACCGCCGACAATGCGCAGGAAGACTGGTGTGAGCCGCCCTACGGCACATTGGGACGGCGGTACTTCCTGCCGAACCGCATCGCGCCCGAAGTGGCTGTCCCAGAGCGGAACTGGGCAGACATCCTGAACGTCGCAAAGGGTTCGGCGGCCAAGATCGGCGCCACCAACGTTCAGGTCGTTTATGATCAGCCTGGCAACCACGACGTCTGGTTCTCCGGCCCGACCGGCATCTTCATCAAGGTCAGCTATCAGGGCAACTGGTGGTCGCCGGCTACACCGGCTGCCGGCGACGGTGATCAATCACGTTGCATCGCAACGGAAAACGTATGACGCGGCGGTGATCGCCTTGTCCAGGTTGCCTTCGTCATGAAGCAGCGCGCGCACGGCGACGTTTCCGTCGGCGCCGACAAGCGGCTGCGCCTCGACGCGGAAGGGACCGACCTTTCCACGCGCAAGGAACATCACGTGCGACGCTGTGCCCTGCAGTTGGTCGGTGCCGGCCGCACCGGCCGCTACGTCAACGGCGGCGGTCTCGAGGATGACGAACTGCGGCCCGATGTGTAGTGCGGCGTCGGGAGAGGCCACTTCGGCCGATAGTTCGGGGAGCACCCAGTGCCCGTCGGGCCGGCAGGCGCCGCCGAACGCCAGCCACAGCGGCGGCAAATCTTCGGAGTCGACGACCTCGAGCGGGACGTGCTCCATCTTCTGCAGGCCGCCGGGCGGGATGCCGATGCTGACGCCCTGCCCTTCGGTCAGTGCCAGCACCCGCGTCGGGTTGTCGGCGTCGACGATGGTGGAGCGGCTGTAGGCCATCTGTCGCCCCTGCTTGAGCACCTCGGTGTTGATCTCGATGCGCCGGACGTCGCGTCCCGGGTCGAGGATCTGGCAGGAGTGGATGACGGGATTCGGCACGGCCTCCAGATCGGAAACGCCGCCGCTGTCCGGCGAGGCGATCCCGAGCACAGCCAGCAGCAGTCCGCCGGTCGGGTTGCGCATGTCGCGGCGGAGCGTGACAGTCTCGTCGGCCTCGCCGTTGTCCATCGAGGCGTGGAAGCGCCCGATGTAGCGGTAGCTCAGCAGCCCACCCCAGCGCCTGCGCAGTTCGGCCGCGTAGGCCTCCGGATCGCCGGCGAGTTCACGAATGTCTCTGAGCATGTGTGCCTCCTGCATTCAGCACACCGCTCAGAACGAGCTGGGTCAACTCCTTGGCGGCGCGGTCGGGTGTTGGCGACATGGCCGGGCACACACCGCGCACCAGGCGCCGACGCGGTCATGCCGGGCGTGGTGTCGATGCCGCACGGCTGGGGCCACTGCAAGACAAGCACCCGAATGACGGTCGGGAACGGATCACCGGGGTGAACACCAATGTGCTGTCGCCTCCGACGTTCCTCGACGAGCCGTCCGGCAACGGGGGCTCAACGGTATCCCGGTTGACGGTCACCCCGACGCGGACCTGAAAGTATCTCCAGCGTGGGCAACAACGAGCGGGCGAAGATCGTCATGTCCGACGAGGAGATCGCCGAATTCATCGAACACAGCCGCACGGCGACGATGGCCACCGTGCTGCCCGACGGCCGACCGCACCTTGTGGCGATGTGGTACGCCGTCGTCGACGGTGAGATCTGGTTCGAGACCAAGGCCAAGTCGCAGAAGGCGGTGAACGTGCGCCGCGATCCGACGATCACGGTGATGATCGAGGACGGGCAGAGCTACGACACCCTACGCGGGGTGTCCATCGACGGCCACGCCGAGATCGTCGACGACCCGGAAACCATTCTGCGCGTGGGAAAGAGCGTGTGGGAGCGCTACACCGGCCCTTATACCGACGACATGCGCCCGTTCGTCGACCAGATGATGCACAACCGGATATGCGTGCGGGTGGTCCCGAGCCGGATGCGCAGCTGGGACCACCGCAAGCTCGGCATGGCCGCGATGCCGATTGGTGGCAGCACGGCGCAGTATCTAGGTTGAGTCCATGGATTCGAAAAAGCCGCCCAAGCAACTGAACGCCCCCTTCGTCAAGAAGGGGATGAAGTATTCGAGCAAGGCGGTCGCCTGGCTGTACCGGAAATCCGGCGGCAGGATCGGCGGCACGTGGCGGGTCGGTGCCGGATTCAAGAAACCGGTGCCGACGCTGCTGCTCGAACACCGCGGACGCAAGTCCGGCAAGCAGTTCGTCTCACCGTTGGTGTACATGAAAGACGGTGACGACGTGATCGTCGTCGCGTCGATGGGTGGTCGTGACGAAAACCCGCAGTGGTACCACAATCTGGTCGCCGGTCCCGACACCTACATCGAGCTCGGGTCCGACCGTCGAGCGGTGCACGCCGTTCTCGCAGGCAAGGAGGAACGGGATCGACTGTGGCCGAAGCTGGTCGAGGCCTACGCCGACTTCGACACCTACCAGAGCTGGACCGACCGGGAGATCCCGGTATTCATCCTGAAGCCGCGCTAACCGCGCTGAGGCGGACGGAAGCCGGGGTTCACCAGCCCGGTAGCCGTGGCGGTGCCGATCGGGCCGATGCGGTCGAACAGTGCCGCGGTGCCGGTGGCGACGCCCGCGTGGCTGTAATGCGTCAGGGCCGCCAGACCGATGTACTCACCGTCCGGCAACCGGCTCAGGGTGAGCGTGTAGTCGGCGTTGATGAAGTTCAAACCGCCTGCGCTGGAATGGGTTAGCGAACTCGTCACATCGCCGGCCATGGCGGCGCGGACGAACGGTGTCACCGGCTCGCTCGAAGACCAGCGGTTTGACGTTGCGCACCCACGCGAATTTCTGGCCGCCGTGCCGCCACTCGGACAGATCCATGCTGGGAGCGGTCATCTCCGAATTCGCGCTGTACGCCCAGAGTTCCATCGTGAAGTCGCCCGAGACATCGACCGGCTCGGTGGGCGCGGGCGGCATGTCGATCGGCAGCGTCCATGCCGGATCGGCCGGTTGTTCACCGCGGCGCAGGTACAGCGCGCTGGCCCTGGCGACGACGGTGCCGTTCTGCCGCATCGCGGCGTCGACCAGGCGGATTCGCCTGCCTTCGCGCTCGACGGTGGTGTCCACCCGCACCGGCTCGGCCAGCGCGACGGGGCGGAGCAGGTCGACGGTCAGCCGCGCCGGCTGCAGGTCGGCGTCGCTGCCAGCCTGGTCGATTGCCCGGCCCAACAGCCCGCCGACGTAGGTGCCGCTGATCGTCGAACCCCACGGGCCGCGCGCGATCGGGGTTGGGCACCAGGTCGTCCCCGTCGGCGGTGAAGAACGCCTGGTCATGACTCGTCATCGCCAGTGACGATAGCGGGCCTAACTGTCGACGACGTCCTTGAACTCGTCGTGCTTGGAGACGTAGTTGGCCACCATCGGGCACTTGGCCACGATCCGCAGCCCGGCGTCGCGGGTGTCCTGCAGTGCCTCGCCGATGAGAATCGTTGCCAGGCCCCGTCCTTCGTAGCTGTCGTCCACCTCTGTGTGGGTGAAGACGCGCTGATTGCCGCGGTCGATGAACTCGGCCTTGCCGACCTCGTGTCCGTCGACTGCGATCGTGTAGCGATCCGATTCGGCGGTGACGGTGGTGGGTGCGCCGGTCTTGTCGGTCTTATGGGTCGTCATGGTGTTCCCTTCGGGTGGGGGCGTGGCCGCAGCGTGGCATTGGGAAGCGGTGGGGCAGGCAACCGATCGACTGCGCCGCGGTAGCCCTCGACGGCACCGAAGCGGGCATCGTGGTTCTCCCACATCCGGCGGTAGGTGGCGATGTCGTCGTGGCTTCGCCCGACGAAGTTCCACCACATGACCAGTTGTTCGGCGAATGGTGGGCCGCCCAGCAGCAGCGCGCGGGCCGGGCTGTCGTCCAGGTTGTGCAGCGTCAGGACGTCACGACCGGCACCCTGGAACGCGAGATCCGCCACGTCGAGCGGGGTGCCTGCGGCCTCGAGGCGGCCCTGGTCGAGCAGCACGCCGTGCTCGAAGGACGGGTCGACATCGAGCGTGACACGCGCGCCGGGGTCGAGATCGATCTGGGCGCCGAGCAGTGGCGTGAACGTGTGCACGGGTGACCGGCTACCCGAAAGCTCACCGAGGAACACCCGAAGGACGGCACCGGGCACCGAGACGGCATCGGGCGCGAAGTGGGCGAAGTCGCGACCGGTGTCGCGATCGGCATCGGGGAGCGCGACCCACAGCTGCACCCCGTGCAGGACGGTCGTCGCGGGCGTGGAGACCTCTGAGTGGCAGATGCCCGCGCCCGCCGTCATCAGGTTCAGTTCGCCCGGACGGACCAGCGCGTGCACCCCGGCACTGTCACGGTGCTCCACCTCGCCGCGAAACAGCCAGCTGACCGTCTGCAGCCCGGTGTGCGGGTGCGGCGGCACGTCCATCCCGACGCCGCCGCGCACCTCGTGCGGGCCGTAGTGGTCGGCGAAGCACCACGCCCCGATCAGCGACCGCTCCCGCTGCGGCAAGGTCCGGCGCACGCGGATGGCCCGCGGGCCACCCAGCGGCACTTCGCGCGGATGCAGCACACCGGTGAATGTCGATGCCGCGCAAGCCACTTCGGCAGGCGCGGTATCGGTATTGCTCACCTGCTCACAGTAGCGCTACGCCGTCATCGCCGAGCGGATCACATCCAGGTCGTGGTCGTCGATCCGAAAAACCCCGAAGCGGAACTTGTATCCCCACCGGGTCTTGTCCTCGATGAAGTCGAGCTGGGCTATCAGGGGTTTGATCGCCGTCTCGGTGCACTCAAGGAAGTCGACATTGCGCCGCCACGGGTGAAAGTCGTCGGACATCTCAACCTGGTAGGGCTCATCGTCGGCGACCTGGCCGATGGCGGTGAATGCCTGCAAAGGCTCGCCGTCGGCGTGGACAGTTTTCGGTGAGTAGAAGACGACCCAGTCGCCGCGGGCCATCTTGCGCAACATGTTCGGCTTACCGTGGTTCGCCTGTGTGAAACGGCCACGGACGCCACAGTCGACGTGGTCGCGGCTGACGGTGTTTATCCAGTTCGTCATGACCGCACGCTAAGCCCGGCACCCGACATATCGGGATGCTCCACGAGCAGCCTGTGGATAACTAGAAGGGGCTGCTGTTGGATTGCCAGCGCGCTTCTTCCGGGCGTGGCCCGTATCGGCGGATGTAGTCCTCGTGGATATGCGCGTTCTTTTTCCGGTTGATCTCATCCACGATATTCGGATCCAGACCGTGTTGTGCGAGTCGGTGGCGCCGCCACACCTTGTTGAGCGCCATCGATATCAACAGGGCCCAGATGTAGATCGGCGCCGTCATCTCCAGATGCACATACAGCGATGCCGGAAGCAGCCAGAACGGTGCTAGCACCAGGAACGGAGGTATTGCCCAGCGGACCATATGCCTGCGGACGGCCCCCGGACCCGCGAGGTCGTTGCGGACCCAGTCGCGATAGACGTCAGGAAGCCTGCGGCCGAAAACATAGCCGACGAATTGGGTCGGGTTTGGATGATTCATTCGCGTTCTCCATCGAGTGCACCCGCGGCGAGCGCAGCAGAGTTGATGCGGGTCAGCACGGAGTGCAGGTGCTCGAGTTCGTCAAGTCCGACCCCGAGCCGGTCGATCACCGCGGAGCGGAATCTTGAGGGCCCGCCGCCGCAGGTGCAGACCGGCTTTCGTGAGCTCGACGTCGGTGGCCCGCTCGTCGGCGCGACTGCGCGAACGGGTGATCAGGCCCAGCGTCTCGAGCCGTTTGAGCATCGGCGACAGCGTGGCCGAATCGAGCTGAAGCGAGGATGCGATCTCCTTGACCGACAGCGGCCGCCCGTTCCTGTCGGAGCGGTGGTGATCCCACAGCGCAAGCATGACGAGGTACTGCGGGTGGGTGAGTCCCAGCGGCTCCAGCAGCGGCCGGTACACCGCGAGCACCGCTCGGTTGGTGACGGCGAGCGCGAAGCACACCTGGCGTTCCAGGGCCAGTGGATCGACCTGTTCGTCGAGGACGGTCATAACAAGATAGTACCCGACTAGTTAGGGCACTACCTAAATGGTGAGGAACCTCACCGCGGCATTTAGCATCAGCGGCATGGACGACGGGCCGATCCGCGATGACCATGCCGAACTATTGCGCCGGCGTGCGCTGACCGAGGACGCGGCCCGGCCCGACGCAGTCGAGCGTAGGCATGAGGCGAACGGACGCACCGCCCGTGAGAACATCGACGACCTCGTCGACCCAGGCACGTTCATCGAGTACGGCAGATTCGCCGTCGCCGCCCAGCGCTTCCGGCGTGACCTCGTCGACCTGATCGCACGGACTCCCGCCGACGGGTTGGTGGCGGGCACCGCGCGCATCAACGGCGAGCAGTTCGGCGACGAGCGCAGCGCATGCGCCGTGCTCTCCTACGACTACACCGTGCTCGCCGGGACCCAGGGGTATTTCGGTCACCGCAAGAAGGATCGCCTGTTCGAACTGATCGAGCGGATGCGGTTGCCCACCGTCTTCTTCGCCGAAGGCGGGGGAGGACGGCCGGGCGACACCGACTATCCCACCGTCTCGGCGCTCGATACGCGCGCGTTCAAACTGTGGGCGCAGTTGTCGGGTGTGGTGCCGCGCATCGCGATCGTCAAGGGCCGCTGCTTTGCGGGCAACGCCGTCATCGCAGGCTGCTCGGACCTCATCGTGGCCACCGAAGACGCATCGATCGGGATGGGGGGTCCGGCGATGATCGCCGGCGGGGGGCTCGGCGATGTGCACCCCGACGAGGTGGGACCCATCTCGGTGCAGGAGCCCAATGGCGTGGTCGATGTGGTCGTCACGGACGAGGCGGAGGCGGTCGCCGTGACCAAGCGACTGGTTGGCTACTTTCAGGGCTCCACGGCACCGGGTGCCGCGCCCGACCAAACCGCCCTGCGCACAATCATTCCCGTGCGCGACAGACGCGCGTACGACGTCGGGCCGGTCATCGAGACATTGGCCGACGAGGGTTCGGTGACGTTCCTGCGGCCACGTTTCGCCCGCGAGATGGTCACCGCGCTCGCCCGGATCGAGGGCAGGCCCGTCGGGGTCGTCGCCAACGACACGCGGTACATGGCAGGCGCGATCACCGCCGCGGCGTCGGACAAGGCGGCCCGCTTCCTGCAACTGTGCGACTGCTTCGGAATTCCCGTTGTGTCGCTGATCGATTGCCCGGGTTACATGGTGGGACCGGCCGCCGAGGCAGAAGGTTTGGTGCGGCGCGCATCCCGCATGCTCGTCGCGGGCGCCGCGATGCGCGTCCCGCTGGTTGCGGTCGTGCTGCGCCGCGGTTATGGTCTCGGCGCTCAGGCCATGACGGGTGGCAGCCTGCACGAGCCGCTGCTCACCGTCGCGTGGCCGGGCGCCCACCTCGGTCCGATGGGACTCGAGGGCGCCGTCCGGCTGGGGCTGCGCAAGGAGCTGGAGGCCATCGCCGACGACGACGAGCGGGAGGAACGCGTGCGCCAGGCGACGGACGCAGCGCAGGAGAATGCCAAGGCGCTCAACGCCGCTCAGCTTTTCGAGATCGACGACGTGATCGACCCCGCCGATACCCGACGGATCATCGCCGACACGCTGACGGCCGCGACCGCACACACCGAGGCCCGTCCGCCGCGCCGTTTCGTCGACACCTGGTGAGTCAGTTCGTCGCTAACGCGGCCACGATCGCACGCCGCATGTCGTCGTCGTTGACGATCAGGTCGTCGTCGGCCGCCTGCGCCAGCAGTTGCGGCGGGGTGCTGCTGAGCCGTCGGGCCCGCTCGTGCTTGCAGTGCACGATGACCTTGCGTGCGAACCGGCCGTTGCCCGCGGTGTCCAGCGCCGTGCCCTGTTCGATGGGGGTATCCCGTAACCGGGCCGCCTCGTCGCGCAGCAGCGGCCACGCGGACTCGGCGATGACGATCTTTTCCTTGCCCGCGATCAGCAGGCCGATCTGCACGATCTCGTCCGGTGTGTAGCTGGTGAAGGACAACGTCAGGTGAAAGCGGGACGCCAGACCGGGATTGGCTTGCATGAACCGCCGCATCTCCTTCGGATAGCCTGCGACGATCACCACCAGCCGGTCGCGGCAGTCCTCCATGTATTTCAGCAGGGTGTTGATCGCATCCTTGCCGAATGAGTGGCCCTCGTGCTCGGGTGCAAGCCGGTATGCCTCGTCGATGAAAAGCACACCGCCCAAGGCGGATTCACAGACCTCCTTCATCCTGGCCGCGGTCTGCGAGATGTAGCCGACGACGAGGTCCTCCTCGGTGACCTCGACGACGGTGGGGTGTTCGATCTTGCCGAGTCCGAACAGGAACTCGGCCGCGATGCGGGCGAACGACGTCTTCGCCGTGCCTGGCGGCCCTTCGAGCACCATGTGGTTCTCGTTGGTCATCGACGTCTCTTGGCCGCGGGCAGCGAGTATCTGGTCGATCTGAATCTCGGTGCGCCACACCGTGATCTGCTCTTTAGGGCCGGAAAGGCCGATGAGCTCGTCAAGCTTCCGCTGAGCCTCGGTGAGCACCGCCTCCTTCTGCCCCTCCAGCGCTGCGGCCACCCGCTGGGCCTTCGACGTCTCGGTGCCGGGATCCCACGGGTCGGTACGGCTGGCGATGGTTTCGGCATCGGTGACGATCAACCGATAGCCCGGATTGGCCAGGGCCTCCGCGGCGGCGTCGAGTAGGACGCCGTTGTTTGTCGCCTGCTCGAACGACGTCCGCGCGGCCTCCTCCTGGCCCAGTTCGCGCTGGCACCAGCCCTTCGTCAACGCGGCGTCGGCGGCGATGTACTGGTTCTTCGTCCGCACGGTGGCGGCGCGGTCGAGTGCCGTCTGAAACTGCCCGATGCTGGCCGCGGCGGCCGCGGCGAGCGTGTCGACGGCGCCGGTCAGGTCGTCCACGACGTGGGTGGCGTGCGCGGGTGGCGACTTGGCGGTGACCTTCAGGACATCCGGCCAGCGCTGGGCCAGGTGGTAGACCGCCGCGCCGATGAACTGCGCCCACTGGGCGGCCATCGCATCCCCGGAGACGACGGGATCTTCGAGGATGGCGGTGGCGTCGGCGAACCGGCGGTCGCCGATCAGCGCCGTGGCATACGCGAGCGCGATCGTCGACCGCGACCACACCGGCATCGTCAGGTACAGCGGGGCGTCGAGGCGGGCGTGTAGATCACCGTCGACGAGCCCGATCCGCCGCGTCTCGCGATACAGCGACCGCGAATTGCGGTGCGCCGCCTCGAGGACGTCGATGGTCTGATCGCCGCACGCGATCCTGCCGAGCCAGGCATCGGACATCGTCGGCTGGGTGGCGGTGATTGCGACGAAACCGGCGAGCGCCGCGCGGGTGTCGCCGGCCTTGTAGTTCTCGATCGCAGCGTCGAACGTGCGGCGCTGATCGGTCGGGGCAGAGGTCATCTTCTGCTCCTCACGTCCGCAGAGTCTCTTCTGCTCCTCACGTCCGCAGAGTCATCTTCTGCTCCTCACGTGCCGCAGTCATCGGAATGCGGGCTCTCCTATGCGGTCTGGCCTGCCGACCCCAGGAAGGGTTGCTCGGCTTTGAACGTAGCGATCTGCACATCGGTGGTGAAGGCCGCGGTGGAGATGCGGACCATCGACGCCGACATCTGAAGAAACGACAAGTCCGGTGTCGGCGCGTTGCGCTCGACGTCACCGATCGTGATCACCGTCGACGCCAGGCCGGCGGGCGGTGGTCCCGCTGCCCGGTCGCTGACGATGATCGACGGCACGAACTCCGGTGGGTGCCTACGGTCGACCACCGCGATCAGCGGCTGCTCCAGCTGGCGCCACCGGGCGGGTTGATCGGTGTAGATCGCGATACGCTCGCCGACCGCCGCCGCGCGCACCAGCAGCTGGCAGGCGTACGGCATGCCGGTGTGCAGGGCGATGCGGGTGGCCTGGTCGGTGTCGGTCAACGACAACAACAGCAAGTCGCCGCGCTGGGTGGTGCCGACGAGCACACCCGAGGAGCCGACCGGCAGATCCAGGGCCGCGGCGTCGAGCGGTCGTGCGGGCATCGCGTCGAACCGGCGCGGCAGCGGGGCCGACCGCGTCGCCGCGGGACCCTGATACCCGGGAAGCGGGTTGAGATACAGCGTGGGCGGACGGGTCGGCGCCTGCGGCTCGTTGACCCGCACCAGCGCCGACACCCAGGCGCGCCCCTCGCCTGCACCACGCTTCTTGGTCAACGAAATCGTCTGCACCACAGCGTCGGAACGCAGCGCCCACATCTGGTTGAGCGTGCTGGTGGTGATGTCCTCCGGCGAGAAGTAATAAGACGTCAAGAAGCCGGGATGTGCCTCCACCGACCTCCACGCCTCGGTCGGGGCGACGGGCGTTGGCGTGCGGGACCCGATCGGAGTGTCATCCGGCGCGCCTTCGGTAGGCACCACGGCCAGGCCGGCGCCAAGGTCGACCAGCGCCGCGTCGAGATCCTTGGCGGTCAACGCATTAGCGCGCACACCGCGCTGCAGTAGCGCGTTCACAACGCGTTCGGTGGCCGCTGCCGCGGCCGCCCCCACCGTCGTTCGGTAGGCCAGGCCGGTCACCGAATTCGCGATGTCGAGGCGCACCACCAGATATGTTCTGCGCTGCCCCGCGGCCGGACGGTCGGCCAGTAGGGTGGAATACAGCGGCGGGTAGCCGGTGCCGCGCCGCACGCGCAGTCCACTCGACACCACATCGATGCCCGACAGGCGGATGCCGCCGGGCTGATCGAGCAGATCCGTCAGCGCGTCGAGCGGCAAGAGGTTGGGTGTCAGCGCGGTCGCCGACCCAGTCAGCAGCGTCGGCGAGTAGGCCTGACCGGTCACCTCGATCGTGGTGATCGCTTCGCCGTCGAATCGGTCCTCGACCCGCACCCCATACAGCGACGCGCCGTGCGGAATGTCGATCGCCGCGACCGGAAGATCGCTGCGCCGCCGTCGCCGCCGCCATCGGGCGCGGTCGACGAGCCATCCAATGGTGTTGCGGCGATAGACCGTAACCATCAATGCCGCAATCGCCACGACCGCCACCGCGACTGTCGGCCACCATGACATCCGGCCAGGCGGAAAGACCACGATGGCAGCGATCACCGCAATCTCGACCCCGATCACCGCGGGGATCGTGGCGTTGACGCCGACGGTGCGCGCCTTCATGACCGCCTCCTTCGAACCGCGCCTGCCGCGACGACCACCACCGCCAGCGCAGCCACCACCGCGGCGCCGATCAACGCGGTGTGCCGCGGTCGCAGATCCGGAGCCCGAGGCGGTGCGGGCACATGCAGCAATGAGGTCAGATTCTCGGCGGGTAACCGGTCACCGGGCGCCACGTCGAAAGTGAGCGCCGCGACCGGATCGACGACGCCGTAACCCACTTTGTTGTCGACGCCCCGCGGCGGGTTGTGCGCGGTCTCGGTGATTCGCCGAATGACCTGGTGCGCGGAAAGATCCGGGTATCTCGCGCGCACCAGCGCCGCGACACCTGAGGTGTAGGCGGTGGCGAAGCTGGTGCCGGACAACGGGGTTGCCTTGCCCGGCTCACGCCCGGGCAGCGCGTTGATCGGTGCGCCGTTCACGCTCGACAGGCCCATGATGTCGAGACCGGGCGCCGCGGCGCTCACCCACGGTCCCGCGATGCTCTGCGGCAGCGGCTGGCCGTCGGGTGCCACCGCGCCGACCGTGAGCACGTAGTCAGAGAACCAGGCGGGCGTGACGATGGTGGAAACGTCGTGCCAGTCGCGGGGGTCGTCGGGCCGCAGCGGGTTGAACACCGGGTTCTGTCCGCAGGAGCTTTCCTCGCCCTGGTTGCCTGCGGCCGCCACGATGACGATGTCCTTGTCCACCGCGGCGTAGCGGACGGCAGCACCAAGCGCGGCCTGATCGATGGGCTGTGCGGCATTGATGCAGGCCGTCACGGAGATGTTCATGACCCGCACGCCCAGGTTGGCCAGGTGCACGACCGCACGCGCCAGCGTCGCGATATCGCCTGCCTTGCGGCGCATTTCGTCGTTGTCGCCTGGTTGCAGCCGCGCCGGGCCGAAGGCCGACGACGACTGGCGCACCGAGATCAGCGCGGCGTCGGGGGCGACGCCGACCACTCCGTCGGGGCTGCCGGGCGGCGGCCCCGGCACCGGTGGGTCCTCACCGTCGCCAGGCCCTGCGGCCGGTGCCACGGGTTCCTCCGGTGGCGGCTCGGCGGGCGGCGGCGGAGGAGGAGGCGGCGCGGTGACCGTGACCGTGCTGGGCTTCGGTGGCGGCGGGGGTGGTGCGCTCGGAAACGGCGATGCGGGGACACCGGGCGGCGGCGGCGGCGCGCCCACGCCCGGCGGCATCGGCGGAGGCTTGGCCCCGGGGTCGGACGGTTGCGCCGCGATGATCGAGGCGACCACGGTGCCGTGCGAATCGCAGTCGAACAGTCCGCCGTTCTCGTCGCCCATCACGTAGTCGCCGGCGGCGAACAGCGCAGGGAGCCTCGGGTTGGGAGTGACGCCGGTGTCGATCATCCCGACGGTCACCCCCGCGCCGGTGGAGTATTTCCAGGCCCGTGCGATGTCCAGCATGACGTTGCCGGGCGAGGGCTGGGTCACGTCCGGGGTGGCCACGGTCAGCGGGGCGGCGCAGGTGTTCTCCTGCTTCATCTCCTGGTCGGGGCCGGGCGTATCGTCCGGCGGCAGGGCGGCGGGATCGACACCGGGCGGCTCGATGGCCACTGCCGCAGCAGGCATCATCACGTTGGCGCCGAGCAACAGCGCAGCCACTGCCGCCGCAGAGGAGGTCCGCGCCCCGCGGGTCAGCCGATGCATCAGTGGTAGCGGATGTATTGCAGTAGACCGAGCGCCCATGCGGCGAATGGGACCACCAAGGCCAGCAGCAGGTACTCGGTGTACTCAACGACCTTGCGGACCGGCGGCGAGAACACCCTCGGCGGCACGACGGTCGCGGCGACCAGTCCCAACGCCGCGATTCCGAGCGCCACGCCCGCGGCAACCAGCGTGGCGGCGGTGTCGGTCGGCGGCGCGTGCAAGCCGTACTTGGCGGCGGCACCGATGAGGGCGGTCACGGCGGCACCGACGAGGACGATCGCGTGTCGCCGGTCGCGAAATGCCCTGGCGCGCAAGATGAGGATCGCGGCGACGGCTCCGAGCACCACCAGCTTCGCCCACTCACGCTCGCCGTTGGGTGTCACCGCGATCCATGCGGCGGGAACGGCGACGGAGGCCACGCCGAGCAGTACACCGGTCAGCACGGTGTTGGACTTCCGCGCCGCGGCAGCCACCTGTTCGCCGGTCAGGGTGACGTCGGAGGGCGGACCGTCCTCCACCGGTGAGACGGTGTCCTCCGGCTGGCCGGGGGCGCGGGCGAAGATGTCGCGGCCGGTGATGGAGCCGAAAGTCTGCCGCGGGACGTTCGCCATCCGCAGCGCCACCGCAGGGGCCGCGGAGACGGCGACCAGGACGGCGAGCAAGGCGGCGATGGCTATCCGTGGGCCGGGCACATCCCAGTACATCCGCACAAGTGCGACAGCCGCTGCGCCGAAGCCCGCGGTGACGATCGCTGCGGCAGCCGTCCAGTAGCGGCCGGTGAACCGGACGATGAGCCACACTCCGGCCAGTGCGGTGACCGCGGCGAGGAAGGCGTGCGGCGCGCCGGGGGAGCCGCCGGGCGGAATCGTCGCTGCGGCCAACGCCGCTGTCACGACCGCGGCCCACGCCGCCCCTTCGGTGACTATTCGGCCGCCCCCGAGCCGTGCCCCGATCGCAACTGTCCCGATCAAAGAGATCGCGACGGCGGCGAACAGGATCGGCACCAGCAGTGCGCTTTCATGGGCCCAGCGCAGTCGCCACAGCAGCATGCCGGCCACGCCGAGCGCACCGCCGACGATCACCACCGCGACCGCGAGAGCGGTCTTCGCCGAAACCCGCACGAAATGCTCGGATGCGTACTGCGCCAGCGCCGTCGAGACGTTCTCCACCACGGGCCCGTAGCGTTCGGCCTTGCCCGCCGGAACAAGGGCAAGGACATCGCCGTCGGCGATGTTATGACCGGCGAGCGAGACATCCGCCGCCAACGCCGACATGCCCGCCGCTCGCGCGAATTCATAAGGCGCAGGCAGTAATTCGGCGGCGCCACGACCACGCAGCACCTTGTTGATCGCGATGACCGTCGGGTCGACGAGCATGTTGAGCGGTGCCGCCGACGGCAACACGAGATCGATCTGATGGGACTCGCCTGCAAGGATCGACACCCGGCATGACGGCGGCACCTCGACAGGGGTCTCGGCGTGGCGCGCAGGCGTGGGAGCCGGTTCGCGGACGGTCGTCACCGGCGGTCCCGCGGTGCGTCGGTGGTGGATGCGAAGTGCTCGGCGATGGCCGCGGTGATCTCAACGAGACGTCGCCGGGTCACCGGCGATATCTCCGAGGACACGTCGATCACGCCACCGGGACGCAGGTGCGAGTCGAACGGCACTTCGACAACGACCTGACCGCGACTGGCGAACTGCTGCACCAGGATCGACCGGGTGCGCTTGTCGGCGTGGCCGTCGGAGTCGTTCAGTACCACCACGGTGCGATGGAGCAGACCGGTGTATCCGCGGTTGGCCAGCCACTCCATCGTCTGTCCCGCCGCGGAGGCTCCGTCCACCCACGGCGAGGACACCACGATCAAAGCGTCGAGATCGCGCAGCACTTCCTGCGCGATCGCGGAGTCAATCGTCGAGCCGCAGTCCACGATCGAGATCGTGAAATGCCGATCCAGTCGCGACGTGGCCTCACGGTAGATGGCCGGATCGAGTACACGTCGCCGTGCGGTGCTGGACTCGCCCGCGAGTACGAACAGGCCCGCGCTGTTGTTTCCGACCCGACTGCGGACGTCGGCGAACGTGTCGAGGTGTTCGTCGGCGGCGAGTTCCCAGTACGAGCCAGCCGCATTCGGGTCGACGCGGCTGCCGAGCTTGCCGAACGCCGTGTCGGCGTCTATGGCCACCACCCGGTCGTCCTGGCGCATCTCGGCGAAAATCGATCCCACGCTGGCCGCGATGGTTGTCTTACCGACCCCGCCCTTGCCCAGCACGCCGATCTTGTAGTGGCCCCGCAGCAGCGAGCGAATCTTGTTCTGCAGTTCGGTCAGCCGTTGCTCGTCGGGCGACGGCCCGAGGTTGACCAGCCCGAGCGTCCCGCGGTAGATGACACGGCGCCAGCCCTTGCGTGGCGGCACCTTCTTACTCGGCACCAGTTCACTGGTGCGGATGCTGTCCACGTACGACCAGCCGGCCGCCGGTGGCGCCGCGGCGGGAGCGACGGCCCAGTTCGGCGAGGACGACGGCTGCGATGACCACTCCGGGCCGGCCGGGCGCGGCGGCCGCTCGCGCGGCGGTTCCTGCGGCCATCCCGGGCGTCCGGTGGTCGGCGGCATCACCCGGGTGGAGTCCGTGGGCGCGGATTCGCGAGGCCTGCCTCCGGCTTGCGAGTGGAGTGGGCCCGCGGCCTGCCAGGGGCCTGTCCCCGGTTCGGCCGGGCGGCCAGGCGGAGGCCCATGCCGGAGGCCGCCGGGCGGTATGCGCTGCGGTCCGGTGTCGATCCGGTCGGATTCCGCCGGCCAAGCTTCGCGGCGGGCGCGATCGTCGGGGCTGGTCGGCCGAACCGGTTCTTCGGGTGGCCGGCGGCCCGCGTCTTCGGCCATGTGGCGACCACCGTCGTCGGGGCCGGTCGGCGCGGCCCGCGTCGACGGCGTTGCGCGGGGAGTGTCGTCCTGACCCGCCGATGGCGGCGAGGACGGCGACGCCTCGGTTCGGGCGGCTCGAAGACTCCTCGCTGGACTCGGCGGGTGGTGACAGATGTTCCCGCAGGAAGTCGTCGCGTTCGGTCACGGCTTCAATCCTGTCCGCGACCGACCTGACTGGGTGTTCATGGTCTCCTCCGGTGAATGTCGTTGTCTGCGGGTGTACATCGAGTCGTGCTACTGCGGTTGGCCGAGCGGGGCCGCTTCCATGGGGGCCGCCAGGGTGTCGTGCTGCGTCATCGCGTCGGTGCGGCTGAGCGCGGGTCCCGGGGCGAACACCCGGATCAGCGGCCACGGCGCCTGGCGCGCCATGGGCGGTGAGATGCCGAGCGCCCGCAGCGTTTCGTCGTCAAGTGAGATCCCGTACCGCACGCCCTGGTCGCTGATCCACCACATGGACTCTCGGCTGGTGGCGTCCGGCGCCGCGCCTGTGGTCATCACCAGGTTGGTAGCACCCGGGGACATATATACCTGGTCGGCCTCGACGCTCGCCGGTGACCGGTCGTTCTTGACCAGACGCAACAGCCGGTTGTCCGACCCGATCGGGATGGGCAGCCCCTTGCCGGACAGCACGACGGTGGCAGCGGACCGGTCTGTCGATCCCTTGGACCAGCTCAGGCAGGTGACCGGGTTGGCTTTGGTGTCGGCCAGCTCGAGCCGGGTGGTCGGGTAGAAGTCGACCGGAAGACTCTCGATGACCGGCACGCCGGCGAGCCGGTCCGGCGCGACCACCACCGGCAGCTCGTCGCCGAACGAGTTGGCAGACCGCACCAGCGATGCGACGAACGGCGAGATGGGCTGCACGCCGTTGCGCAGCAGCACATAGAACTTGTCGGCATCGGTCTGCAGATCCCGCACCGACAGCACCGAACCCACGACCGCGTCAGGTCCCACGTTGAACTGCGACAGGGCGCCCGCGCCTGGGATGACCGGGGTGGTCAACGGTTCGGTCGCGGGCAGAGCATCGAACAATGCCCCGGAGATCCTCACCGGCTGCGGCGCATTCGTGTCCACACCGAGCGCCAGCGTCACCGCCTTGTTGGACGGGTCGATCATCGACCGTTGGCCGTTCCAGATGACGTAGGTCTTGTTGTCATGCTCGGCGAGCACCGCGTTTCGGCGGCTGCAGCGGCAGGGCCCGTGACCCGACCGCGAGGGGTCCGCCGATCACGGTGACCAGGGGTGCGCCGTTCGGGTTGTCCGGCGCGGTGTCGCACAACGTCCACTCCGAGCTGTCGGCGGTGCGCAGCGGCATGCTCGCAGGCGCACCGGCGATGCCGACCGAGGGACCCTGCGGGTACTTGGCGATCTCATTGGCCTTGACGAAGGTCGGGTTGTTGGCCTGCCCGGCGATCAACCGCGCGCTGACGAGGTTCACCGCCGGATGCAGCCGTCCGTCGACGAGAACGTAGATCGCACCGGTATCCCGATCGGCGAGGATCGACGACTGGCCGACCTGCCCCGCCGGCTTGAACCAGGACAGCACGAACATCAATGCGACGGCGAGGAGCGCGAACACGAAGCCGAGAATCAGCGACGCGCGCTGGCGCTGCACCGGGTCGAACTCCATTCGCACACCGTGGTGCGACAGCGCAGCGGCGTTTCGCCGGTTCCAGAAAAAATGCGCCGACACCTGAAGTCCGCTGGCCAAGTTCAAAGCCACGAAAGAATACCTTACTTGCGGGTCCGGTCCCGTCGAGACGCAGATTCGGGGAGTGGATACGTATTTCATCGGAGCATTGTTTGAGTTTGCTGCAGCGAAGGGTTCTCAAGATTGGGCGGCAGGCCTTCATTGATCGTGATGTCGATGGTGACCGAGTTGTTATCGATCGGTCTTGGTTGAGGGCATCTCGTAGCGATCGAGGAGTCGCTCGATGAAATCGGTGGCTTCGGCGTGACCGCGGGTGATGCCGAGGCTGCGCTCGAGGACGAGGATGCGCGCAAGGCTGGTCACGATCATCGACATCACCACCGGCGGAAACTCGGCCACGTCGACCCCGTGCGCCCGCAACGCCAGTGTCACCGCGCTTTCCTCCAGGTCACCGAAGCGCGCCGCATAGCCGATGATCTCGCTCCGAATCGCCTTGCGGTGATTGGCCAGTGCCATGAACTCCATCAACAACCGGGCGCCGTGAGCGTTGTTGAGGTTCCACAGGGCATGCAGCGGTTCGTCGTCGGCGAGTGCCTCGCGCTGTCGAACCAGGTTCGTCTCCGCGCCTTCGCGCAGGACGGCCAGGAACAGATCGTCCATGCTCGGGAAGTAGTAATGCACGAGTGCGGGCTTCGCCCCTGCCTTGGCCGCAACCCGCCGCGAGGTCGCAGCCGCGTAGCCCTCTTCCAACATGATTTGGGCGGTCGAATGGATCAGAGACTGCCGTGTCGCGGAGTCCCTTCCCGCTGGTCGTGCGACTGTCATCTGGCTCTTGACCGTGCGCCGGGCTGGCTGCTACACATAGCGTCAGCTTAAATGTTGGGCGATCGCCCAACAAGTGCTGATCGGATTCGGGGTGCAATGGCCGGACGGGTAGACGGCAAGGTCGCGTTCATCACCGGCGCCGCACGGGGTCAGGGCCGAAGCCACGCGGTGCGGCTGGCAGAAGAAGGCGCCGACATCATCGCGGTCGACATCTGCCGCGGGTTCGAGGACTCGCCCGCACCGGCTGCCACACCGGAGGACCTCGCCGAGACCGCCGATATGGTGAAGAACCTCGACCGCCGCATCGTCACCGCCGAGGTCGACGTGCGCGACTTCCACGCCCTTACGGCCGCGGTCGACAGCGGCGTCGAACAACTGGGTCGGCTGGACATCATCGTGGCCAACGCTGGCATCGGCACCGCGGGCGTCAAGCTCCACAAGATGCGCGAGGACCGCTGGGAAGAGACGATCGATGTCAACCTCGGCGGAGTGTGGAAGACCGTCAAGGCGGGGGTGCCGCATCTGCTGACCGGTGGCCGCGGCGGGTCGGTGATCATCACCGAGCTCCGTCGGCGGTTCGAAGGCCTATCCGCAGGTCGGTCACTACATTACCGCCAAGCACGGCGTCGTCGGCCTGATGCGCACCTTCGCCGTCGAACTGGGTCAGCACTTGATCCGGGTCAACACCGTTCATCCCACCCATGTGTGCAGCCCGCTGTTGATGAACGAGCCGACCTACCGACTGTTCCGGCCCGACCTGGACAACCCGGGTCCCGACGACCTCGCGCCGGTCTGCCAGTCGTTCCATTTCTTGCCGATTCCGTGGGTGGAGCCCGTCGACATCAGCAACGCTGTGTTGTTCCTGGCCTCCGACGAAGCGCGGTACATCACCGGCGTCACCCTGCCCGTGGACGCAGGCAGCCTCCTGAAATAGAGGGACCATGACAACTACCACGACGAACGAGTCGGACGTCTACTACGACCCCTACGACCTGGAGATCGCGGCGAACCCCTGGCCGACCTATGCGCGGCTGCGCGAAGAGGCGCCGCTGTATCACAACGAGCGCTACCGGTTTTGGGCCATCTCGCGCCACAGTGATGTCGAGAAAGCGCTGGCGAACTGGGAGGCGTTCTCCAACTCCCGCAGCGACATCCTCGAGCTCGTCAACTCCGAGTTCGACATGCCAAAGGGCGTGATGATGTTCGAGGACCCGCCGGTGCACACGATGCTGCGCGGGCTGATGGGACGGGTCTTCACGCCCCGCCGGATGGACGCTATCGAGGATCAGATTCGGCAGTTCTGCGTCAATTGCCTTGACCCGCATGTCGGTTCGGACGGCTTCGACATCGTCGCCGAACTCGCTGCGATGATGCCGATGCGCGTGATCGGCATGCTGCTCGGGATACCGGAGTCCGACCAGATCATGGTGCGTGATGCCAACGACGCCAACCTGCGCACCAAGCCCGGCGCTCCGATGAAGGTGGCCAAGGCCGACAAGATCGCCGACGGGAGCATCTACGCCGACTACGTGGAGTGGCGTGCGAAGAACCCGTCCGACGATCTGATGACCGCTCTGCTCAACATGGAGTTCGAAGACGAGAACGGCGTCACCCGCAAGTTGCACCGCAAGGAGATCCTGCACTACACGCAGGTCGTCGCCGGCGCGGGCAACGAGACCACCGGCAGGCTGATCGGTTGGCTGGCCAAGGTGCTCGCCGAGCATCCCGACCAGCGGCGCCAGGTCCACGAGGACCGGTCACTGCTCACCCGTGCGGTGGACGAGACCTTACGGTTCGAGCCGACGGGGCCGCACATCGCGCGCTACCTGCTCAAGGATGTCGAGCTGTACGGCACGACCGTGCCAGCGGGAAGCGCGATGCTGCTGTTGTTCGGTGCGGCCAACCGCGACCCGCGCCGCTACACCGACCCCGACACCTTCAACATCCACCGCGACAACATCAGCCATCTCACCTTCGGCAAGGGGCTGCACTACTGCCTCGGGGCCAACCTCGCCCGGCTGGAGGGCAGGGTCGCACTCGATGAGCTGCTCAACAGGTGGCCGGAGTGGGACATCGACTACGACAGCCTGGTGCCCGCGCCGACGTCCACGGTGCGGGGATGGGAGCGGTTGCGCATCGAGCTGTCCTGACCCCGCAACCGTAGGGAAACACCGGATGTCTCAGCAAACAGCGCCGCGATAACGTCTGCTCACAGCCGACTGCCAGAAAGGGCGCTGATCCGAATATGAAGCCGACCTTCGCCGTCGTGTTACTTGCGACCGCGATGTGTATCGGGTGCGGGGCAGACAAGCAATCCGCGCCGAAGTCCACCGCGGCCGCCGGACCGAAGCCGGTGACGACGGCCGCCTTGTTCGCTGCCGCCGAGCCGTGGACGACAGACGTTTCCGGCGCCGAGAAGTCCGACCGCAGCGATGCGATCATCCACACTCTCGGCGACTTGGGTGGTTGGGGCAGCGGCAACGCCCTGCAGACCGACTTCTCGATTCCGATCTTCTATGCCGACGACAGCACACCGCGGGTCGAAGTCACTGGAACCGAGGACTACTGCTATGGCGGCCAGGACTGCGACAGTGTTCCGGCACAGATGCCGGTGCCCGTGGACGCCAACATCGAGGGCTCGACCGATCTGACGTGTGATCCCTCCGGCAACACCGAGGGTCAGGGCGACTGTCACCTGCTGGTCGCCGAGCGCGACGACCAGAAGCTCTACGAGGTCTATCAGGGCAACAAGTCGCACGACGGCATCGCCGCACAGGGCTTCTTCGTGTGGGACCTGAACAAGGCCTATCCGGACAACCTGCGCGGCGACCAGTGCACCAGTGCGGATGCCGCCGGTTTCCCGGTGGCCGCACTGACCCCGACGGCCGACGAAGTAGCCTCCGGCGCAGTGAATCACGCCTTGCGGTTCATTCTTCCCAACGACCGAATGAAGGCCGACGTCTATGTACATCCCGCGACTCACGCAGGTGGTCCCGAGAGCACCAAGGCCGGTGCGCCGGCATACGGCGTCCGATTCCGTTTGAGACCCGACTTCGACGAATCGGATTACACAGAACCGCAGAAGGTGATCATCAAGGCGCTCAAGACGCACGGCATGCTGCTTTCCGACGGCGGCGAGATCGCGCTGGCATTCGCCGACGACCGGACCAGCAGTGCCAAGTGGGCGGACCTCGGAATCGACGCCCAGACGTTCAGCAACATCGGCGTCGACCAGTTCGAAGTCGTCGGTCTCGGCCCCGAGATCGGGCTCAGCCATGACTGTGTGCGCAACCCCTGACGCCGAGGACTACGTGTCGGGTTGACCCATGTGCCTGCCGAGTTCTGCCCGGGAGTGGATGCCAAGCTTGCGGTAGATGCGGGGCCTGGTTGGACTCGACCGTCTTCGGACTGATGAACAGGGCGGCGGCGACGTCGCGGTTGGTCATGCCGGAGGCCGCGAGGTCGGCCACTCGTTGTTCGGACGGGCTGAGGCTCGACATCCTGCGGGTGCCGACGTCGGCGCGCGCGATTTCGTCGCGGGCGCGATCGGCCCACAGCGGGATGTTGAGTCCTCGAACGTCTTCAACGCCGCTCGGAGAGTCGTTGCGGCTTGGTCCTTTTGGCGCTGCCGACGGTAAACTTGGCCCGCCAGGAGTTGGGTCCGCGCGTTCGAACGGCATGGGGAGCTGGTCATGCTCGGCCATCGCCTATGCGTGCGCGTTCACGTTGAGCTATTCGCTCAACCGCACCATGAACTTTCAGTCGCACGCGGCGGTCGGACCGCAGTTCGACCGATCTACGTGGCGACGGTCGTGGTGAACTACCTGGCGTTCATTCTCGGTGTGTCAAGCGCACTTACCGCGCTCGGCATCGACTTCCGCCTGGCGCGCATCCTGGCAGGCTGTTGTGAAGCGGTCTTCATGTAGTGCGCCATGCGCTGGGTGGTATTCCGGCGCTGAGTCCTCAAGCGGTGTCCCGGCTGTCCACCTCCGTGACCGTAGCGCTCGGATCAGCGACTGCGCGACGGAAACGGATCGTTGGCGAAGTCGATTTGCGCGGCTGGATTGGCGATAGCGGTCACCAGCGCGGAGCCGAAGGCGCCGATGCGATCGAACAGCGTCGCGCTCCCGACCGAGATCCCGTCCGCCGCCCAGTGCGAGTCGGCCTGAACGCCCATCCATTCCTCGACGGGCAATCGGGCCAGCGCAACGGTGAGATCGCCGTTGATGTATCCGACGCCTGCCGACCCGAGGTTGGTCACAAGGCTCGCCCCCTCGGCCACCATCGCGCCCCGAACGAACGGGGTGTTGTCGTGACCCTCGACGACATCGACCATCCGGTTGATGAACCGCTTACGGGCGGCGTGCTGATGTTCGGCGATGCCCTTCGTCCAGCCAACACCGTCACTGCCCATGTAGGACATACCGACCCCGGCCAATTCCGCCGGCCACGCGAAGTCGGTGGCCGACGCCCACTCCTGGCCCCGCGGTGCCTCCGCCCGGCGATACTGCACCATCGTCGCGCGAACCACCGTTGCGCCGTCCTGCATGATCTCGCACTCCGAATTGCGCACCCGGCGCCCGTCCCTGACCAGCGAGACCTTCGTGGTCGTCGGCACTCCCCGCGCGGCTTTGAACAGGTCAACGGTCAACCGGGCAGGCATGAAATCGGGCAGTCCGAACTTGGTCTCCAATGACCGCGCGGCAAGACCGACCAATGCCGGACCGTTGAGGTGGTCGGCGCCCCAGTGACTCTGCGCATACCTGGTGGGCAGGTAGCGATCCTCGCCGGACTGCGTGAAATGCGTTGGACGCACGGTCATCGGGGCATCGTCGCACAGCCGCGAACCCCGAGTGGGCGTCGGGCACAGCTGTCTGCCAGACTGTAGGCAAGAGGGGAGTATTCCTTCGCCGCGGTGTCGTCACCACGTCGGCTGTCATCGGACGACCGGCCCGCGGGCCGTCGTGACGGTGGAAGAGACCTCGGGCGTTTTTGACGACCGGAGGCTCCTGAGATGCAAGTTTCTCAACTCGAATGGATCATCACGCTTGGCGTGACGATCGCTGTCTTGCTGTTCGACGTCGTGGTCATCGGCCGACGTCCGCACGAACCGAAGAAGCGCGAACTCGTCACCGCGCTGACGATCTACGTCGGGCTCGCGGTGGCGTTCGGCGTCTGGGTCTGGCTCTTCCACGGCAGCCAGTTCGGAGTCGAGTTCTTTGCCGGCTGGCTCACCGAGTACAGCCTCTCGGTCGACAACCTATTCATCTTCTTGATCATCATGGCCAGCTTCAACGTGCCCAAGAAGTTTCAGCAGCAAGCGCTTCTGGTCGGCATCATGCTGGCGCTGATCTTCCGCGGCATCTTCATCGCGCTCGGTGCTGTCGCAATCAACGAGTTCTCTTGGGTGTTCTACATTTTCGGCGCATTCCTGCTCTACACCGCCATGAACTTGGCACGTAATACGAACCATGACGACGACGGGGACAACTTCGTGGTGCGGTTCGCCCGCAATCACATGAAGCTCACCGACAAATGGGAGGGCCTCAAGCTCTACGTCAAGGAGAACGGCAAGCGGCTGATGACGCCGATGTTCCTTGTCATCATCGCGCTCGGCACCACCGACCTGATCTTCGCGCTCGACTCGATTCCCGCGATCTACGGCTTGACCCAGGAGCCGTATCTGGTGTTCACCGCCAACGTGTTCGCGCTGATGGGTCTGCGGCAGCTCTACTTCCTG
Organism: uncultured Actinomycetota bacterium; assembly: GCA_963804905.1. Lineage (GTDB taxonomy): Bacteria > Actinomycetota > Actinomycetes > Mycobacteriales > Mycobacteriaceae > Mycobacterium. Next base: position 496,075 of record CAWDSB010000004.1, on the reverse strand, counting down.
CTCGGCGACCTGCTGAAGCGGCTGGTCTACCTGTCTCAGGGCTTGGCGTTCATCCTGGCCTTCATCGGGGTGAAGCTGGTCCTGCACGCGCTGCACGAGAACGAGGTGCCGTTCATCAACGGCGGCGAGCACGTCGCGGTGCCGGAGATTCCGACGCTGTTGTCCCTCGGTGTCATCGTCGTGGCGCTCACCATCACGACGGTCGCGAGCCTCTACAAGACCCGCGTCGTGGACACGGTGGACAAGAAGGCACCCGAAGACGTGAACCAGCAATGAACGTCGACGTGGTCGACGGGGTGTCGACGGTCCGGCTCGACCACCCGCCGGTGAACGCGCTCGATCTCAACCTGCTCGACGATGTCATCGCGACGATGCGTGGACTCGACGGCCCCGTCGTGATCACTGGCGCCGGAGGGTGTTTCTCGGCGGGTGTCGACCTTCAGGCGATCCTCGAGGGCGGCGCCGAATACACCGACCGTTTCATGACATCGCTGTCCGCCGCATTCCTCGCCGTCTTCGACCATCCCGCACCGGTGGTGGCCGCGATCAACGGACACGCGATCGCGGGCGGTTGTGTGTTCGCGATGGCCGCGGACATCCGGCTGATGTCAGCCGGGACAATCGGATTGACCGAACTCGCCGTCGGCGCAATGTTTCCGATGGCCGCGCTGGAGATATGCCGATACGCGATGGGCGCGTCGGTGACGCCCGCGACCCTGCAGGCGCAGACCATCGACGTGGCCAGCGCCGCCGCGCTCGGCTGGCTCGACGAGGTCGTGACGCCCGGCGAGCTGCTCCCGCGGGCGATCGCGCTCGCCCGCGAACTCTCCGGGTTCGCCCCTGCTGCGTACGCGATCACGAAGGAGCAGCTGCACCGACCGGCCCGCGACGCGATCGACGCCGGCGCCCAGACGGACGCGCTAGTGCGGGCCAGCTGGATGTCGGAGCAAACCCACGCCCGCATCAGGGCATTTCTCGAGGATCTTGCGCGCAGGCGCTGACGCCGGTTCTTCATTAAGTCAGTCGATTGATTTAACGTGGTCCGGTGAGCGGCGCATCCTCTCTTCGCAAGGTCATCAGCGGTGCATCGATAGGCAACGCCGTCGAGTGGTACGACTTCGCGATCTACGGGTTCCTCGCCACGTTCATCGCGGCGAACTTCTTCCCGGCCGGAAACGAGGCGGCGGCGCTGCTGAACACCTTCGCGATCTTCGCTGCCGCGTTCGTGATGCGCCCGCTGGGCGGACTCGTCTTCGGACCACTCGGCGACCGGATCGGCAGACAGCGGGTGCTCGCGGTCGTCATCCTGCTGATGGCCGGTTCGACGCTGGCGATGGGACTGTTGCCGACATATGACGCGATCGGCGTCGCTGCTCCCCTCCTCCTGCTGTTTCTCCGTTGCCTGCAAGGCTTTTCGGCCGGCGGCGAGTACGGTGGCGGCGCCTGCTACCTCGCCGAGTTCGCGCCGGACCGGCGACGCGGTGTCGTCGTCACGTTCATCGCGTGGTCCGGCGTCGTCGGATTCCTGCTCGGCTCGTTGACCGTCACCCTTCTGCAGGCGGCTCTCGGCGACGCGGCCATGGACTCCTACGGCTGGCGCATCCCGTTTCTGTTCGCGGGGCCGCTCGGCCTTGTCGGCCTGTACATCCGGTTGCGGTTGACCGACACGCCGGCGTTCGCGGTGCTGGCCGAGTCGGACGAGGTGGCGGCGTCACCGCTGCGCGAGGCGGCACAGACGGCGTGGCGCCCGATCCTTCAGGTGATCGGCGTGATGATCATCTTCAACGTCGGCTACTACGTCGTCTTCACCTACCTGCCGACCTACTTCATCAAGAGCCTGCACTTCTCCAAGACCAGTGCGTTCGTCTCGATGACGGTGGCGTGCCTGGTCGCGCTGGTGTTGATCCTCCCGCTGGCATCGCTCTCCGACCGGATCGGACGCAAGCCGCTGCTGATCGCGGGCACGCTGGCGTTCGCGGTACTGGCGTATCCGCTCTTCCTGATGCTGAACACGAGTTCGCTCGGCGCGGCGATCGCCGCGCACGCGGCGCTGGCGGCGATCGAGTCGGTCTACATCTCGGTGGCGATCTCCGCAGGCGTCGAGCTGTTCACCACCCGGGTGCGCTACAGCGGGTTCTCCATCGGCTACAACCTATGCGTCGCGGCGTTCGGCGGGACGACGCCATACGTCGTCGCGTGGCTCACGGGCAGCACCGGCAACAACCTGGCGCCCGCGTTCTATGTCATTGCCGCGGCGGTGGTCTCGCTCGTCACCGTGCTGACGCTGCGGGAGTCCGCCGCACGGCCGCTACCGGCGGTTGCCAGCGGGACAGCGGTACCGTCGGCCACATAGACCTGATCGCTGCCCAACGGCAGTTCACGCCGTACGGCCCCTCGCACTGGGCCGTCCTCGTCGTGTTCGTGATCGGTGCGGTGCTGCTGGTCTGGATCGGGCGCAGGCAAACCGACCCCCGGGCCCGCCTACTCGGCAGGGCGCTCGGTGCGCTTACCGCCGCGATCTACGCGGCCGTGTTGATCTACTCGTTCATCCCGCCGTCGCTCAAGTCGTCGGTGCCGCTACAGCTGACCGATCTGGCCACCGTTGCAGGAGCGTATGCGTTATGGTCGCAACGACATTGGGCATTCGCACTCACCTACTACTGGGGTCTTGTGCTGAGTGTGCAGGCATTGATCTCACCGGTGCTGAGGGCTCCGGACTTTCCCGATTACCGGTTCCTCGCCTTCTGGGCGATCCACCTTCTCGTCGTGTGGGCCGCCATCTACCTGACATGGGGCCGCGGTCACCGGCCGACATGGCGCAGCTACCGGATCGCCGTCGGCGTCACCGCAATGTGGGCGGTGATCACGTTGTCGTTCAACAGCATTGCCGGTACCAACTACGGCTTCCTCAACAGGAAGCCGGAGACCCCGTCGCTTCTGGACGTGATGGGTCCGTGGCCGGTCTACGTGGTGATTGCCACCGTGCTCGTGCTGGTGGTGTGGGCGCTGATGACCTGGCCGTGGCAGCGGGCACGTCTAGCCGACCGGCTACCCTCATGATGTGGTCTCCGCAGAGCGCACAGCAGCCAACCGGTTCTCGGCGGTGCACCGCAGCGCGGCGCAGCACCGCGTCCTGGACGCTGCGCTCACGTTGATCGCCGACCACGGCGTCGGCGGCACCTCGCTGCAGATGATCGCGGACGAAGTCGGGGTCACCAAGGCCGCCGTCTATCACCAGTTCAAGACCAAGGAAGAGATCGTCATCGCGCTGACCGAGCGAGAACTCGGCAGGCTGGACGAAGCGCTGGAGGCTGCCGAGGCCGAACAGTCCCGGCCGCGGGCCCGTGAAGTGCTTCTCAGCCGCGTGATCGACATGGCCGTCGAGCGACGCCGCGCGGCCGCCACGCTTCAATTCGACCCGGTCATCATCCGGCTGCTCGCCGACCACCAACCGTTCCAGCAGTTCCTCACCCGTCTCTACGGGGTGCTTCTCGGCGATGCCGGCGACGAGGCGCGGGTGCCCGCGGCGATGCTGTCGGGAGCCATCGGCACCGCTGTCATGCACCCGCTCGTCGCCGACGTCGACGACGACTCACTGCGAGCACAGCTTCTGCACCTGACGCGGCGTCTGCTCGCGCTACCGGAATGAGTTACTCAATGCCGATCACCGCCGACTATTGGGATCAGATCGTCGTGCTCAACCTCGGCGACGACGAAAACCGTTTCTCGCCAGAGTTTCTCGACCAGTTCGATGCGCATCTCGACGATGCGGTGCGAAACGGGGCGGCCGGCTTGGTCACCACGGCGACCGGCAAGTTCTATTCCAATGGTCTGGACCTCGACTGGCTGGGCGCCCACGGCGACCAGACCCAGTGGTATGTCGGGCGGGTACAGGCGTTGTTGGCGCGCGTGCTGACGCTGCCGATGCCCACCGCGGCCGCGCTCGTCGGCCACAGTTTCGGCGCGGCCGCAATGCTCGCGCTGGCACACGACTTTCGCGTGATGCGGGCCGACCGCGGCTACTTCTGCTTCCCCGAAGTCGACATCCGCATCCCGTTCACGCCGGGCATGGCGGCACTGATCCAGGCCAAGCTGACCCCGCAGGCCGCGGTGTCAGCCATGACCACCGGCAGCCGGTTCGGCGGGCCCTGATGCCGCCGCGATCGGCATCGTCGACGCGACGGCAGAAGAGGACGCCGTCGTCGGCGCCGCCATCAACATGCTCGCGCCGTTGGGCGCGAAGGATCCGGGCACGCTCGGGGCGATCAAGAACACCATGTTCGCGACCGCGGTGGCCGCGCTGACAACGCCTTAGGCACCGCGCACGCGAGAAGCAGATCAGGCGCCGGCCTTCACCCGTGCTGCCGCCGACTCAGGCATGGGCTCGTAGCGGACGAAGGTGCGGGTGAACGAGCCCGCGCCGTGCGAAAGGGACCGCAGGTCGATGGCATAGCGAGTCAGCTCCACTTGGGGCACTTCGGCTTTCACCTGGGTGCGGTCCCCACCGACGTTCTCGGTACCGAGCACCCTGGCTCGGCGGCTGGACAGGTCGCCCATCACCGCACCGACGAGATCGTCGGGCACCAGTACCGAGACCTCGTCGACCGGCTCGAGCAGGGACACTTTCGTCGCGGCGGCCGCCTCGCGCAGCGCCAGCCCACCGGCCATCTGGAATGCGAAGTCCGACGAGTCCACGCTGTGCGCCTTACCGTCGAACAGCGTGACGCGGATGTCCACGACCGGGTAGCCGGCGCCGACCCCCTTCTCCATCTGCGCCCGGACCCCCTTCTCCACGCTGGGGATGAACTGCCGCGGGACCGAGCCGCCGACGACCTTGTCGACGAACTCGAAGCCCGCGCCCTCGGGAAGCGGGTCGACCTCGACGTCGCAGACGGCGAACTGGCCGTGTCCGCCGGATTGCTTGACATGTCGGCCGTGTCCCTTGGCGGAACCGCCGAAGGTTTCTCGCAGTGGCACCCGCAGATCGACCTTGTCCACGCTGACCCCGAATCGATTGGCCAACCCGTCCAGCACGACACCGGCGTGGGCCTCGCCCATGCACCACAACACGATTTGGTGGGTCTCCGGGTTCTGTTCGATCCGAAGCGTCGGATCTTCGGCCCCCAGCCGCTGCAGGCCCACAGACAGCTTGTCGTCGTCGGTCTTGGCGCGGGGCTGCACGGCGATCGGCAGCAGCGGCTCCGGCATCGACCACGGCTTGAGCACCAGCGGATCGGATTTGTCCGAAAGGGTGTCACCGGTTTCGGCGCGCGACAGTCTGCCGATCGCGCAGATGTCGCCCGCCACCACGGTGCCCGCGGGGCGCTGCTGCTTTCCGAGCGGGAACGACAGTGTGCCGATCCGCTCGTCCTCGTCGTGATCCTCGTGAATGTTGACCGACCCGTTGCCGTTTCCGTAGAAGGATGAAAAATGGCCCGACACGTGCACGGTCGCGTCGGGCCTGATGGTCCCGGAGAAAACCCGGACCAGGCTGACCCTGCCGACGTACGGGTCCGACGTCGTCTTGACCACTTCGGCCAGCAGCGGCCCGTTGGGGTCGCAGGTGAGGTTGTCGCGGTCCTTGCCCTGTGGGGTGAACACGTCGGGCAGCGAATGCTCGAGCGGAGACGGGAACCCGCTGGTCGCGATCTCCAGCAGCTCCAGAGTCCCGACACCGGTGCTGCTGCACACCGGGATCACCGGGAAGAAGGAGCCGCGGGCAACCGCCTTCTCCAGATCCTCGATCAGTACCTTGTCGTCGATGTCCTCGCCGCCGAGGTAGCGCTCCATCAGCGTCTCGTCCTCGGACTCCTCGATGATTCCCTCGATCAGCGTGCCGCGCTGTTCGGAGAGCCGGTCGGCGTAGGAGGAGTCGGGATCCTTCGTGCTGCGCTTGCCGCCGGAGTACTCGTAATGCGTCTGCGACAGCAACCCGATCAGGCCCGTGCACGGCGAGTTCGCGGGCAGATACAGCGGCAGCACCTTGTCGCCGAATGTGCTCTGAGCCGCGACGAGCGCGCTGTCGTAGTTCGCCCTTGCGTGGTCGAGCTTGGTGATCACCACGGCTCGCGGCATACCGACCTGCTGGCATTCCAGCCAGAGGGACTTGGTCAGTTCGTCGACACCTTCGTTGGCCGCGATCACGAACAGTGCGCAATCGGCGGCCCTCAGCCCGGCCCGGAGCTCACCGACGAAGTCGACGTAACCGGGGGTGTCGATCAGGTTCACCTTGACGCCGTTGTGCGAGAGCGGCGCCAGCGCGAGCCCAACCGAACGCTGCTGGGATATCTCTGCGTCGTCGGAGTCGCACACCGTCGTCCCGTCCACGACTGAACCGGGTCTGGAGAGAACGCCGGTCGCGGTCAACAGTGCCTCAACGAGCGTGGTCTTGCCGCCACCCGATGGGCCGATGAGCACCACATTTCGGATGGCGGCCGGACTGTCCGCGGTCGGGGCGGCTCCGGCGCCCTGGGAAGTATTCGCCTTGTCAGCCATGACGTTCCCTTCAGCCCCGGGTCGCTCCGTTGGGCCCGCGGGCGTAGTTAACCCACAATTCCGCTAATCCCCACCTAGCACAACCCCTCGCGACATGCACCAACGGCTTGTCGTCGGGCGCTCACAGGTGCCTTCACTAGAATGGACTTTGCTGGTCGGGATACGCCGAAGGGATGGAAGTTGCGCAGATTGGTTCGATACACACTCGTCGTGGTGGGGGTTGCGGCCGTCGCATTGGTTGGGTCGGCCCCCGCAGGCATGGCAGCAGTGCCCGGCCCGAGCCCAGACCTCACCGTCATCGCCATCTCGCCGGCCACCGGCGAGGTAGTCGGCGTGGCGGCACCGATCGAGGTGACCTTCGCCGAGCCGGTCATCAACCGCGCCCGCGCCGAGCAGTCCGTCACCATTACGTCGAACGACATGCCGAGGGGAAAGTTCACCTGGCTGAGCAGCCAAGAGCTGCAATGGGTTCCAGACGGTTTCTGGCCTGCCCATTCCCCGATCTCGGTGACGGCAGGCGGCTTCAAGACAGACTTCGAAACGGGCTCCAAGGTGGTTGGAGTCGCCGACATCGACGCGCACACTTTCACCGTCAGCATCGACGACGTGGTGGCGCGGACGATGCCCGCATCGATGGGGAAGCCCAAGCACCCCACTCCGGTTGGCTCGTTCACCGCCTTGGCGAAGGAGAAAAGCGTGGTGATGGACTCGCGCACCATCGGCATCCCGCTGTCTGACCCCGAGGGCTACAGGCTCACCGTGGCCGACGCGGTCCGCATCACGTCGGGCGGCGTCTACGTGCACAGCGCGCCCTGGTCGGTGGGCTCGCAGGGCTACGCCAACGTGAGCCACGGCTGCATCAACCTGAGCCCGGACAATGCCGATTGGTACTTCAACACCGTCCGGGTCGGCGACCCGGTCACCGTTCAGGCGTAGAAAACCCTTGCAGCCGCTGGCGAGTCGCGTCGTCGGCGGGAAAGAACGACTCGACGGTCAGCTCGGAGAGCGTGACATCGTGCGGGCTGCCGAAGCTTGTCGCGGTGCTGTGCAGGCGTAGATCCCCCGCGGGGTGAGCCAGCTGCAGTGTCAACAGCAGCTCCGCGGTGGCCGGTTCGTGGTAATCGTCGAGCGTCTCGGCGACACCCGGGTAGGTGCGTATCTCGTCGACCAGCTCGGCCAACCGCGAATCGCCTGTGAGCCGGGCCAGCCGAGCCAGCCGATGCCCGAGATGGGCGGTCCATTCGGCGCGATTGCGGATTCGTGAAGCCATCCCGTCCGGGTGCAGGCTGAGCCGGTAGACGTTGATCGGCGGTTGCAAGAGCCGGGCATCGACACCTTCGAGCAGCGGGCCGACGGCTCGGTTGGTGAGCACGACATCGCCCCAACGGTCAAGCACCACAGCCGGATACGGCTCGTGGCCGGCGAGCAGTCGCTCGAGTGCCTCGCGGGCCTGCTGGGTTTCCGCACTGCCCAGATCGGATTCGGCGTAGGTCGGCGCGTAGCCTGCCGCGAGCATCAGCGCATTGCGTTCGCGCAGTGGCACATCGAGCTGTTCGGCCAGCGCGAGCACCAGGCCGCGGCTCGGACGGGAGCGGCCGGTCTCGACGAAGCTGAGGTGGCGCGCGGAGATGCCGGTGTCCAGCGCGAGGTCGAGCTGGCTGCGTCGTCGGCGCTGCCGCCATTGCCGCAACAACGCACCGCTCGCGCTCGTCTTGGGAGTCACGAAAGCCGACGTTAGCCCCGCACGGTCGCCGCGACTACTACCTGCCGGGTAATCGAGACGGCTACGACAGCGCCTCGCGGAGCGCGTCGGGCACCGGCTTCTTGAGCCAGTCGTCGGTGGAGACGACAACATAGATGTTGCGGCCGCGCACGCGACGACCTCCTCGGAGTCCTCCCGCCTGCGAAGAACCGAGAAACCGATTGCGAAACTCGTCGTCCCGACCTTTTCGCACACGACGGCGACGCGGACCGTGTCGCGCCAACGAACCGGTGCCGCATAGTCAATCTCGGTGTGCACCAACTGCATATCGAGACCGGAGGCCATCAGATCCGGATAGCTCGTACCGAGATGATCGAAGAATCCGGTCACCGCCTCGTCGAACCAGGTGAGGTAGTGAGCGTTGAACACCACGGCCTGCTGATCGACCTCGGCATAACGCGGGACGATCGGCATCCAGTATTCGGTCACGGCGTAGGAGATTACGCACGACGAAGGGACACCCGTCTGGGTGCCCCTTGCTCCGTTGGGTGGGGTTACTTGACGTCTACGTACACCGTCTTGCTGGTGACAGTGGCGGCGAGGTCATCGCCTGGGTTGCCGGAGTCCGTGCGGGAGTAGGTCTGTCCCGGCCGCACGGCCACCACAGTGGCGTTCTCGAGCGGGGTGGCGCCGACCCGCTTCACGATCACGTTGTAACCGTGGGCCTGTAGGTCGTTGATGGTCTGCTGGGCGTTGCCTGGACCGGCGGGTGCCGCAGCGGCCGGTGCCGCGAGTCCCAGGATCGCCGCGGCCAGTCCGCTGGCGGCGATGGTGGCTAATCCGAACTTCTTCATCTTTGGTGCCTTCTCTTCTTCTGTTGTGGCGGTCCGAGCGATGAGACGGCCTGAACCATTTGGTACTGCGGTACTGCTCTAGACCGGTCTGATTTGGTAAACCAAGAGGTCAGCGGTTTAATTCCAGTGGCAGTAATTGATCGCCGATTAGCACCAATTGATGTATGGGTGTGCCAACGTGCCCACGAGCCCCCGTGCTGCAACGCCCCCGGCCCAGGGACCGGCCATCAGCAGCAAAAGAATTGCTGTCCGAAACCGGGAATATTTCAGGCGACGTTGGTGTGTGAGTGCGGCCTGGACGCGTCAGGCTCGCCGTCGGGCGGTGTCTCCTTCGACGGCGGCGGATCCTCGCGGGACGGCGGCGTAGCTCGGGCTGAGCTCGACGGCGGCGTCGAGGGCACCGAACTGCTGGGCGATTCCGACGATGACGGCGGCGGTGATGCTCGGCGGTGGTGTGCTCGGCGGCGACGAAGTGGTTGTGGTCGGCGGGGTCGGGCTGGGGGTCGCTGCCGGCGGCGGCTGTGTGGGCGCCGGTAGTGGGGCGACGGGCGGCGGTGCGGCCGCCGCGGGAGCAGGTGCTGCCATGGTGACCGGCGGTGGGGTCGCCACCAGCACGCGGGTCACCGGCCCCGGTGCCTTGATGAAGGACGGATCGCTCGGTGCCTCTTCGGCGGGAGGCTCCGCGGGCGGCGCCGCTGTCGCAGGGATCGGGTCGGGCCGCACGGTCGTCGTCGTGGTCGTTCCCGTCATCGCGGTGGCGTCATTGCGAATCGCCAAGATCGCGCCGGTGCCGACGAGCACCATGGCGGCGAAGGCGCCTGCGGTGACGAGCAGTGGGCGATACCACTGCTGGCCGCTGGTCGTCCGGGTGCGCGAGGGTTCTTCGGGTATGAAGCGAACTCGCGGGCGGGCTGCGCTCACGCCCCTTGGCGCGTCGAATCGGGTTGCGACCCCGGGAATGTCGGGAACATCGTCGACCTCCGACCACGCCAATGCGCGCAGGGTGCCCGTGCCCGAGGGCGCCGCAGAGGCGACGAGCGTGAGGCTCTCGTACTCTCGCCTGCGCTCCGCTCGTATAGCGGCGCCGCGCGCGGCGGTCAGTTCCGGGTGCGGGGTCGTGATCACCGGGACCCGAAGCCGCTCGGACAGCGCCGTGGTCACCGCGGGGATGTTGGCGCCCCCGCCCACCGAGGCGACCGCCGTCAGATCGGCGACATGGATTCGGTTGCGGAACAAGAGTTCCCGCAGCACCTCGATGAAGGCCACAAGCGGCCTGCGGATCTCGTCGTCGAGCTCGGCACGGGTCAGTCGGACGTCACCGCGGAACCCGGGGAAATCGGCGAACAGCGTCGTGACTGCGCCGCGCGACAGGCGTTCCTTGGCCCCGCGGCATTCCGCCCGGAGGCGGTGCAGGGATCCGATCGCCGCCGTTCCCGTCACATCAGCGCTACCGGCGACGGACAGATCGGCGATCACGTGCGCCAGCAGTGACCGGTCGATGAGCTCGCCGGAAAAGTCGGTGTGGCGCAATGTCGCGCCGATCGGCCGGTAGCCGTCCGCAGCGTCGGCCAGGGTGATGCTGGTTCCGGTGCCACCGAAGTCGCAGAGCGCGACGACACCTCTGGCCGGCAGACCGGGTCCGGCCTGCAATGCGGTGAGAGCCGCAGCGGCGTCCGGGAGCAGCGTCAGCTGTTTGGGACCCGCCGCCCATTCGGGCAGTCTCGTCAACTCGCGGCGCACGGCGTCGACCGCCACCTCGCGCCAGTGTGCGGGAACCGTGACGCCGGGCGGCTGCGTCGGCTCCCGCCCGCCCGCCACGGTGTGGGTCAGCGCACGCAACGCGTCGGCGATCAGCACTTCGCCGCGATGGAACGAGCCGTCGGCGGCCATGACGCCCACCGGGTCGCCTGCCCGGTCGACGAACCCGGTAACGACGAGCCCACGCTCGTCAAGACGTGGATTCTCCGACGGCACGCCGATCTCCGGTGGCCGGTGCCGGTACAGGGTCAGCACAGACTGCCGCGTCACGGCCGCGCATCCCGCGACGGCGGCGACGTTGGTGGCACCAACCGACAGCCCCAGCACCTGTGTCATGTCACGACTTCTATCGCCGCCAGGGCCGGATGCATTACTGCCGATCTGCGGTGATTGAGACCTGTCAAATGCGGTGCCACAATCGAATTTATGGACTCGGGCCCGTCGGGCCGTAAGGCCGGCCGTGCTACACCCGGGCGGAATCGAGGACGAAATGACCATCACATTCGCGTCGGCTGCGGCCGCAATCATCGGCGCCTGCTCGCTCTGGCTGCTCGGGACGAATGTCCGCGTCGTCAAGCAATACGAGCGCGGCGTCGTCTACCGATTCGGGCGGGTGCAATCCCACGTTCGCGAACCGGGCCTGACGTTTCTGATGCCGATCGCCGACCGGCTCGACAAGGTGAACATGCAGATCATCACGATGCCGGTGCCCGCACAGGATGGCATCACGCGGGACAACGTCACCGTCCGCGTGGACGCAGTGATCTATTTCAAGGTCGCCGACCCGGTGCGCGCGGCCGTCGACGTGCAGGACTACCGGTCGGCCATCGGGCAGGTAGCCCAGACATCGCTGCGGTCGATCATCGGCAAGAGCAATCTAGACGACCTGCTGTCCAACCGGGAAGGGCTCAATCAGGGACTGGAGTTGATGATCGACAGCCCGGCGCTGGGCTGGGGGATCCACATCGACCGTGTTGAGATCAAGGACGTCGTGCTGCCGGACTCGATGAAGCGCTCGATCGCGCGCCAGGCGGAGGCCGAGCGGGAACGCCGGGCTCGGGTCATCACCGCAGATGGCGAACTGCAGGCATCGGAGAAGCTGGCTCAAGCGGCGGCTGTGATGGCCAAGAGCCCGACGTCGCTGGAACTACGGCTCCTCGAAACCGTCGTTGAGGTCGCCGCGGAAAAGAACTCGACGCTGGTCCTTCCGTTCCCGGTTGAACTGCTCAGGTTCCTTGAGAAGAGCACCGAGAGCCTCAGGCCTGCCAGCCGGACCACCGCCGCACGGTGACTGCGATGACGGGACCGTCCAACGCAATGCGTTGGTACTGAACGTATTTCCTGCGCAGTTCGAAGTAGCCGGTGGCCATCTCCTCGCCGCTGTAGTGGATCTGGGCGACGCCGTCCGCGCGTACCCACCACAGCTGCGACCAGTCGTCGTCGTAGTGGTGGACGATCAGGCTGACCGTGGGATTGGCTTCGATGTTGGCCATCCTGCGTAGCCGTTGCGTTGACTTCCGTTTGGCGTCGATCGCGGTGTAGACGACGTCATGGCTGACCGCGAAGACGACCGGGACTATGTGCGGGACCCCGTCGGCACCCACCGTTGCGAGCTGCGCAACCTGCGAGGAGGCGAACCTCTCCCTCGCGTCGAACTCGGCCATGTTTCCCCTCTTGAGTTGCGATACCGTCGAAATAGTCAATAGTAAGGATTGTGAACGCGACGTTCATTATCGGTGGAGAGCCGACGAATGGCGGGTAGCCGCGCAGCCGAAGTGCCGACCCGCGCCCGACCCGGCCGCCCGCGCAGCGAGGAGTCCCGCGCCGCGGTGTTGCGCGCCACCTCCGAGCTGTTGCACGAGGTCGGCTTGCGGGCGATGACCACCGAGGAGATCGCGAGTCGCAGCGGCGCGAGCAAGGCGACGATCTACAAGTGGTGGCCCAACAAATATGCGGTGGCCATCGACGCGTTCCTGTCCGAGATGATGGCCGAATCGGCAGACCCGGATACCGGTTCGGCGCGTGACGATTTCTCCGCAGTGCTGCGCGGGCTCATGCACTTCTACACCGGGCCGAGTGGACGGGTCTTCGCACAGCTCGTCGGCGAGGCCCAGAGCGACCCGTTGGTCCAGCAGGAACTCCGCACGAATCTCGTGGACTCGCGACGTGCATTGTTTCGGAGGATTTGGGATCGGGGCGTCGCGCGGGGCGAGATGCGCGATGACGTCGACCCCGAAGCCGCGATCGACCTCGTGATCGGGCCTGCGCTGTATCGCCTCGTCATGGGCCACGCGCCGCTGACCGAGGCCGCTGCAGACGCGCTAATGGACGTAGCCGTCCGCGGTCTCGCCATTAGTGACTGACATCACCGCTGGTAGCGGCATGATTACCGCCGGCCTGTCGTTGATACTGAACGTTCAGTTTCGATTCAGGACTACGATAGGGATTCAGATGAAGCTGCGTCACATACCGACATTCGTCGTGGCCGCAGCCGCGACGGCCGCCATCGCGGCGGCGCCGACGGCTGCCGCTGCGCCAACGGGGCAGACCTGCGCCTACGTCGGCTCGGAGACCACCCAGTGCCAGTCACCCGGCAACGTGCAGATCAACACCGACCACGACGTGCAATACCCGTTCAATTACCCGTTCTATGGAAACGTCCTGCTGTTTCACCACGGCGGGCATCACCGCTAGCCGGAGCGGTTAACCCCTGGGTCGGTGTGGCTGTGGTGCCACGCTGATCGGCATCCTCGTCGCCGGCGTGCGGGTCACACCGATCTCAGGTTCCTTCGTCGGCCGCGGCCGCACTGTCGGCCGTCACGACCGCGGGTGCCCTCTCCATCGTCGAGGGCTCCGGTCGCGGCTGCGGTGGTGGTGGCGGCGGTGGAAGCGATGGCGGCGGGCTCTCGCTGTCGCCGTCGCCGTCGCCGTCGCCAGTGGCGTGGTGACCGGTGTCGTGGTCGGTGCAGGCCTCGGTTTGTCGCCGGTCGCGGGCTGCCGGAAAACCAGCAGGACCACCGAAATGACGATCGCCGCCAGCGCGGTGCCGGTGACGATCAGCAGGGCCAGCGCCTGCCGTGACCCATACCAGGGCGTTTCCGGCGCAGGAGTGAAGACCTCGTCCCACGTGTTCTCGTCGAACGCATCGAACCCTTCGTGCCCCTGCGGCGCCTCTTCGGCCAGCAGATAGTCGAAGTCGGTCTCGGGCGCGAAACCGTTTTCGTCGTCGAAGACATCGACGCCATCGCTCCCGTCGGATTCTTCCGACGGGTAGTCCAAGTCACCGGAGGCCCCCTTGTCAGCCACCATCTGATGTTAACGCCCCGACCAGCGCAAATGCTCGTTCATCGCCGACAAAGGCGGACTCTTGGGAACCCGCTGCCGAGCACGCCTGGTCACGATAGGGTTCGGACGCTGCGGTAATCCATTCACCGTGACGCCCCGGTGCCGTCATCACAGCGCCACCACTGGTCTGCCTGCCCATCGGAAGGTTCGCCCATGAAGAAGTCACCCCTCGCCGGCATCGCCGTTGTCTTTCTCGTCGCCGGCCTTGCGGCCTGCGCCCCACCGGAGAAGAACAGCGACGGCGAACAGACGCAGTCGGGCGTGAACGCCAGCGAGGCGACGTCCGCCGAGGACTTCGGCGGGATGGACGCACTCGTCGATGCGGCCAAGAAGGAAGGCCAGCTGAACGTGATCGCCCTGCCGCCGGACTGGGCCAACTACGGCGCGATCATCAAGGCGTTCGGCGACAAGTACGGCATCAAGGTCAATTCCGCGCAGCCCGACGCGGCGAGCCAGGACGAGATCAACGCGGCGACCCAGCAGAAGGGCAAGAGCAGCGCGCCCGACGTCTTCGACCTGGGCCAGTCGGTTGCCCTGGCCAACACGGGGATATTCGCGCCGTACAAGGTCGCGACGTTCGACGACATTCCTCAGGCGTACAAGAATTCCGACGGCACCTGGGTCAACGACTACGGGGGCTACATGTCCATCGGATTCGATTCCGCCAAGGTGCCGCCGGTGGCCGACGTCAACGACCTCCTCAAGCCCGAATACAACGGCAAGGTGTCGCTCAACGGCGATCCGACGCAGGCAGGCGCGGCGTTCTCCGGCGTGCTGATGGTGGCGCTGTCGCAGGGCGGCTCGGTCGATGACATCGCGCCGGGCGTCGAGTTCTTCCGCAAGCTCAAGGCCGCGGGCAACTTCCTGCCCGTCGATCCGACGCCCGCGACCATCGAGTCCGGGCAGACGCCGGTCGTCATCGACTGGAATTACCTGAACGGCAACGAAATCGCGAAGCTGCCGAGCTGGCAGGTCTTCGTGCCGCCGAACGCTGTGGTCGCCGGTTACTACTACCAGGCGATCAACAAGAACGCGCCGCATCCCGCGGCCGCCCGCCTGTGGCAGGAGTTCCTCTACGGCGACGAAGGCCAAAACCTCTTCGCCGCAGGTGGGGTTCGGCCCGTGCGGGCCGACCAGATGCTGCAGTCGGGCACCATCGACAAGACCGCGGTCAACAAGATCCCGGTCATCGACGGCCCGGTCACGGTGCCCTCTCCCGACCAGACCGACAAGGCCACCAAGTATCTGGCCGACAACTGGGCCAAGGCCGTCGGCTGACGTGTCCGGCGTCGCCCGACGGCTGCGAGATGTGCTGCCGCTGTTGCCGTTCCTCACGCTGGTCACCGTTTTCCTGATAATCCCGACCGTTACGGTGATCGTCAGCGCCTTCTTCGCCGACGGGGTCTTCTCACTCGAGAAGACAGCGGCATTGTTCTCCGGGACGGCGCTGGCGGCGTTGTGGAAGAGCGTGCTGCTATCGGCCAGCACGGCGATTCTCGGAGCGGTGCTCGGCGCAGTGCTGGCCTGGCTTATCGTCAGCAGCCCACCAACCTCGGTGGTGCGCAGAGCCGTCATCTCACTGTTCAGCGTCCTCGCCCAATTCGGCGGCGTGGCATTGGCTTTCGCGTTCCTTGCGACGATCGGACTGAACGGGGTTCTGACGGTCTGGGTGCAGCAGCACTTCGGTTGGAACCTCGCGGGCTCCGGCTGGTTGTACAGCCTTACCGGTTTGATCATCGTGTACACCTACTTCCAGATCCCGCTGATGGTGATCGTGTTCGTGCCCGCGCTGGAAGGGTTGCGCGAGCAGTGGCGCGAAGCCGCGGTGAGCCTCGGCGCATCGCGGTGGCAGTACTTTCGTGAGGTTGCCGCGCCACTGCTGACGCCGGCGTTCCTCGGCTCGGCGTTGTTGTTGTTCGCCAACGCCTTCGCCGCCTACGCCACCGCGGCAGCACTTGTGAGCCAGGGCAGCCCGATCTTGCCGCTGCTGATCCGTGCCGCGCTGACAAGCGAGGTCGTGCTGGGTCAGTCCGGATTCGCCTACGCGCTGGCGCTGGAGATGATCGTCGTCGTCGCGGTGGTGATGACCGCCTACAACGTGTTGGTGCGGCGCACCGCGAAGTGGCTGCGATGAGGCGAACGTCTTTGGGAAGCAAGCTGTTTCGCGGATTTCTGTGGGTGCTGTTCGGGTTGTTCTTCCTGTTCCCGCTCTACGCGATGGCCGACTTCTCGACCCGTAACCTCATCGCGGGCGGCCGCACATTGCAGGCCTGGAAGAACCTCGTCCAGGACGACGCGCTGTATCAGGCCATCGTCATCTCGCTGCTGCTCGCGGTCTTCACCGTCGTGTTGATGCTGGTGATCCTGGTGCCGACCATGATCTGGGTCAGGCTCCGGACCCCCTGGGCCAAGGGCATCGTCGAGTTCCTCTGCCTGCTTCCGCTGACGATCCCCGCGTTGGTCATCGTGGTCGGTCTGCGCAACGTCTACCTGTGGGTGACGTACTTCCTTGGCGAGTCGGCGCTGACGCTGACGTTCGTATACGTGGTGCTGGTGCTGCCGTTCGCGTACCGCGCACTCGACGCGGCGCTGTCGGCGATCGACCTGAAAACGCTGTCGGAAGCGGCGCGCTCACTCGGCGCAGGCTGGCTCACCACGATCGGCCGCGTGGTGGTGCCCAACATCTGGTCCGGCATCCTGTCGGCCGCATTCATCTCGATCGCCGTCGTGTTGGGGGAGTTCACGATCGCGTCGTTGTCCGGTTACCAGACGCTGCAGGTTCAGATCGTGCTGATCGGCAAGGCCGACGGCCCGACATCGGTGGCCGCGTCGCTGGCCACGCTCCTGTTCGGCTTCGTGCTGCTGCTCGCGCTCGCACTGGTCACACGAGGCCGCCGCCGCGCCATCGCGGCGGCCCCTGTGCTCCCCGCGTCCGCAGTGGCCGCCCCCCTCCCCGCTACCCAACCTGGAGTTCCGACTTGACGAACGGGATTTCCGTCGAACTCAACGACCTGACCCGGGTCTACGGGACCGCGCACGCGAGGAGCGATCGAGGGATAGTCAAGGCCCTCGACGGGCTGACACTGCACATCGAGCCGGGTGAGCTCGTCGCGCTCCTCGGCCCGTCGGGCTGCGGTAAGACCACGGCGCTGCGCATCCTGGCCGGCCTGGACGAGGCCACGTCGGGCACGGTCTCGGTCGGCGGGCAGGACTTGACCAAGGTGCCGGCGAACAAGCGCGACATGGGCATGGTGTTTCAGGCCTACAGCCTTTTCCCGCATCTGACCGTGCTCGACAACGTCGCATTCGGACTGAAGATGCGCGGAAAGGACAAGGGCGACCGCCTGTCTCGCGCCGACGACATGCTCGAGCTCGTCGGGCTGACCGCCCACCGGCACAAGTACGCCAGCGAGCTGTCCGGTGGCCAGCAGCAGCGGGTCGCCCTGGCCCGGGCGCTGGCGATCCAGCCGCGGGTGCTGCTGCTCGATGAGCCGTTGTCGGCGCTGGACGCCAAGGTGCGTGTGCAGCTGCGCGATGAGATCCGTCGCGTGCAGCTCGACGTCGGCACGACGACCCTGTTTGTCACGCACGACCAGGAAGAGGCGCTCGCGGTCGCCGACCGGGTGGGGGTGATGAGCCAGGGCAAGCTCGAGCAGCTCGCCGCGCCCGCCGAGCTCTACGCCAACCCGGCGACACCGTTCGTCGCGGAGTTCGTCGGGCTCAACAACAAGGTGCCCGCGGAGGTTTCCGGTGGGCAGGCCCAACTGCTTGGCACGTCCGTGCCTGCCCTGCCCGGCTCGATCAGCACGGGCGGCGGCCTGGCGATGGTGCGGCCGGAGTCGGTGACCGTCACCGCCGACCCGTCGGGCACCGCCTCGGTGACGTCGGTGGCCTTCCTCGGGCCGATCTCCCGGGTGTACTGCACACTGCAGGACGGAACGGTCGTCGGCGCGCAGATGGCCAGCTCGGCGGCGCGGGCGTTCTCACCCGGCGACCGGGTGACGGTCGGCGTAGAGCCGACCGGCGTGCTGGTGGTCGAAAGCTCAAGTTAGGCAGTCCATCCGCGGTCGCGGGCGAGCAGATCGGTCAGCGTCTCACGACGCACCAATTCGCGGGTCCGGCCGCGACGCACCGCGACGAGCGGCGGCCTGCACACCATGTTGTAGTTCGACGCCATGCTGTGGTGATAGGCGCCCGTGCATGCCACCGCCAACAGGTCACCGGCGTGGATGTCGGCTGGCAGTTCGACGTCACGGGCGATCTCGTCGCCGGCCTCGCAGTGCCGCCCCGCCACCGTGACCGTTCGGGTTGGCGCGGACGAGTGCCGGTTGACAAGTGCGACTGTGTATTTGGCACCGTAGAGACTTACGCGCGGGTTGTCGGACATGCCGCCGTCGACGGAGACGAACGTGCGGCCGGCCGCCTGTGACTTGACCGCGATCACCCTGTACAGCGTGACCCCGGCGCGCGCACTGATGGCACGGCCCGGCTCGACGACTATGCGTGGCCGCGGGAATCGCTCGGCCGCGCACGCCCAGTCCAGCGCGTCGTCGATGAGGTCGAACAACTCGGCCGGGTCGAGCTCGGGATCGCCGCTGACGTAGGGCACACCGTGGCCGCCGCCGATGTTGAGTTCTGTAAGCAGGACACCGTGACTGGTCCGGATGTCGGCCATCGTCGCGATCATCCAACGGATCGCCTCGCCGAACAGCGTCGCGTCGGTGATCTGCGAGCCGATGTGACAGTGCAGCCCCGCCAGAATCAAAAGCGGATGGTCCAGAATCCGCTGCACCGCTTCCGCTGCGTGGCCGTCGCCGAGCGTGACATCGGGGGTGACGCGGATCAGTACTCGCAGTGGCCTGCGCGCCTCGCAGCTCAGGAAGGCGATGTCCATCAGCGAGTCGACAACGATGCGGCCGACCCCTATCACCGCGGCGTCGCGCACTTCGTCGACCGACTTCGCGTTGCCGTGCATGACGATGCGTGCCGGATCGACCCCGGCCACCAACGCGGTCGCCATCTCGCCTGCCGAGCTGACGTCCAGCCCGGCGCCGGCTTCCGTCGCCCACCGCGCGACGCCGGTGCATAGAAGCGACTTGGCCGCGTACACGACTTCGACGCCGGGGAGGGCGGTGCGGTAGCGCTGCAACCGGGTGCGGAAGTCGGTTTCGTCGAGAACGTAAGTCGGGGTGCGGAACTCGTCGGCTATCTCGGTCAACGCGACGTCACCCACGCAGAGCCTTCCCAGGTCGTCGACGGTGGACGTCAACGGCCAGAGCCTCGGGTCTATCCGGGGCGTGGCAGCCTGACGCAGGGACGATAAATGGTCGAGCAGTGTCATATCGCCACGGTGCGCCCGGTTCCCTCAGAGGAGGGCCTTCTTGACGGCGCCTTGACGCTTGCGCAGCGAATACTTACGAGTTGACGCTCACGGCTGCGTGATCGGCTCGATTCCCAGGTCCCGGTATGTGACCAGCGCGACGAACGGCACGTTGCGCTGCGCGAATAGGTCGGCGGCGACGTCGCCACGGTCGACCATCGGGATCACCCCGGTGACCACCGCGCCGACGGCTGCGACCCGGTCGAACGCCAGCGCCGTCGAGCCTCCGGTGCTGATGACATCGTCGACCAGCAGCACCCGGGTGCCCGGCTGAAGCCGGGTACCCTCGATCCATTGCTCACGGCCTCGCTGCTTCTGCTCCTTGCGCACCGAGAACCAGGCCTTGCCGGTCACCATCGCGACGCCGTGAGACAGGGGGTCGGCACCCATGGTGAGCCCGCCGACCGCGTCGAACTCGATCCCGCTGGCTGCCGCGAGCTCGGCGACCGCGCGGCTGACGACCGCCAGCCGCTCCCCGGTGTCGACGGCGTACTTGCCGTCGATGTAATCGTGGCTGAGCTGTCCGCTTGCCAGCTTGAACGGCTCGTCGCGACGTTCGTGGCCGCGGGTGCGGATCAGGTCGAACGCCGCTTGCCACACCTCTGAGCGCTTCTGGCCTTTTTGCTCCTCGCGTGCGCTAGTCACGAGCTGATGGTAGCGCGCCGCGTCAATTCGACTGTGGCCGAGCGCAAATCGTCGTAGGAGTCGATCGGTGCCGCATACCCGACCCGGGTGTAGGCGACCCCGCGCGGCGTGCTGACCTTCACGTCAAGCCCGTACCGGTCCACTCCCGTGCATGTTGCGGCGGTGGTGTCCGGGTAGCCGCCCAGCGTTCTGGCCATCGCACACAGCGCCTCGGCGTGGTCGGCATTGAGATGCGTGATCGCCCCTGCGGTGCGAGGCTGGACAGGGTCGGGCTCCGCGGTTGCGTACGCCTCGCCCGTCGCCGAGTCCATCCGGCCGTAGCCGCCGACCCAGCGCACCCGCTGGATGCGCAACACCCACAGCGTGAAGTCGGTGTAGTCGACGTAATACTTGGCCGCCGGGACGGCGGCCAGGTGGGCGTCCCTTGCAGCGGCGAGTTCGTCGCCCGCAGGCCGCTCGACGACACCGGCCAGCGTCACCCGTCCGTTCGCCAGTGGATCCGTGTCGGTGGCCGGGCCGACGATCGCAATGCTGGCTCGCGGGTCGCCGGCGAGGTTGCGGCCGTGCTCGGCCAGGTTCGACACACACAGCACCGGCGCGCCGTCGAGCAGACCGTAGGCGACCAGCGAGGCCCACGGATCGCCGGTCGCGGTGAGCGTCGCCAGTGTGCCGCTATTGGTGGAGGCTGCGATCGTGCGCGCTTCCTCGGCGGCCGAAGGGCGGGTCGCGTTGGCAACGTCGGTCAACGGCGGCGGGACCGTAGGGGCATCGCCCGGGTCACCATGGTCGCGGGATGCCACGTCGGCACAATACCCAACTCCGGCATGTCACCACCGACCCAGCGCTTTCAGCAACATGGAACCGACGTCGGCACCGAAGGCACCGAACCCGGCGGCGATGCGGACCGCGCGCCAGTCCCAGACACCGGCGGCGACGGCAGCGACTACAGCGACAACACTGTCGTGGCCGCCCCCCAACGCGGTCGTGAGCGTCGAGCCCGCCGCCGAGAAGCTCAACCCGGCCATCGAACACCCGTTCCCGTTCTACCTCTGGGAGATCCGCCGCGACGGCGGCACCTGGTGGAACGCGAACCAGATCATCTCGCGGCTCGGGCAAGCCATCGGCTCCTGTCTGCCAGCCCCACCCGAGCCGGAGCCAGTGCCTGGGCCCGCATTTCGCGGCGGGGCGCCAGAGCCCGAGCCGGTCCTCGATGCGTCGGGTGGTGTCGGCGGTGGTGGCGACTATCAGCCCACCGACTTCGGCGGTGCGCCGGTGCTACAGGCGCCGATCATCGCGGTATTGGTGCTGCCTGCGGGAGCTGCGCGCTGCCTGCCGTAGCGCGACCGGAGAGAAAGCTGTCGTCGCCGTCAGCCGCCGAGAGCGGCGATAAGGTCCTTGATCCTCGACGCCTCGTCCTCGAGCACAGGCTCTTCGGCCTCGACGGCCTCGATGAGGTCCTTGCGCAGTCCCTCGCCGTTGGCCGCCTCGTTGGTGGAAAGCTTGGCCCGGCCACGGGCGATGTAGAGGCGCTGGCCGAGGGTGGCACCGGAACCGTTGGCCGCGGTGGCCATCAGATCGTCGAAGCGGTTGCGTACGCCGCTCAACGCGACGATGACCGACGGGGTCACCCGGCTGCGGCTGGCGGCGTCGGCCAGCGAGTCCTGCAGTTTGCGTAGGCCGGAAAGGATCACCCCGGCCCGGTCTAGGAACTCCGGATCACTCGGATCGGGAAGGCTCGATCGCCGCGGTATACATATGCATTGCCGCATCGGACAAACCAACGATTACTGGAGCTTCGCCATCATTCGGCTCAGACACCGCCACTCGATTCGTCGAAGATTCAATGAAGACCAGACCGCCCACCATGGGAACAAGGTCGCGCAAACGCTATCCCGGTTCGGCGACGTTTCAGCCGTTCCTTTACACCATCGGTGCCGACTTCTTTGCTCCATGCCGTCGCGACACGCTGAGCAGATTCAATTTCGTCGCGGGTGGGTAGGTTTGAAGGTCGATGGATGCGACGAGTCGACTCGACGAATTAGTCGAGCATGACCCAACAGAGGGCAGCCACGTCGAGGACGGCGTGGTCGAACACCCTACCGCCGACGACTTCGGTCATGCCGCCGTCCTTCCCGAAGATCGCACGTGGTTCAAGCGCGCGGTGTTCTACGAGGTGCTGGTACGGGCGTTCTACGACGGGAGCGCCGACGGGTCCGGCGATCTGCGCGGGCTGATCGAAAAGCTCGACTACCTGAAATGGCTTGGCGTCGACTGTCTCTGGCTCCCGCCGTTCTACGACTCGCCACTACGCGACGGCGGCTATGACATCCGCGACTTCTACAAGGTTTTGCCGGAATTCGGCACCGTCGACGACTTCGTCGCGCTGCTGGACGCGGCCCACCGTCGCGGCATCAGGGTCATCACCGACCTGGTGATGAACCACACCTCGGATTCGCACGAGTGGTTTCAGGAGTCGCGTCGCAACCCGGACGGCCCTTACGGCGACTACTACGTGTGGAGCGACACCAGCCAGAAATACTCCGACGCCAGGATCATCTTCGTCGACACCGAGGAGTCCAACTGGACATACGACCCGGTGCGCCGGCAGTTCTACTGGCACCGGTTCTTCAGTCATCAACCCGACCTGAACTACGACAACCCTGCGGTTCAGCATGCGATGCTCGATGTGCTGCGGTTCTGGCTCGACCTCGGCATCGACGGCTTCCGACTGGACGCCGTGCCGTACCTGTTCGAGCGGGAGGGCACCAACTGCGAGAACCTGCCGGAGACCCACGCGTTCTTGAAGCACTGTCGCAAGGTGATCGACGACGAGTTCCCCGGCAGGGTGCTGCTGGCGGAGGCGAACCAATGGCCTGCCGATGTGGTCGAGTATTTCGGCGACCCCGACACCGGTGGCGACGAATGCCACATGGCGTTCCATTTTCCGCTGATGCCGCGCATCTTCATGGCGGTCCGGCGCGAATCCCGTTTTCCGATTTCGGAAATCCTGGCGCAGACGCCGCCGATACCGGAAATGGCGCACTGGGGAATCTTCCTGCGCAACCACGACGAGTTGACGCTCGAGATGGTCACCGACGAAGAGCGTGACTACATGTACTCCGAGTACGCCAAGGACCCGCGGATGAAGGCAAATGTCGGCATTCGTCGTCGGCTGGCCCCGCTACTGGAGAACGACCGTAACCAGATCGAATTGTTCACCGCGATGCTGTTGTCCCTGCCCGGCTCCCCGGTGCTCTACTACGGCGACGAGATCGGCATGGGCGACATCATCTGGCTCGGCGATCGCGACGGCGTCCGCACCCCGATGCAGTGGACGCCCGACCGCAATGCCGGCTTCTCGAAGGCCAACCCCGGCCAGCTGTACCTGCCGCCGAACCAGGACCCGATCTACGGCTACCAGTCGGTGAACGTGGAGGCGCAGCGCGACAGCTCGTCGTCGCTGTTGAACTGGACGCGAACCATGCTTGCCGTGCGGCGCCGCCACGAGGCGTTCGCGACGGGGACATTTCGTGAGCTCGGCGGATCCAACCCGTCGGTGTTGACCTACGTACGGGAATTGGACGGCGACGCCCCTAAGGACGTCGTGTTGTGCGTGAACAACTTGTCCCGGTTCCCGCAGCCGATCGAGCTGAATCTGCAGCACTGGAACAGCTACACCCCAGTCGAGATGACCGGGCACGTTGAGTTCCCCCCGATCGGCCAGCTGCCGTACCTGCTGACCCTGCCCGGTCACGGGTTCTACTGGTTCGAGCTGCGGGGGCCTGAGGAGACGCCGCCATGAGTCATCCAGCGAATCTGCCGTGGTCACAGTGGCTTCCCGAGCAGCGCTGGTATGCGGGCCGCAGTCGCGAACTGACCTCGATCGAGCCGGCCAGGGTCGTCGGGCTTGGCGATGACCTCCATCTGGTGCTGCTCGATGTCTCCTACTCGAACGGCTCCTCGGAGCGCTATCAGGTGATCGTGCGGTGGGATAGCGGGCCGATCGAGGAGTACGCGGACGTCGCGACGATCGGGGCCGACGGCGATCGCACCGCCTACGAGGGGCTCTACGACTCCGGCGCCGCCAAATACCTTCTGTCGCTGATTGATTCGTCGGCGACGGTCGGTCCCCCTGAAGCCACCGTGCGGTTCAGCAAGGAGCCCGACGTCACGCTCCCGCTGGACTCCGCGCCGCGGGTGTCGGGCGCCGAGCAGAGCAACACCAGCGTCGTCTTCGAGGAAGAGGCCATCTTCAAGGTCTTCCGTCGCATCACGCCCGGCATCAATCCGGACATCGAGCTGAACCGGGTGCTGGCCCGCGCGGGCAACCCGCACGCGGCCCGGCTTCTGGGCTCCTACGAGACGTCGTGGGACGGCGAGGATGGCGAACCGTGTGCGCTCGGCATGGTGACCGCGTTCGCGTCGAACTCCGCCGAGGGCTGGGACATGGCCACGGCCAGCACGCGCGATCTGTTCGCCGAGGGCGACCTGTACGCCGACGAGGTGGGCGGGGACTTCGCGGGTGAGTCCTATCGGCTCGGCGAGGCCGTCGCGTCGGTGCACGCCACCCTCGCCGACGAATTGGGCACATCGACCACCCTGTTCCCGACCGACACCATGCTCGAGCGACTGACAGCAGCGGCCGCGTCGGTTCCCGATCTGGAGCAGTACGTGCCGCTGATCGAGGAGCGCTACCGCAAGCTGGCCGAGGAGACGATCACCGTTCAGCGCGTGCACGGCGACCTGCATCTGGGACAGGTGTTGCGCACCCCGGAGAGATGGCTGCTGATCGACTTCGAGGGCGAGCCCGGTCAGCCGCTCGACCAACGCAGGCGGCCGGATTCACCGACGCGCGACGTTGCAGGGGTGCTGCGCTCGTTCGAGTACGCCGCCTACCAACGACTGATGGAAAAGGCCGACCACGACGACCGCGATCGGCAGCTGGCCGCCCGTGCCCGCGAATGGGTGGACCGCAACAGCGCGTCGTTCTGCGAGGGCTACGCCACGATGTCGGGCGCTGACCCGCGTGACTTCGGCACCCTGCTGGCCGCCTACGAACTGGACAAGGCGGTGTACGAGGTCGCCTACGAGGCGCGGCATCGACCGACGTGGATGCGGATCCCGCTGAGGTCCATCGCACGGATCGTCGGTTAATTTGCTGACGGCGACGTAAAAATTTGCCAAAAGCCTCCGGTGCTGTGAATGCGGAGCGGACCATTCAGGCATGACTGACGTCGATGTTTGTGTGGTAGGGGCCGGTTTTGCGGGATTGACCGCGGCATTGCGGCTCAAGCAGGCAGGGCAATCGGTGGCGCTGCTGGAGGCTCGAGACCGGGTTGGCGGGCGAACGTTTACCGAGCGCCGTGACGACGGTGCGTGGATCGACCGCGGCGGTGCGTGGGTCGGTCCGGGCCAAGACCACATCTATGGGCTGATGAAGGAGTTCGGTGTATCGAGCTACAAGCAGTACACCGACGGGGACGCGATGATGGTCGTCGACGGCAAGCAGTACCGCTACAAGGGCACCGTTCCGTTGTCGATGAGCCCGTGGACCACGGCGAACATCGGCGCCGTCTTTCTGGAGCTCGGCCAGATGTGCAAGACGATCCCGCTGGACGCGCCATGGGAAGCGAAGAACGCGCAGAAATGGGATCAGACCACCTTGGCGAAGTGGCTGTCCAACCACACGCTGTCCAAGCCGGCACATGCGCTTCTCGAAACGGCGATTTCCGGCTGCTACACCTCCGCCGCATCGGAGGTCTCCATGTTGTTCGTGCTGTATCAGCTGGCGTCGGGCGGAGGCCCAGGATTCGTCTTGGGCACCAAGGACGCCTCCCAGGATTCTCGGGTGGTCGGTGGAATGGGGGCGATCTATACGCGCGTGGCCGAAGAGATCGGCGAATCGCTGCATCTGTCGCAGCCGGTTCGGCGAATCGAGCAGGACGCCGACGGCGTCACGGTGCGCTCCGATGACACGACAGTGAGGGCGCGAAGGGCCGTGGTCGCAGTTCCGATCGCCATTGCCAGCCAAATCCTCTATGAGCCAATGCTTTCCGTCGACAGATCGTTCTTGCATCAGCGCATGCCGAGCGGCGCCATCTTCAAGATCAACATCGTCTACGACGAACCGTTCTGGCGCAACGACGGTCTGTCCGGACAGTCGGCTGCACCGGGATCGCCTGCGACGATCACCATTGACGCGTCAACCGACGCGCCGCGGCCCGGCGTCCTGTGCGTGATCACCGAAGGTCCCATCGCGAGACAGTTGTGCGAGCTCGACGAGGTCGCGCGCAGACAGGCGATCCTGAAAGAGCTTGTCGGACGGTTCGGTTCGAAGGCCGGAGCGCCGATCGCATACATCGAGCAGAACTGGACCGTCGAGCGCTACTCGGGCGGCGGGATGCTCAGCCACGCGCCGCCGGGGGTGCTCACCGAGTTCGGGCACGCGCTGCGTGAGCCGTGCGGCCGCATCCACTGGGCGGGGACGGAAACCTCGGCGGTCATGTGCGGCTGGGTCGATGGAGCCGTGCGCTCGGGAGAGCGCGCCGCGACCGAAGTCATGCAAAGCGAACGAGTCGCAGTGGCGTAACGGTCGGCGCCGAACGCGGCACACCGATACATGACGACTCAACAGATTGCACCGACTTCACAGCGCACCGTCGACATGGTCGGCGGACTGCTGGCCCGTTACGGTCTGGTCATCGTGATCGCCTGGTACGGCGGTCTGAAATTCATGGACTACGAGCCGAGGGCATCCAGCCGTTGGTGTCCGCCAGTCCGTTCATGGGCTGGCTCTACGACATCTTCTCCGTACACCTCGGCGCTGCTCTCATGTTCACCACCCCGGGGTGTTCGTCGCATCCCAGGGTGGATTCCCGGCTTTGTCGCTGGACGGCGGGTTCCTGATGAAGGACATCGCCCTGCTGGGCATTTCGGTTTGGACGCTCACCGACGCGTTGCGCGCCGTGCGCAGCGGGTAAACATCCCCATGGCCAAGTACGTGGTGAACAAGGTCGCGGTGAGAAAAGCCCGCAAGTTGATCGACGCGCGGCAGTACGTGCTGGACAGCGATTGGGGAGAAGTGCAACCGCGTACCGACGCGCAGAATGCGTACTTGGAGAACCACTCGTGGGACGAGTACGCGGAGTGGCACCTCGGCCTCACCGAAGGCGCCAAGGACCACACCAAGGCGCGATACGCGTTCGTGTACGGCGACCTCCGCCGGATTCACCGCACGGGCCTGATCGCGTGTGTCTATCGGGCATCTGAATGGCGGCACAAGGACATCGAACTGGCCGCCCACGACCTGCTCCAGTACCTAGATGCGAAGACCGGGCTGAAACCGTCGGGTTAGGGCCGGAGCACGAAGTCGAGGAAGCGTTCCCGTAGCTCGACAGGCGCATCGCCCGGATCCGAACCGTGCAGCACGACCATCCCCGCCCCGAAGAAGGCGGCCGATCTGACCGCGGCCTCCTCGGATTCGAATCCGGCGTCGAGGAAGGCCTGGTTAACCGCGCGCAGCACCCGGCCATCGCTTTTCCGCACGTTCGCCGCCACGGCTTCGTCGGTCAACGCCCACACGCGCATAGCCCGTTCGAGTGCCCACTGCTGGGGTCTGACCACCGCCTGCATCATGGACCGCAGCCGATCGCGGGGGTCGGTCTCACGATGAGTTCTCGAAGCGCTGGCGGTCCTGATCCTGCAGACTGCCCCAGGCCTCTACCAGAGCCGTGCGGTACGCCGCGAGGTCGGTGAAGTGCCAATAGAAGCTGCCCTTGGTGACACCGAGCAGCTCGCAGAGCGCATCGACCCGAAGCGCATTCGGGCCGCCGTCGGCGAGGATTGCGAACCCGACCTGGATCCAGTCGTCGACCGACAGCCGGCGGCCGGCTCCGCTCGGCGGGGTCATGAACGCCAGCGTACGGGCACGGTAACGGGCTGATTGACTCTTGCGAAAATTAGCGACGGTAATGACTTGCCGTCTTCGAAGTGCTGTTGCAACCGTGGCCGCCGGTAGTCACCGCCGCTCTTCGGCTTCTACTTCCAGCCCGCCCGGCCGGCGGCACCCCTCGGTGCCGAAAACGCGACCACGGCTGCTTCAGCGGCTAAACCGTACCATACTGCCTGGTATGGGCGGCGATTTCGAGAGGAGTCGGCGTCTCGTCACCGGGGTTTAGCCGCCGTCGGATGTCGGGCAACATGGGGTGCATGGCACGCGACGTCTCCGACGACTTCCCCCTGACGCCAGAAGAGGCACTCGACTCCGACGAGGTGCGCAACGACGACGGCGACGAGGTGGTCGACCCGCCCGAGCAGTGGATCGACGCCACGGAGAACGAATCGCTCGACGACCGGCTGGCGGAGGAGACGCCGGACGTCTCGCCAAGCGACATCGACCCGCGCGACGCCGACGACACCGCCGACGAAGAGGTGGTGTCGACATCCAATGACGAACTCGATCAACTCGATCCGCAACAGCACGGACGTGAGCGCGTTCAGATCGACGGGACGCCCGAGGACGGCGACTCGTTCTACGACGTCGTCGAGTGAGCCAGGTTATTAGTCCGACGCCGACCGCAGCACCATCACCGAGCGGGCGTCGATACTCACCGTCGCCGCCGCGTCGTATGGCTTCGACTCCTCGTTGACGTCGTCGGCGGTGTAGATCACCGGAACCCATGACGCGCCGAACTCCTTCGACGGAAGCACGAAGTCGATCGGCTCGTAGTGGGCGTTGAACCACAGCACGAACGAGTCATCGGTGACGCGTTGCCCGCGCACGTCGCGGTCGGGGATGCCGTCTCCGTTGAGATACACCGCGAGCGACTTGGCAAATCCGGACTCCCAGTCCTCCTCGGTCATCTCCGATCCGTTGGGGGCGAACCACGCGATGTCGGGCAGCCCGGGACCTCCCCGTTGCCGAACCGGCCGTCCGCTGAAGAAACGTCGCCTGCGGAACACCGGGTGCGCGGCGCGTAGCGCTGACACCGTCTGCGTGAACCCGATCAGGCCGTTGTCGGCCTGCGCCCAATCGATCCACGACAGGTCGTTGTCCTGGCAGTAGACGTTGTTGTTGCCGCGCTGCGTGCGGCCCAGTTCGTCGCCGTGGCTGATCATCGGCACACCCTGCGACAGCAGCAGCGTGGTCAGAAAATTGCGCTGCTGTCGAGCGCGTAGCGCGTTGATGGCCTTGTCGTCGGTGGGGCCTTCGGCGCCGCAGTTCCACGAGCGGTTGTGGCTTTCTCCGTCGCGGTTGTCTTCCTTGTTCGCTTCGTTGTGTTTCTCGTTGTAGGACACCAGATCACGAAGCGTGAACCCGTCGTGTGCGATGACGAAGTTGATGGATGCGACCGGCCTGCGACCGGTGTGCTCGTAGAGATCGGCCGAGCCGGTCAGCCTGGAGGCGAACTCGTCGAGCGTCGCGGGCTCGCCGCGCCAGTAATCGCGCACGGTGTCGCGATACTTTCCGTTCCACTCCGTCCACTGCGGCGGGAAGTTGCCCACCTGGTAGCCGCCGGGGCCGACGTCCCACGGCTCGGCGATGAGCTTGACCTGGCTGACCGTCGGATCCTGTTGCACGAGTTCGAAGAAGGCGGCCAGACGGTCGACGTCGTAGAACTCGCGGGCCAGCGTGGCGGCAAGGTCGAACCGGAAGCCGTCGACGTGCATCTCGGTGACCCAGTACCGCAATGAGTCCATGATCAACTGCAGCGTGTGCGGATGGCCGACGTTGAGGCTGTTTCCGGTGCCGGTGTAGTCCATGTAGTAGCGCTTGTCGTCCTCGACGAGCCGGTAGTACGCGGCGTTGTCGATGCCGCGCATGGACAGTGTCGGGCCCATGTGATTTCCCTCGGCGGTGTGGTTGTAGACCACATCGAGGATCACCTCGATGTCGGCCTCGTGCAGGGCACGGACCATGGCCTTGAACTCCTGCACCTGCCCGCCCGGCGCGGGGTTGCTGCTGTACTTCGGATCGGGCGCGAAGAAGCCGAGGGTGTTGTAGCCCCAGTAGTTGGACAACCCCTTCTCGATCAGCGTCGAGTCGTTCGCGAAGTGATGAACGGGCATGAGCTCGATCGCGGTCACGCCGAGCGCCGTGAGGTGCTCGATCATCGCCGGGTGGGCGACCGCGGCGTAGGTGCCGCGAATGTTCTCCGGAATGTCGGGATGGTTCTGGGTGAGGCCCTTCACGTGCGCCTCATAGATGACCGAGTCGGCGTACTCGTGACCCGGCGGGCGGTCGACGCCCCAGTCGAAATAAGGGTTGATCACCACCGACTTCGCAATGTTGGCCGCGGAGTCCTCGTCGTTGCGGCTGTCGGGATCGCCGAAGTTGTAACTGAAAACCGACTGGTCCCAGTCGATCGTGCCGTCGATGGCTTTGGCGTACGGATCCAGAAGCAGCTTCTTCGGATTGCACCGCTGGCCTGCAGCCGGGTCGTACGGCCCGTGCACCCGGTAGCCGTAACGCTGCCCCGGCTGGATGTTCGGAATGAAACCGTGCCAGACGAATCCGTCGACCTCGGGCAGCGTCACACAGGTCTCGTTGCCGTCGGCATCGAACAGGCACAAGTCGATCCGGTCGGCGACCTCACTGAACACCGCGAAGTTGGTGCCGGAGCCGTCGAAAGTGGCGCCGAGCGGGTAGGCCTTACCGGGCCATATCTCCGGCGTGGTGGCCTGCGGGGTGGCAGCTTGGGTCAACGGTCACACTCCATGTGGGGATCAGCGAAATTAACGGACCAACGAACCATACGGGGATGCCCAGTGCGGGAGCATCACAACCAATGTGCTCAACACTGGCCGACCGGAGGTGATCCGCCTGTCCAGCAGTTCCGACCTGCCGACTTACCGCACGCTGCGGACGACTGTCGACAACGGTGTGGCGACCGTCACGCTGAATCGGCCGCGGCGGCGCAACGCCGTCGGCGACGGCATGCGCGAGGAACTGGCCGACGCCTACCTGCGGTGCGACCGCACCGACACCATCCGCGTCGTCGTGCTGACCGGCACGCCGCCCGCGTTCTGCGCAGGCGCCGACCTCGCCGCGGGTGAGCGGACCTTCACCGAGCCGACGCCGACGTTCAGCGCGGCGGGCATCGATGTTCCCGCGTGGACGCTCTCCAAGCCGGTGATCGCCGCGGTGAACGGGCATGCGATCGGGTTGGGTCTGACGCTGGCCCTGCAGTGCGACATCCGGTTCTTCGCAGCCGACGCACAATACGGCGTGGTTCAGGTCAGGCGCGGGATGGTCGGCGACGCCTATTCACACTGGATCCTTCCGCGCTTGGTCGGGCTGTCGAACGCGGCCGAAATCCTGCTCGGCGGAGCCACATTCGACGGGCGCCGCGCGGTGGCGCTCGGGTTGGGCAGTCGCGTGCTCGACGCCGACGATGTTCTGCCCGCGGCGATCGCCCTGGCCCATGACATCGCCGAGAACGCCGCGCCTGCGGCGGTGGCGGCCAGCAAGCGGCTGCTGTGGGATTCGTTCGACCTCGACAGCGCCGCCGTCGGTGCGCGCGAAACCGAGATCCACCTCGCGCTGATGCGGCACGACGACGCGAAAGAAGGCGTGCGGGCCCTTCAGCAGCGGCGAGCGCCGCACTGGTCGGGCAGACCCGCCGACCCGACCGCGCCCTGATCAGCCGCCGGTCACCTCGACCCCGGCGGCACGCATGTCGGCGACGGCCCTGGCGCTGGACTCCGGCGCGACACCCGCGGTCAGGTCGAGCAGTACCCGGGTGCCGAAACCGGCCCGGGCGGCGTCGGTGGCGGTGGCGACGACGCAGTAGTCCGTGGCGATGCCCACGATGTCGACTTCGTCGACGCCGCGCTGCCGAAGCCAGTCCGCCAATGAGGTGCCTGCTTCGTCGGTGCCCTCGAATCCGCTGTATGCCGCCGAATAGCTGCCCTTGGTGAACACGGCTTCCACGGCGGAGGGGTCGAACTCCGGATGGAAGTCGGCGCCCGCCGTGCCGGCCACACAGTGCGGTGGCCAGGAAGCCGCGAAGTCGGGGCGGTCGGAGAAGTGCCCGCCCGGATCGACGTGGAAATCCTTGGTCGCCACGATGTGGGCGTAGTCGCGGGGGGTGGCTAGGTATTCAGTGATCGCGCGAGCCACAGTTTGGCCGCCGACTACTTCCAGGGAGCCGCCCTCGCAGAAATCGTTCTGCACGTCGACGATGAGCAGCGCCCGCATGTGGCCAGCCTATGACGCGGTCCTCGCGGCTGGGTTTGCAACCGCGCGCAGGTGCGCGGTCAGCAGCAGGTGGTCGAACGTGGCGCGGGGCGGCAGGTTCTCCTCGTAGATCAAGTCCGCGAAGTCGGCGATGACTTGGTCGGCCAGCATTCGAAGCTTGACGTTGGTCTCCTGGGAGCGCCACTTCCGCAGCTCGAAGGCGGACTCGTCGCTGATCCGGTAGATCAGCATCAGCATGCCTTTGGCCTGCTCGATCGTCACGCGGTTCTCGGCGGTCTCGGCGACCGCCGCACTGACCAACTCCTCGCGCGCCAGGTCGGTCGGTGTCACGTCGACGTAGAAGCCGTATGTGCCGATCACCTCGCCGGTGTTGTCGTAGAGCTGGTCGCCGATCACGATGACGTCGTGCACGGCATTGGCGGTGTCGATGATGCGGTGGCGAGTGCTGAACGTCCGGTGTGTGCGCCGGATATCGTCAGGCGTGGCAGCAACCTGGACGTAGTCGTCGGGATGTTTGTGCGACAGCACCAGTTCGGTCGTCGGTATGACGGTGCCCGGTTCGTATCCGTGCAGCCGCTGCACCTGTTCGGACCACTCCCAGCGTTCGTCGGCGAAGTAGAAGCGAAACCAGCCCACCCGTTGCGGCGAACCCCCGGCTAAAGCTTGTTCAATGGTGTCGTCGCCCGGCACATCGTCAATGTAAAGGACAGGGCGACAATGCACGTGCCGAATAAAAGATCTTTCATCCGCCGAAAAGTAGATAGAGACCGGTGAACGTGTAGCCCACCATCACGAGCATCATCGCCAGCTGACCTGTCAATTGATATCCGGCGGGCAGTACCCGCAGCGCGCGGTCATGCGCGGCGATCACACCAGCGACGTGGCCGCCCACCACGCAGCACACCTTGATGGTGGCAAGTACCGAAGGATGAAGCGAGAGAACATAATTGACCTGTGCGTCGCCCAGGCCGAGCAGATTCCATCCGCGGCCGAGCGGATCGGCAAGGCCGATGATCGTCTGCTGGCCCCGCTCGACGAGATATGACAGGTAGTGGGCGAACATATAGCCCAGCACGATCGGAATCAGGGAGTGCGCCATCAATCCCGGCAGCTCCCGCCGCGTTGATCGGTCGACGCCGCCGGTGGCCCTGGCCGCCAGCCAGAACGACACCACCACAACGGTGACGAAGACCAGAAGCCCGGCCGTTCGCACCAGGCTCGCAGCTACGGGGCCGTGCGCATAGTGGTCGACGAAGTTGCGCCAGTCCGGCGACGCCGAGAAGCTGTCGAACGCGGTCGATCCGAGCAGCACCGCCAGCATGGTTACGGTTCCCGGACGGATGGGCAACGACAGAAGGTGGTCGAACGGGTTGCCGATCTCGATGCGACCGCTGTCCGGGTTGCGGCGCAGCGGTGAAAACCGCGACGCGACGATGCTGTACACCTCGAATGGGTCGGCGCGGCCGAACCATCGGTCGCCGCAGACGATGGCGCCGGTCAGGGTGACGACGATGTAGACCCACAGCCAGATCTTGATCGCGCCAAGCGACCCTGGGTCCGGGCTGGCGAGTTCCAGCCAGACGAACGCGAAGAGGCCGAACACCGCAGGCCAATAGCCAAGGCGCCGGGGATAGCCACGGCCGCCAGGCAGATGCACCGTGCGCAGCAGCCGATACACGGTCCGAACCGGAGAGACCGCGCGCCACACCGGCCCGACGGCTAACGACGCCGTCACCAGCCCGATCCACATCAGCACGTAGAACACTCCGGGCAACGGATTGTTTTCGGGCTTGCCGAACAGCCCTGCCATCGCCACCCAGCAGGCGAACAGTAGACCCGCAGCGGCCAGCACCCACCGGGTGACGGGCGCGTCGACCATCTTCGTCACCCAGAGCGGCAACGCTCGCCCGTCCTTGGCGGGGTCGAATCGCGGCTTGCGCCACGCGAACGCCACGACGGCGAACGTGAACGTCAGCGCCCACGCGGCACCGATGAGGGCATACGTGTAGGGGATCGGGAGATCCGTTGACCCGCCGAGTCCGTGTGCCAGCACCGCGACGGGTCGGTCGCTCACGGTTGCACTTGCACGGTGGCGATCGTCTTGTTCAGATGGTGCAGCTCGATGTCCACATTGCCGGGCACTTCGACCGTGAACTGGAACTGCATCGCCTTGCCCGGATCGATCTTGAAAGTGTGATCCGGCGTTGAGTGCACATGCAGCTCGTCGGCGGCGTCGCTGTTGACCCGAATGACGATCGGCTCCTTCACCTTGGCCTTGAGTTGGGCGTTGGTCGGATTGACCTGGCCGCCCTTGACGGTGACGTCGATGTCCAGGCGGTCAGGTGGAGCCTGCTCGTTCTGCATGTCCGACGGGCTCACCGTCGACGGAGCAGAGGACGAACTCTGCGCTACGTTGCCGGATCCGCCGCTGCAGCCGGCGATGGCCAACACGGCCGCGGCCGTTAGTGCGAGAAGTCGCTTATCGCGAAAGTTGGAAGTCACGATGAACCATCTTGGTCGCTGGACCCTGTCCGTTCACTGTGAGGCCCGTCTCGGTTGCGTCGGTCCTTCATCGCGATGTACACAACGACACCCACGACGATGAACGCAGGGACGAACGCCGGAATCGCGAGCAGCAGGCCATGGTGGGCCAGGATCACGATGTCGGGCTGCGCCGTCATGCCTGTGCTGATGGCTGAAGCTCCGTCTTGCTGTCGGTGGGTTGACTCCGATTGATGCGGCCCGCACCCCAGGTGAGCCCGCCGATCATGATCAGCGTGCAGGTGAGCACCACCAGGCCGCCGACGGTCCAGAGCACCATAGGCGTATCGGGATTGCGCTCGCGCTGCAGGATGGTGATCTCGGCGACGAACGGCCGCGTCATAGTCGGCTGTGCGGGCACCTCCGGCGCTCCGATACCCGGGTCGCCGGCCAGATAGATCGGTGCCGCAGTAAAGATCCGGCCGTCGTGCACGCGCAGCAACGTCTTCCACTTGCCGTACACCGGCATCGGCTGTGTGGAGCGGTAGTGGCCGGGCCCCAGCCGCTCCAGACGGTCGACGAAGATGCCGCGTTCGTTGGCCAGTCCACCCTGCCAGCCGAGGACCGACACCCAGTTCGCGTCCTCACTGATCAGGTTGGGCGGATTGATTCGCACGTCAGCCGTGACCATGCGCCTGTCGGCGGAACCGGGCACATCGGTCAAGGTCATCGTTGCGGTGGCGTTCTGCGGCACATCGTAGCGCAGTCCGTTGGCGGTCGCCCCGCCGATCACCAGGACGGTCAGCACGACCAGCCCGATGCTGATGGCGCGGCCCGGCAACCGCTGATCGGTCAGCACCATGCCGAGCATCGCGCCGCATGCGCCGGTGAGGACCGCGACCGGCACGGCCATCATCAGCGCTTCGGGCCACATGCTCGACGGCCACGGGTAGTGATAAACGGCACCGATCCAGAACGATTCCAGCCACAGCCCGATGGTGCTGACCAGGAGGCCGCTGACGAGGCCGAAGACGATGGGCCGTTTGTACACCGGCGTGAGCGCGAGCAGTTCGATCACAACGGCAGCGCCGAGGTACAGCGCGAACCAGTTGATCGGCGAGCCGAGGATCGGACCGACTATCAGCGCGACGAGGCCGCGCAGGCCGATCGCGAACAGCGCGGCCAGGATCGCGGCGAAGCGGCCAAGCATCATTCGGGCTGCGACGAGGCCGAACGCGCCCGCCGCCGCGATCAGCATCGGCTCGAACACCTGGCGGAACTGGGGCACGCCGAAGTCGAACTCGATCTGGAACACTGACAAGCCGATGATGATGCCGCCGAAGCCGAGGTATTTGACGGACTTCAGCCAGGGGCCATCCTTGGGCTTGTCGGGGCCCATCGCCCGCTCGCCCTCGTAGTCGAGGAGCAGCGCAGAGATCGTCGAGAACCCGGCGCCGCCGATCATCATCAGGTGGGTCGGTCCCCATAGCGTGACGTCCTGGCCGAATATGCGGTGCCAAACGTCGTCGAGAGGGAAGCCGGTCAGCGCGTACAGGCCGCAGCCGGCCATCAGGAAACCGCCGACCGGCGCGTACCAGTCCTTAGTGATCCGAACCGCAAACGGGCCAGGCTTCTCATAGGGCAGTACGATCGCCGCGCAGCCCGCGACGAAGAGCAGGAACAGGCCGACCAGGATGAAGTAGTGCGCCGGGTTGGCCAGTGGCCCGGGGTCTCGGCCCTTGCCGATGTGCAGGCTGACGTCCCAGATGAAGCCGAACAGGGCGCAAATGAGCGTCCCGATGAAGAGTGCCATCGGCACGGCGACCCACGGCGCCCGCTTGAATTTGCGACCTGCATATTCCGCGGCGCTGTTCACCCAGGTGATCTTGCGTGTTCGGTGCATATAACCGAGCCAGCACAGCAGCGCGCCGATGACCAGCGCCACCACCGTCATGCCGATCACTTGTCCGATCGCGGCGCCACCACCCTCGGTGCCTGCGGCGGCAAGGATTGAAATCTCCGTTGAACCCATCATGTGCCCCCACCCGCGGAGTATCGGAAGAGCTTCTTACCCGCCGGTGATGTTGCCAGAACAGCGGGAGTCGAAACCAGGGGTATCGGGAACTTCACGCGACCACCCGAAACGTCTTCAGCGACTTGTCGGCGGGATCGGGGACCGTCATTCCGGCCCCGACACCCGACCGCAGGTAATCGATCACCGCGTCGTTGAGCCGTTCACCGGGAACCACCGCGGGGATACCCGGCGGATACGGCGTGATCTGCTCGGCGGCGATGCGCCCGCTGGCCTTTTCGGCGGGCACCATCTCGACGGGGCCGAAGAACGCGTCGCGGGGTGACTGCACGGTTTCCATTTCGATTTCGGCAGGCGAGGGCAGCTGGATCCGGGGCGGCGGGTCGAAGTCTGTCGCCGCCTTCCGCCAAGCCCACAACGCGTCCAGCAGCCGCTCGGTGGTGGACTTGTCGTCGGCGAACGACAGAGTGGCCAGAATCCGGCGGTGGTCGGACATGCCGACGTCGACCTGCTTGTTCTCGCGCAGCCAGTCGGCAGCCTGATAGCCGGTCGTACCGGTCGCCGTGAGGTCCATCAACACTTGAAGGCAGTCCAGGTCGTGACTGGCCTCCACCCCGATCAGCTCGTCGTCGAGCACCTGCAGGTCGGGGATCAGCTCGATGTCGTCACGCAACTTGCCCGCGAGATCTAGTGCGGCGCCAAGCAATTCGTGGCCGTGCTGCACCATCTGGCGGCGCCAGCCGTCGATCGCCGCATACACCATCACGTTCGGGCTGGTCGTCATCAGCAGATCGGCGCACGCCGACAGCCGGTCCTTGTCGACGAGGTCGCCCTGCTGATGGAACACCGAGCCCTGTTCGAATCCGGCGCCCATCTTGTGCACACTGACCACACAGACGTCGGCGCCTGCGTCCATCGCCCATGTCGGCAAGCCCTCGTGGAACGGCAGGTGTGCGCCCCAGGCCTCGTCGACGATCAGCGGCTTGCCCCGGTCGTGACAGACCGCGGCGATGTCCTCGATGTCGGCGCAGGTGCCGTACGGGCTCGGGCTCACGATCAGCGCGCCTGCGGCGTCGGGGTATTTCTCCCACGCGGCGTCGACATCGTCGGGCGACGGCGGATGGGACATGTGCCGCTCGGCGTCCCAGCGTGGGGTCACCCAGCGGGGTAGTACGCCGGAGAAGATCAGTCCCGCGACGATCGATTTGTGGCTGTCGCGGCCGACGAGCAACCCACCCTCGGCGCCACCGGCGACGGCCATCATCGCGGCCTTGACCGACAGCGAGCTGCCGCAGGTCGAGAAGAACGCGGCGTCGGCGTCGACCGCCTCGGCCATCAGGTCCTCGGCGCGCTTCAGGTATTCGCCCCTGCTTCGACGATCGTCGAGCCCACCGGAGGCGAGCAGATCGTCGTGGAACGGTTCGCGTCCGAGCACGGAGAGCACGCGGTCATCGGTGCCTCGCCCCTGCCGGTGCCCTGGCGGGGTGAACCCGTATCGATTGGCTTTGCGGTAGTCGACCAGCGCATCGAGAATCGGCGCTTCGGATTGATCCATGCGGGACATGTAGGGGTAGTACCCGGGCGCTGCTTCCTCAATCGCAGCTCAGGGTGTCAGCACCACCTTGACCATGCCGTCCTCCTTCTTCTGGAATTTCTCGTAGGCGTCCGGAGCGGCGTTGAGTGGCAGCCGGTGAGTGGCGAAGGATTCGGTGCCGAGCGGATCGTCGTCGGTCAGCAGCGGCAGGATGTCGGGCACCCAGCGCTTGACGTTGGCCTGGCCCATCCGCACCGCAATCTGCTTGTCGAACAGCGTCATCATGTTGATCGGGTCGGCGGCGCCGCCGTAGACGCCGGACAGCGAGATGGTGCCGCCGCGGCGCACCATCGCGATCGCCATGTTCAGCGCGGCCAGCCGGTCGACGCCCGCGTTTTTCAGCACTGCGCGGCCCACGGGAGACGGCAGGAATCCTGCGGCGGTCTGCGCCGCCTCCGCCAGCGGCGAGCCGTGCGCCTCCATGCCGACGGCGTCGATCACCGAGTCGGCGCCGCGGCCCTCCGTGCAATCCCGCACGATCGCCACGGGGTCGTCGTCGATGTTGAGGTCGATGACATCGCTGCACATCTCGCGTGCGCGCTGCAGCCGCTCCGGAACGAGGTCGACACCGATGACCCGGCAGTCACGGCGCTGGTGTGCGACCCGGCACGCCATCGAGCCGATCGGACCGAGTCCGAGGATCACCAGGGTGCCGCCCGCCGGGACGTCGGCGTACTCCACCGCCTGCCAGGCGGTCGGCAGCACGTCGGACAGGTAGACGTAGCGTTCGTCCGGTCCGTCCTCGGGCACCTTGATGTGGGTGTACTGAGCCTGCGGGACGCGTAGATACTCGGCCTGCCCGCCCGGCACCTCGCCGTAGAGCTTTGAGTAGCCGAACAGCGAAGCCCCGGTCCCCTGATCGCGGTTCTGCGTTGTCTCACACTGGCTTTGCAGCCCGTTGCCGCACATGAAGCAGTGTCCGCAGGAGATGTTGAACGGGATCACGATCCGATCGCCGGCCTTCAGGTTGTCGATCTCTTTACCGACTTCTTCGACGACCCCCATCGCCTCGTGGCCGAGGACGTCGCCTGGCGTCATGAATGCCCCGAGCACTTCGTAGAGGTGTAGATCGGACCCGCAGATGTTGGTGCTCGTGACGCGGATGATCGCGTCGGTCGGTTCCTTGATGACGGGGTCCGGCACGTTCTCGACCGTGACGTTTCGCCGACCCTGCCACGTGACTGCTCGCATTGACCCTCCTGACTTCCTCACCCACAAAAGTGCCCGCTACAGGAGCCGCCAAACTTGCGAATGCGTCAACAACCATCCACTAATCGGTCCACGGCGTGACCGGGCGCTCGCGTCGCGCGCCGTCGACGACCACGTCGAGTCGCTCGTCGAAGAAACAGATGCGGTCGCGCACCTGCTCGGCGTCATGCAGCGGCTCGTGATAGGTCCACGCGACGTCGCGCGGACCGTCGGGCACCGAGAAGTAGGAAGCGCGGCCCTTGTACGCGCAGTAGCTGACCGTGTCGCTTGGTTGGAGGTCGACCGCGACGTCCTCGCGCGGCAGATACATGCGCACGGGAAGCAGCGTTTCGAACAACAGAGCCGGCCGCGACGATTCGGCCAGCAGCCTGCCGTCGTGCTCGATGCGTACGTGGCGGCTGCTGCGCAGGACGTCGATCCGGCCGAACGGGTCATGCGGGTGGCTGACGATCGGCTCATCCTCTTCGCGCCACTCGAACGCGTCGAAATCGAGGATGACGTAGTCGGCGAGGTCGGGGTCGTCGGGCCGGAATCCCGCCCGTCCCGCCGTCTCGTCACCGGCGATGACGTCGAAGGCCGTGCCGGTGCAGGTGTGTGCCGTGAAGGGCACCGACGGGTCGAGCACCGGGCGGGAGCTGATGCCGGGCAACAGGTAGCCGGCTTCGTCGTCGCCGGACTCGGCGCCGGCCGGAAGCAAATGCGCCGTCAACGCTGTGGCGGGCACCGCATAGGTGGGAACAACTCGGCGCGGCTCCCAGACCAGCCGTGCGTCACACGTGTCGGCGACCGGCTCGCCGGCGAGGAGGACCCGGACCCGTTTGGCGGTGGGCTCGTAGCGCAGGGCATCGAGCCTGCCCGTCAGCAGATCCATCATTCTGACGCCCATGTGACTACGCTACTTCTTGGGCGGCTTGAGAACCTTCATCGCCAACTGCATGACCGGCTGCAGGAATGCGGTCGCGCATGTCCAGAGCGGTGTTGGCCACCTGCGTTCGTGCCGGTGTGCCGCGACCGAACCAGCGGTTCAGCGGCCCACCCGACGGTTCGAGGTCGACGTGCAGGGGCGGCTTGCCGTCAGCGGCGCCGAGGGCGTTGGAGATCACCACCCGCTGGATCTCGCTGGTGCCCTCGAAGATCGTGTACAGCTTGGCATCCCGGTACCACTTCTCCACCGGATGGTCCTTGATGTAGCCCCAGCCGCCCATCGTCTGGATCGCCCGCTCGGTGGTCCGAACCGCGACCTCGCTGGCGGCCAGTTTGCACATCGACCCCTCACCGCGTTCGAACGGCACGCCCGTCGCCGCCATCCAGGACGCCCGCCAGGTCAGCAGCCGCGCAGCATCGATTGCGGTGGCCAGGTCGGCGAGCGGAAACGCGATGCCTTGGTAGTCGATGATCGGCGCGCCGAAAGCCTCGCGACGGTTGGCGTATTCGGTCGCGTATTCCATTGCGGCCCGGGCGATTCCGAGCGCCTGGGCAGCAACCATGGGCCGGGTCTGCTCGAATGTGCCCATCGTCGCCGAGCCGGAATGCCTGCCGCCCTCGATGGCCTCGCGCGCCCGGGCCAGCTTGTGTTCGAGTTTCTCTTCTCCGCCGAGCAGATTGCCGCCGGGAACTCGCACACCGTTGAACTTCAGCTCCGCCGTGTGCGATGCGCGACAGCCGAGCTTGTCCAGCTTGCGCACCATCTCCAGGCCGGGTGTGCCGCCGGGCACGATGAACAGGGCCTGTCCGCGATGACCGAGCTCCTCGTCGACGACGGCGTTCACCACGTGCACGTTGGCGATGCCGCCGTTGCCGATCCACATCTTGTGGCCGTCGATGATCCAGTCGCCCCCGTCACGGTGTGCCCGGGTGCGCAGGTTGCGCACGTCGCTTCCGCCCTCCGGTTCGGAGATCGCCAACGCCGCCAGCTTCAAATCGCCGGGGCTGCCGAAGCATTCGGGCGCCCACTCCAGCATCTGTTCGGGCGACGCCGCCTGGCCGATCGCCGACAACGCCAATGCGGGCATCACGATCGCCAGCCCGATTCCGGCGCAACCCCAGAACAGTTCCTCCATGAACATGGGCAGCGACA
Source organism: uncultured Actinomycetota bacterium (assembly GCA_963804905.1). Classification (GTDB taxonomy): domain Bacteria; phylum Actinomycetota; class Actinomycetes; order Mycobacteriales; family Mycobacteriaceae; genus Mycobacterium. The sequence goes on along the minus strand of CAWDSB010000004.1, from coordinate 454,304 downwards.
AGCCGGTCGGATCGCCGATGAGGTCGCGGTAGAACAGCGGGCTGTAAAAGCCTCGGGCAGCCGCTTCCTCCAATACCGGCCAGGGAAACTCCTGGCGCGCGTCGTAGTCGGCCGCCACCGGGCGGATCACCGACTCGGAGAACTCATGGGTGCGTCGGGCCAGATCGTGCTGCGCCCCGGTCGGGGTCAGATCGAAGCTCATTTATGCACCGCCACCAGGACTAACCAGGATTGACATTCCCCACCGCCGCCTTCCTCCTCCGAATTACCGTGTCGGAGTACCCCGGGATGGCCGAAAATCCACGGCGGAGGGAGCCGACCCATGTTGTCCTACGACTCCGGACCCACCAGCCCGCCGCTGCTCGACGAGACGATCGGCGCCAACCTGGCCGGAACGGCGGCGGCATTCCCGGAGCGGGAGGCGATCGTCGAGTGCGCGAGCGGCCGCCGCTGGACCTACGACGAGTTCTACGAAGCGACCCGACGGATCGCCACGGCGCTGATCGAACGGGGCACCAAGCCAGGCGACCGGGTCGGGCTCTGGTCGCCGAACTCCGCCGAGTGGACGATGATCCAGTACGCCGCCGCGCAGGTCGGCGCGATCCTGGTGAACATCAATCCCGCGTACCGCACCGACGAGCTCGAGTTCGTGCTGAACCAGTCGTCGACGTGCACGGTGTTCGCGGCGCCGTCGTTCAAGGGCTCGGACTACGCATCGATGCTCGACAGCGTGCGCGGCGGGTGCCCGGCGCTCAGCGACGTGATCGTCATCGGATGGGAGCCCTGGCAGCAGATCGCGGACACCCAGACCGACGCCGACGCACTGTCGAGGGTGCAGTCCAAACTGAGCCCCGGCGACCCGATCAACATCCAGTACACCTCGGGCACAACCGGTTTCCCCAAGGGCGCCACGCTGACCCACACCAACATCCTCAACAACGGCTACCTCGTCGGCGAAGGCCTGCAGTACACGGAGGAGGACCGGGTCTGCATTCCGGTGCCGTTCTACCACTGCTTCGGGATGGTCCTCGGCAATCTGGCCTGCACGGCGCGCGGTGCGACGATGGTGATTCCGGCGCCTGGATTCGAACCGGAAGCGACGTTGAAAGCCGTTGCGGCACAACGCTGTACATCGCTATATGGGGTTCCGACGATGTTCATCAGTGAGTTGGGGCTGCCGACCTTCGGCGACTTCGACCTGAGCTCCCTGCGGACAGGGATCATGGCTGGATCGACGTGCCCCGAACAGGTGATGCGCAGTGTCATCGATCGCATGCACATGAATGAATTGGCGATCTGCTACGGCATGACCGAGACGTCGCCGATGTCGACGCAGACCCGGCCGACCGACAGCCTGGCGCGAAGGCTGACCACCGTGGGACGTCCCGTGCGCCACACCGAGATTCAGGTCGTCGACCCCGAAACCGGTGTGCAGGTCGAGCGTGGGACACCGGGTGAGCTGTGTACCCGCGGCTACTGCGTGATGGCCGGTTACTGGAACGACCCCGAGAAGACGGCCGAGGCGGTCGACGGCGACGGGTGGATGCACACCGGCGACATCGCGGTGATGGATGACGACGGCTACCTCGCGATCACCGGCCGGATCAAGGACATGGTGATCCGCGGTGGCGAGAACATCTATCCGCGAGAGATCGAGGAGTTCCTCTACGCGCACCCCGACATCGTCGACGCGCAGGTGGTCGGCGTGGCCGACGAGAAGTACGGCGAGGAACTGATGGCGTGGATCCGAATTCGGCAGGGCGCCCAACCGCCCACCGCGGAGAGCCTGCGCGCGTTCTGCGCAGGCCGGATCGCGCACCACAAGATTCCGCGGTACGTCCAGGTCATCGACCAGTTCCCGATGACGGTGACGGGCAAGATCAGGAAGGTGGAGCTGCGGGAGCGCGGCGAGGCGATGCTCGGGGGTCGGACATGAGATTTCCGGCATCAGGACTTCGGCAGCGCGACTCCACCACCTGTGGTCCCAGCGTCGCGGTGGTCGGCGGTGCGCTGCTTGACTCGAAATACCGGGCGGCGCTGTCTGAACGAGAATCCGGTCAAGCCTGGTTCGACGACGAGCAGCTGCGCGTGCATGCCCGAGGTGAACCGCATATGGCCGCGCATGCTCGGTGCCACCCCGATGGGCATCGCCCGGGCGCTCACCACGCGCACAGAGATGCGCGGCGTCAGATACCGGTGGCGGTTCTTTCGTGGCAGGCGTGATCGGCTGGCCGACGTGTTGCGCGAGGTCAAGGCGGGCTGGCCGGTCGCGATGCTGGTCGGCCGCTTCATTCCACGGCACTGGGTGCTGGTCGTCGGGGCCGATCAGGAGACGCTGCAGTGCTACGAGCCCTCGTCGGGTGAGGTGCGGGCCGTCGGTGTCGATGCGGTGCGGCGTTCGCGGTTGACCGGGCTCGGCTATCCGCGACCGTTCGCGTTCGTATTGCCGTCGCGGAAGGCGGCCACCCGGTCGGCGACGAGCTGATCCTGCGGCGAGCCGGATTCATTGAGCCCGGCGACGACACCGTCCCGATTCCGGTCGGGTTGGTTCTGCGACATCTTGGCCTTGCCTTCGACCTTGTCGATGAGGAGCTCGATGCCGACGATGCCCCGCAGCTGCGACTGGGTGTAGTCCTGCGGCGCGTCGGTGACCTGCCAGGGCGCAGGCCGTCTCGCCTCGTGGCGCTCTGTCAGCATGCGTGACCAGGTTGAGCACCCACTCGGGGTCGTCATGGACAACCAGGCGACCGTAGACGTTGAGGACCTCGTAGTTCCAGGTGGGGACGACCTTGCCGGTTTCAGATTTGGTCGCGTAGAAGCTGGGCGAGATGTAAGTCTGCGGGCCCGGGAAGATCGCGACCGATTCGGCGCCGTCGGCATGCCAGTGCGGGTTGGCCCGGGAGACGTGGCCGATGAGCGAGCGTTCGGCGTAGATCAGCGGCAGCGGCGTCACCAGCAGGCCCGTTGAGTGGTGAGTGACCAGTTGGGCGAAGTCTGCTTCCGCGAGTGCCGCGGCGGTTTGCTCGTCGGTCAGGGCGAACTTGCGCGGTATGTACATCGGGTTCCAGCGTAGTCGGTTCGAACGTATGATCGAATGGTGGGCGAGCTTCAGTCCATCGGCTACAACGGTCAGCCGGTGCAGCAAGCCTTCCGCCCTGTCGAACCGCCGATCGCGGTCCTCGTCGACCTCGCTGCACTGTTTCCGCGCGAGCCGCACGGGTCCGGCGGCTACAACCCCGCCGGGCTGCAGATGCATTCAGTCGTCGAAGGCAGGCTCACGTGTTGGGGGATCTGCGAGCAGGGCCACTGGTGGGGCCTGGTCACCTACCCCATCGCCTACGGTCCCCGGCGCCGGTCAGTCACGCACTGGATCCCGGCATGGACGCTGAAGCGAAAGGCAGACCCTCGATAGCGGGCGTACGTGGCTACCAGACGCGTATGTAGTCGACGAGCAAGTCCGCGGGATAGGTACCCGGGCCGGGATCGCCGCCACCGGAGCCTGCAACCGCGAGATTGAAGATCGGAAACACCCGATAGCCGGGGTCGTTGAACGGCCAGTCGCCGATGGACCCCGCAGGCACGTCGAAGTAGGGCTGCGCACCGTCGACATAGTCCTTCCAGAAGCGGATGCCTGCGTCATCCCATCGCACTCGCCACGTGTGCCATGCGCTGTCGAACGTGAGGTTGTGATCCGCGTGTTCGGAGCCGTTCGATTTCGAGTGGACGGTGGTTCCCGAGGCCCACTTGCCGTTGCCGTACCACTCGAGGATGTCGATTTCGCCCTGAGCATCACTGGACAGCCACCAGGCGGGCCAGGCACCGGGGGTAAGGCAGTTGAGCTTGATCCGGGCTTCCCAGGTGGTGCCGATGCCGCCTTCCCACGGGCTGAAGATCTTGCCGCCGTAGAAGGTGTTGCCGTCTTTGGCGGCGCGAATGACGAGATTGGACTTGCCGTCGAGGAACACGTTTCGGCGATCGTCGCGATACTGCCCGACGTTTTCGGGTAGCTCCCAAAACGTCGGGTCCTGCATTGACTCCCTGGCCTTGGACACGGTCCATTTCGACGGATCTGGGGCTGACCCCGCGGGACCGTCGAATTCGTCGCGGAATATGTAGTTCGGCTGGGCCGCGTCACCGGGCGGTGCGACCGGTATGTCGGGGCGGGACGGGTAGGCGCGGGCTTGTGGGAGGGGGATCGCGGCTGCCAGCGCACCGATCCCGGTCATCAACATCGCGCGGCGACGATTCATCTCGGGCATGGCCACCATAAGAGCTGAAACAGCAGACCGAACGCAACTCCGTCGGCAAAATTCCTAGAACCGTGTCAAGCCGATGGCCTGTTCACGTCGGGTGGGGCACTGTAAATCGCCGTTGCGACTCGCCGCTGCGCCTCGGCCAGCGAAATCCGGAGTCGTCGCGACAACACATCGGCCCACGAAGCGCCGCCGAACTGGGCGGGCGCCGCTTCGGTGATCAGACGCCCGATCAACCGCCGGTCAAAGGCCGCCGCCTCTTTTCCCAGCTCGTCGATCTGCTGGAGTAGCGACACCCGTTCCGACAGCGTCAACGTGTGCAGAGGCATCTCCAGCAGCTCGTTCTGCGCCAGCTTGAGCGCTTCGAGTTTCGCAATGATGCTGTTTCTCGAACTCATGTTCGAAGGATATCGCGGGCCTCTGACGTCGATTCTCAACCGGGAGGAACCATTCCCTACGGGTCGCCGACCCGCCACGTTTGTTCGCTGCCTCCCAGCGGCCGCGTCACCACTTTGACCTCCCTGCAGTCGGACGGTCCGGGTGTTCGCCAGCGTGGTGGCGGCTTGGGTGATCGACATGGTCGGTCCGTTAGGGCGAGCGGAATGGACACGGTCACGCTATGAACGCGGCGGCCTCATGCAGCGAGTGGCGAGCTACCCGTCTTCGAGGCCGTCGGTACTTACCCGGTGGATAGGAAACTCTTCCCTTCGAGGGTTGGAATCTGGCTCCCTGGCGATTACCAGGCCCCGGCTCGGTCACGACGATGGGTGTCGTCCCTCCTGAAAATCGATACGACATAGGAAGTCTCATGCTTGCGACGGATCAAACCGTGCGGATGCGCCCCGTCATCGGAAACGACGCCAAGGCAGTGCGCGTGCGGCCCGCCGACTTGCCAGTGAAGCCGGCAAAGCCAGCGAAGCCGTCGCCGCCCGCCATCAGCGGCATGGACGCCAAGACAGTGCGGCAGCGCATCGTCGACGTGGCGGTTAAGCCGCTGCCGAGCGCGCTCGCCGACCTTATCCCCCGCACTGTTGAGCACCGGACCAGCAAGTGGCTCGCCGCGCGAGTCATGTTGGTGCTGCTGCTGTCGTCGATGCCGATTCTCGGGATATCCGTCGACGTGTTCGGGCTGGTCTCGCAGAGCACCACGTCGATGGTGGTCATCGCCCTGTGCGCGGTGCTCGGAACAATCATCACGTTCGCGCCGCACCGGATCGACATAATCGTCGGCCGCGGTCTGATCGCCGGAATGGTGGCGTGCATCGTCTATGACGGAGCTCGGCTATTCGCCGTGCACGTCCTCGGACTGATGGGCGATTTCATCCCCGTGATGGGATCGTGGGTCACCGGCGAGCCGGACACCGCGGGCAGTGCAGCGGTCGGCTACGTGTGGCGTTACATCGGCGACGGTGGCGGACTCGGCGTCGCTTTCTTCGTCGTCGCGTTCGCGCTGGGCATCGATCGATGGTCGAACGTGCGGGTGGTGCTGGCCGCAGTGGCCTTCGCCGTCTTCCCCACGTGGACCGGCCTGATCGCGACGGTCGCGCTGGCCCCGCATGGTCAGCAGATGATGTTCTCCCTCAACACAGCCACGATCTCCATCACCCTGATCGGGCACCTGATCTTCGGATTAGTTCTCGGGCTTGCCTTCCTGAAGGCACCGCGCGGAGGGGCCCATCGCGAATGGCCCTGGCCGCCACTCATGGAATCGCCCTGGATCAAGCACGCCAGGGGCAAGAGCTCGTGACGTAGCAAGCGTCACGAATCCAATAGCACCACCCCAGAAAGGAACAACCATGTCAATTGAAATCACACACAAGAAAAGGCCGGCCGTGACGCCGCACGCCAATACCCGGATCGTCCGGCTGCAAGGCGGCGGCCTGCGCTTCCTCGACGCGCACGAGATACCGCAGAAGGACTTTCAGGTTGTCACCCGATCGTTCCAGGGCTTCGACACCACCCAGCACTGGAGGATCAACGACCTGGCCGGTGGCAGTACCATCCAGCAGGTCAGCAGTGGCCGTTTCCTCGACGCGCATGAGATCGCTGAACTGGATTTCCGCGTGGTCACCCGTCCGCAGCAGGACAACGACACCCAGCTGTGGCGGATCCAGGACTTCGGCGGCGGGTTCGTCACCGTTCAGCAGGTGAGCAGTGGCCGGTTCCTCGAGGCCACGTTGGACGGTGACTTCAACGTCGTCACCCGGCAGCCGGGTAGTGACCAACAAACGTGGAGAGTCGGCGACCCGTAAGTCAACTGCGCCCCGCGATGCGATACCACGGACCTCCTATCTAGGTCAGAATTGCCTAGATAGGAGGTCTGCATGTCTTCCCACCTGGAAGTCTGGAAGCCGTCAGGGCGAGAGCTCGATCCCACTGAGCGGCCCACGAGTGACCCTCGGCAAGGCCTCGACCAATGAGGTGTCGCTCGAGCACGACCCGACCGTCTCCCGCTTGCACGCCGTTCTGGAGAACCACGGGTCCGCCTGGTCGATACGCGATCTGGGCAGTCGCAACGGCACCTATGTCAACGGAGAGAAGATCGATGCGGAACGGGTTCTGCGTTCCGGAGACGAGCTGCGACGTCGGCAAGTCACGGTTGGTCTTCCTGGAGGTAAGGCAAGCTGGCGAGCCGCGTCGATGAAGCGACAATAGTTCCCGACGCCACCCAGCTCCCGCCACGTCTGACCCCACGTGAAGTCGACGTGCTCATGGTGCTGTGCCGACCTCTGGTTTCCGACGACCCGTTTCCCGAGCCGGTATCGGTGCGGCGGATGGCGAGCGAGCTGTTCGTGACCGAGGCCGCCGTCAAACAGCATCTGCAGAACTTGTACGACAAGTTCTCGATCCCCGCAGAGGGAGACCGCCGGGTCCGTCTGGCCAATGAGGCGCTCCGGCGGGGGGCCGTCACAATCGCACAGTTGCGCGACGGCGGCTAGGTGAAGTCGAGGGCCTCGACGGTCGCGACCGCACTTTCATGTGTGGGCCGGTCGGCGCCGCCAATGCAGTACAGGGTCGAGCCGACCACGGCTACCACCTGGCCGTGAACCGGAGTGTTGAGCGGCGCCAGCGTGGTCCATTTCTTGTTGGCGATGTCGTACATCTCGACGGTGGCCAGCACGCGCGTCGGTTCCTCGCCACCGACGGCGACGATCCGGCCATCGATGAACGCGGCGCCGTAGCTCCCTCGCCGAGTCGGCATATCCGCCAGCTTGTCCCAGTTTCCGGATGCCGGGTCGAACCGCTCGAAGGCCCCTGAGTTCTCGTCGGCGCTCAGATTCCGCCCGCCCACGGTGTACACGTAGACGCCGTCCGACACCGCAGCCAGATGTTCGCGGGGGGTTGGCAGGTCGGCAGCCTGCGTCCAGGACTGTCCGTCGAACACCTCGGTCGGCGCGACGAGCTGCTTGTGGTCCTGCCCGCCGACCACCACGAGCTTGTCGCCGACGACCGTCGCCCCGGCTGCAGCCCTGGCATGTTGGAGGGGCGGAAGCTCTTCCCACTTGCCTCCACGGAATGCGAAGACCTTGTTCGACGCGTCCGCGAGGTTGTCGCTGGTACCGCCGATGACCACCATTTCGCCGCGATAGGTCGCCGCAGTCGCGTGATGCAGGGGGATCGGCAGCGGCGGACGTTCCTGCCACGCTCCCGTTTTGGTGTTGTAGCTCTCCACTGTTGGCAGCGTCTCGCCGTGGCGCAAACCGCCTGCGACCCAGATCTCGTCGCCGAGCACGGTCCACGCCGTCATCAACCGCTCGGTCGGCGCATCCGGCAGGCTCCGCCATTCGGGTGCCGGCTGCGGTTTGCGCGGCGCCAGCTTCAGCGCTTCGGCCGACGCCGTGATTTGTCCATTGCCGGCACCGGTCGACCCGCCGATCGCAAAGATGGTTTTCCCGACACCTGCCACCGCCATGCCATGGCGCGCAGTTCCCAGTTCCGGCAACCCATTCCATGACCGCGTGGCGAGATCGAGTGCGACCACGCTGTCGAGGACTCGGCCCTCAGACATGCCTCCCAGCACCACCAGTCGGCCATCGGTGTATGCCACACCGAAGTCGCTGCGTCGCCCCGGAAGTTCGGGCAGGGTCGTCCACGTGTCCGCCGCCGGGTCGTACGTCTCGACTGTGGCCAGGTCGGAGGTCCCGTTCGTCCCGCCGAGGACGTACACCAGCTTGCCGTCTGACGCCGCGCCCAGCATCTGTCGTGGAGTGGGTATGGGGGCGCCGAGCTTCCAGGAGGTGCCGTCGAAGATCTCGGTGGTATTCAGCAGGCTACCGTCGGAAGCCACACCACCGGTGACGATGATGCGGTCGCCCACCACGGCGGCTGCCGCTGCCGCCCGGGGCTGCAACAGAGGCGGCAGCTCCGCCCAGCGACTGTTGACGACCCGCCACACCCGGTCCGTCGCAACCTTCGGATTGGTGCCTTCGGCGCGCCAGCCCCCGAGCACGACTGGGGTGTCCTGCCAGGTCACCGCCATCGCATTCTGTACCGGAACCGGGAGGTCCTCGGCGCCCTTCCAGCTGTCAATGGCAGGGTCGTAGCCCTCGTGCTCGCCGCTGACGCGATTGTCGGCGCCCATGCCGCCGAAAACCCAGATGGTGCCGTCGGCCTGGGTGGCCGCCACCGCGTCACGGGCAACGCGCGCATCCGCGATCGGCTGCCAACTAGCCTGCGGTTCGGCGGTCGGTTGACTCGGTGCGGCGGTTCGGCTCCCGCTCTTGTCGCGCGATGACGTCACCATGTAGATGCCGCTGAGCACCAAGAGCAGCACCGCAACGGCGGCCGCGGAGGCGATCAGGATCTTCTTGCGATCTTTCTTCTTAGGTTTGAGGGTCGTCGTCACGGGGATCGGCTGCCTGCACCGGAAACGGGAGGCTTGACGCGCTGACCGATGCGGTGTGCGCGAACATGTTTGGGGTCGGCGCCGGCATCGACCCTGTTGGGCCGCCTGGCGCGATGGAAGCCGCTTCGGGTGGATCCGGCTGACCGGGAGGCCCCGACGACGGCGTCGCAGGCATGCCCCCTGTCTGCTCGACCTGACTGGTCGGCTCGCTGAGGGCCATCGTGATCCGGTGTCAACCCGTTATGCCGCTGCGCCAACTGCAGTTCGCGGCCGAATTCCTCCGCCGACGCATGTCGGTCGGGCGGCTCTCGCGACAAAGCCTTCTCGATCGCGGCGCACACATCGGCCGGGATTCCCTGAGGACGCAGGTCGGGCACGGGCGTCGAGGTAATGCGGAGAAAGTGCGCGATGAGATCCTCATCGTTCTTGCGCTCGTGTGGAGGACTCCCGGCGATCAGCGCGTAGATCGTGGCGCCGAGGGAGTACACGTCGGCAGCGACCGTCGGCGAATTCCCGGCGAGCACCTCGGGTGCGGTGTAGGAGAGGGTGCCGGTGAAGAAACCGGTCACTGTCTTGTATCCACCGGCGATGCGCGCGGTCCCGAAGTCGCTCAGTTGCGGCTCGCCGTAGTCATTGACGAGCACATTTGCGGGCTTGATATCGCGGTGCAGTGTGTCCGTCCGGTGTGCGGTTTCCAGCGCGCCGCTCAGCTTCACTGCGATGCGCAATGCGTCGGGCCACCCGACCCGTCCCTCCCGGCGCACTCGATCCGCGAGGGAACCCACTGTGCTGTAAGGCATTACGATGTACGGCCGGTTGCTTTCGGTCACGCCGACTTGCAAGATGTTTGCGATGTTCGGGTGGCCGGAAAGCGCTCCCATCGCGTAGCCCTCACGCAGGAATCGTTCGCGGTCATCTTCGTCGAGATCAGAGGCAAGCACCTTGATGGCGACGGTTCGCCCGAGAGACTGTTGGTAGCAGCGGTAGACGACGCCTCCGCCGCCCCTGCCGACTTCGACAGCGTCGGTGAACCCGGCGGCCGCCAGCTCAGCAGCTATCCCGCCCGATCGCGGGGATTTTTCGGCCATGGTGTCGATCGTCCTCCGGTGGTATGGGAGATGATTCGTAATCTGCAAAGGTACCGAGCAACCACTCCGAGAAACGCTGGATTCGCTATGCCTCGTGGCCGGGCTCCAGGTCGCGGACGTCGGCGAAGGTGACGAGCTGCTCGAATCGCTCGGGCGCGTGCCCGGCGACCGGCTCGAGGAGGTGTCCGACATGGTCGCCGACGTCGTAGCGGTCGAGTACCGCGCCGACGAACCAGCCCTCGGCGTCGTCGAGGATCGGCATGTCCTCCGGGCCTGCATGCCATGCGCACTCTGCGAACTTGTCGACCCGGTCGCCGGTTTCGCTGCCGAACAGCCTCGCCATTTCGGCGTGTGTCCGCGGCACCAGATGCACGGCCAGATGGTCGGCGCGCGATGCGATGCGATAGGTGCGGTTGCGCTTCGAGAGGCCGACGAGGAAGCGCGGCGGGTCGATGCTGACCTGGGTCGAGAATCCGACAAGACACCCCGAGAGCTCATCACCGGCTCGCGTGGTGACCACGAACATCGGATAGTCCAGCAGCGACATCAACCGGTCGAAAGCCTCTTCACCGTTCATCCCGGTCCTTCGGTCGGTCGTTAGGCTGGCGGCGTGGCCAGAAAATATGCCAGCGCAGACGTGGTCGGCTTACCCGAATTGCTCGACTTCATCCGCCCGCGGCATCACATGGTGCTTGTCACGTTCCGGGCCGACGGGTCGCTGCAGAGCTCGCCGGTGACCGGCGGCGTCGACGACGACGGGCGGATCATCATCGCCAGCTACCCGCAGCGCGCCAAGTCGGCCAACATTCGGCGCACGCCAACCGCGAGCGTGACCGTGATGTCCGACGACTTCAACGGGCCGTACGTCCAGGTCGACGGTGACGCCGAGGTGATCGACCTGCCCGATGCCGTCGAGCCGTTGGTGGACTACTTCCGGTCGATTTCCGGTGAGCACCCCGACTGGGACGAGTACCGGCAGGCGATGGTCGATCAGGGCAAGTGCCTGATCCGGATCACTCCGCGACGCTGGGGTCCGGTGGCCACCGGCGGCTTCCCGCGTCGCGCTAGCGGAGTCAAACGCCGTCGAGATTCAGCGTGAGGGAGCCGGCCGGGTCGGCGCGGAACTTCCCGCCGCCTGTCGCTCCGGCCAACTCGTCGGTGCCCGACACGACGCGCAGCGTTGCCGTAGCGGCCCCGTCGGCGAAGGTGCCGTCGTGCAGCAGCACCAGGCTGCCGCGCTTGCCGCCGACGGTGCCCTGGATGCGTTCGATGCCGACATATGTCGCGGTCTTGTCGGGCGCATAGGCCATCAGCCACTTCGTCGTCGACGTGCCGGCGACGTCGCCGGAGTATTTCTTGCCGACCAGGGCCTCGGTCAGTTTGGACACACCGACACCGTCGTCGAATGGCGTCTCGTCCCAGTTCGCGATCTCAAAGCGGGCTTCGATGTGTGTGGTCATTCCTGCCTCGATTCATGATCAGATGCCGCTCTGGATACCCGATGCCGGCTCTCTCGAATCGACAGGCTGAGCGCGACGGGTAAACGTGACTGTGGTAGTCAGACAGGGTGGCCGCGTTGCGTCGGATAGACCGTCAAACTATAGTCTGGACACATGTCCAGTGGCCTGTCGTCGTGTCGGACCGCTGGTCGTGGCGGTAATCGGGCCGTGCAAAACCCCGGAGTGAACTGAGCATGCGCGTTGCCCTGCTGTCCTACCGGAGCAAGACGCACTGTGGCGGTCAAGGCGTCTACGTCCGCCACCTGAGCCGTGGGCTCGTCGAGCTGGGCCACGACGTCGAGGTGTTCTCGGGACAGCCCTACCCCGAGGTACTCGATCCGCGGGTCCGCCTGACCAAGGTGCCCAGTCTCGATCTGTACCGCGAACCCGATCCGTTCCGCATCCCGTGGCCCAACGAGATCAAGACCCAGATCGACCTGCTCGAGCTGCTGACGACGTGGACGGCCGGATTTCCGGAGCCGAAGACGTTCAGCCTGCGCGCCGCGCGGGTGCTGGCCGAGCGCCGCGCCGACTTCGACGTCGTGCACGACAACCAGTGCCTTGGCACCGGCCTGCTGAAGATCGCCGAGCTGGGACTGCCGGTGGTGGCGACCGTGCATCATCCGATCACCCGGGACCGCGTGCTCGACGTGGCCGCCGCACGCTGGTGGCGAAAGCCCGTTGGTGCGCCGTTGGTATGGATTCGCCGAGATGCAGAAGGAGGTCGCGCGGGAGATTCCCGAACTGCTGACCGTCTCATCGACCTCGGCCGCCGACATCGCCGAGGACTTCGCGGTGTCACCCGATCAGCTGCATGTCGTTCCGCTCGGCGTCGACACCACGCTGTTCAAACCCGCCGAGCGACGGGTGCGCAACCGCATCATTGCGATCGCGAGCGCGGATGTTCCGCTCAAGGGCGTGAGCCACCTACTGCACGCGGTCGCACGGCTGCGTGTCGAACGGGATCTCGAACTGCAGCTTGTCGCCAAGCTGGAGCCGAACGGGCCTACGGAGAAGTTGATCGCCGAGCTCGGCATCTCCGACATCGTGCACAGTTCCAGCGGGCTGGCCGATTCCGAGCTCGCCGACCTGCTCGCATCAGCTGAAGTCGCTTGCATCCCTTCGCTTTACGAGGGCTTCTCTCTGCCCGCGGTGGAGGCGATGGCCAGCGGCACGCCGATCGTCGCCAGCCGGGCAGGGGCGCTCCCTGAGGTGGTCGGACCCGACGGTGACTGCGCGCGGCTGGTCGCCCCGGCCGACGTCGACGAGCTGACCAAGGTGCTAGGAGAACTGCTCGACTCGCCTTTGGAGCTGCGCCGTCTGGGCGCGAACGGCCGCAGGCGCGCGCTGGACGTCTTCAGCTGGGAATCCGTCGCGGCGCAGACCGTCGGCGTCTACGAACTGGCCCGCACCCGGGTCGGTCAATGCTGACCGTCGACTTCGACCGGCTGCGAATCGGCGCCGGCACCAAGGTGATCGACGTCGGCTGTGGTGCGGGACGACACTCATTCGAGGCCTACCGGCGCGGCGCGAATGTCATCGCCTTCGACCAGAACGCGAGCGACCTGAACGACGTTGACGAAATCCTGCAGGCGATGGAGGAACAGGGCGAGGTGCCTGCGTCGGCGAGGGCCGAGGCGGTCAAGGGCGACGCGCTTGACCTGCCCTTTGCCGACGGCACGTTCGACTGTGTCATCGCGTCGGAGATCCTCGAACATGTCCCCGAAGATGACAAGGCGATCTCCGAGCTCGTTCGCGTTCTCAAACCCGGTGGTGCGCTTGCCATCACGGTGCCCCGGTGGCTACCCGAACGGGTGTGCTGGGCACTGTCTGACGAGTACCACGCCAACGACGGCGGCCACATCAGGATCTACCGCGCCGGCGAACTGTGCGGCAAGGTACTGGGTCGCGGCTTGCGCCTTACCCACACCCATCATGCGCATGCGCTGCACTCGCCGTTCTGGTGGCTCAAATGCCTTGTCGGGACGTCGAACTCGGATCATCCCGCAGTGACGGCCTACCACAAGCTGCTGGTATGGGACATGGTGAGCCAGCCGTGGCTGACCAGAACTGCCGAGACGCTGCTGAACCCGTTGATCGGCAAGAGCGTTGCGATGTACTTCCGTAAGCCAGAGGTGGCCGGTGCTTCGAGTTAGCAAGCCTGACGTTCCTTCCGTTCCCGGCGTCCTGACACCCGCACAGTGCCGCCAGACGGCGCAGTCGATCGCCGCGACGCAGGAGTCCTCCGGTGCCATCCCATGGTTCGAGGGTGGCCACACCGACCCGTGGGACCACGTGGAGAACGCGATGGCGCTGACCGCCACCGGTCTGCTGGAACCCGCACGTGCTGCGTTCGATTGGTGCCGCGACGCCCAGCGGCCCGACGGCTCGTGGCCGATCCAGCTGCGCAGCGGAGTTGTCGAGGACGCCAACAGCGACAGCAACTTCTGCGCATACATCGCCACAGGGGTCTGGCACCATGTGCTGATCACCGACGATCGCCGGTTCGCCGAAGACATGTGGCCGGTTATCGGCAAGGCGGTCGACTTCGTTCTCGGTCTGCAGCGGTCGACCGGCGAGATCGCTTGGGCGCGAAGCGATTCCGGGTCCGAACCCGACGCGCTGCTGACTGGGTGCGCGAGCATCTATCACAGCCTGCGATGCGCGCTGGCGTTGGCGGACTACTTCGACGACCCGCAGCCCGAGTGGGAGGTCGCAGTCGGTGAGCTCGGCCATGCGATCGCCCACCATCCCGACCTGTTCGTGTCCAAGGACCGCTGGTCGATGGAGTGGTACTACCCCGTGCTGGGTGGCGCGCTGCGCGGTGCGGCGGCCCGGTCCCGCATCGACGAGCGATGGGAGGACTTCGTCGTTCCCGGTCTCGGCATCCGGTGCGTGGACGACCGGCCGTGGGTGACCGGGGCCGAAACCTGCGAGCTGGTAATGGCATTGGACGCCATCGGCCAGTCGGGCCGTGCGCGTCAGCAGTTCGCGGCCATGCACCACCTACGCGAAGAGGACGGCTCCTACTGGACCGGCCTTGTGTTCGCCGACGGCAAGCGCTGGCCTGAGGAGCGCACCACGTGGACGGGCGGGGCGATGATCCTGGCCGCCGATGCGCTGTCGTCAACCACCGCGGGTAGCGGCATCTTCCGTGGCGTGGGGTTGCCGCGCGGCCTGGAAGGCGAGTTCGACTGCGCCTGCGCTACCAGCGGTCGCTGACGATCTAAAGCTGTCCTGGCGTGCCGGATTGGCGCTCCAGCACCCGCATCGAGCCGATGGCCACGACCTCGCGGAAAGCGCCGGTGTCGAGCGCGCGGCGATAGATGTGAAACGGCGCCTGGCCACCGTCGTCGGGGTCGGGGAACACGTCGTGGATGATCAAGGCGCCCCCGACATCGACCCACTTGGCCCAGCCGTCGAAGTCGCGCTGCGCGGCCTCCTCGGTGTGGCCGCCGTCGATGAACAACAGCCGCAACGGCGTTCGCCAGCCCTGGGCGACGACGACGGACTTTCCGACGACGGCGACGACGTGTTCGTCCAGTCCGGCGGCGTCGAGTGTGTGCCGCAACGCAGGCAGTGTGTCGAACCGGCCGGTGACCGCGTCGACCATCGACGAGTCGTGGTACTCCCATCCGGGTTGGTGTTCCTCGGAACCGTGGTGGTGGTCGATCGTGTAGAGCACGCCACCGGTCTGCTGCGCCGCGGCGCCCAGCATGACCGTCGACTTCCCGCAGTACGTGCCGATCTCGACGCCGACGCCGTCGCCGAGATAGTTCGCCGCGGCGTCGTACAGCGCGCGTCCCTCGTCGGCAGGCATGAATCCGGTGACCCGTTCGGCAAGCTCGAACAGCCGGGCGGCCGGTGCGGGTAGGGACGTACTCCCCCCAGCGGGAGGTGCGGTGTCGGTGTCGCTCATCGGCGTCCAACTTACCGTTGCTGGTGTATGGGGGTTGTAGTAGCGTCCGGACACGTGTCCGATCCGGTGTTGGAGTCGACCAGACGCCGTCTGACCGCCAAGCAGGCCGACACCGTCGACCGCTTGGGCAATGCCGCGGTCGAGCTTCTTTCTCGGGAGGGTTTCACCGGTCTGACCGTGCGGCGGGTGGCCGCCGCGGCAGGCGTCGGTGCGGCGACGGCATACACCTACTTTTCGTCCAAGGAGCATCTGGTCGCCGAGGTGTTCTGGCGGAGGCTCGCGGCGGCCCCACCGGCGACCCACAAGTCCGACGATGCGGCCAGCCGGGTGATCGAGGTGCTGCGGCACATCGCCTTGCTGGTCGCCGACGAACCGGAATTCGCCGGAGCGGTCACCAGCGCACTTCTGGGTAAAGATCCGGACGTCGAGGTGTTGCGGCTGCGGATCGGCCGCGACATTCACGACCGGCTGGTCACTGCGCTCGGATCGGACCGCGACCAGGACGTGATCGAGTCGCTGGAGTTGCTGTATGCCGGCGCGCTGGTCCGGGCGGGAATGGGCTACGGGTCCTACGCCGATATCGCTGACCGGCTGGAGAAGTCGGCGCGATTAATGCTGGGGTGATCCCCGACTCCTGCCCGCCGGACGCTAGTCGACCCGCCGTGCGCCGAGGATGGCGATCGAACCCGCCACCGCCGTTTGGACGATGTCGCGGACGTCGGCGCCGTCTTCCACCGTCAGCGCGCTCAGCTCGCGGAGACCGCCGAACAACAGGACGGCCATCTGGGGGGTGATCGGCGCGATATGTGCGCGACGAAATCCGGGGTTCTTGCTCATATCGATGAACATGTGGGTTATCGCGGCCATGCCGCGGCGCTGAAGGGAGCGCACGTCGTGACCCAGCGCGGGTAGCTCGCGAATCCAACTCAGGGTGATCGCCGGTCGCGCCTCGATGTCCGTAACCCAGGCCTCGACCGCCTGGCGAACCTGATCCCGCCAGTCCGCCTCCGGGTCGACCGCACCGAGAATGCGGGCGATCAGCTCCTGGTTGCCTGCAGCCAGCAGCTCGATGAAGCACTCCTCCTTGCTGGAGTACTCGCCATAGAAGGTGCGCTTGGAGGTGCGGGCGTACCGGACGATGTCGGCCACCGTGGTGTCGCGGTAGCCTCGCTCACCGATCGACGCCGCCAGGCCGTCGAGTAACCGGCGCCGGAACGGGCTGGCCACGTCCGCGATGACGGGCTGCCAGTCCTCAGTGACGGTCACGACCATCAATCCTTCCGAACCTCACGATGAAAGCTTGTCACAACACGGTACCGCAGAGTACCGTTTGGAGAAATGATGCGGTACGAAGCGGTACCACAGATTTGGAGTGAACTGACATGACCGAGACAGCCACTGTCAAGGCGCAAGCGCCCGTGACGGACCAACCCACCAAACGTCCGCCCGCGCTGCGGCTGCCGAAGGCGGTCCAGGGCGTCGGCTTCGCGGCTTTCCGCCGGCGGATGTTGAACAAGGCATTCGACCGCTACGGGCACGTCATCGCCCTCAACCTCCCGTTCTTCGGCCATACCGTGCTGGTGTCCGACCCGGCGGTGATCCGCCAGATATTCATGGCTAGCACCGACGACCTGATCAACGTCAAGCCCAACCTGAGCAGGATCTTCGGCCCCGGCTCGGTTTTCGCACTGGACAGGGATGAGCACCGCAATCGCCGCAAGCTGCTCGCCCCACCGTTTCACGGCCAGAGCATCAAGAACTACGAGAAGATCATCGAGGAGGAGACCCTGCGCGAAAGCGCCAATTGGCCTGAGGGCGAAGAGTTTCGGACGCTCGAACCGATGAACCGGATCACGCTGAACGTGATCTTGCGAACCGTCTTCGGTGCCGACGGCGTCGAGCTTGACTTTCTTCGCCGGCTTGTCCCGCCGTTTGCGAAGCTGGGGTCGCGGTTGGCCACGCTCCCGGAGCCGCCGTTGCGCCTCGGGCGTCACAGCCCGTGGGGTCGGCTGGAGGGATATCGTCGCGACTTCGACCACACCGTCTTCACCTTGATCGACAAGGCTGAGGCGGACCCGCATTTCGACGAGCGCACCGACATCCTGGCGCTGATGCTGCGCAGCAGATACGAAGACGGAAGCTCCATGTCGCGCCAGGACGTCTCCGACGAACTGCTGACGTTGGTCGGGGCGGGCCACGAGACGACTGCGTCGGCACTGGGCTGGGCGTTCGAGCGGCTGCGCCGTCACCCCGACATCGTCGCGAAGCTGGTCGAAGAGAACGACGCCGACGGCGACGAGCTACGGCAGGCGACCATTCTGGAGATACAGCGGGCCAGAACGGTCATCGATTTCGCAGGCCGATGCGTCGCCGCCCCCAGCTTCCATCTCGGAGAGTGGAACATTCCGCACGGCTACAACATCGTGGTGAGCCTGGTCGACCTGCACGAGAATCCCGGACTGTTCCCGGACCCAGAACGCTTCGACCCATACCGCTTCGTCGAGAAACGGGCGCCCGCCTTCGCCTGGGTGCCCTTCGGCGGAGGAACCCGACGGTGCCTGGGCGCCGCGTTCGCGAACACCGAGATGGATGTGGTGCTGCGAACGATTCTGCGGCACTTCGTCATCGAGACCGACGATGCGCCCGGCGAGAAGGTCCACTTCCGTGGCATCGCCTATACGCCCAAGGACGGCGGCCGGGTCGTGATGCATCGCCGCAAGTAGTCTCTGCGGTTGTGACCAACCTCGTCGACATGATGAACGGCGCCATGGAATACACCATCGCGCCGGCACACAAGATGGGTATCAAGGTCGTAGAGGCGCGCCGCGGGTACGCCGCCGCCTCGGTACCGCTGGAGGGCAACGGCAACCACTTCGGCGTCGTGTACGCCGGAGTGCAGTTCACCGTCGCAGAGATTCTCGGCGGCATCATCGCGTTAGCGACCTTCGACAGCGCCAAGTACTACCCGCTGGTTAAGAACGTCGACATCAAGTTCACCGGAATGGCACGCAGCGACCTGCGCGCCGAAGCCAGCCTCGACGACGACGAGATCGGGCGCATCGAGACCGAGGCCGTCGAGAACGGAAAGGCCGACTTCACCCTCGCCGCGGTGGTCAAAGACGAAGCCGGCCAGACCGTTTCGGTCACCCGCGGGCTTTACCAACTACGAGCCCACCGAAAGTGATTAAGCTCCCCGGCTTGCGCGTGAGTCCAGCTGGGCCGCCCGCTTCGGCAGCTTCCAGTCCGCTCGCGGGAAGTGGCAGGTGTAGCCCGACGGATAGCGCTCGAGGTAGTCCTGGTGCTCGGGTTCGGCCTCCCAGAAGTCGGCCGCAGGCGCGACTTCGGTGACGACCTTGCCCGGCCACAGGCCCGAGGCATCGACATCGGCGATGGCGTCCAGCGCGATGCGCTTCTGCTCGTCGTCGGTGTAGAAGATCGCCGAGCGGTAGCTGGTGCCGACGTCGTTGCCCTGCCGGTTCTTCGTCGTCGGGTCATGGATCTGGAAGAAGAACTCCAGCAGCGCGCGGTAGTCGGTCTGCGCGGGGTCGTAGATGATCTCGATCGCCTCGGCATGCCCCGGATGGTTCCGGTAGGTGGCGTTGGCGTTCTCGCCGCCGGTGTAGCCGACCCGGGTGGAGATCACGCCGGGCAGCTTGCGGATCAGGTCCTGCATTCCCCAGAAGCAACCGCCGGCCAAAATCGCCTTCTGTTGAGTCACGCGTCCTCCTTGGTGGTCGAAAACAGCTGCCGGTATTGCCCATATCCTTCCGCCTCGAGGTCGTCGAGGTGAATGAACCGCAGGGCGGCGGAGTTGATGCAGTACCTCAGGCCGCCGTCGTGTTTCGGGCCGTCGGTGAATACATGGCCCAGATGGCTGTCGCCGTGCGCCGAGCGCACCTCGGTGCGGACCATCAGGTGGGAGAAGTCGCGCTTCTCCACGACGTTGCCGATTCCGTTCGGCTCCCCGATGGGCTTGGTGAAGCTCGGCCAGCCGGTACCGCTGTCGAACTTGTCGACCGACGCGAACAGTGGCTCGCCGGAGACCACGTCGACGTAGATGCCCGGCTCGTGGTTGTCCCAGTACTCGCCCGTGAACGGCCGCTCGGTGCCGTTCTTCTGCGTGACGTGATATTGCTCCGGCGACAGCGCACCGACCGCTTCGGGATTCTTGTGATAGTTGCTCTTCATGGCGTCCCTATAACGGTATACGCCGGTGGATTAATCCAGCTCAGCGCTAGGGTGGACGAATGCGCACAGCACTGACGATGGCCGCGATCGGCGTCTGCGCCATTGTCACGGGGCCGGTGGCAGCCGCCGTGCCCATGACGTTCACGCCGCCGGAGGTACCGCCAGCAGACACCGGCGTGGTCCTCGCTGACAATCCGGGGATCGTGAACTCCCACCCGATCCATGTCGCGGGATGGAGCCGCAGCGCCAACCCCAAGGCGGTAGCGGTGCACTTCATGTTGGGTGCCCCGGAGTGTTACGGCGTGCACGCCACCGCGAAGGAGACCGACAAAACCGTGACCGTGAATGTGGACTCCGGGATGCGCTCGGCTGCCGTGAACCAGACGTGCGCCATGTTCCCGCAGGCCGCGACGGCGGACGTGGTTCTGCTGGCACCGCTCGGTCAGCGTCAGGTCCTCGCCACCTACTGATCACGCTCGACAAACAGCAGTAGAACGTGTTCTAGTTTCTGACGTGACGGCGGAGATGTTCACCCGCGACGAGCTGGCAGAGGCGTTCGCGAACTTCGAGCAGACGGTGGCCCGCGCCGCCGAGACCCGCGACTGGGATCCCTGGGTCGAGCAGTACAGCCCCGACATCGTCTACATCGAGCACGCGGCGGGCACCATGCGCGGCCGCGAGGAGGTGCGGGCGTGGATCTGGAAGACGATGGAAACCTTCCCCGGCAGCTACATGACCGCTTTCCCGGCCCTGTGGACGGTCATCGACGAGCCCACCGGCCGGGTCATCTGCGAGCTGGACAACCCGATGCGCGATCCCGGTGACGGCACGATCATCAGCGCGACCAACATCTCGATCGTCACCTATGCCGGCGACGGACAGTGGTCCCGTCAGGAGGACATCTACAACCCGCTGCGGTTCGTTTCGGCGACGATGAAATGGTGCCGCAAGGCCCAGGAACTCGGCACCCTGCCCGACGAGGCGGCCGCCTGGATGCGCCAGTTCGGGAACCGGAAATGAGCGCGCGGCCGAAGCTGGTCATCGGCGCCAACGGATTTCTCGGCAGCCACGTCACCCGGCAGCTCGTCGACGAGGGGCACGACGTGCGGGTCATGGTGCGCGAGGGCGCGACCACGATCGGCATCGATGACCTGAAGACGACGCGGTTCACCGGGGACATCTGGAACAACGAGGTGCTGCGCGAAGCGATGGACGGCTGCGACGACGTGTACTACTGCGTCGTCGACACCCGCGGCTGGCTGCGCGACACGGCCCCGCTGTTCCACACGAACGTCGAGGGCACCCGCAACGTGCTCGAGATCGCCATCGAGAAGAACATCGCTGCGAACCTCCATAAGTTCGTCTTCACCAGCAGTTACGTCACCGTCGGTCGCAAGCGCGGTCGCGTCGCCACCGAAGACGACGTGATCGTCGACCGCGGGCTCACGCCGTATGTGCGGTCGCGCGTGCAGGCCGAGGAGGCCGTCCTGAAATACGCGCGCGAGCACGGCCTGCCCGCGGTGGCGATGTGCGTATCCACCACCTACGGCAGCGGCGACTGGGGCCGCACCCCGCACGGCGCGATCATCGCAGGCGCGGCGTTCGGCAAGCTTCCGTTCGTGATGAGCGGCATCGAGCTGGAAGCTGTCGGCGTGGACGACGCCGCCCGGGCGCTGATCCTGGCCGCCGAAAAGGGCCGCGTCGGCGAGCGATACCTCGTTTCGGAGAAGATGATCACCAACGCCGAGGTGGCCCGCATCGCCGCAGAGACGGCCGGAGTGGCGCCGCCCGCCAAGTCGATGCCGCTGCCGATGTCCTACGCGCTCGCGGCCATGGGCACCGCCAAGGCCCGGCTGCGCGGCACCGACGAACGGCTCTCGCTCGGCTCGCTTCGGCTGATGCGGGCCGAGGCGCCAGTGGACTGTGCCAAGGCTCGACGCGAATTGGGTTGGGAGCCAACGGCGGTGGAAGATTCGATTCGCGAGGCGGCGCGGTTCTGGGTGGGCCTGCGGGAAGCCAAGCGCAAGAGTAAGCAGACCAGCTGACTGGACTAGCCTTGAGTGACGTGACCGAGAAATTGCATGTCGACCTGTCGGGCGCACCGCAGACGATGCTGGCCACGTTCTACGCCAAAGCGCTCGACGCCGACTTCGAGAAGCCGATCCTCGGCGACCGATGGGCCAAGGAGATCGTCGAGCGCATCGACTACGACTGGGCGAAGACCACGATCACGGCGCGGACCTCGCCCTCGGTGACCACCCGGTCGGCCCATTTCGACAATTGGGCGCGCCAGTTCCTCGCCGTGAATCCAGAGGCGATCGTGGTGCACCTGGGCTGTGGCCTGGACAGCCGGTACTACCGGTTGGACCCGGGCCCCGGCGTCGAGTGGTACGACGTGGACTATCCCGACGTCGCCGCACTGCGAAGGCAACTCTTTCCGGCGCGGGAACATTGCCACATCGTTGCCGCGTCGGTGACCGACCCGGCCTGGCTCGTCGACGTCCCCGCCGACCGGCCGACCCTGATGATCGGCGAGGGGCTGACCATGTACCTCACGGAAGCGGACGGCGTCGCGCTGCTTCGTCGCATCGTCGAGCACGCTCCGTCGGGTGAGTTGCAGTTCGACGCGTTCAGCCGGTTCGGCATCAAGCTGCAGTGGACCAACGCGGTGGTGAAGCGGTCGGGGGCGAAGCTGTACTGGGGTGTCGACGGTCCCGGCGACATCATCGAGGCGGTGCCCGGGGTGCGGCTCCTGCAGTGGGTATCACCGTTCGAGTCCGACACTTTCGTCGACGTGTCGCTGCCCTATCGGGTGATGGCCAAGGTGATGTCGCTGTCGTCGAGGCTGCGCTACATGGCGCAGTACCACCGTTACGCGTTTTAAGGACCCCGCTTCCCCAGCACGGGCTGGCTACCGCGGCCTCCGTCGAAGTCAGGACACCACGGCGAGTGCCCCCGCTCGTCACGCCAAACGAGTTGCAGCGCTTGCACCTCCGGACCGTAGATGGCGACCGCGAAGGTGAGGTGCGCATCGGGCTGGTCGACCTTGACGAATTCAAGATGTACCTCATCACCGAGGGTCATCAGTTCGCCCGCTTTGGGTTGCAACTCCCGAACGGTGTAGTCGGCCACCGCGTTCAGCAGCCGCATCGCCCGCTCGGGCGAGACGCCTGTGACGAGATACTCGGCAAACCCGCGCTTGTGCAAACCGATCGTGTAGGCGAACGGTCTTCCCTCGTCCTCGACGTACTGCACAGCCCACCTACGCTTGGTGATGGTCTTGCGCAACACTTTCAGGTAATCGGCGGTGGTCGCGCCGGGGTGATCGCACTGCCAGCACATGGTGCGTCCTTTCTGAAGGTAGTTACCGACACCTTGCGCCCGCCGTCCGACAACTTTTCCCGGGTGTCAGAATCTGACGATGCCCTCCCCGATCAACGGTCAGGTCTCGCACTGGTACGACGAACTGCCTGCCTACCGTCCGGCGCTGCCGGGAGACCGCGACGCCGACGTGTGCGTCGTGGGTGCCGGCTACACCGGCCTGTGGACGGCGTACTACCTCAAGCGGGCGGACCCGTCGCTGCGGATTGCGGTGCTGGAGGCCCGGTTCGCGGGCTTCGGCGCTTCCGGCCGCAACGGCGGCTGGCTGTCCGGGCTGGTTCCCGGGGACCGCAACCGGATGGCCCGACAACACGGGCGCGACGGGGTGGTGGCCTGGCAGCGGGCGCTGAACGACTCGGTCGACGAAGTCATCGATGTCGCGGCTAGAGAAGGCATCGAAGCGGGGCTGGTCAAGGGCGGCACCCTGCAGATCGCCCGCAACGCCGCCCAGGCGGCGCGGCTGTCCGCCGAGGCGGACGAGGAGCTCAGCTGGAAGGTTGACGGTATCGCCGTGCTGACGAAAGCCGAAGCGGCCGAACGGATCCGGTTCGACGGCGTGTCGGCGGCCTACCACAATCCGCACTGCGCCCGCGTCCAGCCCGCACACCTCGCGCGCGGGCTGGCCGACGCCGTTACGCGTCTCGGGGTCGACATCTACGAGCAGTCGCCGGCCACCGCCATCAGCGCCGGCAAAGCGGCCACACTGCACGGAACCGTCACGGCGCCAATCGTTTTGCGCGCGACAGAGGGTTTCACCGCCGCGCTGCCCGGACTACGGCGTCGTTGGCTGCCGATGAACAGCTCGATGATCGCCACCGAACCGATCGGCGACGATCTGTGGGAGAGCATCGGCTGGAGCGGGCGCGAAACCGTCGGCGACACCGCGCACGGGTTCTTCTATGCGCAGCGCACCGTCGACAACCGCATCGCGATCGGCGGCAGGAGCGTGCCGTACCGCTACGGCTCGCGCACCGATGCCGACGGGCGCGTGTCCGAGCGCACCATCACGCACCTGACCGAGACGCTGCGTGCGGTGCTGCCCCAGATCCGCGACGTGCCGATCGCGCACGGCTGGTGTGGCGTGCTGGCGGTGCCGCGGGACTGGTCGGCCGGCATCGCACTCGACAAGTCCAGCGGATTGGGTTGGGCCGGTGGATATGTCGGCCACGGCGTCACCGCGACGAACCTGGCCGGCCGCACCCTCGCCGATCTCGTCCTGGACCGACAAAGCCCGCTGACCCAGCTGCCATGGGTGGGGCACCGGTCGCCGGACTGGGAGCCCGAGCCGCTGCGCTGGCTTGGTGTGCGCAGCATGTACCTGGCGTACAAGCTGGCCGACTGGCACGAAGCTCGCGGTCGGTCGACGACCTCACCGATCGCCGTCGTCGCCGACAAGATCGCAGGCAGGCCCTAGCCCGCTTCGGCCTTCTCCTTCAGCCGCTTCAGCGTGAGCTTGATGTGCTCGGCGTTGGCCGCGTCGCGGTCGCGGACGCCGGTGCCGACCCACGCGGTCTTGCTGAACCAGCCGGGTCGGCGATCCCAGGTCCGTTCGATGACCTGGCAGCCGCCGCCCTCGGCGGGGACGATGTCATATCGCCAGTGTGCAATCGGCAGCACCGTGTAACGGACGTCGAAGGCGAAGACGCGGCCAGGCTCGGCTTCGGTCACTGTGCATGTCGTGCTCCAGCGATGCGACCCGTTGCGGTTGTGACCCTTGAACACCGCCCCCGCACGCGCGGCCTCGCCCTTGCGCCATTCCATCGCCTCGTTCTCCTCGGCGAGCGACGCCAGCGTCGGTAGATCGGTGATGAGCCGGTACACGGTATCGGCGTCGGCGTCGATCGTGACCTCCGCGCCTGCGGATGCGGTATCGCGTTGCGTCATGACGGCATCGTATGTGGCCGGCGCGGAAGAAAAAGCGCGTCTCGACAGGTTGTCGACAATGAGATGGGAAATTTCGTTCGTCAGGAGACAGCCATGACCGACCGACCTGTTCGTCAGCCGACCGCAGACCACCCGATCACCGTCGAACCCACAGGCAAGCACGTGACCGTGCGGGTGAACGGTGAAGTCGTCGCCGACTCCGATGATGCGCTGACGTTGCAGGAGTCGACCTACCCCGCCGTGCAGTACATCCCGATGAGCGACGTCGTCCCGGGCGTGCTGACGTCCAGCAACACCACGACGTACTGCCCCTACAAGGGCGATGCGAGCTATTACCACGTGACGACCGCCGCAGGCGACACCGTCGAAGACGCGATCTGGACCTACGAGCAGCCCTATCCCGCGGTGGGCGACATCGTCGACCACGTCGCGTTCTATCCCGACAAGGCGGACGTCGCGGTCGCCTCCTAGCTGCGGGTGCGCACCAGGTAGCGACGTTCGGCGTAGGCCAGGTCGTCGCGCCACAGCCGGGTGGCGGCCTGGCGCATGAGCGGCGCGATCAGCGGCCGGCCGCGAAGGGCGTGCACGAAGCCCGGCCTGTCGGAGTGGGCGACGACGGCCTCGATCACCGCCGTACGCGGCAGGCCGTCGGGGCCGGGGCCGACGGGGGTGGCGTGCGTTTCGACGACGCTGCCTGCCCCTTCGCCGTCGATGATGCGCATGACGATGGTTCGTGGTTCCGGGCTGGTGAACTCCGCGACGACTGGGACGCCGAGGCGGCCGATGTGAAACGTCACCGGCACCAGGAAGCGATCCTGCTCCTCGGGTAGGTCGGTGTCCGCAGGCGGCGCCGACAGCACCTCGAGCTGCGCGAACGAATACGGGTGATACCAGGCGCCGTGCCACGGATCGAGCCGGTTGGCGATGATGTCGCTCGGCTCGCACGTGCCGACCAGACGCGTGACCGCATGCAGCCCAGCGCCGCCGGGCCGGGCCGGCACGATCGGCTCATCGGTCGGGTCTTCGCCACCGACGTGGTCCAGCCGCACCCAGGCCAGCACGCCGTCGTCATGCGCCGGGTAGGGCTTCCACCCGAATTCGCGGCCGCCCGCCAGTCGCAGGCCATGCCACGGGCAGATCAACGCGCCGCAGTCGATTCTGCCGGTCGACAGGTCGGCCCCCAGGTGCGGACAGGTACCCGGTCCCACATGCAAGGTGCCGTCCACGCCACGCCACGCCACGATCTCGGATCCCCCGACCGACGTTCCCAGCGGACGCTTGCGAATCGCGTCGCTTGCGGCGAACGCGTACCAGTTGCCGCTGGGTCGGCGTCGAGACCTCTCCAGCGCGGCATCGATGATTGCGGGCTGGGCATCCTGGTAGGTGGCTCGCTGACCCGCCCAATGTCCTCGTGGAAGCACTTGGAACGGCGAGGTTTTCGACAATCGCGTCTTGAGTCCGGCCAACCTGCTCATCGCGCCGACAGCCTTTCACGTTGTGCGAGCCGTCGCAGCGCGCCGAACCTGCCCTGGATCGGCACCGTGTGCAGGGCGTGCCCGGCCAACCCGTAGTGGGTGAGCAGATGGTTGGCCGCCGCCCAGCCCGTCGTCGCGGCGCGTTCCATCAGCGCCACGGGCAGGTCGATGCGGATGCCGTCGCCTGCGAGCGCGACACCGCGATGGAAAGTGGCCACGGTCGGGCGTGCGGCGTGATCGCCGGGGGCGAACCGCGGGCAGTCGCTGCGGCAGAGCACCCTTTCGTCGACGATGCCTGCGTCCGCCGTCTCCGGGTAGAGCTCGTGTAGTCGTGCCAGCATGCGATCGCGTAACCCGTCCCGCGGACCTGTGACCGCATAAGAGTGCAGTTCGACGACGGAGCCGCCGGTGCTGCGGGCCCACGCCGCCGCCTCCCGTTCGTAGCGGTCGAGCACGCTGACATTGTCCAGCGGCGGCCGCCCGCCCGTCCCAAGGAACGCCGCGCGGTCGGCCTGTACGGGCCGGTCCAGCCACAGGCGCTGCACCACGAACGGGGGTGCGGTCGCCAGCCCTGCGACTCGCGCGCGCCAGTCGCTGTCACCCAGATCGGGTGAGCCGTCGACGATGCGGGCAAGACCCGCCACATCGGTGGCCAGCACCACACCGTCGCAGTCGAAGTCGACGCCGGAGTCGGCGTGCACGCGCAGGCGCGGATCGGTGGTCACCGCGCTGACCGAGACGCCGGTGTGAAACCGCGCGCCTCGGGACTCCAGATACCCGCGCAGTGGATTCCACAGTGCCACATCGAAGTTGGCGTTCGCGACGTCGAAGATCAGACCCTCGCTGGAGCCGAGGAAATAGATGTGGAACATGGTGGCCAGTTCGGCCGCCGACAAGTCGGTGGGTTCGGCGAAGAAGCTGCGGGAGAACACCTCGAACGCCAGATGCCGTGCGGCGTCGGGGAAGTTGATGGCACGCAGGAAGCTGTCGGCGTCGACGTGGTCGAGCCGCTCGTAGATGCCGGGAACCGACACGGCGGCCAGCGGCGCGGCAGCACGGGCGTTGAGCCGGGCCAGGTCCCGCAGCCGAAACGTCGGGCTGCGCAATGCGAACGCCAGTGCGTTCAGCGGCGGCGTCTGCGGCAGGCCGCGGAAGGTGTCGCGCCTGCCATGGCCGTCGACCAACGGATAATCTTCGACCGGAGTTAGCATTCCCAGCCCGGCGTCGATGCGCCGCAACAGGTCCCGCAGGTTGTAGTACTGCCGGAAGAACGCGTGGAAGCCGCGGTTCATCGGAAGGTCGGCGCCGTCATCAGTCTTGTCGGTCCAGCCGCCGACCCGCCCCCCGAGGTAGGACTCCCGCTCGACGACGTCGACGGTAACTCCGCGCTCGGCCAACCCGGCCGCCGCGGCAAGACCGGCGATACCCGCACCCACCACGACGACATGCGGTGTCTTCGCCAGCGCGCCCGCATCGGGCAGGCCGGGCGGCGCGGGGTGGGTGGCGCGGCGCGGATCCGTCATCGCGGCGCCTCCCCGAGGAACGTGTGCACGATGTTGCGTTGCCAGCCCGACACCGTCTCGCTGCGTACTGACGTGAACCCGTTGGCCCGCATCCGGGTTCGGAAGGCATCCGCCCCGTCGAAATCGTTGACGCTGCTTCGCAGGTAGCGGTAGAGGTCGGCCTCACCGCTACGCAGCCGGCCCATCGGGATGATGACCGTAGCGCACACCGTGTTCCACATCGCGGTGGCCAGTCGGGAGTCGCGGACTGAGTATTCGTGTACCGCCAGTGTTGCGCCGGGCCGCAATAGCGTTCGGAACACACGCAATTGGGCGTCGGGATCCTCGAGGTTGCGCAGTAGGTAAGCCGCGAGAATGCCGTCGAACGGCCCGTCGACGCCGGCATCGGCGATGTCCTCGATGCGGCTGTGCACGAACCGCACCGTTGGAGGCCAGCGTTTGGCGCCGGCCTCGGCCAGCATACCCGATGACGCGTCGACAGCGACGATCTCGGCGTGCGGGGCGACGGACAGCAGCGCGGCGGTGGACGCGCCGGTGCCGCATCCGGCGTCCAGCAGACGTAGTCCGCGTCCCGAGTGGGCGAGCCGCATGCGCTGCGCCGACATCTGTAAGTGGCGGTGGTATCCGGGATTTGCGCCCACCAGCCCGTCATAGGCGGCGGCGCCCGCGTCGAACGCGGCGGGCACTTCCGATTTTTGTGCTCCTCGCGTGCGCGGCGATTTTTGTGCTCCTCGCGTGCGCGGCGACTTTTGTGCTCCTCGCGTGCGCGGCGACTTTTGTGCTCCTCGCGTGTGCGCGGATTTGTCGATCATTGCGCATCCTCGGTCTTGCGATCGCGCAGCCGCCGGCGTTCCCACAGCAGCAGCACGGCGGCCACCAGTGCGAAGCCGAACAAGAAATCCTCGACCGGGATGTCGAATGGAAACCTGATGCCGCTGGTGTGGCGGTCGTCGTAGATGACGATCGGCGAGGATAGCTTCGTCAACCAGCCGTCCACGAGTATCTGGAACGCGAAGACGATCACCATGGAGATCCAGAAGGCGGCCCTGCGGAACAGGCCGGTTCGCAGCACGCCGAACTCCAACGCGCACACCGCGATCACCGCCAGCACGGCGGGCAGCGTGTAACCGAGGCCCGTCACAGCGACTGCTCCGACCGGGCCCTGATCTTGCGAATACGCGTCAGGATGGTGTCGACGGCGTTGTAGGTGAGCAGCCCGCACAGCGGGATCACGACGAAGAACAGCAGCTCTTCGATCGGGATGCCGAAAGGCAGTTCGAAGCCCGTGACGAACTGCGGGTTGTAGGTCCAGACGTGCGTGGCGATCGCCACCGCATCCCACACGACGAACACGGCCGCCACCGGCAGCACGGCGCTTGCGGTGCGCCTTGCCTGCCGGTAGACGCCCGGCCCGAACATCTCCAGCGGTGCCGTGATGAGCAGGCAGGCGGCCAGCACGATCAGATACTGCCAGCGATCCATCTCTAGATCTTCGTACCGTGCGTCGATCGGGCGCGCCAGGCCCGGACCAGCCCCATGCCCGCGACCTGCAGCCTGCGGGCGGTGCCGACGGTCGCGCGCTGGCTGAAGATCGCGTAGTCGATGCTCTCGATGCGGTCGAGGATCTCGGAGTACAGCGTGTAGGCCGCCTCGACGCAGGGTCGCGACCGAGGGTCGAGCATTTCAATTCCCTTGCGGGCGACGTGGTATTCCCGTCGGGTGGTGGCGTGCTGCTCACTCAGCGCACGGCGTACGCGGGCGTCGGTGCGCCTGTTGGTATGACACCACGTCAGCGTGTCGCGGTCGACGCGGTAAGCGGCCAGTTCGTCGGCGGGCAGGTACACCCGGCCACGCCGCAGGTCCTCGTCCACATCGCGCAGGAAGTTGGTGAGCTGGAATGCCTTTCCCAGCGCGGCGGCATATGGTGCGGCTTCCTCGCGCGGGCCGACCGTGCCGAGCACGGGCAGCATCTGCAGTCCGATCACCTCGGCCGAGCCGTGCATGTAGCGTTCCAAGGCCGCCCGGTTCGGGTAGTCCGTCACGGTGAGATCCATCCGCATCGACGTCAGGAAATCGTCGAACGTCTCCCACGGAATGCTGTACCTGCGGGCCGTATGCACCACTGCTCGCAGCGTGGGATCGTCACCGCAATCCTGTTTCTGGACAAGCTGGTTGAACAACTGGGTGGCGAGCAGCTGCAGTCGCTCGGCGCGCTCGGCGGTGCTGGCGCCCGAATCGAAGTCGTCGAGGATGTCGTCGGCACGGCGCGCGAACCCGTACAGCGCGTGGACCGCGGGACGCTGCTCGGGCGCCAGCAGTCGGGTCGCGAGGAAGAACGTGCGGCCGTGCTCGGCGTTGAGCACCCGGCAGTGTTCGTAGGCGTCGCGCAGATCCGGATCGTGCACACCCGCGGCGTCTAGCTCCGAGCGAATCATTGCTGCCTGCTCCCGACGTGAGTCGCAACGCGACGGGTCACGGCTCCGGTGATCCGGTCGGCGGCCAGCCGTCCCGACATCAGCGCAGTCGGTACGCCAACACCTGGCACGGTCGAGGAACCGGCGAGCACCACGTTGTCGGTGCCGCGGACGGTGTTGGCAGGGCGGAACGGTCCGGTTTGGGCGAAGGTGTGCGCGAGCGCGAACGGCGTGCCCTCCACCATTCCCTGCCGCGCCCAGTCCGCGGGGTTGACCACATGCAACAGTTCGGTGTCGGTCCCGAGCTGCGGCAGCCGCTCGGTGACTGCGGCGATCATGCTGTCGGTGTACGAACCGCCGACGTCGTCCCAGTCGACGTTGCCGCGCAACAGGTTCGGTGCCGGAGCCAGGACGTACAGCAGGTCTCGGCCGCTCGGCGCAAGGCCGGGGTCGCCCGCCGTCGGCCTGGTCACCAGCAGTGACGGATCACTCATCACCACGCCGTCATCGATGATGTCGCGGAATGTCTGCTCCCAGGAGTCGCCGAAAACGATGTGGTGGTGCGGCATTTCACGATCGACCGACCGGCAGCCGACATGGGCGACGACAGCAGACGGCGACGGCCGAAGGGGCAGCAGCCGACGCGGGGTTCGGCCAAGCAGTCGATAGGTGTCGGGAAGCTCCGTGGTGAGCACCACCGCGTCGGCGTTGATGCGCTCACCTCGGTCTGTGTCGACGGCCCTGACGCGGCCGTTGCGCCGATCCAGCCCCGATACCGTTGCGCCGTAGCGGAATTCAACACCGGCGTCCTCAGCGGCGGCGGCCAGCGCATCGGGCAGTGCCCGCATTCCACCGCGCGGAAAGTACACCCCGGCAATGGTGTCCATGTAGGCGATGACGGCGTAGACGGCGAGCGCCTGCTGTGGCGGAACCCCCGCGTAGAGCGCCTGGAAGGTGAAGATGCGGTTCAATCGCGCATCGGTGATGAACCGCTTCACCACCCGATCCCAGCGCCGGAAGCCGCCGAGCGCCGCCAGCCGAGCGAGCTGCGGGGTCAACAGCGACAACGGGGAGTCGAAATTGGCGGCGATGAAGCCGTCGAACTCGACTTGATACAAACGGGTGAGCCAGTCGCGCAGCCGCAGGTAACCCTGGGCCTGTTGCGGCCCGGCGAACCGCTCGACCTCGGCGGCCATCGCGTCGCGGTCGCTGTGCACATCCAATGAGCTGCCGTCCGCGAACATCGCGCGGTAGGCGGGCTCGACCGGTGCCAGCTCGAGCCGGTCGGCGGTGGATTCGCCGACGGCCGCGAACGCCTCGTCGATCAGGTCCGGCATGGTGAGCACGGTCGGGCCGGTGTCGAGCCGATAGCCGTCGACGTCCAATCTGCCGACCCGGCCACCGGGGACATCGCCACGTTCGACAACGGTCACGGCACGCCCGCGGCCTGCCAGGTGCAGCGCGGCAGACAGGCCCGCCAAGCCCGCTCCGACCACCACGACGTGGTCGGTGGAACCCCCGACGATACGCATCATGCCGCCCGCTGAGTGCAGACCGAAGCCATGTTGAGCAGCGCCGAACGCACCGCTCCGTCCAGCCGGCCCGCCTCGATCCATTCCGATGCGCGGCGCAGCCGGTCGGCGATCATCTCTTCGATCCGCCGGACCGCGCCGGTCGCGGCGATCAGGGTCTGCCACCGTCGGACGTCTGTCTCGTCGAGCTCGGTCGCGGTCATCAGCTCGGTCAGCTCGCGGCGCAGCGTCGGGTCGGCCATGTGGTGGGCGGCGACGACGACGCTGGTCGCCTTGTGCTCGGTCAGGTCACCGCCGACGGACTTGCCGGTGACGGCCGGTGAGCCGAATATGCCGAGCAGGTCGTCTCGCAGCTGAAACGCCTCGCCGACCGCCTCGCCGTAGCCGCCGAGCTGCGCCAGCAGAGACTCGCCGCATCCGGCCATCGCCGCGCCGATCTCCAGCGGGCGGCGCACCGTGTAGTTGCCCGACTTGCGGCGCGCCACCTCGAGCACCGCATCCAGCGTGGGCAGACCGCCGACGTCGTTGAGGATGTCTGCGAACTGGCCCACCGCGAGCTCGGTGCGCATCTCGTCGTATCTTGGCCAGGCCCTGGCCAGCGCGGCGGCATCGATGCCGCTGTTGCGCAGCATCTGCTCGGCCCACACCAGGCACAGGTCGCCGAGCAGGACCGCCGCAGACTCGCCGAACCGCTCCGGAGAGCCGGACAGTCCGCGGTCGCGGTGCCATCGGCCGAACTGCACATGGGCCGATGCCTGGCCGCGACGCAGCGTCGAGCCGTCCATCACGTCGTCCTGCAGCAAGGCGAAGGTGTGCAGCAGTTCCAGGCTGGCTGACGCGCCCAGGGCGGCATTTGACGGCTCCGCGCCGCAGAGCCAGCCCAGGAACATGAAGGTCGAGCGCAGACACTTGCCGCCGTCGACGAATCCCACCAGCACGTCGGCGGCGACGTCGACACCGGCGCCGCGCAGGTCGACAGCGCATTTGTCGGTGACGAACTCGTCGACGGCGTCGAGCACCGCCTTGCGTACGTTGCTTCGCCAGATCTCGAACTGGCCGTCGTCCTGGCAGGTCATCATGGGCGCAGGATGCAGAGCAGGCGCGAAAAGCCGACCGTCGACGCCCAAACTTCACCCCTTCCCTCGTCCCACCGGCGGACTCGCAAGCCTATTTGCGAACTGTCCTTACCCCCAGCCGAGCAAGCCGAATCGGAATCAATGTCACCATTACGTCATCACTGTCCCAAAAGAGGAGCGGAGTGGTCGGCGAATGACGGCGGTTGCCTACAGCGTGGTGTTCCCGGGGCCCGCGAGTCCCGGTCACACGTTGTCGCCGCTGCGCCGAGGCGGGGGCGATCCGTGCTACCGGCTCACCCCCGATGGAGCGATCTGGCGCACGACCCTGATGTCCAGCGGGCCGGTGACCGCGAGGATCAGCCGGTCGGCGCCCGACACCATCGACTGTGAGGCATGGGGAACCGGCGCAACGGAATTCGCCGAATCACTACCGGCACTGCTAGGCGCCGACGACGACGCAACCGGCTTTGCTCCTGACGAGCCGACCATCGCCGCGGCCCACCGGCGGGTGCCCCATCTTCGGCTGGGCCGGACCGGTCTCGTGCTGGAGTCGCTGATCCCTGCCGTGATCGAACAGCGGGTGGCTGGAAAGGATGCGTTTCGTGCCTGGCGATTGCTGGTTACCAAGTTCGGCGCGCCTGCCCCCGGCCCCGCTCCGGCGCGCATGCGGGTCCCGCCGCCCGCCGAGGTGTGGCGACGCATTCCGTCGTGGGAATTCCACCTCGCCAACGTCGATCCAGGCCGGGCACGCACGGTGGTGGGCTGCGCGCAGCGGGCCGATTCGTTGCAGCGGCTGACCACGGTCCCGGCTGAACGCGCCCGCGACGCGCTGACTTCGCTACCCGGCGTCGGGGTGTGGACGGCGGCCGAGACCGCGCAGCGCGCGTTCGGGGACGCCGACGCCCTGTCCGTCGGCGACTATCACCTGGCCAAGGTCGTCGGCCGTAGCCTGCTCGGCCACCCGATCGACGACGCCGCGATGGTGGAGTTGCTCGAGCCGCTTCGCCCCCATCGGCACCGGGCGGTGCGGCTGTTGGAGGTCGCAGGCCTGGCCCGCAATCCGCGGTTCGGCGCCCGTCAGGCCATCCCGAACCTGCCCGCGATCTAGCTCACCGCAGCGATTACCGGCAGAGCGGCGCGGGTACACGTCGCGGGACAAGCCATTGAAGTGCGAAGGAGTCAACGATGCCCGAGTTCACTGTTCCGGGATTAGACGACAAGAAGGCGACCGAGGTCGCAGAACTGCTGCAGAAGCAGCTCAGCACCTACAACGACCTGCACCTGACGCTCAAGCATGTGCACTGGAACGTGGTGGGCCCGAACTTCATCGGCGTGCACGAGATGATCGACCCGCAGGTCGAGTTGGTGCGCGGTTACGCCGACGAGGTCGCCGAGCGGATCGCGGCACTCGGAAAGTCACCCGGTGGCACGCCCGGCGCCATCCTCAAGGACCGCACCTGGGATGACTACTCGCTAGGCCGCGACACCGTGCAGGCGCACCTCGCCGCGCTCAACCTGGTTTACACGGGCGTCGTCGAGGACACGCGCAAGGGCATCGACCGGCTGGAGGAGCTCGACTTGGTCTCGCAGGACATGCTGATCGACCACGCCGGCGAGCTGGAGAAGTTCCAGTGGTTCGTCCGTGCCCACCTCGAGAACGCCGGCGGTCAGCTGGCCAGTCAGGGTCAGAAGACCGAAAAGGGTGCAGCCCGCAGCGCCAAGAAGAAGGCACCGGTCAAGTAGCGGTGTCGTCAAGGGCGTCGTCTCGCACCGGCCGGTCGGCGAGTTCCTCACGACCTCCGAACAGGTACGGGTAGGCGGCGCCCGCGATCGCGGCGCCGACTAGGGGAGCCACCCAGAACACCCAGAGCTGCGCCGGTGCGCCGTCGCCGTTGAAGAAGGCGACGCCGGTGGAGCGCGCCGGATTGACCGACGTGTTCGAGATCGGAATCGAGATCAGGTGGATCAGCGTCAGGGTCAGCCCGATCGACAGTCCCGCGAAGCCTTTTGACGCGGCCGCGCGGTCATCGGTGGAGCCGAGGATGACGAGCAGGAACACACCGGTCAACACGACCTCGGTGATGACGACGGCGACCAGGGAGTAGCCACCCGGCGAGTGCTCGCCATAGCCATTGGCGGCCATGTTGCCAGTCGCTTCGAAGCCGTCTTTGCCCTTGGCCACCAACAGAATTACCACTCCCGCGACCAACCCGCCGAGCACCTGGACGATCCAGTAACCGGGCAGCGCCTTCCACTCGACGCGACGGGCGAGGGCGGCGCCCAGCGTCACGGCCGGGTTGAAGTGACCGCCGGAGATGGTGCCGAAGGCATAGACACCGGTGAGGACAGTCAGCCCGAAGGCGAGCGCGACACCGAGGAAACCGATTCCCAACGAGACGCCGTCCGATGCGAACTTCGCGGCGAAGACGGCGCTGCCGCAACCGCCGAGGACCAACCAGAATGTGCCGATGAACTCCGCGGTCAGCCGATGCAGCATGGTGGGTGAAGTCATGCGTGTGAGAGTTGCACGTATGTCTCGCGCTTGAGCCGGGCGTTGCCGAATCGTGCCTGTAAAGAAATCCTCGAGACTGGAATCCGCTGACGCTGTCCCACTGCGAGCGCAATGACGGAATTATCGCGAGTCACCGCGTCGCTCGATGGACGCCTCGTCGGGCATCCGTTCGCGAAGACTGTCATAGATCGGCGACGAACCCACGAGGTACGCGGCGAGCACCGCCGCAACGGTCGCGGCCATCATCGGCACGAGCACCTCCGTGGTGGCCGTCATCTCTGTGACGACGACCATTCCGGTCAGCGGTGCGCGCACAGTCGCCCCGAAGAATGCCGCCATTCCGACGAGCGCCATGGGAACCGCCAACTGCGTTGCGTTTCCGGGCCATACCGCGTCGAAGCCTCCGACGAACAGGAGCCCCCACAGCGCACCCACGGCCAGCAGCGGCGCGAATAGCCCGCCCGGCACCGCGGCTGAGTACGAGAGTGGGCCGGCGACGAACCGCACCGCAAGGATTGCGATGACAACGGATGCAGCGATGTGTTGCCCGCCGAGGATTCGCTGTGTCAGGTCCTCGCCGCCGCCTACCGCGAGCGGGTATACGAACATCACGAACCCGACGATGGCACCGATGACGGCTGCCTTTGTCAGGGTGGGGATCCGGCGAATCGCAGTGACGTGGTCAAGGAACCACAACACCAACGCGTTGTAGACGGCGCCCAGAAATCCGGTCAGCAGTCCGAAGACGACGAATAGTGGCAACCACGCGAGGGCCGGGGCGCCGA
The DNA here is from genome assembly GCA_963804905.1 of uncultured Actinomycetota bacterium. Lineage (GTDB taxonomy): Bacteria > Actinomycetota > Actinomycetes > Mycobacteriales > Mycobacteriaceae > Mycobacterium. Next base: position 417,929 of record CAWDSB010000004.1, on the reverse strand, counting down.
TGGGTTCCACGTCGAAGTCGGCGTGGTTTCCCAGGACCAGTCGAGAGCAGCTCACCGCTGCAGCAGCCGCGAAAAGCGTTGCCAGCACGGTTTTTATCCGGAACGACTTCGTGACCTCTTCGAGCGTGAAAAGGGTTCCTCCGATCGGTGCGTTGAACGCGACCGCCAGGCCGGCACCGCCCAAAGCCGTTTGCATCATCCTGACCTCGGAATCGGCCAGCCGAGCGCGCCGTGCCGTTTCCGCTCCGATCGCCGCGCCCATGTGCACCGTCGGCCCTTCGCGGCCCAAAACAAGCCCGGATCCCATGCTCAACACACCACCGACGAACTTCGCCGGAAGCAAGCGGAGCAGCGGCGGCCGGGCATCGCCCCGATAAACCGCCTCGACATGCTGGATGCCGCTTCCGGCTGCGAGCGGCTCCCACCGCACAATGAGGGCGGCCAAGGCTGCGCCGGTCGCGGCGGCGGCCATGGGGACCAGCCAACCTGGTCCCGGTAATTTGTGAGCCCAGTCGACCAAGTCGATGCGCAGGTCATCGGCTTCTTGCAGACACCAGCGAAACGCGGCGCCGACGAAACCGATGAGCACGCCCGCGACGGTCGCCGTAACGCAGATGTGTACGGAACCCCGCATTGAATCGTCTGGCTGATCGGTACCTGCTGTCGGTGCCGTCATCAACCGTTCCCCTCACCGCCAGATACCGGGATGCCAGTCTCGCAGATCGCTGTCCGAGTTACCGGGAGCGCGACGCCCTTCAGCGTATACCCCCATGGGGTATCGTTGCCGGCATGGCCGAGGTCGAGCACTCACAACACCAGACACACGCCGACCACGTGCAACACGGCCACGCCGACCACGGCGGGCATCAGGATCACGTCGCCCAGTTCCGCAGGCTGTTCTGGGTCATGTTCGTGTTGGCCATCCCGACGGTTGCCTTCTCGGGCATGTTCGCGATGGTCCTCGGCTACACCGTGCCGGAGTTCCCGGGCGTGCGATGGGTCTCGCCGGTGGTGGGTACCGTCATGTACTTCTGGGGCGGTCGGCCCTTCCTGACCGGCGCGGTGGGCGAAATCCGCTCGCGCACACCGGGAATGATGTTGCTGATCGGCCTGGCCATCACGGTGGCGTTCACCTCGTCCTGGGGCGCCAGCCTCGGGGTGTTGGACCACCAGCTCGACTTCTGGTGGGAGCTGGCGCTGCTCATCGTCATCATGCTGCTCGGCCATTGGATTGAGATGCGGTCGCTGGCCCAGACCAGCTCGGCGCTCGACTCACTGGCGGCGCTGCTGCCGGACGAGGCGGAACGGCTCGAGGGCGACGACGTCGTCACGGTCGCACCGCAGGATCTGCTGGTGGGCGACGTCGTGATCGTCCGCCCCGGCGGCAGCGTGCCTGCCGACGGCGAAATCGTCGACGGCGCAGCGGACATGAACGAGTCGATGGTCACCGGTGAGTCCCGGCCGGTGCGCCGCGGCGTGGGCGAACACGTCGTCGCGGGCACCGTGGCAACCGATTCGGGTCTGCGCGTGAGGGTCACCGCGGTCGGCGATGACACGGCGCTGGCCGGCATCCAGCGGCTGGTGACCGAGGCCCAGAATTCCTCGTCGCGCGCGCAGCGGCTGGCCGACATCGCGGCGGGCTGGTTGTTCTGGTTCGCCCTTGGCGCAGCGGTCGTCACCGCGGTGGTCTGGGGCTTTATCGGCAAGCCCGAGGAGGCGGTCATCCGGACGATCACCGTGCTGGTGATCGCATGCCCGCACGCGCTGGGCCTGGCGATACCGCTCGTGGTCTCCATCGCCACCGAACGCGCGGCCCGCGGCGGCGTGCTGGTCAAGGACCGGCTCGCCCTTGAAAGCATGCGCACGGTCGGCGCGGTCTTGTTCGACAAGACCGGCACACTGACCAAGGGTGAGCCGAGCGTGACGGCGGTCGCCGCGACGACCGGGCGTACCGAGGACGACGTTCTGGTGGTGGCGGCGGCGGCCGAGGCCGACTCCGAGCATCCACTGGCGCGCGCCATCGTGGGCGCGGCGCGGGTGCGGAAGTTGAAGGTCCCTGTGGCGTCGGACTTTTCGTCATCGCCTGCGGTCGGGGTGACCGCGACCGTCGACGGCCATCAGGTCCGGGTGGGTGGACCGCGGTTGTTGGAGGAGACCGGCCGATCCGAGCTGTCCGAGGCGCAGCCGTGGCACGACGAAGGTGCGATCGTGCTGCACGTCCTGGTCGACGGATCCGTGGTCGGGGCGCTGAAGCTGGCCGACGAAGTGCGACCGGAGTCCCGCCAGGCCGTCGACGCGCTGCACGGGCTCGGCATCGAGGTCGTGATGATCACAGGGGACGCCGAGCCGGTGGCGCGGGCGGTGGCCGCACAGCTGGACATCGACAGGGTGTTCGCGGGCGTACGGCCGGAAGACAAGGCGGCCAAGGTTGCCGAGCTGCAGAACGAGGGGTTCAAAGTCGCGATGGTCGGCGACGGTGTCAACGACGCTCCGGCACTGGCCCAGGCCGACGTCGGCATCGCCATCGGCGCGGGCACCGATGTCGCGATCGCGTCGGCAGGTGTGATCCTCGCCAGCTCGGACCCGCGTTCGGTGCTTTCGGTGATCACCCTGTCCAAGGCGGCATACCGGAAGATGCAGCAGAACCTTTGGTGGGCAGCGGGTTACAACCTCATCGCGGTGCCACTGGCCGCCGGGGTGCTGGCGCCGATCGGGTTCGTGATGCCTATGTCGGTCGGTGCCCTGTTGATGTCGGCGTCGACGGTGGTGGTGGCGCTCAACGCCCAGCTGCTGCGGCGCCTCGACCTACGGCCTGCCGCTCACGTGAGGAGCACAGAAGACTTCAGCGCTCAGTAGTCCAACCCGCGCAGCTGTGCGCCGAGCTGGGCGGCGATCGCCTGATGGGTGCGGAGCAGCTCGAGTTCGTGGCCGACCTGCGCCCGCAGGGCCCTGATGACGGCCAGCTCGGCCGAGGGCGCATCGGGCAGGTGGTCGAGTGAGTCGGACGCCGACGACGCCACGTCGAGCGCCGATTGGGACGCCGCCTTCGCCGAAATCACCGCGTCGGCCGCTTCGTGCAGGCGCCTGCCAAGGTCCGACTCGACGCCCGAGAGGTGGTCGAGCGCGTCGCGGCTGGTCTGCGCGAAGTCGGCGTAGTTGGTGAGTGCGTCGCCCGTCATGGCGGCGGCTTGCTCCTGTCCTGAACGGATCGCGTCGGTGGTGTCGGCCAGTTGGTCGGCGGCGGCCGCCGCGCCTGCGTTCGCGGTCCCGAACAACGTGTCGGCCCGCGACAGCACGTCGCCGACATTGCGGACCAGATCGGACAGCGGCACGGGTCAAGTATCAGCCATCGAGGGACGCGATGAGCTCGTTCAGTGTGGCCGTGTCCGCGTCGGTCGCCGGTTCACCGGCCTCAACCGCGTCGACGAGCTCGGCGGGCAGACCGGCCGCATTGGCGGTCTCGGCGGCCGACAGGTTGGCCCGTCGGCGCGCAACGTAGAGCCGCTGGCCCAGCGTCGCCCTCGGCGCCGCCGCTGCGCGAAACATCAGGTCGTCGTAGCAGCCGCGCACCGTTCGCAGGGCCAACACCACGTCGGGCGTGCCCCGGCTGCGCTGAGCGGCACGGGCCACCACGGTTTCCAGCTTGCGCAGGTCGGACAAGATCACCGTGGCGCGAGCGGAGAATTCGGCATCGCAGTCTGGCGGCAGCGACTCGATCGCGGCTCCGAACGTCTTCATCGCCACCTCGACAGCGCCGACGATGAGTGATGCCGCACCATCGTCCGTCGGTGGCTCGGGCGTTGCGCCGGGCACCGGTCCGCCATACCGTATCGTCGCTATGGTTCCCGCGGGCCACTGCAGGACCTCCTCGAGCCTGGCCCTCGTCCGCTCCCTTGGCCAGCTGCGACCCTTCTCGAACGCGATGAGCGCGCCCGCGTTGATGATCTTGTATTTAGCGAGATTCCGCTGCTTGATGTCCAATTCGCGCCGCCGGGCGGCAACCGCGGCGCCGGCACGGGCAATGCCCGGATCGCCGGCGTCGGGTTCCACCCGCCCAGTGTAGCCAGCCCCTCCGACGGGATAAGACCAACCGCGCCGAAGGCAGCAAAACCGCAGCAAGTGTTGCACCGCTACGGAAATAGCGCTACGGTTCTAGCAACCCCGCGAGCGAGAGGAAGCGGCCATGACCGTCATGATCGAGATGCCCGTACTGACCGACAACCAGATCGGCGCATGCACCCGGGACCCCGAGCGGTGGATGACCGCGACCGATGACCAGACCAAGGCGGTATGCCGGGCCTGCCCGCGTCGCTGGCTGTGCGCCAAAGAGGCCTGCGAGATGCCGGGCGCCCAGGGTTTGTGGGCCGGCATCCACATCCCCGAGGGCGGCCGGGGCCGCACCTTCGCGTTGAAGCAGCTCAGGTCGTTGGCCGAGCGCGGCGGCCATCCGGTGCACCGCTGACCAGCCCGCAGCCTGCCCGCTCGGCGAGGGGGGAGCGGGCGGGCCGCGCGGGTCCCATCTCTAAGAATCTGACGAGGCTTTGTAGCAAACACGCCAAGCTGATCTATCGGCAGCGCAGCAGCTTACCAGCCAGCCCGTAGCAATCAGCGATAGTGATATTGCTCGCAGCGGCGCTCGCCGGGCCGCCGCCTACGTGACTTGTCGACCGGGCGAAAGCTAAAGGCGCGCAACGATATCGCCCGTATCATGGGGAGCGAATGGGGCAACGCAGCCGCGGGGGCCGATCGGTGTAGTTAGGTTTCACTAAGTTGGCAAGTCAGCCGGGGTTTGTCATATCGTTTTCTCCGCTTGGGCCGAGTGGGGTAGGGGTCGTCGTTCAGTGCTGCACGGAGGCACCGCCACCGCCGAAATCGGTCGATGCCGTCGTCGACGGCTGCCACGGCTGAAGCTTGGTGAAATGGTGAAGGGCTAGGTGGGAATGACGCCCCGTCGTCAAGGGCTGTACAACCCCGCGTTCGAGCATGACGCGTGTGGCGTCGCCATGGTCGCGGACATGCACGGCCGCCGCAGTCGCGACATCGTCGACAAGGCGATCACCGCCCTGCTGAACCTGGAACATCGCGGTGCCCAGGGCGCTGAACCGCACACCGGCGACGGTGCAGGCATCCTGTTGCAGGTCCCCGACGAGTTTCTGCGCGCCGTTGTCGAATTCGATCTGCCGGAGGCGGGCAGCTACGCGACCGGCATTGCATTCCTGCCGCAGTCCTCGAAGGACGCCGCAACGGCTTGTGAAGCCGTCGAGAAGATAGCCGAGGCCGAGGGCCTGCATGTGCTGGGCTGGCGCGATGTGCCCACCGACGAGTCATCGCTGGGTGCACTGGCGCGCGACGCAATGCCGACGTTCCGTCAGGTGTTCATCGCAGGCGCTTCCGGCATGGATTTGGAGCGGCGCGCATACGTGGTGCGCAAGCGCGCCGAGCACGAACTCGGAACAAAGGGACCCGGCCAGGACGGGCCCGGCCGCGAAACCGTTTACTTCCCAAGCCTTTCCGGTCAGACCTTCGTCTACAAGGGCATGCTGACCACCCCGCAGCTGAAGGCGTTCTATCTTGACCTGCAGGACGATCGGCTGACCAGCGCGCTGGGCATCGTGCACTCGCGGTTCTCCACGAACACGTTCCCGTCCTGGCCGCTGGCCCATCCGTTCCGGCGGATCGCACACAACGGCGAGATCAATACCGTCACCGGCAACGAGAACTGGATGCGGGCGCGCGAGGCGCTCATCAACACCGACGTCTTCGGCTCCGGTCAGGACCTCGACAAGATCGTCCCGGTCTGCACCCCTGGCGCCTCTGACACCGCGCGGTTCGACGAGGTGCTCGAGCTGCTGCACCTCGGCGGCCGGAGTCTGCCGCACGCCGTGCTGATGATGATCCCGGAGGCGTGGGAGCGCTACGAGTCGATGGACCCGGCGCGGCGGGCGTTCTACGAGTACCACGCGTCTTTGATGGAGCCGTGGGACGGACCGGCGTCGATGACGTTCACCGACGGCACCGTGATCGGTGCGGTCCTGGACCGCAATGGCCTTCGGCCGTCGCGCATCTGGGTGACCAGCGACGGCCTCGTCGTGATGGCCTCCGAGGCGGGCGTGCTCGACCTCGATCCGTCCACCGTGGTGAAGAAGATGCGGCTGCAGCCCGGCCGGATGTTCTTGGTGGACACCGCGCAGGGCCGAATCGTCGCCGACGAGGAGATCAAGGCCGAACTCGCCGCCGAGCACCCGTATCAGGAGTGGCTGGACGCGGGCCTGTTCCACCTCGACAAGCTGCCGCAGGGCGATTACGTCCGCATGCCGCACCATCGGGTGGTGTTGCGCCAACAGGCTTTCGGCTACACCTATGAGGAACTGAACCTGTTGGTCGCGCCGATGGCGCTCAAGGGCGTCGAGCCGATCGGTTCGATGGGCACCGACACTCCGGTCGCCGTGCTCTCGCAACGGCCCCGGATGCTGTTCGACTACTTCCAGCAGTTGTTCGCACAGGTGACCAACCCGCCACTGGACGCCATCCGCGAAGAGTTGGTGACCAGCCTGCAGGGCACCGTGGGGCCGGAGGGCGACCTGCTCAACCCGACCGCGGAGTCGTGCCGCCAGATCGTGCTGCCGTCGCCGATCCTGCGCAATCACGAGCTGGCCAGGCTGGTCAACCTCGACCCCGAGCAGGACATCGACGGGCGCAAGCACGGTCTCAGTACGGCCGTGGTCCGCTGCCTGTATCCGGTGAACCGGGGCGGCCAGGGGCTGAAGGAGGCGCTCGACAACGTTCGCGCCAAGGTGTCGGCGGCCATCCGCGACGGCGCGCGCATCATCGTGCTGTCCGACCGTGAGTCCAACGAACAGATGGCCCCGATCCCGTCACTGCTGGCCGTCGCGGCCGTGCACCACCATTTGGTCCGCGACCGCACCCGCACCGAGGTGGGGCTGGTGGTGGAGTCCGGCGACGCCCGCGAGGTGCACCACATGGCCTGCCTGGTGGGCTTCGGTGCCGCGGCGATCAACCCGTACATGGCGTTCGAGTCGATCGAGGACATGATCGACCGCGGCGTGCTCAAGGGCGTCGACCACGACACGGCGAAGGCCAACTACGTCAAGGCGGCGGGCAAGGGCGTGCTGAAGGTGATGTCCAAGATGGGCATCTCGACGCTGGCGTCCTACACCGGCGCGCAACTGTTCCAGGCCATCGGCATATCGCAGCAGGTGCTCGACGAGTACTTCACCGGTCTGACATGCGCCACCGGCGGCATCGAACTCGACGACATCGCCGACGACGTCGCCGCCCGGCATGCGCTGGCCTACCTGGATCGGCCCGACGAGTGGGCGCACCGCGAACTCGAGGTCGGCGGCGAATACCAGTGGCGCCGCGAGGGCGAGTACCACCTGTTCAACCCGGACACCGTGTTCAAGTTGCAGCACTCGACGCGCACCGGGCAGTACTCGGTCTTCAAGGAGTACACCCAGCTGATCGACGACCAGAGCGAGCAAATGGCGTCGCTACGCGGCCTGTTGAAGTTCAAAGACGGTGTCCGCCCACCAGTTCCGCTCGACGAGGTCGAGCCGGCGACCGAGATCGTCAAACGGTTCTCCACCGGCGCGATGAGTTACGGCTCGATCTCCGCAGAAGCCCACGAGACGCTTGCGATCGCGATGAACCGGCTCGGCGGTCGGTCCAATTCGGGTGAGGGCGGCGAAGACGTCAAGCGGTTCGAGCATGACGAGAACGGCGACTGGCGCCGCAGCGCGATCAAGCAGGTGGCGTCGGCACGGTTCGGTGTCACCAGCCATTACCTGACCAACTGCACAGACATCCAGATCAAGATGGCCCAGGGTGCGAAACCTGGTGAGGGCGGCCAGCTTCCGGGCAACAAGGTGTACCCGTGGGTGGCCGAAGTGCGGCACTCGACGCCGGGGGTCGGCCTGATCTCGCCGCCGCCGCACCACGACATCTACTCGATCGAGGACCTCGCGCAGCTGATTCACGATCTGAAGAACGCCAACCCGCAGGCCCGTGTGCACGTGAAATTGGTCAGCGAGAACGGCGTCGGTACGGTCGCCGCGGGTGTCTCCAAGGCGCACGCCGACGTGGTGCTGATCTCCGGCCATGACGGCGGCACCGGCGCCACCCCGCTGACGTCGCAGAAGCACGCGGGTGCGCCGTGGGAACTGGGCCTGGCCGAGACACAGCAGACGTTGCTGCTCAACGGGTTACGCGACCGCATCGTCGTGCAGGTCGACGGGCAGCTCAAGACCGGCCGCGACGTCGTGGTCGCCGCGCTGCTCGGCGCCGAGGAGTTCGGCTTCGCCACGGCTCCGCTGGTGGTGTCCGGCTGCATCATGATGCGGGTGTGTCACCTCGACACCTGCCCGGTCGGTGTCGCCACTCAGAACCCGGTGCTGCGGGAACGGTTCACCGGCAAGCCGGAATTCGTGGAGAACTTCTTCCTGTTCATCGCCGAAGAGGTTCGCGAAATGATGGCGCAGTTGGGCTTCCGGACCGTCAACGAGATGGTCGGTCAGGTCGGCTCGCTGGACACCACGCAGGCCGCCGAGCACTGGAAGGCCTACAAGCTGGACCTGTCACCGGTGCTGCACGAGCCTGAGTCGGCGTTCATGAACCAGGACACCTACTGCAGCTCGCGTCAGGACCACGGCCTGGACAAGGCGCTCGACCAGCAGCTGATCGTGATGAGCCGGGAGGCGCTGGACTCGGGCACACCGGTCCGGTTCTCCACCACGATCGCCAACACCAACCGCACCGTGGGCACCATGCTGGGCCACGAGCTGACCAAAGCGTATGGCGGCCAAGGACTTCCCGACGGCACCATCGACATCACGTTCGACGGATCGGCGGGCAACAGCTTCGGCGCGTTCGTGCCCAAGGGCATCACCCTGCGGGTGTACGGCGACGCCAACGACTACGTCGGCAAGGGCCTCTCCGGCGGCAGGCTGGTGGTGCGTCCGTCAGACGACGCGCCCGCGGACTACGTCGCCGAGGACAACATCATCGCGGGCAACGTGATCCTGTTCGGCGCTACCAGCGGCGAGGTGTTCCTGCGCGGTGTCGTCGGCGAGCGGTTCGCGGTCCGTAACTCCGGCGCGCACGCGGTGGTGGAAGGCGTCGGCGACCACGGCTGTGAGTACATGACCGGCGGCAAGGTCGTCATCCTCGGTGCCACCGGCCGCAACTTCGCCGCGGGCATGTCCGGCGGCGTCGCCTACGTGTACAACGCCGACGGCAAGTTCGAGGAGAACCTCAACGCCGAGATGGTCGACCTCGACGCGATGGACGACGAGGACATCGATTTCCTGCGCAGCATGATTGTCGCGCACGTGGATGCCACCGATTCTGCGGTCGGGCAACGCATCCTGGCCGACTGGGACGACGAGTTGAAGAAATTCATCAAGGTGATGCCGCGCGACTTCAAGCGCGTGCTGGAAGCGATCGCGGAAGCCGAGAGAACCGGCGAGGACGTCGACACAGCGATCATGGCGGCGGCGAATGCCTGACCCTAAGGGCTTTCTCAAGTACACAGAGCGCGAGACCCCGCAGCGGCGGCCGGTCCCGCTGCGACTGCGCGACTGGAAAGAGGTCTACGAGGACTTCTCCCACGAGGCGCTTCGCGAGCAGGCGACGCGGTGCATGGACTGCGGCATCCCGTTCTGCCACAACGGATGCCCGCTGGGCAACCTGATCCCCGAGTGGAACGATCTGGTGCGAAGCGACCGCTGGCGCGACGCGATCGAACGGCTGCACGCCACCAACAACTTCCCGGAGTTCACCGGTCGACTCTGCCCGGCGCCGTGCGAGGGATCGTGCGTGCTCGGCATCAACCAGGATCCGGTGACGATCAAGCAAGTCGAGGTCGAGATCATCGACAACGCGTTCGGCGAGGGCTGGGTCGTTCCGCTGCCGCCCGACAAGCTGACCGGGAAGACCGTCGCCGTCATCGGCTCCGGTCCGGCCGGGCTGGCCGCCGCACAGCAGCTCACCCGCGCGGGTCATTCCGTCACCGTGTTCGAGCGCGACGACCGAATCGGCGGTCTGCTGCGCTACGGCATCCCCGAGTTCAAGATGGAGAAGCGCCACATCGACCGCCGCCTGGAACAGATGGAGGCCGAGGGCACCCAGTTCCGCGCGGGCGTGAACGTCGGCATCGACATCACCGCCGAAGAACTGCGATCGGAATTCGACGCGGTGGTCCTCGCCGGCGGGGCGACCGCGTGGCGAGACCTGCCGATCCCCGGTCGCGACCTGGACGGCATCCATCAGGCGATGGAGTTCCTGCCGTGGGCGAATCGCGTGCAGCAGGGCGACCCGGTGCTCGGCGACGACGGCGAGCCGCCGATCACCGCCAAGGGCAAGAAGGTGATCATCATCGGCGGCGGCGATACGGGCGCCGACTGCCTGGGCACGGTGCACCGCCAGGGCGCGGAAAGCGTGCACCAGTTCGAGATCATGCCCGCGGCCGCCCGAGACGCGCGCCGACTCGACTCCGTGGCCGGTGTATCCCCTGATGTACCGGGTGTCCTCTGCCCACGAGGAGGGCGGCGACCGGGTGTTCTCGGTGAACACCGAGGAGTTCACCGGCCGTGATGGACGGGTGACGGGGCTGCGCGGGCACGACGTCAAGATGGCCGACGGCAAGTTCGAAAAGCTCGAGGGCACCGACTTCGAGATGGAAGCCGATCTGGTGCTGCTCGCGATGGGCTTCGTCGGCCCGCAGCGGGAGGGTCTGCTTTCCGATTTGAGCGTCGAGATCACCGACCGGGGCAACGTAGCCCGTGACGCCGATTTCGCCACCTCGGTACCCGGCGTCTTCGTCGCGGGCGACATGGGCAGGGGCCAGTCGCTGATCGTGTGGGCGATCGCCGAGGGCCGCGCGGCCGCTTCCGGAGTTGACCGGTACCTGATGGGTCGCACCGCGTTACCTGTGCCGATCAAGCCCACCGCGGCTCCGCAGCGGTAGAGTCCGCGAACGCAAAGCTCGCGACACGCCGCGCCAATCAGGGGCATTTGCTTCTGCTCGCGCGACAGTAGTTGCGATGAGCGTGGACCGGCGGCACTTCCTTAGTGGCGCTTTCCGTGGCGACCGTCGGGTCGATGGGCCTCACCCGGTACACCACGAGTGGACACCAGCGCGCCGCAGAACCGACGCCCGTGGCCGTCGAACGACCGCCCGGGCTGCTGCCACCGCCGCCGAAAGAGGCCCGCGTTCCGCTGCCGGGCGGCGGTGTTCTGTCCAGCCTGCCCGGCGACGGTGACCTGCTGGCGCTGACCGTCGACGACGGGGCGAGCAGCGACGTGGTTCGGCTCTACACCGAGTTCGCCAGGGACACCGGTGTGCGGCTGACGTATTTCGTCAACGGCGCCTACCGGTCGTGGACCGAGAACCAAGACTTGTTGCGGCCCCTCGTCGACGACGGCCAGATTCAGCTGGGCAACCACACCTGGTCGCATCCCGACCTGACGAAGCTCCCGTTAACCGCTGTGGCAGAAGAACTTCGGCACAACCACGACTTCCTCTGGAAGACCTACGGCATCGACGCGCGCCCCTACTTCCGGCCACCGTACGGCCAGCACAACGCGCACGTCGACAAGATCTCGGGCGAGCTCGGGTACACCGCAGACACCCTCTGGTCGGGCTCGCTGGAGGACCACGTCGTGCTTCCGGAGAATCAGATCGTGAAGATGGCCGAGAAGTACTTCACGCCTGGCGCGATCGTGATCGGTCATCTCAACCACATGCCGGTCACACACGTCTACGGGCAACTGGTCGACCTCATCCGCGGCCGCCGGCTGCGCGCCGTGACGCTCAACGACGTCTTTGTCAGCGAACCTCATTAGTCACTTCTGTCCCAATAAAATCATCTGATGTTTAATCGGCGTGCCTAATTCTGTTTGCCAGTTCGGTGGTATCTAATGACTTGATGAGGACGCTGCGGTAACGTAGTGCCTTGGTCAGCAATTGCCTTACCGCAGGAGTGTCGACGTGTACCTCAGCCATCTGTCCCGCTCACGGGTCAGTCGAATTGCCTGGTCATTGTTCCGCCATCCAGTTAAGTGCCGCGAATACCCAGCTAAGGCCGAGCGCCTGATCACCGCCGACGAGCTGGTCCGCTTCGGCGTCTAGCAACCCTGCGCAGTTCGGGTTACGACATTGCGTCGGGTTGTGATCGTTTCTTTGCCTGACCGTTATATTTTCGTTATCGTCAGTTGACTTTGCTGAGATCAGGTCGTCAGCAGCCCCGAGTCCCGGACCGCCTCTGCCAGCGGAGCGAGCATCGACGGCTCGTGCGGCGGCGGCAGGTAGACGATCGCAAGGTCCAAACCCTCCTTACCAAGGGCGCCTGCCTCGTCGACCACCTTGGCGTAGTCGAGGTCCGGTTCCAGCCGCACATGGGCCGACAGCGTGATCTCCTTGGGGTCGCGGCCGATGTCTGCACAGCGGGCGGCGAGCACATCGCGCTTCCGGGCGAACTCTTCGGGCGGACCGCCGACGAAGTTCCAGTGGTCGGCGTAGCGGGCGGTGAGCGGTAGTGTCCGCTTCTCTCCGCTGCCCCCGATGCAGATCGGCGGGTGCGGCTTCTGCGGGCCCTTCGGCTCGTTGCGCGCGTCCTTGAGCTGGTAGTACTTGCCGTCGAAGGTCGTCGTCTCCTGGCTCAGCAGGCCGGTCAGCACCTGGCAGGCCTCCTCGAAGCGGTCGAACCGCTCCTTGATGGAGCCGAGTTCGATGCCGTAGGCGCCGGACTCCTCTTCGTTCCAGCCCGCGCCGATGCCGAGCTCGAGCCTGCCGTTGGAGATCACGTCAAGGGCGGCGGCCATGTTGGCCAGGACGGCCGGATGGCGATAGTGAATGCCGGTGACCAGCGCGCCCACCCGCAACCGCTTGGTGGCCTGCGCCAGCGCAGTCAGCGTGGTCCAACCCTCGAGGCACGGGCCTGCGGAGTCGGAGAAGATGGGATAGAAGTGATCGAACGTCCAGCCGGATTCGAAGACGTCGATATCGTCGGCGGCCTGCCAAACGGCAAGCATGTCGTTCCAACTGGTGTTCTGCGGGGATGTTTTGAAAGCGAATCGCACTAAATCAACCCTAGTCGCGATTTCCTGACGGTGAGCTGTCAGTCCGGTTCCCCGTACTCGTCAAACCAGTAGGCGAGCTTGCCGCGGCGACTCACCGCGCGCAGCCTCCGCTCGGCGGCCGCGCGCGTTTTGGGGGTCGTCACGATCAGCAGCTCGTCGCCTGCCGCGATACGCGTGTCGGGCTGGGGGACGAACGTGTGACCGTCGCGAATGATCAGGGTGATGACGCTGGGGTCGGGTAGCCGCAGCTCGAGCACCATGACGTTATGCAACCGCGACGGCGACTGCACCGTCATCGTCAACAGCTCGGCCTCCAGCACATCCAGGGGTGCCGACTCCACCTGGATTTCGCGGGTGGCCTCCCGCGGTATCAGCCCCAGCCGTCGGGCGAGCGTGCCCAGGCTTGGCCCCTGCACCAGCGTGAACACCACAACCAGGATGAACACGATGTTGAGCAGGCGGATGGCGTCGGGGACGCCTTCGACGATCGGGAAGGTCGCCAGCACGATCGGGACGGCTCCACGCAGACCGGCCCATGACACGAAAACCTGCTCGGGCCAAGGGATCCGGAACGCGGAAAGAGATATCGCCACCGACAGCGGCCTCGCCACCAACAGCAGGACCGATCCGATGACGATCGCAGGCACCAATTCGGCGGCGAGATCGCTGGGGTCCACCAGCAGGCCGAGGAGGACGAACAAGCCGATCTGAGCGAGCCAGCCGAGCCCTTCAGCGAAGGACCGGGTGGCCGAGCGGTGCGGTAGTCCGGTGTTGGCCAGCACGACCGCGGCCAGGTACGCGGCGAGGAACCCACTGGCGTGGGCGGAGCCCGCTGCAGCGAACGCGACCATGCCGAGCCCGAAGTTCGCGAGAGGATAGAGGCCCGACGCCGGAAGAGCGATGCGGCGCAGCGCGATTGCGCCCAGCAGTCCGCAACCCAACCCGATCGCCGCGCCGACACCCAGCTCGTAGACCAGTTCGGCGAGCACGTGCACCGGAGACAGTTCCAGCGGCGTCGCGCTGAACATCAGGACGAGGATGACGGCAGGGGCGTCGTTGAATCCGGACTCGGCCTCGAGCAGGCCGGCGACCCGCCTCGGGAGGGGCACGACCCGCAGCACGGAGAACACGGCGGCGGCGTCGGTGGAGGACACGATGGCGCCGAGGAGCAGCGCGAGTTGCCAGTCGATGCCGAGCAGGAGGTTCGCCCCCGCGGCCGTGACCACCATGCTGACCCCTATGCCCAGGGTCGCCAGCACCCCGGCGGGCGCAAGCACCCTTCGCACGTCGGCGAACCGCGTCGTAAGGCCGCCCTCGATGAGGATGATCGCCAACGCCACCGTGCCGAGGTGGTCGGCGAGCAGGTAGTTCTCGAAATGCAGTCCAAGCCCGTCTTCGCCGACGACCACGCCGACGGCCAGGAACAACAGCAGGCTCGGCAGGCCAACCCGGCTGGCCGCCCGGGTAGCGACGATGCTGGCCAACAGCACGAGCCCACCGGCCAGCAGCACCAGATACAGCTGCTGCAAGGTCATTTCACCCCGCAGTTAACCAGTAAGACCCCGCATGGGTCAGGATGATTTCGTGTTCAGGAGCAGAAGGCGGTCCGCCGATGTGGACGCCAAGCGCGCTGACGAGCATCCGGCGATGCGCGTCGGCATCGCCGGCGCCGGAGCGATCGGTCGCTCCGTCGCGGCCGAACTACTCGCCTATGGCCACAAGGTTCTGCTGATTGAGCACAATGTCGATCACTACGAACCACAGACGGTTCCCGATGCCGACTGGCTGCTGGCCGACGCGTGCGAGCTCGTCTCGCTCGAAGCGGCCGGAATGCAGATGTGTGACGTCGTCATCGCCGCGACCGGCGACGACAAGGTCAACCTCACGGCGTCGCTGCTGGCGAAGACCGAATTCGGGGTGTCCAGGGTGGTGGCACGGGTCAACGACGCGCGCAACGAATGGCTGTTCAACGAGGCGTGGGGAGTCGACGTCGCGGTGTCCGCGCCGCGCGCCCTGGTTGCGGCGATCGAGGGCGCTATCGATATCGGCCACCTTGTGCGATTGATGGAGCTGAGGCAGGGCCAGGTGAGCTTGGCCAAATTGAAGCTGCCGAAGGACGACCCGTTGGTCGGTAAGCGGGTGCGCGACATCCGGCTGCCCGAGAACACCTCGCTGGCGATCGTCATTCGCGACAGCGGGGTCGTTCTCCCGCAACCGGACGACGTGCTCGAGGCCGGCGATGAGATGTTGTTCTTCGCGGGCGGCACGACCGAGGACCAGGTCCGTGCCCTTGTTCGCGGAGCCACCACCCCACTTCACGGCCGATGAATTCCGCGCGCGCCATGAGCGGGCACACTTGAGTCATGGATCCGGTCGTCGCCCTGCGTCAGATTGCGTACTACAAGGATCGGGCGCGGGAGGACTCGCGGCGGGTGATGGCCTACCGCAACGCGGCCGACATCGTCGAGGCGCTCAGCGATAACGATCGCGAACGTCACGGCACCGCGAACAGCTGGCAGTCGTTGCCCGGCATCGGACCCAAGACGGCCAAGGTCATCGCCCAGGCATGGGCGGGCCGCGAGCCCGACGCGCTCGTCGAATTGCGTTCGACAGCAAAGGATCTCGGCGGTGGCGAGGTCAGGGCGGCGCTGCGCGGCGATCTGCACGTGCACTCCAACTGGTCGGACGGGTCGGCGCCGATCGAGGAAATGATGCTTGCGGCAAAGGAACTAGGTCACGAGTACTGTGCGTTGACCGACCATTCGCCGCGGCTGACGATCGCCAACGGGCTGTCGCCCGAGAGGCTGCGCAAGCAGCTCGATGTGATCGACGAACTGCGTGACACGGTGGCACCGCTGCGGATCCTCACCGGCATCGAGGTAGACATCCTCGAGGACGGCGCGCTCGATCAGGAGCCCGAACTGCTCGAGCGCCTCGACGTCGTAGTGGCCAGCGTGCACTCGAAGCTGGCCATGGATGCGCCTGCGATGACGCGGCGGATGATCAAGGCGGTGGAGAACGGCCACGCCGACGTGCTGGGCCACTGCACCGGTCGGCTGGTCACCGGCGGCAGGGGCGTCAGGCCGGAGTCGAAGTTCGACGCTGAGAAGGTGTTCACCGCTTGCAGAGACAGCGGGACCGCGGTGGAGATCAACTCGCGACCCGAGCGCCGTGACCCACCGACTCGGTTGTTGAACCTGGCGCTCGAGATCGGTTGCCTGTTCTCGATCGACACCGACTCACATGCCCCCGGCCAGCTGGAGTTCCTCGGCTATGGCGCCCAACGTGCGCTGGACGCGAAGGTGCCGGTGGACCGGATCGTCAACGCCTGGCCGGCCGAGAAGCTGCTGGAGTGGACGGCCTCCTGATCAGTCGGGTAGGTGCGGCATTTCGAGGCCGGGGTCACGGCCGACGAGCACGCCGCGGGTAACCGCCGTGTTGCCGTAGCGCTGGCGCACCTGGTCGACGGCGTCGTCGAGTGCCAGGGCGTCGGCGTGTTCCTCGAACGGCAACTCCAACTGCTGCGCGCCGTGCCGGTCGATGTTGGACACGGCGAACCCGACCAGCGTCAACCCTCGCTCTGCGATCAGTGGCGCGGCCGCCGCGACCAGGCCACGGGCGACATCGAGGATGACGTCGGTCGACGCGGTCGCACGCGGCATGGTGTGTGACCGGGTGGCGCGGCCGAAGTCGTCGAACCGAACCCGTAGCACCACCGTTCGGCCGGTGCGCCCGGCCTTGCGCATGCGACGGGTGATCCGATCGATCAAGTTGATCACCACGGCGTCGACCTCCGCCGCCGACATCGTGTTGCCGCGTCGTCCGAGGGCACGCTGCGCGCCGACGGAGCGGCGGCGCACCCCCGTCACGACCCGTCGTCGATCGATGTTGCGCGACAACGCAAACAGCTGACGTCCCATCGCGCCGCCGACCATCGCGGCGAGCGTCGACTCGTTGAGCTCGGCGACGTCGGCGACGGTTTCAATGCCGTGCCCGTGGAGCTTCTCCGCGGTCTTGACACCGACGCCCCACAGTCGGCGCACCGGCAGCGGATTCAGGAACGCCAGCTCGCGGTCGGGCGGGACGAGCAGCAGCCCGTCGGGCTTGGCCTCCTGGCTGGCCACCTTGGCCAGAAACTTCGTGCGGGCGATGCCGACGGTGATCGGCAACCCGACCCGGTCGCGAACCTCGGCCCGCAGCCGCGCGGCGATCTCGACCGGGGTGCCTGATACCCGGCGCAGCCCGGACACATCGAGAAACGCCTCGTCCACCGAGAGCGGCTCGACGACAGGCGTGGTGTCGTGGAACACCTCGAACACCGCATCGCTGGCGTGCGAGTACGCCGACATCCGCGGCGGAACGACGAGCGCGTGCGGGCACAACCGGCGGGCCTGGCGCGCGCCCATCGCGGTGCGCACGCCGTAGGCCTTGGCCTCATAGCTCGCCGCGAGCACCACGCCGCCCCCGACGATCACCGGCCTGCCGCGCAGCGCGGGATCGTCGCGCTGCTCGACCGACGCGTAGAACGAGTCGAGATCAGCGTGCAGGATGGTGGCGGTGACTGACACGAACATATGTTCGCATCGGGCGGTGACAGATTACGAGGCCGCGCCGTAGATGCTGCGCACCCAGATATGAACAAGCGTGTCGACAAGCTGGTCCTGCGCTATCGAGGGCTGCTCGTCGGTGAACGATGCGAACAACGCGCGCTCGTTCATCAGGTACAGCGCCGTTGCGAGGTCGCGGGCGGACGGGGTCGCCGGTGCGTCGGCCTCCGCGCGTCCGGCGTCGATGGCGGCGACGGTGCTGTCGATCCACTTCTCCATGAACCTCGCCAACAGTTCCCGCACCGCTGGCTGGGACGCCCTGACCTCGTGCGCGGCGCGCGTCACGTGCCTGTGCCGAACGAATGTTTCAAAGAACACACTGATCCCGGTCCGGCACGCCTCGAAGGGATCGGCGGGAATACTCTGGTTGTGCCGTTCGAACGCGGCGTCGGCCTCCGATATCACCCGCTCGAAGAGGGCGAACAGCACGGCATCCTTGGAGGGGAAGTAGAAGTAGAAGGTCGGCCGCGACAGGCCTGCCCCCTTGGCGAGGTCGTCCACGGAGATCTCGGCGATCGAGCGCTCGGCCAGCAATCGCCTTGCCGTCTCGAGAATGGCCAGTTCGCGGTCGTCGCCAGAAGGCCTGGTGGCCCGTCGACCACGGGCGACGCGGGGCTGGCTGGCGGTTGTCACGGCAGTTACTTTACACAGTGTCGAAATTTTCAACATACCGTTGACTTATTCGACACCACGTTGATAGCTTTACAGCATGCCCGAATTTGTCGACGTCGTCATCGTCGGAGCCGGTATATCCGGCATCAGCGCCGCATGGCATCTGCAGGACCGCTGCCCCGACAAGAGCTACGTGATCCTGGAGCGCCGCGAGAATCTCGGCGGCACCTGGGACCTGTTCAAGTACCCAGGTCTGCGCTCCGATTCCGACATGTACACCCTCGGATTCCGGTTCAAGCCGTACACATCGGAGCAGGCGATCGCCGAGGGGCCGTCGATCCTGAACTATCTGAAGGAAGCAGCCGCCGAGAACGGCATCGAGCAGCACATGCGGTTCGGCCAGAACGTGGTCGCCGCCGACTGGTCCGACGCTGACAACCGCTGGACCCTGCGCGTCGAGACCGACGGGCAGCAGCGCGAGATCAGCTGCTCGTTCCTGTTCGGCTGCACTGGCTATTACAACTACGACGAGGGCTACTCGCCCGAGTTCGCAGGTTCGCAGGACTTCGGGGGCACGGTCGTCCACCCCCAACACTGGCCCGAGGATCTCGATTACCAAGGCAAGAAGATCGTTGTCATCGGCAGCGGCGCCACAGCCGTTACCTTGATCCCGGCGCTCATCGACTCCGGGTCGGGTCATGTGACCATGCTGCAACGCTCGCCCACCTACATCGCCGGGATGCCGGACAAGGATCCCTTTGCCGCGCGGGCCACGAAGCTACTCCCCGAGAAGGCCGCGTATACGGCGATCCGGTGGAAGGCCATCGTGCAGAGCACGGTGCAGTACCAGATCGCCAGGAAGTTCCCGAACGTCTTCATCAACGCACTGCGCAAAATGGGAGAGCGCAGGCTGCCGGAGGGGTTCGACTGGGACAAGCACTTCACGCCGAGCTATAAGCCGTGGGATCAGCGCGTGTGCCTCGCCCCGAACGGCGACCTGTTCAAGGCCATCCGTAAGGGCAAGGCCGACGTCGTCACCGACACAATCGAACGGTTCACGAAGACCGGGATCAAGCTGACCTCAGGCGAGGAGCTGGATGCCGACATCATCATCACGGCAACGGGTTTGAACATGCAGCTGCTCGGCGGCCTCGAGCCGACCAAGAACGGCGAGTCGATCGACCTGACATCGCTGATGACCTACAAGGGTCTGATGTTCTCGGGCATCCCGAACTTCGCGATGACGTTCGGTTACACCAATGCTTCGTGGACGCTCAAGGCTGACCTGGTCTCCGAATTCGTATGCCGTCTTTTGAACTACATGGACGCCAACGGTTTCGACCGCGTCGAAGCTCAACATCCCGGCGATACCGTCGATGAGATGCCGTTCATGGACTTCACCCCCGGCTACTTCCAGCGGTCGGCGCACCTGTTGCCGAAGTCGGGATCACGAGCACCATGGCGGCTCAAGCAGAACTACCTCTTCGACATGCGGATGATTCGTCGCGGCAAGGTCGACGAAGAAGCGCTGATGTTCGCCAAACACCGTGCGCCGGTGGGGGCTTCGGTTTAGTCCCCAGCTGGCGCGTGGGCCCAGGTCAGTCCGTGGTGACGACGACGATGCCGTCGTCGTCGCTGTGGGCTATCTGTCCCGGCACGAACTCCACGCCGCCGAACTCGACGGCTACGTCGCGTTGACCGTCGCCGGTCTTGGTGCTCTTGCGCGGATTGGTGCCGAGCGCCTTGATGCCGATGTCGAGGGTGCGCAGCGTCGCCGCGTCCCGGACCGCGCCGTTGATGATCAGCCCGACCCAGCCGTTGTCGACACCGAGACCCGCGATGATGTCGCCGACGAGCGCGCAGTGCAATGACGCCATCGCCGTCGATCACCAGCACCCCGCCGTTACCCGGTTCGGAGAGAACCGATTTCAGCAGTGCGTTGTCCTCGAAGCACTTCACGGTGGTGATCGGTCCTGCGAACTGCGACCGGCCGCCGAACTGGCGCAATTGCAAGTCACAGCTGCGCACGTCGGGGCCGATCTCGTCGACCAGGTCGGCGGTGGGGCGGGCGTCGATGGTCACCGGTCGATGCTAGGTGAGGTGTCGGAGATGTTGGCGAGGGTGTAGGAGATGGCCCCGTCCGTACTCATCGCCGCGCCCGCATGGTGGAGCTCGCGTTTGCGTACCTCATCAAATGCGGAATCGAGCAGCTCGTTGGTTTCATGCACCAGGTCGGAATGTCGTGCAGGAACTGCGCCAGCCCCGGTTCGACGTCGTCGTAGTAGCGGGTGAACCGCTCGTCGGCCAGATACATCTCGACCAGGCACCTGTGCATGTAGTCGCCGCAGTCGTAGAACCGCTCGATCGAAGCGCGATGTCGCGTCGCCAGCTCGTTGGCGGCCGCCGATCCCGGTGTCACGCCCGTGCGCTTGGCCTCGGCCAGCGCCTTCAGCAGCGCATCGCCTCGGCCTTGATCCGCACCCAGTCGTCCTTGGTGAAGCCGGCGGTCGCTGCCGCGACTGCTTCCACGCATCGGTTCCACCCCAGCGCTCCTCGGCCTCGGCGGCGTACTCGTCGCTGAACGCGATGGTGCCGAAGATCTCGACCTGTTCCTCCGCCGAAAGCTGGATGCCCTTGCGGTGTGCGTTCATCAGTTCCTCACTGCTTTGATGGTGTCCTGGAGCCGGCCTGCCTGCTCTGTCAGCAGCGCATGCTGGCGCTGTAGATGGGCAACCACGTCGGCATCCGCGTCGTCGAGCAGTGTGCGGATCTCGTGGAGCGGCAGCCCGACGGACCGGTACAACAGCACCAGATGCAGCCGCTCGATGTCGGCATCGGTGTAGTCGCGGTAGCAGGCCCGGGTGCAGACGCTCGGCACCACGAGACCGATGTGGTCGTAGTGGTGCAGGGTGCGGACGGAGGCACCCGTGAGGGCGGCTACTGCGCCGACGGTCTTGGCGTCCATGCCGCCACTATCGACCCTGACGTCGCGTGAGGGTCAAGTCATTTGTCAGTCGTCGCCGTGCCGCCGGGCGACGAGCACCAGCAGGATGGCGAGCATCGCCGCGGCGATCGCCGCGGCCACTGGCAGCCGCGACTGGTCAGGGCCGACGAGCGGGATGGCGGGTTCCCTCGTCACAGGGTTTCCTGCTGCGGCGACGGCCGATTTAGCATGCGCCGCCGTCTCTTTCGCGGCATCCGTGAGATTGCGGTCGCCGTTGGTGTCGGCGAGCGTCGGTGCGGCCTTCTGCACCGGCTGTGGTGGCGCCTTCTTGGCGGGCGCGGTCTTCTTGGCGGCTTTCTTGGCGGGCGCGGCCTTCTTGGCGGCTTTCGCGGGAGTCTTCTTCGGCGTCTTCGCGGGCGCCTTCTTCGCGGCCTTGGCGACCTTGGCCGGCGGCTTCTTCTTCGCCGGAGGAGGTGGCGGCGGTGGGGCAGGCGACGGGGCGGGAGCCGACGCATCCGGTTGAGGGGGCGGCGCATCCGGCTGAGGGGGTGCCGCATCGGCAGGTGGTGTGGCGTCGGGCTTTTCGTCGGGTCGATCCTGCTGGTCGGCCATCAGGCTGCTCCTTTGCAGTGTCTCGTCCTCAATCATTCAACCCTAACCGGCGATGGACAGTGCCGCGGCCATGGTCAGTGCCACCGCCATGATTGCCAGCTCGGTCAGGGACCGCGACCGTGACACGTAGGCGGTGACGCGGTGCGATTTTGCCGCAGGCAGCCATCGGGCGCGGTTGCGCCAGGCCAGCATCATCAACACAACGGTCAGCACGATCTTGATCAGCAACACTCGGCCGTACCCGCTGGCGAACAACTGTGACGGCGACATCCAGGGCGACGAGCGCACCCGTGACTCCGCCGGCCAGCAATGCGATCACGCACAACAGCGACAGCTCGGAGAACCGCGGCAGCACCCGGGCCCACTGTCCGCGGTGGTCCACGGTCAACACCAGCGCCGCCAGCGTGCCGCTCCACAGCGCGGCGGCCAGGACGTGGATCGCGATGGCGACGGCGCCCAGTGGGCTGGCCGACATATGGCCGCCGATCGTGCGCGCGACCAACCCGACCGCTGTTGATTCCGGAGGCGGCGACCGTCGCCGGCGGGGTCCTGCGCCCGGCGACTGCGACCACCAACACCAGCCCTTCGGCCGCAACGCTGAAGGCGCCGGACCGCCCCGGCGACGTCGCCAGCCACCGCCCGGCGGCGGGTCACGTCTTTCGTGCCGTCCACCAGATTCCGCCGCCGATGATCAACGCGCCGACAACCAGGAATGGCCACACCGGGATCCCGCCTCCCGAGTTGCCTGCCGGCTTGGCGGCCGACGGGCCGGGAGTACCGGTGGACGCCACCGTCAGCCGAAACGACCACGAACCCGACACCGGGTGTCCGTCGGCCGACGTGACCCGGTAGTTCACCGTGTAGGTGCCCGCCGGTCCGAGCGGACGCACGTCGACGCCGATCACGGCGCCCTTGACCTGCGGGTCGCCAGTGGACCACAGATTTCCATCGGGGCCCACCACGGTCATCGCAGCGAACTGGGGCTGCAACTCTTCGTTGAACGTCGCGCTGACGCGCTGCGGTCCATGGGCCACCTCGACGCCATCGGCGGGGTCGGTCGCGATGCGGACGGCATGCGCCGACGCGACGCCTGCACCGGCCAGCGCCATCGCCGCCACCAGCGTGGCGACGAGGGCGACCAACCAGGCGCGGATCATGTCCTTCGCCGGCCGACCAATGCCGCGCCAATTCCCGCGGCGGCCAGGATGATTGCGCCGCCGGCGAGCCAGCGCGCGGTGTTGTCAGCGGTTGAAGCCGGTGCTGCCGGTCAGGCTCAGCTCTGGTGCCGGGTATTCGGGTTCACCGCCGCCAGGCAGCGGGGGCTGATCCCAGTGCACCACCGCGCCGTCGGAGTAGGTCTGCGTGGCGGGGAATGTCACGCTGTCACCCTCGGGCAGCTTGACCGACAGCCGGAACAATGCGAACTGGTCGGAGGAAATGCCTACCTGTGGATTCGCCGTCCAGGTCACCGAGCTGACGGTGCCCGCCGCCTTGTCCCGTTCGAGGCTGGCCGTCCAGCCCGGCATGACCTCTGTCCGCGCTGTCGCCACATTGGGAAGTTTGACACTGACTTTGGTTGTCAGAGCGCCGTTTTCAGACTCACCCGGCACTTGGAAGGTGAGCACCGACGTGCTTCCCGGTGTCGGATTTTCGGCGTCGACTTGAACGTGGGCCCAAGCGGGCCCGGTACCGAACGCCAGTCCGATGAACAGCGTTGTTCCGGTGCCGGCAACGGTGACGAGGGCGCGTTTGGGCGCCCGCGATGGGGAACGCATTCGATAGTCGCTTTCTTGGTGTCAGGGGATCGGATGGTCAGCGCGCGCGACCGACCGGCGGACCCCGATGTGACACGGACGCGGCGAGCAGAAGGGCTGAGCGCAGCGGTTGGTCTGCGCCCGCGGTGACGGCCATCGGCCAGCCGCCGCCAACGTCGTGAGGAGTCCGGCGGCCATCCCGCGCAGACCGGCCGCGGCGCCCGAGGGCTCAGTGGTCACGGCCGGGCTCTTCGGCGCCTGTCAGACCACGCCGAGGCGGGCCATCAGGTCGGCGTCGATGCCGTCGAGCTGCTGCGAGATCGAGTCGTGGGCGGTGCGGCGCTGCGCCGACGGCATGTTCTCCGCCGCGGTCACGGCCGCCGAAAGGTCGGTGAGCCGATCGGTCATCGCGGCGACGAACTGCTTGGTCTCGGCGTCCTTGGGCTTCTTCTCGGCCACGAGGCGCAACGTCTGCTCGGCCGCTGCGATTCGGGCCGAAAGCTCCGCTCCGTGGCCGGAGAACTGGCCCAGCTGACTGAGCGGAACTCCGAGCCGATCGGCCCGACGTTCGTCGAGGAATCCACGCGCCGCCATCGCGGCGCGGTAGGCCAGGGGCACCACGACCGGGGCCAGCAGCCGCGAAACCGTGAGGGCTCGGCGAATCCGCGTCGGGGACAACAGCTTGCCCTCGCGGGCCGCCTTGAGTTCGGTCTCAGCAACCTTGAGTGCGGTCCTGTCGCTCTCGCGTTGCGCACGCATTTGCGCCTTCAGCGCTCTGGTCTCGGCCCGATGGGCGGCCTTGATTCGACGGTTCTCAGTCTTCGCCGCGAGCTTGGCCTCCAGCTTCGCCTTGGCCTTGATGGCTCGGGCCTCAGCTCGCCGAGTAGCGCGGCTTTTCCGTCGCGTGAACAGGCCCATCCCGGCCGCCTTCCGGTCATCTTGTCGGCATTTCGGCCAATCGTGTCTGCGATGGCGCAGCACAACACTATCGCCCTGGCGCTGGCACCCGCCTGCGCGCCCCGGTACGAGTATGGTTCCTTTCATCAGCAAACGAGTATGCCGGATTGTGCGACAATCGTCGCTACCGTCAATCGGTGTGCGGACGGCGTGAAGAGAGGTGGTGATCGAGTGGCTTCGCGTGTGCGTGTCGCCGCGTCGGGATGCCTCGTCGCGTCTGGACTGTTCATCGCTGGTACAGGCGGCGCGATAGCACTTGCCGACCCCGGATCGGGCTACGGGAAGTCGGACGACCGGCAAGCCAACGATTCGCTGGGCGATGTCATGCGTCGGGTACTGGGCCTCGAGACCGGCAACGATCAGAAGGGCGAGTCCGAGCCTGGTCGTCGGCCGCACAGTCAGTGGGGAAACGGCCGCACCGAGCAGGAGACGTCGGGTCAGACGACGACGAAAGAGACGACGACGACGACGAAGAGACGACTCCGAGTCGCGAACCCACCGAACCGCCGGGTAACCCTGCGCCTCCCGCCGAACGCGGCGGCGGCGGCGGGGGGATCGCCCAGCTTCCGCGCTTCAAGCAACCCAACGTCCCGCCCATGCAACTGCCCGGCGAACTGAAACCGGTCGAGCCCGGCGGCCCCGAGGTGCTCGACGCAGGCGCAGGTGCGGTGGCTGCGGCGCCGGTCGGCCCCGTGGCGCCAATCACGCTGCCGGTGATCGTCGCACCACCGCTCGGCCTCGGCGCAGGCGCAGGCGGCGCCGGATCACCGGGGACGCCGCCGGGACCACCACCCGGCGTGCCGCGCGCAGTCAGCGCAGAGCCGCTCGCCGGACGTGTCCAGCCACCCGCGAACGTGGGCAGCAACGCTGCGGTGCCCGCTGCGTCCTACCGGATCGGGTACACCGAATATCTGCGATCCGCCGGACTGCCGCAGGTCGCGGCCTTGGCAGTGCCAGGTCTTGCGGGCATCCTTGTACTCACGGGCGCCGGGGGATTAGTAGGCTACCGCCAGGCGAAGGCGGGCCATGCTGTGCGAGCCGGTTCCGCACGCTTCATGAGGTAGTACAAACTGCTCCCCTCACCGGGGTGGGCAGCGCATAGTGGACTCGTCGAGAGGGGATTGTATGCCTGCCAGTCGTCGCGTTACGCACGCCGTCAGTGCGGTGTTGGATCTCGCCCCGCGACGCGGTGAAATCTCGTTGCCCCGCCTTGTCGACGCGGTCAGCGAGGACCGTGAGCGGCCGATCGAACTCAAGATGTCGGACCTGCCTCCCGGGGTGTGCGGGCAGTGGCGCCAATACGCCGACCGCGATGTCTTCCTGATTCAGAAGGGCCTGCCTGCCTGGGATCGCACCCTGGCCCATGAGCTTGGGCATCTTGTCCTGGGCCACGAGGGCATCCCCGTCGTGGCGGCGGCGCGGCAGGAAACCGAATTCGCCAGCGTCGACCTGATCGGATACATGCTCAACCAACGCACCGGCTGCATGGGACCGAGTGGGGAGGACGCCGAACAGGAAGCGGAGGATTTCGCCGCGCTGCTCATCTACCGCCTGGGCAGGCTGCCCTCCGACCGCTCCTCGATTGTGCAGGTTCGGCTCGGAGAGGCGTTTGGTTGATCATCTGGGTGATCGCCGGTCTGCTCGGTCTGGCTACCGGCCTGCGCATCGGTTGGGCCTTGGTCAACAAGCAGTCCCTGGTGAGCACGGCGATGATTCTTGCGCTCGGCAGCCTCGGGTTGGTGGCCGCGCTCAACTGGCAGCCGCTGACCCTGCTGCTGGACACGCTGCTGCACTGGCCCAACATCTCGATGGGTCTCAGCCAGGTCGCGTTGGTCGCCTGCGCCGCGGGCAGCTGCGTGATGATCACGACGGTCGCTTCGCCGCGTAAGCCCGCCACCCTCCGTCGCATCGCGATGTGGCAGTACGGCGTCGGCCGTCGTCATCGCCATTGCGAGCCTGGTGACGTTCTTCGCGGTGGGCCAGCAGCCCGAAATGTCGCCCGGGGAGTACCTGAGACGCAACCTCGGCTCCAACGGCACGTCGTTGCCCTGGCTGCTGCCATCGTTGTATGTCCTGCTGGCGCTGACCCTGGTGTCCTGGGCCGGGATGCGACACTCGAACCGCACCAGGCGCGGCCGAGCACTATTCGTTTTCACGATCGGCATCGTGCTGATCGTGCTGGCCAGCGCTTTCTTCTTCCTCCGCGCGGTGGGCACCACACAGTTCGTCGGCGTCGGTGCCGCCGCCACGCTGCTGGGCTGCGCCATGCTGGTGGTGGCCGCCGGGTCGCTGCTACCCAGCGTCGAAGACTGGTTCGGTGCGCGCCGCGAACTGCGGACCATCCAGCCCCTGCTCGACGAACTCGGCCGTCGCCATCCTGACGTCGGAATCGGCGTGCGCCCGCGTGGGCCGCTGGTCTTCCGGGTGGCCGAGCGGATGTCGCTGATCTCCGACGCGCTGTTCCTGGAGGCGACCGCGGCGGAGGCGTCGCGACGGCCGGTTGATGCCACCGGCAAGGCGTCGAATGTCGACGTGGAGCAAGAGCTCGAGCTCGCCGACATATCCGATATCGAGACGCCCTCAGTGGCGCCGGTTGAACAAGCGCACGCCATCGCGGACTGGATCTACGCCGGCCGGATCGACGAGGCGGCCAGACGTTCCTCGTTCCCTGGTCTC
This sequence comes from uncultured Actinomycetota bacterium, assembly GCA_963804905.1. Taxonomy (GTDB): domain Bacteria; phylum Actinomycetota; class Actinomycetes; order Mycobacteriales; family Mycobacteriaceae; genus Mycobacterium. The sequence goes on along the minus strand of CAWDSB010000004.1, from coordinate 390,669 downwards.
GGGTGGCTACGACAACCGACGTCGTACTCGGACCGGGAATGGATCCTGACCATCGCGAAGCAATACCGCCAGCTGGAACAGACCGATGCGGCGGCCGTGAGATGACCGTCGTCGTGAGATTTACTTCGCCGGGCGCCGCGTTACAGCCCCCCGCGGGCTAATCGTCGAGGTGCTCCATGCGGCGCAACTCGTCAACCTTCTGAACGATGTCTTGTTGCGCCTCAGCGGATAGGCCGACAGTCCGCGCCGCAATACGGCGGACGCCCTCGTCGCGCATACTCGCCAGCCACGTCAATTCCTTGTCCAGCTTCTCGTAGTACTCGTCGTCGGTGAAGTAAGCCGGCTTGATACGGAAGAAGTTGGCAAGGGCGGCCATGGTCGCGGCAGAGGGATTCGTACGGTTGCCTGAACGCAGCTGCGACAGATACGGAGCCGACATGGTGATGCCCTCTGCCTTGAGGGCGGCGATCACCTCAGCCGACGTATGCGGACCACGCCCGGGCGGGTAAACCGTGTCGAACAGGCGGTTTAGACGATCGGAGAACGTCTTGCTCATCGAATTGACCTCCACATGCTGACAGAGCGGACTAACTAGGCGGCGTATTTGCTGACTATGGTAGCGAGAGTTGTGCCAACAACCAAGTGCAAACCGCATAAAAGTTAGCCCGGCTTTTCCTTCATGGGGCTTGATACCGCGCTAAGCAGGGCGTTTAGCCCATATCTCACGGATGTCTCATTCTGTGGCCAAGCAAATTTTGACGGATGCGTAGCTTTTTCTTAGCTCATGGAACCGTGACCATTGACGCTCCGCTCGCCAGTGCGTTCCAGGGCAACCGGTGGCACCCGCCTGCGATCGGATCCTAGCGTTTGCTCAATTCGTGCTTCCACCGGTCACCTCCCGACGAAATACGGGTCGGCATCCGGCCTAGGAATTGCCAGCGGAGGGTCCCGATCGATGCGGCGACGATTCCCGCGGCATCTCCGATGACGCGTCCGCGCGGCGAAGGCGAACGAAGCCGACGGCGCCCATGGATATCGCCAGTGCGGCCACCGCGCCGGTTGTCGCGATCGCCAGCCAACGCCAGCCGAGGGCGCTGTCGAAGAGCATCCAGAGGCCGAACAGCAGGAACAGCACGGCGGCCATGCGGTGCAGGACCCGCTCGGGCAGACGCTTGTGCAGCACATGACCGACCGCGATCGCGACACCATCGGCGAGCACCATGCCCGCGGTCGCGCCGATCCACACGCCGGCCCAGTTGTAGTCGCTGGCAAGGGCCACCGTGGCCAGCATGGTCTTGTCGCCGAGCTCGGCCAGGACAAACGACGAGACCACCGCGAGCAGGACGTGGCGGGGTTCGACGACCATGGGCACGCCCTCGTCGTCCTTGTCTCGACCGTCCCGCCAGGTCCACACCGCGAAGAGCAGGAAAACAACGGCCGCGGCGAAGGCGATGGGACGTTCCGGCAGGGTCAGCCCCAGGAAGTGTCCGATCGTCACGGACAGCCCGTGCACCAGGAAAGACGCGATGCCGACCCCGGACAGCACCACCCACCAGCGATGACGCAGGGCATATGTCATCGTCATGAGCTGAGACTTGTCGCCGAGCTCGGCGATAAAGACGACTCCGAGACTGATCAGTATCGCGGCAAGCATTGACAAACCTTTCGACACGTCGCCCGACGGCCGAAATCGTTACGGTCCGTCGGACATTCGGTCGAAGGTCTCGCCCACCGCTTGCATGCGGTTCGCCGGCCGGGCTGTGCGCCAGTATGTCGACACGACGATTGGGGGCTACTCCCCTTCGCTGATGACACAACGATAACGACAGATCGCGGCGTGCGCCACCGCAGAGGGTAAGTTCGGGTACCCGTATTCTCGAATTCGCGAGCCAAACTAAGAGCTTCGAAAACCCTTATGCGGCAAGGAGCATCGCCAGGATCGCAGTGTCGGGGTGGCTGATCGGATCGATGCCCACCCGGCTGACCATCGACGTGACGGTGCCGTCGGATTCCGCTTCCACCCACGCGGCACGGTGTTCGAGGCCGAGGTGGGGAAGCCCAGGCAGTAGCACGCAGCCCGACGCGGCACCCGAACACTCCGGTAGCGACGGGGTCGTCTCCGACGGTGGGTGCAGCATGAGAAGTGCGGGTGGCTGATGGTCGGCGAAATACCCTGGCGGGACGGCACTTTCACCGACAACGGTGCCCTCGGCCATCACCAGTCCGACAGTGCCGGGCTCGGGGAAATCCGGTAGTTCCTCACGCGCACCGAAAATTGTTGTCGTGGAGAGCAGTCCAGGAAACGAGGCGACGCGTACGGCGACTCTCAACACCTGCGCCCACTCTTTGGTGGAGTCCGGCCAGCGGCCCGATACAACGAATCCCTTGAGTACTCCCCGCGAATGAAAGGGCGCGATTTCGATCGCCCGACCGGACCCCGTCTCCATCTCGCCTCCGCGACACCAATACTCGGTGGTTGTTCGGACTGTTGCCCGACACTCCACTGGGTCGATCCGCTCAGCATGAGGTAGCAATGCCTGGCACGCAAGAGGACACGAGTGCTAACGGTCGACTTTGCTGCTTCAGCCCTTGCCGCTAGCGCTTCGGGCAACCGTCCACACCACCCAGTAGGAGCCCGCCGCCGGTAGCCACCCGAACTGCCGCGAGTCGACGACGCCGGGTGCGTCGGGGTTGTCGGATCGCGCCTCGAACGTCGCGCTGCGGCCGGCGCCGCGGACGTCACCGACGCGCTTGACGATCCAGCGGGACGGCAGTGTCGGGTCGCGAAACACCCGCAACTGGCCACGCCGAACCCGTCCGCCGCGCAACGCAAGCAGGCCGTCGCCGGGGCGCAGCGCCGGGCGCATGGAGTCCTCGACAACCGCGAATCGGCGCAGCGGCCAGCTCCGCAGCGGATGGTTTTCGTCCACGCCGAAAGGGTAGGTTAGACCCATGCTGCAACGACTTTTCGCCAACGCCACACCTGCCCATGCCCACTGCGATCTGTACTGCGGCGTCTATGACCCCGCGCAGGCCAAAATCGAAGCGCTGTCGTGCCTGAAGACGCTCCAGAAGTACCAAGATTCTGACGACGAGCACTTCAAGGCTCGCGCGATCATCATCAAGGAGCAGCGCGCCGAATTGGTCAAGCATCACCTGATGGTGCTGTGGGCGGACTTCTTCACCAAGGATCACTTCGAGCAGTTCCCCAACCTGCACCAGTTGTTCTGGGACGGCGTTCACGGCGCGGGTGAAGTCAAGAAGTCGCTCGACGTCGCCGAGGCCGAGAAGCTGCTCAAGACGATCGACGAGATCTCCGATATCTTCTGGCAGACCGAGAAGGCAAAGGGAATGGGCGTCTATCCGCCCGCCTGAGAAACAGACCGCATCGGCCCTGGCCCTTCACCGTGAGGGACCAGGGCCGTGTGTGTTTCAGAACAAGACGATGAGGGCGAGGATGCCCAACAGCACCAGCGCGATCAGTCCGGCGCGGACGCAGGCCATGAGTTGGCCGCGGTGGTACACGTGAGCGGATGTCTGCCACTCAGACGACGTGGCGGATCCCGATCCGTATGGATGCGATGTCGTCATCGGATGCTCCTGGCCACCACGATCAATTACCCACCCCCGTGAGATCTGTCACAACTTGGCAGTTGTGACGCCGATCATAGCCCCTGAATCGGCGAGGGAAAAATCGGCGCAATCCCGCACGTCCAGCGAAGGTTAGAGCGCCAATCGATTTCGCTCACAGCCGCCCAGCCTGTTGATCACCGTTCGATAACGAAGCCAGGTTATCCACAGCACCGCCAAGCATTTACACAGATTGAGCGGCTCAGAAAGCCTTTGCGCCGATGGACCCCTGTGGATGAACCTGTGGAAACTGTGGATAGCTTCACATTGCTGATTGACATGTGTCGAGGCCGATCGGCCCTCGTGGCATGACTCCGATGCACGACGCGGAAGACGGGCAAACTAGCGGTTCCAACGTTTCGGGCAACCGTCGCTAGGCTGGTCCGATGATCCAGGTGTGTTCCCGGTGCGGGACGCGGTGGAACGTGCGGGACCGGCAGCGAGTCTGGTGCCCGCGCTGTAACGGCACCCTGCTGGCGCCGTCGGCCTCTGCACCGCATTCGGAGTGGAGCGCGCGTCCGACCGCACCAGCGATGCGCGAGAGCGATCAGAGCGGTCAGAACGGGCCGCCGCGGCTGCCGCCGGGTTACCGCTGGATCGCGGTACGGCCCGGGGCGGCGCCGCCTCCTCGACGACGCGGGCGCCACCTGGGCCCCACTCCCCGTTACGCGGGGATACCCCGCTGGGGTCTGGTTGAGCATTTCGACGTCGCCGAACTCGAACAGCGGGCCGCGCCGCGTTCCGGACCGTCTCTCGCGGCGTTGCGCGCGACCCTGATCGCCACGATCGTGGTGCTCGGCCTCGCCGCGCTGGTGCACGTGCTGCGATACGTGTTGCTGATCGTCAATCGCAGCGTGCTCCTGAATCCAGTGGTCGCGTGGTTGGCGACCTGGCTTGGTGTTGTTGTCAGCGTGGCCGCCCTCTTCATGGTGTTCGCGAGCGTGGTCCTTCTGATGAACTGGCTGATCGCCCGCCGAGCGGCAGCATTCAAACATGTTGGGCGTCAGGAACATCGACCTCTGTGGGCGCTGCGCGTTGGTTGCCTCGTGCCGTTCGTGAACTTGGTTTGGGCGCCGGTCTACGTCCTCGAATTGGCCAGCGTAGAGGACAACGTCGCGCGCCTGCGTCGCCCGATCGTGGTGTGGTGGGTGGTCTGGGTGCTCAGCACCGCGGTGTCGCTGTTCTCGATCGCCACCAGCTTCACCCGCGACGCCCAGGGCATCGCCGACAACACGGTCACCACCATCGTCGCCTACCTCACTGCGATGGCGGCGATGGTTCTGGCCGGCAGGGTGCTCATCGGCTTCGAGCGCAGGCCGGTCGAGCGGCCCTCCACGCGATGGGTCATCGTCGCCGACCAAGCCGACCAATCTGAGAACCAATCCGGCGTTCCGGTTGAGTCCGAAGTCCAGAACCCGGCAGCATAGCCGTATGAACTCGGGCGACGCCGAATCCGGCCATGGGCTCGGCGGTCACCCGTTCGTGGTGGCACACCGGGGGGCTTCGGCGGATCGTCCCGAGCACACGCTGGCCGCATACGAGCTGGCCCTGCAGGAGGGCGCCGACGGCGTGGAATGCGATGTCCGGCTGACCCGCGACGGGCATCTGGTGTGTGTGCACGACCGCCGGGTGGACCGCACGTCCAACGGCACCGGCCTGGTCAGCGAGATGGCGTTGGCCCAGTTGAAGGAACTGGACTTCGGCTCGTGGCACGCCAGCTGGCGGGCCGACGGGTCGCAGCGCGACACCGGGCTGCTGACCCTGGACAACCTGGTGTCCCTGGTGCTCGATTGGCACCGGCCGGTGAAGATCTTCATCGAGACCAAGCACCCGGTGCGCTACGGCGCGTTGGTGGAAAGCAAAGTGCTTGCGCTGCTGCACCGGTACGGCATCGCGTCCCCGGCATCAGCGGACCTGTCGCGTGCGGTGGTGATGTCCTTCTCCGCGGCCGCGGTCTGGCGGATCCGGCGGGCTGCGCCGTTGTTGCCCACCGTCCTGCTGGGCGACACCTCTCGCTACCTCGGCGGCAGTGCGGCCACCACCGTCGGCGCCACCGCGGTCGGCCCCTCGATCGCGACGCTGCGCGAACATCCCGAACTCGTCGACCGCGCGGCCGCGCAGGGTCGCGCGCTGTATTGCTGGACTGTCGACCATTACGAAGACGTCCGGTACTGCCGCGAGGTCGGGGTGGCGTGGGTGGCGACCAACCATCCCGGCCGCACCAAGGACTGGCTGCAGAACGGGCTGACCGGAGCGGGGCGCGACTAGCGGGGAGCGCCTGCGTTGAGCACGTCCTGCGGCACGGGACTGTCCGACTTGAGCGCGGCGAACAACTGGTCGGCGACGTTCTCGTCCCACACCACCACCGAACCCGAGTCGCTGCCGGTGAATTCGCCGATGGGGATCGTTGTCGTGGTGATGTCTCCCCGCAGCGCCCAGCCAAGCCGGGCGAGGTCCCAGATGTGGGCGCCCGAGTCGACGGTGAGCGAGTCGGCGGCGGCGTGCGCCATCGGGTACCAGCGCAGCGGGTTGAGCGCGACAGCGGGGCTGGCGGCTCGGTGCAGCAGGGCCGACATGAACTGACGCTGGTGGACCATCCGGTCGAGATCGGCCCGCGGCGTGGCGCGGGTGCGGACATAACCGAGCGCATTGCGGCCGTCGAGCTTCTGGCAGCCCGCAGGAAGATCGATGCCTGCGAGAGGGTCGGCGATCGGCTCGGGCGGACACATCGTCACCCCGCCGACCGCGTCGACCATCACCGCGAAGCCGTCGAACCCGATCTCGGCGTAATGGTCGATCCGCATTCCCGTCGCCTGTTCGACCGTCTGGGCGAGCAGGGGGGCGCCGCCGAACACGAACGCGGAATTGATCTTGTCGGAGCCATAGTCGGGGATCTCGACGTAGGAATCGCGGGGAATCGACACCATGGTGGTCGGTGTGCCCGACCACAAGGCGGGGAGGTGCACCAGCATGATCGTGTCCGTGCGTCCATTGCCGATGTCGCCGCCGGTGGCGAGTTCGGCTTGTTGTTCCGGCGTGAGCCCCTGCCTGCTGTCCGATCCGACCAAGAGCCAGGTGGTGCCTTTACCTTCGGCGGGCCGGTCGGGGTAGTCGGCCAGCGCCGCGATGCGGTGCAGCTTGGTTTCGATCCAGAACCCGGTGCCGACGAACCCTGCGACGGCGAGAACGAACACGAGGAACAACGAGAGAGCCACCCGACGCAGGCGGCGCTTGGGTCGCGGCGTTTGCGGCGGTTGTTGACGCACAACGGGATTCGGTTGCCGATAGGGCGGTGGCGGTGGCGGTGGCGCGACCGGCCGCCTCGGCGGGGTCGGCGGTTTGGGCGGCCAGGTCGGCGACGGCCGATAGTTCGGATCCCGCCGGATCACCTGCGACGGCTCGCGGGGCGGCGTCGGCCGGCTCCGCCTGGGATCGGGGCCCTGGCGGGGTGGCCGATTGCCGTTCACAGCAGTGAATGTACGTGGCCGGTCGGCGCGCTCACTTCAGCCAGCCGAGATGCCCCGCCAGCAGGGCGTAGCCGACGAACGCCACCGTGTCGATCACGCCGTGAGCGATGACCAGCGGCCACAACCGCCCGGTGCGCCGCCACGTGTAGCCGAAAACCATGCCCATGGCCGCGTTGCCGAGTCCGGCACCCCAGCCCTGGTAGAGGTGATACGCCCCGCGCAGCAAGCTCGAGGCGACCAGCGCCACGACCGGGTTCACCCGCAGCTGTTGCAGTCGGGTGAGCAGAAACGCGACGACGATGACTTCCTCCGCCCAGCCATTGGCGAAGGCCAGCGCGATCAGCACCGGAACGCGCCACCAGGTGTCGTTGAGCGCCGACGGCACCACCGACACGCTCATGCCCAACGCCCGTGCGGCGAGATACAGGCCGAGGCCGGGCAGGCCCACCAGCGCGGCGAGACCGAGACCGCCGAGCACATCGGGACGCAGGCGGATTGGTCCCAGCCCGATCCTGCCGGGCCCAAAGCCACTGCGCCACAGCAGATATAGGCCGAGCGCGCCCCATGCGACCAGCTGGGCCACCCGGGCCAGATGAAGCCCGAGGTTGATTAGGTCGAACGGGGACAGCCGCGGGTTGAGCGCGACGATCTGCGCGGACAGATTCAGCAGGATCGCTTCGACGAGCTCCAGGACCGCGGTGTATGCGCTGAGCCCGAACGTCACCGCTAGCACCACGGCGATCTCGATGCGCAGCGCGCGCCGGTCGGGCTCGGTCAGCTCCTCGGGCGCGGTCACCGAAGCTACGGTAGTGGGCGCCGCGCCCGGAGCCCGTTGAGGAACGGGCAACCCATCAATATGCGGATCGCCTGGCTGAGCCCGGTCACGTCGTCGACGGGCTTCGTGAACGCCAGGCGCACGTCGTGGTCGCCCTCATCGTTCTCCGCCCGTAGCCGCACGCCGTACCGGTCGAGCCCGAGAGGACTAATCCGCCCGCGCCGCAGCATGGTCGGCAGCCTGTCCGCCAGCCGCTCGACCACGTCGCGATGGGCGGCCTCGAGGTGCAGAAGCCAGCACGACTCCATCGCGCAGAACGGGTCGGGCCGCGCCTGCAGCAGCGCGCTCACCCCGACCGACTCGACCTCTAGCCGGTCGAATCGGCGACGACCGACTCGACCTCTAGCCGTACCAGGGCCAGCGGGGTGTCGCCGTCCGCACTGTGGGCGGTGTTCACTTGCAGCAGTGCGGGATTCGGGTGTTCTGCGGCGATCAGATCCAGCAGTCCTGGCACATCTTCGTTCGGGGACGGCTTGCACGCGGCCCCGGATCCACACCAGCGATCGCACCGGCTCCCGCAACGGCAGCGGGGCGTAGTCGGTCATCTCCAGAACGGCTTGGACGCCCGCGGCCCCTCCGGCAACCACCATGCCGGCGACGACGCCATCGACGGGAACGGTGATCGCGACAGAGCCGTCGCCGAGCAGGTGGTGCACGGCGCTGGCGGTCGGCTCGACACCCTCGAGGGCGAGCATGGCGCCCCCTGCCCGCGCACAGGTGCTGCGGATTCGCTCGGCCGTCGTCGGCGCAGGTGCCGCCATCGCATCGCCTTCCCGTAGATGAGGTAAACCTAACTTAGTCAACCCTAAGTAGGCTTGCAAGACGCACCTCGTCACGTCAGGGGGCACCCGGCACCGAACCGATAGGGTTGAAACGTGCCCCGCATCGCCTTTCTCGGACCCGAAGGGACCTTCACCGAAGCGGCGCTGATCCGGATGGCGCACGGCGGCATGGTGCCGGTTCACGGCCCATCGCAAGAGGTCACGCCGGTACCCACCGACAGCACCACCGCCGCGCTGGCAGCCGTCCGGTCCGCCGACTGCGGGTACGCGTGCGTGCCGATCGAGAACTCGATCGAGGGATCGGTGCTCCCGACGCTGGACAGCCTCGCGACCGGACCCGAGCTACAGATCTTCGCCGAGCTCACCCTCGACGTGGCGTTCACGATCGTGGTGCGACCGGGCACCGGTGCGGCGGACGTGCGGACCGTCGCCGCGTTTCCCGTCGCAAGCGCACAGGTGCGTCACTGGTTGGCCGCCAACCTGCCCAATGCAGCGCTGATACCGGCCAACTCCAACGCGGCCGCCGCAGGCGACGTCGTCGACGGCCGTGCAGACGCCGGCGTGAGTACCGCGCTGGCCGCCGATCGCTACGGCCTGGCCGCGCTGGCGTCCGCCGTCGTCGACGAACCGAACGCCAGGACCCGGTTCGTGTTGGTCGGGCCGCCGGGTCCGCCGCCGCCGAGCACCGGCGCGGACCGGACGTCGGTGGTCTTGCGACTCGACACCGTCCCCGGTGCGCTGGTTTCGGCGCTGACCGAGTTCGCGATCCGCGACATCGACCTCACCCGTATCGAATCACGGCCTACCCGAAGAGAATTGGGCACCTATATCTTCTTCCTCGACTGCGTCGGGCACATCGAAGACGACGCCGTCGCCGAGGCACTCAAGGCGCTTCACCGTCGTTGCGCAGATGTGCGATATCTGGGGTCGTGGCCGACGGGATCGGCCGCAGGGGCGGTGCCGCCGCAATTGGACGAGGCATCGCGGTGGTTGATGAAATTGAAAGAGGGCAAGCAGGGATCGGGGCGATGAGCGGGCGGCTGGTGCTGGTCCGACACGGCCAATCACAGGGCAACGTCGAGCGCCGTCTCGACACCCGCCCGCCGGGCGCGCATTTGACCGATCTCGGTCGCGAACAGGCGCGTGCCTTCGCCCGCCACTGGCCACACGAAATCGCCATGGTCGCGCACTCGGTCGCGTTGCGTTCATCGCAGACGGCCGCCGAGATCGGCGACGAGCTCGGGTTGCAACCTCACGAGTTCGAAGGCATCCACGAGGTTCAGGCCGGCGAGCTGGAGAACCGCAGCGACGACGCGGCCGTCGAGGAGTTCAACACGATCTACCAGCGGTGGCACGAGGGCCATCTCGAAGTGCGGATGCCCGAAGGCGAATCGGCCACGCAGGTGCTCGACCGCTACCTTCCCGTCGTCGCCCAGCTTCGGGTGCGCTACCTGGACGACGACGCGTGGCTCGGCGACATCGTGATGGTCAGTCACGGCGCAGCGATCCGGCTGGTGGCGGCCACACTGGCCGGGGTGGATGGAAGCTTTGCCCTCGACCATCACCTCAGCAACGCCGAATCGGTTGTGCTGGCACCGATCACGGATGGCCGCTGGAGCTGTCTGCACTGGGGCGACAAGGCGCCGCCGTTCTATCCGGAACCCGACGTTCACCCGGTCGAAGACGCACTCCAGTCGGCAGACCCCATGGGCTGAGCGCACGGGCAACCGATCGCCTCGCAGTCGATGCTGAACGCGTGCATGATCTCGGGCGTGACGCAGTCGTCCTCGGTGCACTCCGAGCGTCGCAGCGCGTGATGGATGACCGTGCCATGACAATGCTCAAGATCGGCCCGGCACCCCCTACAGTCGCTCACGGCCTGTTCATAGCACCATCAGGCGATAAATAGTGGTTGCCGCGCTCACGCCCAGCCGAGTTCGTGCAGACGGTCGTCGTCGATGCCGAAGTGGTGGGCGACCTCGTGAATGACCGTGATCGCCACCTCGTCGACCACTTCTTGCTCCGTCTCGCAGATGTCCAGCAGGGCCTCGCGGTAGATCGTGATCGTGTCGGGGAGCGAACCTGCGTACCAAGAGTCGCGCTCGGTCAGGGCAATGCCGTGGTAGAGGCCCAGCAGCTCGGGTTCGTCAGGATCGCGGTCGGAGACCAGAACGACGACGTTGTCGATCGCCGCGGCCAGCTCGGCGGGAATCAGGTCAAGCGCGTCCGACACCAGTTCGTCAAACCGTTGCGGGCTCATCCGCACGGCCACGTCGACTACGCCCCGGGCGGCGGAGGAATGACGGGTTCAGCAGGCGGCGGCCCGGGTGCGGGACCGGGTGCAGGCGCGGCCGGTGGGGGCGCCTGATCCGCAGGGGGCGCAGCGGCGTCGCCCGGTGGGGGGGCAGGAGCCTCGCCAGCAGGCGGCCCGTTCAAGAAGGTGTTGCCGGGGCCCGGGCCCTGGTCGGGAGCCTGCGTCGCCGGGGTCGACGGCCCTTGGGTCGCCGGCGTTCCGGACTGCTGGCCGTGTTGAGTCTGCGGGGTCTGCTGCGTCTGCTGCGTCTGCTGGGTTGATTGGCTCTGGTCGTACTGGCTGCCGCTCTGACCGGCCGACGAGACGTCGGGCATCGGGATCGGCGGAAAGTTCAGCCGTTCCTCGGGGATGTCCGGAGGCGGGATCGGCGGCTGGCCGTTGATCTGCAACGGACCCTTCGCGCTGTTCAGCAAGGTCGACCAACCGCCGTTGCCGAGCGTGGCGCCGATGCTGCACGACACCTGGTGGCTGCCTGCCGACCAGCTGGGCAGCGAGATGGTGCTGTAGATCAGCGTGAGCGTGGTGCTGCGCAGCTGGATCGGCGCCAGATAGGCGTCGGTCATCCGGGTGCACGCGTCCTTGATGAACGCGTCCTGTTCGGGGTCGGGTGGCAGGCCGTTGGGGAACTTCTCGGCGACGTTGACCGAGCCGGTTACCTCCATCGCGTGCGGGCCCGCGCAGTCAACAGGGATATCGGTTGGCTGGTTGGTCGACGGGTCGATGCCCAGACACGTTCCTGCGGGCCACACCTTGGATTGGTCGATCTCGGCGACCTTGCCCTGGAAAGCGAGCTGCGAGTTGTTGGGCCCCGGCAGTTGCAGGCCGCACAGCATGCGCCGCTCGCCCGACTGCTTCCACGCCTTGTCGCCCGACCACATCATGCTGACGGTGTAGCGGCTGTTCGGGTCGAACCGCTCACCGAGGTAGCGGCGCACCGCGACCTGGCACTGCTCCTGGCTGATCTGCTGGATGCGCGACGGCGACGGCGGTGCTGCGTCGGGCCCGTATTCGCTGCCGGGGAAGGTCCGCATGTCCACCGACTCCGCGACCTCGAAGCGGTGCTCGTCCTTGCAGTCGACGACCTCTGCATCGTCGGGGTTGCGCTCCGGCCAGTTCAGGCAGTCGCTTGCCTTGGCCTTGCTGAACGTCTCGGCGCCGCGCAGCCCGAGGGATATCGCGCTGGTCTGCAGGCCGTTGCCAGCTCCCTCGCCGCGCGGCATCGCGGTGAGCACCCCGGCGATGAGGAGCCCCCCGAGTGCGGTCAACAACAGCGCGCGACGGGTGGATGTGGCGTGCAGACTGCGCCACCACGCCACTTTCGGCGTGGGGTGTGCTGCCTCGTCGGCGGGCACTTCGACCCGCTCGGGTGCATCCAACATCCGCTCCATTGTGACAGGCGCGCCAGGCGCTGTGACAAGTGAGGCAGATGTAATGTTATGGGGTTGTGCCCCCGACGGTAGGGTTGCGCCGTGATCGACCTCAGGTTGCTGCGCGAAAACCCTGACGCGGTGCGGGCGTCACAACGGGCCCGCGGTGAGGATCCACGGCCTCGTCGACGCGCTGTTGGAGGCCGACGCGGCCCGTCGTGCCGCTGTTTCCGCTGCCGACAACCTGCGCGCCGAACAGAAGACCGCCAGCAAGAAGGTGGGCGCGGCGTCTCAGGACGAGCGGCCGTCCCTGCTGGAACAGGCCAAGGCGCTCGCCGAAAAGGTGAAGGCCGCCGAGGCGGAGCAGGCCGACGCCGAACGGGCTTTCACCGCGGCGCAGATGGCCATCTCCAACGTCATCATCGAGGGCGTTCCTGCCGGCGGCGAGGACGACTTCGCCGTACTCGACACCGTCGGGGAGCCCCGGGCCATCAGCGACCCGAAAGACCATGTGGCCCTTGGTGAGTCGCTCGGACTCTTCGACCTGGAACGCGGCGCCAAGGTGTCGGGCGCGCGGTTCTACTTCCTCACCGGGCACGGTGCCCTGTTGCAGCTCGGCCTCATGCAGCTCGCGGTGCGGCTGGCGGTCGACAACGGCTTCACGCTCGTCATCCCGCCGGTCCTGGTGCGGCCGGAGATCATGGCGGGCACCGGGTTCCTCGGTGCGCACAGCGAAGAGGTGTATCGAGTCGACGCCGACGACCTCTACCTCGTCGGGACCTCGGAGGTACCGCTGGCCGGTTATCACTCCGACGAGATCCTCGATCTGTCCGCGGGTCCGCTGCGCTACGCGGGGTGGTCGTCGTGCTTCCGGCGCGAGGCGGGCAGCCACGGCAAGGACACCCGCGGGATCATCCGCGTGCATCAGTTCGACAAGGTGGAGGGGTTCGTCTACTGCAGGCCGGAGGAGGCCGAGGCCGAACACGACCGGCTGCTCGGCTGGGAGCGCCAGATGCTGGCGAACATCGAGGTGCCCTACCGCGTGATCGACATCGCCGCGGGGGATTTGGGCGCATCCGCGGCGCGCAAGTACGACTGCGAGGCCTGGATACCGACCCAGCAGACCTACCGTGAGCTGACCTCGACGTCGAATTGCACGACGTTTCAGGCCCGCAGGCTTGCGATTCGCTACCGCGACGAGAACGGCAAGCCGCAGACGGCCGCGACGCTGAACGGGACGCTGGCCACCACCCGCTGGTTGGTGGCGATCCTCGAGAACCATCAGCAGCCCGACGGCAGCGTGCGGGTGCCCGACGCGCTGGTGCCGTTCGTCGGCACCGAAGTGCTGGAGCCGAAGAAGTAGCGTTTTGCCACGATCGGCACTTCAGGGAGTCGTACGCTCGGGCACATGGGCGGCAGCCATCTCGCCGACATGGACCTCAAGGTCCGCGCCCTCGAGAGTGTGCTCGTAGAAAAGGGCTACATCGATCCTGCGGCGCTCGATACCATCATCGAGACCTACGAAAGCCGCATCGGCCCGCGTAACGGGGCGAGGGTTGTCGCCCGCTCGTGGGTTGACCCGCAATTCCATGACTGGCTCCTGCGTGACGGCACCGCAGCGATTGCGTCGCTCGGGTACGGAGGGCGCCAGGGCGAGTGCATGGTGGCAGTGGCCAACACACCGCGAATGCACAACCTGGTCGTGTGCACGCTGTGCAGCTGCTATCCGTGGCCGATCCTCGGGTTGCCGCCGACGTGGTACAAGAGCGCGCAGTATCGATCGCGGGCGGTGCGGGATCCGCGCGCTGTGTTGGCGGAGTTCGGAGTGGACTTGGATGCCGGTACAGAGATCCGGGTGTGGGATTCGACTGCAGAAGTGCGCTATCTAGTCGTGCCTATGCGTCCGTACGGCACCGAAGGGTGGGACGAGGAGTCGTTGGCGGCTCTCGTCACCCGCGATTCGATGATCGGTACCGGTGTCGCCGGTGCTGTTGCGCGGGCATGACCGGCGAATACACCAGCCATGCCGACCTCGGCGGCCGGCGGATTGAGGGTGTCATTGGGTCGGAACCCGAAGGCCAGCTCTGGCACGCGAACTGGGAGCCCCGAGTGATGGCAATGACGTTGGCGATGGGTGCGACGGGCGAATGGAACCTCGACATGACCCGCGCCGCCCGTGAGACCCTTTCCGACTACGGCCGGCGCAGCTACTACGAAGTGTGGGCCGCTGCACTGTGGGCGTTGCTCGCCGAGCGCGGTCTGGTCTCCGAGGAGGAAATCCTTGCGCGCCGATCGCTTCGGCCCGCACGCAGGCTGGCAAGAAAACTGCTGGCTGAGGATGTTCCGACTGCGCTGGCGCGCGGCGCTCCCACTGAGCGAACGGCGACGACCGATCCACTGTTCGGGATCGGCCAGCCGGTGAGAACGCGCGCAGAGGCCATGTCACATCACACCAGGTTGCCGGGCTACGCGCGGGGCAAAATGGGACGGGTCGAGCGGATAAATGGAGTGCACGTCTTCGCCGACAGCCATGCCATGGGCCGTGGAGAACAACCGCAGTGGCTTTACACCGTGGTGTTCCGTGCTGCCGACCTCTGGGCCGACGGCGCCTCGGAGCTGACGGTCTCAATTGACGCCTGGGAACCCTACCTACAGAGCCTATGAAGAACGCCGAGCGACCGACATTCGAAGGGCCCTGGGAAGCAAAGGCTTTCGCGATCACGGTCGCTCTGAACGAGCGTGGTGTGTTCACCTGGTCTGAATGGGCGGACGTGTTCAGCGCGCGAATCGCAGACACCGAAGCGCTGGGTGAGACCGACGCTGATGGCTACTACCGCAATTGGCTGGACGCGCTGGAAGACCTACT
Organism: uncultured Actinomycetota bacterium; assembly: GCA_963804905.1. Taxonomy (GTDB): domain Bacteria; phylum Actinomycetota; class Actinomycetes; order Mycobacteriales; family Mycobacteriaceae; genus Mycobacterium. The sequence goes on along the minus strand of CAWDSB010000004.1, from coordinate 375,408 downwards.
CGTCGTTAAGGGTGTCAGCACTACCGGTGAAACGGCGCGATGGCGCGAAGCGTGGCGACGGGCGGCGGTCCGGACTCCACACGGCACCCCCATCGAAGTCCACACGGACGACTTCTAGGGCGATGTCAGCAGCTCGTCGAGCTTCGCGAGAAACTCCTTCGGCCGCTGCGGGGTGAAAGCCGGCTTGGGACGCGCACCCACCACGTCGAGTGTGACCAGCGTGGACTTGATGGGCCGCCACACGTCCAACGGCAACCAGCGGCGCAGATCCGAGCTGCCCCAGATGCGGAATCGCTGGGTGAACATGCCGAGCGGCTCGGCCTTGTAACTACGGATGGCCCGCAGCGGAATGATTTTCGACGTGCCCGAAGGAAAGTGGTAGCGCCGCAACGTGATTGCCTCGCGGTCGAGCTGGACCAGCCCGTCGTCGTAGTACTGCTGAGGTACGGCGCTCATATTCGCTCGCCCGATGATTTCTGCTCCTCGCGAGCGCAACGAAGCTCGTGGCCCTTGGACGTCAGGCACCGGCCGTTATCCAGATTCCATTGCCAGCCATGCAGGTTGCAGGTGAGCGTGGAGCCCTCCACCACACCGAACTTCGACAGGTCGGCCTTCAGATGTGGACATCGGCGCTGCAGCCGGTAGCCGTCCAGCACGATCGACGCCGTGTCGTCATGGGTTTCGGCGAACCAGCCGTCCGCGTACGCGATGCGTTCGTCGGTCAGGCACTTGAAGAACGTGTACAGATATTCGTTGTAGCCGCCGACCCGCCACGCCTTGAAGCGGGTGGACAGGAAGATGGTGTTCACCCAGTCCGGTTCCTCGTCGCGTAGCACCGTCCGCACCAGTTCGGGCGAGATGGAGAACCCGTAACGAAACTTCTCGTCCGGGATCGGCTCGCGCACAGCCCGTTTCGGGAAGTCCAGTACAACCGTTTCGGCTCCCAGACGCAGTTCGACGGGATAGCCGATGCCGTCGCAGATCTGGTCGCTCTGGCTCATGATCGGCTCGAGTCGCGCCCGCAGTGGCTCCAGCAGCGGTTCGCCCTCAGCCGGCGCCCAGCGTGCCTTCTCGACCGCCAGCACCGGCGCCATGCGCTCGGCGTAGTCGGCGATGTAGTCCGCCTTGCCGGTGGTGAAGATTGCCCGCACCTGCTCGTCGGGCAGAGGGTGGTTCAGCGAATTCAACTGCGACCCGGTCAAATCAGCGGTCGACCCGGGAATCAGCAGCAGGCCTCCGTCGTGCCCGTGGGCACGCATCTGGTCGAGGAACACGACCTGGTCGGGGAAGATGTTCGCGGGGTCGCCATGGTCGTCGTTCAGGTCGCGCAGAGTGGGATCCAGGAAGCAGGGCGGCCCGGCCGACGGGACCACCCAGGTCGCGGCGACCTGCGTGACGTACTGACGGCAGCGGTCCATCTGACGCTGGCGCTTCTGCGTCCCGAAGGCCTCCTTGGCCCGCGCAGGCATGTCGTAGACCATCGGATACCAGATCGCGCCGGAATACTGCAGCATGTGCACGTCCACCTGACCGAAGTCCGCGTGCACCACATCGAGGTCGACGGGCCGCGCGTCGTTCATGTTGAACGCCACCGTCTCGCCGTCGTCGACCACTAGGCCCGAGTCTCCGATCGGGCCGTCGGCGGGAGCGCGCAACGCGATGATCATCACCTCGAGATCGCCCTTCGGACCGCTGACCGTGTGCTTGACGGAATTGGTCGTCTCGAAGAAGCGATGGAAGCCGAGCTTTTCCAGCTCGCGCTGCAGATCGGGCACGGGGAAGTCGGGCAGCAGCACGACCGCGTCCTTGTTGACGTGTTCACTGAGATTCTTCGGATCGAAGTGGTCCCTGTGCAGGTGAGAGATGTAGAGGTAGTCGCAGGCGCCCACGGTGTCCCAGTCCAGCCTGCTGTTGTCGGGGAACGGGAACCACGAAGCGAAGTAGGCCGGGTTCACCCAGGGGTCGCACAGAATGCTCCCGGCCTGCGTGTCGATCCGGAAGCCCGCGTGCCCGACGCTTGTGACCTGCACTGATGCCCTTTCCTTGCGATACGGCCGCCCGGACAATCTTAATGGGACGGAACCTCGGGCACCGGCAGTGGCTCGGAGGGGATGCTCATCTGTCGCCCTTTCTGTCCGGCGCACTACGCTTGCGGCTGTGGAACCGGTGTACGGGACTGTCATCCAACTCGCCCGCCTGATGTGGCGGGTACAGGGTCTGAAGTTCACCGTCACCGGCGTGGAGAACCTGCCCGTCACCGGCGGCGCGGTGGTGGCCATCAACCACACCAGCTACTTCGACTTCACCTTCGCCGGGCTGCCCGCCTACAAGCAACACCGCGGTCGCAAGGTGCGCTTCATGGCGAAGAAAGAGGTCTTCGACCACAAGATCACCGGCCCGCTCATGCGCAGCCTGCGCCACATCGAGGTGGATCGCGACAGCGGCGAGGAAGCGTTCGAGCAGGCCTGCATGAAGCTCAAGGAAGGCGAACTGGTCGGCGTCTATCCCGAGGCGACCATCAGCCGGAGCTTCGAGATCAAGCAATTCAAGTCGGGCGCGGCGCGCATGGCCATCGCGGCCGACGTGCCGATCGTCCCGCATATCGTCTGGGGCGCGCAGCGCGTCTGGACCAAGGGGCATCCGAAGAACATGTGGCGGCCGAAGGTGCCGATCTCGGTGGCCGTTGGTGAGCCGATCGCCCCGACCCTGCCGCCGACCGAGTTGACCGCCTTGCTGCATTCGCGCATGCAACACCTGCTGCAGCAGGTGCAGGATGCCTACGGCCCGCACCCGCCGGGCGAGTACTGGGTGCCCCACCGGCTCGGTGGCGGAGCGCCGACGCTGGCCGAGGCCAACCAGATGGACGCCGAGGAGGCAGCGGAGAAGGCCGCCCGCCGGGAACGGCGGGGTCCGGGTGGAGCGCCGGAGTAGGCGCCGATGGAGCCGGTTTTCCGCACCCTCGAGATCGCCGTTTCGGCGGCGGCGGCGGTTTCCGGGAGCCGCATCACCTATCTCGGCCTTGAGAACATCCCCGAGCGCGGCGGCGCGGTCGTCGCGATCAACCACACCAGCTACATCGACTGGGCGCCCTCCGCCCTGGCCGCGTACAAGAGGCACCGGCGGCTGCGCTTCATGATCAAGGAAGAGATTAAGCAGGTGAAGATCATCAACTTCCTGATCAAGCACACGGGAACCATCCCGGTCGACCGCCGCGCCGGCGCGAGCGCCTACGCGGTGGCGGTGAAGCGGTTGCGGGCGGGCGAGCTCGTCGCCGTCTATCCGGAGGCCACGATCAGCCGCAGCTTCGAGCTGAAGGAGTTCAAGACCGGCGCGGTGCGAATGGCGCACGAAGCGCAGGTACCGATCATTCCGCTGATCGTCTGGGGCGCACACCGGCGGTGGACCAAGGACCATCCGCGCAAGCTCGGCCGCGCGAAGATTCCGATAACCGTCGCAGTGGGCGACCCGATGCACGCGGCGGAGACCGTGCAACAGACCGATGCCGCGATGCGCGAGTCGATGACGATGCTGCTGCACGACGTTCAGCGGTCCTACGAGCATCCCGATGGGGCGTACTGGGTGCCGCGGCGGATGGGCGGCTCCGCGCCGACGATGGCCGAGGCCAAGGCGCTCGACGAGGCGGAAGTGGCCGAGCGCGCCCGCAAGCGGGCGGAGCGTACCTAGTGCTGCCTGCGCTGATCGCCAGTGACGTGGACGGCACGCTCCTCGACGCCGACGAGAACATCAGCCGCCGCACACGCAGCGCCGTGCGTGCTGCCGTGGATGCGGGCACCCGGTTCGTGCTTGCGACCGGTCGCCCGCCGCGGTGGGTGCGACCCGTGGTCGACGCCCTCGGCTTCGCGCCGATGGCGGTGTGCGCGAACGGTGCGGTGGTCTACGACCCGTCCACCGACCGGATCTTGTCCGCCCGCACGCTGTCGGCTGAGGCGTTGGGTGAACTCGCCGAGATCGCCACCCGCGTCATTCCCGGCGCAGGACTGGCAGTCGAGCGGGTGGGGCGCAGCGCGCACGATGCCGCGACTCCGCAGTTCGTCAGCTCACCGGATTACGAGCATGCGTGGCTCAATCCGGACAACACCGAGGTGTCTGTCGAGGATCTGCTGAGCGCTCCTGCGATCAAGCTGTTGATCCGCAAGGCCGGTGCCCGCAGTTCCGACATGGCGACCGCGCTCGCCAAACATGTTGGCCTGCAAGGCGATATCACCTTCTCCACCGACAACGGCCTGATCGAGGTGGTGCCGCTGGGCATCAGCAAGGCCACCGGCGTCGAGGAGGTCGCGCGGCCCTACGAGATCACCGCCGAGGATGTGGTGGCGTTCGGCGACATGCCCAACGACGTGCCACTGCTGCGCTGGGCCGGTCTCGGCGTTGCGATGGGCAATGCTCATCCCCATGCCCTCGAAGCGGCCGACGAGGTCACCGCGCCCAACACCGACGACGGTGTGGCACGCGTGCTGGAACGTTGGTGGCTTTAGCCCGACGGGTTGATTCCAGTCAGGTCGGGTCGATGGCCGGCGTGAACCGCTCGAGCTGTACGGGTGGCCCGTCGGCCGAGGGCGGTGGCAAGTCCACCGGTACGCCGTCGATAACCCTTGTCACCGTGCCCTTTTCGCGGTCGAAGTTCAGTGTGCCGTGCTGATAGTTCTGCACGATCCACTGCGGTTCGGCAATTGCGCCGCTGGTCGGCAGGCCGAGTGCACCGCGTTCGTAACCGAGTGACGCCCACGCCGCATAGATGGCTCCCGTGACGGGTTCGGCGCCACTTTCCGGCGACCAGTAGACCGCGCCCTTCTCGAAGGTGGCATAGCGGGCGCTGCCCTCGCCGGCGGCCTCAGGTGATTTCGGCGCTCCCAGTGCACTGTTCGGGCCGCCCATCGATTCCCACTTGGCGAGGATCGCTCCGCCGCGCAGTAAGTCGGTCAGGCTCGGGGGTGCAGGCGGTTCGTTGAAGCGGGCGGCGATGTCGCGGATCTGGTCCATCACCGCGTACGCCGCGTTGCCGGGGCATTCGGTGTTGCCGACATCACGGTGCGTGAAGATCGACGGCAGCGTCGGTGTGGCTCCTCGCGGGAAGTGGGTGAACGACCCGCCGTCGGAAGTCAAAACGACAGTGCCCCTTGGATCGACGTGATCCATGCCCAGTCGCCAGCCCAGAAGTCGACCGACCGTACGCACCAGGATCGGTGTCGGCGGCTCGGCTTCGAAGTTACCGAGCATCGCCACGCCCCAGGTGTTCTTGTTGAACCCGCCGGTGTGAGAGCCCTCGACCGGCCTGGTGATACCGCCTGCCCGGCCCTCGAAAACCTGACCGTACTTGTCGACCAACGCGTTGTAGGCGATGTCGCACCACCCCAGCGTGCGGGTGTGATAGGCGTAGATAGATCGGACGATCGCCGCGGAGTCCTGCGGCCCGTAGTCGTTGCTTCCCGCGGTGTGGTGCACGATCCCGGCCCGCACCCCGGCGTCGTACACGGTGTTGGGGCACCGCATCGACTCGTCGGCACCCCATTGGGCACGGGGGATGATGTTGGGCGGCTGGCCGGGCGCGGCTGCCGCGGTCGGCAGCGGCAGGTTGTCCATCGGCGCCTGCGGCGGGCTGATCAGCACCGCGTTGATGTTCTGCCCGAACGGCTGATTGGTGTTGGCCGGGATATAGCCGAGGCCGTGATCGGCAGGACCGTCCTCCGTCTGCTGCTGCGGCGCGGATGCGGTGGTGCCGCCGGGACGGGTCACCGCGATCTGCACGGTCGTGGTGAGACCGACGAACACCGGTTCGGTGCCGCGTGGCGCAGGCGATCCGTCGCCGACGCCGTCGAGGGTCTCGGCCTCGTACCACGGTCCCCACGAGCCGTCCGCCTTCTTGGCGCGGACCTTGGCCGATGTTCCGCTCAGGTCCGCGGCGGTCAGCGCGACGAGGGAGAACGGCGTGTCCTGGTGGACCTCCCGGATCGTCTCACCACCGCCGATGCCGGTCAGGGGCTGCTGGGCCAGCTGGGTCTGTTCGGCGAGCGGGCGCCGGTCGGCGCCGAACGGAGTGCCCTGTACCGCGAACGGCAGTATCACCGCGGTCCCCGCGATCGCGGTGAACAGCATCGGGTGTCGGCGCGACGGCACGGCCCGATGTTACGTATGTGTCAGTTGTTACCAGTGGTTCGACACGGCACAACGGCTGACCAATGTCCTGCAACGGCACCGCAGAGGCCGCCACAACCTTCTGCGGTGCCGTTTAGGGGCAGGACTATCCGTCCGGTGGGCGGTGGCGGTGCGGGCACCGGAGGGGAGCGGCACAGCGCCCGGCTTCATCGCCGATGTGATCATCGGCATCACGACACCCTTGAGCAGATCGATCGCCTGCCCGGCACCCAACTGCTGTGCCGCGCTGCTCAGATCACTCATCAGGCCGCCACCACCACCGGTACTCGTCGCCGCAGGCATCCGCGGCCAGGCTGTCGCCACCGAGAATCGGGTAGCTGGTACCACCCAATCCTCCTGCGGCGGGCTCGAGCCCGATCGGCGCCGAGATCGGCACCTCGCCCGGCGCAGGCAGGCCCGCGGCGTTCGAGATCGGTGTCGTGGCCAGCGCCGGGTCGACCCCCGTAACGGGAGGCGTCGTCAGGCCGCCCGGAGTCGCTCCCGTCGGGCTGGTCAGCGTGGGGTTCAACGCCGGATTGGGCGCCGCCGCGGCGCCGTCGTTGCCCCGGGAACCGGGTTGGTCAGCGCGGGATTGGCCATCGCCGCCGGATCGGTCACCGCCGTAGCGGCTGCCGCCGGAGCAGTGCCGAGCGGCAGGCGTCGCCAGACCCGGGGTGAGCGCGGGACTGGTCACACCCGGCGCTGCAGCGGGGCTGGCGAGGCCGGGCGTCAGGGCAGGTGACGTCAGCGGCGACGTGAGGCCGCCGGGGGCGGTCAACGTGCTCGGCGTCGAGGCGCCCGCGCCGGTCAGGCCCGCTGTGGACGGCAGGTTGATGCCGAACTGCGACAACCCTTGTGACAGCGCGGACATCAGCTCGTTGGGCAGGTCGGTGACCATGGCGGCCTGGCGGAACTCGCGCGGTTGTGGCGCGGGCTTGGTCAGATCGGTTAGGGCGCTTACTGCAAACGGACTCACGACGGCCAGGGCGGCGACTGCGCTCGTGGCTGTCGAGAGCCTGCGTCGACGTCGATTTGGCACGGAAGTCTCCTCAATATGTGGACTACATGTTCAGATGCGGATACGTGAACGATGGTACTGGTGTGACTAATGGGTCTAGAGTGACGATACGTAATTGTGAGCGAATCGCGACCTTGAGCCCGTATTGGATTCGGGACCGCGGAGCGTGGTCGGATACCCTGGCTGCCGATGACCGCTCGTTTTGACCTCTTCGTCGTCGGTTCCGGATTCTTCGGTCTGACGATTGCCGAGCGCGTGGCGACCCAGTTGGACAAGCGCGTACTCGTCCTCGATCGGCGCCCCCATATCGGCGGCAACGCCTACTCCGAGCCCGAGCCGCAGACCGGCATCGAGGTGCACAAGTACGGCGCGCACCTGTTTCACACCTCCAACAAGCGCGTGTGGGACTACGTACGGCAGTTCACCGACTTCACCGGATACCAGCACCGCGTTTTCGCAATGCACAACGGGCAGGCCTACCAATTTCCGATGGGCCTCGGCCTGGTGTCGCAGTTCTTCGGCAAGTACTTCACCCCTGACGCGGCGCGGCAGCTGATCAGGGAGCAGTCCGCCGAGATCGAGACCTCCAATGCCCAGAACCTGGAGGAGAAGGCCATCTCGTTGATCGGCCGCCCGCTCTATGAGGCCTTCGTCAAGGGATATACGGCCAAGCAGTGGCAGACCGACCCGAAGACGTTGCCCGCCGCCAACATCACCCGGTTGCCCGTGCGATACACCTTCGACAACCGCTACTTCAACGACACCTACGAGGGCCTGCCTGCCAACGGGTACACCGCGTGGCTGAAGAACATGGCCGCCGACGAACGCATCGAGGTGCGGCTGGACACCGACTGGTTCGAGGTGCGCGATGAGCTGCGCGCCGAAAGTCCGGACGCCCCGGTGGTCTACACCGGCCCGCTGGACCGCTACTTCGACTACGCGGAAGGTCGCCTCGGTTGGCGCACACTGGATTTCGAAGTCGAGGTGCTGCCCACCGGTGACTTCCAGGGCACTCCGGTGATGAACTACAACGACCTCGATGTGCCCTACACCCGGATCCACGAGTTCAGGCACTTCCACCCGGAGCGGGATTACCCGACGGACAAGACGGTGATCATGCGGGAGTACTCGCGATTCGCCGACGACGACGACGAGCCGTACTACCCGATCAACACCGAAGCCGATCGCGCGCTGCTGGCCGCCTACCGCGCCAGGGCAAAAGACGAAACCGCCAGGGTCAAGGTGTTGTTCGGCGGCAGGCTGGGCACCTACCAGTACCTGGACATGCACATGGCCATCGCCAGCGCGCTGAGCATGTACGACAACGTCCTCACACCGCACCTGCGTGACGGTGCACCGCTGTCGGAAAGTGGCGCGGAATGAGCGCGAAGGCGGTCAGCCTGCTTGCCCGCATCATCCTGCCGCGCCCCGGCGAACCGCTCGACGTCCGCAAGCTCTACATCGAAGAGTCGACCACCAACGCCCGTCGCGCGCATGCCGAGACGCGTACGACCTTGCAGATCGGCGCCGAATCAGAGGTGTCGTTCTCGACGTACTTCAACGCGTTCCCTGCGAGCTACTGGCGGCGCTGGTCAACGCTCACATCGGTGGTGCTGCACGCGGAACTGACCGGCACGGGCCGAGTCGACGTATATAGAAGCAAGGCCACCGGCGCCAGGATCTTCGTCGAGGGCAGGCCGTTTCACCACGACGGCGACCAGCCGCAAGCGGTCGAGGTCGAGATCGGCCTCGCGCCGTTCGAGGACGGCGGCTGGATCTGGTTCGACATCACCACCGACAGCCCGGTGACTCTGCACAACGCCGGCTGGTACGCACCGGTGCCTGCACCTGGCACGGCGAACGTCGCGGTGGGCATCCCGACGTTCAACCGACCCGGCGACTGCGTCAACGCAATGCGCGCCTTGACGTCAGACCCGCTTGTCGACGAGGTGATCGGCGCGGTGATCGTGCCGGACCAGGGCACCGCCAAGGTGCGCGACCATCCGGAGTTCGCCGAGGCCTCTGCGCCCCTCGGCGCCCGGCTGTCGATCCACGACCAGCCCAACCTCGGCGGGTCCGGTGGATACAGCCGCGTCATGTACGAAGCGCTGAAGAACACCGACTGTCAGCAAATCCTGTTCATGGACGACGACATCCGCATCGAACCCGACTCGGTCCTGCGGGCCTTGGCGATGAACCGGTTCGCCAAGACGCCCACGCTGGTCGGCGGTCAGATGCTCAACCTTCAGGACCCGGCGCACCTGCACGTGATGGGCGAGGTGGTCGGCCGGGGCGACTTCATGTGGACCAACGCGCCGCACACGAAGTACGACCACGATTTCGCCCGAAAGCCGTTGAACGACCGATACTCCGACAGCAAGCTGCTGCACCGCCGCATCGATGTCGACTACAACGGCTGGTGGATGTGCATGATCCCACGCGCTGTCGCCGACGAGCTGGGCCAGCCGCTACCGCTGTTCATCAAGTGGGATGACGCCGACTACGGGTTGCGCGCCGCCGAGCACGGCTATCCCACGGTCACGATGCCGGGCATTGCGATCTGGCACATGGCGTGGAGCGACAAGGACGACGCGATCGACTGGCAGGCCTACTTCCATCTGCGCAATCGGTTGGTGGTCGCGGCGTTGCACTGGGACGGTGATGTGCGTGGCCTGGTGCGCAGCCATTTGAAAGCGACACTCAAACACCTCTTGTGCCTTGAATATTCGACCGTCGCCATTCAGAACAAGGCGATGGACGATTTTCTCGCAGGGCCCGAGCACATCTTTTCCATCCTGGAGTCCGCGCTGCCGGAGGTGCACCGACTCCGCCGGGAATACCCGGACGCCGTGATACTGCCGTCCGCGACCGAACTGCCACCGCCCTCCGGGGTAGTTGGTCCTGTGGGAGAGCCGAAAACCGCTCCTGGCAAGGCGATTCGGCTCGTTCGCGGCGTGCTGCACAACTTCACCAAGGCGGATCCGGCCCATCACGAGCGGCCACAGTTGAACGTGCCCACCCAGGACTCCCGATGGTTCCTGTTGTGCACCGTCGACGGAGTGACCGTCACCACCGCCGACAGCCGCGGAGTGGTGTACCGGCAGCGCGACCGTTCGAAGATGTTCGCCCTGCTGCGCCAGTCGCTACGTCGGCAGCGCCTGCTGGCAGCCCGTTTCGACGAGATGCGCAAGGCATACCGGGATGCGCTTCCCGCGCTGTCGGGTGTACAGCATTGGGAGACAGTCTTTTTGGAGACCCCTGGGCATGGCTGAGACGCTACGCGGGGAGGAGGCCGCGTTGGTCGCTGTGCAGTCGGCGCTGGCCGACCGGCCCGGCGTCCTTGCGGGTGCCCGCGGCCTCTCGCACTTCGGTGAGCACAGCATCGGATGGCTGGCCGTCGCAGCGCTCGGCGCGCTGCTGCAGCCGCGGCGCCGCAGGGCGTGGCTTGCCGCCGGATTCGGGGCGTTCGCCGCACACGCCGCCGCGGTCGTGATCAAGCGGCTGGTGCGACGGGAACGTCCACATCATCCGAGCGTCGTCGTGAACGTCGGGACGCCGAGTCGGCTCAGCTTCCCCTCTGCGCACGCCACCTCGACCACCGCGGCGTCGATACTGATGGCGCGGACGACGGGTCTGCCGTTGCCCGCCCTGCTGGTGCCGCCGATGGCGCTGTCCCGGTTGGTTCTTGGCGTGCATTACCCCAGTGACGTGATCACCGGCGTGGCGGTCGGCGCGGCCGTCGCGAAGGCGGTGGGCTTCATGGTGGATCGGGCCGAAGGAGACTCATGAGCATCTCAAGTGAAAGCAGTGCAGAGAGCGCGGCGAAGCGCAGCGAAGAACCGGCACCCGTCAAAGGTCCGCCCCGCAACGTCGTCACCGGTCTGATCAAGGCGGCCAGGCCCCGCCAGTGGGTGAAGAACTTCCTAGTGCTCATCGCGCCGGTCGCCGCGCTCGGCAGCGACGTCGTCTACGACTGGCGCGAGGTCGCCGTCAAGGTCTCCATCGCGTTCGTCGCGTTCTCGTTGGCCGCCTCGTCGGTGTATCTGGTCAATGACGCCCGCGACGTCGAGGCGGATCGCCAGCATCCGACCAAGCGGTTCCGGCCCATCGCGGCGGGCGTGGTGCCTGCCTGGGTGGCCTACTGCACGGCAGTGGTGCTGGCGGCCGCCGCGCTGGCGGTCTCCTTCCTGGCGACTCCGAATCTGGCTTTGGTGATCGGTATCTACATCCTCATGCAGATGAGCTACTGCTTCGGGCTCAAACATCAAGCCGTACTTGATATCTGCATCGTCTCCTCGGCGTACCTCATCCGTGCGATCGCCGGTGGTGTGGCGGCGAGTATCCCGTTGTCGCAATGGTTCCTGTTGGTGATGACGTTCGGGTCGCTCTTCATGGTAGCGGGCAAGCGCTACGCCGAACTGCAGCTGGCCGAGAAGACCGGGGCGAAGATCCGAAAGTCGCTCGAGAGCTACACATCGACGTATCTGCGCTTCGTCTGGACATTGTCCGCAACTGCAATGGTGGTCTGCTACGGGTTGTGGGCCTTCGAGCGCGACGGCGCCAACGCGTCCTGGTACGCGGTCACGATGATCCCGTTCACGATCGCGATCCTGCGCTACGCCGTCGACGTCGACGGCGGTCTGGCCGGTGAACCGGAGGAGATCGCGTTGAAGGACCGGGTGCTGCAGCTTCTGGCCATCGCGTGGATCGGAACCATCGGTGCCGCGGTCCTCCTCGGCTGAGCGTGTAGCGGAGCCGGTCTACAGTCGACTGGCCCGCCTGCCTGCCTTTCCCTATGACGTCACGACCAGGATCAGCCTCTGGCTGAGCGTGCTCGTGGCCGCCGCCCTGTTCGCCTGGGGAGCGTGGCAGCGTCGCTGGATCGCCGACGACGGTCTCATCGTATTGCGCACCGTACGAAATCTGCTGGCCGGCAACGGTCCTGTGTTCAACAAGGGTGAGCGGGTCGAGGCGAACACGTCGACGCTGTGGACCTATCTGAACTATCTCGGCGGTGTCATCGCCCCGTCGGTGCGGCTCGAGTATGTGGCGCTGGTGCTGGCACTGGTGCTGAGCGTGGCCGGTGTCGTCTTTCTGATGCTCGGTGCCGGACGCCTGTACGCCCCGAGCCTGCAGGGACGCCGGGCCCTGCTGCTGCCCGCAGGGGTGCTGGTCTACATTGCGGTGCCGCCCGCCCGCGACTTCGCCACGTCGGGACTCGAAAACGGTTTGGTGCTGGCCTATCTCGGCCTGCTGTGGTGGATGATGGTCTGCTGGTCGCAGGCGTTGCGCGCGTATCCCCAGGCAGGGAACGGAGAAGCGAACGCGGTCGGCCGGATCTTCGATTCGGCGCTTGCGTTCGTGGCGGGGCTGTCGGTGCTCGTCCGGCCCGAACTCGCTCTGATGGGCGGCCTCGCGCTGATCATGATGCTGATCGCCGCGCGGGGCTGGCGGCGCCGCACGCTGATCGTGGTCGCGGGCGGCCTACTTCCGGTCGCCTACCAGATCTTCCGGATGGGTTACTACGGATTACTTTTCCCCGGAACGGCTTTGGCGAAAGACGCGTCCGGCGACAAGTGGGCGCAAGGCTGGGTGTACCTCACCAACTTCGACGAGCCCTACCTGTTGTGGGTGCCCGCTCTGCTGCTGGGGGTGTTGGCACTGCTTCTGCTGATCGTCCGCAGCCGCCCGTGGTGGGTCAGGAGGGCGGCACCGCCGGGCTACAGCCGGCTCGCCCGCATGGTGCAAAGTCCTGCCGCGGTGGTGATGTTCATGCTGGTCAGTGGACTACTGCAGGCCGTGTACTGGATCAGGCAGGGCGGCGACTTCATGCACGGCAGGGTGTTGCTGACACCGATGTTCTGTCTGCTGGCTCCGGTCGCCGTCATCCCCGTGCTGTTGCCGGACGGGGCAAAGTTCAGTCGCGGCACCGGGTATCAGCTCGCGGGCGTGACTTCGGTGTTGTGGCTGGCGGTGGTCGGCTGGTCGCTGTGGGCGGCGAACGCACCGGGGATGGGCTCGGATGCCACGCGGGTGACCTACACCGGGATCGTCGACGAACGACGGTTCTACTCCCAGGCCACCGGCAACGCGCACCCGTTGACCGCTGCCGATTACCTGGACTATCCGCGAATGCGCGCGGTGCTCGTCGCGCTGAACAACACCCCGGACGGTGCGCTGCTTTTGCCGTCGGGCAACTACGACCAGTGGGACGTGGTGCCTGCGGTACCGCCGCCGCCGGGCATGCCGCCAGAGGAGAGAGAAGCCTACAAAGGCCCGCACACAGTGTTTTTCACCAATCTCGGCATGCTCGGCATGAACGTCGGCCTCGACGTCCGGGTGGTCGACCAGATCGGTCTTGCGAACCCGTTGGCCGCCCACACCGCGCGTCTGGAAGACGGCCGCATCGGACACGACAAGAATCTCTTCCCCGATTGGGCCGTTGCCGAGGGGCCCTTCTTGACCACGCATCCCTGGATTCCGCCGTATATCGACGAGGACTGGGTCACACAAGCCCGAGCGGCGCTGAAATGCCCGGCGACCGAGTCCATGCTGACGTCGATCCGGGATCCGTTGGGCCCCCGACGCTTTTTGTCAAATGTGATGCAGGCCTACGAATTCACCAAATACCGGATCGATCGCGTGCCGCTGTACGAGCTCATCCGGTGTGGACTGGAAGTGCCGCCGCCGTCATCACCCGCCTACACCGGTCTGCCCGCGACGGGTCCGTGACCTCAGCGATTTGTGAGGCGGCCCGATTTTCTGCTTTGGTAACGCGGCAGCCCCATCGGGGCGATAAGCAATCAACACACGTCGTTTGTGCGGCGCTGGACCTTGAACGGACGGTAAACGCAGCAGATGCTGAGTCGCTTACTCGTGGCGCTGGCGGCGCTGTTGATGCTGTCCGGCCTGGCGGCAACGCCGACGGCGCAGGCGTTCTCCCGGGAAGGGCTTCCGGTCGAGTACCTGGATGTCTACAGCTCTGCGATGGGCCGAAGTGTCCGCGTTGAATTCGAGTCGGGCGGCCCCGCCGGAGCCGCGGCGACATCGAGCAAGGCGGTCTACCTGCTCGACGGGCTGCGCGCCCAGGACGACTACAACGGCTGGGACATCAACACCTCTGCCTTCGAGTGGTTCAACGGATCCGGCGTCTCCGTCGTGATGCCCGTCGGCGGGCAGTCCAGCTTCTACACCGACTGGTACTCACCGTCGACCTTCAACAACCAGGGCTATACCTATAAATGGGAGACGTTCCTGACGCAGGAACTGCCCGCATGGCTGGCCGCCAACAAGAAGGTCTCCGCGACCGGCAACGGGGTGGTCGGGCTGTCGATGTCGGGCGGCTCGGCGCTGATCCTGTCGGCGTATCACCCCGCACAGTTCAGCTACGCCGCCTCCCTTTCCGGCTTCCTGACCCCGTCGGCCCTGTTCATGCAGCAGGCGATCCGCGTCGCGATGCTCGACTCCGGCGGCTACAACGTGGACAACATGTGGGGGCCGCCGTGGGATCCTTCGTGGAAGCGCAACGACCCGGTCAAGCAGGTCTCCCGCATCGTCGCCAACGGCACCAGGCTATGGATCTACTGTGCACCCGGCGGTGCCGCCGCGGCGGACGAGGGCGCCGACCCCACCCAGGCCTTGAACGCCGACAGCCTGGAGGGGATGGCGCTGGCGAGCAACAAGGACTTCCAAGCGGCCTATCAGAAGGCCGGGGGAAGCAATGCGACCTTTCAGTTCCCGGCTGCTGGCAACCACGCATGGCCGTACTGGGGAGCGCAGTTGCAGGCCCTGAAACCAGACCTGATCGCAACACTCAACGGCTGAGCGGTGACCAGGGAGGACAGAAGCTGAAACGGACTATCACACCAAGGTGTGGTTGACTACACGGGCACCCAGGCCGAGTGGGGCTTGGATCTTGGGTGCGGCATACGACAGATGGGATAGGTAGAAGCATGAAGTTCGTTGGGAAGAAGCGCGGCGCCTGGGCGCGCCGGCTCACGGTCGCGGCTTTCGCAGCCGCCGTGCTGCCCGGCCTGGTCACCGCCGTCGGAGGCTCGGCGACTGCGGGTGCGTTCTCAAAGCCGGGTCTGCCGGTGGAGTATCTGATGGTTCCGTCAGCGGGGATGGGCCATGACATCAAGGTCCAGTTCCAGAACGGTGGGCCCAACGCGCCCGCTGTGTACCTGCTCGACGGCCTTCGCGCGCAGGACGACTTCAACGGCTGGGACATCAACACCCCGGCGTTCGAGTGGTACGTCGACTCCGGTCTCGCGACGGTCATGCCCGTCGGCGGCCAGTCCAGCTTCTACAGCGACTGGTACTCACCGGCGTGCGGCAAGGCTGGTTGCTCCACCTACAAGTGGGAGACGTTCATCACCAGTGAACTCCCCGCGTACCTCGCGGCCAACAAGGGCGTCAACTCCAGCCGCACCGCTGCGGTCGGTCTGTCGATGGCAGGTTCGGCCGCGCTGACGATGGCGATTTATCACCCGAACCAGTTCCAGTACGCGGCGTCGCTGTCCGGCTTCCTGAACCTCTCCGAGGGCTGGTGGCCGATGCTGGTCAACACGTCGATGGGTGACGCGGGCGGCTACAAGTCCAAGGACATGTGGGGCGACTCGAGCGACCCGGCGTGGAAGCGCAACGACCCGATGGTCAACATCGGCACGCTGGTCGCCAACGGCACCCGCATCTGGGTGTACTGCGGCAACGGCAAGCCCGGCGACGTCAACGGTGAAATCGCAGGCGACAACTTCAACGCGAAGTTCCTCGAGGGCTTCACCCTGCGGACGAACAAGACGTTCCAGGAGAACTACATCGCCGCCGGCGGTAAGAACGGGGTGTTCAACTTCCCGTCCGCCGGTACTCACAGCTGGGAGTACTGGGGTGCGCAACTGCAGCAGATGAAACCCGACATCCAGCGGGTGCTCGGTGCAACGCCGCAGCCGTCCACCCCGGTGGCGGGGACGACCGCTGAAGGTGCGCCGGTGGCTAACGCATCGGCGGAGGCGCCTGCGGCGGGTGGCAACTGAGCTAGTCCCAACAATCGCATGGTTGGCGGCGGCGATCCTTCGGGGTCGCCGCCGTCAGTCATTTTTTCAACGCCTCTTCGCGGTGATGTGGTTCACTACCTTGCGGCGGGGACAGCCAAACGTGAGGGTGGGTAGATGCGTCGGATGAATCGAGCGTTCTTGTCCGTGGTGCTGGCCGTCGGGCTGTGGTCAGCGGTGTCGCCGATCGCCAGGGCCGACGGCGTCGAGTACCTGATGGTGCCGTCGGCGGCCATGGGGCGCGACATCCCCGTCGCGTTCCAGGGTGGTGGTCCGCACGCGGTCGTCCTGCTCGACGCGTTCAACGCCGGGCCGGACGTGAGCAACTGGGTGACGGCGGGCAACGCCATGAACACCCTCGCGGGCAAGGGCATCTCGGTGGCGGCGCCCGCAGGCGGCGCCTGGAGCATGTACACCGACTGGGAGCAGGACGGCAGCAAGCAGTGGGAGACCTTCCTCGCCAATGAGTTGCCCGACTGGCTGGCCGCCAACAAGGGTCTGGCCCCCAACGGGCACGGCATCGTCGGCGCGGCGCAGGGGGGCTACGGCGCGATGGCTATGGCGACGTTCCACCCCGACCGGTACCGCTACGCCGGCTCGCTGTCGGGCTTCTTGACCCCGTCGAACACGTACATGAACGGTGCGATCACCGATGGTCTCGCGCGCTACGGCGGCGCGGACATCCGCAACATGTGGGGATTGCCACAGCTGGGTCGGTGGAAGTGGCACGACCCTGACGTGCACGTCCAGTTGCTGGCGGACAACAACACCCGGCTGTGGGTGTTCAGCCCGACGACCCTCGGGTGCAGCGACGGCTCGGCGATGATCGACTACTGCGACCAGGCCCAGGGCAGCAACCGCGCGTTCTATCAGCACTACCGTCAGGTCGGCGGGCACAACGGGCACTTCGACTTCCCCCCCAGCGGTCAGCACGACTGGTCGACCTGGGGACCGCAGCTGGCCTCGATGTCCGGCGAACTCGTCACCACGATCAAGTGAGCCGGCAGCCCGGTACTTTGGAGGAGTGCAGCACACGTTTCGGTGGTCGCCGAGGTGGTCGACCAGCGTCGCCGTAGCGTCGTCGCTGTTGGCGCCAGTCGCCGCGGTGCTGACCGGATGTGCTTCCGGTGACGGCATGCTGCCTGCGATGTCGGTGCCGCCCCCGTCCACGACGCAGCCCCGCGGCGAAACGAAGGGCGGCGTGCAACCGCCCTCCGCGGGCACCGAGCCGAACACGTTGACCGTGACCCACCAGCAGCGGGCGTACCTGGATGCGCTCAGGGCCGCTGGTGTCAGGCCGTCGAGCGATCTGCTGGCACTGAGCATCGGGTCCTACGTCTGCCAGGCGCGGGCGGCCAAGCAGTCCGACCAGGCCGTGCGCGACTATGTGACCCCGATGGTCCGCAACGATGTGCGCAACGTCAACGTGACTGTCCTTGGTCCGCCCGCGTCCGAGGTGGACGCCGCGACCGACGACTACATTCGCATCGCCGCCGAACGACTCTGCTAGCTAAGGGGAAAATGCGCACGCGAGGAGCGAGAAAACTAAATGGCCACCAACAGTCGACGTAAGCGCCACCGGATCCTCGCCCTGATCGCGGCGGGGGCGATGGCGCTCGTAGTGGCGCTGGTCGTCGCGGTGGTATGGATCATGATCCGCCAGCCGGAGAAGACCGAAACGGCCGTCCCGCCGACGGCGGTGCCACCGACGGGCGTGCCGCCGACGACGTCGAAGCCGCGCCCGGAGTTTCAGGACGCCAGCTGCCCCGACGTGCAGCTGGTGTCGATCCCCGGCACGTGGGAGTCCTCGACGCAACTCGACCCGTTGAACCCGACGCAGTTCCCGATCGCGTTGCTGCTCAACGTCACCAACCCGATCCGCGAGCAGTTTGGCACCGATCGGCTCGAGGCGTACACCATCCCCTACACCGCGCAGTTCCATAATCCGCTGTCGGCCGACAAGCAGATGTCCTACAACGACAGTCGCGCCGAGGGCTCCCGCGCAGCGGTGAAGGCGATGACGGACATGAACAACCGCTGCCCGCTGACCAGCTACGTGATCGTCGGCTTCTCCCAGGGCGCCGTGATCGCGGGCGATATCGCCAGCGACATCGGAAACGGTCGCGGCCCGGTCGACGCTGATCTGGTGCTCGGGGTGACGTTGATCGCCGACGGCCGTCGACAGACGGCCGTCGGCAAGGACATCGGACCGAACCCCCCCGGCCAGGGCGCCGAGATCACCCTGCAGGAAGTCCCGATGCTCTCCGGGATGGGGCTGACGATGACCGGCCCGCGCCCTGGCGGCTTCGGCGCGCTCAACGACCGTACCAACGAGATCTGTGCGACGGGAGACTTGATCTGTTCGGCACCCGAGGAGGCGTTCTCGATCGCCAACCTGCCCAGGACGATGGAAATCCTGGGCGGCGGCGCGGGTCAGCCGGTGCACGCCTTGTATGCCACGACACAGTTCTGGAATCTCGACGGCCAGCCCGCCACGCAATGGACACTGGATTGGACCAAACAGATAATCGATAACGCTCCGCATCCAAAACATGGCTGACATGTGACCGGAACAATTTGGCCTCCGCCAGACGGTCGCCTAACATTAAGAAAAAACTAAGACTGATGGCTTACGGCTGGGTGAAAAGTCCAGGTCACACCGTATTGCGAGCCGTGTAACCTCTTGCGAGGTTTCGCATCGTGCGGACAACGGAGTCCCTGCGGGACGCAAGCGGCGGCCAGACGGTTCACGCGAGGACTTGCGTCGCGACGAGTGTGGTTTGACAGGAGAGTGTAATGGCGTTCCATAACCCGTTCATCAAGGACGGACAGATCAGGTTTCCCGACAACGGCAGCCTGGTTCGTCACGTCGAACGATGGACCAAGGTGCGTGGAGACAAGGTCGCCTACCGGTTCCTGGACTTCTCCACCGAGCGCGACGGCGTTGCGAGGGATTTGACCTGGTCCGTCTTCGGGGTACGCAACAAGGCGGTGGGCGCCCGCCTTCAGCAGGTGACCGAGCCGGGCGATCGTGTCGCCATCCTGTGCCCGCAGAACCTGGAGTACCTCGTCGCCTTCTTCGGCACGCTGTACTCCGGTCGCATCGCGGTGCCGCTGTTCGACCCGAGCGAGCCCGGCCACGTCGGCCGGCTGCATGCCGTCATCGACGACTGCCACCCGTCGGCCATCCTCACCACGACCGAGGCGGCCGAGGGCGTGCGCAAGTTCTTCCGCACCAGGCCCGCCAAAGAGCGCCCGCGCGTCATCGCCGTCGACGCGGTGCCCGACGAGGTCGGCGCGACATGGGAACCGGTCGACGTCGAACCAGACACCATCGCCTACCTGCAGTACACCTCCGGCTCCACCCGCATCCCCACCGGCGTGCAGATCACGCACCTGAACCTGGCCACCAACGTGGTGCAGGTGATAGAGGCGCTGGACTGCGAGGAGGGCGACCGGGGTGTGTCGTGGTTGCCGTTCTTCCACGACATGGGTCTCATCACTGTGCTGCTGTCGCCGATGATCGGCCACTACGTCGAATTCATGACGCCCGCCGCGTTCGTCCGCCGACCCGGCCGCTGGATCCGCGCGATGGCGCGCAAGCCCGACGACATCGGCGGCGTGGTCTCCGTGGCGCCGAACTTCGCATTCGACCACGCCGCGGCCCGTGGACTGCCCAAGGAGGGAGAGCCGCCGCTGGACCTGAGCGTCGTGAAATGCATCCTCAACGGCAGCGAGCCCATCTCGGCCGCCACCGTGCGCCGGTTCAACGAGGCATACGGCCCGTACGGCTTCCAGCCGCAGGCGATCAAACCGTCCTACGGCCTTGCCGAGGCAACACTTTTCGTCTCGACCACCCCGATGGGCGACTTCCCGAAGATCGTCCACGTCGATCGCGAGGCGATGAACACGGGCTCGTTCGTCGAGGTGTCCGAGGATTCACCCAGCGCCGTGGCGCAGGCCGGCGCGGGCAAGGTCGGCATCGCCGAGTGGGCCGTGATCGTCGACGCCGAGTCGGCCACCGAGCTGCCCGACGGCCAGATCGGCGAGGTGTGGATCAGCGGCGCGAACATGGGCACCGGTTACTGGGGCAGAAAAGAAGAGACCGTTGCGACGTTCCAGAACATCCTGAAGTCGCGGACGAATCCGTCGCACGCCGAGGGCGCGACCGACGACGCACTGTGGGTCCGCACCGGCGATTACGGCGCACACCACGATGGCGAGCTCTATATCACCGGCCGCGTCAAGGATCTCGTCATCATCGACGGGCGCAACCACTACCCGCAGGACCTCGAGTACTCGGCGCAGGAGTCGACGAAGGCGCTTCGCACCGGATTCGTTGCCGCGTTCTCCGTCCCCGCCAACCAGCTTCCCGACGACGTGTTCGAGAACGCGCACGCGGGCCTGAAGCGCGACCCAGACGACACCTCAGAGCAATTGGTCATCGTCGGCGAGCGCGCCGCCGGCGCACACAAGCTGGAGATGGCACCGATCGCCGACGCCATCCGGGCTGCGATCGCGGTGCGTCACGGCGTCACCGTGCGCGACGTGCTGCTGACGGCCGCCGGAGCGATCCCGCGTACCTCCAGTGGCAAGATCGGCCGCCGCGCGTGCCGAGCCGCATACCTGGATGGCAGCTTGCGCAGCGGGAAGGTGGCCAATGCCTTCCCCGACGAAACTGACTGAAACTGAAATGGCTGATACAGAACCGGATTCGCAGAACACCACCGGAGCCGCAACGGCGGCGACATCGAACGAGGCGGACGGCGAAGGCTTCAAGCTGGCACCCGAGCGCCCGGTCACGCCCGCACGCACCGATATGACCGTCGCCGAGATGCGCGAGTGGCTGCGCAACTGGATTGCCAACGCCACCGGCCAGTCCGCCGACGGGATCGACGACTCCACGCCGATGGTCGAGCTGGGTCTGTCATCGCGCGATGCGGTCGCGATGGCCAGCGACATCGAAGACCTCACCGGAGTGACGCTGACAGCCACCGTCGCGTTCCGGCATCCGACCATCGAGTCCCTGGCCACCGTCATCGTCGAGGGTGAGCCGGAGATCGACGACACCGCCGACGATTTCGACTGGTCGCGCGATCGCGACGTGGACGACATCGCGATCGTCGGACTGTCTACCCGCTTCCCCGGAGATATGAACACTCCCGAGGAGACGTGGCAGGCGCTGCTCGAGGGCCGCGACGGGATCACCGACCTGCCCGAGGGTCGCTGGGTGGAGTTCCTCGAAGAGCCGCGCATCGCCGAACGGGTCGCCAAGGCGCGCACCAGGGGCGGGTACCTCAAGGACATCAAGGGTTTCGACGCCGAGTTCTTCGCCCTGTCGAAGATGGAGGCCGACAACATCGACCCGCAGCAGCGGCTGGCGCTGGAGCTGACGTGGGAAGCGTTGGAGCACGCCAGGATTCCGGCGTCGGCGCTGCGCGGTGAAAGCGTCGGTGTCTACATCGGCAGCTCGACCAACGACTACAGCTTCCTGGCGATGTCCGACCCTTCGGTCGCACACCCCTATGCCATCACCGGCACCGCGAGCTCGATCATCGCCAACCGGGTGTCCTATTTCTACGACTTCCGCGGCCCGTCGATCGCGGTCGACACCGCGTGCTCGAGCTCGCTGGTCGCCGTGCACCAGGGCGTGCGGGCGCTGCGTTCCGGCGAGGCGGACGTGGTGCTTGCCGGTGGCGTCAACGCGCTGGTCACCCCGCTCGTCACGGTCGGGTTCGACGAGGTCGGCGGCGTGCTGGCGTCCGACGGCCGGATCAAGTCGTTCTCCGCCGACGCCGACGGCTATGCGCGTTCCGAGGGCGGCGGCATGCTGGTGCTCAAGCGTGTCGCCGACGCCCGGCGCGACGGCGACGAGATCCTTGCGGTCATCGCGGGCAGCGCGGTCAACCACGACGGCCGCTCCAACGGCCTGCTGGCGCCGAACCCCGACGCGCAGGCCGAAGTGCTGCGCAAGGCATACAAGGACGCAGGCATCAACCCGCGCGACGTCGACTACATCGAGGCGCATGGCACCGGCACCATCCTCGGTGATCCGATCGAGGCCGATGCGCTCGGCCGGGTCGTCGGCAGGGGCCGCGCGGCCGACAAGCCGGCCCTTCTCGGTGCGGTGAAATCCAATGTGGGACACCTGGAGTCGGCGGCAGGCGCCGCCAGCCTGGCCAAGATGACGCTGGCGCTGAAAAACGACAAGCTGCCACCGTCGATCAACTACACCGGACCGAACCCGTACATCGACTTCGACGCGGTGCACCTGAAGGTCGCCGACACCGTCACCGACTGGCCGCGCTACAGCGGGCACGCCGTCACCGGCGTCTCGGGCTTCGGCTTCGGCGGCGCCAACGCGCACCTGGTGCTTCGTGAGGTGCTGCCGTCGGATCTGGTCGAACCCGAACCCGAACCAGAGACCGTCGCGGACAAATCGACGGCCTCTGACGCCGACGCCGTTTTCCCGCGCGAGCGGGAGGTGCCCGTAGTCGGTGGGATCCGGATGGACGAGTACGGCGAATTCATCCACGAGGACGATGCTGGGGACTTCTTCGGCCAGCACGCCGACGACACCGACGAGCCGCGACCCGAGCTTCCCGGTCTCACCGATGAGGCCAAGCGACTCAAAGAGGTGGCGCTGCAGGAGCTGGAATCCGAGGAACCGCACACACCGGTTGTGCCGCTGGCGGTTTCGGCGTTCCTGACCTCTCGTAAGAAGGCGGCGGCCGCCGAGCTCGCCGACTGGATCGACAGCCCAGAGGGCCGCGCCTCGTCGCTGGAGTCGATCGGCCGCTCACTGTCACGACGCAACCACGGCCGGTCCCGCGCTGTCGTGATGGCGCACGACCACGACGAGGCGATCAAGGCGCTGCGCGCCCTCGCCGACGGCAAGCAGAACCCCAACGTCTACAGCGCCGACGGTCCGGTCACCAACGGACCGGTGTGGGTGCTGGCCGGTTTCGGTGCCCAGCACCGCAAGATGGCCAAGAGCCTGTATCTGCGGGACGAGACGTTCGCGGAATGGATCGACAAGGTCGACGCGCTCGTCCAGGACGAGCTGGGGTACTCGATCGTCGAGCTGATCCTCGACGATGCGCAGGACTACGGCATCGAGACCACGCAGGTCACCATCTTCGCGATCCAGATCGCGCTCGGTGAGCTGCTCAAGGCGCACGGCGCGAAACCCGGTGCGGTGGTGGGCCAGTCGCTCGGCGAGGCCGCGGCCGCCTACTTCGCGGGCGGTCTGTCGCTGGCCGACGCCACCCGCACCATCTGTTCGCGCTCGCACCTGATGGGTGAGGGCGAGGCGATGCTGTTCGGCGAGTACATCCGGTTGATGGCGCTCGTCGAGTACTCCGCCGAAGAGATCAAGACGGTGTTCTCCGACTACCCTGATCTCGAGGTCTGCGTCTACGCCGCACCGACGCAGACGGTGATCGGTGGTCCGCCGGAACAGGTCGACGCGATCATCGAGCGGGCCGAGAAAGAGGGCAAGTTCGCCCGCAAGTTCCAGACCAAGGGCGCCAGCCACACCCAGCAGATGGACCCGCTGCTCGGTGAGCTGGCCGCCGAGCTGCAGGGCATCGAGCCGCTTCCGCTCACCACCGGCTACTTCTCCACCGTGCACGAAGGCAGCTACATCAGGCCGGGCGGCGAACCGATCCACGACGTGGACTACTGGAAGAAGGGCCTGCGGCACAGCGTGTACTTCACGCACGGCATCCGCAACGCCGTCGACAACGGTCACACCACGTTCCTCGAGCTGGCGCCGAATCCCGTTGCGCTGATGCAGGTTGGCCTGACCACGGCGACCGCCGGGCTGCACGACGCGCAGCTGATCGCGACGCTGGCCCGCAAGCAGGACGAGGTCGACTCGATGACCGCCGCGATGGCCCAGCTGTTCGTGCTCGGCCACGACCTCGACTTCCGCACCTTATTCTCTCGTGGCGGTCACGCCGCGGTCGACTTCGCCAACATTCCGCCGACCCGATTCCGGCGCAAGCCGCACTGGCTGGAAGCGCGATTCACGGGTGACAGCTCGCTGATGATGCCGGGCAACCACGTCGCGATGCCCGACGGCCGTCACGTGTGGGAGTACGCCCCGAAGGGCGCGACAGATCTCGGGGCACTGGTGAAAGCCGCTGCGGCCCAGGTGCTTCCGGAGGCCAACCTCACCGCGTCTGAGCAGCGTGCGGTGCCCGGCGAGGGTGCCCGGCTGGTGACGACGCTGACCCGCCACCCCGGAGGGGCGAGCGTGCAGGTGCACGCCCGCATCGACGAGTCGTTCACGCTGGTCTACGACGCGGTGGTCAGCCGCGACGGCACCACCGCCGCTCTGCCGACGGCGGTGGCCACCGGAGCTGTCGTCGCAGAGTCGGTCGCAACAACGCCCACCGCAGAGCCGGAAGAGGATGCTGAGATCCTGTCCGACTACCTGACGCAGGGCGCGAATCTCGGTGCGGGCTTTGCGAAGTGGTCGCCGGACACGGGTGAGACCGTGCACGACCGGTTGGCGGCGATCGTCGGCGGTGCGATGGGCTACGAGCCCGAGGACCTTCCGTGGGAGGTACCGCTGATCGAGCTGGGCCTCGACTCGCTGATGGCCGTGCGGATCAAGAACCGCGTCGAATACGACTTCGACCTGCCGCCCATTCAGTTGACGGCGGTGCGCGACGCAAACCTGTTCAACGTCGAGAAGCTCATCGAGTACGCGATCGAGCACCGCGACGAGGTCGAGGAGCTGCACGAGCACCAGAAGACACAGACCCCGGAAGAGATCGCCGCCGAGCAGGCAGCGGTGATGAGCGGAGCGACGCCGTCGACCGCGCAAGTGCCCGCGCCCGACCCGCAGTCCGAGCCGCAGACGCAGCCGGAACCGCCGGCTTCGGATGCGCCGATCCCTCCGCCGCCCACCAACCCTGCGGGCCCTAATCCGCCGAGTGCCGCATCGCTTGCCGCCCAGGTGCTGACGCAGGAGGCGGTCACCGAGGCATTGGGCGCCGACGTACCCCCCCGCGAAGCCGCGGAACGGGTCACGTTCGCGACGTGGGCGATCGTCACCGGCAAGTCGCCCGGCGGCATCTTCAACGCGTTGCCCGCACTCGACGATGAGACCGCCGAGAAGATGGCGCAACGGCTTTCGGAGCGCGCGGAGGGCACGATCACGGTCGAGGACGTGAAGAACTCGCCGACGATCGAGGCGCTGGCGAGCATCGTGCGCGAGCACCTCGAGTCCGGTGAGCTCGACGGGTTTGTCCGTACGCTGCGGGCTCCCTCAAATGACCCAGCAGGAACTGACCGGACACCGGTGTTCGTGTTCCATCCGGCGGGCGGCTCGACCGTCGTCTATGAACCACTGCTGAAGCGCCTGCCGCACGACACCCCCATGTACGGGATCGAGCGGGTCGAGGGCTCGGTCGAGGAGCGCGCCGCCGAGTACGTGCCGAAACTGCTTGAAATGCAAGGCAATGGGCCGTTCATCCTGGCGGGTTGGTCGCTCGGCGGGGTGCTGGCCTATGCCTGCGCGATCGGGCTGCGGCGAGCAGGCGCCGACGTGCGGTTCGTCGGGCTGATCGACGCGGTGCGGGCCGGGGAAGAGGTCCCGCAGACCAAGGAGGAGACCCGGGCCCGCTGGGATCGCTACGCCCGCTTCGCCGAACGTACCTTCAACGTGCAGGTGCCGCCGATCCCTTACGACCAGCTCGAGGAGCTCGACGACGAGGGCCAGGTGCAGTTCGTCCTTGACGCGGTCAGGGAGAGCGGGGTGCAGATCCCCGGCGGCGTCATCGAGCATCAGCGCACGTCCTATCTCGACAACCGCGTAATCGACACCGCGAAGATCGAGCCCTACGACGGGCACGTCACGCTCTACATGGCAGACCGCTACCACGACGACGCGATCTTCTTCGAGCCGCGCTACGCCACCCGCAAGCCGGACGGCGGCTGGGGGGACTACGTGTCCGAGCTGGAGGTCGTCCCGATCGGGGGCGAGCACATCCAGGCGATCGACGAGCCCTACATCGCGAAGGTCGGCGCGCACATGAGCGAGGCCATCAACCGCATCGAAGCCGAGGAGAAGCAGGCGAAGTGACCAACAAGACCACTGCGGAACTGCTGGCCGAACTCCGTGAAAAGCTGGAGCTGGCAAAGGAACCCGGTGGTGAAAAGGCCATCGCCAAGCGGGACAAGAAGGGCATTCCCAGTGCCCGTGCCCGAATCCACGCGCTGCTCGACCCGGGCACCTTCTTCGAAGTCGGTGCGCTGTGCAAGACGCCAGGTGATCCCCAGGCTCTCTTCGGCGACGGGGTGGTCACCGGCCACGGCACGATCAACGGCCGCCCGGTGGGCGTTTTCAGCCACGACCAGACCGTTTTCCAGGGAACGGTCGGCGAAATGTTCGGCCGCAAGGTGGCCCGCCTGATGGAGTGGGTCGCGATGGTCGGCTGCCCGATCATCGGCATCAACGACTCCGGCGGAGCGCGCATCCAGGATGCGGTCACGTCGTTGGCCTGGTACGCCGAACTCGGCCGGCGGCACGAACTGCTGCGCGGCTTTGTTCCCGAGATCTCCATCATCCTCGGCAAATGCGCTGGCGGAGCGGTGTATTCCCCGATTCAGACAGACCTGGTGGTCGCGGTGCGCGATCAGGGCTACATGTTCGTCACCGGGCCGGACGTGATCAAGGACGTCACCGGTGAGGACGTCACCCTCGAGGAGCTCGGTGGCGCCGACGCGCAGGCCCGCTACGGCAACATCCATCAGGTCGTCGAGGACGAGACGGCGGCATTCCAGTACGTCCGCGACTACCTGGGCTTCCTGCCCCCCAACACGTTCGACGACCCGCCGATCGTCAACCCCGGCCTGGAGCCGGAGATCACTCCGCACGACCTGGAACTCGATTCCATCGTTCCGGACAGCGACAACATGGCCTACGACATGCACGAGATCCTGCTGCGGATCTTCGACGACGGCGACGTCTTGGAGGTCGCGCAACAGCAGGGCCAGGCCATGATCACCGCGTTCGCGCGGGTTGACGGACGGCCGGTGGGCGTCATCGCCAACCAGCCGATGCACCTTTCCGGTGCGATCGACAACGAGGCGTCCGACAAGGCGGCGCGCTTCATCAGGTTCTGCGACTCGTACAACACCCCACTGGTTTTCGTCGTCGACACCCCTGGCTTCCTGCCGGGTGTCGAGCAGGAGAAGGGCGGCATCATCAAGCGCGGCGGTCGGTTCCTCAACGCCGTCGTCGAGGCCGACATTCCGAAGGTGACGATCACCATTCGCAAGTCGTACGGCGGCGCCTATGCGGTGATGGGGTCCAAGCAACTGAGCGCCGACCTGAACTTCGCGTGGCCGACCGCACGGATCGCGGTGATCGGTGCCGAGGGTGCCGCGCAGTTGCTGGTGAAGCGCTTCCCGGACCCGACGGCGCCGGAGGTGCAGAAGATCCGCGCCGACTTCATCGAGGGTTACAACCTCAACATGGCCACCCCGTGGATCGCCGCCGAGCGCGGGTTCATCGACGCGGTCATCCAGCCGCACGAAACACGGTTGTTGCTGCGCAAGTCGCTACATCTGTTGCACGACAAGCAGAAACACGGCCGAGTGCAGCGCAAGCACGGCCTGCTGCCGATCTGAGTCCAGACCGGCCCGTGAGGGCCGGCCTGGACGTTTGGTGATCAGGCCAGGTCGAACCGGTCGTTGTTCATGACCTTGACCCAGGCGGCGACGAAGTCC
The DNA here is from genome assembly GCA_963804905.1 of uncultured Actinomycetota bacterium. Classification (GTDB taxonomy): domain Bacteria; phylum Actinomycetota; class Actinomycetes; order Mycobacteriales; family Mycobacteriaceae; genus Mycobacterium. Next base: position 347,442 of record CAWDSB010000004.1, on the reverse strand, counting down.
TCGACGAACTTCTCCTTGCCGTCCTCCTGGGCGTACACCTCGGCAACTGCCCGCAGCACCGAATGCGAGCCGAACACCAGGTCGTTCACCGTCGCGGTCCACTTCTTCTCGCCCGTGGCGCGGTCGACGCCGTCGTAGACGTTCTCCGCCGTCTGCGACGACTTCCACTCCGTGCCCATGTCGAGGAGGTTGACGAAGAAGTCGTTGGTCAATACCCCTGGCTTGTCGGTGAAGACGCCGTGCTTGGTTCCGCCGTGGTTGGCGTTCAGAGCGCGCAGACCACCGATGAGCACCGTCAACTCCGGCGCGGTGACATCGAGGAGGTACGCCTTGTCCAGCAGGAGTTCCTCCAGCCGCGCCTTTTCGCCCGGCCGGATGTAGTTGCGGAACCCGTCCGCCCGCGGCTCGAGGACCGCGAACGACTCGGCGTCGGTGTTCTCCTGCGTCGCGTCGGTACGCCCCGGCGCGAAGTGCACGTCGATCTCGTAACCGGCGTCCTTGGCGGCCTTCTCGACCGCTGCGGATCCCGCTAGCACGATCAGGTCGGCCAGCGACACCTTCTTGCCGCCGGCGCCGTTGAAGTCCTGCTGGATCTTCTCGAGCACCGGCAGCACCTTGGCCAGCTCGGAAGGCTCGTTGGCCTCCCAGTTCTTCTGCGGCTCAAGGCGAATCCGGGCACCGTTCGCGCCACCACGCTTGTCGGTGCTGCGGAAGCTCGACGCCGACGACCACGCGGTCTTGACCAACTGCGGAACCGACAGCCCGGAGTCGAGCACCTTGGCCTTGAGCGCCTTGGTATCCGCTTCGTCTATCAGCTCACCTTCGACGTCGGGAACCGGATCCTGCCACAGCTGTGGTTCGGGGATCCACGGTCCGAGGTAGCGGCTGATCGGGCCCATGTCGCGGTGCAGCAGCTTGTACCAGGCCTTGGCGAACGCCTCGTTCAGCTCTTCCGGGTGGTCGAGCCAGCGCCGGGTGATCTCGCCGTAGATCGGGTCCACCCGCATCGAGATGTCGGTGACCAGCATCGTGGGCTTGCGCTTCTTGTTGGGGTCGAAGGGATCCGGGATGATCTCCTCGGCATCCTTCGCCTCGAACTGCCACGCGCCACCCGGGCTCTTGGTCAGTTCCCACTCGTGGCCGTAGAGCAGCTCCAGGTAGGCGTTGCTCCACTGCGTCGGCGTGGGGGTCCACACCACCTCGAGGCCGCTGGTGATGGAGTCGCCGGCCTTGCCGGACGCGAACGCGCACTTCCAGCCAAGGCCCTGCTGCTCGATCGGGGCACCTTCCGGCTCCGGGCCGACCAGGTCGCCGTCGCCGGCGCCGTGGGTCTTGCCGAGGGTGTGGCCGCCGACAATCAGCGCCGCGGTCTCCTCGTCGTTCATCGCCATGCGGCCGAACGTCTCACGGATGTCGTGGGCAGCGGCCAGTGGATCCGGCTTACCCTCTGGGCCTTCGGGATTGACGTAGATCAAGCCCATCGTGGTGGCGCCGTAGCGTTCCTCGAGCTCCCGCGAGCCGGAGTAGCGCTTGTCGGTCCCGAGCCACTCCTCTTCCTCGCCGAAGATGACCTCTTCCGGCTCCCAGAAGTCGGGACGGCCGAAGGCGAATCCGAAGGTGTCGAAGCCTGCCGACTCCAGCGCGGCGTTGCCCGCGAACACCAGCAGGTCGGACCACGAGATCTTGTTGCCGTACTTCTGCTTGACCGGCCACAGCAGGCGACGCGCCTTGTCGAGGTTGGCGTTGTCCGGCCAGCTGTTGATCGGGGCGAAGCGCTGCATGCCCTGACCTGCGCCACCGCGTCCGTCAAAGATGCGATAGGTGCCGGCGGCGTGCCAGCTCATCCGGATGAACAGGCCGGCGTAGCTGCCGTAGTCGGCGGGCCACCAGTCCTGCGACGTGGTGATCACCGACATCACATCGGCCTTCAGGGCCTCGACGTCGAGCTTGGCGAACTCCTTGGCGTAGTCGAAGTCCTCACCGAGTGGGTTGCCCTTGTTCGAGTGGGCGTGCAGCACCGACACGTCGATCTGCTCGGGCCACCAGTCCTGGTTCGTCAGGGGACGGTGCGCCTTGGGCTCCGGCGACTTGATGGCCGGATTCTCGCTCTCGCTCTTGCTTGCGGTTCCGGCGTCGGCAGCGGGTGGGCGGGCGTCGGATGTATCAGATGACACAACAATCCTTCCGGGAGTGGGTGATTCGGGCTGTGATCACGGTTGTGATCGCGAAGTTTGTGCGGTCGAGCAATCAGGGCACAGCCCCCAGTAGATGACCTCTGCCTCGTCGAGGACGAAACCGTTGTCGTCAGAAGGGATCAGGCAGGGTGCATCACCGACGACGCAGTCCACATCGGCGATGACGCCGCAGGACCGGCAGACCACGTGATGGTGGTTGTCCCCGACCCGCGACTCATAACGAGCCACCGAGCCCGACGGCTGGATCCGCCGCACCAGCCCGGCCACCGTCAGCGTGCTCAGCGAGTCGTAGACCGCCTGATGGGACACGTCGGGCAGGTCCGCGCGCACGGCTCGGATGATCGAATCGGTGTCCGCGTGCGGATGCGCGTGCACCGCGGTCAGCACGGCGACGCGTGGGCGGGTGACACGTAGAGCGGCCCCTCGCAGCATCTGCTGGAAGTCCGACGCCGTGGGCACGCTGGGAAGTCTTGTCGCTTTTCTGGAATAAGTCAAGAAACTAGATCGAGTCGATCTCGAGCCAATCGTCGACCATGAAAGCGTCGCCTCGGGCCACCACGGTCATCCCGCCGTGGCCCCGGTAATGCGCGGGGATCACTGCCGCGCGCCGTCGCGACGCCTCGGTGAGCACTCGCTTGCGGGTCACCGCGGCGGCGTCGTGGTCCTCGTCGAAGCGGGCGTGTGGCCCGGTGCCGGGCGCAGCCGCAGGGACTCGCTGATCTGGTGGTCGTCGGACCACAACTCGATCTGGCCCGCTTCGTCGACGGGAAGAATGCTGTCCGCGAACACGATTCGGCTGCCGTCCTGCCGGGCCTGATCAGCCTCGGTCCGCGCAGGCGGTCGTGAGCCGGCGTTGTCCGGATGGAAGAACCAGTAGTCCACCTCGGGGACAAGGTAGCGGGCGTTCGGGAAGGTCGGCACCCAGGAATCGCCGTCCGCTTGGTGTTCCACCCGACGTGGTCGGAGTGCACGTGCGTATTCACGACCACATCGACGGATTCGGGCGCAACGCCGGCGCGCTGCAGGGAGTCCAGGTAGTCGGTATCGAGGTGATCCAGCGGCGGCATGGCGGGACGATCCGATCGTTGCCGACGCCGGTGTCCACCAGGACCGTCAGGCCGTCGACCTCTACGACCCACGTCTGGACCGCGATCCGCCAGTGCTCGCCCTCCCAGAACGTCGGCGAGTAGTCGGCGCCGACGTCACTCCATGCAGACGGCGGTGTTTCGGGAAACAGAGTCAGCGGTAGTCGGTCGACCCGCCATTCGACGACCCGAGTGACGGCCGCGGTGCCCAGTGCTACTCGGTCGACCACAGCGCAACTCTACGGGCCGACCCGAATCTTGTTGGGCTTCCACAGCCCGCTGCGGGTGGCGGTGCCGAGTTCGATGTCGGCGGGATGCGCGTTGACGATTGTGTCGAACTTCCGCAGCGAGCCCCAGTCGCGGCCCCAGTCGCGGGACAGGTATGTCGCCATCACATGAGCGCGCAGCAGCAGGTCGGAGATGCCGAGGAGCCCACCGTTGACGCCGTCCTGCCATGTGTCGGTGTCCTGCTTCTTCGCCGTGTAGTCCGGAGTGATCCGGAAATTGGGAACCTCCGTCACGCCGTTTGCGTGCAGCATCGGCTGCTGGCAGGGGAACGCCAGTCCCACCGCCCAGTCCATCAGCACCGGCTGCTGGGAGCCGACGTACTCCTGCAGCGAGCGCAGCTCGGGTACCCGTGGCGGAGTGACGGCGATCCAGTCGCCCGGCGTCAACGAACGGTCCTCTGCCACAACGCGGACCGCGACGGCGTCGGCGGAAATCTCGGACCGAGCGAAACGCAGATTGCGCCACGCGGGCGACACGACGACGTCATCGGGCACGATGCGGCCTGCGGGCACCGGCGCACCGTTGGGTCCCGGCCGGGCATATTCCAGCTCGACGGCCTGCCCGTCGGTGTGTCCGTTCTGCACACTGTTGCCCGCGATCGTGCCAGCCGCGGTGACGACAACGAGCGGATGGGCGTCGTCGGTCGGCGGCAGCTCGTACCACGCCGAGGCGAGTGTGCTCTGCTGTTGCGGACCGTCGACATAGGTGCCTGCGACGGGGATCCGCGATGGGTCCAGTCCGTAGGGCAGCGGCACTGTCGACCCGTTGACGCCCTTGGTTTTCAGCTTCGTCGGGGCGTCCCAGTCGTAATCGGTGCCCGGCTGCGGCAATGTCGTCCGGATCGCTTCGGCGACAATGTGATCGGGAACTCCATTGGGAGTGAACCCGACGGGCTTCTCGCCGCCAAGCGGACCCAGCGGCCCGTAATTTCCCGGCAGCGGCGTCATGAAGCCGGCGTTCGAGTCGGGTTCGACGAGCACGTCGTCGGCCAGTCCGCAGCCGCCGGCGAATGCGCGCAGGTTGGCCCACGCGTTCGAATAAGTCGGATACTGCCGCACCACACCGGCAAGCATCGAGGCGACGAAAACCGCCACCATGAAGCCCGCCGCAACCGGAATGGGTGCGGCTGTCAGTGCCCTTGCGATCCTCCCCTCGCCGTGGTCGCGCGTGGCGAAGTGCAGCCAGACGGCGTAGATGGCGGCGATCGCGAACAAAGCGAAGAAGATTGTGCTGACGGTGATTCCGCCGATCTTCGGCATGGTGCTGTTGAACGGGATACCGAAACTAGAGACATACCACCACCCGTTGGTAGTGGCGAAGCACAGTGCGAGCAAGAACAGTACTGCCGCCACCACCGCCATCCGGTTGCGCGCCCACCGAAGCACCTTCGGCGACACGAGCACGGTGGCCAGGGCCGCCATGGCCGCACCAACGGCGGCGAACAATCCGAAATGATGCACCCATTTGGTGGGGGTGAACATCAGGAAGAACATGGTGCCGAAGATGATGCCCATCAGGCGCCACGCCGGGCCACGGGCGACGCCGGGAACCCGCTTGCGCCGCAACATGATGAACATCGATGTGAACAGGCTCAGCGCGGTGATCAGGAAGCCGAACCGGCGCGACAGCGAGCCGTCCACGGTCGGCAGCATCAGATAGTAGTAGCGCAGGTTCTCGGTGTACCACGCCTGGCTCGGGCCGATCGCGGTGCGAATCCTGGTGGCTTCCAGGACGGTTGCGATCGTCTGGTCGGCGAATATCACCGTCAGCACCACCGTGCCGGCGGCGAGCAACGGGGCCACCAGCGGCCACGTGCCGACGATGCGATGCCTGCGCACCAGGATCCGCAGCAGCGGCCGGCCACCGGCGAGCAGCGCGGCCACCGCGATCAACCCCGTCGGCTGAATGCCGAGCGTGAAGGCCGCTGCGATGACCGCGAGCGCTGCCGGCGTCATGCGACCGGAGATGATGGCCCGCTCGATCAGAACGTAGGTGATCAGCGCGCCCACCGCGATCTGGCCTTCGGGCCGCAGGCCGTTGTTGAACGGCATCCACGCCGCCAGCAGAACCAGGCCCGCCGCCCACACCGCCGCCTTCGACGATTCCACCGCCGGTCCAAGTCGGGGCAGCACCTCCCGCGAGAGCAGCAGCCAACACACCAGGGCGGCAATCAGATCCGGCAACCGCATCCAGATGCTGGCATCGCTGACATGGGTCATCAGCGCGAGCAGGTTGTAGTACCAGCCGAACGGGTCCTCCGGGCTGCCGAACCATCTGAAGTAGTTGGACATGTAGCCCGCGTGGTCGGCGACGCGGGCCATGCCGAGGATGTAGCCGTCGTCCGACGAGTTGGCGCCGAACACGTGCCACAGCAGGAACGTCCCGACGACCACGACATCGGCGGCGGTGAAGGTGCGCCAGCGTTGCGGGATCAGGCGGTGCATCCGGTGGCCGTCGAGGCGGTCGAGGCGCCACAACGCGATCAGCGCTATGACTGTTGCCGCGATCGCCCCCAACATGGCGGCCAGCTTCAAAGGCGTTGGCTTGGTGGAGAACCGGGTGTCGATGGTGGCTGACAGCGACAGTCCCGGCGGCGCAGGTCCGATCAGGTCGGTGAACACTCCGACGATCTGCGGGCGCAGGTTGGGGTCGGCGAACCCGGTGCGCAGTTCCTTGCCGGTGGTCGGATCGATGAGCCCGACGAAGGTGGCGAACGTCCCGGCATCGGTCGAGGTGATCTCGATGCGCTGACATGCTGGCGCGACAACGCGCGCCCTCTGCACGCTGGCGACCACGACGTTGCGGTCGGTGATGTCCAGCCGCTGGCTGGTGACGTTGATGAAGAGCGAGTTGAGTGTGGCTCGCTTGCCGCCCTTCGGCGCCGTGCTCAGCACCGTGCCGCCGTTAGGCGGCATCGAGCGGATCACATCGCATGGCACCGTCACCGTCATAGTCACGGGTACCTGTGAAATCAGTGGCGCGGTCACGTCATTGAGCTGACCGTTCTGGGGCCAGCTCAGCGTCGCGGTAGTCTGCACGACCGGCAACAGGGGCGTCGCGACCGACAGCGCGAACCCGATCAGGCCCGCGATCACCGCCACCCAGCGGGTGACATTCATCTCGCTCAACTCGCTCATGGCAGCGCCCTGATCGGTCCGTTACGGCTCCACCCGTGCACCGTGACAGTGCCCTGGTCGACGACCGCGTCGGGTGCTTCGGACTCGGGCACCAGCCGGTGGTACCGCTCGATGGCTCCCCAGTCGCGGTACCAGTCGTCGCGCAGATAGGACGGCACGCTGTCGGAGCGCAGCAGCGCCTTGGTGATCAACAGGGGACCGCCGTCCTCGGAGGATTGCCACTGGTTCGACGACACCACGGTCTGCTTGAGGTTCGGAAGGATGCGGTACTCCGGAAGTTGCGCGACGCCAAGGTGTTCGGAGAACGGACGCTGGCACGGGAAATTCGCCGCGGTGGCGATGTCCATCAGCACCGGTGTCTGCGATCCCATCAGCTGCTGTGCGGTTTCCAGCACCGGCACCCGCGGCGGGGTGAACGCGAACCACTGATCGGTGGACAAGTTGGGGTCGTCGGCGACGATGCGCACGACGTTGGCCTCCGGCGGCGCCCAGGTTAGCGGGAAACGCAGGTTGCGCCAAGCTTTTTGCATGAAGATGTCGATCGGCTGGACCTGGCCGAGCGCCTGATAGGAACCGTCCGGCCGTTGCACGCCCCATTGCAGCTTGAGCGATTGACCGTAGTTGTACGAGCCGTCTTCCTCGTAATACCAGATCGCTCCGGCGGCCGCGACGGTCACCAGCGGGCGGTCCGGCGTGCGTGGCGGCAGCTGGTACCAGGCGGAGGTGGCCTTGGCGGCGACGGTGTTCTCGTCGTAGCTGCCCATCACCGGGGTTCGCTTGGGGTCGAGCCCGAACGGCAGGAAGACCCGCGAGCCGTTGACACCCTCGGCTCCGTATGCGCCGCTGGTGCCCGCGGCGTAGCCGATTCCGACGTTCGGTTTGTTGGGGGAGCCGTCGGAGTTCACGGTTCCCGGATTGGCTGTAACGGGCTCGGCGGGTTCCAGTGTGTCGCTGACACCATTGGGATTGAAACCGACCGGGTTCTCCCCGCCGAGGGGACCGTACTGGCCGACGCGCTGGCCCGGAACCGGTTGCAGCATACCGGCGTTCGTGTCGGCTTCGACCAGCACGTCGTCGGCCATCGCACAGCTGGTGTTGCTCAGCCCGGAGGCCAGTGCCGCGACGTTGGCCTTGCCCGTGGTGTACACGGGGTAGCGCTGGGCGGCACCCTTGGCCATCGAGCCGACCTCGAGCACCACCATGATGACCGCAACCACCAGTAGCGGCGTGGACGCCAGCACACGGTTGCGGCGGTTGTTGGCGACCTCCGTGTGTCCGGTGTAGTCCAGCCGGAAGTGCAGCCAGCCCGCGAGCAGACCGGTCGCCATCGTCAGGATCAGGAAGATGAAGGTGACCGGGAAGTGCGCGATCACGGGCTGCTTGTCGAACCACGGCACGCCGTAGTTGCCGACATAAAACCACGCGTTGATACCCGATGTCGCCCATGCCAATACGAACAGCAACGCGGTCACGTAGAGCACGAGGTTGCGTCGGGTGTGCAGACCGACGCGGGCGAACACGAACGCGGTGACGGCTCCCAGCGCTCCTGCCAGCCCGGCGAACGCACCGAACTGGACGGCCCACTTCGTCGGCGTGAAGGTCAGGAGCAGCAGCCCGACGGCGGTGGTGCCGATCAGCCGCCACACCGGGCCCGACGCGACACCCGGCGAGTGGCCGCGGCGCAGCAGCACGGCGATCATGCCGAACAGGCAGACCATCATTATGAGCACGGCGAAGCGGCGGGTCAGCGACGAGTCGGCGCTGTCCTCGACAGTCAGGAAGTAGTAGCGCAGGAACTCCTGATACCAGGCGATGGTCGGTCCGACGACGTACTTGATGCGAGCGGACTCGGCGACGGTGGCCAGCGTCTGGTCCCTGAAGACGACCACGAAGATCAGCGACAGCGAGGCAGCCAATGGGGCGGTCTGCGCCAGCAGCCCGTCGACGGGCCTGCGCTGCCGAATGTTTCGTGCAATGGCGCGCGCGCCGACAAGCAGGGGAGCCAGCGCGATGAGTCCTTGCGGCGCGGTCGTCACGCTGAACACCGCCACGACGATCGCGATCGCCGCGGGCCACAGCCGCCGGGTCCCGATGGCGTTCTCCACCAGCACCCATGCGGCAATCGTGCCGAACGCGATGAGCGGTTCCGGGCGAAGGCCGTTGTTGAAGGGCAACCATGCGGCAAGGAACACCGCGCCTGCCGTCAACACCGCGACGCGGTTGACGGCGATCCGCCGACCGAGCCTGGGTATCACGCAGCGGCTGATGATCAGCCAGGTCGCGATCGCCGCTGCGGTGGCGGGCAACCGCATCCACACCCCGGCGGTGCTGATCGACGCCATCTGTGCGAGCAGGCTCTGATACCAGTCGAACGGCGCTTCGCTGGCGCCGAAGAACCGGTAATAGTTGGCGGTGTACCCGGCGTCGGCCGCCACCCGCGCGATCGCGAGGTTATAGCCGTCGTCGGACGAGGTGGCGCCGATGACGTGCCACAGCAGCAGGGTGCCGATCACACCGACATCGGTGATCGAGGTGATGAGGCCGACCCGGAGGAAGCGCCGCCAGACACCCGATATGCGTCGACCCGACGTTCTGTCGAGGATCGCGAGCGCCACGATCGAAACCAGTACGGAAAGGACCCCAAGCACCATCACGGCCAGCTTCAGCGCGCTCGGGGTGGTGATGAACCGCGTGTCGACGTCGATGCGTGCCGACAGTCCCGGCTGGGCGGCCACCTTCAGGTCGGTGAAGACACCGGCGATCTGAGGCTTCTTCTCCGGCGCGAGCGTGCCGGTGGCGCCGGGAATCCCGACGAAGTCGGCGCCTACCTGCCCGACGTTGGCCCAGATGTGCAGCATGCTGCAGTTGCCCGCGGTCACCGCCGGACGTGGGGCCGCCGCGGCCACCGAGTCACGGAACGCGACGAACACCACGTCTGCGGTCGCGCGGACGAACAGCCCGCCCTTGGTGGCATCGTTGACGTCCTTCGGCACCGTGGAAAGGACGAGGCCGCCCTCCGCGGGCAGTGTGGCGATGGCCCGGCACGGAATGGAGATGTCGAGGGCCTGCGGAGCGCCGGACACCAGCGGGGCGGTGATGTCGGAGACCATGCCGTCCGGCCCGGGCGCCTGAGGCCAGGCGATGGTTGCAGTGGTCTGCTTGACGGGCAGCAGGGGGACCAGCGCACACAGCACCACCCCGGCGATGCCAGCGACGACGGCGACGAGCCTGGCGATGGCGGACAGCCCGGTCCGCTCAGTTTCGTCGCGTGGCACGAGGGTCGATGTTAGGCGACATACCTAATGACGCAGCGGCGCCGGGCTCCACAGCCCGCTTCGTGTGGCCGAACCGAGATCAAGTCGTGCCGGCTGGGCGTCCCGGTAATACGGCGTGAACTGCTGCAGCTCGCCCCAGTCGCGGAACCAGTCGTCCTTCAGATACGAGGGCACGGTGATCGCCCGCAGCAGAAGCTCGCTGATGCCCAGCGGGCCGCCGCCGACGTTGTCCATCACCGGCGAGTTGGCCTCGGCGCCGAACCTGTCCGGCAGGATGCGCCACTTCGGCACCTCGATGACGCCGTTCTGGTGGTCATACGGGCGCTGGCACGGGAAGGCCAGCCCGACCAGCCAGTCCAGCAGCACCGGGTCCTGCGAGCCGACGACGTCCTGAAGCGTTCGCAGCTGCGGAATACGCGGCGGCGTGAGGGCGATCCAGTGCTGCGGTGCCAGGTCGTCGTCGGTGGCGACCAGCCGCACCTGCGTCGCCTTGGCGGGAATCGCGGCCAGCGGTGCCCTGAGGTTGCGCCACGCCGGTGGCGCGCCGACGTCGGCGAAGCCGACGCCACCGCCGGGCTGGCCGTCGTCGCCGGCCCACTGCACGACCACATCACCGCGGTCGAAGCGCCCTGCGGCCGAGACCACCAGGATGGAAGAGGACCGATCGCGCTCCCTCCAGTCGGCCGGGAGCCGGTACCACGTCGAGCGCAGCACCGCCGGTTGCTGGGTGCCGCTCCGCCAGCTGCCCATCACCGGCGTGCGGGCCGGGTCGAGGCGGAACGGCAACTTCGCACGGGAGCCGTTGACCCCGGCCCCCGGCGTGACGCCGCCTTCGGTGTCGGCCTGGGCCGTCGGTTCGTTGCCCTGCGGGGAGTCGGCGAAGTTGCTGGACGTGCCGGGCCCGCCCATGACTTCGTCCGCGGAGAGGTTGGTGGGGATAGCGTTCGGGCCGAAACCTTCGGTGGTGGCCGCGCCGAGAGCGTCGCTGACCGGCGCTCCTGCGGGAGTCAGCATGCCTGCGTTGGGATCTTGCTCGACCATCACGTAGTCGGCCAGACCGCACCGCTTGCCGGCCAGCGCCCCCAGGTTGGAACGGCCCACCGACCAGGCCGGAAACAGGTCGATCATGCCGAGCGTCAGCGTCAGCACCTCGAAGATGACGAGCAGCCACGCGGCAATTGCCAACGGCGACTGAATGATTCGCGACAGCCGTCTCGTATCCGCGTCGGGTGGGGAACGGTCGTGGCCGTAGAAGTGGAACCACGCGGCTGCTATCAGGCCAACGACCGCGAGGCCGAGCAGCATGGTGGTGAAGCCGAAGTGCCACTCCGGGAAGGCATTCGACCATGGCACACCGAAGTTGGAGACGTACCACCAGCCGTTGACGCTCGCGAACGACAGAGCCATCACAAACAGCACCGTGGCGGCGAACATCGCGCGGTTGCGCCGCGACTTCATCGCCGCGGCCGTGACGGCGACGGCGGCCAGTGCGCCAAGGGACCCGGCCAGCCCGGCGAACACACCGAAGTGGTGCGTCCACTTGGTCGGGGTGAACATCATCGCAAGGAACGAGATGATGGTGATCCCGACGATGCGACGGCTCGGGCCCGCCGCAGTGCCGGGAATCCTGCCCTTGCGCAACGTCATGGCCGCCGACACCGCCAGCGCGAGCAACAGGGTCAACACGCCGAACCGCCGCGCGACCGAGCCATCGGGGGTGGCCATGAACAGCCGCTCGTAGCGGATGTGTTCGTCGAACCAGCTGAGGCTCGGCCCGACCGCGGACTTGAACGTGCTGGCCTGGATCTCCGCGGCGAAGGTCTGGTCGCGGAAGATCAGGAAGATCGTGACAGTGCACGCGGCGAGCACGGGTGCCAGCAGCGCCAGGTAGCCGAATCGCGAGGTATGGCTGGCCACAATGGTTTTCAGCGGCCCGACGGCGACCAGCAATGCGCCGACGGCAGCGATTCCGGTCGGCCCGGAGAACAACGTCAGTGCGCCGATGATGATCGCGATCGCGACCGGGAGCACTCGGCTCGTGGCCACACCCCGCTCGACCGAGCACCAGGTCAGCAGGATGCCCAGCGCGATGATGGGTTCGGGACGCAGGCCGTTGTTCAACGGCAGCCAGAAGGCCAGGAACATGCCCGCCGCCGTCCACTTCGCAGCCGGATTCGTCTTGACGGCGTGGCCAAGTCGCGGGATCACCTCCCGGCTGATCACCCACCAGCAGGTGAGCGCCATGACCAGAGTGGGAAGCCGGACCCAAACGCTGTTGGTGCTGACGTGTGCCCACAACGCCAGCAGGTCGTAGTACCAGCCGAACGGGGCCTCCGGTGTGCCGAACCAGCGGTAGTAGTTGGCCATGTACCCGGCATGCTCAGAGACACGGGCCATCGTCAGGATGTAGCCGTCGTCGGAGGTGTTGGCGCCGACGAAGTGCCACCACACCAGCACCGCGATGACGAGAACGTCCAACGGGCGGATCGTCCACCAACGCGGCGGCAGGAAGCGCCGGTGGCGCATGCCGTCGGCGGAGTCCAGCACGTGCAGGGCGCCAAGAGCGATGGCCGTCATGGCCAGCCCGACGACCATCACGACGAGCTTCAGCAGCGTCGGAGAGGTGCTATAGCGCGAATCCACGGTCGCCGAGAACTGCATGCCCGGGGCGCAGGGCCGGCCAGATCGGTGAACACGCCGACGATCTGGGGGCGGAAGTCATAGCCGCTGCGTTCACCACGCAGCGGCTTGCCCGCGTTGTCCGATCCCGGGCCGTGCACCAGCCCGACGAAATCGGCGGTGACCTTGTCGGCGTGCGCGGTGAACGTGATCTTCTGGCATGCCGGACTCAGCACCTGGTTCAGCGGCACAGTGACCACCGGAGTGTTGCGGACGATAATGAGCACGTCGTTGTTGACCCGCTCGATCAACAAGCCTCGGTCGACGGCCTTGGGCGCCTGCTTGGGCACCGTGGACAGCAGGACGGTCTTGCCCGCGTTCTCCGGCCCGGCCAGCCCTGCGGCCGCGCTGCACGGCACGCTGATCGTCAGGTCGGTGGCCACATACCCGATCAGCGGCGCGTTGACGCTCTGCAGTACCCCGTTCTGCGGCCAGTTGAGCGCGGCGGTCGTCTGCTTGACCGGTAAGAACGGGGTGGCCAGCGCCAGCACCGCGCCGAGCAGTCCGGCAATGATGGCGACGAGCCGCGCGGTGCGGTGATTGGTTCCCATCGCCCGGTCGTGGACCACGGGGCTTGATGGTAATTGGCCCGGCTGGGGCGGCGTCTCCACGGCCATCAGCCGCCTCCCGGCTGCCGGATGGCCAACACGAACGGTCCGACGTCGGAGACGCTGAAGCTGGGGTCGTCGAACAACGCCGCATCGAGGGTCACCTGGTAGCGGCGGACGTTGGGCTGATTCGGGTAGACGTCGGATGCCAGCCGCAGGGTGTAGTTATCAGCCGAATCCCCCGCGCCACCGCGACGCATGAGGAACACCGTCGGCGCGGTCCACGGCAGCTTGTCCAGATCCGCGATGAACTGGTCGGCGCGCTCCAACGTCGACCAGTGCTCGATTGCGGCCGCCCGTTCGTTGAATTCGGCCAGTGGGTTGGCGTAGTGCGACGTCAGGCCCTGGAACCCGTAATAGGGGTAGTAGGACAGGAAGCTGTAGTCAGCGGTCAGCACCACGGTCTCGTTGCGTGGCCTGCCGGTCGCTTCCTGGATCTTGGCGTCGATCTCGCGGTAGTACTTCTCGGCGCCGGGCGGACGGCGATCGGCCCGCTGGCCGTTGCCGTCGGTGTCGGTGTAGGCGACGACGATGTCGGACCGCAGCACGTCGGGGATGTCCTGGGCGAACATCATGGCGCCGATCGCGCCGACCGCGCCCGCGGCCACCACGATCCGGCGTCCCGTGTCCGGGCCGTATCGGCGCGCCATCGCGAGGGTCGCCTCGATGAATCCGAATGTTCCTGCCGCGGTGAGCAGTACCGTCAGCGTGGGCTGCAGCCGGAAGGACAGCAGGGTGGTGCCTGCCAGCGTCCTCAGCATCGACATCAGCGACCAGGCGTAGACGGCCAGCACGCCGAACGCGAGACCGGCTGCGCGCGTGGAGCTGCGGGCACGCACCACCAGCCACAGCGTGCCGACCATGCAGAGCGCGCCGAGCAGCGTGAACTCGAGCATCGGGAAGGAGAGCCGGGCGCCGTCGGGCGGCAGGTAGTGCTGCGCCGTGCCCGAATCGGCGGGCGCCCCACCCACCGCGGCCAACAGGTATGGCAGCCAGCCGACGAGTGCGATGGCCGCGATGATCACCGCGATCGACCCCGAGCCGCAACAGTGGTTCGGCGCTGCGCCGGGCGAGCGCCAGTGCCACGGCCATGATCGCCACCGTGAACGCGCCGTAGGCCAGCAGCAGCGTGTAGAACAGCGCGGCGAATCCGAGGAACAGCCCGACGCCGACGACCGCGGCCCACCCGCCCGACCGCGTCCGGCCGCGCAGACCCGACCAGGCCAGCACCAGCACCGCGGGCAACAGCGCGGTGATGACCGCGGCGTACGGCTCGGACGGCGAATACGCCAGCGTCGCGGCGGCCGTCGACGTCGACACGATCAGCGCATACTCGAAGCGAATCATGCTCGCCCACAACGCGAAAGCGACCACGATCGCGACGGTGATCGACAAGATCGCCCACGGCTTGAACATCTCCCATGCCGGTATGCCCGTCAACGACGCCAGCCGGCCGCCGATCCAGAACCAGCCGGCGGGGTAGAACGGCGGCAACCCGAAATACGTCATGTCGTGCAACGCGGCGGTGTCGGTGAGACGGGTCAGGTACTCGGTGCGGAACTGTTGGTCGACGGAGATTCCGAACAGATAGAGCTTCGTCGCGCCGAGCGGCATCGCCAGCGTCACGACCGAGAATGCGGCCAGAAAGAGGAGTGCAGCAGCGTGGGCCGCCAACCGGCGTCCGCGTCGCCACAGCCAGCCTGACGCGAGCAGCCCTGCCAGACAACCGAACTGGCCGACGGTGGTCAGCGCGTGCAGCTGGTTGGACGAGTTGTAGGCCGGCCACTCCACCCGGGAGATCGCGATCAGTGCGACGGCCGCGACGATCGCCGCCACGACGGCCGCCACCGCAAGTCGGCCCACCACGGCCAGCGCGCCTCGCATCATCGACCCGGGGGATCTCAGATGGGGAGCTTGCGGAAGATGGGCCGCGGGATGTGCCGCAACACCATCATCACGTACCTGAACGCTCCCGGCGCCCATACCAGTTCCTTGCCTTTGGCCGATGCCGTGACCGCCAGCTCGGCGACATACTCCTTGTCCACGGTGAGCGGGGCTTCCTTGATGTGTGCACTCATCCGGGTCCGCACCTGACCGGGACGAATCACCAGGACCCGAACACCGTACTCGCGCAACGCCTCCCCGAGTCCGAGATAGAACCCGTCGAGCCCGGCCTTGGTGGATCCGTACACGAAGTTGGACCGTCGCACCCGCTCGCCTGCGGCGGAGCTCATTGCGATGATCTGGCCGAAGCCCTGTGCCCGCATCTTCTCACCTAACAGCACGCCGACCGAAACCGCTGCGGTGTAGTTGATTTCGGCGATCTGCACCGCCTTGCGCTGGTTCTGCCACAGCTCCTCGGCATCGCCGAGCAGACCGAAGGCGACGATTGCCACATCGACATCGCCACCGGCGAACGCCTCATCGACCACCTTCGGATGGCTCCCGGTGTCGACTCCGTCGAAGTCGATGAGCTCGACGGACTTGGCGCCCGCGTTCTTCATCTGCGCGACGGCGTCATCACGACCGGGGTCGTCGGGCAGGCACGCCAGCACCACACGTGCTGCCGCGTTGCGCAGGTAGCGCTCGCATATCGCCAGCCCGATCTCGGAGGTCCCGCCGAACAGCAGGATGGTCTGAGGGTTGCCCGTGGCATCGAACACCATTTACAGCAGCTCCAAACGTCGGGCCATGTCCGAGGCGAACACGCCGTCGGGATCGACCTTGCGGCGCACGGCGATCCACTCGTCGATGCGGGGATACATCGCGTGGAACATCGCGGCTGTGGTGCGGGAGTCCTTGGCGGTGTACAGCCGGCCGCCGAATTCGAGGACGCGGCAGTCGAGTTCGTTGAGGAACTCGTTGAGGCCGGGCTTGATCTGGAAGTCGACGCAGACGTTCCAGCCGGGGATGGGGAAGCTCAGCGGTGCGTCGTTGCCGGGACCGAACAGCTTGAACACGTTCAGGAAGGAGTAGTGCCCCGAGCGCTGGATGTCGTACATGATGCCCTTGAACGGCTCCACCGCCTCGGTGGGCACCACGAACTGGTACTGGCTGAAACCGACTGAGCCATAAGCTCTGTTCCACTCACCGATCATGTCGAGCGGGTGGTAGAACTGCGTGAGGTTCTGGGCCTTGCCCCGATACGTCTTGCCGGTCCTGTACCACAGCTCGGTCATCGCGCCGAAGATCAGCTTGTTGCCGAGACCGTTCGGGAAGACGTCGGGTGCGGTGAAGTATTGCGGCGCATCGAACTTCAGCGGATCGGCGCGCAGCTTGTCGGGCAGCTGGTCGATGGTGGCCAGCGAGCCGCGGGATATCACCGCGCGGCCCAGTTTCGGTGGTGCGCTGATCGCATCGAACCAGGCGCTGGAGTAGGTGTAGTTCGACTCGCTGCCGTCGCTGTGGAACGCGATCGTTTCGTCAAGGCTTGCGGTCACGTCGCCGTCGGCGATGAAGTAGGCGGTTTGCGTCGGGGTCATCGCGATCATGGCGCGCAGGATGATTCCGGTGAGCCCGTTGCCGCCGACCGTCGCCCAGAACAATTCGGAGTCGGCGCCGTCCGGTGTCAGGTTGCGGATCTCGCCGTCTGCGGTCAGCAACTCCATCGAGCGCACGTGGTTGCCGAAGCTGCCCGCGCTGTGATGGTTCTTGCCGTGGATGTCGCAGGCGATCGCCCCGCCCACGGTGACCTGGCGGGTACCGGGCAGCACCGGCACCCACAGCCCGAGGGGCAGTGCCGCCCGCATCAACTGGTCCAGGTTCACCCCGGCGTCGACGTCGACGAGGTGGCTGTCGCGATCAATCGAATGGATGTGGTTCAGCGCCGTCATGTCGACGACCAGGCCGCCGCCGTTCTGGGCGTTGTCGCCGTAAGACCGGCCCAGCCCCCTTGCGATGACGCCGCGGGTGCCGCCGTCGGCTGCCCATGCGACCGCTTTCGCGATCAACTCCTGGTCCGCGGGTCGACAGCACCTGGGCCACCGACGGGGCGGTGCGACCCCAGCCGGTCAGGCGTCGTGAGGTGGTCGGAAACATCGTGACGAGGGTACCGTGCGGTTCCTGCGACTCAGCGCAGCCGGAAAATGACCGCCCGCTGAACCGCGAAGTTGATCACGGTCGCAGTGCCCTGCGCGATGACGAAGGCCACCGGCACCCGCCAGGGCTCATCCTCGAATTTCATGTAGAAGAGGTAGTTGATGCCGACCTGCACGCCGTAGGTCAGGGCATAGAGCACGCACACCGCCACGAAGCGTGCCCTGCTCGGCGGCGCCTGGAACGTCCAGCGGCGGTTGATCAGGTAGGCGGTGGTGGTGCCTGCGATGAAGCTGATGGTTTTGGCCACGTTGACGTGCAGCCCGGCCCACAACAACAGCACGTACAGCCCGAAGTCGACGACCGCCGCCAGCCCGCCCGTGACGATGAACCGCCATATCTGCGTGGTGAGGGAGAGGTTTGGCTGCATCGGGGGCTCGGCCACCCGGGCAGCCTACTCAGAAGGATGGTGGCCTGTTGCGTTCGGCGACGAGGGCGTCGTTGAGTCGGCGTTCGGCGTGGATGCGCCGAGCCTGGTCTTGCGCACGGGTGCGGCGGCGCCTTGGCATCTTCACTCCGCGGTCCTGCGCGCTGGTCGGATCGCGTTCGGGCAGATCGAGTGTGCCGGTCGGCAGGCAGTCTGTCGGTCGCGCCCCCCGCGCACCGTTCCAGAAGTCTTCAGAGATGGTTGTTCGACTGGCCGAAACACTTCAACAACGCCCGTGCGCTGTATGGACGCTGCCGACACCGCTCGACCCGTTCCTCGGCTTACACTTCCGCAATGTTCTCGGAGATGCGCTATGCGCTGAACGGGGACTTGCGCGTCGCCTATCGCGCGTCCCGCGAAGGTCCTCGCGACATCGTGTTCGTCCCGAACTGGTTCACGTGCTGCGAGCTCTATACCGGAGCTACCGTCGCTTCAAGGCTGGGTCGAGGCGATGACATCGCTCGGCCGACTCATCTTCTTCGACCAGCCGGGCACGGGAGCGTCCGATCCCGTCACGCCGGGCGCGTTGCCGACGTTGGAGCAGTGGGCCGACAGCATCACCGCGGTGCTCGACGATCTCGGAAGTCGTGAAGCGGTTCTCCTCGCGTTACCCGGCGCGCTCGCGACGGCGGCGCTGTTCGCCGCGACACATCCGTCTCGCACCACCGCGCTGGTCGTGCTCGAGGGCTACGCGGATCCGTCGAGCATCCCCGATCTTCGAGGGAGATGCACGCTGCGATGGTCGCCATGTGGGGGACGGGCGAGTTCCAACATGTGATCAATCCGGACATGCCGTGGAACGAGGAGATTCGAGCAACGTGGGCTCGAATGGAACGCCTTGCGGCGAGCCCAGGGACCGTTGCCCTCATGCTGCCTCTGACGGCGGAGATGGACGTGCGGGCGGTGCTCCCGACAGTCCGCGTGCCAACCCTTGTCCTCCAGCACACCGACGATCCGCTCGTCCCGCCCGCGCAGGGCAAGTGCGTTGCCGATCACATACCGGGCGCGAAGTACGTCGAGCTGCCGGGTCGCAACGTGCTACCACTTCGTCGAACCGGGATGGCGCGCGTCCTTTCAGGAGATCGCCGAGTTCCTCACCGGCGAGCAGCCCGACGTGGCCGACGATCGGGTTCTCGCCACGGTGCTGTTCACCGACATCGTGGATTCGACGCGCCGCGCCGCGGAGATCGGCGACCGTGACTGGCATGCGTTGCTTGATGCGCACGACGCCGTCGTGCGGGCGCAGCTTGTCTCGCTTTCGAGGCCGCGAGGTGAACACATCGGGCGACGGCTTCCTCGCGATGTTCGACGGCCCTCAGCGAGCGATCCGCTGCGCCATGGCGATCCGCGACGCGGTGCAGGCGCTCGGCATCGAGGTGCGCGCCGGATTGCACACCGGCGAGTGCGAGGTCCGCGGCGACGACATCGGCGGGATCGCCGTGCACATCGGCGCGCGCGTGAGCGCACTGGCTCCGGGCCGAACGACGTGCTGGTGTCCAGCACGCTGCGCGACCTCGTGATCGGGTCAGGGCTCGAATTCGACGACCGCGGCGCTCACCAGCTCAAGGGCGTGCCCGGCGAATGGCGTCTCTTCGCCGTCGCCTCGTAACAGCGTTTGCGACACCGCCTCAGAAGGGTGGTGGTCGATTGCGTTCGGCGACGAGGGCGTCGTTGAGTCGGCGTTCCGCAGTGATGCGGTGAGCTTGGTCTTGGGCGCGGCTGCGGCGGCGTTTGGGCATCATCACCCCGCGGTCAGTGGATGTGTCCGGGGTGGGTGGTTCGTCCCGTCCACAGGGTGGCGGTGGGTTCGCACAGCGTCGGGAACAACTGCTTGCTGCCGGGGTAGGTGGTGTAGGTGTGGCCGGTAGGTGACGTCCACACGACGGTGCCGTCGGGCAGTTGACGGTCCCGCCACCCGCGCACGCCGTTCCAGAAAGTTTTCAAGAGATGGTGATAGCGGCACAAACATTTCAGGTTCGAGGCGTGGGTGGGCCCGACGGGATAGGGAACGGTGTGGTCGATATCGCAATATTCGGCGGGCTTGTCACAGCCGGGAAAGCGGCAGGTGAGGTCTCGGCACCGCACGAAGTTGGCCAGTTCAAGAGAGGACGCATAGCGGGGTTCGGGCGGCGCATCGCCCGGATGCCGGATTTCGCGCACCCGTGAGCGGCCCAAGGTCGCGGCCAGCAGAGGTGCCGGCATGATCCCGGCGCCCATCACGAAAGCCGCTGGCGCCCTGCATCGTTGCGGTTCGGCTGCGGTGGCGGATTCGACGGTCGATTCGTTGACCACCACATTGACAACGATGTTGCTCGTTGCATCGCCCGGCTGGTCGGCCGGGCACGCTGCGTCGCCGCAACGGCAGGATAGGTGGGCTGAAGTGCCTAAAACCGCCATCGCGTCGGCGCGCCGTTCGGCGACGGTGCGTGGGTCGCCGGAACACACCGACCGAACCATTTCGTCGAGCCGCTGCTGAAGCAGCGGCGCCGTCGTGGGCATAAAGTCGGGCCCACAAGCTGGTGAAGCCGGGCTCGTCGGTGGGTGAGCCGAACTGGACGTCGCGTTTGCGTATGGCGGCCGAGGTGCGCCGCAGTGCGCTGGCGTCGTGGTCGAGCACGATCGCGTCGATGGCCTGCTCGGTTTTGGTTACCGTCAGCGCGCCCCATCGGCGTACCCGCGCGGCCAACTCCTCGTCGACGGCGGCGAGTGCTTCCGAGTCCTCGACGAGGTGGGTGCGCCAGACAATCGCGCGCACCAACAAGTCGGTGATCTCGCCTGCGGCGAACAATTCGGCCACTTGCGGCAGCCGGTCTCGCAATGCCACGCCGCGGTGTGCCTGGGCCAGCGCCAGCCCGCGGCTCGTGCCGAGCGCTGCGCCGAGTTCAACGCTCACAGCGCCGTCGGGGTCGATCCACCAGTCCTGCCGGTCCTGCGCACTGTCGAGGCCGGTGCGCCGGCAGAACAGCTCGGCCACCGCGGCCAATTTGCGCGCACTCGCCGCCGACTCGGCGCGTGACCACCCCTTGATCGCGTCGACAAGGGCGGCGTCATCAACAGCCGCCAAATCGTCGATCTCGGGAAGCAAACCATCGAACATACGTGCGAGTCTAGAAGGCGCCGCCGACGCAAACCACCAGCTCAAGCACTACCTGTGGATGAAATTACGTCTGTGGATAACTCAGCCGCTCGCCGCGTTCCAACCGGACCAGAGGGATGGTCCGGTCGCCGGCCCGCGCCTCGTAATCGCCATAGCCGGCGTACATGTCGAGGGCCAAGTCCCAGATGCGGTCGCGCTCGACGGGGTCGGTGATGCCGCTCGCGATGTACGTGCCGCTGTGCTTGCCCGCGAGCACCTCGACCTTCGGATTGGCGACCAGGTTGCGGTACCACGCCGGGTGGCTTTTCTGTCCGTAGTTCGACGCGATCAGGATGAGCCGGTCGCCGTCGGTGGCGTACAGAAGCGGAAGCGTGCGAGGCTAGCCCTGTCTTTGCACCGATGGTCGTCAACAACATGACGGGAAACGGGTACAGGCTGCTCACCCGACCGCCGGTCAATCGAAGCAATGGCGGGTCGATGTGTGGGGCGATTCTTCGTCCGAACCAGTATCCGACTGGCGAGCGTCCGAACGCCTCGAGCACTCGCTGATAAAGACCCATGTGGCGACGCTGCCGGCTCATAGGTGACTACCTTGCCAGGCCGGTCGCCTTCAGGACGTCCAAAAGCGCATCGACGGCCGCGGCGAACGCGTGGTCCGCGGGGGCCGCGAAGCCGATGATGATCCCGTCCGGGTCGGGGACCTCGGGCCCGGCGAGCGGATGGCGCATGATCGACAAACCCTGGAGTGCGATGCGGGCCTCACCCGCACGACGCAGCACCTCATGCTCGGCGCCGTCGGGCAGGGTCAGAAGGATGTTCACACCCGCCGAGAGGCCGCCGATGCCGACATCGAATCCCGACAAGGCATCGACGAGGGTGTCGCGCCGCCTGCGGTACCGCATCCGCATGCGCCGGATGTGCTTGTCGTAGCCGCCCGTGCCGATGAAGTCGGCCATGGTCAGCTGCGCAATCGCGTCGACATAGAACTGCTGTCCGCCGGCAGCGTCCACCACCGCGTCAATCAGATTGTCGGGCAACACCATCCAGCCCAGCCGCAACGCCTGCGACAGGCTCTTGCTGGCCGATCCCAAGTAGACCACGCGGTCCGGGCGAAGAGCCTGCAGTGCTCCGATCGGCTGGCGGTCGTAGCGAAACTCACCGTCGTAATCGTCGTCGAGGACATAGCCGCCGGTGCGCTGCGCCCAGTCCACGACGGCAGTGCGCCGGCTCGCGTGCAGTGGCATGCCGAATGGGCTGTGATGGGCAGGGGTCAACAGCACGGCGGGCGTCTCGATACCGTCGAGATCGCCGATGACCGCCCCGCATTCGTCGACGCCGATCGGCACCGTCGGTACCTCCAGCGCGGTGAGCGCGTCGCGAAAGATGAACAGCCCGTAGGCCTCAACGGCGATCGGGCCCTTTCCGCGAAACACCCGCGCGAGCAGTTCGACCGCATGCCGGACGCCCGCGCAGACCACGACCGACTCCGCAGTCACCCGCACTCCGCGGGCCCTCGCCAGGTATTCGGCGAGTGCGTCACGCAATTCGGGCCTGCCGCGGGCATCGCCCATTCGCAGGGCCTCGGTGGGCGCGGTCGAAAGCGCCCTGCGGGTGGAGGCAGCCCACTCGGCGCGTGGAAACTCCGACACGTCGGGCGTACCGGGCATCAGGTTATGGACGGGCGCGCCGCGCACCCCGCGCGGCCGCGGTGGCGCCTGGGCTCCGCCGGGATCGAGCACCCAGGTGCCCGCACCCTGCCGCGAAGCCAGCCAGCCCTCGGCGACGAGCTCGGCGTACGCCTCGGCCACCGTGTTGCGGGCCAATCCCAGGTCGGCGGCGAGGCTACGGGACGGGGGAAGCATCGATCCAGGTGTCAGTCTTCCGGAGCGCACGGCGTCACGAAGGGCGGTGAGCAGCAGTTCCCGCGCTCCGCGCGCCCCAGGGGTGATGATCTCGCGCAGGTCCAGGTGGAGGTCACGACTGCCGGGATTGGCCCAGGAAGTCACGCCTAGATTGAACCATGTATATGGGTCTATTCGCACTAACGTTGGTGGCATGACACAGACACTCGAAAACCAGCTCACCGACAACAAGCGCCTCAAGATCTACAAGGCGTCGCCCGAGCTGCTCGACGCGATGATGGGGCTGAGCAGTGCGTCGGCGAAGGACCTCGATCCCGAGCTCGGCGAACTGATCAAGATCCGCGCCTCGCAGATCAACCACTGCGCGTTCTGCCTGAACATGCATCTCGTCGATGCCCGCAAGCATGGAGTCAGCGAGCAGAAGCTCGACGTTCTCGCCGCGTGGGAGGAGGCGGGCGACCTGTTCACCGAACGGGAGCGGACCGCGCTGGCGCTCACCGAGGCCATCACCGAGATCGCCGACGGCGTGCCCGACGACGTGTACGCAGAGGCGGCCGAGGTGTTCACCGAACGTGAGCTCGGCCAGGTCATCGCGATGGCGGTCACCATCAACGCGTGGAACCGAATCAACGTGACGGTCCGCACGGCGGTGCCCCGGCGCTGATGCTTGACGGGTGCCGGCTGGGAACCTAGACCCAGTACGGCACCCGCGCCCGGTACTGCCGCATCGCGATCGCCGCCAAAACCCATCCGACGACCGTCAGCACCAGCACGACCACCCAGTGCCGCACCTCCTGTTCGGCGCCCAGCAGCGGCGCCCGCACGATGTCGAGGTAGTGCAGCAGCGGGTTCAGCTCGACGATCTTGGCCCATCGCCCGGCGCCCTGGTGTTCGAGCGTGGCCTCGTTCCAGATGATCGGGGTCATGAAGAACAGCAGCTGAACGAGGCTGAAAAGCAGCGGACTGATGTCTCGGTAGCGGGTGGCGAGGATGCCGAAGCACAGCGACACCCACACGCAGTTCAGCACGATCAGAGCAAGCGCCGGGATGACCGAGAGGTCGGCCCACGACCACGGTTTGGGATAGATGATCGCGATGACCACGAAGATCACGATGTTGTGGCCGAACAAGATCATCTGCCGCCACACCAGGCGGTAAACGTGCACCGAAAGCGGCGTCGGGAGCTGCTTGATCAGACCCTCGTTCGCGATGAACACGTCGGCGCCTTCGAGGATGGAGGCGTTGATGAGGTTCCAGATGATCAGCCCGAGCGTGACATAGGGCAGGTGCACGGACAGTTCGAGCTTGAACAGCTTCGAATACAGGCCGCCCATCGCGACCGCGGTCACACCGGTGGCGATGGTGATCCAGAACGGGCCGAGCACCGACCGGCGGTAGCGCTGCTTGATGTCCTGCCAACCCAGGTGCAGCCACAGTTCGCGGCGGCCGAAGCCGTCCACGAGGTCACGCCATGCACGCGGCATCGTCCTGGATTGAGCCGCGGCGTCGGTGAACGTCATGGTTTTTCGAACCTCTCGCGCCTGCCCTGCCTGCGGATCCGGACCCATTCGGCGAGACCTCGCGGGTCCCGTCGCGACACCAAGAAGTACCAGCCGAAGCGCAGCCACTCCTGCGGCAGCAGCTTGCGCAAGCCCGGTTGCGACAACAAGTAGCCGCGGTTGCGGTAGGTGAAGAAGCGCTTGGTCGGGTCGTCGGGGTACTGGGTGTGCATCCGGCCACCGAGGATGGGCTTGAACTCCTCTGTGCCGCAAGGGTGCAAATAGATTGCGTCCAAACAGGTTCCGAACGGCAAGCCCGAACGCACCAGCCGACGGTGCATTTCCACCTCGTCGCCGCGGACGAACAGCCGCAGGTCCGGCACGCCGACCGCTTCTACCGTGGCCGCTCTGAACAGCGCGCCGTTGAACAGCGACGCGATTCCGGGCAACAGGTCCTGACCGGCGCCCTCGGTGCGCAGCTCACTGACCAGGCGGCGCCATACCAGCCCGCGGCGCAGCGGGAACGCCAACCGGTCCGGGTCGTCGAGATTGCACACCATCGGCGAGACTTCGGCCAGATTGTGTGTGTCGCCGCACGCCAGCAGGGTCGCCAGCACGTTGCGGTCCTGCGGTCGACCGTCGTCGTCGGCGAGCCAGATCCAGTCGGCGCCGAGCGCCAGTGCGTGCAGCATCCCGAGTGCGAAACCGCCTGCGCCGCCGAGGTTTCGGCGCGACCCGAGGTACGTGGTCGGGACAGGCTGGCCTGCGACCAGGTCGCGCACGCGGTCGTCGTCATCGTTGTCGACGACGACGATATGGTCCAGTGCGCGGCTCTGGGTGGTGAGCGCGTCCAGTGACTTGGCCAACTCGTCGGGACGCCGATGGGTGACCAGCACGGCGCACACGGACTCAGTCATGTGCGATCACGGGCATCCTCTTCGAGCACCTCGCGCACATGTCTCGCGGCGTCCTCGCCCTCGTAGGCCCGAACGACTTCCTCGATACCGCCGGTCAGCTTGATGCTGCCGTGGTCGATCCACATCGCGGTCTTGCACAACCGAGCGAGGAACTCGTTGGAGTGGCTGGCGAAAACCAGAATGCCGGAGCGCTCGACCAAGCCCTGCAGCCTCGCTTGCGCCTTCTTCAGAAAATCCGCGTCGACGGCACCGATGCCCTCGTCGAGCAACAGGATCTCGGGGTCGATGCTGGTGACCACTCCCATCGCCAGCCGCACCCGCATGCCGGTCGAGTAGGTGCGCAGCGGCATCGACAGGTAGTCGCCGAGCTCGGTGAACTCGGCTATCTCGTCGATCTTGGCCAGCATCTGCTTGCGGGTCTGACCCAGGAACAGCCCTCGGATGATGATGTTCTCGTAGCCCGATATCTCGGGGTCCATGCCGACGCCCAGGTCGAATATCGGCGCCACCCGGCCCGTCACGGTCGCCACGCCCCGCGTCGGCTCGTAGATACCCGACAGCAGGCGAAGCAGCGTCGACTTGCCTGCGCCGTTGTGTCCGACGAGACCCACCCGGTCGCCGAGTTCCAGCGACATGGTGACGTCCCGCAGCGCCTCGATGACCACGACGTTGGACTCGTTGCGTCCAATCGTGCCGCCGGCCTTACCGAGGAACGCCTTCTTCAGCGAGCGCGCCTTGGCGTCGAAGATGGGGAACTCCACCCACGCGTTGCGCGTCTCGATGTGCGGTTTGGAAGGGCGAGTCACCGAATTCCTAAGAATTACAGGTATTGACCGGTCCCGGACCCGCCGCGTGGTCCGGGAGCGCCGATGCCGGGTGGCAGCGCACCTTGACGCATCTGCTCCAGTTGCTGGCGGGCAGCCATCTGCTGGGCGAACAGCGCGGTCTGGATGCCGTGGAACAACCCTTCCAGCCAGCCCACCAATTGCGCCTGTGCGATGCGAAGTTCGGCGTCTGACGGGACGCCGTCCTCAGTGAACGGCAGCGTCAGCCGTTCCAGTTCTTCGCGCAGCTCCGGTGCGAGGCCGTCCTCCAGCTCACGGATGCTGGTCTTGTGGATCTCACGCAGCTTGTTGCGGCTGGCGTCATCAAGCGGTGCTGCCCGCACCTCCTCGAGCAGCTGCTTGATCATCGTGCCGATGCGCATCACCTTGGCCGGCTGCTCGACGAGGTCGGTCAGCGACTTGCCGTCGGCGTCCTCCTCGGAGCCCATCTGCTGGTCACTGCCGATGATTTCGATGTTGTCGTCGTCGGTGTTGGTAGTCATCCGTCCGCATTCCTCTACGTGCCGCGCCATTCATATATTCGGGCTTCGCCGTTGTCGTAGATCTTCTCCCACGACCGTGACTTATCTAGCGACACTAGCCCGTCGGGCATGGCGAACTTCAGCACCACCGGTGTGCTGGTCAGCACATACCGAATATCGAGCGCCTTCACGGCCTCGGCGACGCGCGGGTCGGTGTCGGCGTCGTCGGCGTATGCCCAGAAGATGAAGCGGTGATAGCCCGGTCCCTGCTGGACCGGATAGTCGTAGTGGGTCCACAGCGGATGCAGACCGGAAACCGCGTACATCCACGCGGTGCCGTCGGTGTTCGCGTCGCCGATCACGGTGTCGCGCGCGCCGGGCAGCGTGGCGAGGTACGCGAACGCCTCGAGGTCCTTTTTGTCGACGATCACCGAGTCGTACTTGTCGCCGAGCAGGAAGCGGTGCCGGGGATAGTAATGCCAGGCGGTTACCACGCTGACCGCGACCAGCGCGGCGGCGGTCGCGCCGTAGAGGACCGACGGGCGTGCGACGCGATCTCCTGCCAGCCTGCGAATGCCGTGCACAGCGGCGCTCACCAGAACGAAGGCCGCAAGGCCCGCGGCCGGCGCCAGCAGCAGCGCGACCACGGCCGACAGCCTGCGCGGGTCGCTGTAGAAGAGGTCGCTGAACTTGGCGATGAGGTCGCCGAGTGGGCCGCCGAACGGCGCCGACGAGTGCACGATGGCCACCACGAGCAGGAACCACACCGCCAGCGGCCACCAGATCTTTTTCACGAGCAGTATCACCGCGCCGACCGCGGCGAGCACGATCAACACCCACTGGATCGGGAAGTCGTTGAGGTGGCGGGTGTGCTGCACGAGCGCGTCGATCAGTCCCCGCTTCTTGCCCTCGTGCGTTATGAACGCGTGCCCCACGATGATCTCGGCCTGCTGCAGCACACCGACGAACTGCGGCAGCAGCAGGCAGACCGTGGGCACGGCGATGACCGCCAGCGTGACGAAGTCCGACAACCTGCTGCGGACCGGATGCCACAGTGCGTCCACAAGCCACCACGCCACGACGAACAGCACGGTCACCACGCCGCCGGTGATGTGCACCGAGAAGACCCCCAACAGTGCGAGCACCGCCAGCGGAATGCGGTCGCGATGCCGCACCGTCGACACCACCAACACCATCGTCGGAACGGCGAGGCCGTACGCGGCGAGATTGGGCATCGATGCGGTGTCGAACTCGACGTAGGGAATCGCGGTGAACGACGCCGACAGCGCGGCGGCGGTGGCGGCGGCCCCGGCCGTCCGCCATTCGCCGAATTTCTTCAGCAGCAGATTCCAGGTCAGACACGCTGCGCTCACCGGGAACAGCCAGACCGCCGCCGCGAGTGAGTTGAGCGTGTACGCAGTGGTGGGTGCCGATCCGCTCAGCTGACTGAACACCGCCGCGAGGGCGTGAAATGTCGAAGGGTAGTAGAGCGCATCGTGGGTCTCCACGTTGCGCAGCTCGCCCATGTGGGTCGGCGACGCCTGCCCGGTGTCGAGGATGAATCGGACCGTGTTGGCGTGCCAGACGGCGTCCCACGTGCTCGGTATCGACTGCCAGTGCGGCAGTCCCTTGACCGCCGCCACTCCGATCAGGGCCGCGCCAAGCAGCACCCCCGCGGCGACGGTGAGCGCAGGACCGGGGGAGATCGATCGCTCCTCGGCATCCCGGTCGCGGTAGCGGCTCAGCACTTTTGGCAAACACGCGGCGACCGCGGTCACGACGGCCAGAGCAATTAGGGCGGTCCACGCGTTCCATGGGATGCCCAGCGCGCCGTACGGAACAATGGCCGAGGCGACGACGCCGTAGGTCAATGCGGGCCCGACGGCCACCGCGGTGGGCAACGCCAGCCGGCATGCCCGTGCCACCATTGCTCCGGGGACTACCAGCAACAACAGCGCAAGTAGCACTCCGAAGGCCAAGCTCACTCGACTAGTATGGCTGCCCAGGTGACCCGCTCCGGCACTGCCCACGTGGGGTTGGGCACCAGTGAATGCTGTCGGTTTGTGGACTTCACAGACTATCTAAGGTGGCTGGCATGGCATACGACGTCGCCCGGGTTCGCGGATTGCATCCGTCCCTGGGCGATGGATGGGTGCACTTCGACGCCCAGCACGGCATGCTGCTGCCCGACTCGGTCGCCACCACCGTCTCGACCGCATTCCGCGGTTCGATGACGACGACGGTGGGTCCACATCCGTCGGCGCAGCGAAGCGCCGCAGTGTTGGACGCAGCCCGCAATGCGGTTGCCGACCTGGTCAATGCCGATCCGAACGGCGTGGTCCTCGGGGCCGACCGCGCCATCTTGCTCAACTCGCTGGCCGACGCCTCATCGTCGCGGGTGGGCCTGGGCTATGAAACGGTCGTCACGCGACTGGACGACGAGGCAAACATCGCGCCGTGGCTGCGCGCGGCGAATCGCTATGGCGCCAAAGTGAAATGGGCCGAAGTCGACATCGAAACCGGCGAGCTGCCGACCTGGCAGTGGGAGAACCTGATCACCGAGGCGACTCGTCTGGTCGCAATCACCTCTGCCTCTGCGACGTTGGGCACCGTCACGGATCTGCGCGCCGCGACGAAGCTGATGCACGCGGACGGCGGGCTCGTGATCGTCGACCACTCGGCGGCCGCGCCCTACCGGCTGATCGACATCGACGAGATCGATGCGGACGTCGTCGCGGTGAACGCGCTCGGCTGGGGTGGACCGCCCGTAGGCGCGTTGGTCTTCCGCGACCCCGCCATGATCAACACGTTCAGTTCGATCGCGCTGAACCCGTATGCCACCGGCGCCGAGCGGCTCGAGATCGGCGTGCACCAGTACGCCCTGCTGGCCGGTCTGGTCGCAAGCGTCGAGTATCTGGCGTCCCTCGACGAGTCGGCGACGGGGACGCGTCGCGAAAGACTCGCCGTCTCAATGCAATCCGCGGCTTCCTACATGACCAGGCTGTTCGACTACCTGCTCATCTCGCTGAAGTCGCTGCCGCTCATCATGGTCATCGGCAGGCCCGAGGTCTCTATTCCCGTGCTGAGTTTCGTGGTGAAAGAGGTGCCTGCCGAACGGGTCGTGCAACGGCTGGCGGACAACGGCGTGCTGGCAATCGCCAACGCGAGCTCGCGGGTGCTCGACGTGATCGGGGTCAACGACATCGGCGGAGCGGTCACGGTCGGGCTCGCGCATTACACCACCACCGCGGAGGTCGACCAGCTGATTCGCGCGCTGGCCTCGCTCGGCTGACTAGACGCGCAGCAGCACCTTGCCCGCCACCTCGCCGGCGTTCAGCATCTCGTGAGCCGCCGCGGCCTGGTCGATCGGGAACTCCGCCCCGATGATCGGGCGTACCCGGCCGTCGGCAAGCATCGGCCACACGTTGTCAACCACCTCGGCGACGACCTCGGTCTTGCTGCTCTTTCCCTGCACTGGCCGCGACCGTAGTGCGGTGGCGATCACCCCGGCGCGCTTGCCGAGCAGCTTGCCCAGGTTCAGCTCGCCCTTGACGCCGCCCTGCATCCCGATGACGACGACCCGGCCATCGTTGGCGAGCGCATCGACATTGCGGTCGAGGTAGGCGGCGCCGATGATGTCGAGGATCACATCAGCTCCTGAACCGTTCGTCGCCTCGCGCACTCGCTCGACGAAGTCTTCGTCGCGGTGATTGATGAGGATCTCCGCGCCGAGTTCGCTGCACAGGTCGAGCTTGGACGTCGAACCGGCGGTGACCGCGACACGGCTGTCCAGCGCCCGCGCGACCTGAATGGCGTGCGTGCCGATGCCGCTGGCGCCACCGTGAATCAACACCACCTGACCGGCCGCAAGGCCCGCGGTCATCACCAGGTTGGACCACACCGTGCAGGCCACCTCGGGCAGAGCGGCCGCGTGATGAAGCTCGACCGTCTCCGGCGCAGGCATGACCTGGCCCGAGGGCACCGCCACGAATTCGGCGTAGCCGCCGCCTGCCAGCAAAGCGCAGACGGGTTGCCCGATCGCCCACTCATCGACTCCTTCGCCGACCTCGGCGATGGTCCCGGACACCTCGAGGCCAAGGATCTCGCTGGCCCCGGGCGGGGGCGGATAATTGCCCGCGGCTTGCAGCAGATCGGCCCGATTGACTCCCGCAGCGCTGACCTTGACCAGCACTTCACCGGCCTTTGGTGCGACGTCGGGGACTTCTTGCCAGCTCAGACGCTCAGCGGATTCGACCACGATCGCATGCATTCAGAAAACCCTACTACCTGCGAATTAACGCCCCCAGCAATGCGATTGTCGTTTACCATCCTGAAGATGGAGGGGATGATTGCCGGGCGTACGGCTGGTGATATGCCCGGCTTGGACATCGCCGAACAGAGGTCGTGGCAAAACTTCCTCGATTCGGCGCTGCGCATGTACGCGACACTGAATCGGGCGCTCGCCGAAGCCCACCATCTGACCTTGAACGATGTGCGGCTGCTCGACATCCTGGACAAGTCCCCGACCGGTTCGGCACGCATGGGCGATCTGGCCGAAGGGCTGATGTCGCTGCCGAGCCGGGTGACCCGGCAGATCCGTCGATTGGAAGTGCAGGGCTTGGTGCGGCGTGGCGCCAGCCCCGACGATGGGCGCGGCGTGCTGGCCAGCATCACCGACGACGGCCGCTTGCTGGTGCGCCAGGCGATGGTCACCTATGGACAGAGCGTGCGCGAGCATTTTCTCGGCAAGCTGTCGCGGCCCCAGATCGCCGCAATGGGCGAGAACTGCAGGCGGATCAGCGTCGCCCTGAAGGGAACGCCATCGTCGGCGAAGGTCGGCCGGGTCTGACCCCGTACGCTTGTCCGCGGTGGCGTGGCAGAGCGGCCTAATGCACTCGCCTTGAAAGCGAGAGACGGCTAAAACCGTCCGGGGGTTCAAATCCCTCCGCCACCGCTGTCAGCTGACCGGCTCGAGGTAGATCGTCGCGCGGCCTGTCCAGGGGGAGTCCGTATGCCAGGCGGGCAGGCCTGCGGGCGGCGGCTCATGTGTCCAGACCAACCGGTACGTGGCACGCCGCGGCTTCTGGGTCCGGTCGAGTCGGGCGAAGTTCGCCTCCAGCAGAACGCGCATCACCGGTCCAGCTTCGCGGATCCGTTTGTCGATCAACGGCAATGCGCGACCTGGATCGGAGAACACATCGACCACCGAGCAGTCGCACGCATATGCCACAGTGCCGATCTCGGGAGGGGCCAGCACCGTCGCGTCACCGACCCGCCTGCCCACCGCCTCACCGAGGGTGAGGTATTCCTCGGGGAGTGCCCAGTTCCCGAAGATGACGGGATGTGTCCACGGGATCGGCCGCCCACCGAGAGACACGATTGCGGCGACGACGAGCACCAGGGCGGCGACGACAGGGCCGCCGATTCGCACCGGTTCAGCCCGGCGCAGCAGCAGCGCCACCCCGAAGATGCCTGTAACACCAAGGGCGACAGTCGAACTGACGTAGTACCAGTGGTAGGGCGGAACGCCAAGCAGGCAGTACGCGGCGAAGTCTGCGATGCCGCCGACGCCCAGCCCCACAATCGCCCATTGCTCCTGCGGCAGCCGGTGACGTGCGCCTGCCACCACCATGCACACAACGGTCACCAAGCCCATCGCCGCGGGGATGAGGGCGAGCGCCAGGGGCAGCACCAGACCTTGCTCCCACATCTTCCACAGGCCGTTGGCGAACGTCGCATCACCGAATGACCGCTGGAGAGTCTTGATCACATACGTAGTCGGCACCGCGGAGCCGAAGTGGTACCAGCTGAAGGCCCACCACGGCAGCGCCACGGCGGTGGCGGTGAGCGGGGCCACCCAGAACCCGCGCCGCATGGCCGGCGTGACTAGATAGACCGCGGCGACGACGATGCCGAGGTCGGGCCGCGTCAGGACGAGCAGGCCGGCCAGCACCCCGAACGCCACGCGTCGGCCTCGTACGGCCTGTGCGGTCAGCCCGGTGAGGAGAGCCGCGATGGGCACAACCTCCAGCCCGAGCGCCGAGTTCACGAACGGGTTCGCGAAGACCAGGGCGAGCACCGCAAGCGACCACACTTCGGAAACGTCGATCCTGCGGGCGATCTGCGCGGCCCACACGGCCAACGCAGCCGACAGCACGACGGTCAGGATCTCGAGACCGAGCACCGGCCGGAGCTCACCGGTCACTCCACCGACCCAGGTGGTCAGCGTCAGCAGGATGACGTTCAGCGGCGACGTGGCGGTGTTCGACTCCTCTGTGGGGATCAGCCCCCAATGGAGGTGTTCAGCCACGTTACGGACATAACTCAAGGTGATGTAGGCGTCGTCGATCAGGCCCCGCTGTGCGGCGTAGACGACGAGTGCGCCGACCAACGCCCCTGGCACCGCCCACAACACGGGCGGGAGTTTATTGCCTGACGACCGGCGGGCTACGGTGTTCTGCATGTTCGACCGGCTCAAGCGATCCGCGCGGGAGAAGCTGCAACGCGCGGTGGCCGAAGTGGTCGAGGCGGAGCTGACTCGGCGGCAATCACAGCTCGACGAACACCAACAGCATCTGCGGGACCTGCATGCGGAGCAGGTAACCGCGCTCGACCGGCTGGCTGATCACATCAACGAGACGGACGAGCGGGTGCATCGCCGGCTGTACGACATGGAGCAGATCTGGCGTCGGGACATCTTGAACTGGCAAGACATCGCCGCCGTCAAGGACAGCGCGGGGTTCGTTCAGGAGCACATGTCCAACGCATCGGTGTTCTGGCATCCGCATGACACGCTTCGGTTCGCACTGAGTCTGATCAAGGGCTCGGGCTTGGCGCTCGAGTTCGGCGTGGCGACGGGAACCACTCTCAAGATCATCGCCGACGCCGTGGCGGGTGATCGCACGGTCGTCGGATTCGACAGCTTCACCGGACTGCCCGAGCCGTGGCGGACCGGTTTCCCCGTCGGCGAATTCGCGCAAGCGGAGATACCCGTCGTCGAAGGGGCCGAGGTCATCGTCGGTTTGTTCACCGACGAGCTGCCCGGCTTCCTCGCCCGCAACGAGGAACAGGTCGCGTTCCTCCATGTCGATTGCGATTTGTACTCGTCAAGTAAGACCGTATTGGATCTCGTCGGTGACCGTCTCGCGCCCGACGCGGTGCTGGTGTTCGACGAGTTCTTCAACTTCCCGGGCTGGCGGCAGCACGAGTTTCGGGCGTGGACCGAGTTCGTCGCACGCACCGGCCGCACGTTCGAATACCTTGGCTTCACGGGAAACAACGAGCAGGTGGTCCTGCGGCTGCACTGATCAGCTGTCGAACAGCCGCGCCCAGTTGTCCCGGTTGGTTATGTGAGGGAGTGCTTCTCGGTACATGGCCTGCACTGCGGGCGCTTGGGTGCGGAGTCGCCGCAGTGCCTTGCGTGCCCGCCGAGACAGCGTCGTCAGTTTCTGCTTGTCGCGGCGGCGGATTCGGACGCCGGTCTGCGACGCGTCAGTGACAACGGCGTAGTCGAAAAGCGAGACGTGCCACCACTCGTTGTGTGCCGCGGTGATGGCGACCGGCCCGGGAATGGCACGACCTAGCCATTGATACACCACCCGTTTGGCCAACACGAGATTGATTCGGTCTTTCCGCGGCCGATGGCCGATGGGATGAATCCGCGGCACTGCGCCGCCGGTGAGCTCACCGATCTCCACCGCCGGGTGGACGACGGTTTCGGGGAAGTCCGACCGTTCGGCGCGTATCGCCGCCAGCGCGCCCGGTCCACCGTCCCGCAGCACGTCCGGACCTTCGAGGAAGTCTTCGATACCGCGAATCATGGTGTAGGCCAAGCCATATTGCATCGAGGACAGGCATTCGATGATTTCGCGTGCCAACCACCTGCTGGTCGTCTTGCCGTCGATATCGCCGTGCATCGCATGAGTGATCAGCGCGTTGCGCACGCTGAAGTAGCGGATGAACTCGTCGCGGTCCTTCCAGTGGAAGTCGGCATGCCAGACACCGGCGTTGGGCAGCGTCGTGGTCGGAAAGCCCGCGGCCGCCGCCCGTAGTCCGTACTCGATGTCGTCCCACTGGAAGAACATCGGGATCGGCAGGCCGATCGCGGCAATGACTTCCGACGGGATCAGGCACGACCACCACGCGTTGTACTCGGCGTCCACGCGCAGGTCCTGCCGGTACTTCAACATGTTCGCGTTGTGCAACGCGTTGGGGGACCAACGGCCCGCCCGCAGCCTGGGCATCTCAGTCTGTTCCGCGCCGACGTGGAGCTGCTTCGTGTTCTTCAGATAGAGCATTTGGGCGCCGACGATCGTCGGTTTCGGAGTCAGGTTCGCGAAAGCGTTGAGCCGCAGTACGGTTTCGGGTTCCAGCAGGATGTCGTCGTCCATCAGGATGACGTTGGCGTGGTCGGCGATGCTCGACACCTCGTAGAGCCCCCGTGCAAATCCGCCTGCGCCACCAAGATTCGGCTGCCGCAGGTACACCAACTTGTCGCCCAGCTGGGCGGCAACGTCCTGAAACAGCTGGCGGGTCTCGACGGCGTCTGTGCCTTGATCGGCGACATACACCGCGTCGATCCCTGCCAGCAGGTTCTTGTCACCCGCAATGGTCGCGAGGTTTGTGGCGCAGTCGTCGGCCCGGTTGAACGTGCAGATGGCAATTGCGGCGGGCCGGATGGTTGCCGGCCCGGGCACCGTCCACTCCAGATCAGTGATTCGTAGGGGACCGCCCACTGCTCTGCATTCCATCCACAGCGCGCCGCCATCGACGAACTCGTTGAGCCGCGCCGGCAGTACCGCGGTGCCGGTGCCGTCGACCTCTTTGCTCGTGACGGTCCGCTCGGTGCCACCGGCGTCCGATGCGCGCAGCAGCAGCGTGGCCGGGCCGGCTGCGTCAAAGACGAGTTTCAACTGCACCTCGGTGGCGGTGGTCCAGCGTTGGTAGTAGCTCGCGGGCAGTCGACCGAAGTAAGTGTTGGTGTCGACGGTCGCGCCGTGCTCGAGGTGCAGGGCGTTGCGCTCGCGATGGGCCTTGCCGCTGACGATGCGGGCGTACATATCGTCAGGAACTTGCGCGCTCGGGCCCGAGAATAGCCCGCGCGCCACCACCAGCCGCTCGGAGGCGGCGTGTGCGGTGAGCGCCCCGCGCTCGGTCATGCTGCTCCTACTGCGTGAGATTCGGGGTGGGGCTACCACTTCTCCCCAAGGTCCCCGACGGAGCGTAACAAGCTGGTGTGCTGAGACAAGTTGACGGCGCGCTGGACCCGAGCGCATTCTCAAAACTCCTGTTCAGCGACCTTCCAATATCGACTTGAGCCGGGCCAGATCCTTGGTCGTCGCCCGCCTGATCGCCGTCGCCAAAAGCGGTGTGGCAAGACCGGCGAAAGCCGTCGGCTCTCCGCGATTGCGCAGCGTCATCCAGGTGGAGCCGTTCGGTGCGTCCTCCCATTCATATGTGGTCTCCATGGGAAACGGGCCTTGGTCGGAACGCATCACGAACCGCTGCGCCGGCTAGCAGTTCGATCACTTCGTAGGTGTACTCCAAGGTTCGGCCGAGAAACCCGCTGGTGAACCGAAACCGGGAACCGAGCTGCACGGGTTTCGCAGTTTCCCATTGCACCGCTTTGATATTGGCGTACCACGCAGTGACGTTGTCCGGATCGCAGGAGTACGCCGCCACCTCGGGCCGGGCCCGGTCGATCGTTGTGTGGACCTCCACGTTGACCGTTGCCATGCCGACAGTGTGCCGGGCAGCATCGAGGGTATGGCGAAGTTCCTCTACTCGGCGGCGATGTCGGTCGACGGCTTCATCGCCGGCGCGGCCGGCGATATGTCGTGGCTCGCCGAGTACATGGGTCCTGATCCGACGGTTGACGAGCTGATCCCACAGGTCGGTGCGCTGCTGATAGGCCGACGGACGTTCTTCGGGGATGACCCGCTCAAGGGCCAGGAGGGCCAGGGTGAAGCGTTCGGCGGCGGCTGGAAGGGTCCCCAGGTCGTGCTCACCCACCACCCGCCTGCCGAAGTGGTCCCCGGGGTCACCTTCGTCGCCGGCTTCGACGCGGCGGTCGCCGAGGCGGCAGCCGCCGCAGGCGACCGCTACGTGGCCGTCCTCGGTGCCGACGTAGCGGCGCAGTGCCTGCGCGCGGGCGTCCTGGACGAGGTCCTGGTCTCCGTCATGCCGGTCCTGCTCGGCGAAGGCACCCGGCTGTTCGAGCATCCGGGCGGCACGGCCGTCAAACTTCACCCGATGAGCGCCACACCGGCGCAGAACGCGACGCACCTGTGGTTCCGCGTCATCGCGCGGCCCGGGCGAGAGCCGCAACGCCGGCTTTGATCTGCGACTCGGTCAGGTTGGCGTAACCCAGCAGCAGGCCCGGTGGTGCCGCCGCCGGGTTCGCGTAGCAGGCCGCCAGCGGCTCGACGTTCACCCGCATCGCCGCTGCCCGGCGGACCAGGTCGGCGATCGGATAGCCGTCGGAGAACAGGACGGTGAGATGAACGCCCGCGGCGGCGCCCAGCACCGTCGCCTCCGGCAGGTAACGGGCCAGGGCCTCGAGAAGAGCGTTTCGGCGGCTCAGATACCGGCGCCGCATCTGGCGGAGATGGCGGTCGTAGCCGCCCGAGGTCAGCAGCTGAGCGAAGGCGAGTTGGTCCATCACCGAGCTTCCGGTGTCGGCCAGGCTCTTCGACAGCCTGACTGCACCGAGGAGCTGCGGGGGCATCACCATCCATCCGATGCGCAGCCCCGGCGCCAGTGTCTTGCTCGTGGAGCCGACGTAGATCACGCGGTCGGGCGCAATGCCTTGCAGGGCGCCGACGGGCGCACGGTCATACCGGTACTCGGCGTCGTAGTCGTCCTCGACGACCAGGTGGCCGGCGCGCGCCCACTCCATCAGCGCGGTACGCCGGGCTGCGGAAAGAACAACGCCGGTCGGTGACTGGTGCGCGGGGGTGGACAGCACAGTCGTTGCGCCGATGGCGGTCAACGCGTCGACATCGATGCCGTCGTCGTCGACGGGAACCGGCAACGGCTCGATACCGTTGTGTCGCAACACCATCCGATGTAGCCAGAATCCGGGATCCTCCATGGCCAGCGGCAGCTCGCCGTCACCCAGCACACGAGCGAGCAGCGAGATCGCCTGCGTCGCTCCGGAACAGAGCACGACGTGCTGCGCGTCGGCCTGCACGCCGCGGGTGCGCCGCAGATAGTCCGCGACCGCGGCGCGCGCCAGGGGTAGACCTTGCGGGTCGACATATCCGAAGGAATCCGAGCCGATCTCGGCGAGGCCTTGCCGCAGTGCGCGCAGCCACGCGTTGCGAGGGAAACTGCTGAGATCCGGTGAGCCGGGCAGGAAGTCGACATCGTAGCGGCGCGCCGGTTCGGCGTACCGAGGTGCTCTCGCTGCATCGACGGTCGCCACCAGGGTGCCCGAGCCGTGCCTGCTCAGCAGGAAACCCTCCGCGACCAGTTGGCTGTACGCGTCGACGACGAGCCTTCGGGAGACGCCGAGGTCTGCGGCGAGCAAACGCGTCGACGGCATCCTGGTGTGCGATGCCAGACGGCCGGTGCGAATGGCGGTGCGCAGCCCGTCGGCGAGCTGGCGGTGCAGCGGTTCCGCCCCGGCGCGATCGAGTTCCACGAGTAGCTCAGGACCACCGCGCACGCGGGGTGCAGATGTCGCCGAAGTGGTACCCGAAAGCTTCATCAAAGTGGAGCCTATCTTGAGGCCAGTGGCGGACTAGCGTGAACGTATGACAACGACACCTACTCGCACAAGAGCCGGGTTCGTCGAGGTGACCCTGATCGTCTTCGGCCTGTACGGTCTCGGCCTCGGGCTGTTCATGATGCTCGCGCCGGGAACGTTCTTCGACACCCTGGGGACCTTCGGCATTCGCAACGACCACTACATCTTCGACAATGCGACGTTCGAGGTGCCGCAGGGCCTGCTCTTGTTGGCGGCGGTTCGCCGGCTGTCGTGGCGGGTGCCCGCACTGGTGTTCGCCACGCTGCACTGGGCGCTGCATTCGCTCAGTCACATCATCGACCCGCACCACGGCGCAGGTGATCTGATCGGCTGGATCGAGGCGGGTGGTCTCGTCGTGACCACGGTGATACTGGCGATTGCGTTGCGCGCCAGCATGAATGCAGAGAAGGTGGGCGCCCAGTGACGCGTGTCCTCGTTGCCGGTGCCACCAGCGTCCCCGGCCTACCCCTGCTGCGCGAGCTCAATGCCCGCGGACATGACGTCGTCGGGTTGACCCGGTCGTCGGCCAAGACATCGCAGATCGAGGCGGCCGGGGCCAAACCGGTGGTCGCGGACGTGTTCGACGCCGAGGAAGTCGACAAGGTCGTCGCCGACATCGGCCCCAATGTGGTGGTCTCGCTGCTCACCACGCTGCCGAAGTGGGGGCCGAAGCGGCCCAAGGACTTTGAGCCGGCCAGAAAGCTATGGAGCCGCGGCGCTCCGAATCTGGTGGCGGCCGCGCAGCGCGCAGGCGTGCGCAGGATCGTGGCGGAGTCGGTGGTCTTCGCCTACGGCTACCCCACGACCGGACCGGCGGTGATGGACGAGTCTGATCCTTATCCAGGTCCACCGCCGCGCGGCGGAGACGAGATGCTGGCGGCCCTTCGTGGCATGGAGCAGACGGTCCTGTCGTCCGGCGAGCACAGCGACACGGAGGGAATCGTGTTGCGCTACGGCTGTTTCTACGGGCCCGGGGTGCCGCACGACGAGCTGTTCGTCCGACTCGCGAAATGGTGTGCGTTGCCGGCGATGACCGGCAACGGAATAATGTCGTGGATACACATCGACGACGTCGCCAATGCCACGGCCGATGCCCTCGACCGCGGTCGCGGCGGGCAGATGTACAACATCGTCGACGACCGGCCCCAGTCTTTCGGTGACTATGTGCGCGAGCTGTCCGCGAAACTCCATCGGCCGCCGCCCATTCCGATTTCACATCGGCTGGTGGGTCTGGTCGCGCCTTATCCGGCAGTGGCTTTCGGCACGACCTGGCTGCCGTTGTCGAACGCCAAGGCCAAGGCCGAGCTCGGCTGGACGCCCATGCCTCGGGTCTGACTCTTCGTCCGGTTATTCCCCGGTGAAGTTCGGCGTCCGCTTCTCGAACGTCGCGGTGATGCCCTCGGTGAGGTCCTTCGACGGCAGCATTGCCGCGTTCCAGACCGCCACGTATCGCAGGCTTTCCGAGACACGCGCGATGCGCTGTTGATCGAGCACGTCCTTTATGCCGTTGACGGTCAGCGGCGGGTTCGCGGCGATCTCGGCGGCGGTTCGGTGCGCAGCCGCCAGCGACGCCTCTGCGTCGTCGTAGACATCGTTGACCAGGCCGATCTTCTCCGCACGGGTGGCGTCGATGTTCTTGCCGGTCAATGCCAGCTCGCGCAGGTGGCCGTCGGTCAGGATCAGCGGCAGCCGGGCCAGGCTGCCGACGTCGGCGACCATGGCCAGTTTGACCTCGCGCACCGAGAACTTCGCATCGGCACTGGCGTAACGGATGTCGACTGCCGAGATCAGATCCACCCCGCCACCGATGCACCAGCCGTGGACCGACGCGATCGTCGGGGTGCGGCAGTCGGCGACGGCGCTGATCGCCCCCTGCATGCGCAAAACCGTAGCGTGGAAGTCCGCGCGCGGCCGGGCCGAGGAGCCGTTGGCCATCACATCGGACAACGACCCGCCCATGGCAGGCAGGTCGAGGCCGTAGCTGAAGTTCTTCCCCGACCCGGTGAGCACGATCGCGCGGACGTCGCGGTCGGCGTCGAGCTTGGCGAACACCTCGGGCATCTCCGCCCAGAACGCCGGTCCCATCGCGTTGCCCTTGCCGGGACCGACCAGCGTCACCTGCGCGACATGGCCGTCGATGTCCACGGTCACTGAATCGTATACATCACCCATGGCCAGAAGGTTAGCCACTCACGGCGGCGACCCGCCGAGCACCACCTCTTTCACGACGGCGCTCGGTAGAAAACCGCACATGGTCGTCGCCATGATCGAGGCGACCATCTCCGACTCCCGGCCCTGCTGCTGGTTGTTTGCCGCCGCCAGGATGGCGCGAATGACGGCCCGTTGCGTGGCCTCGTCGAGCTTGGTGTACTCGCTGCACTTCATGGTCAGCGCGTTCGCAGGCGCGGGAACCTCCGGAACATTGGTGCCGCCCGGCCCCGGCATCGGAAAGCCCGGTATCTGCGGGAGACCGGGAATGCTCGGCAAGCCTGGAATATTCGGGAAGCCGGGTTCGTCGGTCGACGGAGTCCGCGACGGCGAGGCGATCGGCGGTCCAGGCTCGGTTGTCATCGCGACGGTGCCGGTCGTGCTGCGTGAGCACCCGGTGGCCAGGCCGACGAAGATCAGTGCCGCTGCCGTTACCCGCAGATGGGTTCTCATCTGCGCAACGATAGGCGCACGCGAGACGTAGCGTGGGCTCCATGCCCACCGATTTGCCCTCCGGCCCCGATTCACCGCCGACCGACGAACTCGTCAGCGCCGAAGCAAGCCTGAGGGTGCTGCAGAACGTGCTGCACCCCATCGCCAATGACGACTGGTCCAAGCAGACCCCGTGTCGAGAATTCGACATCTCCAAGCTGACCGATCACCTGATGAACTCCATCACCGTGATCGGCGGCGTCGCAGGCGCGGAGCTGCCCGAGCGGGACTCGAGCGACTCGGTCGAGCGCCAGGTCGTCGCCGCGGCCCGGCCTGCACTGGACGCCTGGCACCGACGCGGGCTCGACGGCACCGTGCCCTTCGGAAAGAACGAAGCCCCCGCGCGGATGATGGCCGGCGTGCTGTCGATCGAATTCCTCATCCATGCCTGGGACTACGCGATGGCCATGGGGCAGAACGTCAATGCGCCCGACTCACTGTCCGACTACGTGATGGGGTTGGCGCAGAACATCATCACGCCGCAGGGCCGCAACACCGCAGGCTTCGACGATCCGATAGAGCTTCCCGCCGACGCGGGCGCACTGGACCGGCTGGTGGCCTACACCGGGCGCAGTCCGAACGGCTAGGCACGTTCCAGGTAGAAGTACATGTATCGGCCGTGATCGAGGGCACCGTTGCCGTTCGTGATCGCGATGATGGTGTCGTCGTCGACCTTCTTGAAGTGATCGTGGATGGGCCTGCCGTCGTACACCATCGTCGCGGTCACCTCGCCGCGGAACTCCTCCATCCAGAGACTGGCTGCTCTGTTCATCGTCTCGGTGTCTTCGTACGTGTCGCCGGCTCGCCACTCGCCGAACATGAAGTCGATGGAGACCGGTTGGAGGGTGCTCCAGAACTCCTCGAGCCCCGCGTAGGGGATCGGATCTGCGTGGTCCTTGATTTCGTTGAACTTCTTGCGGGCCTCGGTCATTGCTTTTCGATCCAGTCGCCGGCGAACTCC
This sequence comes from uncultured Actinomycetota bacterium, assembly GCA_963804905.1. GTDB lineage: Bacteria > Actinomycetota > Actinomycetes > Mycobacteriales > Mycobacteriaceae > Mycobacterium. The sequence continues at coordinate 305,562 of CAWDSB010000004.1, read as the reverse complement.
AGGAATGTGTCGTTCTCATGCGGGGATGCGATGGTGACCCGCACGCCGCCCTCGCCGTAGGGCCGGACGATGATGCGGCTGTCCGCCGAGTCGTTCGCGAATTCCTGGGCGCGTCCGGGCAGCGGCAGCCAGACGAAGTTGGCCTGCGACGGCGGCACGGCGTACCCGGCGTTGCGCAGCGCTGCGGTGACGCGAGCCCGTTCGGTGACGACCGCGTCGGTGCGGGCCAGCAGTTCGTCTGCGGCGTCCAACGATGCGCTCGCCGCGGCCTGGGAGATGCTCGTCGCGCTGAACCGCACGTACACCTTGCCCAGCGCGGTGACGATGTCGGGATCGCCGACCGCATAGCCCGATACGCAGCCCCGCGAGGCCGTAAGCCTTCGAGAATGTGTGCAGCACAACGACATTGCTGTGTGCGCGAACCAACCCGAAGCTGTCGGGCAGCATGTCGCCGGTGATGTACTCGACGTAGGCCTCGTCGAGCGCGATCAGGATGTCCGACGGCACCGCCTCGATGAACTGGACCAAGGCGTCGGGATCGACGACGGTGCTGGTCTGGTTGTTCGGATTGCAGACGAAGATCAGCCGGGTGCGGTCGGTGACGGCGGCGAGCATCGCATCGAGGTCGTAGGTGTCGTCGGTCACCGGCACCTGCACGGGAGTGGCACCCGCGGTGCGCGTCTGCAGAGGGTAGATCTCGAAGCTGCGCCAGCCGTAGATCACCTCGTCGCCGACGGTCGAGGTGATCTGGATGAGCTGCTGGCACAGGCTCACGACACGCATCGACCGCGATGTGTTCGGGGGCGAAGTGGACGTGCTTGCCCAGCCGCTCCTTCAACTCGACGTAGCCGTTGTCCGGGTACCGGTTGATGGCGTCGGTGGCCTTCTCGATGGCCGCCCGCACGCTTGGCAGCGGCTCGTGCACCGTCTCGTTGCTTGCGATCTTGATCGCACCCGGCACCGTCCTGCCCGGCGTGTAGGCCGGCAGATCGGCCAGTTCAGGACGCAGACGGCGGTCACCCGATCAGTCTATGGGTGGCCGAGCTGCGCTTTGCCTGGTGCCGTTGCGCACCTGTACTCTGTCGGATCGGCGGTAATCGTCGGGAGGCGTGCCAGAGCGGCCGAATGGGGCTCACTGCTAATGAGTTGTCGCCCTCAAAGGCGACCGGAGGTTCAAATCCTCTCGCCTCCGCCATACAACTTCATAGACAAGCGCCCGTAGCTCAACGGATAGAGCATCTGACTACGGATCAGAAGGTTGGGGGTTCGAATCCCTTCGGGCGCGCTCAGCAAAACAATCGTCCATCTGCCTGTGGGCGTTAATCTTCGCGGTGATCGACGCGTCAGCGTGTCCGAGCCACTTCGTGATCACAGCCATCGAGTGCCGCGCGTCGTGCAGCCGGATCGGGCGCACACTCGCCGTCGTCGTCAGCCGATGCCACATGTTTGTCAGCGCACCCGGTGTGTTACGGCCCCCAGCTTCGTTGCACCTTTGCGCCCACCTGCACCCGGTTGCGGGCGATGGTGACGGTGCCCGCATCTAGATCGACGTCCGACCATTTGAGCCTGGCGATCTCCTCACGGCGAAGGCCGCTGAGCGCCAGAATTTCGTTGCGAACGCGGGGAATCTTGCGGATCGCGGCTGCGACGTTGTGCGCCAACTCCTTCCGGTCACATCCGTAGGTCGGCACCAGCCGCCGCGTTGAGTGACCGGGGCGACCGACCCCGTCGAATGGTGCCCTTGGCCGTCTCGGTTCCCCCGGCACGCAGTTCGATCAGCAGCTTGTCCAAGTCGGGCCGCGTCGACTTCTGGACCGCCAGGACTCCAAACCGTTTCGTGCAGAGGGCTGAGAACGTAGGCGTATCCCGCGACAGTGGTCTGATGGGCGGGCGGCATCGTAACCAGCGCCATCGTCAGTGCTATCGGACAGGTCAAGGTCGCCACCTCGGAGCATCAGTACTTCTCAAGCGACAGTGTGCTTTTGAGGGACGGCGGGTGGTGCTGGACTTACTTTCCTATGATCAATCCAGGTCTAGTTCCGGCGTTAGCGCCATCGCCCGCCCCGAGAAGCACCCCTAATCGGCACGCGACCCGTACTAGAGCCCAACGTCGTTCGCGTGCCCGTTTACGGTCTGCTCCGCATCCGCCGTGGACGGCAGGCGCTGGTAGCGCGAGTAACGACCAATTCTGTGATGCGCCAGCACTTCTCCGTCGGCGTCGAGCTCGATTTCATAGAGCTCAAGCATGTCAGCCGACGACGGAATACGCCGGTCTACAACAACTTCGAGCTCGACGATCCAGCCACCCCCGTCGGCGGGTTCCAACGCAGTAACCTGTGTCGGTTGGCAGTCAGTGATGTCGGCGACATAGCCAGCGGCTACTTCGACCGTTTCGCGTATCGGTGCAACGCCACGAGGCTTCGCCGACCGCGCTCGGCTGCGTTTCGTCATCGTCCTCACCCGCTTTCGGCGGTGTACTAGACACAGCTTCGTCTTTGCGCCGTTATGGGTACCCAAACCGACCCTCGACCAAACGTCAAACCCAAGATAGCAAATGCTCTAAATGTACATAGACGCTGATCAGATAATGTGGGGACGGCATCCAGCTATCGAGATCGGCGGCCCGCGAAGCATCGCGCCTGACGGTCATAGCCATGCGCGGGAATCCTGGGGAACTTCGCACGTAGCTGCTCGGGTAAGCGAAACCCGTCAGTTCCCCAGTTAGGTAGTGGCCTTACGGCTTCTTGAAGGCGTCCTTGACCTTCTCACCAGCACCTTTGAGGTCGGACTTCGTCTGGTCAGACTTGCCGCGATTCTGAATAGTTCTGTCACCGGTGAGTTTGCCAAACGCTTCCTTAACCTTGCCAAGAAGGCCCTGGCCCTGGTTCTTCGCCTTATCCGTACCGCTCATGGCAACTTCTCCTTCTCACCGGGAAATCGGCCTTCTGGCCGAGTCGGGGATACAGGGGGTGTACCTCGTGGACCAATCGCCAAACGTCACGGCACTGCTCAACGAGAATGCCAAGCGCCGCGAATCCCTGGGACTATCACCCCATACGAAAACAACCGATGGAACCGGTCGAAAACGAAGCCCCCGGCGAGCAGGGAATGCTTTTCAACGTGGACCGCCGGGGAGTGGTCGTGTCACGAGCGTGTCACAACTCGCGGGAAACTCCTCTGTGGACGACGGCACACCCTGCGGACTTCTGCGGCCTGGTGTCGCAGCTCAGGACGCGAATCGAGGCCCTGGTTGCGCTTCGGTACACGACGATAGACGGCCTTGGACGGGCTCTGAGCTGCCTACGCATCAGAAGGTGGGGGTTCGAATCCCTGGGGCGCGCTCAGCCTCCGCGAGCGATCAGCGTTGTGCAGTCCCGTCGTACCTTGCGTATCTCGCCTGATACCAATACCGGTGAGGCGTCACGCTGGTGTCCGGTGGCTCATCGAGGTGGGTCGCGCGAATTACCAGTCTCACGTTCGGGTCTACGTGGCGACGGATGTAATCCCTCAGCTCCGCCATCAGTGCGCGCCTTTGTCCACGCTCGCGAGGTGTGGACGCAAGCGCTCTAATCCCCATTACGCTCATGTTGGCCAATGATCCCGTGGCACCCGCCCAAACGTGCAATGCCACGCCGAGTCAGACAAGCCCGGCCAACTCAGGCGTTAGAGTCCGACGGCCGTCGGCCGCGCGGCGTTCAGCAGCGACATCAGCACGGGGATCCGCCGTTCCTCGATTTCCGGCTGCGCCAGCACGTGCCGGAGCATGGCAGCGCCATCGAAAGTGTTGATCAGCACTGTCATCAGGGTCGCGAAGTTCTCCTCGCCGAATGCCTCCAGTTCATCGGCGGAGGGAACCGAACGCGCGAAGTCGTAGATCTTCGCGACGTAGTCCGTCATAACCTCTCGCATTGTTTCCCGCAGCATTTCGTCGGTGCGGGCGGCGAGCCACAGCTCGTGGATCACGGTGTTGGTGGGGTTGCTGGTGAGGTCGCGGATGATCGTCAGTACGTCGCCGAGAGCGGGCTTGTCGGTTGGGCTATCCGCGATTCGCGTCGCGGCCACCTCGAGTTGCCGCCGTCCGACCTCGTGGGCCGTCGCGGCCATGAGGTCGCCCATCGTGGGGAAATGCCGGAAGAGTGCGCCGTCGGAGACCTGCGCGCGCTTGGTGATCAGGGCTGCCGAGGTGCGGGCGTATCCGACCTCGATGATCGTTTCGATGCTTGCGTCGAGCAACCTGGCGATCGTGTCCTCGCGGCGCTGCTGCTGGGTCCTGGCCATGTCAGACCGAGGCGCCTTCCGGTTGAGTCCTGTTCGCACCGGCCTTCAGGAATCGTCCGGATTTCACGGTCTTTCCATAGCCGTCGCGGAACTCGCCGTCGCGGAATACGACGACACCGTTGACACCGGTCGCGACGACCGCGTCGTCGTTGCGGTTCACCATCCGGGACAGGTCCCCGTAGAAGGGCACCTTCTCCTCGTGGTAGGCCTCCACCGAGTCGTCGAGCCCTGCCGGATCGATGACGGCGAAGTCGGCGCGGTCGCCCTCACGCAGCGTGCCGGCTTCGAGGCCGAACCAATCGGCGACCTCGGCGGTGAGTCGGTGCACGGCGCGCTCGACGGTCAGGAACGGACGTCCAGCGAGCTCGGCGTCCCGGACCCGCTTGAGCAGCTTCACGGGGAAGTTGTAGAAGGCCATGTTGCGAAGGTGCGCACCCGCATCGGAGAAGCCCATATGGATAGACGGGTCCTTGGCGAGCGCATTGAGGTGTTTCGGCCGGTGATTGGCGACGATCGTCGTCCAGCGCACATTGCGCTCACCGTTCTCGCCGAGCACGTCGAGGAAGGCGTCCAACGGATGCAGACCACGCTCGTCGGCGATCTGTCCGAAGCTCTTGCCGATCAAGGTCTTGTCGGGGCATTCGACGATGGTGGCGTCGTGAAAATCGCGGTGCCACAACGTCGGGCCGAGCTTTTTACGGTCGAACGAACGCCGGAATCGCCGGCGGTACTCGGGGTCGGCGAGCAGCGCGTTGCGCTCGAGCTGGTCGCGCAGGTGCAGGGCGGCGGTACCCGCGCCGAATTCCTCGAAGACGGGCAGGTCGATGCCGTCGGAGTACAACTCGAACGGCACGGGCAGATGCTGGAACCGCACGAGCGAGCCGAGCAGCCTGTTGAGAATCCTTGTGCCCGGACCGAATACGTGCACTGCACCCGTTGCGGACTTGGCGTCGGCCGATACCAGCAGGCTCATGCGAACCCCGGGGCGACGGCCGAACATCCGGCTGCTGGTCAGGAAGAACATCAGCGCGGAGACCGGGCTCTTGGTGTTGGGGGCGCTCTGCAGGATGCGGCCGCGCTTGCGGAGCACCTTGATCAGCCTGCGCCGCTCACGCCATGTCGCGAATGTCGATGGGAGAGCGCGTGATCGGAAGCGGTCGCCGTCGAGCTTGTCGATCGGCGCGTCCATCCCTGACATTCCGATCAGGCCAGCGTCGAGAGCTTGCTCCAGCCGGTCGGCCATCTGCTCGAGTTCGGATTCTGTCGGCCGGACATCTTCGGTGGTTGCACGGTCGAGTCCGAGCACCGAGGTGCGCAGGTCCGAATGGCCTAGCATGGAACTAACATTCGGCCCGAGCGGCAGCTCGTCGAGTGTCCGCACGTATTCGGCGGGCGTCGACCATGCCTTCTTGGCCTCAAGGGCACCGAGCACGTACTTGCGCGGCACCGCTTCGACACGGCTGAACAGGTCGGCGGCGTCCTCGGAGTCCGCGTACACCGTCGACAGCGAGCAGTTGCCCAGCAGAAGGGTGGTGACGCCGTGCCGCACCGACTCGCGCAGGCCCGGATCGAGCAGCACCTCGGCGTCGTAATGCGTGTGGACGTCGATGAAGCCGGGGACGACCCACTTGCCATCGGCGTCGACGACGTCGGGGCAGCCGGTCTCGTCGAGTGGCTCGGCGGATACCGTGGCCACAATGCCGTCGCGAATGCCCAGCGTGCGGCGCTGTGGACGGGCACCGGTTCCGTCGAACCACAGTCCGTTGCGAACGATCACGTCGTAAGTCATGCGGACGACGGTATCAAAGATAGTGAGTGCTTACAATCTTTTATTTCTCAGAGTTCCCTGCGGGGCTGAACACCCGCCATTCCCCTGGCACGCCCTTAAGTGAGTGCGTGCCGCGGTCCTGGAAATTGATTCCCGAACCGTTCACGAGGTCCTTGACGGTACTGGACACCAATACCTCGCGGGCCTTTGCAAGCGCAGCGATTCGGGCTCCGATGTGAACGGCGATTCCGCCGATGTCATCTTCGCGAAGCTCGCATTCGCCCGTGTGTAGGCCGCTTCGGACATCGATGCCCAGTTCCGGCATGCGGTCGGCGATGGTGGTGGCACACCGAACGGCTCGGGTGGGCCCGTCGAAAGTAGCCAGGAAGCCGTCGCCAGTGTGTTTGACGACGCGCCCCTGGAAGCGGCGGACCTCCGCGCGGGTGAGCTCGTCGTGGCGCTCGAGTACACCACGCCAGTGGCGGTCACCGAGTTCTGCCGCCCGCTGGGTGGAGTCGACAATGTCAGTGAAGAGGACGGTGGCCACACCCGATCGGCGGGATGCTCGTGGCGCTCTCCAGTCAGGAACTCTTCGACCTCATCGGTGATCGCCATGAAGTCGCCGACCGACGGGAAGTGGTCTGCGCCGTCGAGTTCGACAAGCCGAGCCGTTGGGATTTCCTCGGCGATGTGCCTGGCGAATTCCACTGGTATGGCCTCATTCTTGCGATGCAGAACCAACGTGGGCACTCGAACACTGCCCAGGATGTCCTGGACGTTGGCCTTCGTAAGAACCGCGTTCAGGGTCAACTGCGCCATTCCAGGGCTCATGGACGCCCGTTCGAACGTGCCTACGGCCCTCCGGTACTCGGCGATGTGACAGAGACTCGGCAACGCCCAATCGGCCGTTCGACCTTCACCCCAGTGCTCGATCGAATCCTGGACCCGCGCCATCAGCCGAATCCATCTCGCGCGTCCGGGCGACCCGTCGTCTTCAAGGGTTCCGTTCGCATAGGTCCCGAAGAGGATGAGCGCCTGTACCCGCTCGGGATACGTGGCGGCGAACAGCACGCTGATCGGCCCACCCTCGGACAGCCCGAACAACGCCGTGCGTTCAGTGTCCGTTGCGTCGAGTACGGCACGCAGGTCGTCCGCTCGGCTCTCGAGAGTGGGCACGCCGTCGACTGGGTCGGACAGACCGGTGCCACGCTTGTCGTACTGGATCACGCGTGCGAACGAGGCAAATCTTCCGACGAACTTCTCCCAACCCGGATCGCCCGACAAGACGTCTACGTGCGAGAGCCACCCCGGGGCAATCACCAAGTTCATCGGACCGTCGCCGACTACCCGATAGGCGATATTCCCACCCGGGCCTTTTGCGTATCGCGTCTCCGGCGGCCGGACCATCGCGGCCAGTATCCCACCGCAGCCAATTAACGGTAGGTGCTTCTGAGCGCTTTCGTGGGCCGATATCTTCGGCGCAGAGCTAGGGTCGTTGGTATGACACCACCGGTGATCGCACGCTGGATCGACATCATCGAGAACGGCCGTGTTTCCGAACTCGAGGACTTGCTCACCCAGGACGCGATGTTCTATTCACCCGCCGTGTTCACGCCGCAGGAGGGCCGCGACAAGGCACTCGCGTATCTGACCGCCGCGGCGAAGATGTTCAGCGGCACCGACTTTCATTATGTCGAACAGTGGTACGGCGAGCGTTCGGCGATCCTGGAGTTCGCCGCCACCATCGACGGTAAGTACGTCAACGGCATCGACATGATCCATTGGAACGACGACGAGAAGATCGTCTCGGTCAAGGTGATGATGCGACCGCTCAAGGGGTTGCAGGCGATCATGCCGAAGATGGCCGAGCTGCTGCAGCTCGCCTGACCGTGCGGCTACTGCTGATCGCCGACACCCACGTCCCGAAACGCGCGCGCGACCTGCCGGAACGGGTGTGGGAGGAGGTGGCGGGTGCCGACGTCGTCGTGCATGCGGGCGACTGGGTGGACCCGACGCTGCTGGACTCGCTGGAGGAAAAGGCCGCCCGGCTCGTCGCGTGCTGGGGTAACAACGACGGTGCCGAGCTACGGGCGCGGCTTCCTGAACGGGCCGACGCAACGTTGGGCGGCGTGCGATTCACGGTAGTCCACGAAACCGGCGGGGCCGCAGGCCGCGACGCGCGGATGGCGAAGCTGTACCCCGACACCGACGTCCTCGTGTTCGGGCACAGCCATATCCCGTGGGATACCACCGCGACGACTGGTCTGCGGCTGCTCAATCCCGGATCGCCGACCGACCGGCGCAGGCAACCGTTCTGCACCTATATGACCGCGAGCGTCGACGACGGCGAGCTCTCGGACGTCACGCTTCACCGCTTGGATCGCCGCAATGCGTGACCGGCCGGCCAAGGTCGGCGATGTGCACGAGATCGCCTCGGGGATGCCGCATGTGAAGCGGATCGAAGGGCCGAAGGGCAATTCCATCTATCAGGTGGGCGGCAAGTCGTTCGTCTTCTTCCGCACGCCGCAGCCCGACGCCGAAGACCCAGAAACCGGTGAGCGCTACGCCGATGTGATCATGATCTGGGTGGAATCCGAGAGCGACAAGCTCGCGCTCATCCAGGACCCGAGATCTCCGTTCTTCACCACCGAACGGTTCGACGGGCACCCGTCGGTACTGGTGCGCGCCAGCGCGTTAGCGAGGATCGGACGGCAGGAGGTGGCCGAGCTCATTCAGGATGCGTGGCTGTCCCGGGCGTCGAAGCGTCGCGCTGAGCGGTGGCTGGCCGAACACGGCGCGTAGGCCGCCGCTGCCGGAGGACGTCACGCCGGAGGAACAGCGGAATGCTTGGCACCGCACATGAAAACCGCCATCCGGGCGGGGGTGGCTCCAGGGTTGCGCCAGCGGTGCCGGGTGCCGTTCTGCACCACGGTGTCCCCGGGATTCAGGGTGACCTCGGCGCCGTCGTCAAGTTCGAGAACGACGGTGCCCTCGAGCACCACTTCGAAGTCGATGGTGTCGGTTGCATGCATACCGGGATCCGACGGGTCCATGTACCTCAGAAGTCCGGGTAGCTTCCCCTCGATGTCGGCAACCGCCTCTTCAGCATTGAAGAGTTCCTGCTCGGCGGCACCGGTCTCCGGCGGGATCGTGAGGAGCCCGAAACGGAACCCGCCGACGGGTGGGAAGTACGTGTGCCAGTCGGGCATCGACCCGTCGTCGGGGAACTGCGGTGTCGTGTCGCCGCCCCACAGTTGGTAGAACTCAGCCGCCGGCATCAACAACGGGCTGTCGGGTTCGACGGCCTCATCACTTGCGAACACAGACTTACCGGACTCGTCGTGCCCGGTCACCACTCGACGCACACTCACGGGTGTCAGTCAATCACCGCCTCGTGTAACCCCGCTGCCTATCTCAATAAGGGGCCATCCAAACGAAAGGCAGTTCGTATGTCGCAGCGCGAAATCTCGCTCACCCAGTTGACCGCGACCCGAGCATCGGGTGCCGTGGTCCTCATCCGCCTCTATGTGGGGCTGATCTTCGTCGGCGAAGGAGTGCTGAAGTTCCTCCGGCCCGAGACGCTCGGGCCGGGTCGGTTCATCAAGGCAGGCATTCCCGCCGGGTCCTTCTTCGCCTACCTGGACGGCGTATTCGAAATCGGGTGCGGGGTGCTGATTCTGGTCGGCCTGTTCACCAGGCTGGCCACTCTGCCGATGATCGTCGACATGATCGGCGCACTGGGAATCACCAAGCTGCCGCTGTTGTGGGGCAACGCACCGCTGTATCCCAAGGAGGGCGGCTTCTGGGACTTCTTTCACGAAGGACGCCTCGAGGTGGCGATGCTGTGCGGCAGCGTCTTCCTGCTCATCGTCGGCGCGGGCGCGTATTCACTCGACGGCCGGATGAACCGCACCGGCACGCCCGCTCGTGTCACCGGTGCCGCGGTCTAGTCCAAGCACACAGCTAACTCCAAGGTCGATTCGAGGACGGTGATGGGTGATCGCGAGCCAAAATGAGGCGCGCCGTCCTCGACTTGGAGAGGCGCGTAGGTCCGGCCCGGAGAGAGGATTGCGGCCCGTGACGGGTGCGGCGTATCCGAACTGGGATGCGGTGTACCGCGACAACGTCACCTGGGTGTACCGGTTGATGTACTCGAAGGTCGGAAACCAGGCGGATGCCGAGGATCTCACCGCAGAGGTGTTCATGACGGCGCTGCGGCCGCTGCGGGTTTCGGCCACGGTGCCGGAGGTGCGTAAGTATCTGAAGATGACGGCGCGCACCGTGCTTGCATCGTACTGGCGCGAGCGGATGGGCAGGCAGCTGACGACGATCGACGAGGACCTGCCCGATCAGAGCGGGCAGGAACTCATCGAGGGGGATTCGCCCGAGCGGGTACGCCGACTACTGGCCAAACTTCCGGACAACTACCGGCGCATCCTCGAACTTCGTTTCCTGCAGGCTTTCTCGGTGCGGGAGGCCGCACACCAAATGGGTGTTAGCGTCGCGAACGCCAAGGTGTTGCAGCATCGGGCTCTGCGGATGGCTGCGCAGCCAAGTGAGGAGGAGGCGCTGTGAGCGGACGAACCGTGCGCCGATTCGTCGACCGCTTGCTGCGGGGTGAGCGCACCGAACGGGCACGCCCAGACGAATTCGAAGCTCAAGAGATGAAGACGGCGATCGAATTGCGCACCGCACGGACAGGAAGTGACTCTCCTCGCGAGGAGTTCGTCACCGACCTGCATCGCCGGCTGGCAGAGCAGATGGGCGAGGCGCCGGACGCCGAGCCGCGATCGTCGTGGGGACCATCGAGCACTCGACGACAGGTCGTCATCGGCACCGGGCTCGCGGCGGCGTCGGCGGCCACCGGGATCGTGGTGGGCCGCAACCTGCTCGCTCCGAGCGGACGGCCGTCGCAGGCGGCCCCTCCGGCCCAGGGCGTGCTGGATCCGAACGCAGGCAGCTGGCGCCCCGTGGGCGCCAGCGCCGACGTCCCGAAAGGTGGGGCTCTGGCCTTCGATCTCGGCTCCGTCAGTGGGTTCGTCCACCGTGCCGACGCCCAACTGGAGGCGGTTTCGGCCATCTGCACCCACCAGGGCTGCAAGCTCTGGCTGGACGCGCCGGAGAGCCGGCTGCGTTGCCCGTGCCACTCGACGTCCTTCTCATTGGGAGGCGAAACCCTGACCCACCAGCTGCCGACGGCCCCCGCGCCGCTGCCGAAGTTCGAGGTGCGTGAAATCAACGGCATGATCGAGGTTTTGGCGCCAACCGAACCCGCATAGCCCGGATCGATGGCAATGTCTGTCGCATGAACCAGAAGCCGCCCGCCGCCGTCATCGAGGCCGCGCACCGCGCTCATCTCGATGACCTACCGTTCGACGACACCAGCGATTTCGAGGACACCGACCGTGGCTTCATCGCCTCGCTTGACCCGTGTGTGGTCAAGGCGGCCGATGGTCGGGTGGTGTGGGACAACGACATCTATGGATTCTTGAACGGCAATGCGCCGACGTCGGTGCATCCCAGCCTTTGGCGGCAGAGTCGGCTGTGCGCCAAGCAGGGACTCTATGAGGTGGTCGAAGGCATCTACCAGGTCCGCGGTCTTGATCTTTCCAACATCAGCTTCATCGAGGGCGACACCGGGATCATCGTGATCGACCCGCTGATCTCCACAGAGACCGCGGCGGCTGCGCTGGCGCTGTACCGCGCCCATCGGGGGGACCGGCCTGTCGTCGCGGTCATCTACACCCACAGCCACGTCGACCACTTCGGCGGTGTGCTCGGTGTGACGACGCAGGCCGATGTCGATGCGGGCAAGGTCGCGGTGATTGCGCCGGAGCACTTCACCGCGCACGCCGTGCAGGAGAACGTCTACGCGGGCACGGCGATGGCGCGACGGGCCGGGTACATGTACGGAGCGGTGCTGGCACGGGGACCGCAGGGACAGGTCGGCTGCGGCCTGGGTCAGGTCGGCTCGTCGGGGGAGGTTGCCCTGATCGTCCCGACGGTCGACATCCGCGAAACCGGGGAGACGCACACCGTCGACGGTGTCCAGATCGAGTTCCAAATGGCGCCCGGCACCGAGGCACCCGCGGAGATGCACTTCTATTTCCCGCAATTCCGTGCGCTGTGCATGGCCGAGAACGCCACTCACAACCTGCACAACCTGCTGACGCTGCGCGGTGCCCTGGTGCGGGATCCGCACGGGTGGGCCGGTTACCTGACCGAGGCGATCGATTCCTTCGCAGACCGCGCCGACGTGGTGTTCGCCTCCCACCATTGGCCGACGTGGGGCAAGGACCGGATCGTCGAATTCCTCTCTCTGCAAAGGGATCTGTACTCATACCTGCACGATCAGACGTTGCGGCAGCTCAATCAGGGCTTCACGGGGATCGAGATCGCCGAAACCTTTCGAATGCCTCCAGCGCTGGAGAAGGCGTGGCACGCCCACGGCTATTACGGTTCGGTCAGCCACAATGTCAAGGCCGTGTACCAGCGCTACATGGGGTGGTTCGACGGCAATCCCGGCCGGCTGTGGGCGCACCCGCCGGAGTCCATCGGGCCGCGCTATGTCGAGGCGATGGGCGGCGTCGACCGGGTCGTCGAGATTGCCCGCAAGGCCTTAGATGACGGTGACTTTCGCTGGGCGGCAACGCTGCTCGACCATGCCGTCTTCACCGACCAGAACCACGCGGCGGCCCGTGACCTCTATGCCGACACACTCGAACAACTCGCGTACGGCGCCGAGAACGGGGTCTGGCGCAACTTCTTCCTCTCCGGCGCGACGGAACTGCGGGAGGGCAATTTCGGCACGCCGTCCCAGACGGCGTCGCCGTCGCTTCTTGGTCAGCTCACCCCGGAGCAGATGTTCGACACATTCGCGATCAACGTCAATGGTCCGAGAGCATGGGAACTCGACGTCGCGGTCGACGTCACGTTCCTGGACACGTCCACCAACTACCGACTGACGCTGCGCAACGGGGTGCTGGTCTACCGCAAGGTGCCCGCCGACGAGTCCACGGCGCAGGCGACGGTCGAACTCGCAAACAAGTTGCGGCTGTTGGCGTTCGCTGCCGGCGATGCCGACTCCGCCGGCCTGGAGATCGCCGGCGACGCAAACGCGCTGCCGTCGATTCTCGCCGTCGTCGACCGGCCGGACCCGGGCTTCAACATCATCACGCCCTAGGGCAGACCGCCGTCGGCGCGCAGTATCGAGCCGGTGGTGAAGCTGGACGCATCGGACATCAAAAACAGTGCGGCACCGATGATTTCGGCCGGATGACCGGCACGCTGCAATGGCAGGTTACCGAATGGCCGTTCGACGTGCTCGAGACCCCACGACTTGCTGACGTCGGTCAGGTAGGGGCCGGCCATCAACGTGTTGACCCGCACGCTGGGCCCGAACGCCTTTGCCAGTCCCTCCGTCAACGCGTTGAGGGCCGCTTTGGCCGCTGCGTAGGGCAGCATGTCCGGCGCAGGCCGGAGCGACCCGCTGGAGCTGACGTTGATGATCGACCCGCCGCCGTCGGCGACCATCCGCTCACCAATCAACGCCGATAACCGGAACGGGCCCTTGAAGTTCAGGTTCACCACCGCGTCGAACAGCTTCTCGGAAACCGATGTCAGCGAGTCGTACAGCGGCGACATCCCGGCGTTGTTGAGCAGCACGTCGACCTTGCCGAACCGTTCGTAGGTCGCATCGACCAGACCGTCGAGCTCGTCCCACCGGCCGACGTGCACCTGGCAGGGCATTGCGGCGCGACCCGTAGCCGACGCGATTTCCTCGGCAGTTGCCTCGCACGCCTCCAGCTTGCGGCTGGCGATGACGACATCGGCGCCGCATTGGGCAGCGGCGAACGCCATCTCCCGGCCCAGCCCCCGGCTACCGCCGGTGACCAGCACGACGCGGTCGGTGAGGTCGAACAACTCGTCGGCGTAGCCCATGGCCCTATGGTGTCACGGTGCAGTTGCTTCTCATCCGGCACGCGTTGCCGCATCGAAGCGAACCCGGAGAGGGTTCCGACCCGGATCTGTCCGACCAAGGCGTCCAACAGGCCATGCGCCTGCCGGAGGCGTTGAAGCGGTTCCCGATTTCCCGCCTGGTCAGCAGCCCGCAGCGGCGGGCCATCCAGACCGCTCAGCCGGTATCCGAAGCTCTGGGCCTGACGATCGACATCGACGATCGCCTTGCCGAGTACGACCGCGACCTTGCGCACTACATCCCCATCGAGCAGATCGCCGCCGAGTTCCCCGAAGAGCTGTCGCGGCTGGCGAGCGGACATCTACCGAGCAGCGTCGATGAGGACGCGTTTCTGGCTCGCATCAACGCGGGAATTCGTGACATCGCGGCCGCGGGCGACCACGAGGACACCGTCGCGGTGTTCAGCCATGGCGGAGTCATCAACGGTCTGCTGTACAGCATCCTGGGCACCGAGAAGATCCTGTCGTTCAACGTCGACTACGCGGGCGTCACCCGGCTGCTGTCCTCACGCGACGGCAACCTGTACGTGGCTTCGGTCAACGGCACCGAACACGTATGGGACCTGCTCCCGAGAAATCAGCGGTGGTAGACAAGTCCGGTGACTAACTCGTCTACCTCGCTGGAGGGGCTCGACCTCGCCGCGCTGGACCGCCACCTGAACGAGGTCGGCATTCCGCGCAACGGTGAGTTGCGCGCCGAGCTGATCTCCGGCGGACGGTCCAACCTGACCTTTCTGGTGGCCGACGACTCGTCGAAGTGGGTGCTTCGGCGGCCGCCGTTGCACGGCCTGACGCCGTCGGCGCACGACATGGCGCGCGAGTACCGGGTTGTCGCGGCGCTCGAGGACACGCCTGTCCCTGTCGCGCGGGCGGTCACGATGCGCAACGACGACTCCGTTGGCGGCGCGCCGTTCCAGATGGTGGAGTACGTGCCAGGGCGCGTGGTGCGCCACGCCGACGAACTCGAGGCGTTGGGCGACAGGGAATCCATCAGTAGCTGCGTCGACGCATTGATCAAGGTGCTCGCCGACCTGCATTCCGTCGATCCGGCGGCGGTGGGACTCGGTGACTTCGGTAAGCCCACTGGGTATCTCGAACGTCAAGTGCGCCGCTGGGGCTCGCAGTGGGAACTTGTGCACCGCGACAACGACCCCTTCGACGCCGATGTCCGGCGACTGCATTCCGCGCTCGCAGAAGCGATTCCGGCGCAGAGCCGGACATCGATCGTGCACGGCGACTACCGCATCGACAACACGATTCTCGACTCGGAAGACGCAACGCGGGTGCGCGCGGTGCTGGATTGGGAAATGTCCACGCTGGGTGACCCGATCAGTGACGCCGCGCTGATGTGCGTGTACCGACATCCGCTGTTCAACGTCATTCACGCGAGTTCGGCCTGGGCATCGCCGCTCATGCCGGAAGCTGACGATCTCGCCCACCGTTATTCGCTAGCTGCGGAACAGTCGCTGGACAACTGGGACTTCTACATGGCGCTGGGGTACTTCAAGGTGGCGATCATCGCGGCAGGGATCGCGTTCCGGGCTCGGATGGGTGGCGGCGTCGCAGTCGACACCGACCAGGTGGACCAGGCGGTCGGCCCTCTGATGGCAGAGGGGCTCAGCGCGCTGGTGCAGTAGGCTCCGCTAGAGGTTTGCTTTCAGGTTCTTCTTCGCGGCTCGGCGAAGTTGGAAGATCCGTGCGGTGCCGACCGCTACCGTCAACAAGGCACCGCATACGGCAGCGAACAGAATCGCCACGCCCACCGGCAAGTCCCATTCCCATCCGAAGAAGTGGATGGTGGTCGAATCGGTGTTCTGCAAAATGAAGACAAGCAGAAATATCAGGATCAACAAACCGACGATCAATGATGACCAGAGTGCTGCGGCGCGAGTGAACTTCACCGCAGACTCCGGCGAAACCAGGTACTGACCCGGCGTGGCCGTGGGGTCCGGCGGCGTGCCTTTCGACAATTCGCCCGCCGGCTCGTCCGGTGGGGTCGCCCCGACCGGCGGCTGGTCAGGTGGCACATAAGGATCGCTGGTCATGGCTCCATCTTTGCCCTTTCCGGGCGCGAATGAAACCACATGTCGATAGTGTCCGGTGGAGCTTGTGGCGAGAGGACATTGGGTATGTCGATAGCTATGCCGATCATGCGTAGGTGGTCTCTGGCCGTCCTAGCGGCCCTCCTGGCCCTGATCACGGCGGCTTGTGGCAGCTCGAACCCGCTGGGGGGCGGCGAGGTTTCCGGCGACCTGAAGTCGGTGGTCGTCGGCTCAGCCGATTTCCCGGAATCCAAGATCATCGCCGAGATCTGGGCGCAGGCGTTGGAGGCCAACGGTTTCACCGTGGGCAAGCAGTTCGGCATCGGCAGCCGCGAAACCTACATTCCTGCGGTCAGGGATCATTCGATCGACCTGATTCCCGAGTACACCGGCAACCTGTTGCAGTACTTCGACAAGAACACCAAGGTGACGACGCCGAATGACGTCCTGCTGGCCTTGTTCCGGACCTTGCCCGGAGACCTGTCGATTCTCAATCCGTCGCCTGCGGAGGACAAGGACACCGTGGCGGTGAGCTCGGAGACCGCGAAGAAATGGAACCTCAAGAGCATCGCCGACCTGGCGGCGCATTCTACCGAGGTGAAGTTCGGTGCGCCGTCGGAATTCCTGAACCGCACCGAAGGCTTGCCTGGGCTCAAGGCGAAGTACGGCTTGGACATCCCGCCGAACAACTTCATAGCGATCAGCGACGGAGGTGGCCCCGCAACCGTGAAGGCGTTGGTGGACGGCACGGTCACCGCGGCCGATATCTTCAGCACGTCGCCTGCGATCAAGAAGAACAACCTGGTGGTGCTCGAGGATCCCAAGAACAACTTCCTCGCGGCCAACGTCGTCCCACTTGTCAGCTCCCAGAAGAAGTCTGACGAGCTCAAGACGGTGCTCGATGCCGTATCGGCGAAGCTGACCACCGAAGACCTCATCGAGCTCAACACCTCTACGGAGGGCAACGCCGGCATTGACCCGGATGAGGCGGCGCGAAAATGGGTTCAGGACAACGGGTTCGACAAACCGATTCAGCGATGAGTGCTTGCGCAAAGAGCCGACAACAGGGGTGGGTGCATGATTAGCTTCGACGGCGTCACCAAGCGGTATCCGGACGGCACGGTCGCCGTCGACGATCTAACGCTTGAAGTGCCCGATGGGACGCTGACGGTATTCGTGGGCCCGTCCGGCTGCGGCAAGACGACATCCATGCGGATGATCAACCGAATGATCGATCCGACGTCGGGCACGCTGACGGTCAACGGCGACGATGTCACCAAAGTGGATCCGGTCAAACTGCGTTTGGGCATCGGTTACGTCATCCAGAGCGCCGGGCTGATGCCGCATCAGCGAGTCGTCGATAACGTCGCGACAGTGCCTGTGCTGAAAGGTGAATCGCGGCGCTCGGCCCGCAAGGCTGCACTCGGGGTCTTGGAGCGGGTCGGGTTGGATCCCCAACTGGCCAACCGTTATCCGGCACAGCTGTCGGGCGGCCAGCAGCAGCGCGTCGGCGTGGCCCGGGCGCTGGCCGCCGACCCGCCGATCCTGTTGATGGACGAGCCGTTCAGCGCCGTCGACCCGGTGGTCCGCGAGGAACTGCAGACCGAGATCCTGAGGCTGCAAAGCGAATTGCAGAAGACGATCGTGTTCGTCACCCACGACATCGACGAAGCCATCAAGATCGGTGACCGGGTGGCGGTGTTCGGCCGCGGCGGTGTGCTCGAGCAGTACGACGAACCGCCCCGGCTGCTGTCGAACCCCGCCAGTGACTTCGTCTCCGAATTCATCGGTGCCGATCGCGGCTACCGCGGCTTGCAGTTCCGCCATGCGAGCGGCCTTCCGCTGCATGACATTCGGTCGGTTGCTGAGTCAGATATCGACGGGCTTTCGCTCGGCGCGGACGAATGGGTGCTTGTCAACAGGGCGGACGGCAAGCCGTACGCCTGGATAAACGCCGATGGTGTGGAGCTACACCGAAAGGGCAGCTCGCTGTACGACAGCACGTACGGGGGCGGGTCGCTCTTCCGGCCCGAGCACTCATTGCGCCAGGCGATGGACGCTGCATTGTCGTCGCCGTCGGGGTTGGGTGTGGCGGTGGACGGCGACGGTCAACTCATCGGCGGCGTGCGTGCCGACGACGTGCTACAGGCGCTGAATTCGCAACGGCGGGAAGCCCTGCCGAAACTCGGCTCGGGATTACCGGGCTGAGCATGCGCTACCTTCTCAACAACCTCGACGACGCGTGGGCGCTGACGATAATTCATCTGCGGCTCAGCCTGATTCCGATCGTACTGGGACTGCTCATCGCGGTGCCACTCGGTGCGTTGGTCCAGCGGACAACCGCGTTGCGGCGGTTGACCACCATCACGGCCAGTATCATCTTCACCATTCCGTCGCTGGCACTGTTCGTGGTGCTTCCGCTGATCATTCCGACGCGTATCCTCGACGAGGCCAACGTGATCATTGCGCTGACGCTGTACACCACAGCCCTGCTGGTGCGGGCAGTTCCCGAAGCCCTGGACGCGGTGCCGGAGGCGGTCCGCGACTCCGCCACGGCAGTCGGATACCGGCCCCTCACTCGAATGCTGAAAGTCGAACTACCGCTGTCGATCCCGGTGCTGGTGGCCGGCCTGCGCGTCGTCGCCGTCACCAACATCTCCATGGTCGCGGTCGGATCGGTGATCGGCATCGGTGGCCTCGGTACCTGGTTCACCGAGGGATATCAGTCGAACAAGAGCGACCAAATCGTCGCAGGCATCATCGCGATCTTCGTACTGGCGATCGTCATCGACACGTTGATCATGCTCGCCGGGCGACTGATAACTCCGTGGACGCGGGCGGCGGGCGGCGGGCGGACCGCGCGGCAGAAGGCCACGGCCGCGGTTGGGGAGGCGGCATGAACTTCCTCCACCAGGCGCTGTCGTTCATCTTCACTGCGGCCAACTGGGGCGGTCCGGCCGGCCTGGCCGCCCGGATCGGTGAGCATCTGCAGTACACCGTGATCGCCGTGTTCTTCTCGGCGTTGGTTGCCATACCGATCGGGATGATCATCGGCCACACCGGGCGTGGCACCTTCCTTGTCGTCACGGGTGTCAACGCCCTGCGCGCGCTGCCGACACTCGGGGTGCTGTTGCTCGGTGTGCTGCTGTGGGGTCTTGGCCTGGTTCCACCGACCGTCGCGCTGATGCTGCTCGGCATTCCGCCGCTGCTGGCGGGCACCTACTCGGGGATCGCCAACGTCGACCGGGCGGTGGTCGACGCCGCACGGTCGATGGGCATGACCGAGCTTCGTGTCTTGCTCAGGGTCGAGGTGCCCAACGCGATGCCGCTGATACTCGGCGGTTTGCGGACCGCGACTCTGCAGGTCGTCGCGACCGCCACCGTCGCCGCGTACGCCAGCCTCGGCGGTCTGGGCCGCTACCTCATCGACGGCATCAAGGTGCGGGAGTTCTACCTTGCGCTCGTCGGCGCGCTGATGGTCACCGCGCTCGCGTTGATCCTCGACGCCGTGCTGGCTTTCGCGGTATGGGCGTCGGTCCCCGGCACCGAGCGGCTCAAGAGAATGCCGCAACCGTTGCTGGGCGATGAAGTCGCACTGGAATCCGGATCACGGTCGAAAAGCACTTCCTCAGCGGGCTACGAACGAGGCGGTCCTTCGCCTACGGTAGATGGGTGAGTGCAGAAAAGCCCGCTGCCGCTGAAGAGACCAGGGGCGCCTTTCCGGCGATCTTGACCTGGCGAGCACACGACGTTCCGCGAATGGAATCCGTGCGGGTCCAGTTGTCCAACAACCGGATCAAGGCGTACGGCCGCATCGTCGCGGCGGCAACGGCGACGCACCCTCCGTTCTCCGCATCCTACGATCTCGTCACCGACGAATCCGGAGCGACCAATCGGCTCTCACTGACGGTCACGCTCGCGGAGCGCGAGCGGCAGCTGTCGATCGCCCGCGACGAAGAGAACATGTGGCTCGTGCAGGACCACCAGGGCCAGTCCAACCGGGCCGCCTACAACGGCGCACTCGACGTCGACGTGTACTTCAGCCCGTTCTTCAACACCCTGCCGATTCGGCGCACCGGTCTGTATCGAGGCACCGAGTCCGTCTCGCTGCCGGTGGTCTATGTGTCGCTGCCCGACCTCGCGGTGAACCCGGCGACGATCAGCTACAGCAGCGCGCCCGACGGCATCAAGCTGCATTCTCCGGCCGCCGACACCACCGTCACGGTGGATTCGGACGGTTTCATTCTCGATTACCCAGGACTGGCAGAGCGGATTTGATCACTCCGCCGGCACGTCCGGCGGCCGCCAGTTCGTCGCGCCACCCGTCCCGTCCGATGACGATCGTGACGATCTGAGATCGTCGGAAGCCGGAATAGCGCATGCGGGAGGCGTGACCCTCCTCGACAAGCTCGGCCACCGATCCCTCTGCGGCAAGCGACTTGCGCGCACGCTTCAGCATGTCGATCGACCGGTCGAGCGCGGGCACCAGCTGTTCGGAATTCGCTTCACACATCGCCCGCACTAGGTCCGGCGACGTGGCCGCCACCCGCGTGCCGTCACGGAACGATCCGGCTGCAAGTGCGAAGGCCAACGGCACCTCGCCTGCCGTGGCAGCCAGGGCCTCGGCGAGCAGGTGCGGAAGGTGCGAGATGGCTGCCGCAGCGGCGTCATGCTCGTCGGATCTGGCCGGAACCACGACCGCACCGCAGTCCAACGCCAACTCCATGACCATCGCCCACACGTCGGGATCGACATGGTCGTCCACACTGAGCACCCAGGGTGCGCCGACGAAGAGCCGTTCGTTGCCTGCCCCCCAGCCGGAGTGCGCGGTGCCCGCCATCGGATGACCGCCGACGAACTTGTCCAGCAGCCCGAACGATTTCACTTCGTCCAAGACGGCGCCCTTGACGCTCGTCACGTCGGTCAGCGGGGAGCTCGGCGCGACGTCGCGCACATGCCCGAGCACGATCGGCAGCGCGGGCACCGGCACGGCCAGCACGATCAACGCGCCCGTTTTGGCGGCGCGCATCAAGGCTTTGTCGATGTTCTCGGTGGCGTCGAACCCGTCAGCGGTCGCGGCCCGGACGCCCTCGATCGACCGGTTGTAGCCGAAGACCTCTCGGCCTGCCTCGGTCGCCGCACGCATCACCGAGCCGCCGATCAAACCCAGACCCAGCACGCAGACGGGCGGTTTCGTCATGGTCTCCAGGGTGGCACACGTTCCTGGTCGCTCGACGTCCGGCTGGTGTCGATTGCTAGTCAAAATCGCTGGTCGGGGACTAGCGTAAGCGCCCATGGGACCACAGCGGGCACCTGCGAAGGACCAGGCCGACCTGCCCGACGGCTTCGGCGTCGCCGTCGTCCGAGAGGACGGCAAGTGGCGCTGCTCGTCGATGCGTCCCGCAGCGCTGACCAGCCTGGCGGCGGCCGAAACCGAACTACGCGAACTGCGGAGTGCGGGCGCCGTTTTCGGACTGCTCGACGTCGATGACGAGTTCTTCGTCATCGTCCGGCCCGCCCCGTCGGGCACCCGCCTGCTGTTGTCGGACGCCACGGCGGCGCTGGACTACGACATCGCGGCGGAGGCGCTCGACAAACTCGACGCCGACATCGGCCCGGAGGATCTCGAAGACGCCGACCCGTTCGAGGAGGGTGACCTGGGGTTACTGTCCGACGTCGGGCTACCGGAGGCGGTGCTCGGCGTGATCATCGGCGAGACGGACCTCTACGCCGACGAACAGCTCGGCCGCATCGCACGGGAGATGGGCTTCGCCGAGGAGCTGTCGGCGGTGCTCGATCGTCTCGATCGGTGACCGACGAAGACCTCATCCGAGCCGCACTCGATGCCGCAAGCACGGCAGGACCCCGCGATGTCCCGATCGGTGCGGTGCTCGTCGGGCCCGACGGGACCGAGTTGGCGCGGGCGGCGAATGCGCGCGAGGCGCTCGGGGATCCGACCGCCCACGCCGAAATCCTTGCTATGCGCGCCGCTGCCTTAGCTCTCGGCGATGGTTGGCGGCTTGAGGGCACCACGCTGGCGGTGACTGTCGAACCCTGCACGATGTGTGCCGGTGCGCTGGTGATGGCCCGGGTGGCTCGATTGGTGTTCGGCGCATGGGAACCCAAGACGGGTGCGGTGGGTTCGCTGTGGGATGTGGTGCGTGACCGCAGGCTGACGCATCGCCCCGCGGTGGTCGGCGGGGTGCTGGCCGAGGAGTGCGCGGCTCCCCTTGAGGCGTTCTTCGCACGACAGCGATTGGAATAGGTCCGTTCGGTGTTCGGTAGGCTGCCCCACGGTGGCGTGTCCGAGCGGCCTAAGGAGCACGCCTCGAAAGCGTGTGACGGGTAACCCCCGTCCGAGGGTTCAAATCCCTCCGCCACCGCCAAGTTCTTTGACCGGTTTGTGCAGCCAGATCGGTGTCGAAGAGATCGGCGTAGACGCGCAGCGTCAACCGCTCCAGCGCGCGGCTGGACGAGATGTTGAGCGATAAGCGTGGCGAGCTAATTCAGCATCGCCTTCATCGGCGGGCAGACCGATGAGTGGCGTGGCGGCCCAGATCATCGGCCCCACTGCGCCGCAGCCGCAGCGACCCGTCGACCCAATGCGTCTACTTGAGCTGCGGGCGGGTCATGGCGGCCATCGCAGACATCGACCGGGCACTCGTCGAGATGCGCTCGCGCAGCATAGAGCGACGGTCGGCTGTCCCGGCACCGCCCGAGGACCGGCCGCCTCCCGGTAAGCCAATCGAGTACAGCGGCGGCTATGTGCGGCAGCGGCTCGCCGATGGCGCGACGGCAGGCCGCGAGCGAAGGTGACGACGCAGGCCGGGGGACGGCAGTGGCCGCGCGCCGTAGGCTGCTACCGCGGCGCTAGCCGACGACCAGCGAGAAGGGGTACGGCGCCGAACACAGGCGTCTCTGCGAGCAAACGAAAAAGCTCGTCGACGCCGGCGGCGCCCTGTGCTGGAGATGTGGGATATTCATCGTGCCCGGCGGAACCTGCGGACTGTGGACACGACAACGCCCCAGCGACCAAGGCGCTCCGCCTCTATCGCGGACCCGAGCACCGCCACTGCTCCCGCTCGGCCGGGACCTCATAAAAAGCAGCGCCGCGCCGGGATCAGGACATCCGCTCGTACTAGAGCCGCAACACCCGCGCGAGCGCTGGCCTTCTTTGACACGAGGAAATGAGGGCGTAGGCAACGGGTCCGTCCGACCGCGGCCAACGATGGACTGAAAGTCAACTGTCTCTTGGTCGGCGACTAGGCACCCGCACCGTGCTATACGCCCAGCCGATCGAGCACTTTGAGGATCTGGTCGGTGGACGCACCCTCGTTTTCGCACAGGCAGCGCACGTCAGTTACGGCTCTTTGTAGGGCGTCCAGGCGCACGGAGGCTTCTGTGATGGTTGCTAGCCAGCGGTCGTAATCGCGGTCGTCAATCTGCGGCTCGACAAAATCGACGGATCCCCTCATGATTCCTCCCTCAAACTTTCGGGTGTCCGCTCGGCGCACCCACTGCTCACTACGGGCTTGGTTAGCCCCTTTTTCAGGCATCTAAACCGCAAAATCGAACAATGCCAGCCTCATTACCCCGTTCTGTACACCCGGCCATCAGCGGCCTCTTCCTCGGAGCGACGACCCATCCGCTCGCTCAGCCAAATGAGTGGATCCTCGTGCCCGCCGGGCATGGTATAGGCCAACTTCCGTAACTCGAGGGCAAACTCGCGCAGATCGTGCCTCAGCGACGCATCGCTCATACGACGCCTCCCCTCATCAACGACCATAGCAATAACTATTATTTACGCTCTTCAAGTCCGAGCGCAAGTAGTTCGCCGACCGATAAGTGGTCCAATGCTATTGACGCAGTGCGGCTTTGGGGCAAGTGTCCCACAACTGGGAGTGACATCCCAAGACAGGGAGCCCGCATGTTCCCTGTGTACGGCACGCCGTCGCTCCGCGCGAGCCACCGGTACCTAGGCCATGCCGACGCGCATGGCGGCCAAGGCACTTCGGGCCTATCGCGCACCCGAACACCGCTACCGCTCTCGCTCCGTTGGGACCGTCAAAAAGGGAGGCCCGCACCAAGCTACTTCGCGGTAGATTGACGGGTACGTCGCACGTCGACCTAAATTTTTTTGGTGACCTTTCGTGGGGACCCCTGTTCGGCCCGATTTATCTATTGAAATTTCCACGCATCAATGTTTTCGGCAAGGGATGAGACGAAAAGCGTTGTTATTCAACGATGTTCAGCGCTGATCAGTGAGAACTTAGCGCCTGAACCTCACAGCTGCAGGGCGGGATCGAAAGTCGTGACGTCCCAGCCCGGCACGCCGCACAGCCGA
This sequence comes from uncultured Actinomycetota bacterium, assembly GCA_963804905.1. Taxonomy (GTDB): domain Bacteria; phylum Actinomycetota; class Actinomycetes; order Mycobacteriales; family Mycobacteriaceae; genus Mycobacterium. Next base: position 281,153 of record CAWDSB010000004.1, on the reverse strand, counting down.
GGTGGCCTCACCTACCCCGCCTTACCCCATGCCCGAACATTCGTTCCAAGTCCGGTAAGGGAAGCGCGGGTCTTCTTTACTGCCTTAGCCAGTGCGTGCTGCCGTTTGGCGGAACAGTAGACCGCTTTTGAAGTCGCCTTGATTCGGTCAATATCGGCCGGTGAGGGTAGTAACTTCCGTCCTGGGCGATACGGGGCCAACAGTGAAATGACCTCGGTGGTGACGAGGTGGGCCCAAACATCTTCGTGGTGGGCATTTTCCGAGCCGTGGTGGGGGATCTTGAAGACCGATGCAAGGGTGTCGGGCCTGATGTCGCCAGGACAGTACCCCATCCACACCCTTGTGGGCCCGTTCCAGTTCTGCGCCCAACAGCATTGCTATTTCCCCGACCGTTACGGAGAGCGCAACGGCGAATTCGTTCGGATCCGCCGAAACTAATCGACGTCTATCGCCGGCTTTCGCGAGGCCAGCTGCGAGCTTCTCAATCGCTTTCCTGATGGCATGATCCGACGGTGACAAAGCGGTGACCGGCGCCCCCGGCGCTCTCGCCGACGCGTCGCGTGGCCAAAGCAGTCTTTGTTCGAAGGTATACTTCGCCGCACCCGGATCGCGCTTGTCGAGGATGTCGCAGATTCTCCTGCACTCGGAGCGGATTGACTTGCGAAACAACGCTTCGATGTCTGCATCAGCTTCGAGGACGCCTGCAACAAACTCCTCCGACGTCAACGCGGAAGAGCACACAAACGTTGCGGCACTGCATTCGTCAAGTATCCGTGACAGCCCGCTGATATGGTGGTCGTGCGCGTGTGTCCCAACCACCAATCGCACGTCCCTACTGACGTCACGCTCGGGTCCTTATGGCCGAGCATTCTCGCAGCGCTAACACGTTGACGCCAGCGGATGCAAGTGCGCTAGACATCCCAGGTTCGTAAGTTGTCAAGCGGCTTGGATATCGGGGTTGATTTGGCGGTGTGCCCAGGCTTTGTGTTCGTTGTAGTGGGTTTGGTGGCGTAGGCATCCGTGGAGGATGCCTACGAGCCGGTTGCCGAGTGCGCGGAGTGCTTGGTGGTGCAGGTCGCCGGCATTGCGGCGTTGGTCGTAGTACAGGCGAGCGCCGGCGCTGACCTTGAGTGCGCAGAATGCCCATTGGTCGATCGCATCGTAGAGCCTGCGGTTGCGGACATGGCGGGCCAGTACGGCGCGTTTCTTGCCTGAGGCGACGGTCAGCGGTGATGTTCCGGCGTAGTTCCTGAGCGCGGGCGTCGAGGTTGCGTTGTCGCCCAGCGGCTTTGAGTGCAGACGGATCTTCGACAACTCAGGTTTGCCGCCTGCATGGGGGTGGGAGCGCGCCCCAAAACAGCCAGCGCGTCACGATGGTGTAGATCGTCGAATGCCTCCAGCGCGCCCGGGTAGTACTCCCGCAGAGCCGAGCGCAGCGCGTTGGTGTGCCGGTTGCGGGTCCAGATCAGATTCTGATGTGCCCGGGCTAGCACTTTGACCGCCTCAGCATCAGCGGAGTCGCCGGCGACCCGGCGGTGGTTGTGCCGGTCGGTGCGCACCAGATCAGCCAAGAGTTTGGCGTCCCCGGCATCGGACTTGGCCCCCGATACGTGGTGGCGGTCGCGGTAGCGGGCGGCCGCCAGCGGGTTGATCGCATACACCTGATAGCCGGCCGCGTCGAGCGCCTCGACCCACAACCCGCGGTCGGTTTCGATCCCGATCACGACCTGGTCAGGTTCATCGGCGTGTCGGGCCACGAGCTGATGGAACTCCCGATTCCGGCAAGTCCTTCCGGTAACCGACGCGAGACCAGCCGGGCCCCGGACTCATCCATCAGGTGGACGTCGTGGTGATCCTCCGCCCAATCGTGGCCGACAAAGATTACCTAGCGCCTCCTCAGTGGTCATCGAACATGGTCGAGCCCAAGGGCGCCCGGCAACAAGCTAATGGCTCAGTGCTCAACGGCACGACACCCCATCAGTGCTATAGGAACCCTCACCAACCAGCCGGGGCGTGATCTAGCGTTAGAAGTCGACCATCGCTTCAGCTGCCAACGACGCTCACCAACCGGCGGCTCGGGAACAGGGTCCCTCGAACAGGGGACTATCGATCGAAGGCTCGCTGTTCGATTCCCATTAGCTGCAGTAGCCGGCGGGGCTCCGTGGTGTCGGGCAATGGTTTCGATGTTCGAGACTCTGACTCGTTGATTGGCGGTGTCCGATTTGTGGCGGCTCGGGCAAGGGTGATTGCACTGGCGACACTCCGATTTCCGACAGTTGTATGTCACTGTCGAGTGACGAATGCACCAGCCATGTACCGACAGTTCAGGAGGAGAGCGCGGAGTTGGGTAACGTGTCGCCGATGGACCTGGGCAGCGAGAGAGCTGGGGCCAGCGCCGAGTGGCCCGACGTCGCACCGCATGAGGATCTCCAGCGGCGGCTTCGGCTGCGTCCTCCCGGAGCTTCGCGGCCAGGGCGATAGCCAGCTCGCTGCCGGAGAGGTACCGCACATCAGCATGCCGACCGGCGCTGTCAGGCGTGCGGACAGGAGAAACCCTTTCGGGGTGACACGGGTAAAGTCGGGATGCTGGCTCGGTGAAGCAGAGGCCGGTTGGCACGACCGCGTAAAACAACTGCCGACAGGTTGGATGAATGAATTCCCCAGGTGACACGACATCGTCGCGCCAGAACCCGCCCAAGGCGCAATCTCAGTGGCTGGCGAAGTCCGCGGCGCAGACGCGCGGTTCGGACAAGAAGGAAGTCCAGTTCCACTACGACATCTCGAACGACTTCTTCAAACTGTGGCAGGACCCGACGCAGACCTACAGCTGCGCCTACTTCGAGCGTGACGACATGTCGCTCGAGGAAGCGCAGATGGCCAAGGTCGACCTCGCCCTCGGAAAGTTGGGTTTGAAGCCGGGCATGACACTGCTCGACATCGGCTGCGGGTGGGGCTCCACGATCATGCGGGCCGTCGAGAAGTACGACGTGAACGTCATCGGCCTGACCCTGTCCGAGAACCAGAAGCAGCACATCGAGGACCACTGGTTCGCGAACTCGAAGAGCTCGAGGCACATGGAGGTGCGGCTGCAGCCGTGGGAGGAGTTCGACGAGCCCGTGGACCGGGTGGTGTCGATCGGCGCCTTCGAGCACTTCGGCTTCAACAAGTATGACGACTACTTCAAGAAGACGTTCACCCTGATGCCCGACGACGGAGTGATGTTGCTACACAGCATCATCATTCCGAGCGACGAGGAGATCAAAGCCAAGAAGCTGCCGCTGACGATGTCGCGGGTGCGCTTCATCAAGTTCATCATGGACGAGATCTACCCCGGCGGTCGTTTGCCGCTCGCCGCGCAAGTCGAGGAGCACGCCGTCAAGGCCGGGTTCAAGGTCACCCTGCAACAGCACCTGCAGCCGCACTACACCCGCACGCTGGACACCTGGGCGGCCAATCTTGAGGCCAACAAGGACGAGGCCATCGCGATTACATCCGAGGAGGTCTACGAGCGGTTCATGAAGTACCTGACCGGATGCGCCGACCTGTTCCGCCAGGGCTACACCGACGTCTGCCAGTTCACTTGCGAGAAGGCCTGACTCGAAGCGGTGTAGTAATTTACGTTCAACGGATACTAATGGGATGAGCACGCAGCCGATCGAAGTCCGAGATTCTCGGACGAGGGTTAAGTGGAGATGGTCGTGAGCACGGTGGACGACACAGATACGTCGACGGACATGCAGCCACACTTCGAAGAGGTCCAAGCGCACTACGACCTCTCCGACGACTTCTTCGGCACCTTCCAGGATCCCTCGCGAACCTACAGTTGCGCGTTCTACGAGCGGCCTGAGATGTCGCTCGAAGAAGCGCAGATGGCCAAGATCGACTTGGCCCTCGGCAAGCTGGACCTGCAGCCGGGCATGACACTGCTGGACGTCGGCTGCGGCTGGGGATCGGTGATGCATCGGGCGGTGGAGCACTACGACGTCAACGTCGTCGGACTGACGCTGAGCCGCAACCAGAGCGCGTTCGGCCAGCAGCTACTCGACGGGCTGGACACCGACCGCACCCGGCGTGTGCTACTCCGCGGATGGGAGCAGTTCGATGAGCCCGTCGACCGCATCGTCAGCGTCGAGGCGTTCGAGGCGTTCCCTAAGGAGCGTTACCAGGCATACTTCGAGACGTGCGAGCGCATCCTGCCCAGCGGTGGACGGATGGTGCTGCAGACGATTATGGGTCACCCACTGAAGCGCTGGCCCGAGATGGGCATCCCGATCACCATGACCGACCTGCAGGTTCATGCGGTTCATCGCCAAAGAGATCTTCCCGGGCGGCTCGATCCCGTGCGACGAAGACATCATCGAGCTGTCCGCGAAGGCCGGATTCGTGGTGGAACGCACGCAGCTGCTGACCGAGCATTACGTCCGCACGCTCGACACCTGGGCCGCGTCGTTGGAAGCGCATCACGACGCGGCGGTCGCCGCGACCTCCGAAGAGGTGTACCAGCGGTACATGAAGTATCTCGTCGGCTGCAGCGATTTCTTCCAGCGGGGCATCAGCGAATTGGGGCAGTTCACCCTCGTCAAGCAGTCGGAGACCGCGGAACGGTAGTGGTCGCGGCGCGGCAGGAGTCCACCGCCGTGGCCGAGGCGGCCAACGTGACCGACGAACACTTGATTGGGGCCGAGGGCGTGCCCGTTAGGGCATCGGCTGGGCGCTGGGTTATCCACTTCGCGCTGGCCTATGCCGGCTTCCTGCTGCGAGACGGAACGCCCGACGAGCAGCGCCGCTTCATCGAGGCGGTACCGCTGCCGCTTCGCATCACCCTGAAGCTCCTCGGCGGCCGCGTTTTCGCCTCGTACCGGACGAGGCTCTACGGCTAGATCCGACCGACCGCGAAGCTCGCCGCCTGGGTGGTCATGCCGTTCACGTTGTAGAGGTTGTGGTTCGCTCCGTCGCCCTTGTCTGCGCATATCGGGTCGTTGGACACGCACAGGTCGATGGTCTTCGGCGCATAGAGCGCACCGATTTCCACGGGTGGCGTGTCGATCATCTTCATGAACCGCGGCGACGGCTTCCCGAAGAGTGCGACCGCAGCGACGTGGTTGGCCACCTCGGGCGGCATCGGATCAGGGACGTCCTCCGCGGATGCCCCGCTCGGGACGGCTTCCGATGTGACGAAGCCCGCGACGGCCGCGCCCTGGGAGAATCCGCCGAGGACGATCTTCGTGTCGGGACAACTGGCCGCCGTCGCTTCGATGTGATTGGCCGCATCCCTGATGCCCTGGACCGCTGTCGGGAAGTCGGTGCTGGCGGGATAGTTGACCGGATACACCGAAACCGTCTTGCCTGCGGCCTGCGTGCGCACCGAATCGACGAACGACTTCCCGATCCCGCCCACACCGGGCGGTTCGAAGGTGCCGCGGGCGAACACCACCTCGACGTCGGGGCACGGCGCGGCGGACGCGGGCGGGGTCAGTGCGCACAGCAGCGCCCCGGTCGTCACGGCCGCAACACCAAACAAACCGGCTATCTGGCGTGCGCTCATATTTCCACTTTTACATACCGTCAGTGGGTCCAGAAGCCCAGCCAGTCCACGTTGGCGAATAGCCACATCGTCGCCGCGTAGACCGCGACGACGACAATCGCGCCGATCACCGACACCCGCACGCCTGCCCCGTCAACCGGATCCAGCCAACGGGTGAACGACTTCGTGGCGAGCGGCATCAGGGCAAAGGTCAGGACGGCGACGCTGACGATCTGGCTCAGCCATACCGACAGCCACGGCGCCGTGCCCCAGTCCCGCAGGACCGGTCCGACGAAGCGCGAGAGCATCATCACCGTCGGGTACAACACCAACAGGATGACCATCGCCGTCTTCCACCGCGGCGTCACACTGGTGCGGCCATGGTCGATGCGCACAATCGAGCCGAAGGGTGCGTCCACCGACAAAGTGACGAAGTCTTTCCTCAAGAGGGGTCGCAACTCCGCGAGCCTGCGGGCCCGCTCATCGGAAGTCACCCACGCGGCCAACTGATCGTCGGTGCGGAACATCAGGATCGCGGTCCACTCGCCGACGCCGGCCTGTGGCGCCGACGGCAACAGCACGGTGCCCAGGTACCCGGGATACTTCGCCGTCGACGTCACTAGTTGTGTCATGGCCGCTATGAATTCGGCTCTGGCGCTGTCGATCACGTCATACCGGAATGCGGCGGTGCCCGGTGGCAGGCGGTGGCCTTCAACGATCACCAGATCCGACGACTTCCGCAGGACCCCATCGGTATTGCCGTCAGCCAGCGCTGCGGCCCATGCTTCGGAGTCCAGGCAGGCGTGCAGCTGATCGGCGGTGCCGAACGTGACAGCGACCGCGGGCTGCAGGCCACCATCGGTCGCCGCCATGCGCAACGCCTGAAACCCTGCCAGCGACCGCGCGACGTCGGTTATGCGGTCGACCCAGGCTCGCAATCCCTCCTCGGGCAGCGGGTGCATGAGGACCACACCGGTTGCAGACGGCCTGTCGGGCATGAGTACTTCCTCTACGACAACGGCGGCGCCCCCAAGAGGACGCCGCCGCCGTGTGTCGAACGGTTCGGTAGCTGGCTACGGGCAGCTGACCTCGATTTCGAACGGCTTGTTCACCGGCTGCAGCGGGTTGGCCATGTCGACGCCCACCGCGTGCCCGGAGATCTTGTAGGTGCTGCCGTCCTTTTCGGCCTTGGCGTCGCCCTGACCGGCGTTCTCCTGGAAGCCCAGCGTGACACCGCTGACGTTGCCGAGGCCGACCGAATGCACGGCCGGGCTGTCGCCCGTGCCGACGACCGCACCGATGCCGGTCGTGGCGTCGCCGATCGCGATGTTGACGTTATCGCCCATCGTGCTGCAGACGACCGTGCCCTGGACAGCCTGGTCTTTGCCGTCGATCGTGACCGTGCTCTTGCCCTGTGCTGAGGCAGCTGAGGACGTTTCTCCTGAGGTCTCCGACTTCTTCTCCGATGAACAGCCGGACAGTCCGGCGATCACAATCGCCGCGCCGCCTACGGCGACCACGAACCCACGCTTCACCACTGTGCTCCTTTTGTTGTCGCGGACCGTCAAGATCGGCGGACCGTCCCACAGAGTATGGGGTGCCACCCACCAGCGGTCTTGAGATTGCGCGAAATTCGCCTGTACAGGACCTAGCTGTTAGCTAGCAGGACACCGACCGCTCTCGATTGATTGAATACACGTCGTGGTACAGCCGTCATTCAGTGTCGAAGCGGAGCTTCCGGGGCGGCTCGGGCGCGCCGGCGTCATCCGAACCCCGCACGGCGACATCCACACCCCGGCATTCATCGCGGTCGGCACCCAGGCCACAGTGAAGGCCGTCATTCCCGAAGCCATGAAAGATCTTGGCGCTCAGGCTGTTTTGGCCAACGCCTACCATCTGTACCTGCAGCCCGGTGCCGACATCGTCGAGGAGGCCGGTGGACTGGGCGCATTCATGAACTGGCCGGGTCCCACCTTCACCGACAGCGGCGGGTTCCAAGTGCTGTCGCTGGGTGCCGGTTTCCGCAAGGTACTTGCGATGGACACCGAACGGGTCCAGGCCGACGACATCATCGCCGAGGGCAAGGAACGGCTGGCCCGGGTCGACGACGACGGCGTGACCTTCACGTCGCACCTGGACGGGTCCACGCACCGATTCACGCCCGAGGCGTCGATCCGCATCCAGCACCAGCTCGGCGCGGACATCATTTTCGCGTTCGACGAACTGACCACCCTGGTGAACACCCGCGGCTACCAGGAGGAATCGGTTCAGCGCACCCATCGCTGGGCGGTGCGCTGCCTTGCCGAACATCGCAGGCTGACCGCCGCTGATCCGGGCCGGCAGCCCCAGGCGCTGTTCGGCGTCGTGCAGGGCGCCCAGTACGAGGACCTGCGGCGGGAGGCGGCGCGCGGGCTGGTTTCCATCGTCGACGACGACGGTCGTGGCTTCGACGGCTTCGGCATCGGTGGTGCGCTGGAGAAGCAGAATCTGGCCACCATCGTCGGCTGGGTCAGCAGCGAACTGCCCGCCGACAAGCCGCGGCATCTGTTGGGGATCAGCGAGCCCGACGACCTGTTCGACGCGGTCGCCGCAGGAGCGGACACGTTCGACTGTGTGTCGCCGTCGCGCGTCGCGCGCAACGCCGCGGTGTATTCGGCGAGCGGTCGCTACAACATCACCGGCGCCCGCTACCGTCGCGACTTCACACCGATCGACGCCGAATGCGACTGTTACACCTGCGCCCATTACACCCGCGCCTACATCCATCACCTGTTCAAGGCCAAGGAGATCCTGGCCGCGACCCTGTGCACGATCCACAACCAGAGATTCGTCATCAGGCTTGTCGACCAGATCCGCGCGGCGATCAGGGGCGGCGAGTTCGACGAGCTGCGGTCGCATGTTCTCGGCCGGTATTACCGAACGTGACATGCGCTGTTCTTTGACGTGTGCACAATAAGAATATGACCTCCACCGAGCGGGCGCAGGAACTGCTGGGCCGGCTTCTCGACCCGTCGAACCGGGCCGACCCGTATCCCGCCTATGACGAGATTCGCGAGCGCGGTCCCCTGCTTCTTCCCGAGTTCAACCTCACCGTGTTCGCGTCGTACCGGGACTGCGACGAGGTGCTTCGGCACCCGTCGTCGGCCAGCGACCGGCTCAAGTCCACTGTCGCGCAGCGGGAAATCGCGGCCGGAAACGAACCGAGGCCGCTCGGCCAGCCCGGGTTCCTGTTTCTCGATCCGCCCGACCACACGCGGTTACGCAAGCTGGTCAGCAAGGCGTTCGTGCCGAAAGTCGTCAAGGCGTTGGAACCCGACATCACCGCATTGGTCGATGCGCTGCTGGGCAAGGTCGCCGAGCAGCGCCACTTCGATGTCATCGCCGATCTTGCCCACCCGCTTCCTGTCGCGGTGATCTGCCGCCTGCTCGGCGTGCCGCTGGAGGACGAGCCAGAGTTCAGCCGGGCGTCCGCACTCCTCGCTCAGGCGCTCGACCCCTTCATCACCGTCACCGGTGAGGCGGCCGACGGCTTCGAGAGCCAGCTGCAGGCCGGGCTGTGGCTGCGCGAGTACCTGCGCGACCTGATCACCCGGCGTCGCTCTCACCCGGGTGAGGATCTGATGTCGGCGTTGATCCACGTCGAGGAGTCCGGCGATCAGCTCACCGAGGACGAGGTCATCGCGACGTGCAATCTGCTTCTGATCGCAGGCCATGAGACGACGGTCAACCTGATCGCCAACGCGATTCTGGCGATGCTGCGCCATCGGTCACAGTGGGAGGCGCTCAGCAACGACCCGTCGCGGGTGTCGGCCGTGGTCGAGGAGACGCTGCGCTACGACCCGCCCGTACAGCTGATGGGTCGAATTGCGGCCGACGACATCACAATTGGTGATACCACCGTCGTCAAGGGTGACACCATGATGTTGCTGCTGGCCGCCGCGCACCACGACCCTGCGGCATTCGACCGGCCCGCCGAATTCGATCCCGGTCGAGAGTCGATCCGACACTTGGGGTTCGGTAAGGGGCCGCACTTCTGTCTGGGCGCGCCGTTGGCGCGCCTGGAAGCGGCCGTCGCGCTGTCTGCGGTAACGGCGAGGTTCCCTCACGCAAGGATCGACGGCGAGCCGCAGTACAAGCAGAACTTGACGTTGCGCGGGATGTCCACGCTGTCGGTGACGGTCTAGAACTTCACTTCTGTCAGGACGCGGGCTATCGGCACACCGACCAAGGCAGGCGCCGCATCCTGTGACGACCAGATCCGCTCGATCAGAAAGTTACGGAAATTAGCTGCCGCATCAGCGTTCTCGAATCGAAGATTGATGACGATGTAGTTCGGGTCGTCGCTCGGCTGGTACACGTCGGTCTGTGTGACGCCGGCCGCCTCACGCGCGGGCGCGAACCTCTGGAACGCGTCGAGCCAGGTCGCCAGGTCGCTGATCTCATGCTCGATATGCAGAACAGGCATCTGCACAGTGTGGACTACCTTCGTGGGTATGACTTCCACCTTGCTTGATTCGCGCGTCTCCGCCACCCTCGACCGGATGTTCGCCGAGGCCAACGCGCAATGGCCCAAGCTGGGCGAAATGATGGCCAACAACGCGGTGCCCGCCGAGTCCAGTGCGCAGGAGCGCGCCGACGCGTTGAGCGAGTTCTACCTACCGGTCACCGCGGATGCGGGCCGTCTCCTCTACTCGCTGGTGCGGGCGTCGCGTCCGACAACCGTGGTGGAGTTCGGCATGTCGCTGGGAATCTCGGCGATCCACCTCGCGTCGGCTGTGCGTGACAACGGATCGGGTCGGGTGGTGACCACAGAGCTCAGCGCGGACAAGGTCGTGGCGGCCACCCGCAACTTCGCCGACGCCGGACTCGACGACCTGATCACCGTGCTGCAGGGTGATGCGCTTCAGACCTTGGCGTCGGTCGAAGGACCTGTCGAGTTCGTGCTGCTCGACGGGTGGAAGGACCTCTACATGCAGGTGCTCGAGCTGCTCGAGCCCCGGCTGGCGCCGGGGGCACTGGTGGTCGCGGACAACACCAGCATGCCCGATCTGCGGCCCTACCTCGACTACATGCGTGACCCGGCCAACGGCTATGTGAGCGTTAACTTCCCGGCCAGGGAATCCGACAGCATGGAGATCTCCTGTCGCACCTGATGTCTAATTCTCTCGCGAGAGTGCGTGTCTGCGGCAAACACGCCGGAGAAACACCGTAGCTTGCGCACGCTCACGCTCTAGGTTCTTCGTCGAAGCTTCGACGCTACAAGGGGTTGAGAATTCGCTCCAGGAACTGTCGCGTCCGCTCCTCCTTGGGGTTCGCGATCACCTCGGCTGGCGCCCCCTTCTCCAGGATGACGCCGCCGTCGGTGAACAGCACTTGATCGGAAACCTGCCTGGCGAACTGGATTTCGTGCGTAACGATCACCAGCGTCCAGCCCTCGACGGCCAGGTCCTTGATCACCGACAGCACTTCGCCGACGAGTTCGGGGTCCAGTGCGGAGGTCGGCTCGTCGAACAGCACCACCTTCGGTTTGAGCGCCAACGCGCGGGCAATCCCGACCCGCTGCTGTTGTCCACCGGACAACTGGAACGGGTACTGGTCACGCTTCTCGGCCAGGCCGACCTGGGTCAATAACTCAACGGCCTCGGCTTCCGCCTCGTCCTTCGGCCGCTTCTGCACGACCACCGGGCCTTCGGTGATGTTCTCCAGCACCGTCTTGTGCGGAAAGAGGTTGTGCGACTGGAACACAAAGCCGCTCTGGGCGCGATATCGGCGCAGCTGATCTTTGGAAACCGGCTTGGAGAAGTCGAGTTCGACCTCGCCGACCCGAATCACCCCTGCATCGGGCGGATCGAGGGCGTTGAGCGCTCGAAGCAGCGTCGTCTTCCCCGAACCCGACGGGCCGATGATGGTTGTCGCCGAACCCTGTCGAACCGTGAACGAAACACCCTTGAGCACTTCGTTGTCCCCGAAGGCCTTGTGCACCCCAACGGCTTCGATCCTGTCTTCACGAGGCTCCGTCATCGCGCCACATACCTTTCCAGCCGACGTTCAATGCGACTCTGGCCGAACGAGAGCACCAGGCAGATGACCCAGTAGTAGACCGCGGCCGTGACGTACAAAGCCAAGAACTCGAACTTCGGTGCCGCGATGATCTGCGCTTGCCGTAGCAACTCGGTGACCAAAATCGTCGACGCCAGCGACGTGTCCTTCAGCAGGGATATCAATGTGTTGGACAGCGGCGGCACCGCCACGCGCGCCGCTTGCGGCAGGACGATCCGCTGCAGCGTCGTCGAGTAGCGCATGCCGATCGTCTCGGCCGCCTCCCACTGGCCCTTGGGGATGCTCTGAATCGCCGACCGGATGATCTCGGCGGCATAGCCCCCGACGTTCAGGGAGAACGCGATGATCGCCGCCGGCCACGGGTCGATCTTCACCCCCAACTCGGGCAACGCATAGAACACGATGAACAGCTGCACCAGCAGTGGAGTTCCGCGGATGACCGAGATGTAGAACCGGGCGATGTTGGTCAGAACCACGTTCGGCGACAGCCGGGCCAGCGCGATTGCCAGCGCGATGACGATACCGATCACGAAGCTGATCACGGTGAGCGGAATCGTTTTGGTGATCGCCGCTTTCGCCAGCGGCCCAAGGCTGTGCAGAACAAGCTGCCACGTCGACTGGTACGCGTCGGGCGCAGGCGTTGCGTCGGGCCCGCCCGACGCGTTGGCCTTGAGATACCTCTGGGAGATGCCTGCCAGCGTGCCGTCGGCTCGCAATTCGTCGAGGGCCTTGTTCAGGTCGGGCAACAGCCCGCTGTTCTTGCGGGCCGCGAATCCCTGCTCGCTTTTCTCGCCGACGTTTCCGGCGATCTTGACGGTCTTGTCGCCGGTCTCGGCGAGGTAGGCGTATACCGCGATGCTGTCGTTGACCACGACGTTGACCCGACCCTGGTTGAGCAGCTTGATGGCCTGGGTGAAACCCTCGACGGCCTCCACGCGTGCCCCGGCCTTCCGGGCCACCTCCGACCAGTTGCTCGTCGCGTTCTCGGCGGCCACCTTGCCGTTCAGGTCGGCCAGTGACCTGATCGAGTCGTCGTCGGCGCGGGTGACGATCACGCCCTCGCCGACCGAGTACGGCTTGGACAGGTCGTACTTGGCCGTGCGCTCCGCGTTGATCGTTACCTCGTTGGCGACGACGTCGAAGCGATTGGCCTCAAGGGCCGCAAACATGGCGTCCCACGGCGTCTCGACGAATTCGACTCTGACGCCGAGCTTTTCGCCGACAGCTTTAGCGACGTCGACGTCATAGCCCACCAGTTCGCCGTTGGCGCCGTGGTAACTGAACGGCGCGTAGACGCCCTCCGTGCCGACCCGCAACACGCCCGACGACTTCACGGCGTTTTCGCCGTTGCCGTCCGACGAACCGCACGCCGCCAGCAGCAGCAGGGTGCTTATCAGCAACACCACCCGGACCGTTCTTCGTAGATAGGGCACCGGCGGACGTTAGCAAGGAGATGGCCTGTGCCCAAGGGTTCTGCTCAGACGGGCGGTATCTATGCCGCTCGGGTCCGGCCGCTCACCTGTCGCGCCGTCGCCCTAGGGACGGTAGATCCAGGGTTGCCGCGGCAGCTTGGCCGGGTCGAACTCCGCGAGCATCTGCTCGACATCGGTTGCTGAGTAGCTCAACGACGAAGCGATCTGCGCGACAGCATTTTTCGAGCCGATCTCCGCGAGCGTCACCGCGCCGTCGCGTTTGGCCAGCCGTGCCCCGTCCTCGTTGAGCACGAGGGCGACATGCGCATACGTCGGCTCCGGATACCCCAGGAGATTCGCGAGGTAGGCCTGGCGAGGCGACGACGCCAACAGGTCGTCGCCGCGCACCACTTGGTCGATGCCCTGTGCCGCATCGTCCACGACGACCGCGAGGTTGTACGCGGCCACACCGTCGCCGCGGCGGACGACGAAATCGTCGACGATCCCGGTGTATTCGCCGTGCAGCACATCGTGGACGGTGTAGGTGATCGCGTCGGTCTTTAGCCGAAGCGCCGGTGGCCGGCCTGTCTCTCGGCGGCGGGTCTCACGCTCGTGGTCGGTGAGGTCACGGCATGTGCCGGGATAGGCACCCTGCGGGGCGTGTGGCGCCCGCGGTGCTTGCTGAATATCCTTTCTGCTGCAATAGCATTCGTAGAGCAACCCGCGTTCGGCCAGCATGTCGACAGCGGCGTCATAGCGCTGCGGATGCCCGGTCTGCCATTCGACCCGGCCGTCCCAGGTCAGTCCGATCGCCGCGAGCTCGTCGAGCTGGCGGCGGGCGATGTCGGCATGGGTGCGGTCGTCGAGATCGTCGATCCGCATCAGGAATCGCCGCCCCGTGGAACGGGCGAACAACCATGCCAGCGCGGCTGTTCGCAGGTTGCCGATGTGCAGGTCTGCCGACGGGCTGGGGGCGAACCGGCCCGCGCCGCTTGGGGTCACGCCCGCAATCTAGCCGACTCAGTCGCGCAGCCAGGGCGCCGTGTCGCCCATCTTCTCGTAGTACTTCGCCAGGTGGCTTTTCACCCGATCGATGTCGTCCTTGGGGATGTCGATCCCGCCGCGCGCACCGTTCATGATGGCCCCCGCTGCCATCACGCCTCGAGGCACTGCTTCGAGCTTGCCGCTTATGACATCGGCGATCAGCAGCTTGTAGGCAGTGAAGTTGTCCTTGTTGTCGCTGTCGTACCAGACGTGGGCGTCGCGGTACTTCTGGTTGGGTTCTTTCTGGGCGTCTGCCCACTTTCGAACCCGCTTCTCCGCCGCATCGCCATCCCATTCGCGGTCTCGATCGGCAAGCGGCAGGTCTTGAAATGCTGTAACGGACATACGTTAGGAGTGCCCGATCAGTATGCCGTCAAACCGGCTGACAGTCCGGTGAGAGCCTCGTCGACGTGCTCTGGCCATCGGCCAGGCTCGATGCAGTGAACGGCCGAGTCACCTTGGAAGGCGCTGGAAATCACCACATCGGGCGCAGCGTGCGCAGCAGTCGCAGGCTTTCCGCCAAGGCATCGGCATCGCCGATGCCGGGTATGTAACCGGCCCACCCTGCGCCGGATGCGCCGAGCACCATCGTGTCACCGGTGAAGAGGTACCTGCCCTCGGCTCCGTCGACCAGATAGCAGCTGCTGCCCGGAGAGTGCCCCGGCGTCGGGATGACCTCGACGCGGTTGACATCGACATGGCGACTGCCCAGCGGGACGTCGACGTGCGCGTGCTGACCGATCTCAAGCAGTTCGGCGACGGGAGCGTGAAGAGACGAGTCGAACCGATCGGCGATCTTCGCCAGCATCGGGCCGGCCTCGTCTCGGTGTGACAAAACTGGTCGGCGACGCCGCCGAGCTCGTCGAGGTCAGGAAAGTCGGCGTCGCTGGCGGTCGAATAGAACAGCGCGTTGCGGGCCGTCCACAGGAATGCGTAGGTCGTCAGCCCCGGAAACGGTGAGTCCGTACGGGTTTGCCACAGATCAGTCAGAACTTGTTGCATGGGACCAGCGTGCAACCTCAACATGACTTCAGGTCAAGCGGCGAAGGGTCCGACGACCTCTCCGGCTAGTGGGATCGCTCTGAGACGAGCACTTGGCCTTCGGGGCGCGGACCGCCCTTGAGCCAAACCGTGGAGCCGGGCTTGCGGCCCTCGCGCCGGATCAGCCATACCGTGGCCTTGCAGGCCGACTCCTTGACGAAAGCCGCCATGCGGCCCCCGATGTGAAAGTTCAGCGGTGAGTCGTCCTTGCGGGTGAACTGGGCTGTGGCGGCCCGTCGACCCAGGCTGACACTCGCTCCTAGGTATGCCATGTCCAGCACGGCAGGCTCTGTTCCCGCGATGCGGCTCAGCACGGTGTCGGCGGCCGTGACGCCAAGGGGTGCCGCGGCAAAGCAGCTCATCCGCAGCGGCTGACCCGACGGGGAGGCCGCGTCACCCGCGGCGACGATGCGACTGTCGTCGACGCTGGTCAGCGCCTCGTCGGTGAGCAGCCGACCCTGCGCGTCGGTGCGCAGGCCGCTTTGGCCAGCCAGCTGCGGCACGCCGAAGCCGGCGGTCCAGATGGTGACCGCGCTCGGACGCACGGCACCGTCGGCGAAGACCACTGCATCCGGCCGCACCTCGGCGACGACATCGGTCTCGAGCAGCGTGACACCGTGCTTGGCCAGCCATTTGGCGATCGACTTGCGAGCCGGCTCGGAGAACGTGGGAGCCAATCGGCCGCCGCAGACCAGCGTGATCGTTCGGCCCTGCTCGGCCAGCTCGGCGGCGGTCTCGATGCCGGTCAGCCCACCGCCGACGACGGTGATCCATGCGTTCGGGTCCGACCCGTCCATAACGGTGCGCAGCTGCTGTGCAAGTTCCAGTTCTGCTATGGGATAGGCGAATTCGGCCGCACCGGGCACAGACGAGGGCGTTGTTCCGGTGCTGCCGACCGCGTAGATGACGTAGTCGTAGTCCAACGCTCCGCCCGACGCGAGCCGCACTTGGCGAGTGGCGGTGTCGATGCGGGTGACGCTGTCGACTACCAAAGCCACACCCTTGCCGAGCAGCCGGCCGTAGTCCACCGTGACGTCGCGGGCGCTAGCCACGAAGTTGTGCAGCCGGATTCGCTCGACGAATCTGGGGCGGGGGTTCACGAGGGTGATGTCGACGTCGCCGCGCATCCGCAGATGGTTGGCCGCCAGGGTTCCGGCATAGCCGCCGCCGATGACGACGACCTTGGGGGTTGCGGTGTGATCAGTCATGCCCTTCAGACACCGCAGGGGGTCCAGGCGTGACAGGACGTGACGCGGGTCACAACCCCGGCACGATGTCGCTGAGTGTGAACGTGACCGGCTGCTCCAGTTGTGTATAGGTGCATGAACGTGGATTGCGGTCGGGACGCCAGCGGTTGAACTGCGCTGTGTGGCGGAATCTTTCGCCTTCCATGTGGTCGTAGCGGACCTCGACGACCCGCTCGGGTCGCAGCGGAACGAACGACAGGTCCTTGCCGGCGTTCCAGCGAGAGCCTTCGTTTCGGCGAGGCGTGCGTTCGCCGGTCATGTGGGCGCCCCAGTTCCACGGGTGGTCTTCGAACGTGGTGACGAGCGGCCGCAGGTCGGTCAGCAGCTGTCGCCGCCTGGCCATCGGGAAGGCGCCGATGACGCCGACGGATGCGAGCGTGCCGTCGTCCTTGTAGAGGCCGAGCAACAGTGAGCCGATCGCGTCGGCGCCGGACTTGTGCAGCCGGTAGCCGGCGACGACGCAGTCGGCCGTCCGCTGGTGCTTGATCTTGAACATGACGCGCTTGTCCGGCTGGTAGGGAATGGTCAGCGGCTTGGCGACGATCCCGTCGAGGCCCGCCCCCTCGAACTCGGAGAACCATCGCTGCGCGGTAGCCAGATCAGTGGTAGCCGGTGTGACATGGATCGACGGTCCGGAGTCTGTCAGCGCGTCGACGAGGGCGGCGCGACGCTCGCTGAACGGTCGCTGCGTGTAGTCGTCGTCGCCGAGGGCGAGCAGATCGAAAGCGATGAACGATGCCGGGGTCTGTTCCGCGAGCATCCGCACTCGCGAATCGGCGGGGTGAATACGTTGCTGCAGCGCCTCGAAATCCAGCCCGCTGCCGGTGGCGACGATGATCTCGCCGTCGATCACACACCGATCGGGCAGCTCGTCGACGACCGCGGCCACCAGCTCGGGAAAGTACCGAGTCATCGGGCGCTCGTTGCGGCTGCCGAGCTCGACCTCGTCGCCATCGCGGAAGCAGATGGACCTGAAGCCGTCCCATTTGGGCTCATAGGAGGCATCAGGCGGGATCGACGCCACCGATTTCGACAGCATCGGAGACACCGGCGGCATGACGGGCAACTGCATCGACCCATTCTTGCCGCCGACGATGACATTGCCCGCGTTCACGGGTCTACGTGAGTATGGAAAGCGTGGACCTACCCGTGCAGCCGCCGATCGAGCCCATGCTGGCCAAAGCGCAAGTGAAGGTGCCCGACGAGCAGGGGGTGTGGTCCTACGAGCCGAAATGGGACGGCTTTCGCGCGCTGGTGTTCCGCGACGGCGACGAGCTTGTGCTGCAGTCACGCAACGGCAAGGAACTCGGCCGGTACTTTCCCGAGCTGCTTGACGCGCTGCGTGACGAGGTGGCGCCCCGCTGCGTGCTCGACGGTGAGGTCGTCGTCCCCCGTGAGATCGGTGGCCGCATCCGGCTCGACTGGGAATCGCTGAGTCAGCGCATCCACCCCGCCGTCAGCCGCATAACGATGCTCGCCGAGCAGACCCCGGCGCACTTCATCGGCTTCGACGCGCTGGCCAGCGGTGACCGGTCACTGCTCGGTGAGCCGTTCCGCATTCGCAGACAGGCCCTCACCGACGCGATAGGTGAGAAGCAGTGGTGCCATGTCACCCGCACCACCGAGGACCCCGAGCAGGGTGTGCAGTGGCTGACCACCTTCGAGGGGGCCGGCCTCGACGGTGTGATCGCCAAGCGCCTAGAAGGCAAGTACGTCCCGGGCAAGCGCGAGATGGTCAAGGTCAAGCATGCCCGCGACGCCGACTGCGTGGCCATCGGCTACCGCATCCACAAGAGCGGTGAAGGCATCGGCTCCATGCTGCTGGGCCTCTACCGAGGCGACGGCGAACTCCAGATGGTCGGCGGCGCAGCATCATTCACCGCCAAGGACCGGTTGAAGCTGCTCGCGGATCTCGAGCCGCTGCGCGAGGGCGACGAGCCCGTCGACGGCGAGCCGAGCCGGTGGAACTCGGCGGCCGACAAGCGCTGGATTCCCGTGCGACCGGAGAGGGTGTGCGAGGTGGCCTATGACCAGATGGAGGGAAACACAGTGCACGGCCAGAGATTTCGGCACGCCGTGAAGTTCGTCCGCTGGCGGCCCGAGCGGGAACCGGAAAGCTGCACCTTCGACCAGCTCGACGCCCCGGTGAACTATGACCTCTACGACGTGTTGGAGTCCTGAAATGGCAACGCCTGCAGAAGAACTCGATGTCGACGGCGTAAAGGTTCGATTGACGAGCCCGGACAAGGTGTACTTCCCGAAGCTGGGGAAGGCCGGGACGAAGCGCAAGCTCGTCGAGTACTACATGGCCGTCGCCGCCGGGCCGATGTTGACCGCGCTGCGCGACCGGCCCACCCATCTGCAGCGGTTCCCCGACGGCATCGAGGGCGAGGAGATCTACCAGAAGCGGGTGCCGCAAAAGCATCCCGACTATCTCAAGACCTGCGTCGTGACATTCCCGTCCGGCCGGACCGCCGACGCCCTGCGGGTGACCCACCCGTCGGCGATTGTCTGGGCCGCGCAGATGGGCACCATAACCCTTCACCCTTGGCAGGTGCGCTGCACGGATACCGAGCACCCCGACGAGTTGCGCATCGACCTCGACCCGCAGCCGGGCACCGGTTTCAAGGAAGCCAGCGCGATCGCCGTCGACGTGCTCAAACCGCTGCTCGATGAGCTCGGTCTGGTCGGATTCCCGAAGACATCCGGCGGCCGCGGTGTGCACGTGTACCTGCGCATCAAGCCGGACTGGGATTTCATCGCCGTTCGGCGTGCCGGTATCGCGGTGGCCCGCGAGGTGGAGCGGAGGGCGCCCGACGCCGTCACCACCTCGTGGTGGAAGGAGGAGCGCGGCAAGCGGCTGTTCATCGACTACAACCAGAACGCGCGCGACCGCACCTTCGCGTCGGCGTACTCGGCGCGCAAGACCCCGATTGCCACTGTCTCGATGCCGCTGACGTGGGACGAGTTGCGCGACGCCGATCCCGACGACTACACGATTGCCACCGTTCCGGTCCTACTGCAGAAACGGGGCGACGCGATGGCCGACCTCGACGCCGCCGCGCAGTCGATCGAGCCGCTGCTGGACATGGTCCGCGCCGACGAGGAACGAGGCCTCGGCGATCTGCCGTATCCGCCGAGCTACCCGAAGATGCCGGGCGAGCCGCCGCGCGTACAGCCCAGCAAGAAGGTGGCCGCGAACTGGGACGATGAGGGGAATCCGGTCTAGCGCGCGGCTAGCATGGCAGACACTCGCCCGATAACCTCGGCATCTATGACCGCCGAGACGCTGGAATCACTGCGCGCCAGTTTCAACCGCCGACTTCGCGTCGAAGGCAAGGCCGACCGCACCCTGGTGCTCTATGGCCAGAGCATCACCTACTTCAGTCAGTGGCTGGCTCCTGAGTGACACTGCCAACCGTCATGCAAAGGGTCACCACCCAGACCAAGATCGTGATCGGAAGCAGGATGAAGAGCATTAACCCCAGCGCCAGGGCGATTGCGTTGGCGACGAAATATGGAATCGCCTTCTGGGTCAGGCCGAGGTAGAGGTGCCCTGCGCCCGGCCAGAGGACAGTGAGGAGCACGGCGATCCCACTCGACTTTTCCTGTGGAGGAAATGTCGCAGCCGGTGCAAACGACGGGACGGAAGCCGGAGCCTGCGGAGCACGAGGACCCCACGCCTGGCCGTCCCACCAGCGCTGTCCCCGGCTCTCCGGATCCGGATACCATCCCGGCTTTATTGCATTAGTCATTTAGTTCTCCTTGTCGATTGTTGAACGTTCGGAATGCATTTTGCTGGCACCTCATGCCGTGCTCCGCCCTGGAGCGCGGGTGGCGTGCCTCGGCCCTCCGACTGATCGATGTCGTCAAGTTGTCGGTCGAGGTCCGTTAATTCGATTGCCAGACGGCGCAATTGATATGCGACGGCTGAGCGCCGCTGCTCAAGCAGCGCGCGGCGCTCTTCGCGGTCCGTGTTGTCCACGATTTCTCAGAGCGCCCTTCCCTGCACCCCGTTGGGGTGATAGTCGTAGGACAGCGTGCGCAGGCAGTTGACGTCGTGGTGGTCTCCGTCGGGTGCGTAGTCGCCGTAGCTGAACACCCCGTCGATGAAGACTCGGCAGCCGACGGTTCTCGTCTGGTCGAACGCCATGGGATCGGCACCGATGTACTCGCCGCTGACCGCCCCGTAGGTGACAGTCGAGCTGCCGCCGCAGACGGTGTCAAACCCGGTGTAGTGCCCGTTCGGGTACTGCGGCGAGCGCGCCGTAATGCAGTCAACACCGGTCCAGTACACGATCGAGGTGATCGTGTGGTAGGAGGCGTTGGCGGTGGGTGGGGCCACGATGGCTGCTGCAGCCAGGGTGGACCCGGCCAGCGCCGTGCCGATTGCCTTTCTCATGTGCCTCATTGGTGAACCTCGACGATCGTCTCGTTGGCGTAGTTTTCGTGGTGTGTGTGGCGTGCGTCGTCTTCGCTGGCGGCGTACACCGTCAGACTCGTTGGGCCTCAGTCAGTTTGGTCATCGTTCGATCCTCATCGAATCTGGCTGGGGTAGCAGTGTTCCGGTACATCACGACCGTGGTCCTGGCACCACTGCCTGGCCCCCTCGGCGGTGTCGTAGGTGTATCCCGCGACGGTGACCCAGTAGTCGTCGTGGCTGTAGGTGTGCGGCCAGTCCCCCGACCACAACAGCTTCGCGCCGTAGAGCCCCCTGAGCCGAAGGTGTTCGGCCAGGATCGAGTTGCAGTCCCAGGTGATGCCGTCGGCGACAAGTCCGGGCTGCTTGGAACTCAGCTGCGGAAACCACAGGCCCGTCGCCTCCGAGGAGACGACCGAGTAGTCGGCGTTGGCCTGACTCCGCAGCCGCTGCGGGCAGGTGGACGCGGGGATCGGCGGCGGCGCTACTACCGGCGGCGGTGCTGGCGCGGTCACCGTGGCGCGGGGCGCCGGTACTGGTACAGGTACGGGTGAAGTCACCGTGCTCACCGAAGTGACAGTCGAGGGTGCTACCGGTGTCGCGATAGAGATGACCGTCGCTGGTTCCGAGGACGTGCGGGTCGGGGAGGTGAGCACCACCGTGGCCGCTATCACCACGGCAATCACCGCGACGCAGGCCCCGATCACGGTCACAATGATTGGCCACGATAGGCGGGACGAGTCGTGGTGCTCCGACGACGGGTAGTCGTAAACGTGGTCGGAGTACATCACGGGCGGCGGCCCTGCGCTCAGCGTGGGACAGTCCTCAGGATACTCAGTCATAGTGTGTCTCTTGGGTTTTCGTTCATCTCAACTCGACGGACTTGTCGTGGCGCCACTGACACGCCACTCTGGTACGAGCCGTTATCCCACTCCGGGCACAGCGTGGCGGTCGGCATGACGCATAGCGCGGCGGTGCCCAGTTCATCGGGCACGTCGGGTTTCACTTCCCCGCTCGCTGGTCGGCGTCCAAGCGACTATGCCATGGCTTGTTGAGTCCTGTTCATGAGTCAGCGCCTCATAGGGGCAGCATGGATCGACCGACGCCGATCAGTGAGTCGCCGCAAGGCGAACCTGGCCATTCGCCCCGGCGGTCCGAACGGGTTGGTGTGACGTCGCAGCCGCGATGCGTGACGAGCCAGGATGGTTCATTGGTGTACGGCCACGATCGGCTCGTCGGCGTAATTTTCATTGTGTGTTTGGCGAGTGTCGGTTGGCCGCTCGGTCAGCTAATCTCCGCGCGCCAGAGGTCGCCGTCCGCGCTTAGCTGGCGACGATCGAAGATGTCGTCCATCACCACGCGGTCGAGACCGCTCCGACCAGCATCGCCCTCGTGCAACGGCGCCGGTGGTCAGCAAAGCTGTTCGCGGCGTAGTGGTGTCGGCTTGGCTGGCCGCACCCCAAGGGGCGCCGCCGATGGCGAGGGCCAGATGGCCCCCGCCGATCAGCTTCTTCATCCGATGTGTCCCGGCTCGTCGGGCAGCACCGTGTCCGGTGTCACCGGGTGCCACTCGTCGTCGCTGTCGTACTCCGGCACATAGCCGCCGGGGTCGTAGGTGCAGGACGACGAGTACGACCCATACGAGCAGGACGAATGCGGGTAGGACCAGTACGCGGCCCGTCCCACGATGCGGTGTCGCATCCATGACCCGTCCGGCTGGATCGGGCCGTCGCAGAGCTGCCGGGTCTGGCTGCCGAGGAATCCCCACGGCTGTGACATGCAGCCGGGAGCGAGCGCGCTGGCCGTTGGTGCGGCGAGCGCCGTCCCGGCCAGGGCGAGGGCCGTAAGGCCCCCGCCGATCAGCCTTTTCACCAGACCACCACCACGGCGTTGTTACCGCCGACGCAGCGCCCCGAGTTCACCACGCTGCCGTCGTAGAAAGTGGCGATGAAGCCGGGGGCGCACTGCATCTTGTAAATGCCCCCGGTGACCGGCGAGTACGCCAGACCGCGTCGCCCGTGACGGTAGTGACGTACTCGCGCCCTGGTACGGATCGCCAGCCCGAGGAGATGTGCGGGCGATGTCGTGGCCGACCGAGGCCGCCAGCTGGGTCCGAGGTCGTTGTAGATGCCGCCCTCGTTGACACGTGTATCGAGTGCTGGCTTCGCCGTTCCGGCGCCCACCAGGGAGCCGAGGGCGACTGCTGCGCCGAGACCGGCGGCAGCGAGGATCTTCTTCATAGTTCGGGATTTCTTTTCGTTTGTTTTGTTTGCCGAGTGTTCGGTTGGCCCTCGGTCAGCGCTGTCTTCCGTTGTTTCCGGCGCAGGGCTGTTCGCTGCTCATCTACGCGTGCGGGTCCCAACTACAGCGGGACTCGATGTCATTGGCATACGGACCAGCAGTAGCCATCGCCGCCTGGACGACTACCCCTCGGCCACCGCCCGACACGCCGTGAGCGTGGTTGATTGGCTGGTCACGATCCCAAGCCACGGCCAAGCAGTCCGGACCCGAGGCAAGCAGTCGGCAGTCGCTGGCTCTCTGGAGCTGGGCGCACTGCGCGAGTGCCCGAGACTCGGCGGCGGCCTGGTCAATACCCCAGGCGAAGTCCATCTGTTCATGGCTGGGAGAGCTGGCAGCAGCCACCCACCCGCCGTCAGCGTGTGCAGACGGCGCACACAGAACGCCGCCCGCCACGGCTGCACCGGCGACGATGCCCGCCAGTCGTTTCATCGGTGTCTCCATCTGCTTGCTCCTGGGAACCGTCACCAGGGCTATCCCGCCCGGTGCCGTTCTAGGTGCCTGCAACAGTAGGAAATTAACGGCAATAATGTCAACAATATGGTAACAATTTCTCGGTGATATGCCTCACAGCATGACCGATGGCAAGACTGGCGAGCGCAAACTTCCGCCGGTCGCCACCACGTTGTTCTCCACCCGGTTTGTCGGGCGTGGCCATCCGGGGTGCTGGCAGCTCTAAAGCCCTACTACCAGCGGAGACGGCGAGGCGGCATGACGGCGGTGTACGTGGGGATGGCGGGCAGCGGTGAGAGCTACCGCATCGCAACGTGTCTACCGCAACGCTGACCTGGCGTATCGGTCCGCCGAGGATTACCACGATTGCGCTGGTGGAGCCGGTTCGTGCAACAGATGGAACTAAATGGTCATAGCGGCTCGACTTTTCCGTCCTGATGCGTCATGATCGAGCCATGGACGGACGCGACCTGGAACGGCTCGGCCACCACGTCGTGAGTCGGCGCGTGGCGCTGGGCTACCGCAACCGCACCGATCTGGCCGACAGTCTGCCGTTCACCGTGCGCACGCTGGCCGACATCGAGCACGGCGTGCGCAAGGCCAGCCCCGGCACCTACGCCATCCTGGAAAACAAGCTGGCCTGGGCGCCGGGCAGCATCGACACCATCCTGGCGGGCGGGGAACCCACCGACACCGTGGTCGAACTGCGCGGCGCCAACCTCCGCGCCGCTAGTCCCACGCCTCCACCGACGCTCTGTCTCATGCCTCCACCGAGAACTTGTTGCTGGAGCTGCGACGGCGCATCATCGCCCTCCGCGACAGACGCCACGACACCTGGGACGACTGGGACGGCCTGGACCCGCACGGCGACTGGCGCCGAACAGGCGTCGCAGCCAGCACCTAACCGATCCCTGCCCGACCCTGCGGTTCGCCGCACGACGCCGCAATGGAAACGCTTTGACTGATAGGACACAACGCTCATGACGCTAAATGCGCTCACGCCGTTAAATGACGGCGCGATTTTCGCCGATTTCAGAATCGTGCGCCGACTCGGCTCGGGAGGCATGGGCGAGGTCTATCTGATCCAGCACCCGCGCCTGCCACGCCGAAACGCGCTGAAGATACTTTCAGCGGACCTGTCGGCTGATCCCGAGTACCGCGCCCGCTTCAACCGTGAAGCGGATCTGGCCTCAACGCTCTATCACCCCCACATCGTTGGCGTGCATGACCGGGGCGAATACAACGGCCAGCTCTGGCTCTCGATGGACTTCGTCGACGGTCAACGATGCGGGCCGCCTGCTCGCCGACCGCTACCCCGCTGGAATGCCAGTCGACGTGGTCGCTGTCGATCATCACCGCTGTGGCAAGTGCGCTCGACTACGCCCACAGGCAAGGCTTGCTGCACCGCGACGTGAAACCGGCGAACATCATGCTCACCCATGTCGATGACGACGGCGACCAGCGAATCCTGCTGACCGACTTCGGCATTGCGCGCAGCGTCGATGACATCAGTGGACTCACCTCAACCAATATGAGCGTTGGGACGGTGGCCTACTCCGCACCGGAGCAGTTGATGGGTGATGAGATCGACGGTCGTGCCGACCAGTACGCCCTGGCAGCCACGGCCTACCACCTGCTGACTGGATTGCAGTTGTTTCCGCATTCCAATCCGGCGGTCGCGATTAGCCGTCACCTCAACGCCGCGCCACCCGTGCTGGCCGACACCCGTCCCGAGCTGGCCGCTCTCGACCCTGTGCTTGCTGCGGCGCTGGCGAAAAATCCCGATCAGCGGTTCGCGAGCTGCACCGACTTCGCGCGTGCCTTCGCTGACCAGGTATCACCAACCAGCCTGGCCATTCCGATTGCGCCCACCGCTTCGGCCCCAATTCCGCTGGCGGGGACTTCATCGGTCGACACGCTCGTGGATGACGTAGGCGCAAAAAAGGGTTCCTCACACCACGCGCCAGAAGTCGCAAACAATCGGGCCGTCGACACTCAGACCCAGGCAGGGCCTACTGTCAGCGCCTCCCACGCACCCACACAGCAAGCGCCGGTCTCCGATGGGAAAGCCGCCCTCGCGGAGGCCAACGGGATTGAGCCGCAGCCGCGCCGGACGACGGTCCTACCTTCCGCTGCACCGGACGCACGAAGGTGCGAGAAGCAATGACAATGACTGCTGGTGCACGACGGGTGGCGTCCGGTTTCGCCGCCACCGGCGAGGTGGCCACCGGCGCAGACCTATTTGAGCAACGAGTGCTTGGCCGCACATAACAGGTATCGCGCCGGGACTTCGCCGAGGCGGCCGACCTTCTGGCTGCTCGACCGGAGCTCACCGACACTCTGATCACCCACCGTTTCCCGATCGAGGACGCCGTGGAGGCGTTCCGGCTGGCGCAGAACAAGTCCAAGCGTGTGTTCCGCGTCGTGGTTGAGCCGTAGAGCGGACAGGGACTGAGCGTGCAGCGGAGGTCTGGTATTAGGCCGCGACCTTGAGACGGACATCTGCAACTCGCGGAAGCTCCTCTGAAGAACACGTGTATCCGGTGACCGGGCCGGATCCGCCGATGTAGGAGGTAGACGCGTGACTGTTGTGAGAGTCTGCGGGGGTGTCCGCTGATCGGGCGGCTGCTATCGCAGTACCCCCTCAGCCGCGGAACCACAGGGGAAGCCAGCGGCGCTGTCGGCCCAGTGCCGAACCACCGGGATCAGGGACGGTCTGTAGGCGACGACTGCGGCGGCGATGATCACTCCCATGTCGTGCTGAGAAATCTGCTCCTCGCCGGTCCTTACTATCTCGCCCACACTGGCGTCGTTCTGCGGGGAGGCGCTCAGTTCGTCCACGAGGTCATTAGCGAAAGAGACCATCGCCTCAGGATTGGGGTAGGACACGCCGTTCTGGTCGAGCAGCTGCAGATAAGTCACGTCGCCGTGCGTATCGGGAGCCGCTGACGCCAGCGCCGAAGCACCGGCCATCAGGCCCAGTACCGCCATCAATAGCACTACCGCCCCTTTCAGAACCTTCATCATGTTCTCCTTCACGTTCGCGGCACGACCTGGGGGACAACCCGGCCTCCGTCGCGGCGATCGGCCCGGACCAGCGCGTCGGGGCTGCGAAGTAAGGGCTGTCCCAATACCACCTTGCCAACCGCGCGGGCCAACCGCCACCGCCACGTATCTTCCCGAGGCAGCCGGGCCCTGCTGGCTCGTTGTACATCCGGACGCTCCAGTAGGTCGCTATCCCCTCTAGTAGGTCGTAGTGACGCTCGGCGTGAACCCACAGGGAGTCATAGGTGACCCCGGTCCCTCTCGTCACCGCCCTCGTTGAGGGGCGCCAGCATTCCGAGGATGTCGGTGTAAGTGATCCGGCGTCTCCTGTTGCCACCCGCCACGATGGCGGGGGCACCGCAAGTTCAGCAGCTCATTGACGACAATGCGCACCGTCTCATCACGACAGATCCGACAGCGGCGTTCTCGGCGCTCGATGTCGAACCTCATCGGTTCTGCCGCCCTCGTGCTTGCCATACAGCGGTGGCAGCCCGGCGGCTGCACGCAGAGGATCGTCAGTGGGCAGGACGTGATACTGCAGTCCTTCGGCGTGATCAGGTGTCACATCTCTCACGGTAACGCTCCGCGCACCGACGAGGCCCACACCCAAATGCCCTGTGGCACACGCGTAGTGAAGTATCGACGAGTGCGAAATCGCGACTCGCCTCATGGCAGCAAGAAAATGGGCGAGTTCTTGCCCGATAACTCGATACGTGATTGACACCGGACAGGGCGGCGGCCACTCCTGGCATTGCCGAACCTGCGACGCCGTGGCGTACGGGCCGGCACTCAGCATTCACTGCACCGCATTAGAAGGGCCAGCATCAGTGCGGATCTCAACACGCTGATCACCCGCAGAGCACGGTGTCGAGGTGAGCTTCCGCTCTACGACGCGATCAGAATACTTGGGGCACTCAGTAGCTGTTGCAGCTGTTCGCGATCTGCTGCATCACCAAGGTGTATTGCCCTCCCCACGTTGTGTTCTGCAACTGCTGGACCGTCTGCTGGCGCGCGTCCGGCGGCGAGGCGAGGAATCTTTGCAGTGTCGACTGCGCCACCGGGCTGGCGTTGAGCTGGTCGGCGAGTTCGGGTGATTGCGAGTTCAGCGCAGCCAAGACTTGCGGATAGCTGCACGATGTATTCACGATCGAGCTCACGTCTGGGTCCGCGAATGCAACGCCTACCGCATAAGTCAGCGACAACGCCAGAGCGCCTACCCCGACAACAAGTTTCGTCGACGACAGCTTCACAATTCGTACTCCTTTCAACGAATCATGTAACCGCTACGGTAACACCGCATCAGCGCGACAACTTGCCGACGGGTTCAATATAAGCCTCGACAAATTGCTTGGAGGCAAATCACAGGAATCAACACCGCAAAGGGGGTTGTACTGTAATCAGGGCGCTCGGCCACTTACTCCATAACGTCGTGAACCGCATGCTCACAGTCGCGGTGGAAATCACTTTGGCGGATTCCGTCGACCGCGCGCCAATGGTTACGCGTTTCAGAAGCTCCTCACAGAACGCGGTGGAGTTCACTCCGCCGTCGGATAATGGAGAACTGACGACATTCGGGTCCGACGCTTCGGCTCCTGTGAACGACAGCTGAGCGGCGTTTGCACTGACCAAATCAAATCGGCCCGCCACCCAGTGGAACAGGTGGCGGGCCGAACCTGAGCGCTGTTACTAGACGCGCGGCGTATTGCCGTAGCCGGCCGCTCCGCGGCCGCGCCCGAGACGGGCCGCTCGTTGCGCCGCTTCAGGCCCAGCAGGCCCAGCAGACCGAGTAGGCCGGCGAGCCCCCACAGTCCGGTGTTGTGGCCGTCGTCATCGGTGTCGGCCTGAGCCAAGCTGGTGGTGGTCGTCGGGACAGGGCCCTCGTGCATCGTGGCATGTGCCACACCTGCCCCACCGAATGTCAGCGCACCGGTCACGCCAAGAATTGCAACAGCTTTTCGCATTGTTTCTCCTCATTCAGGTCGGTTCAGCGAACCGATCAATCAGGACCAGGGGCTGTAGTCCTCTTTAAGCGCGACGAATGAACCCGTCCCCGACGAATCGAAACCGTCCCCCCGTCGCTCGCCGTTCTGTACCCGTCCTGGACGCCACGAAACAGTAAGGTTTTGTTGCGCAGAGTCGGCTGGCCATCCACCCTTGACCGGTGTTGACGTTTGGGCTAAATATTTGCTGCACTGCGGGCGGACGGCGTTCGCGTGCGTAGCGTTGAAGCATGGTGGGCGGAGGTACCGAACTGCGCGACGCGTTCCAGGACTCGCTGAACTGTGCGATCGCTCATGGTTCACGTCCCTCCCGCTGGATCGGCCTGGGCGACGAGACCTGGACGGCCATCGAAGCGGTAGCTCGGGAGCATCCGGACGCGACCGTCGACCACATCGCCGACGCATACGATGCGTTCGACCGCGAGCACGGCGACGGGCCTGTCTCCGTCGCTATTTCTTCATTGGCGTCGGGAAACGGAATCGCGCCAGTCCCTGATCGCGCGCGGTTCCCACCCAGATCTCCCGGCCGACCTGCAGCGCGGCGGTCGCAGCGCCGAAGGTGTCCGGCCCGTAGTCGATGAGCTCTTCGGTGGCGAGCGTTTCGGGGTCGATCCCCAGCACCCGCGACGGAATGCCCAGGCGGGGGTTGGGGCCGAAGTGACCCGCTAGAAAGTCCTCCACGCTTGTGCCGTATGTCCCGGCGGCCAGCAGTCGGCCCGCCGCCGACCACGTCAGGTTGTCGACCATGATGTTGACCGCCACGGTGGTGGTGTCGGGTTCTGCGCCCCCGCGTCGCACCCTCTTGATGCAGCGCGAGTTCCACCCGCCGATGTAGACCCATTCGCCGTCGGGCGACACGGCAACACCGTTGGCCGTGTTGATCTGCGTGCCGGTCAGCGCCACCCAGCCGCCGGCGCGCGACCACTCCAGCACGCCGCCGGTGTCGGCGCCTGACATCGCCTGCTCGACGCTCACCGCGCTTCGACCGTGCGGGTCTCCGGTCGTACTGACAGCAAAGCCGTCATCAACCGCGGCGACGGCGTTGCCGACCGCGGTGCCCGGCAGCTCCACACCGCCGAGCCATCGCAACGCGGGACGCGGCCCGTCGAGGTCGACGTCGAACACCTCCACCGACTCACTGCCACCGTGGTTCACGACATAGAGCTCTGTGCGGCCATCGGGCCGCAGCGTCACGTCGATGCCGTGCGGTCTGAACTTCAACGGGTCGAGATCGGGCTGCGCGACGAACCGTTGGTCGTTCAGTATGCGGGCGGCGCCGTACGGGAAGATCTCGTTGCAGGCGCCGTCCTCGACGCGCACCGCGTACAGCCGGCCGAGCGGCGCGGTCGGGCCCGTCATCCCCGACGTCAGCACCCACTCCCCGCCGGGAGCGACGGCGAGATCCTCGGCGTTGACCGGCCCCGCGATGTAGCCCGCCAGCTGCTCGTGCATGCCGTCAACAATGGGCGTAGGCGCGTCGAGCCGCGTACGTATCCGGATACTTCATTTCAGAACCCGAAACCGAAATCGGAGTCATCGGACGGGCACGAAACGTCGACATAGACGGTGGTGAACGTCTCGGGAGGCTCCCCCGACCGATTCGGGTTGTGGATCGCGGGGACGGCGCACTGCGACAGCGGTCGAGTGCTGTGTCCGTTGACCCAATTGATCTGGACGTTGTATCCCTGCGCCTCGAGATCTTCGATTGCGGCGGCAGCCGACTCGGCACCCGCGAACGGCCACACCGGGTCGGCGGCGGCGACCGGCACGCACTCCATCAACGCGGCGGTCTCGATTGCCAGCACCGCCGTTGCGACTCTTGTCCGCTGGATCAGCACGCTTTCAACGATCCTCCGGAATCCACGGTCGCAGCGGATTACCACCAAAATCGGTGTGGGTGCCAGCGCGCTAGGTCATGGTGGTTCACGGAGCAGGGGGAGGTCGATGAACGCCCGTCGATTGATCGCGTCGCTGGCGACGACCTTTGCGGTGATCGTCGCCGGGATCGGCATGAGCATCGCCTTGGTCAACGGGTACAGAGCAAATCCACCCGCCGCGTCGCAGTCTTCACGACAGCCTCCACCTCCACCGCGGCCGCAGGTCCCCATTCCGGCCGAATTCCAGATCGGGGTGGTGGTGACGGATCAGAACTGCTCCGGGCCGAGTGGATGTGTGTACAAGTACCACATCGAGCCCAAATACATTGTTATGCACCCGTTGCCGGACAAAGAGATCCAGGTGGTGTACCAGGTGACCGGCGGGCGTCAGCCACAGGTGGGCGACCTCACGGTCCAGGGCGGCCACGCCCGGGTGTTGCAGGACGTCGCGCTCGAGGGTCCGCCGGGTGCCCGCCTGCAAGCATCGGTCACGCAGATCATCGGCTGAATTACGCGGCCGATAGGGTTCGGGCCATGTATGTCTGGCTTGTTCTGATCCTGGTCGTCGCCGCGTCGGTATTGCTGGCGGTCGGAACAATCTGGTTCGTGAATCGCGTTCTCGGCCATTCGGCCGGCAAAGAGTACAACTCCACACTCTCACCCTTCGTGACGACAGTCGCGCTGGTGTACGGAACGCTGCTCGGATTCACTGTCGTGGTCGCGTGGGAGCAGTTCTCCTCGGCCGAGGCCAACGTCGCCAACGAGGCGTCCACTCTGGCGACCATGTACCGCCAAACCGTCGCCATGCCCGCCCCGGAGCAGCAAGAGATGCGGGACCTCCTGCGCAATTACACGGCCGCTGTGAAGGGCCCAGAGTGGGCGAGCCAGAGCGAGAACGACGGTGGCACAAGCGAGACGGCGCGCGGCGCGATCACCGAGATGTACCGGGTGATCGGCCGGCAGGATCCTGAAGCCAAGTCGGCCATCACCGGGGAGTTTCTCGGCCAGCTGACGGTTTTGGCCTCACAGCGAAACACGCGGGTACTGGACGCCGAACCGCGAATCTCGTGGTTGCTCTGGGGTGGCCTGGCTTTCGGTGGCATTCTCCTCGTCGGGATGACGGCCCTCTTGCGACTGGACAGCACGCGTGCCCACATCCTCCTGTCCGGCGCCGTCGCTGTGCTGCTCGGATTGCTGCTGTTCATCGTCTACCGTCTCGACCACCCGTTCGGCACCGAAGTCGGCATCACCGCCATCCCGTTCCAGCATTCGGTGGAGGTATTCGACGCGGTGGACCAGGGCTCGTGAATCACCAGGGCGTGGCTGAATATTTCGAATCACACCTACGTGCGT
The DNA here is from genome assembly GCA_963804905.1 of uncultured Actinomycetota bacterium. GTDB lineage: Bacteria > Actinomycetota > Actinomycetes > Mycobacteriales > Mycobacteriaceae > Mycobacterium. The sequence goes on along the minus strand of CAWDSB010000004.1, from coordinate 249,379 downwards.
GCGCGCGGCCGCATTGTTAGGTCTATGACGACGTCGTCGCTTCTTCGTGCTGAAGAGGGTCTGCCGCGCGGCGTGCTAGGAGCCGCCGACCCTCGGTTCGCGAACGTCATCCGCATCTTCGCCGGGCTGTTTCCCGCTCGCCGGTTCGGCGGAGGGGGCCTATCGGTCTACATCGACGGCAAACCGGTGGTCGACGTCTGGACGGGCTGGTCGGATCGGGCCGGAGAAATGCCATGGGTCGCGAATACCGGCGCGATGGTGTTCTCCGCGACGAAGGGTGTGGCCGCGACCGTGGTCCACCGGCTCGTCGACCGCGGTCTGCTGTCGTATGACAGCCCGGTTGCCGACTACTGGCCGGAATTCGGGGCCAACGGCAAGTCGGACATCACGGTCCGCGACATGCTGCGGCACCGGTCCGGTCTGTCCCACCTCAAGGGCGTGAAGAAGGAGGACTTGCTCGATCACCACCTGATGGAGGAGCGGTTGGCCGCCGCGTCCGTCGACCACTTGCGGGGACGGCCGGCGTATCACGCGCTGACCTTTGGCTGGTTGGTGTCGGGACTGTGCCGATCGGTGACGGGCTTGGGTATGCGCGACCTGATCCGCGAAGAGGTGGCGCGTCCGCTCAACACCGACGGCATACACCTCGGCCGCCCGCCGGCCGGTTCGCCGACCAAGGTGGCGCAGATCCTGGTCCCGCAGCGCGCACGGCCCAATCCGGTGTTCAACTTCGTCGCACCGAAGGTCGCCGGGCTGCCGTTCTCCGGCGCTGTTGGCTCGATGTACTTCCCCGGCATCAAATCCTTTGTGCAGGGCGACATCCCGTTCCTCGACGGCGAGGTACCCGCCGCCAATGGTGTGGTGACTGCCCGTGGGTTGGCCAAGATGTACGCAGCGATCGCCAACGGCGGTGTGATCGATGGCGAGGTGTTCCTGTCGCGGGAGCTGGCGGACGGCCTGATCGGCAAGCCGAAGGTGTGGCCCGACTTGAACCTTGTGGTTCCGATGCCGTTTCACCTCGGCTATCACGAGTCGCCAATTCCCGGTTTGCTGAAGGGATTCGGTCACATCGGTCTCGGCGGCACGCTCGGATGGGCCGATCCCTCGACCGGCAGCGCGTTCGGCTTCGTGCACAACCGGTTGCTGACGCCGATGGTGCTGGACATGGGTTCGTTCGCGGGCCTCGCACGGCCGCTGCGCAATGCCATTGGCGCCGCGCGCACCAATGGTGCGATGACGGTGCCACGCTACGGCGCGACCTACCGTGACCCCGGCGAGCACAGCGACACAAAGAAGAAGCGGGTGGCGGGGCGACGCTAGGCGCTCATGCAGATGGAAGCTCGAATGCCGTCGGCGGCTTCGGCATCATGCCTTCGTTGATTGGTGCTCCCGGATCGTGCGGCCCCGTCTGTTCATCCGATGCCACGGCGGCAGGGGCGACGCACGACCCGTCCTTGGTGACGCTTCCGCCCGAGAGGACGCAGCAGTATTCGGCGTTCCTGACAGTCTTGCTCATGCAGTTGTCATAGGCCTCGATGTCCCACTCGCCGTTGGGTTCGGCGCCCGCGATCGCGGGATGGCCGAGTGCCAGACAACCGAGGGTGATCGAAACAGTGAAAGTGAATGACGCAAGAACTCGACGCATTGTCATACTCCGCCCCCTTTCTTGACGTGTTTTCACAGTGCGCCGGTGATCAAGCGAGCGTCAAGCACAATTTATCGGCACCGTAAAATATTTTGCATAGGCAAGATTCCTCGGCTCGGGGGGTGCCAGGTGATGCCCGGTTGCGTCCAGCGCTATAGTGATTTCCGAACCGAAAGATCTGAGATACCAAGCTCTTTGGCCGGCGGGGCGGACCAACGGTATCCCTCAGGTGAACCACTGCCTGACCTTTCGGCGCCAGCACCACGACAATAATTTGCCGAGGAGTTTCATGCTAAGTCTGAAAGCAGCCGCAGCCGGATCGATAATCGCCGGTGGCCTGGCCCTGGCCGCCGTTGGAATTGCCCCTGTAGCGAACGCCGCCCCGTCCTCTCCCGTTATCTCAGGGCCCCAGTGGCTAGCAGATGATGGGCACGGGCATGGACACGGCAATGGGCACAACGACGAATGGGGGTGGGACGGCCCCAGGAGCTGGAATCCGATCGACGCCTGCATCAGCGCCCAGGGCCCGTTCGGCTGGGTACAGGGCAGCGCCTGCATCTAGTCCTATCTCGTCGTAGGTCAGCTGTTCGTCGGCACGACGCCTCGCGCTTGGGGTAGCGGCAGATCGTTGTAGGTCGCGATGCCAGGGGCAGCGGCGACGACGGCGGGGATAGCGTGAATCGGCGGCATCGCCGTCATGATGTGGCCGAGCACGAAGAAGTCTTCGATGGTCTTGGCGTTCTCGATCATGTCCGACGGCGGCAGGAAGCCGATTTGCATGGTCACCGTCGGCCGCCCGTCGATGGTGATCTTCCAGCCGTCGCCGTCGAGTTGCCAGTCGGGGTCGAGCGTCTGGCCTTTTCGCCACCGCACGTTGAGGTCGACGACGGTCTTGCCGCCGACGCGGCCCTGCCAGCTGGCGAACACGCCCGCCACGTGCCCGGCCTTGATGGTCCACGAGCCGAGGTCGAGGTCCTCGGTGGTCTGCGCGTACTCGGCCTCGCATACGACCTCGTCGAGCTCCACGCCCAACGAGTCGGCCACCAGCCGCACCGCTTCCTCGAACACCGCCGTTCCCTGCGCGGCCATCGGCTGCAGATTTGGATCGTCAATCGGTACCCCGAAGCCCGCCGGGCGCTCGGTGTCGGGCGAATCGTAGAAGGTGGTGTCGGCGGACTCCGCAATGGTGATTTTGTCCACCCGATCGCAGGCCGACGCCGCAACAATCGCCAGCAGGTCGGCGAAGCCCGGGCTCACTCCGGATCCGAACATCGTCGAACCGCCCCGCTTGCACGCCTCTTCAATCCGGTCGCGCCCGGCACCCAGGTTGTGGCCGGTGATGAACGACGCGGAGGTCACCACGTTCACGCCCGCCGACAAGATGCGCACCAACTCGTCGACGTCGATCCACATCGGGTTGTAGACGACGCAGTCCGGCTTCAGCGCCAGCAGCGCGTCGACGTCGTTGGTGGCGGCGACGCCGAGCGGTTCGAGTCCGACCAGCTCGCCGACGTCCCGCCCCGCCTTGTCCTTCGACCAGGCATAGCACCCGACGAGCTGGTAGGTCGGGTTCTTCGAGAGCGCCTCAACCGAGCTTTTCCCGACATTTCCCGTAGTCCACTGGACGACCCGATAAGGGGTGGTGTTTGGCACTCGCTCAGCATAGGGAACGCGGCGCGGTCAGGTTGAGAGTGTCGCCTTGCCGGTGCGCTGTTGGCCGCTGCCGTCGATCCAAGTCAGGTTGACGACATCGCCGGGGTAGTGCCGGTCGAGCAAGTTGGTCAGTGTGGTTGCCGAATCCGTCGGAGCGCCGTCGATGCTGGTGAGAACGTCTCCGTCTACGAGCCCGGCTTGTGCGGCGGGACCGCCACGCAACGCCTCGCGAACGATGACACCCGGCACCCCTTCGCGTTGTTCACCCCCGGAAACACCGACACCGAGCAGTGTGGGCGGACCGATGTGCACTGTGTCGGACGGCGCGCGTGACCGGATCTGGTCGACGATGCCCAGTGCCTGGTTGATCGGGATCGCGAAACCCTTACCGGCGGGCGCGAATCGGTAGTTGACCGTCGCCGCAACAGTTACACCGACTACCTGCCCGCCGCCGTTCACCAGCGGCCCGCCGGAGTCGCCTGCCCGCACGTTGGCGGCCACCTCGATCAAGCCGTTCAACTGGGTTGGAGCTGCCCGTCAGCGCGTCTTTGGCGTCGATCGTCCGGTCAAGCTGGGTGATGGTTCCCGCTTCGAGTGTCGGCGGGCCCCCCGGATTCGCATTGCCTATCGCGACTGCCGGGTCACCGACAACAACCTGTGCCGAATTACCCAGCGCCGCGGTAGGCAGGCCTCCTGCGCCGCGCAGCTGTAGCAGTGCGATGTCGTGTATGCGGTCGTAGCCGACCAGGTCGACCGGAAAGGTTTGGCCGGTGCCGACATTGTGGGCGGTGACGACGTCGGCGCCCTGCACGACGTGGAAGGCGGTGAGGACCTCGCCGCCGGGGCTGAGCATGAAGCCGGTGCCTGCACCGACCGCATGCTGGTAGTTGATGGTCGTGTCGATCTGGACGACGGCGGGTTCTACCGCCGCGATCGCGGTGTCCAGCGGCGCCGCAGCAGCGATCGCGGGGCGGATCGGCGATACCAGCGCGACAGCGGTGGCAAGCGCGATCAGCAGGCGATGAAGGTGCAAGCGGGCCATATGCAGACTTTCGGCTGGGAACGGGATCTCATTACATCGTGGCAATGAGTTGTTCCCCTGTCGACGTGGGCCTAATCCTCGACGGCGACGCCGCCGCGTGAGCGCCAGCGCCGGCGCAGGTTGATCTTCCCAGGTGCGCGCCGGTTGCGCAGCCCTCCGTTGCTTACCTCAGACCCGTCGATAGAACCCTCGACCTTCTCGGAGGTGTCCTCATCGGACGCGGTCTCCTCGGCGGACGTGTCGGCCTCGGTCTTCTCGCCCGTGACCTCGGCGGGCTTGTCTTCGGATTCCGCCGGTTCCTCGGTCTCGGACGGCTCACCGCTCTCGCCCTCGTTGGTCGGAGCTTCCTCATCGGAGGGAGCTTCCTCGGCTGCTTCAGCGTCGGCCTCGGTCTCCTCCGCGTCGCCCGTCTCCTCGGCCTCGACGGCCTCCTCGGTCTCCTTGGCGGCCTTGCGACCGCGGCGTCGACGCTTCTCCGCCTTGGGCTTCAACGGCTTCGGCGGTGGCGGCGGCAGCTCGGCCACGTATGCCAGGTAGAACGCGGAAATGCCGAGCAGGGCAATCGCCGCGGCAGCACCATAGATGCCGAACAGCCAGCGTCCGGCGCTGTCCAGACTGAACCAGATCTCGCTGATCGCGGTCCCGATGATGAGCGCACCGGCCAACACATGCAGCGAGATCGACGACGTCCGAAGGGACAACGCCAGCTGTGGAGTGCCGAGCTCGGGCCTGCGGGTGCGCAACAGCGTGAACACCACCGGCAGCGCAGCCAGCCCGATGAGGGCGCCGGTGACGATGCGCAGGGCCGTGCCCAGCGTGTGGGTGGTCTCGCCCGTCAACTCCGGCCAGCGCGGCAGGACGAAAAAGAAGTACAAGATGCCGGCGACGATCGAAAACGACGCGTGCCAGGCCACCGCAACTTTGCGGCTCATACTCCTCCTCAGATTTTCTGGGCCAAGGAGCGACCAGCTTCTCAAATGGCCGCTGGTCGCACCCCGGACCGTGTGCGGAGGATGCGGGATTTGAACCCGCGAGGGCTATTAACCCAACCCGCGTTCCAGGCGAGCGCCATAGGCCACTAGGCGAATCCTCCGCGGGCAATGGTAACCGACCTGCCTGAAGCCGCCCGTGGGGTCGCTGGCCGCCCGGGTATTACACTCGCGGTGGACCCCGCGCGGCGTCTATCCTGTGAACTCCCCCAGGGCCGGAAGGCAGCAAGGGTCAATGGGCTCTGGCGGGTGCGCGGGGTCCCCTTCTTTGAGTCCACCGCTCTCGACGGTGAAAGGCGCACGGTGTCGTTTCAGTCCCTCGGTCGCGAGGAATTGCAGGCCCAGCACGAGTCGCAACAGGCCAACTACGCCGACCTGCTGGCCAAGCAGCTCAAACTCGACCTGACCCGCGGCAAGCCGTCGCCGGCGCAGCTCGACCTGTCGAATGGGTTGCTCAGCCTGCCCGGGGAGGACTACCGCGACGGCGAGGGCACCGACACCCGCAACTACGGCGGCCTACACGGTCTGCCCGAGCTGCGCGCGATCTTCGGTGAACTGCTCGGCATTCCGGTGGCCAATCTGATCGCGGGCAACAACGCCAGCCTCGAGCTGATGCACGACGTCGTGGTGTATTCGATGCTGCACGGCGGGGTGGATTCGCCGCGGCCATGGATTCAGGAACAGCAGGACGGCGCTCGAATCAAGTTCCTGTGCCCGGTGCCCGGCTATGACCGGCACTTCGCGATCACCGAGAGCCTCGGCATCGAGATGATCAACATCCCGATGCGCGAGGACGGACCGGACGTCGATCTGATCGAGGAGCTCGTCGCCGCAGACCCTGCCATCAAGGGGATGTGGTGCGTGCCGGTGTTCTCCAATCCGACCGGTGTCACCTTCGCATGGGAGTCGGTGCGCCGGCTCGTCCAAATGCAAACGGCCGCATCCGATTTCCGGCTGTTCTGGGACAACGCATACGCGGTGCACACGCTCACCCACGACTCGGTGCGCCAGATCGACGTGCTGGGGCTGGCGGCCGCAGCGGGCAACCAGAACCGGCCGCTGGTGTTCGCCTCGACATCCAAGATCACCTTCGCCGGTGCCGGCGTCAGCTTCTTCGGCGGATCGCTGGCCAACATCGCCTGGTATCTGCAGTACGCCGGCAAGAAGTCGATCGGCCCCGACAAAGTGAACCAGCTGCGGCATCTGCGGTTCTTCCGCGACGCCGACGGTGTGCTGCTGCAGATGCAGCGCCATCAGCAACTGCTTGCCGCGAAGTTCGCGCTGGTTCAGGAGATCCTCGACGACCGGCTCGGGGAGTCGAAGATCGCATCGTGGACGGACCCGAAGGGCGGCTACTTCGTCAACCTCGACGTGTGGCCGGGCACCGCACGCCGCACCGTTTCGCTTGCCAAGGACGCGGGCATCGCCGTCACCGAGGCGGGCGCGTCGTTCCCATATCGAAAAGATCCGGAGGACAAGAACATTCGGATCGCGCCGACCTTCCCGTCGCTGCCCGACCTGAGGGAAGCCATCGACGGGCTGGCCACCTGCGCGCTGCTAGCCGCCACCGAAGCCCTGCTGAAGAGCTGAGGTGTTCAATCGTCGGACCGCATCGGTAGCCTGCTGAGCGTGGCGCTCTACCGCAAGTACCGACCGGCAACATTCGCCGACGTGGTCGGGCAGGAGCACGTCACCGAGCCGCTGTCCACCGCGCTCGCGGCAGGGCGCATCAACCACGCCTATCTGTTCTCCGGTCCGCGCGGCTGCGGTAAGACGTCGTCTGCGCGGATCCTGGCCCGTTCGTTGAACTGCGACCAGGGCCCGACGGCGACGCCGTGCGGGGTGTGCGACTCGTGCGTCGCGCTGGCCCCCAACGGGCCGGGCAGCGTCGACGTCGTCGAACTCGACGCGGCCAGCCACGGCGGTGTCGACGACACCCGCGAGCTCCGCGACCGCGCGTTCTACGCCCCGGCGCAATCGCGGTACCGCATCTTCATCGTCGACGAAGCGCACATGGTGACCACCGCGGGCTTCAACGCGCTGCTGAAAATCGTCGAGGAGCCGCCCGAGCACCTGATCTTCGTGTTCGCGACGACCGAACCGGAGAAGGTGCTGCCGACCATCCGCTCGCGCACCCATCACTATCCGTTCCGGCTGCTGGCGCCGCGCACCATGCGGGCACTGCTGGAACGGATCTGCGAGCAGGAGGGGGTGGAGGTCGACGAGACGGTCTATCCGCTGGTCATCCGGGCCGGCGGCGGCTCGCCCCGCGACACCCTGTCGGTGCTCGACCAGCTGCTGGCCGGGGCGCACGGCAATCGGGTCGGCTATCCGAGGGCGCTGGCGCTGCTGGGAGCCACCGACGTCGCACTGATCGACGAGGCGGTCGACGCCCTTGCCGCAGGCGACGCAGCGGCGGTGTTCGGTGCGGTCGAGGCGGTCATCGACGCGGGCCACGACCCGCGCCGCTTCGCCACCGATCTGCTCGAACGCTTCCGGGATCTGATCGTGCTTCAGGCGGTGCCGGACGCAGCCGCCCGAGGGGTGGTCGACGCGCCGGGCGACGTGCTGGACCGGATGCGCGAGCAGGCCGGCCGCCTCGGTGCGGGGACGCTGACGCGCTACGCAGAGGTGGTGCACGCGGGTCTCGGCGAGATGCGTGGGGCCACCGCGCCACGGCTGCTGCTCGAGGTGGTTTGCGCGCGGCTGCTGCTGCCGTCGGCCAGCGACACCGAGTCGGCCCTGCTGCAACGGCTCGAACGCATCGAGACGCGCCTGGACATGTCGATTCCCGCCGACGCCACCGCTGCGGCCCCGTCGGCGGCGCAGACGGCCAGGCCGCCGAAGCAGTTCACCCGCAAGACGAAGCCCGCCGCGCCACCGCCGGAGGATTCGGCGCCGACGCCGGCTCCCGAGCCCAAGCCGAAGCCCGAGCCGAAGATTGAGTCCGCGCCCAAGCCTCCTCCGCCGTCGCCTCCTCCGGTGCGAGCCCCGGCCGACCCGGTGGTGGAGGCGCCCGCGACCCCGATCGCCGGGGAGCCCGACGCCGCCGCGGTGCGACGGCAGTGGTCGACCGTGCTGGACAAGGTGCGCGAGCGCAGCCGCTCACTCGCGGTGATGCTCGCCGGCGCCGTCGTTCGGACGCTCGATGGCAATACGCTGGTGCTCAACCACGAGTCGGCTCCGCTGGCCAAGCGGCTCAACGAGCAACGCAACACCGAGGTCGTCGAGGAAGCGTTGAAGGATGCGCTCGGCATGGCGTTGAAGGTGCGCTGTGAAGTGGGCTCGCCGTCGGAAGTGAGCACGGCCGTTTCGGCGGACGCCAAGGACACCTCGGCTGAGCGTGACGAAGAGGCCAGCATGTTGGCGGAGGCGGGCAACGACCACTCGGAGACTTCTCGGCGCGATCCCGAAGAGGCCGCGCTGGAGCTACTTCAAAACGAGCTCGGCGCCCGACGCATCGACGGGGGCTAAGCTTCCGCGACGTGTCGACGACTCTGATCAGTGGCCGAGCATTTCTGGAGGGGCCGCGCTGGCGAGACGGTGTCCTTTACGTCTCCGACATGCACGGCGACGCCGTCTTGTCCGTCACCGAAGCCGGCGAGGTTTCCACCGTGGTTGATGTGGACCATCCGTCGGGACTCGGCTGGCTGCCGGATGGCTCGCTGCTGATCTCGTCGATGACGCGGCGAGCCGTAATGCGCTACGACGCTTCGGATCTCACAGTCCACGCGGATCTGAGCTCGTTGGCGCCGTTCGACATCAACGACATGTGCATCGATCGCCACGGCCATGCGTTCGTCGGACAGTTCGGCTACGACATGTGGAGCGGGGCTGCGCCGATAGCCGCCGCACTGTTGCGGGTCGACCCCGACGGGTCAGCCCACGAGGTCGCAGATGACCTTCGGATGGCGAATGGCATGGTGATAACCGGCGACCACTCAACGCTTCTCGTGGCGGAGAGTTGGGGTAAGTGCATCACCGCCTTCGACCTGGCTGACGACGGTTCGTTGAGCAACCGGCGGATGTGGGCAGACTTGCCGGATTACCCAGACGGCATCGGCATCGACGCCGCGGACGGTGTCTGGGTGGCGAGCCCCGTCTCGGATCGCTTCATCCATGTGGTGGAGGGTGGCGAGGTGACGCGCGTAATCGACGCGCCGGGTAGGCACGCGATCGCGTGCGAGATCGGCGGCGCCGATGGCCGCAGATTGTTCATGGTCACCGCCACCACGTACGGCGGCCGCGACGAGTCACGGCAGGCGTTGGGCGCCGCCGTCGACGTCGTCGCTGTCTAGGGCGTCCACCACGGCCGCAGCGGCAGATCGCCGTCGTTGCCGTCTTCGTCGAGCCTGACCGCGAGAACCTGGTGCAGCTGAACGACATTGGTTTCGAAGCCCACCCGTGAGCCCGCCATGTAGAGGCCCCACACCTTGGCGGTCGGGAGCCCGACCTCTTCGACCGCCTCATCCCAGTGCTCAACGAGGTTGCGGCACCAGTCGCGCAGCGTCAGCGCGTAGTGGTGGCGCAGGTTCTCCTCGTGCACGACCTCCAGACCGACGTCCTGCGCCTCGGTGATGATCCGTCCGGACCCGGTGAGTTCCCCGTCGGGGAACACGTAGCGGTCGATGAAACCACCGGCAGGCGCGCCCGCCCTGTTGTCGTGGCGCGTGATGCAGTGGTTGAGCAGCAGCGCGCCGGGACGCATCTTCGACTGCAGGAAGCCGAAGTACGACGGGTAGTTGTGGACGCCGATGTGCTCGGTCAGCCCGATGGAGGACACCGCGTCGAACCCGGTCTCGGCCACGTCGCGGTAGTCGCCGTGGCGGACCTCGCCGAGATCGGTCAGGCCCTGTTCGGCGATCGCCTTCTGCGCCCAGGTCGCCTGCTCCTTCGACAGCGTGACGCCGACCGCCTTGACGCCGTGGCTGGCGGCGTAGCGGACCATGCCGCCCCACCCGCAGCCCACATCCAGCAGCCGATCGCCCGGCTTGAGCCGCAGCTTCTCGAACACCAGCCGGTACTTGTTCTCCTGCGCCTCCTCGAGCGAGGCGTCGGGGTGGGGATAGCACGCGCAGGTGTAGGTCATCGACGGTCCGAGCACCCACTCGTAGAACGTGTTGGAGACGTCATAGTGGTGATGGATCGCCTCGGCGTCGCGAGTCTTGCTGTGCCGCAATCCTTCTGCGATGCGGCGCCAGCGGGGGAGCGCCTCCTGCGGCGGCGGGGCGATCGGCTTGAGATGCTCGATGCCGATCGAGCGCACGATGTTGGCCAGGACCCGTGCGGGAGGTCGCTTGAAGTCCATCTTCTCGGCGAGCGCCTTGAGCAGCTCGTACGGATTGCCCGGGTGCACGCCGTGCGGTTCGACGTCACCGGAGACGTACGCCCGGGCCAGCCCGAGCTCCCCGGGGGCAGTGGCCAGGTAGGTGGTGCCTCTCGGCGTCAGCAGGTCCAGGCCGACGGTGGCGTCTTCGGGTCCTGCCTTGCTCCCGTCATAGGCGGTGAACTTCAGGGGTAGCTGACCCGCGGCGAAGATCTCCAGGATCTCGGCCAATGTCAGCTTCCTGGCAGGCGCATCTATTTCGTGCTCTTTGTACGTCGTCATCGTCGTTGCACCGCCTTCGCATAGAGGTCCAGGAGACGTGAATCAGGATCGTATGTCTTCTTTACGGTTTTATAGGTTTCCCCGCCGTAGAGGTCGTCGAACTCTTCTTGTGAATAAAAAGCGTCGGAATACAGCGATTTGTGTCCGTCCAGGTCGCTGACCTTGCGTTCTATCAACTTGTTCGTGTGGCCGTCCTCCGGTCCGACCGGCACTGACGACCAGAAACCGATGTTGACGTAGGTGTGATGCGACCGGATCGGGTAGAGCGGCCATCGCCCGTCGTCACGGAGCCGCAGCGGGCACAGCCAGATCGGCTCGATCGGTACGTTCGTCAGGAACCAGTCGAGGAACTCGGCGCACCGCTCGATCGGCACCTCAACATCCTGGACGACGCGTTCGAGGGGCGGGCGGCCGTTCCGCTTCTCGATGCGGTCGGCGATGTTGAAGCGCTGGTCGTAGCCGATCAGCTTCCAGTAGAAGCTGCTGCGTCGATAGCGCCGCGGCCAGAACCGCCTGATCTTCGGGTTCTGCGCGCCGAACGCCCGTGAGCACCAGAACCAGTCGGTGTCCCATCGCCACAGGTAGTCGTGAATGGTGAGCCGGTCGTGCTTCTCGGCGCCGTCATGCTGAATCGACTGGTAGTAGATGGCTTGGCCGGTGTAATCGCTGACCGGTCCCGGCGTCGTGGTCTGCACGCCGACACACAGGTAGCTCTCGTCGGCGCTGAACACCACGCCGTCGAGATAGTCGACGGGTGTGCCGTCGATGCCGCCGGTTTCGATGATCCGGTCCATCGTCGCGACCAGCTCCCGCAATGAGTGGAATCGCAGGTGCTTCAGCGCAACGAACGGCTTCACGGATTCCAACTCGATCTTCAATCGAACCGAATACCCCAACGTGCCATAGGAATTCGGGAACGCGCGATAGAGATCGGTGTGCTGCTCCGGCGATGCGGTGACCACGTCGCCGGTGCCGGTGAGAATGTCCATTTCGAGGACCGACTCGTGTGGCAGGCCACTGCGGAACGACGTCGACTCGATGCCCAGCCCGGTGACCGCACCGCCAAGGGTGATCGTCTTCAGCTGCGGGACGACGAGCGGCGACAACCCGTACGGCAGCGTCGCCGCGACCAGGTCTTCATAGGTGCACATGCCCGCGACGTCGGCTGTCCGCGCGTCGGGATCGACGGCGATCACGCCTGTCAGACCCGCCGTGTCCAGGCCCTTGGCGTTGCTCTTCGCGCGGGCGCGGAACAGGTTCGACGTCGGTTTGGCCAGGCGGACGGTGGCCGAAGGCGGGATGGCACGGTAGCTGGCAAGTAACCGCTGCACGCCGGCGGCGTGAGCAGCACGTGCGTCGGTCGGAACAGACACAGATATACGCTAGTCGGCGGCTGCAGCCGATGCGACCGCACGCTTACGAGGGGAGTGTCACCTGATGGGACAGGTCAGCGCGTCCAGCAGCGTCCTGATCGACGCCGCGCCGGAGAAAGTGTTGGCGGCCATCGCCGACTATCAGTCGGTCCGCCCGAAGATCCTTTCCGAGCACTACCGCGACTATCAGGTGCTCCAGGGTGGTCAGGGTGCGGGCACGGTCGCGAGTTGGAAGCTGCAGGCCACCAAGTCGCGGGTCCGCGACGTCAAGGCCGACGTCGACGTGGCCGGGCACACGGTGATCGAAAAGGACGCCAACTCGTCGATGGTGACGAACTGGACCGTCGCACCCGCGGGCCCCGGCTCGTCCGTCACGCTCAAGACGGCATGGCAGGGCGCGGGCGGCATCGGAGGGTTCTTCGAGAAGACGTTTGCGCCGCTGGGGCTGAAGAAGATTCAGGCCGAGGTCCTGGAGAACCTGAAGAAGACCGTCGAAGCCGGCTAGCGGGGACTCCGCACCGAGGAAGCCCGCGATACCGCGCACCACGGCGTCGGCGTACTTCTGCCTGCCCTCGGGTGTGGTGATCAGGCCCGCGTCGGCCGGGTTCTTCATGTTGCCGAGCTCGACGAGGACGGACGGATACTGCGCCAGGTTCAGCCCGGCCAGGTCGGAGCGCGGATACAAGCCCTCGGAGCCGATGTAGGTCGCGGGCACCAGGCCGGATGCCTGCAGCTGGTCGCGCATGGTCTGGGCGAACTGGACGGACGGCCCCGCCTGCGACTGGTTGAGCGGCGGCGACGAGTAGTTGACATGGAAGCCGCGTCCGGTCGCAGGGCCGCCGTCGGCGTGGATGCTGACGATCGCGTTCGGATGCAGCGCATTGGCCATCGCGGCGCGTTCGTCGACGCATGGGCCCAGCCCGGTGTCGTTGCCTCGTGACATCGCAGTGCGGACGCCGAGCGCGCTGAGCTCCTGGCGGATCCGCAGCGTGGTGTCCCAGGTGAAGGTGTGTTCGGGATAGCCGTCGTCGGTCGAAGTGCCGCTTTCCTGGCAATTCTTGGTGCCGCCGCGGCCGGTGGGCACCTGGCGGCTGATCGAACTGTCATTGGACCCGTTGTGGCCGGGGTCGAGGAAGACGATCGTGCCCGCGATGTTGGCGGGCGCGGCGGACGCGGGGGTCGCAAGGGTCGACGAGGCGACGACGAGGAAGACAGCCGCGGTCGCGCCGACACGCAGGGTCGCTGGCACGTGCACCGCGTCAAGGTAGCCCGCGGGCGTCTACGCTTGAAAGCCAACCCGCCGGATGCGAGCGAGCGAAACCAAGTCGAGACCAATACGCAAGGGGACTGTCATGCAACCCGGAGGCCAGCCCGACATGTCGGCACTCCTCGCGCAGGCGCAGCAGGTGCAGCAGAAGCTGATGGAAGCCCAGGAGCAGCTCGCCAACGCCGAGGTGCACGGCCAGGCCGGTGGCGGCCTGGTTCAGGTCACCATGAAAGGCAGCGGCGAGGTGGTCGGCGTGTCGATCGACCCGAAAGTCGTCGACCCCGACGACGTCGAGACGCTGCAGGATCTCATCGTCGGCGCGTTGACCGACGCAGCGCGTCAAGTGACCATCCTCGCCCAGGACCGGCTCGGTCCGCTTGCCGGTGGCATGGGCGAGCTGGGAATACCGGGAATGTAATTGTTCGAAGGACCGGTACAGGACCTCATCGACGAGCTGGGCAAGCTGCCCGGCATCGGTCCGAAGAGCGCGCAGCGCATCGCGTTTCACCTGTTGTCCGTCGAGCCGCCGCAGATTGATCGACTGACAGCGGTTTTGGGCAAGGTGCGCGACGGCGTGAAGTTCTGCGCGGTGTGCGGAAACGTGTCCGATGACGACCGCTGCCGCATCTGTTCGGATTCGCGCCGCGATGCGTCGCTGGTGTGCGTCGTCGAGGAGCCCAAGGACGTGCAGGCCGTCGAGCGGACCCGCGAATTCCGCGGCCGTTACCACGTATTGGGCGGCGCACTGGATCCGTTGTCCGGCGTGGGTCCCGAGCAGCTACGTATTCGCGAGCTGCTCAACAGGATTGGCGAGCGCGTCGACGGCGTGGACATCGCCGAGGTGATCATCGCGACCGATCCGAACACCGAAGGCGAGGCGACGGCGACCTATCTGGTTCGGATGTTGCGCGACATCCCCGGCCTCACCGTGACCCGCATTGCCTCAGGCCTACCGATGGGCGGCGACCTCGAGTTCGCCGACGAGCTCACCCTCGGCCGCGCGCTCTCCGGCCGCCGCGTGCTTACCTGAGTCACATCGAACAACATTTCGCAGAGGTCTTCCCGCACTTTCTGTGCAAAACGTCGGTCCCTGTGACTTGTCGGTGCGGTGGGGCACCATGCGCGTATGTCTGACGTGTTCATCGGAAGTGAGGCAGTGGCCGCGGGCCGCGTGACTCGTCACGAGCTTCGGCGTTGGTACACGGCGGTATACCGCGGCGTCTACGCGCCCAAGGACGTGGAGTTGTCCTTGAGGAATCGGGCGATCGCAGCGTGGTTGGCGTCGGGTCGAAAGGGGGTTGTCGCCGGCGTCGCCGCAGCCGCGTTCACGGCCGCGCGCTCTCCCGCCGCCCGTGCTTGTCTGCGTCACATCGAACAACATTTCGCAGAGACCTTCCCGCACTTTCAAGGGCGGATCGCATCGCAGAGGATGAAATCACCCGGGTCTATCCACGAGCTTGCGGTCTTCGGAGGCTGCTCGAACTGCTCCCACTCATCGACGGCGGAGCGGAATCCCCCCGCGAGAGCAGGATCCGGTTGTGGTTGTTGGACGCCGGATTCCCGCGACCCGAGACGCAGATTCCGATCCTTGAGGGCGGCTGGCCGAGGATAAGCCGAAAGACGTCATAGAGCGGGCCGAAGCAGTCTTCGTCCGCCGCGGCTGCTGCATCGAAATCGACGAATTGCAGCGGTTCACGTGCACTTTCGCTGCGTAGCCGACTACACGCGGCGTGGGGCGGCGAGCCGTTCGCGGCGTAAGAGGTCGACCTCCTGCAGGTCCAGCGGTGCCAGATCGCCGACGACGAGTGACAGCAGGTGATCGGCGAGCTGGGGATTTCGGGCCAGGCACGGGCCATGCAGATACGTGGCGACGACGCTGCCCTGCACGGCGCCGTCGATGCCGTCACCCTCGCGGTTGCCCGCACCCGAGATCACGCGGGCCAGCGGATGCGCATCGGCGCCGAGAACCGTACCGCCGCGGTGGTTTTCGAAACCGGTGAGCCGATCGGTGAGACCGGGAACCAGGGGTTGGCTCACCACTTCGCCGATGGTCCGTTTCGGCTGCGGTGACGTCGTCAGGTCCAACAGGCCGACGCCGTCGACCCGCTCGCCCGCGGAGGTCTCGTACCAATGCCCGAGCACTTGGATCGCCGCGCAGATCGCCAGCACCGGCGCGCCGTTCGCCGCCGCCTGCTGCAGGCCGGGATACCGGATGAGGTGACGCGTCGCGAGCCGCTGTGCATAGTCCTCGGCACCACCGAGCGCATACAGATCCAGCGTGGACGGCACCGGATCGTCGAGAGTGATCTCGATGATCTCGGCGTCGAAACCCCGCAGCCGCAGCCGTTGCCGCAGCACCACCGAGTTGCCGCCGTCGCCGTATGTGCCCATCACGTCGGGCAGCACCAGCCCGATCCGCACCGTCGACTCACCCACGGGACAACACCCGGTTCAGTTGCAGAAACGCGGTGTAATTCGCGACCACCTCGACGCGTCCGGGCGGGCACGACGCGATGGCCTCAACGGCGTTGTGCACCAACGTGTGTTCGACGCCGGCATAGCCGAGCCGCACGGCCAGATCTGTTCCGCGCTCGCCCGCGGCAACCACCGGATGGTCGACGAAATGTTCGAAGTTGACATCCCACAGCCACGACAGGTCTTCGCCGTCGGGCACCTGTCCGTTCACCGAGATCACCACCGATCCCGCGTCGGTGTCGACCATCGAAAGCGCTTCTTGCCATCCCGCCGGATTCTTGGCCAGCAGCATCCGCACGGTGTGCGCGCCGAGTTGCACGGTGCTGTAACGGCCCGCGACCTCGTCGACCCCCGACGCCGCCGTCACCGCGGCCGCCGGATCGGCGCCCATCGCAACCGCCGCCGCAACGGCCTGAGTGGCGTTGCCGCGATTGACCGTTCCCGGCAACGCAAGCCGCATCGGAAGCGAGAACCCATCGGGCCCATAGATTTTCGTGTCGTCGTACCACCACTGCGGGGTGGGCCGTTTGAAATCCGTTCCCGTCGAGTACCAGTGGGTGCCGTCGCGGACGATGATCTCGCCGCTGCGCGGGCAGCTGACAGAGTCGTTCGCCCAGCCGCCGCCCGCGGCCACCCAGACCACGTTGGGACTGTCGTAGGCCGCCGACGTCATCAGCACGTCATCGCAATTGGCGACGACGACGGTGTCGGGGTGACGGACCAGCCCAGCCCGCAGTGTGCGCTCGATGTGATTGATCTCGCCGACCCGGTCGAGCTGGTCGCGGGACAGGTTCAGCAGCACGATCACCTGCGGGTCGACCGCGTCGGCGACGTGTGGCACGTGCATCTCGTCGACCTCGAGCGCCGCCAGCTCCGCGTCGCGGGCGCCCGCCAGCGCCGCCACCAGGCCGGCGTCCATGTTGGCGCCCTCGGCGTTGGTGGCGACCGTCTGATGTCGCCGCTCTTGCGGCTCCGAAGGTCCGATCGTGCCCAACGCTGCCGCGGTCATCCGGGTGGTGGTCGACTTGCCGTTGGTGCCGGTCACGATGGCCGTGCGACGGCTTTCACCGAGCTGGCGGAGGATGGATTTGTCCAGCGACATCGCGATGAGGCCGCCGATCATCGCGCCTGCGCCGCGGCCGGTCACCCGCGACGACCAGCGTGCGGCGGCTCCGGCCGCCAGCGCGACACGTCCACGAGCGGTGACCATTCCCGGCATTTTAGGTGCCCGACACGCGGTATCAGCGGCCGAGGCTTGTCGGATCGCCGTGCCATCCTGACGATGTGAGCCACACGGGTGACGAAGCTCACCGGCTGAGCGGCTCGTGGGGCCGGCCGGCTGCCGAACCCGGCGCAGGCTGGGCGGTCGTCGACGTCGAGACGACCGGACTACGACCAGGGCAGGCCCGCATCGTCAGCGTCGCCGCCCTTGCGGTCGGCGACGACGGCAACGTGGAGCACAGCGTCTCCAGCCTGCTGAACCCCGGAGTCGACCCGGGGCCCACTCACGTGCACGGCCTGACCGCCGAGATGCTCGCAGGCAAGCCGTGCTTCGCCGATGTCGCGGCCGAGCTGATCGAGGTGTTGCGCGGCCGCACCCTCGTCGCCCACAACGTGTCGTTCGATTACTCCTTCCTGGCCGCCGAAGCCGAGCTGGCCGGAGTGGAGCTGCCCATCGACAGCGTCATGTGCACCGTCGAGCTTGCGCGGCGGCTCGACCTCGGCACCGACAACATGCGGCTGGAGACGCTGGCTGCGCACTGGGGCGTCAGCCAGATAAAGCCGCACGACGCGCTCGACGACGCCCTGGTGCTGGCTCAGATTCTCAAGCCGGCGCTGGTGCGGGCGCGGGAGCGCAAGGTCTGGTTGCCGTTGCGACCGGTGGGGCAGCGACGCTGGCCGAGCGGGCTGGTCACGCACGACGAGCTGCGCCCGCTGAAGATGCTCGCCTCCCGGATGCCGTGCCCGTATCTCAATCCTGGCCGGTTCGTCCGCGGTCGGCCCCTCGTGCAGGGCATGCGCGTCGCGCTGTCGGCCGAGGTGAATCGCACCCACGAGGAGCTCGTCGAGCGGATCCTGCACGCCGGGCTGGCCTACACCGACGCGGTCGACCCCGAGACGTCAGTGCTGATCTGCAATCAGCCCGAGCCCGAACAGGGAAAGGGGTATCAGGCCCACGAGCTCGGCGTTCCGCTGGTATCCGATGCCGAGTTCATGGACTGCCTCGACGGCGTGGTCGGCGGCATCGACATCGAGGAATTCACCGACGACACCCTCACGGGCGGGCAGTTCACTCTGTTCTAGGTCACTCCGGCCGAGACGTGCCCCGTGAGACCCCGGGCGTGAACGTGACCGGCAGCGTGCCCAGCCCCGTCATGGTCGGATTGCCCGCGTACTCGCAGACACCGCTGGGGTCGACCCGATAGTCGGGAAGACGATCGAGCACGGCGGACACCATCACCTCGAACATGACACGCGCCAGCGGGGCACCGATGCAGCGATGCGGGCCGAGTCCGAACGCGACGTGACGGTTGGGTGCGCGGTCCAGGACCACCTCGGCGGGCCGGTCGAATTCTCCTTCATCGTGGTTGGCGGCGATCCAGCTGATCAGCACCTGGTCGTTGCGCCGAAGCTGCTGCCCGCACAGCACGGTGTCCCGACTGACCGTCCGGCTCAGCTGCTTGTTCACCGAGAAGTAGCGGAGGAACTCGTCTGCAGCGGTGCGGTAGAGGTCGGGGCGGTCGATGAGTTGTCGGCGCAAATCGGGATGGGTCCCCAGATGCAGCAGGCTCAGCGCGGTCAGCGAGGTCGTGGTGTCGACCCCGCCGCCGATGAGGTTCCAGAGAATGTCGAGCAGCTGAGTGTCGTCGAGCCGCTTGCCGTCGAATTCGAACTGGACAAGGAAGCTCGTCAGGTCTTCGCCGGGATCGGCTCGCCGCGCCGCCACGAACTTGAGCAGGCCGTCGAGCATCGCGGGCACCTCGGCGATGGCCCTGTTGTACTCGTCATCCCGGGCCGCGGCCATCACCGAGTGGAATAGGTCGGCGTAGAGCTGCCAGTTGTCGTAGGGCAGACCCATCAGCCGCATGGTGAGGATGGCCGGAACAGGGCTGGCGTAGTCGATCACGAGATCCATCTGCCCGTCGGTGATGCGCTTATCGAGGAACCAGTGCACCGACTGCTTCATGAATGGCCGCATCTTCTCGACGGCACCCGTCGAGAAGAACGGGGTGAGAGCCCGCCGCAGCGCGAGGTGGTAGGGCCCGTCGACTTCACCGATGCCAAGCGGCGGTTGGCCTTCGGGCCGCGGAATGCCCATCTCGCCGCGATAGTTCACACCGTCGGCGGCGTCCGGTTCGTATCGGTGCGCGAAAGTGTCGCCGTCGCGTGCGGCTTGAGCCACCGCGTCGTAGCCGGTCACGTACCAGAACCCGCCGTACCTCTGGTTCCACGCGACCGGGCACCGGCGCCGGAGATCGGCGTTGACCTTCTGCTCGTCGAACTCGTCGGAGTGGTGGTCGAAGTCGACGATCGCATCGGCGGTGACGTCGGGCTGGCCCATTACGCTATCTTTGCATTTTTACGAACCTTGAGCTGGCGAGTGGAGGTAAAGCATCGACGATTGGGCAGCGGGAGCGACGATCGGCGGACTATCGATCCCGTCGATGCCGGACCTCGCCCGCATGCGGAAGGCGCGCTTCGAGCGGTTGCAGCGCCAGCTCGACACCCAGGGCATCGACGGCTTGGTGCTGCTCGGTTCGAGCTCGGTCGCCTACGCCGCAGGCGCTTCAGTGCCCGCTCAGGACGGCGACGGCGCTGCCTTGTTCCGACCGGTAGCCGTTGTCGTGAGCGGAGATTCGGCGCCGCACCTCTATACCCAGTATGTCGACGGCGTGCCGTCCGAATTGCCGGGCGATCACCTGCACGGACCACTCTTCCCCGATCTCGACGACGGGATCGAGATGCTCGCAGGCGCTCTCGCCGACCACTTTCGCGACGGTGCCCGCATCGGAATAGACCACCACTCGCACGCGATGCTGCGGACCCTGACGGGATACGACTGGGTCGACGCCGGCGATGTGGTCGGACCCGCGAAGCTCACTAAAACCCCCGACGAGGTGGCCTGCATCCGCAACGCGCAGCGGCTCAACGAGCTGGCGATGGTCGACGCGCTGAAGGTGCTGCGTCCGGGAATCCGGCAGATCGACCTGAGCGCGGCATTCTTGCGGCGAGTCTTCGAACTCGGCGCGTCGGCCGGGGCCATCGATCCGATCTGGCAGGTGATGGCACCGACCCGCGAGCTCGGCCCTTGGACACTGCACGGAGATCTCGCCTACCCGACCGTGACCACCGACCGGTTCCTGCGCGAGGGGGATGTCATCTGGGTGGACGCCGGCATCAATTGGGAGGGTTACGCATCGGACTACGGGCGGACGTGGATCACGAGCACTCATCCGATACCGAGTGCCAGGCAGCAAGAGCACTTCCGGCGCTGGCGGACGGTGGTCGACGCGGCATTGGAGATCCTCGAGCCCGGTGTTTCGGCGTTGCGACTCGGTAAGACCGCCATCGAGGCCAACGACGGCGTCCGCCCGTGGATCGAACACTTTTACCTGGCCCACGGCGTCGGCACCGAGAGCGCCGAGATGCCCCTCATCGGAACGGATCTCGGTGAGGCCTTCGATGAGCGGCTGACCATGCAGCCCGGCATGGTGCTGGTTTTCGAGCCGGTCATCTGGGACGAGGGTGTGGCCGGGTATCGCTCGGAAGACATTGTCGCCGTGACAGATACGGGCTGCGTGAAGCTCAGCGGCTCTACTTACGACCCGTACGGAGTCAGCGCATGAGCCCTGCTGCCCGCGATCGCGGTCTGCTCGTCGGAATGATGGGCCTGGAGGACGACGGCCGAGTCGACTTCCCGCGCCTGCGAGGGGAACGGCGCGCGAAGGTGCTCGCGGGCATGAAACGCGGCGAGCTCGACGCACTCGTTCTCGGTGGGGTCGGGAATGTGCGCTATGTGTCGGGCGCGCGCCAGCTGGGCCGTGCCGGCGTGCTGCCGTTCGCACCCGTCGCGGTGGTGGTGCGCGAAACCGGGCGCGTGCACCTGCTTTCCACGTGGGACGAGGGGGTCCCGCCGGAGATCGGCCGCGACGACCTGTACGGCCTGAGCTGGAATCCGGTCAACCTCGCGACCTCGCTGGCCGCCATCGACGGTTTGCGACAGGCGCGGCGCGTCGGCACCGACGGCATGACACCGATGTTCGCCGGGCTGCTGCCGCAGCTTGTCACTACGGCCGAACTCGTCGACGCCGCACCGGTCATTGCGGCAGCCCGCCGAATCAAGACCCCCGACGAGATCACCTGCCTTGACGTGGCTTCCGCTCTTGCAGAAGCGGCCCTCAGCGCAATGGACGACGCCCTGGAGCCCGGCATCACCGAGCGGGAACTGCTAGGCGTCTACTACGAGAGGGTCGCCAGCCTCGGGTCGCCGATGGCGCCGTCTGAGAGCGTGTGCTTCGCCACCCCGACGCAGGGGCCGGTGGGGTTCAGGCATCTGGCCTCGGACCGCCCCGTCGGTGACGGGGAATTGGTGGTCCTCGCCCCAGGCGCGCTGTACGCCGGATACGAGGCGGGCCTTGCCCGAACCCGGGTGGCCGGGAACACGGTGCCGAGCGGCGCGTCGGATCTCGCGGCGCGCTGCGCCCTCGGCATGGAAGCACTGATGGCCGCGTGCCGTCCCGGCCAAACCGGCGCAGATCTCTACCGCGCATGGGAGAGCGCGGGTAATTCCGAATCCCCAGTCCCACTTGCACACGGGATCGGACTCGGCGCGGAGCCACCGGTGATCGGGATGGGTCGCGGACGCGACGCCACGCTCGAGGAGGGCATGGTGCTAAGCATCCAATCCTGGCTCTGCGCGGACGGCGTCGGCGGATGTCTGGAGCGGGCCACGGTACAGATCGGCTCTTCAGGACCGTCGACACTCACCAGATACGGAAGGCCGTAATGACAGTTCGCCGAACAGTTTTCAACCATGTCGGGTTGTGCGTCACAAATCGCGAGCGGTCGCGCCGTTTCTACGAGGGGCTGCTGGGCTTTCAGTTCTGGTGGGAACTCGAACCGCCGGACGAAGGTACCGACCAGCTTCTACAGCTCGACAAGCCGGTCGGGCTGCATGCGACGTACCTGGTCCGTGACGGGTTGGTGCTCGAGCTTCTCGATTACTCGAAGCGCGAAGCTCATGCCGGGCCACGCCGCGTGATGGACGAGCTGGGACTGACTCACCTGTCGTTCTCGGTGTCCGATCTGGCCGCCGTACTGACGATGATCGACAGCTTGGGGGGATCGGTCGTAGAGGCCACAGTCTCGGAGCAGTCCGCGATGATCCGCGATCCGGATGGACAGCTGATCGAACTGCTCGCGGACTCCTGGCTCACAGTTCTGCCGCCGCGTCGGTAGGGAGCCCCAGCCCGGCGCACTGGATGCCGCCGGTCTGGTGGACCGGCTACTGAGTGCCTTCCTCGACTAACCCAGGGCCTTGGCCTTGAGCGCGTCGAACTCGGCCTGGCTGATGGTCCCCGACTCCAGAAGGCCCTTCGCTTCGGCGATCTCCTGCGCCGGCGAACGCCCCGCGGCCTGCTTGATGTAGTCATCCGTCTGCTTCTGTGCAGCCGCCGCGGCCGCACGCGCCCGCTCGGTCATTCCCTTGCCGCGGGCGATCAGATAGATCACCGCGGTGAACCAGGGGATCACCAGCAGACAGATCACCCAGAGGGCTTTAACGAAGCCCGACGTGGTGTGGTCCCGCCAGAACAGGTCCGTGAGGATCTGAAACAGCACCAACAGATATGCGATCCACGCGAAGATGATCAGAAAGTGCCAGAGAAAATCCCAGGTTGAACCCCAGTCCATGCCCGCTCCTTCTTAACGGTTCGAACGCGCAGATCTGCGCGCGCGCGTCAGTTAATCACGCCCACCGGCGATGTGGTTTAGTTCCGCGAGGCCCGGTTGACCGCAGACACCACTGCACGCAGTGACGCCGTGGTGATCGAGGTCGCGATGCCGACGCCCCAGATGGTCCTGCCGTTCACCGACGCCTCGACATAGGCGGCGGCCTGGGCCTGCTCGCCCGACGACATCGCGTGCTCGGAATAGTCGAGCACGTGGACGTGGGTCCCGACGCCGGACAACGCGTCGACGAACGCGGCCAACGGGCCGTTGCCCGACCCGGTGATCTCCCTCTCGACGCCGTCGATCTTGACGACGGCCTCGATGGTGTCGGTACCGCCATCGACCTCCGATGCGTCGACCTGCTGGCGGATGCGCTCCAGTGGCCACACCGGCGCGAGGTACTCCTCGGCGAAGACATCCCACATCTCCTTGGAGGACACCTCACCGCCCTCGCCATCGGTGATCTTCTGAATCGCCTGCGAGAACTCGATCTGCAGCCGGCGCGGCAACGCCAGGCCGTGGTCGGCCTTCATGATGTAGGCCACGCCGCCCTTGCCGGACTGCGAGTTCACCCGGATGACGGCTTCATACGTCCGGCCGACGTCCTTGGGGTCGATCGGCAGATACGGTACCTGCCACAGGATGTCGTCGACGTCGGCGTCGGCCTCGTCGGCAGACACCTTCATCGCATCCAGGCCCTTGTTGATGGCGTCCTGGTGGCTGCCCGAGAACGCGGTGTACACCAGATCGCCGCCGTACGGATGGCGCTCGTTGACCGGCAACTGATTGCAGTACTCGACCGTGCGCCGGATCTCGTCGATGTTGGAGAAGTCGATCTGTGGGTCGATTCCGCGGCTGAACAGATTCATGCCCAGCGTCACGATGCAGACGTTGCCGGTACGCTCACCGTTGCCGAACAGGCAGCCCTCGATCCGGTCAGCACCGGCCTGATAGCCCAATTCCGCAGCGGCGACAGCGGTTCCGCGGTCGTTATGTGGATGCAGGCTCAGGATGATGCTGTCCCGACGGGTCAGGTTGCGGCTCATCCACTCGATCGAGTCGGCGTAGACGTTCGGGGTCGCCATCTCCACCGTAGCGGGCAGGTTGACGATCAGCGGCCACTCGGGAGTGGGCTCTATGACGTCGGCCACCGCGTCGCACACGTCCTTGGCGTATTCCAACTCGGTGCCGGTGTAGGACTCCGGCGAGTACTCGAAGCGCCACAGGGTGCCCGGATACTTCGCCGCCTCCTCGACGCACTTGCGCGCGCCGTCGGTGGCGATGGCCTTGACCGCCTCCCGGTCGGCGCGAAACACCACGCGGCGCTGCAGGATTGACGTCGAGTTGTAGAAGTGCACGATCGCACGAGGCGCGCCTTCACACGCCTCGAATGTCCGCTCGATCAACTCGGGCCTGCACTGCGTCAGCACCTGAATGGTGACGTCGTCGGGAATCTTGTTCTGCGTGATGATCTCGCGGACGAACTCGAAGTCGGTCTGGCTGGCCGACGGGAAACCGACCTCGATCTCCTTGTAGCCCATGCGCACCAGCAGTTCGAACATGCGGTGCTTGCGGGCCGGACTCATCGGGTCGATCAGCGCTTGGTTGCCGTCGCGCAGGTCCACCGCACACCACATCGGCGCGCGCTCGACGACCTTGTCGGGCCAGGTGCGGTCGGCTAGCGAAACGGGTTCGACTTCTTCGGCGAAGGTGCGGTAGCGGCTGGTCGGCATCGACGAGCCCCGCTGCGTGTTCCATGCGGGCTGACCCTCGTACGGGGCGCCCGACGGCGTGGTGATGGTGCGTGCCGACGTATACGCGTCGACAGAAGGTTGAGAGGAATTCGAGTTGTTCACGGTGATGGCTCCGGGAGTGAAAAGGGACCCGACCGGCGCATCGCGACCACCCGCGACGGGAAGCCGGTCTGGATCAGACCCCGTCGCGGCTGCCGAGAAGGAGCACCCGCTGCACCAGAAACATGGTGAAGACACTGTATCAAGCGATGCTGGCCGCCCGAAACCCGGCCGAAAGCCCAGGTTGGTGCCACACTGAGCCGGTGAGGCAGCTGACCTGCCTGATGGTCACGGCGGTGCTGGCGGCCATGTTGGCGCTCACTGGATGCGCCCGCCA
This sequence comes from uncultured Actinomycetota bacterium, assembly GCA_963804905.1. GTDB lineage: Bacteria > Actinomycetota > Actinomycetes > Mycobacteriales > Mycobacteriaceae > Mycobacterium. Next base: position 224,246 of record CAWDSB010000004.1, on the reverse strand, counting down.
CATCGATGGGTCGGCGACGGGTTCTCATGCCGTCGACCCGACGGTTTTCTTCGCCGGAGATGTACCGGTGTACGAGCAATCCGTCAGTTCCAACGATCTGACCGCGCTGGCCTATCTGCGCGCTATGCGGCGAATCGACGTGTGCGGATTGCTTGACCGTCAAGACCTGGAAAGGTCGGCGAAATCGGTTCAGTGGGAACGCCTGTGGCGTTCGACCGATGCGAGATCGACATCGAGAGCCCGGGCAGACGCGCCGCAATTACGCAACCATCGAGCTCACGCTCGCCCACCGGCCGGACAGGCCCGTCGCCTTCCGTGCCGGTCCGCTGCCGGTCTACGAGTCCGGTCCCGGGGCGTGCGACTTTCTGCTGCCGCTGGATCTCTCGGAGCTGCCCGGTGCACAGCCGCTACGTAAGCCCTACCAGCCTTACCTGCGGATCGGGTTGGTGGCCGAACAGAGCTGCCACTTCGCGCGACGAATCATGTGGGAGCTTGCGTCGCGGGCCGTCTTCGCCCAGTTGCCGACCCGCGACGCCGTGGCCGCCTATCCCGCGCCGCTGGCCGAGCGTGACCCTTGCCAGGTGCTGTCGGTGCTCGCCGACGAGATCGACTACTGGGACATCGGCCGGTCCCGACCATACGAGTGCTCGTTCGGTATCTGGCGCGATGGTTTTCCCGATGTGGTGCCAATACGCGTGTCGTTGAAGCCGCAGCCGGTCGGTATCGCCGTTGAAGGTCGGGTTCGCGTAAACCGCAACGGCGTTGAACTGTTCGTCAATGAGACCAAGTGTTCGGCGATCGCGTTCGTCGGTGAGCGGATGAAGCGCAAGCTGTTCGGCGTCGACTTCGTCGACAACAGCGACGTGGACATCCGGCCTGCCGTCGTCGTCGACAGCGGCGCCTCGAACTGCGGTGCAGTGACCGACGTCGCCGTCGCCACCGCCAAGCTCTACAGCTGACGCGGCTCGCGTCAAAGACCCGCCAGCTGAGGCAGCGTCAGATGCGCGATCATGAAGTAGATCATCAGACCCGTGCCGTCCACGATGGTCGCGATCATCGGCGCCGACACCACCGCGGGGTCGATCCGGACCTTCTTCAGCAGAAGCGGAAGGATCGACGACACCAACGCCGACCACATCACGATGGCGGCGACGGTGAGGCACACGGTCAGCGTGATTTGTGGGCCGACACCGAGGGACCACGCGCGGATCATCGCGGCGAGCGCCATCGCAAGTGCGATCAGCGTGCCCGTTGACAGCTCCTTGGTCACCACGGCAGGCAGATCGCGGAACCGGACCTGCCCGGTGCCCATCGCGCGCACCAGGGTGGTCGTGATCTGGGTACCGGTATTTCCGCCCGTGCCGATCAGCAGCGGGATGAAGAAGGCCAGCGCGACGACGGCCTCCATCTCGTCTTCGAACGCTCGCAGCACAGTCCCGTGTAGGCCTCGGCCACGAACAACACCAGCAGCCAGATGATCCTCTTGCGCCATAGCCGCCACGGCGATGCGCGCAGATACGGCACTTCGAGTGGCGTTGAACCGCCCTGCCTTTCAGCGTCCTCAGTGGTTTCGACCTCGCGGATTCCCACTGCCTGGTCCTCGGTGAGGACGCCGAGGAGCCGACGGTCAGCGTCGACAACCGCGAGCTCATCAAGCCGCCGATTCACCAATAGCTGCGCGGCGTGCTTGGCCTCTGTCAGCGGAGCGACGGTGACGACGTCGTCCTCCATCAGATCGGCCACAACTCGGTCGGCTTGCGCGATCACCAGGCTGCGGAACGGCACCGCTCCGAGGAGCTGCTGTTCGGGTCCGGTCACATATACGCAACTGCCGGCGTCGGCATCATCGCGCAGGTTGGATATCCGGTCACGAATCTGCTCGACGGCCTGCTCGGCCGTGGTCGTCGGACCGAGACTGAGCGGCTCGGTCGACATGTGTGCCGCCACCGAGCCCGGCGGCCACAACAGCATGGTGCGTAGCGCTAACGCTCGTTCGATCGGCATGGCCGATAGCAGGGCGTCCCTGAGGTCGTGGTGGTATCGCCGCAGGATCTTGACGGCCTGTTGCGCGTCCAACGCCCCGAGCAGTTCCGCCGCACGCGGTATCGCCTGCGCCTTGATCACCCGAGCGGCGAGGTGGACATCGACAGCCCCGAGCAGTTTGGGACCGATCTGCGTATCGAGCACCTCTCCGAGACGGTGCCGGTCGGCTGAGGAGAGCCGTAACAGCTGGTATGCGCGCTCGGCGGGGTCGTCGACTACGTCCAACCAAAGCTCGATTGCTTTGGGTGTCGCCATTGCAATCGCTTGGTGCAGGCTGATTGCGGCGTCCGGATCCAGCTGCGTCGTCATGGCAGCTCCCTTCTGCAGGTCGGAATCCATGAAACCCGGAGTTTGCTGCCAGAACATGAATTTCGGGTTTATGGGCGATCCGCCCATTGCTTCGATGTGGGATTACAGCGGAAGCGGTCGGCCCCAGCTGCCGGTGAAGGCGACCTTCTCCAGCGGCAGCCGTTCCCGTCCCTGGGCATCGCGCTCGACGATCTCCTGCGGAGCGTTCTCGTAGTCGCCGAGCGAACCGACGGCGACGACGGCGACGGGACGCACGCCCGCCGGGGTGCCGAACGCCTCAACGGCACCGTCGGTGTTGAACCCCGCCATCGGGTGCGCGACAAGCCCGCGCGACACCGCCTCGATGGTCAACTGCGCGATCGCCGCGCCCGCGTCGACGGCCGCGTATCGGGCGGTCCGCTCGTCCTCGCCCTCGTCGATGCACACCACGATCAGCGCCCCCGCGGCGTGGGCGTAGCGGTTGCCGCGCTTCAGCACCTCGGTGATCTTGATGAAGGTCTCGTCGCCGCGCAGGCCCACGATGAACCTCACCGGCTGCCGGTGCCCCCACGTCGCGGCCCAGCGCGCGGCCTCCAGCACGGCGACCAGCTGCTCGGTCTCCAACACCGCCTCGGGGTCGAACATCCGCGGGCTCCACCGCGCGGCGAGATGCGGATGGATCGGCACCCGTGTCTTGGCGGGTTTCTTGACCACATCCTGACGCTACCGGCGGAGTAAATGAGGTGCGCGAACCCCTTATCCTTGGTGGGATCTCCTACAACTCCGGAAAGGTCTGGCAGTGGCGCTCGTCGTACAGAAGTACGGCGGATCTTCGGTATCGGACGCCGAACGGATCCGCCGCGTCGCCGAGCGCATCGTGGAGACCAAGAAGCAGGGCAATGACGTCGTGGTGGTGGTCTCCGCCATGGGTGACACCACCGATGACCTGCTCGACCTGGCCAGACAGGTCTGCCCGGCGCCGCCGGCGCGGGAAATGGACATGCTGCTGACCGCGGGTGAGCGAATCTCCAATGCGCTGGTCGCGATGGCCATCCACTCGCTGGGTGCCCAGGCCCGGTCCTTCACCGGTTCGCAGGCCGGCGTGATCACCACCGGCACCCACGGCAACGCCAAGATCATCGACGTCACCCCCGGCCGGCTGCGGTCGGCGCTTGACGAGGGCATGATCGTGCTCGTCGCGGGCTTTCAGGGTGTCAGCCAGGACAACAAGGACGTCACGACGCTCGGGCGGGGCGGCTCCGACACCACCGCCGTCGCGCTGGCCGCCGCGCTGAAAGCCGATGTCTGCGAGATCTATACCGATGTCGACGGGATCTTCACGGCCGATCCACGGATCGTGTCGAATGCCCGGCGGCTGGACACCGTGTCGTTCGAGGAGATGCTCGAACTCGCCGCTTGCGGGGCCAAGGTGCTGATGCTTCGGTGTGTGGAATACGCCCGCCGCTACGACGTTCCGATTCACGTCCGGTCGTCGTACTCGGATAAGCCCGGCACATTTGTGACCGGATCGATAGAGGACATATCCATGGAAGACGCCATCCTGACCGGGGTCGCACACGACCGCAGCGAGGCGAAGGTGACCGTCGTCGGCGTGCCCGACGTGCCTGGCTACGCCGCGAAGGTGTTCCGCGCCGTGGCCGACGCCGATGTGAACATCGACATGGTGCTGCAGAACATCTCCAAAATCGAAGACGGCAAGACCGACATCACGTTCACCTGCTCGCGCGACAGCGGGCCCGGCGCGGTGGAGAAGCTGACCGCGCTGCAGCAGGACATCGGCTTCTCCAAGGTGCTCTACGACGACCACATCGGCAAGGTGTCGCTGGTCGGAGCGGGCATGCGCAGTCACCCTGGTGTCACCGCGAGGTTCTGTGAGGCGCTGGCCGAGGTCGGGGTGAACATCGACCTGATCTCCACCTCAGAGATCAGAATCTCGGTGCTAGTCAAGGACACCGAGCTGGACAAGGCCGTGCTGGCGCTGCACGAGGAGTTCGGTCTCGGCGGCGACGAGGAGGCAGTGGTGTACGCGGGGACGGGACGGTAGGCGCGGACGTGAGGAGCACAGACTAACGATGGTCAACATAGGTGTAGTCGGCGCGACCGGGCAGGTCGGCCAGGTGATGCGCGCGCTGCTCGACGAACGCAGTTTTCCCGCGACGTCGGTGAGGTTCTTCGCCTCCGCGCGGTCGCAGGGCAAGAAGCTGGAATTCCGCGGCCAGCAGATCGAGGTCGAGGACGCTGCAACCGCCGACCCGACCGGCCTGGACATCGCACTGTTCTCCGCGGGCGCGACGATGTCGCGGGTGCAGGCCCCGCGGTTCGCCGCCGCGGGCGCCGTGGTCATCGACAACTCGTCGGCCTTCCGGAAGGACCCGGATGTGCCGCTGGTGGTCAGCGAGGTCAACTTCGCCCGCGACGCGCACAGCAGGCCGAAGGGCATCATCGCCAACCCGAACTGCACGACGATGGCCGCGATGCCGGTGCTGAAGGTGCTCCACGACGAAGCGCAGTTGGTGCGCATCGTCGCGTCGACCTACCAGGCGGTGTCGGGCAGCGGGCTGGCCGGCGTTCAGGAGCTCCTCGAACAGGCCCGCGCCGTGGTCGACGACAGCGAGCAGTTGGTACACGACGGCGGCGCGCTGCAGTTCCCGCCGTCCAACAAGTACGTCGCGCCGATCGCGTTCAACGTGGTCCCGCTCGCCGGCTCGCTCGTCGACGACGACTCCGGCGAGACCGACGAGGATCAGAAGCTGCGCAACGAGAGCCGCAAGATCCTCGGCATTCCGGACCTCTTGGTCAGCGGAACCTGTGTGCGGGTGCCGGTGTACACCGGTCACTCGCTTTCGATCAATGCCGAATTCGCCAAGCCGCTTTCACCGGAGCGCGCGCGCGATCTGCTCGACCGGGCTCCGGGGGTGAAGGTGGTGGACGTGCCGACGCCGCTGGCGGCCGCCGGTGTCGACGAGTCTCTGGTCGGTCGGATCCGCCAGGATCCCGGGGTATCAGACGGCCGGGGCCTTGCCTTATTCGTGTCCGGCGACAACCTGCGAAAAGGTGCTGCGCTGAACACAATTCAAATAGCCGAGCTGCTGGCCGCCGAGCTGTGATCCGCGGGTGAGTTCCACCCGCCGGGCAACGCTGGGCGCGCTGGTGGCCGCGTGGGCGTTCAGCACATCGACCGCCCACGCCGATCCGCCCGCGCCGATTCCGGAGCCGATCCTGCCGCCACTCGCACCCGGCCAAGTGCTGCGAATCGGACCGACCGCCGGAACCGGAACGCCGACAAGGGATTACGGCATCGGTGCCACCGACCTGTGCGAGTTCATGGAGTTTCCCAGCGGCATCCTGCAGGTGTGCGGGGACAGCTTCGCCGGACAGGGTGTCGGCTTCGGCGGCTGGTACTCGCCGATCGCGCTGCACGTCGAGACCGACTCCGTCGACGACCCCGCAGGGGTGCGCTACGCCGGTGTCACCGGCACCGATAAGCCGCTGCTCGCCGAGCCGACGCAGCCGGGCACATCGCAGCTGCCTGCGGGCGTGGTCCAGATCAACCGGGAAAACTACCTAATGGTGACGACTGCCAAGGATCTGCGGCCACAGTCCTCGCGATTGGTGAAAGCCGACCCGGCTCGGGTTAATTGGCCGACGCTGCCCGGATCGGTGCGTGACGCTGAATTCGAAGGCGGTCGCCAATCGCAGATCAGCGGCTACTACGACCCGATCCCGACGGCCGACTCGCCGACTGGCTGGGTGTACATCGTCGCCAACGACTTCGACCGCACCGGCCCGGCGGTGCTCTACCGCGCCAAACGTGAGAGCTTCGCCGACCGCGCCAGCTGGCAGGGTTGGTCGTCGCTGGGCGGCCCCGACGGCGGCTGGAACAAACACCCGACGCCACTGTGGTCCGACAGGATCGGTGAGATGAGCGTTCGGGAGATCGACGGCAAGACCGTGCTGTCCTACTTCAATGCCGGCAACGGCAACATGGAGGTGCGGGTCGCCGACAATCCCACCGCGCTGGGGACCGCGCCGGTGACCACCGTCGTTTTCACCAGCGAATGGCCCGATCCCGCCGAGAACCTGCCCCCGCCCGAGGACAATCGCTTGGCCCAACCGTACGGCGGCTTCATCTCGCCAGGGTCCACGCTCGACGAACTGCGCGTGTTCATCAGTCAATGGAATACCTTGCCGCGCGCCCAGGCGCCGTATCGGGTCATCCAGTTCGCGGTGAACCCGTACAAGCCCTAGTCATCGGCTATTTTCTGGCTCTCAGTCCGCAGTAGGCCCCAGCGACGCCTCTAGTATTCCCCGGCGGCCCTGCGGGTGCGGTCGTTGGCGTCCGGCCACAGGTGCGAATACGAAACTCGACCCGCCTCGCGGCTTAGACTTCCGCAGTGTTCTCGGAGACGCGGTATGCGCTGAACGGGGACCTGCGCGTCGCATACCGCGCGTCGCGTGAAGGGCCTCGCGACATCGTGTTCGTCCCGTACTGGTTCACCTGCTGCGAACACCTGCCGGAACTGCCCTCCCTTCAAGGCTGGGTCGAGGCGATGACATCGCTCGGTCGGCTCATCTTCTTCGACCAACCTGGCACCGGAGCGTCCGATCCCATCACGCCGGGTGCGCTGCCGACCCCGGAGCAATGGACCGACAGCATCACCGCCGTGTTGGACGATCTTGGGAGTCGCGAAGCGGTTCTCGTCGCATTCGGCGGCGCCATCGCGTCAGCGGCGCTGTTCGCCGCGACACACCCGTCACGCACCACCGCGCTCGTGGTGCTGGAGGGCTACGCCCATCCGATCGCAGAACGCACTGATGGCGTTAATTCCGAGGAACTCCTCGCCGCCATGGCCTCTATGTGGGGGACGGGTGAGACACAACATGTGATCAATCCGGACATGCCGTGGAACGAGGAGATTCGGGCGACCTGGGCACGGCATGACCGCCTGGCGGCCAGCCCAGCGACTTACGCTCTCGTGCTACCTCTGCTGACCGAAGTCGACGTGCGGGCGGTGCTTCCTACGGTCCGCGTGCCGACCCTCGTCGTCCAGCACGCCGACAACCCAATAACCCCAGCCGAGTGGGGCAAGTACGTCGCCGACCACATACCCGGGGGGAAATACGTTGAGCTGCCGGGGCGCAACATGTACCACTTCGTTGAGCCGTGGCGTGCGTCCTTCGAGGAGATCGCCGAGTTCCTCACCGGCCAACGTGCAGATGTGGCCGATGATCGGGTGCTTGCCACGGTGCTGTTCACCGACATCGTGGACTCGACACGCCGGGCCGCAGAGATCGGCGACCGTGACTGGCATGCCTTGCTTGACGCACACGACGCCGTCGTGCGGTCACAACTCGCTCGCTTTCGGGGCCGCGAGGTGAACACGTCGGGTGACGGGTTTCTCGCGATGTTCGATGGCCCTCAGCGGGCGATCCGCTGTGCGATGGCGATCCGTGACGCCGTGCAGGCCCTCGGCATCGAGGTGCGCGCCGGGTTGCACACCGGCGAGTGTGAGGTCCGCGGTGATGACATCGGCGGGATCGGCGTGCACATCGGCGCGCGGGTGAGCGCACTGGCCGGGCCGAACGACGTACTGGTGTCCAGCACGCTGCGCGATCTCGTGATCGGGTCAGGAATCGAGTTCGAAGACCGCGGCGCTCACCGGCTCAAGGGCGTGCCTGGCCAGTGGCACGTGTCCGCCGTCACCTCTGCGTAGCGGTGGGTTGCGACAAATCGAATTTTGCCTGCCTTAAGCACTTCTGCACGCGGTGCCACCGAATCGCTGAAGAACACTCTAGATTCAGGCACCATCTGTCGCACGGCGGCTTATGAGCCGTCGAGGGCGAAAAGTAGTTCGTACATCGTTGCACCGTCGATGGATTCGCGAATGATGTCGGCCTGGCCAGCGTGGCGTGCCAACTCCTCGATGACGTGCAGGAGCACCCAGCGCACCGTCCAATCGAAGGAGTCCGGGTACATCGCCTGGATGTGCGGCGGTACTTCGGTCGTCGCGTCGAGATCGGCCTCGGCGAACACCCGGATGGTTTCGGCGTTCTGGGCGTTATACGCCGCCAGCAGATCAGCCAGGCTCTCGTCGTCGTGAACCTTTTCCTTATTTTCGTAGTCCGCAATCATCATCCCCACCAACGATCTGGGGTCCTCCGCGGGGAACGGTTCTGACGGCGCAGCCACCGTCAGTGTCCACGAGTACTCCATCAGCGTCACATGCTTGATCAGCCCGCCGATGCACAGTGCGCTGACCGTCGGCGTGCTGCGGGCCTGCTCGTCAGTCAGACCATGGGAGGCGGCGAGGAACGCTGTGTGTTGGAACTTGAGGTACTCAAGCAAGGCTTGACGCTCTCCGGCTACGGGCGGAGGCATTGGGATCATGCCGCCAGTTTGCGACATGTACGACAAGCTGTGTTTCGAATGCCCTGATTCGGCACTGGCACCTAAGACGGGCAAGCCAACTATCGAGCCGCTTGTACATATTCTATTTCGACTCCTATTTCGACACGGCGTTCAGTTCTGCTCGGGCCTGGTCGATTTGGTCGTAGCCGTAGGTGACAATCTCTGCGGTCGTCATCGTCTCACCCTTGCGGGCCAGCGATTCGTAAGTTTCGTCGCCGAGGACATCACGTAGGTGTGTAATCGCCGTGCTGATTTCGGGGGTTGCTAGTGCGGTCAGGGGGCTGAGCGCGAAACCAGCGATGGTGGCCGCCGCCTTAAACCGTCCGAGCCGGTCGAACGAAGCGGCAAGCGCAGCCAACGGGGTGGTAGTGGTGTCACCCGAGTCGTGCATGTTGCGGAGAGCCAGACTGAGGTGATCAAACGCGGATGCAATGTCGCCGTGCTCGGCTTCGAGGCGGCCCACAGTGAGCGCCAGTTGCGTTTCGTTTAACCGGTTGCCGCTGCCCTGAGCGATCACCAGACCTCGGTGGGCGGCATCAAGAGCGCGGGAGGGGTCCGCCTCGATGAAGGCGTAAGCGTAGGCGAAGAGGGAAAACGAGAGCATGAACGGGTTTGCCGTTGCCTCGGCGGCCTCGACCAGGCCGCTCGTGACACCCATCGCCTCCTCACCGCAACCGGCGTGCACCAAGCCGAAAACCAGACAAGCCCGGATGTGGACAGAGTCGGGGCCGAGTTGGAGTTGGGCGCGGCACCACGCGATCCATCGTTCGGGATGGCCGATGTACGTGTACACGCCACCGATCATGCCGTCGAAGATGGATGGCAGCACATCGCGGCGATCTGCAAGAACCATCCGGGCGGCGTCGGTGTAGCGAATGCTGTCATCGAGCCGTCCGATCAGATAGCACAGCGATGCGACCGCATACATCTCCGCGAGCCGTGGGTGGTCGGCAGCGCGGGTGGGTTCGATCACCTCTTCGGCCCAGCCGCTCGGCTCGTAGGTTTCGGTTACCAGGCCGAGGAGGCCCGCGTAGCTGGTGATGGCAGTGGCAACATCGAGGTCGTTATGGGCGGCGGCCCACCGGAATGCGGTGCGCAAGTTGGCCAGCTCGGCGATGAACCAGTCGTAGGTCTCCCGCTGTCGGGGGCTGTCCCACAAGGCCAGGATGTCAGCCTCGCGCCCGGCGAAGTACCGAGCATGCGCTAACCGAGCCTCAGCCGCCGCCCCCGAGGCGACGAGTTGCTCTTCGGCGAACTGGCGAATTGTCTCCAGCATCGAATATCGCGTCCGTCTGGCTGAGCGGTCTACGGTGAGAAGCGACTTGCGCACCAGCGCATCGAGCAGATCCAAGACAGCGTACTCGTCGGAGTCATCCAAACCTGCTATCACACAAGCACTTTGAAGGTCAAATCCGCCGAAAAATACCGAACAACGATCCAGCAGCGCCTTTTCCGATTTATCGAGCAGGTCGTACGACCAGGCCACCGCCTGGCGTAGCGTTTGATGGCGTTCGAGTCCCCGCCGGGAACCAACCAGCAGCTGGAACCGGTGATCAAGACGATCACGCACGTCGCTTGCGGTCATCGACGCCATCCGCGAGGCCGCAAGCTCGACAGCCAACGGGATGCCGTCCAGGCGGCGGCAAATCTCGGTCACCGCAGCCGCGTCATCGCTGTCAGTGATCGAAAATCCGGGCGTAAAGGCTTGAGCGCGTTCGATAAACAGACGCGCCGCCGCTGAGTCGATGCTCGCTGTTGCGTCTAGCGATTGCACCGGATGCACTTGTTCCTGGGCGATGCCCAGTCCCTCACGGCTGGTGGCCAGAACTCTCACCGTCGCTGATTGCGAGAGGATGGCCTCGATCAGGTCGGCGGCGGCGTCGCGCACATGCTCGCAGTTATCGAACACCAACAGCCGGACCCTGCCCTCCAACGCGCCAGCCACCGACTCGCTCACGGTCTTGCCCGGTTGTTGGGTGATGCCCAGAACCGCGGCCACCGCGTCGGGCACCGCCGCCCGGTCGGTGACCGCGGCCAATTCGAAAACCCAGACCCCGTCAACGAACTCGTCGGCCAGGCGCGCCGCAACTTCGGTCGCCAAGCGGGTCTTGCCGACCCCGCCCACCCCGGTCAAGGTCACCAACCGATGAGCCTTCACCGCCTCGTGCACCTCGGCCAGCTCGGAATCTCTGCCCACGAGGCTCGTCGTTGGAGGGCGCAGGTTTCCCGGTGTCGCATCCAGCGTCCTCAGGGGCGGAAACTCGCGACGCAGGCCGACGGCCAGGACTTGGAACATCTCCACGGGTTTGGCGATGTCGCGTAATCGCCGAGACCCCAACGCAACCAGGTCGATGCTGCTGCACAGCCCGGCAGTGGTGCCGTCGAGCAGAACCTGCCCGCCGTGCCCGGCGGCCATCACCCGCGCCGCACGGTTGAGCACCGCACCGAAGTAATCCCCCTCACGCAGCTCGGCCTCACCGGTCGCCATGCCCATCCGCACCGGTAACTGCAGTCGCCGCTGTGCGACCACGGCAGCATCCACTGCCGACCTCGGCGAGGCGAACGCGGCACACACACCGTCGCCGGTGTGCTTGAACAGCCAGCCCCCGTGCGCCTCAATCGCCCCGCGCAGCACCTCGTCATGGGCGGCCAGCGCCAACCGCATCCCATCGGCGTCGCCCTCCCACCGACGGGTCGAACCCTCAATATCGGTGAACAGAAACGTCACCACCCCCGAAGGAGCAGCCGGGGTCATGGCATCGCCTCGGCCCACAGCATGTGCCCCTCGTAGCCCAGCGACGTCGCCATCGCGCGGCAGCTCTCCACCAGTTCGAGGTATGTCGGCTCGTCCCCGCGGGCTCGCGCTACCAAAGCGCGCAGCCGAATCATCACCAAAGCGGACTGTGTATACCCATCACGGGGCAGGACGGCGGGAAACCTCCTGATGATCGCAGCCTCGGCTTCGGTCACGTCATTTTCGCCGCCGCGGGCCAGCAGCGTCTCCACCAGCGCCACGGTCACAACCTCGGCGTTGGCGAGGTTCCCAGTATGGAAGGAATCATCGGCGGCGCGATGCAGCTGCTCTATGGCCCCATCGAGATCGCCGCTGGCGGCCTTTGTCAGGGCGGCGTACGCCTCCAGGCTCGGGACGATGTTCAAGGCATAGCGCTTCCTGACGCAGATGTCGCGGAGCTCGGCTAGCACCTCGAATCCGCGTAGACGTCGGTCTGCGGAGTCGTGCCGCACCAGCGTCGCACCCAGCACGAGCCGTAGAATGACCAGTGCGATGTCTTCACTGGATCGCTCCGCCACCTGCAGCGCCTCCCCAATTTCCGCCAGCGCGGCGTCGTCGGCAGGCAGCACTGAACCCGCAACGGCGTATTTGTAGCCGATAACGACAGCCTGCGACACCGGGTCGATTGTGCGTGCCATGGCGACCGCGCGGTCAAGGTCCTCACGCCACCCGTCACGGCCCAACCGCCACCGAGTGACTCCGCGAAACACCAACGCGGTGGCCACTGGCGAGCCCACCAAGAAGTTCGCGTTTGCACGGTGTTGGTCGGCCAATTCGATCACGGTGTGCGACCAGCGCAGCGCGTCGTCCCACTCGGCGGCCTGAATCTTGGCGACGCAAAGTGCAAAGGACAGCTGCACGATCAACGAGAGATCCCCAAGTGATTCGACGAGAGTCATGCATTCGGAAGCCAGCCGTGACGCCTCCGCAACGCGGCCCTGACTGATGTGTTCAATCACAAGGCCCGCGGTGCCGACGGCGAGCGACGCCTTGTCTCCGGCTTGGGCGCATAGTTCGCGCAACTCCTCGAAGCGGGCCGAAATGTCGTCATGGAAGCGCCGCCACGCGCTGCCGCACAGCAAGGTGCGCGGAGCGATGCGCATCGAGAGCCGATTGGGTGGTCCGCAGCAAGTGCATCTGCGACCCGGCGTGCACGTTCCCAGCTGCCCTGCGCCGCAATGATGTCGCGGTTGGCCGACCACGCCCCGGCGCGCATGTGCCAATCGAACGCGGCTTGGAGATCACCTGCGGCCTCCAAGTGCTCGGCGATCAGCGCGGCGTTCTCGTCAATCGATTCCAACTGGCCGCTTTCGATGGCGGCGGCCAGCCGCCGGTGCAGTAGGGCGCGATCGGATTTGAGCTGTGATTGGTAGGCCACCGTGCGGATCAGCGGATGCCGGAAGCTATATTCGGCGCGCGGCGTGAACCGGACCTGATCAGCCAGTTCGGCTTCCACCAGTTCATCGAGAGCAGGATCAACACCCAACTCGCTCAGCAGCGAAGCTGTGAAACGCAATCCGATCACCGCAGCGGCGTTGATCGTTTTCTTAGCACCGATGCCGAGGCGATCGATGCGCGCGGCGATGACTGCCTGCAGGGTGGCCGGAACACTGACCTCCGCCACATCGGTCTCGCAAACATAGCTGCCGCTTATTCCCTGGAGCACTCGGCGTTCGGCGAGGTCGCGGATCATCTCTTGCGCGAAAAATGGATTACCGGCGGCTCGCGCCACGATCGCTTCACCCACCCCGCTGACCGAGGAGTCCGGGCCGAGCGTCGCAGCAACGAGAGCCGAGGAGTCCGAATCACTCAACGGCGCAAGCGCAATCGTTTGCGCACCGTGTAACCGCGTCAGCGTTCCCTCGTACTCGGGGCGGTAGGTAATCACCACCATCAACGGAGTCCGCGGGATGACCGAAAAGAAGGCGGCCAGCATCGACTCGCTCACCTCATCGATCCAGTGTGCGTCCTCGATCACATACAGCGCCGGTCGGGTGCGGGCCAACAACGCAGCATTCACTAGTGCCGTCAACCGTCGCCGACGAGCATCCGGATCGATCGGTGTAAGCGTCGCCTGCGCATCGGCGATACCCAGCAGGTCATCCAGCAGCAGCAGGTCCTGCTCGTCAGCGTCGGGAACACGTTCGCGCACACGCGCCCGCGCGCTTTTCTCGTCCAGACCTATGACCCCTGCGGCGGCGCGCAGCAGCCCCGTCACAGCGTGGAAGGGGACCTGGCTCGTGTGCGACTCGCAGAAGACGCTGAACACCTCGACACCACGGATGGCAGCCATCGCCGTAACCTCGCGCACCAGACGGCTCTTACCCATACCAGGCGGCCCCGCGACACCGACCACAGCGCCATGACCCTCGATTGCACGCTCCAACAAACCCTCGATGGCCGACATCTCCCAGCGCCGACCCACCAGAGCGGACTCAACGTGGTCTGTGGCGCGGTGCTGGTCTCCCATGCCCAACAGCCGTTGGGCGGCCACTGGTTGCCCGGCGCCCTTAATCTGAACCAGTTCAGACTCACCGAGCGTGGCTGTGCCTTCAACCAGTCGCGCCGTGGACACGCTGAGCATGACCCCACCGGGCGGTGCGATCGACTCCATCCGCTGGGCCATCCCGACCTGTTCACCAATGGCGGTATAACCGTAAGTCCCCGAACCGATCTCGCCAGCGATCACCTGGCCCGAGTTCAGCCCCACACGTAACTCCAGATCGATCCCGTCACCGTCTTTGACCTCAGCAGCCAGCCGGGCTGTCTCATCTTGAATGCCCAGAGCCGCAAGACAAGCGCGGACCGCGTGATCCTCCAACGCCACCGGTGCACCGAACACCGCCATGATCCCGTCGCCGGTGAACTTGTCCACCGTGCCGCCGTACCGCTGAACCACCACTGCCGCACGGTTAACCAGCTCGGCCATGATCTCCCGCAGCCGCTCCGCACCCACGGCTGCCGCGATGTCCATCGAATGAACAACATCAGCGAACAGCACCGTTACCTGCTTGTACTCCGCCGATTGGCTGGCCTGCGTGAGTCGCGTACCGCACTCGCCGCAGAACTTGGAGTTGGGTGGCGGTTCGGTGCCGCACGACCCACAGAGCAGCCCCGTCGCGGTCAGTCCACCGCCACGATTCCCGCTGGGGTCCACGTCAGTATCGTTTCACCACCGCTCGGTGATGTCCGTCATATCGCCGTGCCATCTGCGACACGAAGTTTTGAGACCTCAAATGTAGGGTTTTCAAGACGGTCGCGAGCTGATCAAGACAGCGCTTGGCGTTGCGCTTCCACTAAAGCCGATTTGTACCGGGGGCACGTGTTCTCGACCGCCAGGGCGACGGTACGCCCCGCATCGCGCGGCCTGTACTGGTACTGCTGATCGTCCTCGAGGCGGTGGAAGATATTTTGGACATTTCCGACCGACACACCATTTGCATCGAGATCGTTGCAGATGAGCGCATACACGTCACCCATGACGACGGGGCGAACGCCCTGGGGGTTGGTGATGGTCGGTGGACGGCCTGGCGCGCGGATTTAACCCCGTTCCTCCCGATGAAGGTGAGCTCCAAGAGATGAAGCTGCATGTGGTGCGGTCCAAACCGTAGCCGCCAATCGGGCCTCGTGGGCTCAAGCCGGTCAAGGATGAAGACGGACTTACTCTGAAAGCGGCCTGACCCTGAAGCTAAAGGTCACGCCCAGAATGCGCACGGTACCAGCCGAATTCGTGATGTTTGTCGTTTCCGCCGGTGCTCGCGGGGCGGCGCGACGGCGTTGGGTTGCGCGGTTGTAGCGGGCAGTTTGGCGATCGTAGCGTGCCCGGCGCTCGGGCTCGCGCAGCAGTGCGTAGGCGGCCAAAACCTGGCGCAGTTGCTCATCGGCCGGCGGGAGCGCCGGCTCCGGTGTGGTTCTGCTGTCCGGGTGAAGGGCTCGTACATGCGAGCGGTACGCATGCGTGATCTCGTCTGGGGTCGCTGTCGGTGACAGCCCCAGCACGGCGTAGGGGTCAAATCGCTGGCGCGGCACCTTGCACCTCTCAAAGGTTGGCTACTTGCGCGACCATTCGACACGTCTGAAGCCAGAACGCGTACCTCAGGTTTCTACCCCTTTATTGACACAATCGAAACATTCGAGTGCTTCGCGAGAGCGCGACAGAGAAAGTGCCGTTCAGGACGCCGGCTGGTCTTCTCCCCGAAGCTTTCTCGAAGCGGCCTTGGCCCTGACGCGTTGGTGGACGGTGAGCAGTAGCCGGTCGAACGTCGAGCGGGGCGGCACCGTCTCGCCGTACTCGAGGGCGCGCACGTCGGTGATCAGCTGTTCGGCCAGCGCGCGCAGCTTGACGTTCGTCTCCTGGGAGCGCCACCTCAGCAAGTCGAACGCGGCGTCGGACTGGATGCGATAGACCAGCATCAGAATGCCCTTCGCCTGTTCGATCGCGGCCCGGTTCTCGGCGATCTCGGCGACCGCTTCGGTGATGATCGCCGCTCGGGCTTCACCGGAGGGCGTGACATCGATGTAGAAGCCCTGTGTGCCGATCACCCGACCGGCGTTGTCGTGCATGCGTTCGCCGATGACGACGACCTCGCGAGTGGCGCCCTCGACGGTGATGATGCGGTGCCGGGTGCTGAACGGCTTGAGTGAGCGACGGATGTCCTACGAGATTCGCCGCAACGTGCTCGTAGTCCTCGGGATGCTTGTGCGAAAGGACGAGGCGGGTGGTCGGGGTAACCGTTCCCGGTTCATAGCCGTGGATACGGGCGACCTCGGGCGACCATTCCCAGCGTTCGTCGTCGAAGTAGAAGCGGTACCAACCGAAGTGCTGCGGAGTGCCGCCCGCCAGCGCCAGCTCGACGGTCGAGTCCTGGCTGGTGTCCCGGCCCTCAGCGCTGACCATGATCGATTTTGACACGGCAATTCCACTCACAGCTAATTCATATGTAAATCAGGACATGCGCATCAAAAGCCTTTGCATGATCTGACATATGAGCGAATCAACGTCGTCTTCGAACGAACCAACAACCAGCCCTGTGGCGAGCACCGCCGCGCAGCATCCACAACCCACCTACGTCGAGCGCGATCGCGAGCCGCGCCGCTCGAGGCTCACCGCCGTGGCTGCGGTGGTCGGCATCGTCGCCGGTGTCGTCTTCATCGTCGCGGTCATCTTCTTCAGCGGCTTCATCCTCGGTGCACACGCGGGGGGCCATCGAGGCGGTCACCACGGCGGAGGCGGTCACGAGATGGGGATGATGCACCGCGGTGGACCGCCGCCGATGGGCCAGATGGGGCCGCGAGGGCAGTTCGGAGGCCCACCCGGGTTCGTGTCCCCGAATGGGCCCGGATCCCAGTCGCCGGGGCCGCAGCAGCCGCCTGGCGCGCCGAGCACGACTGCTCCTGCCCGCCCCTGACCACTTTTCTTGACTGATTCCAGAAAAGGCGTATAACCGGAAGGGTGACCTCGGCGCGTGACCCCGATCCAAGGACCCTGCTGCGGTCCGCCGGATTGCGGGTGACCGCGCCGAGGGTTGCCGTCTTGAAAGCACTTGCCGTCAAACCTCATTCAACCGCCGACGAAGTCGCGAGCCTGGCCCGCGAATCGCTGGGCTCGGTGTCGACGCAGGCCGTCTACGACGTGCTCCGGGCGTGCGTGAGCGCAGGCCTGGTCCGCAGGATCGAGCCGGCGGGATCCTCGGCCCGCTACGAGACCCGCATCGCCGACAACCACCACCACCTCGTGTGTCGGGTCTGCGGCCGGGTCACCGACGTCGACTGTGTCGTCGGCGATGCGCCGTGCCTGCGTCCCACTGACGCGGGCGGTTTCGAGATCGATGAGGCAGAAATCGTCTTTTGGGGTACATGCAGTGAGTGTCGCGCTTTGGAGCGCACGCGAGGAGCATGAGAAACGACTGCGCCGGCGGCCCAGCCCGCGACAGCCGTCACAACCACAACGAGGAGATGAGTCGATGGCTGACAAGTTCACGACGACGGATGCCGGGGCACCGGCGCCGAGCGTCGAGCACTCGCTGACCGTCGGGCCCGACGGCCCGATTCTGCTGCAGGATCACTACCTCATCGAACAGATGGCCAACTTCAACCGGGAGCGCATCCCGGAGCGGCAGCCCCACGCCAAGGGCGGCGGCGCGTTCGGCCAGTTCGAGGTGACCCAGGATGTCAGTAAGTTCACCAGAGCGGCCGTCTTCCAGCCCGGCACCAAGACCGAGATGGTGGCCAGATTCTCCACCGTGGCCGGCGAGCGCGGCAGCCCAGACACCTGGCGTGATCCTCGCGGCTTCGCGCTGAAGTTCTACACCAGCGAAGGCAACTTCGACATGGTCGGCAACAACACCCCGGTGTTCTTCGTGCGCGATCCCATGAAGTTCCAGAACTTCATCCGCAGCCAGAAGCGCATGCAGGCCACCAACCTGCGTGACCACCACATGCAGTGGGACTTCTGGACGCTGTCACCGGAGTCGGCGCACCAGGTCACCTGGCTGATGGGCGATCGGGGCATCCCGAAGACCTGGCGGAACATGAACGGTTACTCCAGCCACACCTACAGCTGGCTCAACGCCGCCGGTGAATTGTTCTGGGTGAAGTACCACTTCAAGACCGACCAGGGCATCGACTTCCTCACCCAGGAAGATGCCGATCGACTGGCCGGTGAGGACGGTGACTACCACCAGCGCGACCTCTACACCGCGATCCAGGAGGGCAACTTCCCGAGCTGGACGCTGCACGTGCAGATCATGCCGTTCGAGGACGCCAAGACCTACCGGTTCAACCCGTTCGACCTGACCAAGGTGTGGCCGCACGGCGACTATCCGCTGCACGAGGTCGGCAGGATGACGCTGAACCGCAACGTCACCGACTATCACGCGGAGATCGAGCAGGCCGCCTTCGAGCCGAACAACCTCGTGCCGGGCACCGGCTTGAGCCCGGACAAGATGCTTCTGGCCCGCGGGTTCTCCTACTCCGACGCGCACCGCGCGCGGCTCGGGGTCAACTACAAGCAGATCCCGGTCAACGAGCCCCACGTCGCGGTGAACGCATACTCCAAGGACGGCGCCATGCGGATCCGCAAAGCCACCGATCCGGTCTACACGCCCGAACTCGATGGGTGGCCCTGAGGTGGACCCGAAGCGGGCGGCCGAGGTGCACTGGGCGTCCGACGGTGACATGGTCCGCACGGCCTACGCGCTGCGCCAAAACGACGACGACTGGGGCCAGGCCGGCACGATGGTCCGAGAGGTGCTCGATGACGACGCACGGGACCGATTGGCCCACAACATCATTGGGCATGTGTCAGACGGTGTGCGTGAGCCGGTGCTGTCGCGGGTGTTCGAATACTGGCGCAACGTCGACCCCGATCTCGGCAAGAAGATCGAGGAAGGCGTGCGGGCCAACGCCAACGGCAACGGCTCCTAGTCCATCCGACCGGCGCCCCGGTTGCTCTCAGCCCATCTGAGCGACCGGGGCGTCTTGCCGTCTCGGGCCGTGCTGGCATGATCAAGCCTATGAGCATCGAAGTCGTTTACACCGCAGAATCAACCGCGACCGGAGGCGGCCGCGACGGCCACGTGAAGTCCATCGACGGCAAGATCGATCTGGAAACCCGGCCGCCGAAGGAGATGGGCGGCAGCGGCGAGGGCGTCAACCCCGAACTGCTCTTCTCGGCCGGCTATGCCGCGTGCTTCCTCGGCGCGCTGCGCCTGGTCGCGCGGAACGAGAAGATCGACCTCGACGACGCCACCGGCATCACCGCCCAGGTCGGCTTCGGGAAGGACTCCGAGGGCGGGTTCGGCATCAACGCCCACCTGATCGGCTACCTGCCCGGCCTGGAGCAGAGCGCCGCCGACGAGCTGATGCAGAAGGCGCACGGTGTCTGCCCGTATTCGAAGGCCACCCGGGGCAACATCGACGTCTCGCTGTCGGCGAAGATCTAGTCGCGTGCGAACCGTCGCCCTCGCCGGCGTCGGTCTGGCCGTCGGTCTGGCCCTGGCCGCGCCCGGCGGACGCCCGCCCGTCGGATCCGGGCGTGGTGAACTACGCCGTGCTCGGCAAGGGTTCGGTCGGCAACATCGTCGGCGCGACCGATGCGGTTCGAGTCGACGTTCACCGATCCGTTCCAGTCGTATTACGTCGACAATCCGGTGTGCAACAACTGGGCCGAAATCGGGCTGCCCGAGGTGTACGCCGACCCCGACCTGGCGTCGTTCAACGGCGCGACGACGCAGGAGTCGCCGACCGACGATGACGCACTACGTCAAGCAGGCCGTCGGCGTGTTCGCCACCAACGACGCCGCGGGCCGGGCCTTTCACCGGGTCGTCGACCGCACCGTCGGGTGTTCGGGGCAGACCACGGCCATGCACCTGGACAACCTGACCACGGAGGTGTGGTCGTTCACCGGCGGGCCTGCGACGGCGACCGACGCCGACTGGGTGAAGCAGGAGGCCGACACCGACCGCCGCTGCTTCAACACCACCCGGCTGCGGGAGAATGTTCTGCTGCAGGCGAAAGTCTGCCAAGCCGGCAACGGCGGGCCCGCGGTGAACGTGCTGGCCGGGGCCATGCAGAACACTCTCGGGCCAGTAGAGCGCGCATATTCGGGTAACCGTCACCGACGTGTCAGGTGAAAATCGCGGGACTTTGTCGTGTCGCTCTGGAAGATGGAGAGAAGGCCGCGATCGTTCCAGACCCGGAGGGGATGGTTGGTATGACCAACACCATCACGTCCGACCTGGACGAAGCGCACCCAACCGACGCCGACGATGCGGAGCTGCACAAGCGCCAACAGCGCCGCGCTGCACATCGGCGCGACCTGTTTGACCGACGGCCCCGTCGGCCTGGTCGGCCTGGAAATCGAGGCGCACTGCGTCGACCTCGCTGACCCGACGCGCCGTCCGGACTGGGACGAGCTCACCGAGGTCATAGCCGGCGTGCCGGACCTGCCCGGCGGCAGCCTGATCACCGTCGAACCCGGCGGCGCGGTGGAGCTTTCCGGGCCACCTATGGATGGCGTGTTGCCCGCGATCAGCGCCATGACCGCCGACCGCGCCGTGCTGTGCTCGGCGTTCGCCGAGGCGGGATTGGGTCTGGTGCTGCTCGGCGCAGATCCGTTGCGACCCGCGAAGCGAGTGAACCCCGGCGACCGGTACCGCGCCATGGAACAGTTCTTCGCGGCCAGCCAGACCGGCGCCGCCGGAGCGGCGATGATGACGTCGACGGCGTCGGTGCAGGTCAACCTCGAGGCAGGCCCGCAGGCCGGGTGGGCCGCGCGGGTCCGGCTGGCGCATGCGCTCGGCCCGACGATGGTCGCGATCGCGGCCAACTCCCCGCTGCTCAGCGGCAAGTTCACCGGGTGGCGCAGCTCGCGTCAGTGGGTGTGGAGCCAGCTCGACTCGGCCCGTTGTGGCCCGATCCTCGGCGCCAACGGCGAGGACCCGGCCAGTGACTGGGTGCGGTACGCGATGAAGGCGCCGGTGATGTTGGTGCACCCGACACCGGAGATGGACGCCGAGCCGGTGACCGACTGGGTGCCGTTCGCGGACTGGGCCGACGGACGGGTGCTGCTCGGAGACCGCCGACCGACGATGGCCGACCTGGACTACCACCTGACGACGCTGTTCCCACCGGTACGGCCGCGCCGCTTCCTGGAGATCCGCTATCTCGACAGCGTGCCCGGCGAGGTGTGGCCCGCCGTGGTGTTCATGCTCACCACGCTGCTCGACGACCCGGTCGCCGCCGACATCGCCGCTGAGGCGACCGAACCGGTGGCGACGGCGTGGGACCGTGCCGCCCAGCTGGGGCTCGGCGACCGGCGCCTGCACGAGGCGGCCAACCGGTGCGTGCAGGCGGCGGCCGAACGGGCCCCCGCCGAACTCGAGGAGTCCATGCAACGGTTGGTGCGTTCCGTCGAACAGGGACGCTGCCCGGCCGACGACTTCTCCGATTGGGTGGTGAAGAACGGGATCGCGACCGCGGTCACCGAACTGGCGCAAGGGGAGCTGTGACCGCACGCGAGACTCTGGCGCGCCGGCTGTCCAAAGCGCGCGACCGCACGCTTCGGCTCGTCGAGTTCGACGACGCGGAACTGCACCGTCAGTACGACCCGTTGATGAGCCCGCTGGTGTGGGACCTCGCCCACATCGGACAGCAGGAAGAGCTCTGGCTGCTGCGCGGCGGAAACCCCCACCGGCCCGGAATGCTCTCGCCTGACGTGGAGCGTCTCTACGACGCGTTCGAGAACTGCCGGGCCAGCCGCGTCGATTTGCCGCTGCTGCCGCCATCGGATGCGCGGGTCTATTGCGCGACGGTGCGCGAAAAGGCGCTGGATGCCCTCGACTCCCTGGCTGACGACGGCGCCGACAGCCAGGCGGCGTTCAACTTCGGGCTGGTGATCAGCCATGAGAATCAGCACGACGAAACGATGTTGCAGGCGCTGAGCCTGCGGTCCGGTCCGCCACTGCTGGATCGCGGGGCGCCGCTTCCCCCGGGCAGATCCGGTGTGGCAGGCACATCCGTGCTGGTGCCCGGCGGCCCGTTCGTCCTCGGTGTCGACGCGGTTACCGAGCCGCACTCACTGGACAACGAGCGGCCTGCGCACATCGTCGACGTGGCCGGCTTCCGCATCGGCCGCGTCCCCGTCACCAACGGTGAATGGCGGCAGTTCATCGACGACGACGGCTACCGGCAGCCGCGGTGGTGGTCCGAGCGGGGCTGGTCGCATCGCGAGCAAGCGGGGCTGACCGCGCCGAAGTTCTGGAACGACGGCGATCTCGCAGGCACCCGCACCCGGTTCGGTCACGTGGAAGACATTCCCACCGACGAACCCGTCCAGCACGTCACGTACTTCGAAGCCGAGGCCTACGCGGCGTGGGCAGGTGCGCGGCTACCCACCGAAGTCGAGTGGGAGAAGGCTTGCGCGTGGGATCCGAAAACCGGTGAGCGCCGCCGCTTTCCATGGGGCCGGTCCGAGCCCACCGAACATCTGGCGAACCTCGGCGGCGACGCGTTGCGGCCCGCCCCCGTCGGCGCCTATCCGGCAGGCGCATCGGCCTACGGCGCCGAGCAGATGCTGGGTGATGTATGGGAGTGGACCACGTCGCCGCTGCGGCCATGGCCCGGTTTCACACCGATGATCTACGAGCGCTACAGCCAGCCGTTCTTCGACGGCGACTACAAGGTGCTGCGCGGCGGGTCGTGGGCGGTCGCTGCCGACATCCTGCGGCCAAGCTTCCGCAACTGGGACCACCCGATCCGGCGGCAGATCTTCAGCGGACTCCGGCTGGCCTGGGACGTCGACGGAGCCGCGCTCTGATGTGCCGCCACCTGGGCTGGCTGGGTGAGCCGCGTTCGGTGGCGTCGCTCGTGCTGGATCCTCCATGCGGTCTGCTGGTGCAGTCATACGCGCCGCGGCGTCAGAAGCACGGCCTGATGAACGCCGACGGGTGGGGCGCTGGCTTCTTCGATGACGACGGCGTCGCCCGGCGCTGGCGCAGCGCCGCACCGCTGTGGGGCGACGCCTCTTTCGCGTCGGTGGCGCCTGCCCTTCGCAGCGGATGCGTGGTCGCCGCGGTGCGGTCGGCGAGTGTCGGAATGCCGATCGAGTCGTCGGCGTCGGCGCCGTTCAGCGACGGGCGGTGGCTGCTTTCGCACAACGGTCTGGTGGACCGCGCAGTGTTACCGCCGTCGCCCGTAGCCGAATCGACAAACGACAGCGCGCTGCTGGCGGCGCTGATCTTCGAACGCGGTCTCGATGTGCTCGGCGATACCATCGCCGAGGTCGCGGCCGCCGACTCCAATGCCAGGTTGAACATATTGGCAGGCAACGGATCTCAATTACGAGCCACGACGTGGGGCGACACATTGTTCGCGCTGCGGCGAGACGACGGTGTCGTGCTCGCCAGCGAACCGTTCGATGACGATCCTGGCTGGCAGGAGATACCGGACCGCCACCTCGTCACGGTCTCCGGCTCGGACGTTGAGTTGATCGGGTTGAAAGGATCGGCATGACCCTCTCGCTGTCCAATCATCTGGCCGCCGACTCGGCGACGCGGGCCCTACGCCGCGATGTGCATGACGGCCTCACTCAGACACCGAAGGCGTTGCCGCCCAAGTGGTTCTATGATTCAGTTGGCAGCGACCTGTTCGATCAGATCACCCGCCTGCCGGAGTACTACCCGACGAGGGCCGAGGCCGAGATCCTCCGCGATCGTTCGAAGGAGATCGCCGCCGCATCTGGAGCCGACACGTTGGTGGAGTTGGGCAGCGGCACTTCGGAGAAAACCAGACTACTTCTGAGCGCGCTGCGGAACAGTGGTTCGCTGCGTCGGTTCATTCCGTTCGACGTCGACGCCGGGATGCTGCAGACGGCCAGCTCGGCCATCCTCGAGGAATATCCGGGTATCGAGATAGAAGCTGTCTGTGGCGATTTCGAAGAACACCTCGGAAAGATCCCTCGAGTCGGCCGACGGCTGGTGGTCTTCTTGGGCTCCACGATCGGCAATCTCACGTCGGGGCCGCGGGCCGAGTTCTTGTCGGCGCTTTCCGCCACGCTGCAACCGGGCGACACCCTGCTGCTCGGCACCGACCTCGTGAAGGACACCGGTAGGTTGGTGCGGGCCTACGACGACAGCGCGGGTGTGACGGCCCGGTTCAACCGCAATGTGCTCGCAGTAGTGAACCGCGAACTCGACGCCGACTTCGACGTGGAGGCCTTCGAGCATGTCGCCCGGTGGAACACCGACCAAGAGCGCATCGAGATGTGGCTGCGGGCGGACACCCCTCAACGCGTGCGGGTCGAGGCGCTGGATCTGACTGTCGACTTCGCCGCAGGCGAGGAGATGCTCACCGAGGTGTCGTGCAAGTTTCGGCCGGAGGGCGTGGCCGCGGAATTGGCCGACGCGGGCCTGCGCCGGACCCATTGGTGGACCGACAGGGCGGGAGACTTCGGGCTATCGCTGTCGACGAAATGACCGTGCCCGGCGAGGAACTCGCAGCCCGCTGGCGCGCGGCACGGCCCAAGGTCGCAGGCCTGCACCTGGACAGCGGAGCGTGCTCGCGGCAGAGTTTCGCGGTCATCGACGCCGCCACTCAGCACGCCCGGCACGAGGCCGAGGTCGGTGGGTATGTCGCCGCGGAGGCCGCCGCACCTGCGCTCGACGCGGGCCGGGCCGCGGTCGCGGCGCTGACCGGGATGGCGGCCTCCGACATCGTGTACACGAACGGCTCCAACCACGCGCTCGATCTGCTGTTGAGCAGCTGGACAGACGCCCGCACCGTTGCCTGCCTGCCCGGCGAGTACGGGCCGAACCTGGCGGTGATGGCGGCGAACGGCTTTGAGGTCAGGGCGCTGCCGGCAGACGGAGACGGACGATTGGCCATCGACGAGGCCGCCACCGTCCTTGCGGTCAACCCGCCCGGCTTGGTCCACCTGACCCCGCTGGCCAGCCACCGCGGCATCGTGCAGCCCGGACGCGAGCTCGCCGACGTGTGCAGAGGCCTCGAAGTTCCGCTGGCGGTCGACGCCGCGCAAGCGCTGGGCCACATCGACTGTGTGGTGGGTGCCGACGCGATCTATTCGTCGTCACGCAAGTGGCTAGCAGGCCCGCGCGGCGTCGGGGTACTTGCGGTCAAACCCGCGCTGGCAGAACGGCTCACGCCGCGGTTGCCGCCGCCCGAGTGGGGCCTGCCACTGACTGTGATGGAGCGGCTGGAGCACGGAGAAACCAACCTTGCTGCGCGCGTCGGCTTTTCGATCGCGCTGGGTGAATACCTGGCTACTGGGCCGGAGCATATCCGCGCCCGCCTGGCCGAGCTAGGCCGACTGACCCGCACCAGGCTGGCCGACATCGACGGATGGCGGGTCGTCGAGCCGGTCGACGAGCCGACCTCGATCACCACGCTGGCGCCGACAGCCGGCGCGGACCCGCAGCGGGTGCGGACCTGGCTGATCGCCCAGCGCGGCATTGTCACCACCAACGCGGAGGTGCAGCGCGCACCGTTCGAGATGGCCGCGCCGGTGCTGCGGGTAACGCCGCACGTCGACAGCACAGCCGACGACCTCGATCTTTTCGCCGAAGCCCTGGTGGCAGCGACGGCTGAGGTGTGACCGCAGCGAGGAACCGTAGAGGCCGCGACCAGCTGCTAGCGGTGGACCAGCATCGTGGCCCTGTAGTCCTCGAAAGCGACAGGGTCATCGGGCGTCTGCGGGTAGGGGTCGAGCGACTTCAACGAGATCGTGTAGTCGTCCACTTGAACCGTCTTCACATTCTGGCCGGGCGCCGGGTTTGTATTGAAATACGCTGTCGTGGAAGGACTTCCGGCAGGCTGCGCCAGCACGGCAATACGAGCCTGCCCCGTCCAAAAGCATTCAACCTGTGTCGGGCAGCGTGAATCCTCGAGCACTTCAGTGAAGCGCAGGCGCAGGCTGTCGTCGTTGATCACCGCTTCCTGCCCTCCGTTCAGAGTGAACTCCTGGTTCAGTGCGATTCCGACTGGATCCGCTTCGGCCGTGTCGCCGAATTGGCAGCCCCCCAGAGCAATCCCCAGGGCCGCCAAGAGAATCCGCAGCACGCTCACGCTGAGACGTCCCACGTGTGCACCGGCTCATTGCTGTGCATCCGCTCGCAATACAGCCGAAGCATCTCGGCAAGCGCCTCCGGCCGGGTCATGCCGCGCCCCTGCAGCGCCCGCACCGTGTCCACCTGCCATGCCGAACCGTTGCGTCCGGTCTTTGCACGGCCTTCGATGACGCCGAGGTAGCGGTCGGACACCTCGGCGGCGACGCCCCAGCTCCTCAGCCCGTCTTGGGCCATCGGCAGCAGCAGGCGCAGCACCAGTTCGTCGGGTGTCACCTCGCCAAGTCCAGGCCAATACAGCCGGGCGTCCATTCCATCCTGGGCCGCCTGCAGGAAATTCTGGTGTGCCGCAGCGAAACTCATCTTGGTCCACAACGGACGGTCTTCTTCGGACAGTGTCCGCAGCATGCCGTAGTAGAACGCCGAGTTGGCCAGCATGTCGATAACGGTGGGGCCGGCGGGCAGCACGCGGTTCTCCACGCGGAGATGAGGACGACCGACCCCGCCTTCTTCCACGACGTCGTACACCGGGCGGTTCCATCGGTAGATCGTGCCGTTGTGCAGTCGCAGCTCCGGCAATCGCGGCGTGCGGCCCTCGGCCAGCTCGGCGACGGGGTCCTCGTCGGATAGCTCGGGCAGCAGGGAAGGGAAGTAGCGCACGTTCTCCTCGAACAGGTCGAAGATCGACGTGATCCACCGCTCGCCGAACCAGACCCTGGGCCGCACGCCCTGCGCCTTGAGTTCGTCCGGGCGGGTATCGGTGGCCTGGGCGAACAATTCGATGCGGGTCTCCGACCACAGTTGGTGGCCAAAGAAGTAGGGCGAGTTGGCGCCCAATGCCAGTTGCGGGCCCGCCAGCGCCTGCGCCGCGTTCCAGTTCTTCGCGAAGTCTTCGGGTGAGACCTGCAGGTGCAATTGCATACTCGTGCAGGCCGATTCGGGGGCGATGGACGCCGACTGAAGGCTGAGGCGTTCCGGCCCGCCGATGTCGATGAGGATGTCCTCGCCGCGGGCGGTGAAGATTGAGTCGTTGAGGGCCTGGTAGCGGGTCGATTCACTCATCCAGCCGCCCGAAAGGTGTTCGGGCATCAGGGTCGGCAGGATACCGATCATCACGATGTGGGCGCCGTCCGTATTCGCCTTCGATTCGGCGGCGTTCAGGCTGGCCCGCACGTCGTCTTCCAGCTCCAGTGCCGCTCGACCGGGCAAGGGTCGTGGCGGAACGTTGAATTCGATGTTGTAGGCGCCTAATTCGGTTTGGTAGGCGGGATCTGCGATCGAGGCGAGAACTTCCTGGTTGCTCATCGCGGGCTGATATCCGGCGTCGACGAGGTTGCATTCGATTTCCATGCCCGTCAACGGACGTTCGAACTCGAATCTGGACCGCGTCAGCATCGTTTCGAAGACGTCCAGGCACAGCTGGACCTTGCGCCGGTATTCGCGGCGGTGCGCGCGACTGAAGTCGGTCTGCTTCACCTCTTCGCCCACAACGCCGATGCAACAGGCTTAGTGACGCGTGCGCAAGGAAATCGTGCATAAATCGCCGCGTGTTTGCCGGCCCATCCGGCAGCGCTGACGGCAGTACCGTCGAGGTAGTCGCCGTCCAACGACAGGGAGTCCGATATGACTGAATCCGAACCCACCACTCCAACGCAGACACCGCACACCCCGGTGCCGGTCGGCCCGCCCCCGCATCACGTCGGCTGGGCAGTGGCCGCCGTGCTGTTCTTCTGGCCACTTTCGTTCTCGGCGTTCACCCATGCGTTCAACGTGTATCCCCTGTGGGCTGCGGGAAACTACGCCGCCGCCCAGTACGCCTCCGACCGGGCGCGCCGGCTGGGTCAGCTCTCGCTGTGGATCGCCGGTGGCCTGTTGCTGTTGTTACTGATCCTCTACGCGATTTTTCTCATGGTGCTCATCTCCCATGGCGGCGACTGGGGCCACCACCACCACCGCTCGATGGACTAGCGGCGGGCGACCGCGACCTGCGGGCTCATCAGCCCGCCGCGCAGCTCGATGCCGATCGATGGGTCGGCGTGCGCGGCGAGCGCGCGCAGCGCTGACGGGCTGTAGGTCCGCAGCGAGCTGATGACGCCGTCGTGCACGAACGGCACCAGGGGCGCGAACGGCAGCATCGTTGCTAACCGCAGTACGTGCAGGGGCGATGGCGGCCGCGGCAGATCGATGATCAGCAGCTTGGTAGCGGCTCTGGTGCCCTCGGCGAGCACCTGCGATGCCACCGACGGCGGCAGGTGATGGAAAGACAGCACGAACACCGCCAGGTCGAAATACCGATCCGCGGCGTCGATTGCCGTCGCGTCCATCTCGCGCACCGTCGCCCGCGGATCCTCACCGAGCTCACCGGCCGCCATTGCCTGCACCGATGCGGCCTCCACGTCGGTGACCGTGAGCTCGGCGGTGGGGTGCCAGTCGAGCAGCTTGCGCGACAGCCCGCCGTGGCCGGCCCCGAGCTCGAGGATCTTGGGGTCGGGCACCTCGGCCACTTCGTCGAGGGCGATTCGCGCGAACTTCTCGGTGTTACCGAAGACCTCGCCGGTCCACTCGAGCGCCCGGATCACGCTGCGCTTCACTTTGTCGTCGACGTCATCGCGGTCGAGGTACTCCAGGCGGCCGGTCTGCAACAGCCGGTCCACGCAAGATGCGTCGGGGCCGCCCCGGGGCATGCGGTCAATGTCGGCGATAGGACTGGCCATGTAGACCATGATGGACGACGAGCCGCTAGGAGGGGAGCAAGCGAATTGGCCGAGTTCGTCGCCGCGATCGACCAGGGCACAACAAGCACCCGGTGCATGATCTTCGACCACGACGGCGCTGAAGTAGGGCGCCATCAGCTCGAGCACGAACAGATCCTGCCGAAGGCGGGCTGGGTCGAGCACAACCCCGTCGAGATCTGGGAGCGCACGGCGTCGGTGGTGACGTCGGCGCTGAACAAGACGAAGCTGTCCGCCGGCGACCTTGCGGCGCTTGGCATCACCAACCAGCGGGAGACGGCGCTGGTGTGGAACAAGAACACCGGGCGGCCGTATCACAACGCGATCGTCTGGCAGGACACTCGCACCGACCGCCTCGCGTCGGCGCTGGACCGCGAGGGACATGGCGACGTGATCCGGCGCAAAGCCGGTCTGCCTCCGGCAACCTACTTCTCCGGCGGCAAGGTGAATTGGATCCTGGAGAACGTCGACGGCGTACGCGAAGACGCCGAGAAGGGCGACGCCATATTCGGTAATCCCGATACGTGGGTGGTGTGGAATCTGACCGGCGGACCACGGGGCGGCGTGCACGTCACCGACGTCACCAACGCCAGCCGCACCATGCTGATGAACCTCGAGACGCTGGACTGGGACGACGAACTGTTGTCGTTCTTCGACATTCCGAGGGAGATGCTGCCCGAGATCAAGCCGTCGTCGTATCCGGAGTCGTACGGCATCACGCGCGACGACGGACCTGTTGGCGGGCAGGTTCCGTTGACCGGGATCCTCGGTGACCAGCAGGCGGCGATGGTCGGGCAGGTGTGCCTGGACTCAGGCGAGGCGAAGAACACCTACGGCACCGGCAACTTCCTGCTGCTCAACACCGGCGAGAAGATCGTTCGTTCCGAGAACGGCCTGCTGACCACCGTGTGCTACCAGTTCGGTGACGCCAAACCCGTTTACGCGCTTGAGGGTTCGATCGCGGTCACCGGTTCGGCTGTGCAGTGGTTGCGCGACCAGCTGGGCATCATCAGCGGGGCCGCGCAGAGCGAATCGCTGGCCAAACAGGTCGATGACAACGGCGGGGTCTACTTCGTGCCGGCCTTCTCCGGTCTGTTCGCGCCGTACTGGCGGTCGGACGCCCGCGGCGCGATCGTCGGGCTGTCGAGGTTCAACACCAACGCCCATGTGGCGCGGGCGACGCTCGAAGCGATCTGCTACCAGAGCCGCGACGTCGTCGACGCGATGGAGGCCGACTCGGGGGTGCACATGGAAGTGCTCAAGGTCGACGGCGGAATCACCGCCAACGATCTGTGCATGCAGATACAGGCCGACGTGCTCGGCGTCGACGTGGTCAAGCCCGTGGTCGCCGAAACCACCGCGTTGGGCGCGGCCTACGCCGCGGGTCTGGCGGTCGGGTTCTGGGAGAACCCCGACGATCTGCGGTCGAACTGGCAGGAGGGCAAGCGGTGGACTCCGAACTGGAGTGACGACCAACGCGAGGCAGGCTACGCGGGTTGGCAGAAGGCAGTGCAGCGCACGCTGGACTGGGTCGACGTCGAGTGATTTGTGGAGCCTGCCGCGCTGACCGCGGCCAGCGCTCCACAAATCGCAACTAACCGACGTCGTCGAGCTGTGTGCGGGTGTCGTCGTCGAGTTCGATGTCGGCGACGGCGGTGTTCTCCTCCAGGTGTTGCACCGACGAGGTGCCGGGAATCAGCAGCACGTTGGGCGCGACGGACAGCGTCCACGCAAGTCCGATCTGCGCCGGGGTTCGGCCCAGCTCTTCTGCGGCCCGCCGAATGACCGGATTGCCGAGGACGGGATTGTCGGGGGCGAAGGCAGACCCGAGCGGGAAGAACGGAACGAACGCGATGTCGTGTGCGACGCACGCGTCGAGCACCGGCTGAGAAGTCCGGTCGGCGAGGTTGTACGCGTTCTGCACGCAGACGATCTCGGTGCGATCCAACGCGATCTGCAGATGTTCAAT
The DNA here is from genome assembly GCA_963804905.1 of uncultured Actinomycetota bacterium. Lineage (GTDB taxonomy): Bacteria > Actinomycetota > Actinomycetes > Mycobacteriales > Mycobacteriaceae > Mycobacterium. The sequence goes on along the minus strand of CAWDSB010000004.1, from coordinate 193,410 downwards.
GCCGATGCTGCTCAACCCGATTCCGCCGATGAGCCCTTCGTCGCGGGCCTGGATCATCGCGCTGAGCTGACGGTCGAACAGTTCGCGGTCGACCCGGGCGGGCGTGTTGGGGTCCGCCTCGTTGTCGAACACCCGCAGGTTGGCTGCGGCGAGCTTGTCGGTGCCGAGCGTCCGAAGGTTCTCTTCCAGGCTCGCGCGCAGCTGGTCTGGTTCCTGGGCGGGTATCCACCCGCCGGCGTCGTCTCGTGCGCCGCCGACCTTGGTGACCAGCGCTAGGTCGGATGGATAGGGGTGCAGGGCTTCGCGAATGAGTTCGTTGGAGACATCGGGCCCGTAGAACTGCGCGGTGTCGATGTGGTTGATGCCCAGTTCGATGGCCCGGCGCAGCACTGCCAGCGCCTGATCCCGGTCGCGCGGCGGTCCGAACACACCGGGGCCTGGAAGTTGCATGGCGCCGAAGCCGACGCGGCCGACACGGAAAGAGCCCAGCGGGAAGATTTGCATATTCAATGCGTACACCTGTCCCGCCGGGCTTATTCCGGGTGGATCCGTACTACTCGGATTCGCCGAGGATGTTGTACACCTCGCGGCGGGCGCCGTTGACGATATCGACGATGCGCTGCTGCTGCTCCTCGGACGCGGTGTAGGCGGACTGCGCCACCGCACCGACCAATTGGCCTATTGCGGTGTGCAGGTTGACCTGGCCGGGGTCGACGCCTTCGGCGATCTCGTCCCACGGTGGGGTCTCCACCTTGTCGGCGGCGGTGCGGCCCTCCTCGGTCAGCTCGAAAAGCCGCTTGCTGCCTTCGCTTTCAGTGCCGACGATCAGGCCCTCGTCGACGAGCAGCTGCAGGGTCGGGTAGACCGAGCCCGGACTGGGACGCCACAGGCCGCCGCTGCGGTCGGAGATCTCCTGAATCATCTCGTAGCCGTGCATGACACGGTCGGCCAGCAGAACCAGGATGGCGGCTCGGACGTCGCCGCGCTTGCCGCGTCTGCCCCTGCCGCGACGGCCGCGTGGACCGCCGCCGAAGCCGAAGCCTCCGCGTGGGTCGAAGCCGAAGCCTCCGCGGCCGGGTCCGAAGCCGAGCCCGGCCTGGAAGCCGGGGCCGAACGGGCCGTGCTGGGCGGTGCCGTGCTCGCGGAGGTGTTCCCGGAATTCGCGACGGGCTTGCCGTCGCTGTTCGTGGAGGGCACGGCGTTGCTCCGGGCCGAACCCGAACCCGAATCCGCCGGGTGGCGGTGTGAATGGGTCGTTCATGGTGAAAGTCCTTCTTTCGACGGGAAACGCCTCATGCATTTCCGATACGTCAACGATATATCGGTAACTATCGTGATGCAACGTTCAGTAGACCACCGCTGGCTGCCACCACGGGACTTTGGATTGGCCTCCGCTTACGACGCGGCGGCCGGGGCGCGATGGGAGTTGGGGCTGACGCCGTAGGCCCGTTTGAACGCGCTGCTCAATGCGAACGGAGTGCTGTAGCCGACCTGCCTGGCCACTGCGGCGATCGTCGCCTCGCTGGACCGCAGCAGGTCGGCGGCCAGCGCGAGGCGCCAGCCGGTCAGGAACGCGATCGGCGGCTCGCCCACCAGTTCGGTGAACCGGCGCGCGAACACTGCACGCGAAGAACCGACCGCCGCAGCGAGATTCGCCACTGTCCAGGGGTGTGCCGGATTGTTGTAGATCAGCCGCAGCGCGGGCCCGACCACCGGGTCGTGTTCGGCATCCCACCACGCTGGCGCGTTGCCCTCGCGATCGAACCAGTTGCGCAGCACCGCGATCAGCAGCACATCGAGCAGTCTGTCGAGGTACGCCTCCTGGCCTGATCCGTCGCGTCCCGCCTCCTCGGCCAGCAGATCGACCAACGGTGTGTCCCACTCGTGTGCGCGCAGCACGAGCACGGCCGGCAGCGCGTCGAGCAGCCGCGCGCTGACCTCGCTGTGGCCCTCGTAGGCGCAGACGATCGACCGAGTCGACCCGCAGGCGCTGTTGCCCCAAGTCCGCACCCCCAGCGACATCTCGAGCCGAAGGTCGTCGCCGGACAACGTGGTGCAGCGCTGCCCGGGATAGATGACGACCATCGGTTCGGTGGCGGGGTCGTCGGCGAACAGGTAGTGCTCGGTGCCGCGCGTCAATGCGACGTCGCCGGCCTGCAGCCACACCGTTCCACTGTTCTCGCCGACGATGGCCGACCTGCCATGGGTTTGGCAGATCAGGGTCAGCGGCGCCTCGTCCCGGATGCTCATCGACCACGGCGGGTCCAGCATCAACCGCAACACGAATGCGCCCCGTGCCCGTACCCCGTCGAGCAACCCGACCACGGCGTCCACGCGGGAAGCCTATCGCCAGCGCACCTACCGCGGCCCGCGCGACACAGACGGATGCGTATGCGGTCGGGACGGTCAACGATGGTTCGTCCCGGCCGCGACCGGTTGACTTCTGCTCATGAACTCGAGCCCCTTCGTCATCCTGTCCTCCGTCGCCGCGATCGCGAGTGCTGCCGGAGCCGGAATGATGTACGTCTTCTCCACTTTCGTGATGAACGGCCTGGACCGCACCGGCCCGGCCACGGCGATCGCCGCGATGCGCGGCATCAACGTCGACGCCAACACCAACGCGCCATTTCTACTGGCGTACTTCGGGGCGGCATTGCTCGCCATCGCGGTCGGCGTCGTTGCGGTGGTGCAGATTCGACAGCCCGGCAGCGGCTGGCTCTTGGCCGGTGCCGTTGTCGGAGTGCTCGGTGCGATCATCACGGTCGCCTGCAACGTGCCGCTGAACGACCACCTCGGCACCATTGACCCTGCATCACTCTCGGTCGCCGACGCCGCACGCGAATGGCAGACCTACTTCTCGACGTGGACGGCGTGGAACCACACCCGCACCGCTACAGCCATCATCGCGTCGGCTCTGATGCTGATCGGAGTGCGCTATCGCTGACCCGGACCGACACCGCGGTCACGCATGCTTGACTACAGAGCATGCGTGACCGCGTGCTCGTCGGCCTCATTGTCGGTGCGCTGGTATGCAGCGCCGTAAGCGGCGGAGTCGCGTATGGCTTCGGTACGTCTGTGGTTCCCGGCCTCGCGCTCACAGATCCGACGACGGCCGTCACCGCGATGGGCGGAATCATCACCGAGGCGGGATCGAACCCGGCGTTCGTGGGGCTGCTCGCCGTCAGCGCCGTACTCGCACTAGCGGTCGGTGTCCTCGCTGCGCGCCGGCTGCGACAGCCCGGCGGGGGAACCCTGTTAGCCGGGGCGGCATCCGCGCTGATCGCCGGGATCGTCACGCTCGTGTTCAACGTGCCGCTCAACGCACGGCTGAACGCACTCGATCTCGAATCCCTGACACCCGCTGATGCCCAACACGAATGGCAGGTATACATCGACCCGTGGCTGACGTGGAACGCCGTGCGCTGTGTCGCCGCTATTGCGGGCGCCGTGTTGTTCGGCGTCGGCCTGTGGCGGCTAGCTCGGGGGCGCAAAGCCGCCGCCGTCGGGTGACGGAGGAGGCGGTGTGACGGGCTGCCCGGGCGGCGGGGGCGCCCATTGCGGACCACCGACCCACCGTGGTGATGGCACTTCGGCGGGTAGAGGTCGCCGCCGTTGCAGCTCCCGTCGGTGCCGCTCGGCGAGCACCGCTGCAAGCACATACTGCGGCGGAACGCCCGGGGGCGGAGGTGGCGAGATACGCGCGACCACATCACCGGCGATGCGGTAGGCCATATGGTCGCGGATCTGGGGATCCAATTGAGGTGCCCGAGAGAGGAATTGGCGGGCCAACTCGGCTTGTTCGGGGCTAAGCGCCGACAGTTGGAGGAATGACGCCCACCACGCGAGGGACGGCGGCATCGGCGGCGGTGGCGAGAGCTTCGGCCCGCGCTCGCTGATGACGACCGTGCCGGCGAATACGTCGCCGATGCGTTTGCCATTCGGCGATAGCAGGCTGCAGATCACCGCAGGGCCGCCGACGAACATCCAGATTTCCACAAACGACGCGAGCGCCCGAAAAAGGGCTTGGCGGAAGCGTTCCGGGCCCCCGTCGTCGGACACCACCCGCAGCCCGAGCGCCATCTTGCCCAGCGTCCTGCCCCGTGTCGTGCTTTCGAACACCAACGGATAGCCGATGAGCGTCAGGACGGTGAAGATGACGAGCACCGCACCCGACAATGCGGAATCGAACTGGCTCAACGTCGCCGCCCACAGCATGACCCCGATAATGTAGCCGACGAAGATCACCGCGACATCGATCAGTGCCGACAGCGCGCGGACAGGAAGTTGCGCGATCTGCACGTCGAGCACGACGGCGTCGCCGGTCACCACCTGTTCTGCCTGCCCGACCATAACGATCCACGCTACTAGGATTCGTCAGGTGGATGTCGACGCGTTCGTGCTAGCCCATCGCCCGGCGTGGGACCGGCTCGAAGCGCTGGTCAAACGGCGTCGGCGGCTCACCGGCGCCGAGGTGGACGAGCTTGTCGAGCTCTATCAGCGGGTTTCGACGCATTTGTCGATGGTGCGAACGGCGTCCGCCGATTCAGTGCTGGTGGGCCGGTTGTCGTCGCTGGTGGCTCGGGCCCGTTCGGCGGTCACCAGCGCGCATGCGCCGCTGTGGAGCGAGTTCATCCGATTTTGGACGGTGTCATTCCCGGTCGTCGCATATCGGTCGTGGCGGTGGTGGGTCGGCACGGCGGTGGTGTTCTTCGCCGTCACGGTGATCATCGCGCTGTGGGTGGCAGGCAACCAAGAGGTGCAGACAACCGTCGGAACCCCCAGTGAGATAGATCAATTGGTCAACCATGAAGTCGCCGACTATTACAGCGAACACCCGTCGGCATCATTCGCGCTGCAGGTTTGGACCAACAACTCGTTGGTGGCCGCCCAATGCATCGGGTTTGCACTCCTGCTTGGCATACCCATCCCCTACATCCTGTTTCAGAACGCCGCCAACCTCGGACTCATCGCCGGCCTGATGTTCAACGCCGGAAAGGGTGACATCATGCTCGGCCTCCTCACCCCGCACGGGTTGCTCGAGCTGACCGCGGTGTTCCTGGCCGGCGCCGTGGGCATGCGGCTGGGATGGACGGTGATCTCGCCCGGGAACCGGCCCCGCGGACAGGTGCTGGCCGAGCAGGGCAGGGCAGTGGCGTCCGTCGCGGTCGGGCTGGTCGCCGTCCTGCTGGTCTCCGGACTGATCGAGGCCCTCGTGACGCCATCGCCGTTGCCGACCGTCGTGCGCATCGGTATCGGCGTGCTGGCCGAAATCGGGTTCCTGGCTTACGTGATTCACTTCGGCCGAAAGGCCGTCGCGGCGGGGGACACCGGCGACGTGGACGACGCGCCGGACGTAGTCCCGACGCGCTGAAGCCTAGAGCCGGCCGCCGGCCTTCATCGCCAAGTAGTGATCGGCCAACACCGGGGCCAACTCCTCCGGCGGCGCGTCGACCACGTCGACCCCGCTGCGCCGCAGCCGCGATGCGATGGTCCGCCGGTCGTTGCGAGCGCGTTCGGCGGCCGCGGCGTCATACACCTCGGCGGCGTCGGACCGGCCTGCGGCCAGCCGATCGACCCGAGGGTCGGCAACCGCCGCCAGCAGCACCTGATGCTTCGCCGACAGCTGCGGCAACACCGTCATCAACCCTTCGTCGAGCGCCGAAGCGTTGAGATCGGTCATCAGCACCACCAGCGCGCGCCGACGGACCCGTCGTTGAATGGCGGACACGATCGCGGTGGCATCCGACTCCACCAGCGCCGGTTGCAGCGGGGCCATCGCATTCACCAACTGCGCGAGCAGCTCGGTACGGGACGCGTTGAACACGCCTGCCCGGCTCACCCTGTCATGAGCGAGAAAGTCGACGTGGTCACCCGCCCGCGATGCCAGCGCGGCCAACAGCAGCGCGGCGTCCATCGACCAGTCCAGCCGCGGCCAGCCGCCGGGGTCTGCGGCAGTGGGGTCGACGCCGACGCGCCCCGCCGAGGTACGGCCGGTGTCCAGCACGATGACCACCCGTCTGTCGCGCTCAGGTCGCCAGGTGCGGACAACGACGTCGGCACGGCGGGCGGTGGCTCGCCAGTCGATGGACCGGACGTCGTCACCGATGACATATTCACGCAAAGAGTCGAATTCGGTGCCCTGGCCGCGGATCAGCACCGGAACCATACCCTCGAGCTCGCGCAGCTTGGCCAGCCGCGACGGCAGATGCTTACGGGACAGAAACGGCGGCAGGATGCGGATCTGCCACGGCACGCGGTGTGAAGTCTGCCGGCCCGCAAGGCCTAGCGGACCAATCGACCGCGCCGTGACCATCGCCGAGATCTGATCTCCGCGCCGGACCGGCCGCAGCCAGGTTTCCACGTGAACCCGTTGCCCTGCAGGCATATCCAACGCATGAGTGTGTGGCTCGGACCGCCCGCTCGGCGGCCAGGCATCGCGGACCTGTCCCCGGAAACGGCGGGAACCGGCGTTCTCGATCGTCAGCTTCGCGGCAACGGGCTGGCCCAGCCGCGCCGCGGTATCCCCGGACCGGGTGAACTGCAGCCGCCGCGTACTGGCGCCCAAGGACACATCCACCACAACTGCGATCGCCAGCAGAACGAGCAACGCGGTGAAAGCCGTTGCAGGCCACGGCGATAGGGTAATCGGCAGGATACAGATCAGCGCCACCAGGCCAGCGCGGCCGGTGAGGACCACTATCGGGGCACCGGAACGGATGCCAGGATGCCGTCCAGCACACCGTCGGGATCGGCGCCCTCGAGTTCGGCCTCCGGCCGCAGCGCGACGCGGTGCCGCAGCGTCGGACGGGCCATCGCCTTCACGTCGTCTGGAGTGACGTAGGTGCGGCCCGACAACCAGGCCCAGGACCGCGCAGTGGCCAACAACGCCGTCGCGCCTCGCGGTGAAACGCCGAGCTGCAGCGACGGGGAATAGCGTGTGGCACCGACGATGTCGACGATATAGCCGAGCACCTCGTCGGCCACCAGCACCTCGCGCACGGCGGCGCGCGCGGCCGTCAACTCGGCCGTACCCGCGACGGGACGCACTGCCGACAGGTCCCGCGGGTCGAAGCCGCGGGCGTGCCGAACCAGGATCGCGATCTCCTGATCACGCGGTGGTAAAGGCACGTTCAGCTTCAGCAGGAACCGGTCCAGCTGTGCCTCAGGAAGCTGATAGGTGCCCTCATATTCGATGGGGTTCTGAGTGGCCGCGACGATGAACGGGTCCGGCAGCGGACGTGGTTCGCCCTCGACACTGACCTGCCTCTCCTCCATCGCCTCCAGAAGCGCCGCCTGGGTTTTCGGCGGTGTGCGGTTGATCTCGTCGGCGAGCAGCAGGTGGGTGAAGACGGGACCAGGGTGGAACTCGAATTCGGCGGTGCGTGCGTCGTAGACCAGCGACCCGGTGACGTCACCAGGCATCAGGTCCGGTGTGAATTGCACCCGCTTGAACTCCAACTGCAGTGCCGCAGCCAGTGTCCGCACCAGCAGCGTCTTAGCGACCCCCGGCACACCCTCAAGCAGCACGTGGCCGCGGCACAGCAGCGCTATCACGAGGCCGCTGACGACAGCGTCCTGACCGACGACGACCTTGGCGATTTCGGTTCGCAAGGCCAGCAACGCGTTCCGCGCTGCTTCTCGGTCAGTTGTCTGGGCTACTGGCTGAGTCACGACTGTGCGACCTGCCTTTCGATATCGTCGAGTGTGTTAGCAAGGCTCAACAGGTCGGTGTCGGTCGCTGGTGGAGGGCCGAAGAGCGCGTGCTGCACGGCCGCCGGATCCTGGCCGGTGCGCTGGCCGATTGTCTGGACGATGGCGTTCGGGTCGGTGTTCGGTCCGAGTCCGAGGCGCGGTAGTAGCCGCTGCAGGGTTGCGGTGCGCAGAGCATCGGCGACGCGATCGCTCGCACGGCGGGACCGGTAGAGCCTGCCGCGGCCCTCGACTGTCTCCGAGGCACGTACCACAACCGGGAGTTGCTCGGCGACGAGCGGACCGATGCGTCGGCCCTTCCACAGCGCGAGCAACAGAACGACGAGGCACAGCTGCAAGACGATCCACCTGACGTGGTCCGGGATGAGGTCGGATATGGTTGCCCCGCCTGATGATTCGCCCTCTGTGTGTTGCGGTGCATACCAGATGACCCGCCGTTGGGTGCCGGCGAGATTCATCGCCAGTGCGGCATTGCCTTCCTTCAACAGCCCGGAGTTGGTCATGAAGTCCGCGGTGCCGGCCACAGTCACGGTGCGGCCCGCATCCGCGTAGCGGACCACCGCTCCTTCGTAACACCGCGTCACCGGCACGTCGCCGGACGCCTCGAACGCATCGCTTGCACCGAGCTGCACATCCCCTGCTCGGGTGGCCTCCCGCAGGTCGCAATCGGGGGCTCCGCCGAAGCTTCCCTGGTCGTTGCGACGAACCTCGGGCGCCAGGATCTCCCTGGTGCGCGACACGGGCTCAAAGACCAGCCGATCGCCAGGGACCGCCGCCAGGCGCCGCAACACGTCCTCGTCGACGAGGTGGGTCGTCTGCACCGTCAACACCAGGGTGTCGGGGCCGGCAGCGCGTTCGACCGCGGCGATGTCGTCGGCGACGAGCACGTCGACGCGATGATCACGCAGCAGCGCGACCAGTGCGTGGGCGCCATCGGAAGACGTTGAGGCCGGGTCCATTCGGCTGCCGGGCCGTGGTGCCGTCAGATATGTGCTGACCCCTGCGACAACCGTGATGACGACCAGCGCCAGGACGATCCAGCGGGAAGCGCGCCAGCGCTGCATCACGGTCGGCGTTATGGCCGTGTCGGTGTCCGTCATCGGACCGCCGTCCAGGTGTCCGTCGTAGGCGCTGCGGGTCTGACGGACGTCGCCGCACTGCGGGACCGCAGGTGATCGTCGAGGTCTGCGATCATCCGGTATGCCGGCTCTGTACCCGGCCGCTCGCCGTAGGTGACGTCGTTGAAAGCCTCTGCAGCTTGGACTAATTCACCCGCGAGACCTGCCACGGCCTCGCCTGCATCCTTGGCAAGCTCGGTTGCCGTCCGGCCGGGTACCGGGTTCAGCACCCCGTCTTCCTCGAGCTGGCGTGCGACGGCTCTAAGACGATGACGGATGGCGGTGGCCCAATTACCTTCCTTCGCATGATGTTCAGCGGTAGCACGATGCTGGGCCGCGCTGAGGTCGTGTGTGTCGAAGAGGGCGTGCTCGCCACCGCGGTTCGTGCGCATGGTGCGCCGCGCGATTCGCACCGCCACCACAATCGCGACCACGAGAAGGATGAGTAGCACGCTGATGGTGAACCAGCCGCCCGGCATCGAGGAACCTTCCTTGGCGATGCGGTAGATCAGGTCATCGAGCCATTCTGAAAGACGGTCCGTCAGAGATGCTTTGGGGTAGATCGGTTTCGCGAGTTCATGTTTCGCCGCCTCGTGAGCGGCGTCGCGATCGATGTCTATTGCCGGCACGTCAGGGCTGCCGGGTAAGCCACAGGTGGTCGGTCGAGTCCGGTGTCCCGCCGGGTGCGATCGCGGCGCCGGTCTGCAGGACCAAGTCGAACGCTTCGGCACGGATCCGGCGATCGGTGTACAGCAGCACGACCACGCCGGCGCTGAACGGTGCGGTGATGATCTGGCCGATCGCACCGCCGATCGCGACCAGCCCGAGCGCGATCAGCGTGGTGTCGGTGGATTCCGAACCGAGCAACAGGAGCTGGCCGGTGACGCTGAACGGTATCGACACCGCTCCCGCGACGACGGTGGCGACGATCGTGGCCAGCAGCTTGATCCCGAGCACCCGCCAGAAGTCATTCTTGATCAGCTTGACCGACCGCGAGATCGCCGCGAACACGCCGAGTCGTTCCAACACGATCAGCGGCGGCGCGAAACTGAGCACCGTCCATAGGTAGACCAGCAGCGCAATGGATCCGAGACCAAGCGGTATCGCCAGGGCGATCGCTGCCGCGCCGCTGACCGTCGCCACTACGGCGACCAACAGCACCGCGACAACGATGACGACGACCAGCCCGACGAGCCAGATCAGCGTGAAGCCGATCAGCGCGAGCAGGCGCCCGCGTACCCGTTGCCATGCCTCGCCGATGCCGATGCCCGCGCCGAAGACCGCGCGCCCCACGATGACCGTCAGCATGCCGCTGAGCAGGATCGAAGACAGGAGCGTGGCGAGCGCGCTGGCTAATCCGGAGGCCGACGAACCGAGGGCCGCGGCCGTCGACGCCTCCTCGCCGCGCAGCACCCCGAGCTCACCGGTCGCTGCGAGCGGCCCGACTTGGAGAAGCAGCGAAATGATCTGGGCGATCACCACCACGACTGCCGTAAGCCCCAGCGTCGCCTTGGGATTGGCCCGAATGTAGGCGACGGCGCCGTTGAGGATGTCGGTCAGGGTCAGTGGCCGCAGCGCGATGACGCCCGGCTTCAGTGCCTGCGGAGCGGCGCCATAGCCCGGCGGTGGATAACCCGGAGGCGGGTACCCGGGCGGCAGATATCCCTGATAGCCCGGAGGCGGGTACCCGGGCGGCGGATATCCCGGGTATCCCGAATAGCCAGGGGGATATCCCTGATAGCCGGGCGGCGGATATCCCGGGTATCCCGAATAGCCAGGGGGATATCCCTGATAGCCCGGCGGTGGGTAGCCGGGCGGCGGATACCTCGGCGGCGGCGGGTCCTCGCCGAACCCGCCGACGTCGTTGGTCATGGCCACCATCCTGTCGATCACCACGAAAATTGACAATGTGACCGGCGGCGGCCCGCCGAGGCTACGGTGGCCGCATGCCTACCGAGATCACCGTGCGAGGCTCCTTCACCGCATTCCAGGCCCCCGAACGCGGGACCGTCCACGCCAGCATCGCCTTCGAGGGACCGGCGATGGAACCGGTTTACGACCGGGTGGCACGAGACCTGGAGGCCGTCAGGGCATCCGTCACTCCGCTGAAGACCGGGGACCACGGTCCGGTGACATGGTGGTCCGCAGAGCAATTGCGCACCTGGTCGAACCGGCCCTGGAACAAGGACGGCGAACTGCTTCCGCTCGTGCATCACGCCAGCGTCGGCGTCGAGGTGAAGTTCCGCGATTTCGCCGCGCTGTCGCGCTGGGTCGGCCAGCACATCGCGAACACCGACGGATTCCGGGTTTCCCACGTCGAGTGGGCGCTGACGTCGAAACGGCGAACGGAGTTGCAGCGGCAGGTCCGTACCCGGGCCGTCGAAGACGCCGTCGTCCGCGCACAGCAGTACGCCGACGCGCTCGGCCTCGGCAAGATCCGTCCGGTCGCCATCGCCGACGCCGGAATGCTCGGTGCCAGCCTGCATCCGGATAGTGGTGTCGGAGCCGGCTACCTGCGCGCGGCGGGGGCACCCGCAGGCGGACCGGAAGTCGAACTGCTGCCGGAACACATCGAAGTGTCGGCGGCGGTGGACGCGCGGTTCGTCGGCGATGGCGCCGAGGGCACGGCGTAGCGTCTGCGTGATGGCGGAACTCAAAGACCGGTTGCGCGCGGACCTGACCGGGGCGATGAAGTCACAGGACCGGTTGCGCACTGCGACGCTGCGGATGCTGCTGTCGGCGATCAAGAACGAAGAGGTGTCGGGCAAGGAGCCGCGCGAACTGTCCGACGACGACGTGATCAAGCTGTTGGCACGGGAATCGAAGAAGCGCGGCGAAGCGGCCGAGATCTACACGCAGAACGGCCGCGGCGAGTTGGCAGCCAATGAGCACGCCGAAGCCCGCGTCATCGACGAGTACCTGCCGACACCGCTGACCGAAGCGGAACTGGCCGATGTGGTCGATACCGCCGTCGCTCAGGTGGCCGAGGAGACCGGCGAAGCCCCTGGCATGAAGCAGATGGGCCAGGTGATGAGGGCCGCGACCGCGATCGCTGCAGGCAAGGCCGACGGCGCGCGACTCTCGGCGGCGGTCAAGGCCCGGCTGTAGCAGTTTCGGTGTCTGACACCCGGGTAACCAGGTGCCATGACGCGTTTTGGCTACACCCTGATGACCGAACAGAGCGGGCCTAAAGAGCTTGTCCGTTATGCCGTTTCAGCGGAGCGTGCGGGCTTCGACTTCGAGGTTTCCAGCGACCACTACTTCCCATGGCTGTCGTCGCAGGGCCACGCGCCCTATGCATGGTCGGTGCTCGGCGCGGTCGCCCATGCCACCGAGCGGGTCGAGCTGATGACCTACGTCACCTGCCCGACCATGCGTTACCACCCCGCCGTCGTCGCCCAGAAGGCGGCGACGCTGCAGATCCTTGCCGACGGCCGGTTCACCCTGGGGCTCGGCAGCGGCGAGAACCTCAACGAACACGTGACAGGGCAGCGCTGGCCCACGGTGGCACGACGCCACGAGATGCTGCGGGAAGCGATACAGATCATTCGCGAGCTGTCCACCGGTGAACTCGTCGACTGGAAGGGCGAGTATTTCGAGGTCGATTCGGCCCGGATCTGGGATGTGCCCGAGACTCCGGTCCCGATAGCGGCGGCGGTGTCTGGAGATCGGTCCGTCGAGGTGTTCGCCCCGCTGGCCGACCACCTGATCGCGGTCGAGCCCAATAAGGATCTGGTCGACTCATGGCACCACGCGCGACGCGCCACCGGCCTGCCCGGCGACGTCCGGGTGATCGGTCAGATCCCCATCTGCTGGAACCCCGACCGCGACGCCGCGGTTGCGCGTGCACACGACCAGTTCCGCTGGTTCGCGGGCGGATGGGCGGTCAACTCCGACCTCCCGACCACGGCGGGCTTCGAAGGGGCGACGCAGTTCATCAGCCCGGAGGACGTTGCGAAATCCATTCCGTGCGGGCCCGACCTCGACGCCATCGTCGACGCGATGCGCGAGTACTGGGAGGCCGGCTTCACCGACATCGCGCTGGTGCAGATCGGTGACGAGAGCCAGGAACTGTTCCTCAAGGAGGCGGCGGGATCGCTGCTCGAGCAGCTGCGATCCGCATCGCACTGAAAGGGGTTGCTATGCCTCGTGGAAAAGGAATCTACGACGACGAGAACGCCGAGGAGCCGAAGGGTGGGCGGCCGGGACCCAGGGATGAGGAACGGGAAGGTGGTATGGCGGCGCGAGAGAACGCGCCCGACGTCGCAGACAGCGGCGAGGAGCCGACGGCCTGACCGCTATTCGGCGTCGCGACCCTCGCGGCTGCGCCGGTAGGCGGCACGCCGGACCGACGTCAGCCAAACGGGTAGCAGTCGAACACCCGGCGCGCTGTGCAGCACCGGGTCGAAGGCGATATCGCGATGGCTGTCGTCTATCTCGGTCAACCTGAGACGTGCCAACGGCGTGAAATCGGCGGTGCCCCGTGCCTGCTCGATGTCGAAATCGACTTCGCCCTCGGCGATCCGGTTCGTGATGGCATCCATCGAAAGGCCCGCGTCTTGAAAATCGCCGGCCATCCGCGCGCGCAGCCACCACACGCCACCATCGAACTTGAACGGCATCAAGCTGGAGAACGTGGTGCCTGACCATGACGCGGTAGGTGCGAGCAGGATGCGGCTGTTGGCGACCGTCGATGCCAGCAGGACATCCCACGGTGTAGCGGTGGATGGCTGCGACGGCATTCGCCAAGCCAGTCCAGCGATGTCGGGCAACGAACCGCGCAGACCCACGCCTTTCGATATCCGCCCGACGACATCGCCGGACTGCACCGGCAGTCCATCTCCTGCTGATGCCACCCGTTCGATGGCCCCTGTCGCCAGCACACCGACTGGGTGAAACAGGCGCGCGTTTCGCGCGGCGGCGCCCAGCCGGACGGGCATGGCGGCGATGTCGGAAATCTGCACGGGTCGGGAGTGCCCAGCTGCGAAGCCGAGCAAACCTCGTTGCACTGGTTTAACAGCGCGGAGATAGGGCATTAATTCAGGGCTTGACCAGTACCGAACACAGTCGAAAGGCCGATGTTGACCACTGCCTACACCGACCTGGATGTACCCGTCGTCGCCGAGGGTGTCTATCAGCCGCAGGAAGACTCCCAGCTGCTGATCGACGTCATGGAAAAGACCGGATTGGCCCTTGGTCGTAAAGTTGCCGACCTCTGTACGGGGAGCGGCGTAGCAGCAATCGCGGCGTCCGAACAGGGCGCGTCGGAGGTTACGGCCTTCGACATCTGCCCCCGCGCTGTGGATTTCGCCCGAAGGAACGCGTTGACCTCCGGCGCCGACGTGGCGGTACATCTGGGCTCGTGGGCGCGTGCCGCAGAATTCGGCCCGTATGACCTTGTGGTCTGCAATCCGCCCTATGTGCCACACGATCCCAGCGTCGACGAGTCCCCGCGTCCGCGGCACCTCGGACCCTCTCGGGCGTGGAATGCCGGCTACGACGGCCGGTTGGTCCTCGACCCGCTGTGCGCCGGCGTCCGGCCGCTACTGGCCAACGGCGGCACGCTGCTTCTCGTACACTCCGAGTTCGCCGAACCACGTCGAACGCTTGCCGCGCTTGCCAGTTGCGGTCTCGACGCCGACATCGTTGCATACCAATGGATTCCGTTTGGTCCGGTGCTGTCGGCGCGTGCGCAGTGGCTCGAGGAGACCGGTCGGCTCGATCCCGGTCGCCGGGAAGAGGAACTCGTTGTCATCAGGGCGGATAACCCATGACGGAGTCCGAAGCCCGCATCGTACGGGTGGTGCCGTCCGGGCCGATCATGGTGCAGGGTCCGGTGCGCATCGAGATGCCCGACGGCAGCATCGTCGAATCCGATCGCTTCATGGTCGCCATCTGTGCGTGCCGCCGCTCGAAGAACTATCCCTTGTGCGACACCAGCCATCGGCGGCGCCAGCGGAGCGACGAGTCGTCAGGTCAGCGGTCGGCGTAGCGACGGGCGGCCGGTCGTCCAGCAGTCCATCAGGTGCCCGGCAAGCCGGTCTTCGACGAAATCCCTTGCCCTGATGCCGAATACGACATCGCGATCCAGATGTGGCTCAGCCGCAACGAGTTCGCCGACGACGTCGACACGCACCACCTGCTCGTGTACGGCGTCGGCTTCGACATGCTCTGCGTAGAACCTGACGCAGGGCGCTGGCGCGCCCATCCTTTGCAGCGCCTCGACGAGTCGCCGCGACCCGGGCGGCGAGGTGATCTCGGTCGATGCGAAATGTCCGATGGCGGCGCCGCGCAACTCCCGGTGCAGCCCGAACAGCGACATGAGGTTGACGGACGCGAGCGACTCCGCGGGCACGGCGTCGAGGTATCCGAGGTAGGCCGAATCAAGGCCCGCGGCAACCATCAGGTCGGCGAAGAGCTGTTGGTGCACCTGGTCGCCGCGACCGGCTCCGTACTCGTCGAACTCGATGGCCACGAAGGAGGCTTTGGCTTGGCCCGTCAGCCGCGGGATGGCCCAGGCGTGCGGATCGCCCTCCTTGAGGTGGTACAGCGAACGGTGCGCGAAGTACTCCCGCATCTGCTCCCAGCTGCCCTCGTCGCGCAGATAATAGGAGGGGCCTGTGCCGTCGACCGGCTCGATGCACAACGCGTCCATCACATCGGCGGCGCGCTCGTCGTTCCCGATCTCGCCGACGTCTCGACGGACCGCCGCTAGGAACACGTCTTCGAGCTGTGTGCGCAGCGCCAGCAGTGCCGGATTCCATTCCCACCGGGTGTCGACACCGGCGAACCCGCGGTAGTGCATCTCGTAACACACGTAGAGGGCGAGCTGGAGATCCAGCCCGTACGGATCGGTGTCGCCGATAGGAATGTCGACGCGCGTCAGGGATCGCTGTGGCAGGTGAGAGGTCAGCAGCTCGAGAACCGTCGACGAGACCGGCCCGGCGGCCGAGGGCAGCGACGGTTCAAGGGTGGGTGATGCCAGCGTCACCACGCTCATGTTCCCAGCGTCGATGCGGGTCAAACCAGTCTTGGGCCGCCGGGCGGCTACGAGATCTATAAGCTTAATTGCTGGAGACAGTCGTGCTGCTTGAGTTCTGCGGGCACGACAAATCGACATAAACGGTTTGGAACTCGCCGGATTTGACCGGTTCGCTCACCGTGGGGTGAATCCCGAGGACTTGGCAATTCCTTTTTTGGAAGTCATCCAGGTAGGCGGCGTCTCTATTGATGCCATTGAGCATGACGTCATATCCCCAGTCCTGTAGCTGCTTCACAACGTCACCGGCGTAGGTGCCGAGACTCTGGATATTGTCGGCGTGCGCAACGGCCCCGGAACCTGCGCCAACAGCCAGGGACAATGCAAAAAGTGCCCTTCCAACCATCGGAGTTCTCCTTTGAACTCAAGCTGAACTAAAGGTAAACACCAGCTTAACGACGGTCTAACGCGAATGCGCCGGATTGCGCAAGCGGCGTCGGGAATGAAGAGAGCCTTGACCAGAGAGCTCCGGTCAAGGCTTGAAAGACTCTTTCGCGGTCGGGGTGGCGGGATTCGAACCCACGACCTCTTCGTCCCGAACGAGACACTCTTGGCGTTTGTTGCGACAACCTGTGTTGGCGGTCCGAGAAACATGCAGGTCAGAGCGTTGGTTCTGTTGGTAGCCGAAAGCTGCGACTAGACGGTATGGAGGCGACTTGAGGCCGAAGGCCTCGGGCTGCAATCGGACGTGGGTTGCCGGTATCGAGTGAACACTCGCACTGGTAGAGCCACAGTTGCAGATCAGGAGGCCTCCGGTGAGTTTCAACGGTACGAGTGTCGGGTTGGACGTGCACGCGCTTTCGGTGGTTGCGCATGCCGTCGATGAGGAAACGGGTCGGGTCGAGCGGGCACGGTTGTGTCCCGATCACGGCGAGATCCTGGACTGGTTGCATCGGCTGCGTGGGCCGGTGCGGGTGGCCTATGAGGCCGGGCCGACGGGGTTCGGTCTGGCGCGGGCGTTGGCTGATGCCGAGATCGAGTGCGTGGTCGCTGCGCCGTCGAAGTTGATCCGTCCGGGCGGGGATCGGGTCAAGACCGATGCCCGTGATGCCGCGCATCTGACCCGGCTGCTGCGCCTGGGCGAGGTCACCGCGGTCACCGTGCCCGAAGCCGACGTGGAGGCGGTGCGCGATCTGGTCCGCGCGCGTGAGGACGCCCGCGCGGATCTGATGCGGGTCCGGCACCGGCTGTCCAAACTGCTGCTGCGCCACGGCCGGGTGTATTCGGGTGGGCAGGCCTGGAATGGGGTGCACGAAACCTGGCTGCGTCGACAACGTTTCGACGATTCCCACACCACGGCAGCCTTCGACCATCACTTCGACGCCGTGTTATCCGCGACTGCGGCTCGCGACCGCCTCGACGAACAGATCGTCGACGGTCGCGGCCTCGCCGCGGTGGGCTGACCCGGTCGACCGGCTGGGCTGTCTGCGAGGGATCTCCGCGCTGACCGGTTT
Organism: uncultured Actinomycetota bacterium; assembly: GCA_963804905.1. Taxonomy (GTDB): domain Bacteria; phylum Actinomycetota; class Actinomycetes; order Mycobacteriales; family Mycobacteriaceae; genus Mycobacterium. The sequence continues at coordinate 176,089 of CAWDSB010000004.1, read as the reverse complement.
GGCGTTGACGGTGGAGATCGGGGACTGGACCCGGTTCACCGGGTCCTCGATCGGCGCCTATGTCGGCCTGGTTCCTACCGAGTACTCCTCGGGCACCTCACGGGTGCAGGGTTCGATCACCAAAGCCGGCAATGCTCACGTGCGGCGGTTGTTGATCGAGGCGGCCTGGCACCACCGGGCCGCCTACCGCAATCCCGGTCCGACGATGCGGGCCCGCTGGGCCAAGGTCGACCCCGCGCTCAAGGCACGTGGGCACGCCGGCAACCGCCGCCTGCACCAGCAGTGGTGCCGTTTCAACGAACGCAAGAAGCATCACGTGGTGGCCAACGTCGCGGTCGCCCGCGAGCTTGCCGGCTGGTGCTGGTCGCTGGCCACCCTGAACTAACCGGCCACCACACAGGCTTGATCGGAGTCGGCCGGTCGGCGGCGAGGTAGGCGAACTGGATCTGCGTGACAGCTATGAGCCACAACAGGCATTCATCGAGTGCTGCTGTGACGCCCGTCCCTAGAGAGCAGCCACCGTTCGCGCCGAACCATCGTCTTGCGGTACCCAACCCGCGCATATCAGTCTGACACCACCGTCGTTGACCAACGACCGCCGCGGCACCGACTGACACCGATCAAACGAAAGCCGCCCCGGCATCAAACCGGGGCGGCTTTCACCTGCCTATTGACAAACAATGCCTACATATCAGTTCTGCTGCGTACCGACTGCGTACCGGAGCCCCCGGTGTGACCAGTTGCCTGAGCAATCACTAAGTGAAATTACCCGGGGGGGGGGACTATCACTCGTGCCCGGCGAGCGGTGGGATCAGCAGTACGCTCATGCCATGGCGGAAACGTCATACGCCAAGTGCGGCGATCTCAGCCTGGCATATCAGGTGTTCGGCGACGGGCCGGTCGAGCTCGTCTTCGTCGGGCCGATGGTCAGCCACATCGAGCTGTTCTGGACCCTCCCCGAATTCAAGGCCTTCTTCGAGCAGCTCGCCACGTTCTGTCGCGTCGTGATGTTCGACAAGGCCGGGGTCGGGCTGTCGGACCCCATCCCAAAAGTCCGTTTGCTCGAAGAGCGAGCGGCCGAGATCGAGGCCGTAATGGACGCCGTCGGATTCGGAAAGCCCGTACTCTTCGCTATGAGCGAGGGCGGCCCGCAGGCCATCGAGTTTGCGGCAAAACGACCGGAGCGAACGCGGGCGCTGATCCTCTACGGTTCGTTCGCCTTCATGCACGGCGCCAGCTGGGTCGACTTGGATCGCGACCCGGCCGAGCTGCGGGCGCGCAGCCTTGCCGAGCTGGGTGAGGACTACGCGCCGTCGACGGAGCAGCTCGCCCGCGTCCAGGAATTCGTCCGCGCCGTCCGCTCGGCGTGGGGCAGCGGTGCAGCAGCCAAGTGGTGGTTCCCGTCGGCCCGCTCGACACGCCAGCTCGCCATGTTCGAGCGCATGAGCGCCAGCCCGGGGATGCTGCGAGCGACAGTCGAATCGGCGTTCCGAATCGACGTCCGGCCGATCCTGCCGACGATCACCGCGCCCACCCTCGTCATCCATGCGCGCGAGGACCTCATGCCCGTGCAGGGCAGCCGGTACCTCGCCGACCACATCCCAGGCGCGCAGTACCTCGAGGTCGACGGCGCGAACCACGCGCCATGGCTCACCGAACCCGACCGGATCCTGACCGAGATCGAGGAATTCCTCACCGGCAGCCACGCGCCACCGTCGCAATCACATCGCGCCCTGCGCACCGTGTTGTTCACCGACATGGTCGCCTCGACCCAACACGCCGCGGCAGCGGGCGACGAGCGTTGGCGCGCGGTGCTGCACCGCTTTGGCGAGATCACTGTCGAACTCACCCAGCGATTCGGCGGCACGGTGGTCAAGAGCACCGGTGATGGCCATCTGATCACGTTCGACGGCCCGACGCAGGCCATCCGCTGCGCCGAGGCCTTGCGCGCTGACGCTGAGACGCTGGGCATCGAGATCCGCATAGGTATCCACACTGGCGAGTGCGAATTGCTGGACTGCGATATCGGGGGGATCGCGGTACACATCGCGGCGCGGATCCTCGGCCAGGCCGGCGCCGGCGAAATCCTGGTCTCCCGCACCGTCCGTGACCTGGTCGTCGGCTCGGGCACCGGCTTCGAGGCCCGCGGCAACGTCGAGCTGCGCGGTGTGCCCGGCACCTGGCAACTCCTGGCGGTCGATCGCCACGGTGCGCGGGCGGGATCGGCCGAGGCGGAACTGGCGTCAACGCCCACCCCCGGCCCTCGGATCGCGATGCGCCGCTCGGACCGCGCCGTGGAGGCGATGGCCAGACGGACACCGTGGATCCTGCGCGGGATGGGCCGCCTCGCCCCGGCCAACGGTCGCAGATGAGCAGCTTGAGTCAGCGCGCCTGGAGGCATCTAAGTCCACGACATCGTTGCTCGTCGAGCTTGATTCGACGGGAGCGGGTAGCAGTCACAACGGCACCGGCTTCCATGTGACGACCCCTGCCCCGCGGGGCAGCCGTCGCCGTGGAACACCTGGCCGACGATGCGGCGGCCGGGCAGGAGGACGAAAGCGCCACCAGCGCCGCAGTCACGGCAAGCGTCGGTCAGGCCGTCGATGACGCCGGGTAGCCCAGTCGATTCGACGCGGTGTTGCAGTTCACGAATACGTTTCGCCGAGCTGTCTTCGCGGCGGCTGCTGGCCCGGCGCTGGCGGTGGTTCACCGGTCATACCCATCGATCGCGACGAGGTAGGCCCGATGGCATTGTTCGCAGCGCGGCCGACCGGCGCTCGGTGGTCGGGTGTGGCAGTCGCGGCACACGCCGGGCGGTGACGCGCTGCCAGCGCGACGATGACACGTTCCCGACGATCACTCCGCACGATCTACGGCATACAGCCGCATCTCTGGCGGTCAGCGCCGGGGCCAATGTGAAGGCGGTCCAGCGCATGCTAGGACACGCTAAGGCGTCGATGACGCTGGACGTCTACGCCGACCTGTTCGACGAGGACCTCGACAGCGTTGCGACCAACTTGGACGCTGCGATCATGTCTGCTGCGTACCCGCTGCGTACCCGCCGAACGCCCTAGCCACCGGCCACTGATGTGACCTGCACCTTCTCTGTCGGGGTGGCGGGATTCGAACCCACGACCTCTTCGTCCCGAACGAAGCGCGCTACCAAGCTGCGCCACACCCCGCGTGAAGCCACGACAGCGTATCGCACCCGCCAGGTGTGTCGCCAAACGGACAACGGGCGCCCAAACGCCCACGAAGTGGCGAGCACGGACCCGGTTTAGCGACGTAGGTCACGCCACGCCGCGGGATGGAACTGGATTGTCGGTGTTGTTATGCACAATGACGGCAAGAAGCCGCGTAACGGTTGAAACGAGGCGCGAGATGACTGGGTTGGGAGCCTCCATCTATGTGGGATTCTTCGCCCTGGCCGCGTTGTGGTTGTTTTTGACCTCCGACGGTCCCCTTACCCGGGACTCCGACGGTCAGAGCCAGCGGCCGGACAGCTCGAACTCCACGAGCACTCCGGCGGCGCTCGAAGGGTCAAGCCCAGCGCTGTCCAGCCACTCGTCACTGAAATAGGTGTCGGTGTAGCGATCGCCGCTGTCGGCGATGAGTGTCACGACGGATCCACTGCGCCCTTCAGAAACCATCTCTGCCAGCAGGCTGAACGCACCCCACAGATTCGTACCGGTTGACGGTCCCACGCGGCGGCCGAGCACGATGCTGACGTGGCGTGCGGCGGCGACGGACGCGGCGTCGGGAACCGTCACCATGCGGTCGACCACGTCGGGCAGGAAAGACGGCTCGACCCGGGGGCGGCCGATTCCTTCAATCCGCGACGACATCCCGGTGACGACATCGTCCCGGCCTTGCGCATACGCCGGAAAGAACGCGGAGTTCTCCGGGTCGACGACACACAACCGAGTCGGATAGCGCCGATATCGGATGTAGCGGCCGAGGGTCGCGCTGGTCCCACCGGTGCCCGCACCGACGACGATCCACTCCGGAACCGGATGGGCCTCCTCGCCCATCTGCGCATAGATCGATTCGGCGATGTTGTTGTTGCCGCGCCAGTCGGTTGCCCGCTCTGCGTTGGTGAACTGGTCGAGGTAATGGCCGCCCGTCTCTTCGGCCAATCGTTCCGCCTCTGCGTACACCTGTGAGGATTCCGCTACGAAATGACAACGCCCGCCTTGAGATTCGATGAGGGCGATTTTCGAGCTGCTCGTCGACGACGGCATGACTGCAATGAACGGCAGACCAAGTAGCGCTGCGAAATACGCCTCGGAGACCGCCGTCGAACCCGACGACGCCTCGATGACGGTGGTGTTCTCATCGATCCAGCCGTTGCACAACGCGTACAGGAACAGCGACCGCGCCAGCCGATGTTTCAGGCTGCCGGTGATGTGGGTGGATTCGTCCTTGAGGTACAGCGCGACGTCGACGCCTTCACACCAGGCCGACGGCAGCGGGTAGCGCAGGAGATGAGTGTCTGCGCTGCGCCGGGAATCGGCCTCGATCAACCGAACCGCATTGTCCACCCACCGACGTGGCTGGCTGCGAGTCGCTACCGAGGCCCCGTCGGTCACCGCACCGAGGCAGTCGGGTGGGATTGTCCCGCCCGCGTCCCGGCGTCACGACCGCCGGTCGGCGTGGCCACCAAGGTCAGCAGCGTCGCCTCGGGCCTGCAGCAGAACCGCACCGGCGCGAACGGCGACGTGCCGATGCCGGCCGAGACGTGCAGCGCCATGTGGGCACCCCACCTCGACGCGCCCTTGGCCCGCGACCGGTCGAGGTCGCAGTTGGTGACGACGGCGCCGTAGAACGGCAGGCAGAGCTGGCCGCCATGGGTGTGGCCGGCCATCATCAGCTGATAGCCGTCGCCGGCGAACCGATCGAGCACCCGTGGCTCCGGCGAATGCGCCAAGCCCAGCCGCAGGTTCGCGGTGGGATCCGCCGGCCCGGCGATGGTCTCGTACCGGTCGCGCTTCAGGTGCGGATCGTCCACGCCCGCGGCCGCGATCCGCAGCCCGGCCACCTCGAACTCCCGGCGGGTATGTGTCATGTCGAACCAGCCGCGCTCGGTGAACGCGGCCCGCAGGTCCTGCCAGGGCAGCGGCGTGCCGTAGGCACGATGCGACGGCTTGGTCAGATAGTTGACGGGGTTTTTCAGCCGCGGCCCGAAGTAGTCGTTGCTGCCGAACACGAAAAGCCCAGGAACCGAAAGCAAGTCGCCAAGCGACTGCACGACGGCGGGCACCGCCTTGGGGTGGGCCAGATTATCGCCCGTGTTGACCACCAGATCCGGCTCCAGGCCGGCGAGCTCATGCAGCCAAGCCTGCTTGCGCCGCTGATTGGGCCGCATGTGGATATCGCTGATATGCAGCACTCGCAACGGGGTCGACCCGGGAGTCAGCACGGGCACTGTCACCTCGCGCGTGACGAACGCGTTCCGCTCGATGATCGACGCGTAGCCGATCCCGGCGACCAGCGAGCCGGCGGCCACAGCGGCGGAATTCTTCAGGGTCGAAGCGGCGGGCATGCATCGCAGCCTACTGCCACTCGCCTGCGCGCACCTCTTCTCGCCCGCCGCGCGTTACCTGGGCCACACCGATCACGGGGGTGGCGGCGCCGGCGGGGGCGGGCCAAGCACCGGAACGGTGATCGGTGGCAGGCCGGGGATCTGCACGACCGTCGACCCGATCTCCGGCGGCATGCCGGGGATCGGCAGGCCGACAGGAGGCGGCGGCGGTGGCGGCGGAATGCCGTTGCTGATCTGGATGGTGATGATCGAGCCAGGGACCGTCTGCCCCGATGGCGACGTCCCGACGACCGTGCCGTACGACGAGGCGCTGTTGACTGTGTTCGCCTGGTCGGCCACCTGGAAGCCGGCCTCCTTCAGCCGCTGCCGTGCCAAATCCTGCGTCATGCCCGAGACGCTGGGCACCTTCGAGCCGGGCGCCCCGTCGACGAATCGCGGATCGGTCGGCGGCAGGTGCACCTCGCCGAAGTTGTTTGCGATCGGCTTCATCGCGGTGAACCAGGTCCTGGCGGGCTCGTTGCCGCCGAACAAGTCTCCCGACCCGCACTGGCGCAGCGGAAAGGAGCAGAGCTCGCCGGGCTCGGTGGAGTCGTCGTATATGTAGTTAGCGGCCGCGTAGTTGTTGGTGAACCCCAGGAATGCCGACGAGCGGTGCGCCTCGGTGGTGCCGGTCTTTCCGGACATCGGTAGATCCCAACCGGCGGAACCGGCCGACCCTGCGGCCGTACCTCCCCCTTGGTCGTCCTTGCTCAGCGCGTTCGCCAGCGTGTTGGCCAGACCTTCGGGTACCACCTGATCGCAGGTTTCGGTGGTGACCGACACCTCGGTGCCGCGCCGGTCGAAAACCTTATCGATCGGATTGGGCGGGCACCACATGCCGCCTGACGCCAGCGTGGCCGCCACATTGGAGAACTCCAGCGCGTTGACCTCAATCGGGCCGAGCGTGAACGAGCCGAGGTTCTGGCGCTTGACGAAGTCGGCCAGGCTCTCGTTGCTTTGCGGGTCGTAGTCGCGTGCGGTGCCCGGCAACGCGTAGGACCGCAGCCCTAGCTTGACCGCCATGTCCACCGTGCGCTGCACCCCGACCTGCGAGATCAGCTTCGCGAAGGCGGTGTTGGGCGAGGTGGCCAGCGCCTCCGTCACGTTCATCGAGCCGCGGTAGCTCCCGGCGTTCTTCACGCACCAGGTTTCCTTCGGGCACCCGGGGGTGTCGCTGCTGCCGAGGCCCTTCGCCTGGAACTGCCCGGGCACGTCCAGTTGCGCATTGATGCCCATTCCCATGTCCAACGCGGCGGCCGTCGTAAAGATCTTGAATGTCGATCCAGCACCGTCGCCGACCAGTGAGAACGGTTGCGGCTGCATGGTTTCGCCCGCGTCCAGGTTCAGGCCGTAGGTGCGGTTGCTCGCCATCGCCATCACCGCGTGGTTGTCCTTGCCGGGCTTGATCACACTCATCACGCTGGCGATGCCGTTGATGTCGGGGGGCGCGATGTTGTCTATCGCAGATTTGACCGGGCCCTGGACGTCGGGGTCGAGCGTGGTCCGGATCAGATAGCCGCCCCTGGCGACCTGCTCCTTGCTGATGCCCGCACGGGCCAGGTAGTCGAGCGCGTAATCGCAGAAGAAGGCCCGGTCTCCCGCGGCGATGCAGCCCCGCGGCAACTCCTGCGGTTGCGGCAGGATGCCTAGCGGCTGCACCTTGGCGGCGCGCAGAGCATCGGCTTCCTGCGGCAGGTTCTCGATCATGGTGTCCAGAACGAGGTTCCTGCGGGCCAGTGCGCCGTCGGGGTTGGTGTAGGGGTTCAGCGTGCTGGTGGACTGCACCAGGCCGGCCAACAGCGCGGCCTGCTGCCAGTTGAGCTCGGAGGCGTTGATGCCGAAGTAGGTCTGCGCGGCGTCCTGCACACCGAACGCGTTGTTGCCGAACGACACCAGGTTGAGGTAGCGGGTGAGGATCTCGGGCTTGGTGAACGTCTTGTCCAACGTCAGCGCCATCCGGATCTCGCGCAACTTGCGGGCCGGTGTGGTCTCGACAGCTGCCCGCTTCTCCGCGTCGGTCTGCGCGATCACCAGCAGCTGGTAGTTCTTCACATACTGCTGCTCGATTGTGGAGCCGCCGCGGGTGTCTACCTTGCCGGACATGTAGCCCGACAGACCCGTTAATGTGCCCTGCCAGTCCACGCCGTTGTGCTCGGCAAACCGTTTATCCTCGATCGAGACGATGGCCAGCTTCATCGTGTTGGCAATCTGGTCGCTGGGCACCTCGAAGCGGCGCTGCGAATACAGCCATGCGATCACGTTGCCCTTGGCGTCCACCATCGTCGACACCCCGGGCACCTCGCCCTCGACGAGTTGAGCAGAGCCGTTAGCAACCACATCGGAGGCCCGGTTCGACAGCAGGCCGAACCCGCCGACCATAGGGAACATCAGCCCGGCAAACACCACGCTGGCCAGAAGGCAACACCACGCCAGCTTGATGACCGTGACCGTCGCCGGCGGTCGATTCGGCGGGCGCTCCGGCATGTCCTACAGAGTAACTAGGTCGGCGACCGGTCTCCTCGCCACAGCCGGATTTCCAGCATGAACGTGCTTACGGACCGGTTCGCGGGCCAGCCCGCGCCTGAGACGGCACGGTTGTCCCAAAAAAGGGGCAAACAAACTGTTGCGTAAATACCCTGTGACCACCTAGCTTGTACCTACAGTGCGATTCAGGTAACAAAGACCTGCGCAATGTGGCGTAGATCGCATCAGCGTTCTACACCGGAGGACTGAGCCGTCAAGTAACGGCGGCTGGACTTAAGGGGAACGCTGGTGTCGAGCATACGGCCCGTTGCGCGCAGGACAGTTACCACTTCTCTACCCAACTCTTTGGTCCAAGGCGTGGAGGCCGAAGCCCGTATCGCCTGGGTATCGCAGGCACGCTGTCGGCAGGCCGACCCGGATGAGTTGTTCGTCCGCGGCGCGGCCCAGCGCAAAGCCGCAGTGATCTGCCGGCACTGCCCGGTGATCCTGGAATGCGGCGCGGATGCCCTCGACAATCGCGTCGAGTTCGGAGTCTGGGGTGGCATGACCGAGCGCCAGCGCCGCGCACTCCTCAAGCAGCACCCTGACGTGGTTTCCTGGGCCGACTTCTTCACCGCCCAGCGCAAACACCGCAGTGCGGTCTAAGGCAGCTGAAGCCAGATTCGCGGCTACGCCACGGAAGCCCCGCCCGTGATCTGATCGGCGATGGCCCGTAGCGCCTCCAGATCCGAAACGTCGAACGGCAAAGACGGCACCGCGACGATCGACACGTGTGGATTGGCGCCCGTAAATCGCGACAGCAACCGAACCTCGCGCTTGGACGTTCCCGCCCTCTCGGCGTGAATCCGCAGAACCGCAGCGGTCAGCGACTCGGGATCCGTCTCTTGCAGGTCGTCGGCGGCTTCGGACGCTTTGTCGGCGTGCAGCGACGACAACATCGGGTGGGTCCGGTTGAGGATCAGCCCGGCGAGCGGCATGTGCTCTTGAGAGAGCCGTTCGACGAAGAAAGACGCCTCGCGTAGCGCGTCGGGTTCTGCCGCCGAGACGACGACGAACTGGGTGCCGCGCCGTTTCAACAGTTCGTAGGTGCGATCGGCCTTCTCCCGGAACCCGCCGAAAGTGGCGTCGAGCGACTGGACGAAAGCCCCGGCGTCGGAGAGCATTTGCGACCCGAGCACCGTCGACAGCGCGCGCATGGCGAGCCCCATCGCCCCTGAGACCAGCTTCCCGATGCCGCGGCCGGGGCCCAGCAGTAGCTTCCACAGCCGGCTGTCCATGAAGCCGCCCAACCGTTTTGGCGCGTCCAGAAAGTCCAGTGCATTACGAGAAGGCGGCGTGTCTACGACGACGAGATCCCACCGGTCCTCGCCGAGCAACTGGCCCAGCTTCTCCATGGCCATGTACTCCTGCGTGCCTGCAAGCGAGGTGGCAACGGTCTGATAGAACTGGTTGTCCAGAATCGCTTGTGCCCGTTCAGGTCCCGAGTATTGGATCACCATCTCGTCGAACGTCCGGCGCATATCGAGCATCATTGCGTGCAGCTCGCCGGTGACCTCAGGGGCCAGCGGTACCCGCTGCGGCGTGTTGCCCAGGTCCTTGATTCCCAACGCCTGGGCCAGCCGCTTCGCGGGGTCGATCGTCAGTACGACGACCGTGCGGCCGTACTCGGCTGCGCGCAGCGCCATCGCGGCGGCGGTGGTGGTCTTGCCGACACCGCCTGCGCCGCAACACACCACGACGCGGTTGGAGGTGTCGGACAGGATCGAGGCCATGTCCAGGGCGGGCGGTCTGGTGCTCATCTGACCCCTTGTTGCGCGAGCGCCTCTGCCAGCTCGTAGAGGCTGCCGAGATCGACTCCGTCGGCCATCGCAGGCAACTCCAGCCGGGGCACCTCGATCTCGTCGAGCTGCTCTGCGCTTTCTGAGCGCGCTGTGATACGGGTGGCGTGCTGAATGGTTTCGGCTAGTAGTCCGGCAAAGTCGCTGTCGGACAGGGTGATTCCCGCCTCGGTCATGTCACTTCGCACAGTGTCGGCGTCGATGTGGCCCTCGGCGGCCTTGGCGAGCACGTCGGGTTCCAGGTAGGCGGGGATGTTGCGGTTGACGATCACGCTGCCGATGTGCAGGCCCAGTTCCTGCAGCTCGTCGATCGCTTCCAGTGTCTCCTGCATGGGTAGCGCCTCGAGCAGCGTCACCAGATGGATAGCGGTCAGGTCGGAGTGCAACAGCTTGACCACCCCCTCTGCCTGCGAGTGCACCGGACCGCCCTTCGCCAGATCCGAGACGGCCTTGGTGACGTCGAGGAAGCGGGCGATGCGACCCGTCGGTGGCGAATCCACCACTACGGCGTCGTAGGAGGAGCGCTTCTTGTCGGGCTTGTCGTTGCGCACCACGATTTCCTTGATCTTGCCCGTGAGCAGCACGTCGCGCAGGCCCGGCGCGATCGTCGTCGCGAATTCGACGGCGCCGATGCGCCGCATCGCTCGGCCGGCCAGCCCGAGGTTGTAGAACATCTCCAGGTATTCCAGGAACGCCGCCTCGATGTCGATGGCCAGCGCGTTGACCGTTCCGCCGCCATCAGCGGTGGCGATCTTCACCTCCTCGTAGGGCAGTGGCGGAACATCGAAGAGCTGCGCAATGCCTTGGCGCCCTTCGACTTCGACCAAGAGCACCTTGCGTCCTCCTGCGGCCAGCGCCAGCGCCAGCGAGGCAGCGATGGTCGACTTGCCGGTCCCCCCTTTGCCCGTGACGAAGTGCAAGCGCGCCTTCGTCAGGCGGGACGGCCAGCCGACCGGTTTACGGCCGTTCGGTTCGGTAGCCACCACTGCATGCTAACGAAGCCCCTTCTGACGCCCGATAAGCTCAGCCCATGAGCGAACCGACCCGCTGGGAGTACGCCACCGTCCCGTTGCTGACGCATGCCACCAAGCAGATTCTCGACCAGTGGGGCGAAGACGGCTGGGAGCTGGTGTCGGTGCTGCCAGGACCGACCGGCGAGCAGCATGTCGCCTACCTCAAACGGCCCAAATGAGCGCCGGGACCTGGTCCGCGCGGTTGGCGGAACAAGGCATCAAACTGCCTGACGTCGCCAAACCCCTTGCGGCGTACGTGCCGGCCGTCCGCACCGGAAACCTCGTCTACACGGCAGGTCAGCTGCCGATAGTCGCGGGTCAACTGACTGTGACCGGCAAGGTGGGGACTGACGTGATGCCGGAGGTGGGTAAGTCACTGGCCCGCGTCTGCGCGCTCAACGCACTGGCGGCGGTCGACTCGCTTGTCGGCATCGACGCCATCACCCGGGTGGTCAAGGTCGTCGGCTTCGTCGCCTCCGCTCCCGGCTTCAACGGTCAGCCCGGCGTCGTCAACGGCGCATCGGACCTCTTCGGTGAGGTGTTCGGCGAGGCAGGCGCCCACGCGCGGTCCGCGGTCGGGGTGTCCGAACTGCCGCTCAATGCGCCGGTCGAGGTCGAGCTGATCGTCGAGGTGAGCGACGATCAGGCGAAGGTGAAGTGACTTCGGCCGTACAGCATCCGGCCTACGGATTGTTGCGGCCGGTGACCGAGACGGCGTCGGTGCTGGTGTGCAACAACCCGGGGTTGCTGACGCTGGACGGCACGAATACCTGGGTGCTTCGCGGCCGGGCCAGCGACGAGATGGTGATCGTCGACCCCGGCCCGGAGGACGACGAACACATCGCCAAGATCGCCGAGCTCGGCAAGATCCCACTGGTTCTGATCAGCCACAAGCACGAGGACCACACCGGCGGCATCGACAAGATCGTCGAGCTCACCGGCGCTGTCGTCCGCGCGGTGGGAAGCGGATTCCTGCGCGGCCTCGGTGGCCCGCTGACCGACGGCGAGGTCATCGACGCCGCGGGCCTGCACATCACGGTGATGGCCACTCCAGGGCACACGGCCGACTCGCTGTCGTTTCTGCTCGACGACGCCGTGCTGACCGCCGACACCGTGCTCGGTCGGGGGACCACAGTGATCGACGCGGAGGACGGCGGCCTCGGCGACTATCTCGACTCGTTGAAGCGGCTCAACGGGCTGGGCCATTTGACGGTGCTGCCGGGCCACGGCCCCGACCTCGACGACCTCGAGGCCGTCACGGCGATGTATCTGGCGCACCGAGAGGAGCGGCTGGAGCAGGTGCGGGATGCGCTACGGGCGCTCGGTGACGACGCCACCGCCCGGCAGATCGTCGAGCACGTCTATACCGATGTGGACGAAAAGCTGTGGGACGTCGCGCAGTGGAACGTGCAAGCCCAGCTCGACTACCTCCGCTCCTGAGCGATTTGTGTGCGTTTAGGAGCGCTCACCGCTCTGTTGCACACAAATCACTAACGCGCTCGGCGGGCCAGGCGCTCCGAGTCGGAGATCAACACGCTCTTGCCCTCAAGGCGGATCCAGCCGCGATGGGCGAAGTCGGCGAGTGCCTTGTTGACCGTCTCCCGTGACGCGCCGACGAGTTGGGCGATCTCCTCCTGAGTGAGGTCGTGTGTGACCCGCAGCGCGCCGCCCTCCTGGGTGCCGAAGCGCTGCGCGAGTTGCAGCAGCTGCTTGGCGACGCGGCCCGGCACGTCGGTGAAGATCAGGTCGGCGAGATTGTTGTTGGTGCGTCGAAGCCGGCGGGCCAGCACCCGCAACAGTTGCTCGGCGATCTCGGGGCGATCGGCGATCCAGGCGCGCAGCGCGTCGCGGTCCATCGACACCGCACGCACCTCGGTGATCGTGGTCGCACTCGAAGTCCGGGGGCCCGGGTCGAAGATCGACAACTCGCCGAACATGTCCGACGGTCCCATGATCGTGAGCAGATTCTCGCGTCCGTCCGGTGATCGGCGGCCGATCTTGACCTTGCCCGAAATAATGATGAACAGCCGATCGCCGGGTTCTCCTTCGGCGAACACGGTGTGCCCGCGCGGGAAGTCGACAGGCTGCAGTTGCTTTGTCAGCGCGGAAACGGCGCTTGGCTCGACTCCCTGGAAGATTCCGGCCCTGGCCAGGATCTCGTCCACGTTGCCCCTCTTAAGCTGTTGGGTGATATGACATGCGCAAGCCGACCACTAACCGCTTAGCGAGATCAGTCTAGAGGTAGGCCATTTCGTGACTAGCCACGCTACACACGATTTGCATGCCGAGACGGCTGAAATTCAGGATTCGCGCCGTTGTACACATAAAGCGGTGTCGGCAAATTCGGCCATTCTTCGACGGTGATATGCGTCCTGGCAACGTCTACCGCGGAAACACGTCCCTGTAATCGGCGATGCATGCCGTCCAGTGCCCGCGGCATGCCGTCTCGGGCCAGCGTACGGACGTCATCGGCTTGCGCCTGCTCCAGAAACTCGGCCACATCGGTGGCCGACACGGTGTCGCGATCAAGGCCCGTCTCCAGACGCTCCAGCCCGAAGGTCGCCAACATCAGCAACCCTGGAATGAAGCCCACGAGCAACCACGACACAAGGAGGTAGTTAACACGCCGAAGGTCTCGGTGGGATCACGAATTGTCACCGGTCGCAGTATGCGTTGTCGGCGGTCTCAGTACGCTGGCAGCCGTGACTGTAGGTGAGTCTTCGGCCGAGAAGCCTTCGCAGACCAAGCCGGCCCGGCGCGCCTCCGCGCGTAAGTGGGACTCGGAGACACAGCTCGGACTGGTTCGACGGGCACGACGAATGAATCGGGAACTGGCGCAAGCGTTTCCGCATGTGTACTGCGAGCTGAACTTCACCAACCCGCTGGAGCTGACGGTGGCGACCATCCTGTCGGCTCAAAGCACCGACAAAGGCGTCAACCTAACCACCCCCGCGTTGTTCAAGAAGTACCGGTCCGCGAAGGACTACGCACAGGCAGATCGCACCGAACTCGAGGAAATGGTGCGGCCGACGGGTTTCTACCGCAATAAGGCCAACTCCCTGATCCGCCTGGGCCAGGAACTCGTCGAGCGGTTCGACGGTGAGGTGCCCGCCACCATGGAGGAGCTCGTCACGCTGCCCGGTGTCGGCCGCAAAACCGCGAACGTCATCCTCGGCAACGCTTTCGGTATTCCCGGTATCACCGTTGACACCCACTTCGGCAGGCTGGTCCGCCGTTGGCGATGGACGGAGGCGGAGGACCCCGTCAAGGTCGAGCACGCGGTCGGTGAACTGATCGAGCGCCGCGAATGGACCGATCTGAGCCACCGGGTGATCTTTCACGGCCGCCGCGTTTGTCATGCCCGCAAACCGGCATGCGGCGTGTGCGTGCTGGCCAAGGACTGCCCGTCCTTCGGCACAGGGCCGACGGACCCGCTGGTCGCCGCACCGCTGGTCAAGGGTCCAGAAACCGAGCACCTTCTGGCGCTCGCCGGGGTGTAGCCAGCTCTGACGAATTCATGAGGACGTCGACCCGGTGGACCGTTGTAGTGCTGGCTGTGGTCGTCGCGCTCGGGGTGGGCCTGTGGACGCAGCTCGACCGCAATGAATCTCCGGGTACACCCGGTCAGGCTCCTGCCAGGGAACACCGCGACGCCGACATCAAGGAGGCGCTGGCCGGGCCTCGGGCACGAGCCGATCTGAAGCCGTGCCCGTCCGCCGGGCAAGGTGCAGGCCCGCAGAAGCTTCAGGGCATCACCGTCGAGTGCGCGGGCGACGGCTCGGATGTCGACGTCGCCAAGGCGCTCGCCGGACGCGCGGTGGTGCTCAATCTGTGGGCGTACTGGTGTGCGCCGTGCGCCGAAGAACTGCCCGCGATGGCCGAGTATCAGCGACGGGTCGGTTCGGCTGCGACCGTGGTGACGGTGCACCAGGACGAGAATGAGACGGCCGCGCTGCTGCGGCTGGCCGAACTGGGCGTACGGCTGCCGACACTGCAGGACGGCAAGCGACTGATCGCCGCAGCCCTGCAGGTGCCCAACGTGATGCCCGCGACGGTCGTGCTCCGTCCGGACGGTAGCGTTGCCGAAATCCTGCCGCGTTCATTCGCCAATGCCGACGACATCGCCGCTGCCGTCGATCCACAGATAGGAGTGCCGGCGTGAGCTCCACGAGCGAACGGAGTCGGCTGACCCCCGACGCCGCTCCGCCTTGGCTCAAACCGCTGGTCGACAATGCCCACAACGTGAAGCGGGCCTATCGACGAAGGGTGCCCGCCGAACTGCTGGCGATGGTGACTGCCGCGAACGCCAAGGCCGCGATCACCGGTACGGGACGTGACGCCGCAGTGCTGGTGCTGTTCTCAGGTCCGCCGAGTGCAGCGACGGGTGGGCTACCCGAGGATGCCGACCTGCTCGTCACCGTCCGCGCGTCGACGCTGCGCCACCACGCCGGCCAGGCGGCATTCCCCGGCGGAGCGGCCGATCCCGGCGACGACGGTCCGATACACACCGCGCTGCGCGAGGCCAACGAGGAAACCGGCATCGACACCGACCGGCTGCAGCCGCTGGCGACCCTGGAGAAGATGTTCATCCCGCCGTCGGGCTTTCATGTCGTGCCGGTCCTTGCCTATTCGCCGGACCCAGGACCGGTCGCCGTCGTCGACGAGTCCGAAACCGCGATCGTTGCGCGGGTACCGGTGCGCGCATTCATCAATCCGGAGAACCGATTGATGGTGTACCGCAAAGTGAACACCCGTCGCCTCGCCGGACCGGCGTTTCTGCTGAACGAGATGTTGGTGTGGGGCTTCACTGGTCAGGTGATCTCGGCGATGCTCGATGTGGCCGGGTGGGCGCAGCCCTGGAACACCGACGATGTGCGCGAGTTGGACGAAGCGATGGCCCTCGTCGATCATGATGGCACCGACGGGGAGGCCCAACAATGACATCGTCGCAGTGGCTCGATCTCGCCGTCCTATCTGTCGCGTTCGTCGCCGCGATCTCGGGATGGCGGTCCGGAGCGCTTGGCTCGCTGCTGTCGTTCATCGGCGTGGTGCTTGGCGCCGTGGCCGGCGTGTTGCTCGCGCCGCACATCGTCACCCACGTCAGCGGCACGCGAACGCAACTCTTCATCACCCTGTTCTTGATCCTCGGCCTCGTGGTGATCGGCGAGATCGCCGGAGTGGTGCTGGGCCGCGCGGTGCGCGGAGCGATCCGCAACCCCGCGCTGCGCCTGTTCGATTCGGTGATCGGCGTCGCCGTGATGGTGTTGGCCGTGGCGGTGGTCGCCTATCTCCTGGCGACACCGCTCACGTCAACCAACCAGCCGAACCTGGCCGCTGCCGTGCGCGGCTCGAAGGTGCTGAGCCAAGTGGACAAGGTTGCGCCGCCATGGCTGAAGGCCGTGCCCAACCGGCTCAAGGGGCTGCTGGACACCTCCGGACTACCAGACGTGCTGGGCAATTTCGGCCGCACGCCGATCATCAGCGTCGACGCGCCCGACGCCGCGCTGACCGACGACCCTGTCGTGGCCGCTGTCGAGCCAAGCGTGCTCAAGATCCGCGGTGTGGCGCCAGGGTGCCAAAAGGTCTTGGAGGGAACAGGTTTCGTGGTTGCGCCGGACCGGGTGATGTCCAACGCGCACGTCGTCGCCGGTGCGGAGACCGTCACCGTCGAGTCCGATGGCCAAACGTTCGATGCCAAGGTGGTCTCCTACGACCCGGACGCCGACATCTCGATCCTCGACGTGCCGGACTTGCCGGCGCAACCGCTGAAGTTCGCGGAGGCCCCCGCGAAGACCGGTACCGACGCGTTGGTGCTCGGCTATCCCGGCGGCGGCGATTTCCAGACCACCCCCGCACGCGTGCGCGAGACGATCGAGTTGAAGGGGCCCGACATCTACAAGTCGAAGACCGTGGACCGCGAGGTATACACCATCAGAGGCACTGTGCGGCAGGGCAATTCGGGTGGTCCGATGGTCGATCGGCAGGGACAGGTGCTCGGTGTGGTGTTCGGCGCGGCCGTCGATGACGCGGAGACCGGCTTCGTGCTGACAACCAGGGAGGTCGGTCATCAGCTGGGCAAGCTCGGCAACACTCAGCCCGTCGTTACCGGCCTCTGCGTTACCTGAGCGCGGATCCGGTCTGGGCCAGGAAGCGCGACACCTGGTCGTTGACGGCCTCCGGCGTCTCTTCGTGAGCGAAATGCCCTGCGTCGGTGATTGATACGTAGCGACCCTGCGGCGCATATCGGCGTGTGCGATCCACCGGATCGGCAAGGACATACGGGTCGGCGTCGCCGCGGATGTGCAACATCGGCACGGCAAGAGGGCGCTTCATCAGCCGCATGAACCGTCGACCCTCGCCGCGCAGTTGGCTGCGCACCGCCCAGCGCTGATACTCCAGCGCCGAATGAGCCGCTGACGGAATCTGTATGACCCGCCGCATGTGTCCGATCGTCTCGGAAAAGTCCTCGCTCGCTTGCCATTTCTCTCCGGCACGACTGCGCACCAACCGTTCGAGCTCATCGGCGTCGTGCCGGGTCAGCGCTCGTTCGGGCCACATCGGTACCTGGTAGCGCAGCATCCACGGCAGCAGCGCCAGGCCCTGGTCGCGCCGGGTCAGCGCCGACGAGCGCAGCGCGGCCGGATGCGGTGAGCTGATCACCGCGATCGCGCGGACCATCCGCGGATGCAGCACCGACGTTGCCCAGCAGACCAGGCCACCGTCGGCGTGGCCGATCAGCGTCGCCGACGGATGACCGAGCGCGCGGACAAGGCCCGCGGTGTCACCGGCCAGCGTCCAGCCGTCGTAACCACGTGGCGGCTTGTCGCTGCCGCCGTAGCCGCGCAGGTCGACCGCCACGATGCGGGCACCGCTGAGGCCGCGCAGCTGATGCCGCCACGACCACCAGAACGACCCGAAGCCGTGCAGCAATATGACCAGCGGCCGCTCGGTCATCGTCTTGCCGGTGTCGTCGGCCTTCGGTTCGGCCTCCACGACATGGAACCGAATGCCGTTGGCGTGCACCTCCAGATGACGCCACGGACCGTCGATGCGTACCACCGACGGATCGGGTGGGGCCATTACCAGCCGGACGGATCCGCGGTCGGGTTGGCCGCCGCCTTACCGTCGGAAGAGCTCAGCGCCCTGGTCTTGCTCTGGCCGGGGGTCAGCGCTTCCGGGATCTCCTTGACCGTTTCGATGGTCTCCTGCGGGCCGCGGATACGACGCACCTTGAGGTAGCCGAACAGGGCGAGTATCGCCGTGACGACGACCATGATGCCGAACACGATCAGGAAGGCCACCCACCGCCACAGCCAGGTGTCGAGGAGCTCGGCGACGAAGAAGAAGAAAAAGAACGTCGAGTAGAACAGCACCACCAGCGCGAGGATGAAGAAGACGCTTCCGGTGAGGCCCTTCTTGACGTCGCGGGTGATCTCCGCGCGGGCCAGTTCGACCTCCGCGCGCACCAGGGTGGACACCTGTGCCGTCGCGTCTTTGACCAGGTCACCGATCGACGGATCCGGCTTGGTAGCGTGCGGGTCGACCAGCGGTATCGAGGCCACTGTGGCCGGAACGCCATTCTTGCGATCGCCACTGCTCACAGACGGTCCTCCCCAGTCGAATATCGGATGCGAATCATGTTGCCACGTCCCGACGAGGTAAACGATCCCGGCCGAACGATAGACTGAACCTGAGTGTTGAGTACGCGGGTCGGGACGTCGATGGGGGATGACTTTTTGAGGACCGGGCACCGCTGGCTCCTTCGTATTGCGGCGACGGTCGTAGCCTCGGCCGCACTGCTCGCACCAACCGCACCCATGGCATATGCTGACGAACCGGTCCCGCTCGGCGGCGGCTCGGGGCTTGTCGTCAACGACGACACGCTGTGCACCTTGACCGCGATCGGCAACGACAACCGCGGCAATCTGATCGGGTTCACGTCAGCGCACTGCGGTGGGCCGGGAGCGCAGGTGGGCGCCGAGGGCTCGAAAGCCAAGGGCGTGCTGGGCACGATGGTGGCGGGCAACGATGCCCTCGACTACGCGGTGATCCAGTTCCAGCCGCAGAAGGTCAGGCCACTGAGCAACGTCGATAACTTCCAGATCGACGGTCTCGGACCTGACCCGGTCACCGGTGATGTCGCGTGCAAGCTGGGCCGGACCACCGGCTACTCGTGCGGCGTCGTCTGGGGCCCCGGCGAGGAGCCGGGCACCATCGTCAGCCAGGTGTGCGGTCAGCCGGGCGACTCCGGGGCGCCGGTGACGGTCAACAATCGGCTGGTGGGCATGATTCACGGCGCGTTCGCCGAAGACTTGCCGACCTGCGTTGTCAAGTTCATCCCGTTGCACACACCGGCAGTCGCCATGTCGATCAATACCCAGCTGGCCGACATCAGCGCGAAGAACCGACCCGGATCCGGCTTCGTTCCAGTCGGCGCCTGAACCCCGGCTACTTGCCGGCCCGAATCGCCTCGAACACGGTGGGGTCCAACAACGTCGACGTGTCGCCGAGCTCACGACCCTCGGCTACATCGCGCAGCAGCCGCCGCATGATCTTGCCGCTGCGGGTCTTGGGGAGCTCGGGCACCACGTGAATCTCGCGCGGCCGCGCGATCTTTCCGATCTCTTTGGCGACTTGCTCACGCAGTTCGTCGACCATGTTGTCGTTGTTCTTGGCGTGCGATTCGAGGATGACGAATGCGCAGATACCCTGGCCGGTTGTTTCGTCGGACGCGCCGACGACCGCCGCCTCGGCTACGCCGGAATGACCGACCAGTGCAGACTCCACCTCGGTCGTGGAGATCCGGTGTCCCGATACGTTCATCACGTCGTCCACGCGGCCGAGCAGCCAGATGTTGCCGTCGGTGTCGACACGTGCCCCGTCGCCGGCGAAATACCAACCCTGGTCGGCATACTTTGACCAGTAGGTCTCCTTGTACCGCTCCAGGTCTCCCCATATACCGCGCAGCATCGACGGCCACGGCTGATCCAACACCAGGTAGCCGGTGACGTGCTCGTCCTCGTCGGCGCCGGGCACCAACTCGTTGCCCTCTTCGTCGACGATCTTTGCAGTGATACCCGGTAGTGGCGTCATCGCCGAGCCCGGTTTTGCCGCCGTGATGCCCGGCAGCGGTGAGATCATGATTGATCCCGTCTCGGTCTGCCACCAGGTGTCCACAACCGGTGTTCGGTTGCCGCCGAACGCATCCCGATACCAGCGCCACGCCTCAGGGTTGATCGGCTCCCCGACCGAGCCCAGCAACCGCAGGCTGGACAAGTCATGAGCATCGGGGATCTCACGACCCCATCTCATGAACGTCCGGATCAGCGTCGGCGCCGTGTAATAGATTGTCACACCGTACTTTTCGATCACCTCGAAGTGGCGATGCTCGTTCGGCGATGCGGGTGTTCCCTCGTACACCACCTGGGTGACGCCGTTCGACAGCGGGCCGTAGACGATGTAAGTGTGCCCGGTGACCCAGCCGATATCGGCTGTGCACCAATAGATATCGGTTTCCGGTTTCACGTCGAAGACGTTGTAGTGCGTATACGACGACTGTGTCAGGTATCCGCCGGAGGTGTGCATGATGCCCTTCGGCTTGCCGGTCGTGCCCGAGGTGTAAAGCAGGAACAGCGGGTGCTCGGAGTCGAATGCCTCCGGGGTGTGCTCGGGTGACGCCGGATCGACGATATCGTGCCACCACAGATCGCGGCCCTCGGTCCACGCGGTGTCAATGCCGGTGCGCCGCACCACCAGAACGTGCTCGACGGACTTCTGTCCGTCGACGGCCTCATCGACGGACTCCTTCAGCGACACGGCCTTGCCGCGGCGGAACTGCCCGTCTGTGGTGATCACGAGCTTGGCCTTGGCGTCCTCGATGCGCGCCTTCAGCGCGGCCGCGGAGAAGCCCGCGAAGACCACCGAGTGCAGTACCCCGAGGCGCGCGCAGGCCAGCATGGCGATGATGGCCTCAGGGATCATCGGCATGTAGATGGCAACGCGGTCACCGGAAACCAAGCCGAGCTCGGTCAGCGCGTTGGCCGCCTTGCACACCCCCGCCTGGAGTTCGGAGTAGGTCAGCGTGCGGCTGTCGTCTTTCGGCTCGCCCTCCCACAGGATGGCCACCCGGTCCCCATTGCCTGCCTCGACATGGCGGTCGACGCAGTTGTAGGCGACGTTGAGCTTTCCGCCGACGAACCATTTGGCGACAGGGGCTTCCGACCAGTCCAGCACCTCTTCGAACGGCGTGTCCCAGGACAACCGTTCGGCCTGCATCGCCCAGAACGCCAACCGATCCTTCTCGGCCTCGCTGTACAGCTCGGCGGTCGCGTTGGCCTGGGCGGCGAAGTCGTCTGACGGCGGATAAGCGGACGGACCCTCGAGGTGCTTTTCAGACATGTTCGTGAGCGTAGTCACTTTGGTGTTTTGCGTGCTCCTCGCGTGCGCGGTGGATAGCGTTTCTCCGCGTGATGGCTCACCCGCTGGCACCGCTGGCCGAACTGCCCGGCGTCGCGTCCGCGAGCGAGGACGCCCGCGAGGCGCTCGGCAAGGCGCACCGGCACCGGACGAACTTGCGAGGGTGGCCGGCGACCGCCGCGGAGGCGGCGCTACGGGCCGCAAGAGCGTCATCGGTACTCGACGGTGGTGCGCTTCAGTTACCCGAAACCGGCCAACCCGATCCGCTGCTGGCCGGTGCTATCCGGGTGTCGGAGGCGTTGGAGGGCGGTGCGACGACACTCGTCGGCGTCTGGGAGAAGGCGCCGATGCAGGCATTGGCGAGGCTGCACATGCTGGCCGCCGCCGACCTCGTCGACGACGATCGGCTCGGCCGCCCACGGGCCGACCCCGACGTCGGTCCGCGCCTCGAGATGTTGGTCGACGTCGTCACCGGCAAATCCGACGTGCCCGCAGCGGTCCTGGCCGCAGTCGCCCACGGAGAGCTTCTGACGCTGACACCCTTCGGAACCGCCGACGGGCTCGTCGCCCGAGGTGTGTCGCGGTTGGTGACGATCGCCAGCGGCCTCGATCCACACGGTCTCGGCGTTCCGGAGGTGTATTGGATGCGCCATTCCGTCGACTACCGGACCGCCGCACGAGGATTCGCGTCCGGCACCCCCGACGGTCTGACGGCGTGGTTGATGCTGAGTTGCGATGCGCTGCGCGCCGGTGCGAGGGAGGCGCTGTCGATCGCGGAGGCGGCATCGAAGTAGCAGTCCCAGCAAAGTGAAAGCGGGCGACGTTCCGAACTGGTTCGGCTCGTCGCCCGCTAGCACGGATTCCGGTTACCAAGCGTGCTGTATGGGGTTACGTGGGTGGCCTCGGCGTCTTTGCGATGCGCTGCGGCTGCAACCCCACCCAAAGGGTCGTCGTTGTCGTCCGCTCTTCGCAATTACGCAGGCCCGCAACACTTTTGCCTATTCCGCGGCATGTGCTCCGCGTGGGTGCCGGGATCCGTGCTGGGTAGCCTGAATCGGGAGATCGAGCCTTCTCTTCCGGCTCGCTCTTGGCCTCTCCAAGCTTCCGTGACTCCTTTGTACTACGTGACCACTGTCACAGCAAGGGCCAAACGCATGCGGAGATTTGATCGTTACCGCCGGCTCGTCAGCTACTACGTAGGGTCGGAGTCTAGAGAGCGAATCGCCGCAGCAGTGAATACGTCAGCGCGCCGGCGAATAAGGCGCTCAGGCCGACCGCCGCGGTGGTGGCGACCGCGGCGCCAGACGGTGCCGGGATGCGGTCGCGCAGGGGAACCGGCCGGGAGAAGGTCACCGTTGGCCAGCCGCGCGCGACGGCCTCTTTGCGCAGCCCACGATCCGGGTTCACCACGGTGGGATGGCCGACCGCTTCGAGCATCGGCAGATCGGTGATCGAGTCGGAGTAGGCATAACAGTGCTCGAGGGCGTACCCCTCGCGGGCGGCGAGCTCGCGAATGGCCTCGACCTTGCCTTCGCCGTAGCAGTAGTAGGCAACCTCGCCGGTGTATTTCCCGTCCTCGACGACCATCCGGGTTGCCATCGCGTGGGTCGCGCCGAGGGCCTTGGCGATCGGGGCGACGATCTCCTCGCCGGATGCGGAGACGACGACGATGTCGCGGCCACAGAGCTTGTGATCGGCGATCAGATTGGCGGCCTCGGCGAAAACCAGCGGATCGACGATGTCGTGGAGCGTCTCGCCGACAATCGACTTGACCTGCTCCACGTCCCAGCCCGCACACATATTGGTGATGTAGTTGCGCATACGGTCCATCTGGTCGTGGTCGGCACCCGACATCAGGAACAGGAATTGGGCGTACGTCGACTTGAGTACGGCCCGTCTGTTAATTAGCCCTTGGTCGAAGAAGGGTTTGCTGAAGGCCAGTGTGCTGGACTTCGCAATTACCGTCTTGTCGAGGTCGAAGAACGCCGCCGTGCGAACAGGCTGCGCGCTTTTCGACCTCGTTTGCGGGATCGAAGCCCCCGCGGCCGCCGGATCGGTTGCGGTCACAACGCCCAGCATAGGGGCGGTCCGCGCCATCAACCGACCGAGCGTCCAAAATGGCAGTTCACGACACGTGCCGACGGCTGCACTTCGCCCTGGCTATCGGGTCCTTTCGGTGGCAAGCACTACTTGCGCCTCTCGGGCTTTCCGTGTGTATAGTGAGGATTACTCGGCTTATGCCGGGTGTGCATCAGCCCGACCCCCCGGGGCTGATACACGACGACCTCCGCCTCCTCCCCCCTGGCGGGGGTCGTCCCTTTTCTGAGGCACTTTCGTTGTTCGGATAGGTGGGAAACTCCGCCGTAGTTGCGGAATCACGTTTTCGGTGGCCGCGTTCCCCTGATCCATCCACAGTGACAGCCCTGTCCACAGAACGTGCAGAGGCACTGGTATTGCGTCTGTTTGCGCCCGCACTGTGGACTGATGAACGCAACCAACGGCGTCCTCGCCATGGTCGCTGAGTCCGCAATGCGCGACGATGTCGACCGTGTGGCCGCCGCTGCAGGCGTGACCGTCGTGCACGCTTCGCAGCCACCGAGCCGCCAAGCCTGGACGGGGGCCTCGGCGGTGCTTCTCGATGCCGCAGGCGCCCGTCGCTGCACGACACCCGCGCTGCCCCGTCGCGGCTGCATCTTCCTGCTCAGCCGCGTTGCGCCGCAGGCCGGCGAATGGGAAGCCGCGATCGCAGTCGGCGCCCAGCACGTGATGACGCTGCCCGCCGATGAAGCCGAACTCGTCGCAGCGTTGTTCGAGGCTGCGGAATCCCGTCGTGACGACGGCCGAAGGGGTGCGGTCGTCGCCGTGATGGCTGGCCGCGGCGGTGCCGGAGCGACCTTGTTCGCGACTGCTCTTGCACGGACCGCGCAGGGTGCTCTGCTCGTCGATGCCGACCCGTGGAGCGGCGGAATCGACCTGATGGTGGGCAGCGAGGACGACCCGGGATTGCGTTGGCCCGACCTGGCATTGGAGCACGGGCGGATCGATATGGCCGCGTTGCGCCAGGCGTTGCCGCGGCGGGACGGGCTCAGCGTGCTGTCGTCCGTCCGCGGCAGGTAACGACATCGAACCCGGACCGTTGGCTTCGGTCATCGAGGCGGGCCGACGTGGCGGCGCAACCGTGGTCTGTGATCTGCCGCGCCGTCTGACCCGTGCGGTCGAAGTCGCCACGGACGCGGCCGACCTGGTCGTGCTGGTTACCTCGGCCGATGTCCGGGCGTGCGCGGCGACCGCCGCGGTGGCGCAGGCTTTGTGCGCGATCAATCCGAATGTCGGTCTGGTGGTGCGCGGTCCGTCGCCCAGCGGGTTGCGATCGTTCGACGTGGCGCGGATCGTCGGACTGCCCCTGCTGGCAGCGATGCGACCACAACCCGGTCTGGCGGAAACCGTCGAGCGTCACGGTCTGCGAATCCGTCATCGCTCGCCGCTGGCGATCGCGGCGCGGCGAGTACTCATGGTTCTGGCGCAGCATCCGTCGGCGGACGCGGCATGAGTGTGTCTTTGATCGACCGGGTTCGAGAGCGGTTGGCGGCTGAATCCGCGCCGCTGCGTCCCAGCGTCGTCGCCGCCGCGATCCGTGCCGAGTCGGGCGGGGTCCTGGGCGATACCGAGGTCCTGAGCAACCTGCGGATGTTGCAGACCGAACTCACCGGTGTTGGCATCCTGGAGCCACTGCTACGTGCGGAGGGCACAACAGACGTCTTGGTCACCGCCCCGGACGCGGTGTGGGTCGACGATGGAAACGGGTTGCGGCGCAGCTCGATCCAGTTTGCCGACGAAGATGCGGTGCGGCGTCTGGCGCAGCGGCTCGCTTTGAGCGTCGGGCGGCGGCTCGACGAGGCGCAACCGTGGGTCGATGGGCAGCTGACCGGAGTGACAGAGGGCCAGTTCACCGTCCGGCTGCACGCCGTGCTTGCACCGATCGCATCCGGCGGCACCTGCCTGTCATTGCGCGTGCTGCGGCCGGCGACACAGGATCTGGCCACGCTGACGCGGTCCGGCGCGATCGCCCCTGGAGCGAGTGCGCTGCTCGACGGGATCATTGCCGGCCGGCTGGCGTTCCTTGTCTCAGGCGGCACCGGGGCGGGAAAGACCACACTCTTGGCGGCTGCCCTAGGCGAGGTCGCGCCGACGGAACGGATCATCTGCGTGGAGGACGCCGCCGAGCTTGAACCGCGGCACCCCCACCTGGTGAAGCTGGTCGCCCGATGCGCGAATGTCGAAGGGGTGGGCGAGATTACCGTTCGTGACCTGGTCAGGCAGGCGCTTCGGATGCGACCCGACCGGATCGTCGTCGGCGAAGTGCGCGGCGCGGAGGTCGTCGACCTGCTGGCCGCCCTCAACACCGGCCACGACGGTGGCGCCGGAACCGTCCATGCGAACAATCCCGCCGAGGTGCCTGCCCGGCTCGAGGCGCTCGCGGCGCTCGGAGGCCTCGACCGCTTCGCACTGCACAGCCAGCTCGCGGCGGCGGTACAGGTGCTGCTGCATGTCGGCCGGGACAACGACGGCCAGCGCAGGCTCAGCGAGATCGGTGTGCTGCGGCGAGACGGCAACGGCTTGGTCGAGGTGGCGACCGCCTGGAACGCTGATAAGGGATTCGGAAGCGGCGCCGAGGATCTGAGGAGCCTGCTACGAGGACGGGGCGCGCTGTGACCGGCGCTGCGTTGGCCCTGGCGTTGGCGCTTGTCGTCGCACCGACGCCGACGCGGCGTCGGCTGGAACACGTAACAACGACGCGTCGCCGATTCCCGGTGATGGCGGCCGGCCTCGGGCTTGCCGTGATACTGGCGATGGCGCTGCCCGTCGCGGCCGCGTTGGCCGCCGCGATTCTCGTGGGCACGCTGATGTTGCGACGACGACGGGGGAAAGCCCGGCGCGCTCGCGCCGCAGAATCGTCGGCATTGCAAGGTGCGCTGGACGTGCTGGTTGGTGAACTGCGGGTCGGCGCCCATCCCGTCGCCGCGTTCGATGTCGCCGCACGCGAGGTCGACGGACCGGTTGCAGACAGCCTGCGCGCCGTTGCCGCGCGAGCACGGCTGGGAGCCGATGTGGCCGCCGGGCTGCGCAGCTTCGCAGAGTCTTCGCGTCTGCCTGCGCACTGGGAGCGACTGGCTCTGTTTTGGCGGTTGGCTCAGACACACGGCCTGGCGATCGCGACGTTGATGCGCGCCGCACATCGCGACATCGTTGAGCGTGAACAGTTTTCGGCCCGGGTAGACGCCGGGATGGCAGGAGCTCGGACCACCGCGGCGGTGCTGGCCGGACTCCCGGTGCTCGGCGTCGGCCTCGGTCAACTCATCGGCGCTGACCCGCTGGGCTTCCTGCTGGCCGGCGGCGCCGGTGGATGGCTGCTTGTGGTTGGTGTGACGTTGGCCTGCTGTGGCCTGTTGTGGTCGGACCGCATCACCGGTCGTGCGTTGACATGAGCACCCGAAGGCGAGCGCGAGTGAGGATCGCAGCGGAGCGAGGACCGGAGCGAGCGGGAGCCGAGGCATGAGCTACGCCGCATTGTTGTTGGCAGCGGCGCTCCTGATCGGCGCCGGCCCGACGAGGGCGCGAGGAGGCGCATCGCCCGCAAGCGTCGCGGCGCCGGAAACACCGCCCGATGACTCGGACGCGTTGGCTGTCGCGTCCACGTTCGACGTGTTCGCCGCGTGCCTCGCCTCGGGAATGGCGGTGTCGACTGCTGCCGCCGCGGCCGCGCCGTCGGCCCCCCGTGCGCTCGCGAAGGTCCTCGACCGCGCCGCAGACCTGCTGGCGCTGGGCGCAGATCCGGCCACGGCCTGGTCGAACCCCGCACTGCCGCTTGACAATTACGGCACGGCACTTCTGCGGCTGGCGCGGCGATCTGCGGCGTCGGGCATCGCCCTCGCTCAAGGCGTCACCGACCTGGCTGAGGGCTCCCGTCATGACGCCGCATCGGCGGCGGACGCCAGGGCCCAGCGCGCCTCGGTGCTGATCGCTGGTCCACTCGGATTGTGCTACCTGCCTGCGTTCGTCTGCCTTGGCATCGTCCCGATCGTCGCAGGGCTGGCAGGTGACGTGCTGCGATCGGGCCTGACATGACCGGGCAGTCGCTCGGTGAACCGACAGAAAGGAAAAGTAATGGTGGCGAACATGATTGGCAGTGCAAAAGCACGGATGGTGCTGTTGCTGGTCGACGACACAGGTATGTCGACGGTGGAGTACGCGATCGGAACAATCGCCGCCGCGGCCTTCGGCGCGATCCTCTACACGGTCGTGACCGGCGACTCCATCGTCACCGCGCTGACCAACATCATCAACCGCGCGCTCAATACCAACGTCTGACCGGAGATGGCGGCGCCACCACCATCGAGGCAGCGTTCGCCATCGCCGCTCTGGTGGTGGTTCTGGTGCTGTGTGTGGCTGGGCTTACCGCCATGTCGATGCAGGTTCGGTGTATCGACTCCGCGCGGGAAGCGGCCCGCCTTGCGTCCCGCGGCGACGAAGGGTCTGCACTGCAAGCCCATGAAAACATCGCTCCGCACGGTGCGAAGCTTCAACTGCGCCGAGAGGGCGACCAGGTGGTGGCGACGGTCACCGCTTCCTCGGTGCTGTTGCCGGGGGTCACGATCCGGGCGGAGACGGTGGCGGCGATCGAGCCGACTTCGAGATGACGGCGGCTCGGCAACTCTGGTCGCGGTCGCGATGATGGCGGTGCTGTTGGCTGTCAGCATCGGCGGGCTTTACATCGGCTCGGCGGTGATCGCGCGTCACCGGGCGCAGGCGGCGGCGGATATGGCGGCGTTGGCTGCGGCGGCGCGGCTACCCGCAGGCGCCGACGCGGCGTGCGGAGAGGCGTCCGTGATCGCGGACGCGATGGAGGCAGGTGTTGCCGATTGCGTGGTACAGGAGCTTGACGTTGTCGTCTCTGTCACCGCTGGGCCCGCGCGCGCAGCCGCACGGGCTGGTCCGGCCGAGGGCCCGAACTAACCGTGCTTGGATTTATTGGGCTTGTTCTTCTTACTCTTCTTGTCCTTCTTCGCTTTCCGTGGCTCATCATCAGATGTCGACTGCTCGTCGTCGTCGAATTCCACCACCGCCAACTCGGCGTCGGTCGGCAGACGTAGGGCCATCAGAGCAGCGAACGTGTCCGGTTCGAGCTCAACACGATTGATGGTCATATGTACCGGCGTCCATCCGCCGTCTGTCGATCGCAGACGCAACACTCCGCTCGTTGCTCCGTTTGCGAATTCCAGTGTCATCCTCGCCATAAGCAGAGCATCCGCCGGATTGACCGACGGCTCACCGGACTCGCGGGCGCGCCAGTCGAAGAACGGCGCGGGATCATCGAGCCACTTCAGAAGTGTCCAGTTGACAGGATCGACCAGCGCGCGGTGCACTCCGGGACGCGCCAGCCCGTCGAGGATCCGTTGAGCCAAGTGATCGGGCGGTAGTGACGGACCGTCGTATTCGGCCCGCCAGTTCATGGCGCGACAGATAAGGCGCTCGCTGCCGTCCTCCTGCGTCTCTGGGTTGGCGCGGGCAACGAAGCCGACGGATATCGTCTCGCCGCGGTGATCGGTGACATTCCAGGTACTGCAGAGCGTCATGCCGGGCTCGCCCTTGATCGCCATCGACAGCACTTTGGTCTCGCTCGAGTTGAGGTCGCGCATGGGAAGGTCTTCGGCGAATGTCCGGCCGTGGGTGGCTTCCGTCGACGGGTCCCTGCCGCTGTTGGAGATCGACTCCGGTGTGTCGGTGGCAACCCCGGCCGTCAGGTCCCATTTGAGCGGTCCCGGGACCGGCCGCTCGGGCGGCTCCATGCCCAGCGGGCCGATCCAGAGGTGTACGCCGTGCAGCCGCCCGTCGGACATGAGCACGGGTTCGGTACGGATTACGCGATCGTTCCTCGGCGTGATCGTGCTCATGGACTCGCCACCGTGGACCGTTTCGGATATCGCGGTTTGAATGGCCATCAGGTCTGGACTTCGTCGCAGAAATACCCTGATTGGAACGAGATTCTTGGTCTGGCGACCATCGGCGACAACGACAGGCTCGGCACCCAGTGTTTCCACGAGCAGCCAGTCGTGGCTCATTGCGTGAATCTTACCGGTCGGCGCGTTGCGTATTGACAGGCGAGAAAGACAACGGAATCCGTAGAAACCCGCCGCTCAGCTGCGTATTGACCGTGCCAACAACCGGCTCTCATGTTGCTTGAGACGTCACGACAAGGTATTTTACGTCTACGCCAGACCGATCGGGATCGACACGGATCGCGTTGTCCTATCGTTCATCGCAACTGTCTGGCGCTCGGCGTGCCCGAACCGGCACCGTCGATTGCTGGTCCACGGGGGCGGCCGTCGAGGGGTCGGCCGTCGCCGTGGTTCTCACGGCCCGTGACGCTCCAGTTCGTGGAGCACCAGACGCAGCACGCGAACGGCGCCCAACTTGTCCAGTGGGTCGTTACCGCTTCCGCATTTGGGCGACTGGACGCACGACGGGCAGCCCAGCGGACATTCGCAGGCCTCGATCGCGGCCGCGGTGGCGGCCCACCACGTCGCAATCTGCTGAAAGCCGCGATCGGCGAATCCAGCGCCGCCCGGGTAGCCGTCGTAGACGAAGATCGTCGGCAATCCGTCGACCGGTCCCACCGCCGTGGACAACCCGCCGATATCCCCGCGATCGCAGCTGGCCACCAGTGGCAACAATCCGATCGCCGCATGTTCAGCAGCGTGTAGTGCGCCCGGAACCCGCAATGCCTCGACACCGTTGTCCTGCAGGGCTTCCGGAGTGACCGTGCACATGACCGCCTTCGTGTCCAGCGTGCGGGTGGGCATATCGAGTTCGACGAAATCGATCACTTCGCCGGTCAGCTGACGACGCAGATAGCCGATCACCGTGTTACTCACTGACACCGGTACCAGGCCAAGAGTGATCGGCCCGAACGTCTTTCGCTCGCCGGGTCCGGTCACCGCGATGTCGGTCAACTCCCGCGCGAACGTCGTGTAGCCGGGATCTTCGGCGTGCACGAAGGCCACGCCGTCTTCGAAATCGAGGGAGTCGACCACGTACGACTCGCCCTGGTGCAGATAAACCGCCCCGGGATGAACGGACGCCGGCGCCTGACCGACATCCGCACTGCCCAGCAGCCGGCCGGTTTCGGTCTCGAGAATGGCGATCTGGCCGCCCGACGAGCCGCGGATGTCGACCGCGGGGTGCGGGTCGACACCCGGACTGGGAAAGTAGCCGCTGGATCTGCGGCGCAGCAGCCCGTCATCGACGAGAGTCTCCGCGACGTATTCGGCGTTCCACGCGCGCACCTCAGCGTCGGTCAACGGCAGTTCGGTTGCGGCGCAGAGCAATTGCGGACCAAGAACATACGGGTTTCCCGGATCGATGACCACCCGCTCGATGGGCTTGTCCAACAACGCTTCCGGGTGGTGCACCAGGTAGGTGTCCAGCGGATCGTCGCGCGCGATCAGCAGAATGAGCGCGCCCTGTCCACGTCGGCCGGATCGGCCCGCCTGCTGCCAGAACGACGTGACCGTCCCGGGGAAGCCCGCCAGCACCACGGCATCCAGTCCGGCGATGTCGACACCGAGCTCCAGGGCGTTGGTGCTGGCCAGACCGCGTAGATCGCCGTCGGCCAGTGCACGTTCCAGCGCGCGGCGGTCTTCGGCGAGATAACCAGCGCGATAAGACGCCACCCGATCGGTCAGCTCGGGGGCGATGTCCTGCAGGCGTGCACGGGCACCCAGCGCGGTCAGCTCGGCCCCGCGGCGGGACCGAACGAAGGTCAGCGTGCGGGCACCTTCGGCGATCAGATCGGCCATCACCCGTGCTGATTCAGCTCCGGCGGAACGCCGCACCGGCGCCCCGTTTTCGCCGACGATGTCGGTGCGCAGGGCTGGTTCCCACAGCGCGACGGTGCGCGCGCCCTGCGGGGAGCCGTCCTCGGTCACCTCGCGCACCGTCTGCCCGATCAGCTCGGAGGCGGTGGCTGCGGGTGACGCCGTCGTCGCGCTGGCGAAGATCACCGTCGGGGTCGCCGAGTACCGGGCACACAGCCGCAGCAACCTGCGCAGAACCATCGCGACGTTCGAGCCGAAAATGCCGCGATAATAATGACATTCGTCGACTACAACGTAGCGAAGATTCCGCAGAAACACGGCCCAGCGCGCGTGGTTGCGCAGCAGAGACAGATGGATCATGTCGGGGTTGGAGAAGATCCAGCGGGAGCGCTCCCTGGCGAACCGTCGCACCTCCCCGGGGCTGTCGCCGTCGTAGGCACTGGGTGCGACGGTGCCGAGCTTGGGCACGGCGTCGGTGAGCGCCTGCGCGGTTCGCAGTTGATCGTGTCCGAGGGCCTTGGTCGGCGACAGATACAGCGCACGCGCACGGGGATCGGACGCGAATGCGGTCAGAATCGGCAACTGATACGCCAGTGACTTGCCCGACGCGGTGCCGGTGCTGAGGACAACGTGGCGGCCGTCGTGGGCGAGATTGGCCGCTTCGAATTGATGCGACCACGGCGCGGTGATGCCGCGATCATGGAACGCGCGCACCACATCCGGGTCGGCCCAGTGCGGCCACGCCTGTGGCCGTGCCTGTCGCGGCGGCAGGTCCGCGACATGGCGCAGCGGCTCCTCCTCCGGATCGGTCCCATCGACCGCGCAGGCGAGCAGCTCGCGGCCGAAATCCGACATCGTTTGCCCTCCTGTACGTGAATTGTTCCCTAGTTGTTGTGCCGAGACTGTCGCTGGAGCTTCGAACATGATTGACTATGGGCGGTCGCAGCTTCTGTGTTCGTGTATATGCACCCGCAGGAACGACGTTGCGATCGCGGTTCCTGCGAGGGTTGTAGGTCGGGTCAAGTTCCGGCGACACACGCGTTGGTATGGCGGTCGGAACGGGCCCGGTACACCGGAAGTCGGTGGACCGCACCCGGTAAGAAGAGAAGGAAAGATCGAAAGATGCCACAGGGAACTGTGAAGTGGTTCAACGCGGAGAAGGGCTTCGGATTCATCGCGCCCGAGGACGGCTCCGCCGATGTGTTTGTCCACTACACGGAAATTCAAGGATCGGGCTTCCGCACGCTCGAAGAGAACCAAAAGGTCGAGTTCGAGGTCGGTCAGAGCCCCAAGGGCCCACAGGCAACCGGCGTTCGGTCCATCTGAGCAACGAACCTGACGAATCCCCCCGAGTAGTTCCCTAAGGACTGCCGGGGGGTTTTCGTTTCTGCGCGCAACTGCGGCCCGCCGACAAACAACCGGCGCGGCACTGGCCTACTGTCGTCTGCGTGAGCCAGCTGTCGTTCTTCTCGGCAGAGTCGGTGCCGCCAGCGGTCGCCGACCTGACGGGACTTCTCGCCGCACCCGGCCAGGTGGTCGTGGTCGGGGAGGGCGCGCGGCTGTCGGTGGTGGTGGACCGGCCGTGGCGCGCGGTCGCCCTGGCCGAGATGATCGTCGAAGCCGGTCTGGAACCCGAGATCGCCCGCACCGATGAGAACACCCCGCTGGTGCGCACCTCGGTGGACGAGCGGCTGGTCGGCATCGCCGCAGAGTGGACCCGTGGAGCGGTCAAGACGGTGCCGCCGAATTGGCTGCCCGGACCGCGCGAACTGCGGGCCTGGACGCTGGCGGCCGGCAGCCCCGAGGCGGACCGCTATCTATTGGGGCTCGACCCCCACGCCCCTGACACCCATTCTCCGCTTGCTTCGGCCCTGATGCGGATCGGGATCGCACCGACTCTCATCGGAACCCGAGGCGTGCATCCGGCCCTCCGGATCAGTGGCCGCCGGCGGCTATCTCGCCTGGTAGAGAACGTGGGGGAACCTCCGGGAGATGTAGAGGCGTTCTCGCTCTGGCCTCGGGTTTGAGGCCCTGGTCCCGGAGAGTCAGTTTGCGCTGGCACGTCCGGGGTGCGAAATTGTCAGTTGCCGGCGGCAACGGATTTGACGCCAACGTATAAATCCTGACCCGGACGGCAACACAGAAGTGGAGCGTAAGCACAGGTGGCAGACGGGGACCGCGGCAGCGGCCGTAACGGTAGTGTGCGGCGACTCGTCATTGTCGAGTCGCCCACTAAAGCGCGGAAAATTGCTGGTTACCTGGGCTCCAATTACATCGTTGAGTCCTCGCGCGGACACATCCGGGATTTGCCGAGGGCCGCCGCAGACGTGCCCGCCAAGTACAAATCCGAGCCGTGGGCGCGGCTGGGGGTCAACGTCGACGCCGACTTCGAGCCGCTCTACATCATCAGTCCCGAGAAGAAGAGCACCGTCACCGAGCTGAAGGGCTTGCTCAAGGACGTCGACGAGCTCTATCTGGCCACTGACGGCGACCGGGAGGGCGAGGCCATCGCCTGGCACCTGCTGGAGACGCTCAAGCCGAGAATCCCGGTCAAGCGGATGGTGTTCCACGAGATCACCGAGTCGGCCATTCGCGCCGCCGCCCAGGATCCGCGGGACCTGGACAACGACCTCGTCGACGCGCAGGAGACCCGCCGAATCCTGGACCGGCTATATGGCTACGAGGTCAGTCCCGTGCTGTGGAAGAAGGTCGCGCCGAAACTGTCGGCCGGCCGCGTGCAGTCGGTGGCGACCCGCATCATCGTGCAGCGCGAACGCGAAAGGATGGCGTTCCGCAGCGCCGGCTATTGGGACGTCACCGCCGAACTGGATGCCAGCGTCTCCGATCCGCAGGCGCAGCCGCCCATATTCACCGCGAAGCTCAACACCGTCGACGGCAAGCGGGTGGCGAGCGGACGGGATTTCGATTCGCTCGGTCAGCTCAAGAAGCCCGAAGAGGTGCTGGTGCTCAACGAGGCCAGCGCCGGAGCGTTGGCGACGGGATTGCGCGGTGCCCAGCTGTCGGTGTCCTCGGTGGAGCAGAAGCCCTACACCCGACGGCCCTACGCGCCGTTCATGACGTCGACGCTGCAGCAGGAGGCCGGCCGCAAGCTGAGGTTCTCGTCCGAGCGCACGATGAGCATCGCGCAGCGGCTCTACGAGAACGGCTACATCACTTATATGCGTACCGATTCCACGACGTTGTCGGGATCGGCGATCAATGCCGCGCGCAACCAGGCCCGCCAGCTGTACGGCGAGGAGTATGTGCATCCGACGGCGCGGCAGTACACCCGGAAGGTCAAGAACGCCCAGGAGGCGCACGAGGCCATCCGGCCGGCCGGCGATGTGTTCCAGACGCCGGGTCAGCTGCACAGCCAGCTGGACACCGACGAGTTCCGCCTTTACGAGCTGATCTGGCAGCGCACCGTGGCCTCGCAGATGGCCGACGCGCGAGGCACGACGTTGTCGTTGCGCATCTCGGGACAGTCGAGCGACGGCCAGCAGGTGGTTTTCAACGCCAGCGGCCGCACGATCACCTTCGCCGGCTTCTTGAAGGCCTACGTCGAGAGCATCGACGAGCTCGCCGGTGGCGAGTCCGACGACGCGGAGAGCCGGCTGCCCAACGTCGCGGAGGGGCAGCGCGTCGACGCCAAGGAGCTGACACCCGACGGGCACGTCACCACGCCGCCGGCCCGCTACACCGAGGCGTCGTTGATCAAGGCGCTGGAAGACCTGGGCATCGGCCGGCCGTCGACCTACTCGTCGATCATCAAGACCATCCAGGACCGCGGCTATGTCCACAAGAAGGGCAGCGCGCTTGTGCCGTCATGGGTGGCGTTCGCCGTCACGGGGTTGCTCGAGCAGCACTTCGGGCGACTGGTCGACTACGGCTTCACCGCGGCGATGGAGGACGAGCTCGACGAGATCGCCGCCGGCCACGAGCAGCGCACGGTGTGGCTCAACAACTTCTACTTCGGCGGCGACCATGGCGTGCCCGAGTCGATCGCGCGCTCAGGTGGTTTGAAGAAGCTGGTGGGCGTGAACCTCGAGGGCATCGATGCCCGAGAAGTCAACTCCATCAAGCTGTTTGACGACGACGAGGGTCGCGCGATCTATGTGCGCGTCGGCAAGAACGGGCCGTATCTCGAGCGCACCGTCGTCGGCGACGACGGCGAGCCCAAACCGCAGCGCGCCAACCTCAACGACTCGCTGACGCCTGACGAGCTGACCCTGGAGTTGGCCGAAAAACTGTTCTCCACACCGCAGGAAGGCCGCTCGCTCGGGGTGGACCCGGAGACCGGCCACGAGGTCGTCGCCAAGGACGGGCGCTACGGGCCGTATGTGACCGAGGTGCTGCCCGAACCCGACGAGCCAGAAGACGGGGCTCCGGCGAAGAAGGGCAAGAAGCCCACGGGCCCCAAGCCGCGTACCGGGTCCCTGCTGCGGTCGATGGACCTGGAGACCGTCACACTCGAGGACGCGCTCAGGCTGCTGTCGCTGCCCCGCGTCGTCGGCGTCGACCCGAACACCGGCGAGGAGATCACCGCGCAGAACGGCCGCTACGGGCCATACCTCAAGCGCGGCACCGACTCTCGCTCGTTGACGACCGAAGAGCAGATGTTCGACATCACGCTCGACGAGGCGTTGAAGATCTACTCCGAGCCGAAACGTCGTGCGGGACAGCGCGCATCGACGCCGCCGCTTCGCGAGCTGGGCACCGACCACGCGACGGGCAAGCCGATGGTGATCAAGGACGGCCGATTCGGCCCGTACGTGACCGACGGCGAGACCAACGCCAGCCTGCGCAAGGGCGACGACGTGCTGTCGATCACCGACGAGCGGGCCGCCGAGCTGCTGGCCGACCGCCGAGCCCGCGGTCCGGTGAAGCGAGCGAAGAAGACGGCCAAGAAGGCCGCGAAGAAGACGCCGGCCAAGAAGGCCGCCAAGCGCAGCTAGCGGCTAGCTCGAAACGTCACTTTTCTCTTCCGCGGTCGACTCTTCGGCCGACTCCTGGCTGGACTCAACGAGGTTCAGCGGGCGAGCGAGTTGGGTAGGTGCGGAGCGCCCGCGCAGTTCGACGATCTCGCCGACGTCCCAGCACAGCGCCTCGGCGTCGAGTGCCCCACTGACAGCGATCGCCGATGCGAGCACGTGGCCCTCTTCCAGCTTGGCGAGCTCGGTGAGGCGGGCCGCCTCGTTGACCGGGTCGCCGATGACGGTGTATTCGAAGCGGGCCTGCGCGCCGATGTGTCCGGCGATGGCGCGCCCGGCGGACACGCCGATGCCGAATTCCATATCGGTGCCCAGCATGTTCAGGAGCTCGTCGTGCAGTTCGCGGGAGGCAGCGAGCGCGGCACCTGACGCGTCGGGATGCTCGATCGGTGCGCCGAAGATGGCCAGCGCGGCGTCGCCCTGGAACTTGTTGACGAAGCCGCCGTGGCGGTTGACGGTGTCCACGACGACGCGGAAGAACTCGTTGAGCAGGTTCACAACCTCAGCGGCCGGGCGACTTGCAGCCAGCTGCGTCGAGCCCACCAGGTCGACGAACAACACCGCGACGTCGCGTTCCTGACCGCCGAGCTCGGTCCCGCGTTCCAGGGCACGACGGGCGACGTCCTCGCCGACGTAGCGGCCGAAAAGGTCACGCAGCCTTTGCCGCTCGGCCAGGTCGCGAACCATGTCGTTGAATCCTGCTTGCAGCAAGCCCAATTCGCTGGCGTCATAGATCTGCATGTGCGCGTTGTAGTTACCGCGCTGCACTTCGCCCAGCGCCCAGCGCAATTGACGCAGAGGATCTGCGATCGCCATCGCGACGAGCACCGTGCCCGCCAGACCGACCACCAGCGCTGTGATGGCCAGCATCAGGAGCGGCGTGATGAGCCGGTCGGCAGACGCGGTGAGAATCTGGAACTTGCTCGCCACCAACGCCAGCACAATCGCCAGCACCGGCACCCCAGTGGACAGAACCCAGGTCAGCACCTGCCGCAGAATGACACCGGCCGCACGATAGTTCTCCGGCACGCCACCACGCAGCGCGGCGACGGCGACGGGGCGAAGCACCCGTTCGGACTGCAGATAGCCGATGATCGCCGTCGCGGTCGCGCCCAGCGCCGTGGCCACCGCGACAACCGGCGCAGAATGGCTGGCGACCGGCCAACTGGCGACGATGAACACGATCGAGCCCAGGCACCAGTTGGTGACGCTGATGAGCGAGCGGTAGAACGGCATCTTCAGCGCGCGGGTGCGGGCCAGCTCGGTGGCGGCGGGGTCACTGTCGGTGAGCAGGCCGTCGCGGCGCTGCCATCGCATCACGGGGATGAGCAGGCGAAGGCTCACGTAGGCGCCGATGGTGAACGACAGGAACAGGTAGCCCAGGAAGACGGCCAGGTTCAACGGGGGTAGGTCTTGAAGCTGGACGCGGTCCTCGGGTGGTAGCCCGAAACGGAGAAATCCCAGCACGAACAGGGCGCCGATGATGTCTGACTGCAGCATGCCGAGCGTGAACACCGGCCAGGGCGTGCGCGCCACCCAGCGGACGAATGCACTGATTCGCCCGATCGGCACTGCCTCGGTGGTCACCCGTTAACCGTATCGGGCCGGGGACACAGGGCAGTGCGCTCTGGGACGGACGTGTCGGTTCGCAGCACTACTGTGATGTGTGATGGCCGGGGTTTTTACGCGTCTGGTGGGTCAAGGCGCTGTTGAGGCGGAACTGGTGGCCGCTGCGCAGGCTGCGCGCGGTGACCCCGCTCACAGTGCAAACGCCACTGGGACCATGACACATGCCTGGCTGATTACCGGGCCGCCGGGTTCAGGCCGTTCGGTGGCCGCGCTGTGCTTTGCGGCCGCACTGCAGTGCACATCAGACGGCGTGCCCGGGTGCGGGGAGTGCCGCGCCTGCACCACGACGATGGCGGGCACCCACGCCGACGTGCGCAGGATCATCCCCGAGGGGCTGTCGATCGGCGTGGATGAGATGCGCAACATCGTGCAGATCGCGTCGCGGCGCCCTGGCACTGGACGGTGGCAGATCGTGTTGATCGAAGATGCCGACCGGCTCACCGAAGGAGCAGCCAACGCCCTGCTCAAGGTGGTTGAAGAGCCGCCGCCCTCGACGGTGTTCCTGCTGTGTGCGCCGTCGGTGGACCCCGAGGACATCGCGATCACGCTGCGATCGCGCTGCAGGCATGTGGCGTTGGTGACGCCGCCGGTGGCGTCGATTGCGCAGGTGCTGATCGATTCCGACGGCCTGCCCGCCGAGGAGGCCCACTGGGCTGCGTCGGTGAGCGGGGGTCATGTCGGCCGGGCGCGCCGGCTGGCCACAGACGAGGAGGCCCGAAAGCGACGGCAGCGCGCGCTAGGCCTGGCGCGCGACGCGGCGACACCCTCGCGGGCATACGGTGCCGCCGAGGAGCTGGTGGCGGCCGCTGAGGCGGAGGCATTGGCGCTGACGGTCGACCGCAACGAGGCCGAATCGGAGGAGCTGCGCACCGCGCTGGGCGCAGGCGGCACCGGCAAGGGGACTGCGGGTACATTGCGCGGTGCGACGGGTGCGATCAAAGACCTTGAGCGCAGACAGAAGTCACGTCAGACGCGGGCGTCCCGCGACGCGCTGGATCGGGCGTTGATCGACCTCGCGACGTATTTTCGCGATGCGTTGCTGGTGTCGGCACAGGCGGGCGAAATTCAGTCGAACCATCCCGACATGTCGGATCGGGTGGCGGCGATGGCCGCCGTCGTGCCGCCGGACCGATTATTGCGGTGTATCGAGGCGGTGCTGGAGTGCCGTGACGCGCTGGCGATCAATGTGAAGCCGAAGTTCGCGGTCGACGCGATGGTCGCGACTGTGGGTCGGGCACTGCGCAACTGACTTGGGTCGCCACACCGGCCTGCCGTAGACTCGTGCCGCCCGGCCGGGCGTTTGGCTCTCGCGCAAGCGCTCATCGCGGGGCACGCCACCTTAGCTCAGTCGGTAGAGCGGCTCACTCGTAATGAGCAGGTCAGGAGTTCGATTCTCCTAGGTGGCTCGACAACTCCCGCGACTGTGCGTGTCTGCGGGCGACACCCCGAGTTTTTCCCCGAGTTCACGCGCGCTCGTCGGCTTAGCTCAAAGCCTCGCGCGCGATCTTGCAGGCGGTGTTGGCGGCGGGAAAGCCGGCGTAGCCACTCGCGTGGTAGACCACCTCGGCGATCTCGTCGTCGGTCAGGCCGTTATTGCGCGCGATCTTGAAGTGGATCCCCAGCTCATCGGTGGACCTCAAGGCGATGAGGATGCCCAGGGTGACCAGGCTGCGGTCGCGGCGGCTCAGACCCTCACGCCCCCACAGTCGCCCGAACACATTGTCGATGGCGATCTCCATGATCTCGTCACCGAACCCGTCACCGCGGAGATTGACGTCGCCGTCGGGCAGGACGCCCGGCAGCAGCTCGCGGAATACGTTCAATCCTGTTTCGCGCACATCAGTCATGGATCCACCTTTGCACGGGGATCGTTCAGACCGGAGCGACGTATCCCACTGGACCCGACGCGATGCAGACGGAGAGGGCGGCGGTATTCGCGCGCACATTGATCGCATCGCCGGCACCGGGGAGTCGGACGTATACCCGATTGAGTCCAGGGTGGACGGGCACCTTGGACTCAATGCCGTCGCTGAGAGACAGAATCATCGAGCCTTCGCTGTTGGCAAGGTAGTTGATCTCCGCGGTCCAATCCGAAGGCAGAAGAGGACCGTCGAGTGGCATGCGCACAGGGAAGTCCGGCTGCACGAGGTACCCGCACTGTGGGTCGGGTCCGCGCACGATCGTGCGTAACCAGGTGACCTTGGCATCGACGACGTGGCCGTTATTGTCCAACATGCGTAGTTGGCTTGTCGCGCTGTCGAATTCGGGTCTGTCGTTCAACAAAGCGAACATGTGGCTGGCGAGGTTCTCCGGTGCGGCGACCCTTTGAAGGACCAGTGGGTCGACTTCCTGATCGAGCATCGCGGCGTCAGAGGAGGCGCGGGCCTGAGCGAGGCCTGTTTCGGCGTTCTGCAGGTAAGGCTGCGCCGGATTGGCCCGCCAGACCGTCGTGAACGTGGCGGTTGAGTAGAGGCTACTGGCGATGAAAGCGGCTGTGGCGGTGACGATTACTGCTGTGCGTGCGGGTGAGGCATCAAGCCATCGGGAGCGTTCTCGGTTGGGTGCGCAAAGACCGACGGCCGCGAGGAGGGCGAGGACGACGACGAGATCGGGTAGGTAGCGCAGTGTTTGGGCTAATTCCAGTGCAGTGAAACGAGACGAGCGCATGAGGTAGATCGGAATTTGGCAGGCGATCGCGTAGCTGACGGCGACAACCCACAGGATACCGATGCGCTGCTTGCGGAGAAGGGTCACGACGACGACTGCGGCGAGCACGAGCCAGCCGAGCACCATGACGATGATCGGGGGGGTCGCCCACGGCGAGGCAGGAGCCCAGCGCTGCCAGTCCCATGGTCCGCCGACGAGTCCCGGCACGATTCCATGAGTGATAGAGCGGGTCAACAGGTCTCGTGTCATAGGAAGGTCGCGGCTCCAGCGCTCCTGGTCGACGACGACGAGGTACAGCACGATCCAGGCGACGGTCAGCGCGAACGCTCCTGTCCAGAGCCGCGTTCCGCGTTGCCAGACGGTTCGGAGGGCGGGTGCGTCTGCGGTGACGTGAGCGAGAAGGGCGGTGATCGTGAAGGCGACGAACGGAATGACGGCGGACTTCTCGAAGAAGAGCAGGCCGCCGAGATAGACAAGTAGAGCGGTTACGGCGTAGCGCTGATTGCCGGTTCGCACCAGCAGGACGGCGTCGGCGCATACCCATGCCATTGCGGCGAGCATCGGCAGGGAGTTCAATGCGGCTGCCCACCAGGCGAATCCAGGAACCGCAAGGGGGGTGAAGAGGGCGAAGGTCAGCGGAACGAGGAGGACGGGGCGCCAGCCGAGGATGACGTAGAGGGCGCGGAGGAGTGCCAGTGATGCCAGCAGTTGCAGGACGACGAGGCTGACGGCAGGGCCGATCCAGTTCAGCGGAGCGAGGTGGGTGATCGCGCCCGCGACGAGGAATGCTCCCGGCATCACGTGACCGTCGTGGTCGTCGAAGAGGTAGGTCCGCGAGAAGAGGTCTTGCGTTCCGGCACGGCCGACAAGGATGAGGTCGTCCCAGTAGAAGTAGCCCTTGAACGCCAGAACCGCCCGGATCACGAGTTGGACCGCGATCACAACGATGGCGGTCGAAACTACCCAGTTCATGCGGGTCAGCCGGACTGCCATACGTCCTTTCTGCTGGTCGGCGGGTCCCTTCGACTGTACGGGTAGGCGGGTTGGGCCAAGAAAGAGTGCGCGGGGTGGTTAATCCGGTCTTAGGCTCGACGAGTAGCGAAAAACATCCTCACTAGTGGTCCAGCAGATGCGAGTTCCGCTCGCGAAGCCCGTGTGGTAACAGCTTCGGAACAGCTGCTGCGACTTGTTCCGGTAAGCCTTTAGGCTCGGAGAATGACCGAAAGCTCGCCCTATCCTCCGGGGTTCGGCGCCCCACCGCCGGGAAGCGGACCTCCGCACGGACCCATCGGACCTGGTGCCGCTCCGCAGCCGCCTCCAGGCGTTGATCCGAACACGGGTCATGCGCGCCACAGAACCGGCCTATTGGCAAGCGGTGTAGTTCTCGCCGTGTTACTTGCGGTGGCCGCGCTGGTGTTGGCGATCGTCACGGCAGTGCGTGGCCCCGAGCCTTCGCCTCCAACGCCGGTTCCGCAAGCAGAACAGCAGCTACTCTTCGTTGACGATGCAGATAAAGCTCTCTGCGAGGTGATCGGTCCTCTTATGAGAGAACAGAGACGACAGAACTCGCGATTTTATGCACATTGGAGACGCCGCGTCGCCGGAGCGATTGGGGGCGATCCCACAGTTCAAAGCCGATACGCTCGATTGGGCCAAACGGATCC
Organism: uncultured Actinomycetota bacterium; assembly: GCA_963804905.1. Lineage (GTDB taxonomy): Bacteria > Actinomycetota > Actinomycetes > Mycobacteriales > Mycobacteriaceae > Mycobacterium. The sequence continues at coordinate 133,931 of CAWDSB010000004.1, read as the reverse complement.
AACCGCTGTTGAATCAACATGCGGATCCGCCGCGTTACTTGACTCGCACACTGCAGCGGTACATCGATGGCATGTTGCTGTATGGCGAAAATATGTACCGCGAGCGCGGTCCGGATTCCTTCGATGACACTACATACGAGTCCGCCATTGTCGCTTATGGCGGACCGCTCGGAACCTGCTACAAGGTGGGCATTCGTTGGTAGACGTCGACGCTGGCGATGTAATGCCGAATCGAAAGTTCTCGAACGTTCATTCTGGGCGGCGCTATGGCCTTCGACGTCTCCTGGTCCGTGGACTGGAGCCGCCAAAGCCCAGCGCGCCTTCGCGCAAGCCTCGCGCGCTGGCGCGCGTGACGTCGGTGCCTCTGCTTCCGCGATCCTTGGTGACAACGATGGCGCAATGATCGAAGCGATGCACGTCACCTATCAAGACGACAGCAAAGCGGTTGAGACGCAATCGGAATTGTTCTCTTCCATGGCAGACGCGATCGATGAATGCAGTCGCATCGTGAAGGACGTCCGGTTGCAGTTGGATGCGATAGACCGAGAGGCGCACGAGGCAATACAAAGGATCATTGACTACAAGGGAGGGTGGTTCGGTCCCTTGGCAATGCTGTCTTTGATTTGGTCGATTCTTACGAGAGCAAGGGCTGCGGCTGAAGCGGCGAGTGTCGCAGCCGTTGCGAATATTGGATCGCAAGCGATGCGAGTCCAAGCGGCAACGCGAGCCCACGCCTGGCGCAAATGCGAGTCCGCCGGTTCAAGCCGCCTCCCTATCGTCCGGATGGAGTTCGGGCAGTTCTTCATGGCGGACCATGACATTCCGAAACAGATCCCTCCGGACAGTCCGCCGCATGCACCAGTGCGGGATGACGCCAACGCTCCACCCGAGACAGGTAACTCCAGACAAGTCCCCGGTGCCAGCCCAACAGCCCAATACGTGATGATGACCTCGGTGAGGTGCCCCACGATCCCAAGGACGCTGCGGATGGCGCAGCTGTCCCGAGGCCAAGCTTCCAGTACGGATGGACCGCCAACGACTTCCCCGGTCCAACCCACGTAAGGTGCTATCCCGCCGATCTCAGTTGTCGCCCGGTGGCTGCTCCGGCATCATGCCGCCGATCAGCCCCGTCTCCGGATTGTCGGGCACAGGCGGAACCTCGATGCGGCCGCCGCCGATGCCGCCCATGCCAAGCACTCCGAGCATGCCCGCAACCCCCACCACGCCAGCCGGTCTGCCGACGCCCACCACTGCGGCCAACGATCTCTCGCAGGGCTTCACCAAAGGTCTTTCGGCCGGCGCCGTCAACCCGCTGCCGCCCTCCGTTCCAACCGCGCCGCAGAACCCGACGCCGCCCCCAGCCGCAACCCAAATCACCCCCGCATCCGCTCCGGCCTCCGCGTCGCCGCCCGCCGCACCCAGCGCCCCCATCACTAGCCACACGCCGCCACCCGCCCCGGCAGCGTCACAAGGCTCGCCCGGGCCGATGATCGCCCCTCCGCCACCACAAAACCTCGCCTCATTCGGCTCGGACCTGCCGCGGTCGGCCACTCCGCCGACTCCTTCAACTCCTACCGTTTCCACCGGCGGTGGAGGTGGCGGCGCCCCGCTACCTCCCGGCACCGCGTCGGCGGGCATCTCGTCAAACTCCGTATCGCCGAGTGTCCTTGCCGCATCCGGTATCGCGGCCACCGGTACCGGCGCGGCGATGGTCAGCTCCGAGACCCAGGACCAACACCTCGACGAGGCAGTGCAACTCGCTTACGAGCTTCTGCATGCCTCCCGCATTTATCCCGGCTTGCATTGGTGCGTCGGCATTTTCAATATCCCTACCGGAACCGAGACCGTCATCGTCAGCAACGACGGCGCCGGCTACATTCCGCCCGGGGTCTTTCTACCCCGTTCAGCCCGAATGCTTTTCGCCGATCCCGAACTGAGCGCCGGCTTCCAAGCCAAGTGGTTCGGTTGGGTCAACCCAACCGCGACGATGGTTGCCTACGCCGCCGAACGATCCGTTCTGGATCCCAATTTCGAGCTGCACGCGGTGGCCGCGACCACCGACCCGGGCGGCTCATCCGTGCTGCCTGCCCGACGCGCTGGCGTGCCCCACTACCAGGACTGCGACTCGACGCAATCGCCGTTCGAACCCACCGCGCCGCCGCCGGAACTCGACGAGTCTCGACTGCACCGCCTCGCCGTCATGTCCCCACAGGCCTACGAACTACTCATTGACACCGATCTACCTCCGACTGAGCGCATTTCGGCGGCCTGGGAGGCGACGGCTGGTACCGTCGCGACAGCCCTCGCCGGTGCCGAGCCCCTCCGGATCGAAGTAGCACCCGTCATTCGTGAAATCCTCGGCGCGCTCGCGACGGGGTCGCCTGTCTCAGATGAACAGTGGTCCGCCCTCGCCGAAGTACGGCTGTACGGCAAGTCTCTATTCATGCGTCCGGGGTTCATCGAGGTCGAGCCGTCCGGCGACCCGAACACAACTCTGCTGTACCGAGCGCATCACAACTTGGACCGTGCCGTGGAGGCACTATCGCTGTGGCGTGGTGATAACCCGGACTACGCCGACATCGTCTATGCCACTGAGCAAGTCAGCAAGGAGGAGCAACTGTGGCCAGCAAGAACATCAAGCTGAATCCCGACGAGACCCTCGCTCACGTCGCCAAGATCGCCGAAACAATGGCCGAAGTTTCGATGCCCGGCCCGGTTCCGACTCCCTCGGCTCCGACCAGCCCCATCGACCAAGCGCTGAACGCCGTGGCTGCGGCCGCCGCAGAGAAAGCCGCGGCATCCGCCGAAGCTCTGGCCACCCGCGGCACCGAGCACAACGCCGAGTCGGTCCAGGCCGTGGCAGCCATGCGGGCCCGGGAAGAAGAAAACGCCGCCAAGATCACCGAGATCCAAAGCCAGGTGCCCGGAGCGGGTATCACCGACGTCTAAGCGCACAGCGGCCGTCGGTATGGTGGGCCGATGCGCACACTGGTGACGGGGGCGGCCGGGTTCATCGGATCCACGCTGGTCGATCGTCTTTTGGCAGACGGACACGCCGTCGCAGGCATCGATGACCTCAGCTCGGGGCGCAGCACCAACCTCGACAAGGCCCAGCAGCAGCCCGACTTCGAATTCGTCAAGGCCGACATCGTCGACGCCGATCTCATCGGCCTCCTCGCCGAGTTCGGCCGGAGGTGATCTTCCACCTCGCTGCCCAGATCTCGGTGAGCCACTCGGTGGAGGACCCACCGTTCGACGCGTCGGTGAATGTCGTCGGCACAGTCCGGCTGGCCGAGGCCGCCCGCCGCGCGAACGTCCGCAAGGTCGTACACACCTCGTCGGGCGGATCGGTATACGGCACACCGCCGACCTACCCGACCAGCGAGGACGTCCCGAGCGATCCGGCCTCGCCGTACGCGGCCAGCAAGGTCGCCGGCGAGGTCTACCTCAACACCTTCCGCAATCTCTACGGCCTCGAGTGCTCACACATCGCACCGGCCAACGTTTACGGACCCCGCCAGGACCCCCACGGCGAAGCCGGTGTGGTCGCCATCTTCTCGCGCGCACTGCTCTCCGGCAGGCCGACGAAGATCTTCGGAGACGGGACAGATACCCGCGACTACGTCTACGTCGAAGACGTCGTCGACGCTTTCGTCCGGGCAGCCGGTGACAAAGGCGGCGGCCAACGCTTCAACATCGGGACTGGCGTGGAAACCTCCGTCCGCCAACTACATTCGGCGATCGCGGCCGCAGCCGGTGCACCCGACGAGCCTGAGCTCCATCCACCTCGGCTTGGCGACCTGCGGCGATCCTGCCTCGATATCAGCCGCGCCCAGAAGGTGCTGGGCTGGACACCGAAGGTCAAGCTCGAAGACGGCGTCGCCCAGACCGTCGCGTTCTTCCGCGACGAGCAGAACGCCTAACCCGATCACACGAAAGATCGAGGCTAACTTTCCTCGGGCACTCGAGCACCCTGCAGGGCTATCGCCCTTGCCAGCCGTGCTTGGCGCAACTCCATGTCCTTGAACCGCACGTACGTGCTGAGTGTGGTGAACACAAACGCGATGATCAACGCGTATTCCATCAAGTCCGTACCGCGGTCCACCCCAAGCCAATTGGCGACGACGGTGGTGTCGTCCGGTCGCAAGATGGCGTACACCCCGGCGATCACGAACAGCAGCCCGCCGACCTTGACCCACGCCTTCGTGCGCGCACTGGTGCGCGAGCCCAGCAGATACACCAGCAGTGCGACGATCGAGAGGATCAGCAGCGCCTGGATCCAGTTCATCGGGACAACCTTCCTCGCAGCAGCCCGTCGACGACGATGTTCACGCCATTGAGCAGTGACTGGCCTTTCGATTTCGAATAATCGGTGTACAGGATTTCGACGGGCTCTTCTTCTACCCGCCAATGGTTTTCGACGGCCAGCGTGATGAACTCGCTGGCGTGGCTCATGCGGCTCATCGTGATGTTCAGTTCGTCTGCCACCCTCTTGTTGAAGACCCGAAGCCCGTTATGCGCATCGGTGAGCCCCAGACTGCGGCTACTCGGGCTCAACCACGCGGCGGTACGCAGAATGATCCGCTTCAACAACGGCGGCTTGCTCACGCTCGGTTCGGCGAATCGGGTGCCAACCACCATGTCGACTTCTTCGGTGTAGAGCCGGTCGATCATGCGAACGACGTCTTTCAACCGGTGCTGTCCATCGGCGTCGAACGTCGCGAACACCTGAGCCCCGGGCCGGCTTCGCGCGTACTCGACACCGGTCTGAATCGCCGCCCCCTGGCCCAGGTTGACCGGATGCCGCACCACGTGAGCCCCGGCGCGCAGCGCGATATCGCCGGTGCCGTCCTTGCTGCCGTCGTCTACGAGGACAACGTGGTCGAAAACCGAGCGGACATCGGCGATGACGTCGCCGATGACACTCGCCTCGTTAAAGGCGGGAACGACGATCCAAACATCCTGGTAACCCATGTCGATGCCGACCAAAATACACGGTCAGGGCCGGGACGCCCGGGCAAGCGCGGCCAGGTGCACGGCGATTCCCACCATCGGCCCACACAGCAGGGCGATCACCGTGCGGGTCTCCAGGCCCAGCGGCAACAGCAACAACAGCATCGAGGCGACCGTCGCACTGATCCAACCCGCCGAATATGCGCGGTGCAGCGCGGCCGCCACCGTCGCCGCGCCCGTCAGCGTGAGCAGCGCGATCGCGATCGCCGCCGTCGTCAGCCAGGCAAGCAATGCGCCGCCGGCGCGGTACTCCTCGCCGAATGCCACTCGCAGCAGCCACGGCCCGAACAACCCGGCCGCCAGCACGCCCAGCGCGCCCAACCCGGCGACGACCGCCGCCGGTGCCATCAGTGCACGCAAGCGCTCTGTGCGTTGGTCGACGAAATGCGCGATCAGGTTGCCTTGCATCGCCGTCAGCGGCACAAGCAGCGGTGCGCGAGTCAGTGTCACCGCCAGGATCACCACGCCGCCCGTCGCCCCCAAGATCGCCCGAGGTCGCCTTGAGCAGCACCGGAAATCCCATCACCAGGATCGCGCTCGCGCCCGCGGCCGCGATCGAGTGCGCGGCGCCGCGCAGGAACGTCGCTGTCCCGCCGGGCGTCAGCAGGTGGGCTGCGGCGCGCGTCGCAGGCGACGCGATCAGCATGATCAGCCACGCAACCGCTCCGGCCACCGTCGCCCACAGATAGCCGACGAGCCCCCAACTGAGAACGAACGTGGTCGCCGCGACCGCCACGCGGATCCCTGCGTCGGTGACCATGAGCGCGCCGTACTGCGTCCACCTGCCGGTGCCTGCCAGCATTCCGAGCAGGGTGGCGTGCAGGCAGAAACCGGCCAGCCCGACGCTGAGCAGCACGACGCTCAGCAGACGCGATTCGACGAAGACGTGTCCGGACCACAATGGCGCGCTGACAGCGATCACCACCGCCGCGACGACACCGACCATCGCCGCGACGCGCATCGGATGCGTTCGCGGACCCGACACCACTTCGGTGTAGCGCGCCGACCGCACTTCGCGTGTCGCCTCCTGCAGCAGGCCGTTGGCGGCGCCGGTGACCAGACCGAACGCCCCCCAGAACACCCCGAACACCGAGAAGCCCGCCGGTTCGAGGTCCCGGGCCGCGAGGTACAACACCGTATAACCGCACAGCGCCGTCAGCACGGTGGCGGTGCCGACGCGTGCGACGCTTCCGCGGGTGATCGGCCCGGTGGGGGTGGCCGCGTCGGTCACAGCGCCGGCACGTCCTCGGAATACAGCCACGCATCCCAGAGCGGCCGCAGCGAAACGTCCGCATAGTTAGCGGCCAGGCCGGTGAAGTCGTCGGTGACCGCGGTGGAATGGCGGTAGCGCGTGGTCCAATCCCGCAGCAGCGCAAAGAAACTGTCATCACCGATGATTCTTCGCAGCGCATGCAGGGTCAGCGCGCCTCGCTTGTACACCCGATCGTCGAACATGTCGCGGGGACCCGGGTCCGACAGCAGCAGATCCTGACGTGAATTCGACAGCCGCTGATGGAAGTGATGCGCCCACTCGTCGGCGCTCTGGCCGCCCGACTCCTCCGACCACAGCCACTCGGCGTAACACGCGAACCCCTCATGCAACCAGATGTCGCGCCAGCGCCGGGCCGTCACCGAGTTACCGAACCATTGATGCGCCAACTCGTGGGCGATCAGGTGCTCGGAGCCGCGACGGCCGTCGCAGTGATTGGCGCCAAAGATCGAAATACCCTGTGCTTCAAGCGGTATCTCCAGATCATCGTCGGTGACGACGACGGTGTAGCCGGTGGACAGCGGATACGGCCCGAACAGCTTTACGAACAGTCTCATCATCTGCGACTGCCTGCCGAAGTCGTGGTCGAAATCTCGCTTCAGCCGAGACGGCAGCGCGGCCTGTATCGCCACCGGCGCCTTCTGCAACCGATGTGTCTCGTACATGCCGATCTGAAGCGTGACCAGATACGTCGACGTCGGCTCCGCCAGCTCGTAGGTCCACGTGGTCATGCCCGCACGGGTGCGGCGAGACAGCAACTCGCCGTTGGCGATTGCCCGGTACGGGTTCTCGGTGCTGACCTGGATGTGGTAGCTGGCCTTGGCGCTCGGATGGTCGTCGCAGGGGAACCAGGAGGCGGCGCCGTTCGGTTGCCCCGCCACCAGGGCTCCTTCGGTGAGTTCCTCGAAACCCACTTCGCCCCAATAAGACCGGATCGGCCGCGGTGTTCCGCCATAGCGGACGACGATCGTCATCGCCGCCCCGGCCTGCAGCGTGGACGACAAAGCGATGTGCAGCTTGCCGCCCGAGCAGCTGAATGAGGCCGGCCTGCGCCCGTTCACCGACACCTTGGTCACAGCGAGGGCATCGGACAGGTCCAGCGTGAACGTGCGCAAGGCCGCCAGCGTCACCGCGGTGATCGTCGCCGAGCCCGTGAGCCGGTTGATCGCCACCTTGTATTCGAGATCGAGTTCGTATCGCGACACCCGATACCCGAAATTACCGTTGTGTGGCAGATACGGGTCGATGACAGGGACTTTCTTCGCCGCTTTCTTGGATCGAGTCACGCGGCGGGTTCCTCGGGCGCCTCGTCCGGTCGCGCGTCTCCGCGCTTCTTGCGGAACATATTCCACGGCGCGATCGGGTTGCCCTGCCATCGCGTCGACGCCGGAACCTCGTCGCCGCGCATCACCAACGACGCCGGGCCGACGGTGGCGGCCGCACCCAGCCGTGCCGCGGGCAGCGCCACGCAATGGGGGCCCAACGTCGAACCCTCCTCGAGGACAACGGTGTCCATCCGCATCACTCGATCGTGGAACAAATGGGTCTGCACGACGCATCCGCGGTTGACGGTCGCGCCTTTCCCCAGCGTGACCAGATCCGCCTCGGGAAGCCAGTATGTCTCGCACCACACGCCTCGACCGATCTTTGCGCCGAGCGCCCTAAGCCACAGGTTCATCACCGGCGTGCCGCTGGCGGTGCGGGCGAACCACGGCGCGGCGACGGTCTCCACGAACGTGTCCGACACCTCGTTGCGCCAGACGAACGCTGACCACAACGGGTGCTCGATCGCCCGGATACGGCCCACGACAACCCATTTCGCAATCACCGCGATGGCACCCGCAATGGCGCCCGCGACCAGCAGCACGACACCACTGCCAAGCGCCGCCCACAAGTAGCCGAATTCGGCTATCAGGGCCTGCAGTGCGAACAGCACGCCGACACCGATCGCGAACGTCACCATCATTGGCACAAGCCGGCACGTCTCCACGAAACCGCGCATGACCTTCAGGCGCGCCGGTGGATGGAACGTGCGCAACGCGTCGGCCGCGGTCGGCTTGCGGCGCAACCTGATCGGTGGGCTGCCCAGCCACGACGACCCGGCCTTCGCCTTGTGCGGTGCCGCGGACAGCACCGCAACCAGCCCGTCGTCGGGCACCTTTCGGCCTGGCTGTGTGATACCGGAATTGCCAAGAAACGCCCTCTTGCCGACTGTCGCCCTCGCGACGTGAATCCAACCCCCACCAAGCTCATAGGACGCCACCATGGTGTCGTCGGCCAGGAATGCACTGTCCTCGATGACGGTGAACTTCGGTGTCAGCAAGGCCGTGGAGATCTCGGTGCCGCGGCCGACCGTCGCGCCCAGCACGCGCAGCCATGTCGGTGTGAGAAGACTGGCGTACAGCGGGAACAGGTAGTTGCGCGCGGCATCCATCAAGCGTTCGGTCGTCCATATCTGCCAGCCCACCCGGCTACGGACCGGGTGATAACCCTCGCTCAGCCACAGCGACAGCACCCGCACGCCGATGACGGTCAGCGCCGCATAGACGACGAGAGCCACCAGTGTCGCGACCGGTGTCCAGACCAGTGCGGGCACGATCGCGTCGGTCAGTGACGCGGAGTCGCGTATAGCCCAGCCGATGACGGCCAGCCCGCAGGCAAGTGCGGCAAGGGGCAAGGCGCCCAACAGCATTGACGTCAACCCGTAGACCGCCACCCACACCGGCGCCCGGCCCGGGCGATGATCCGGCCACGGATGCCGCGCCTTCCCCGACTTCACCGCGGGGGAGCCCGTCCAGTACTGGCCCTTCTTCACCCGGCCGACGACGCCCGACCCCGCGGCGACGTCTGCGTTCTTTCCGATGGCCGCCCCCGGCAGCAGCGTGGTGCGCGCGCCGATGGTGACGTCGTTGCCGATGGTGATGGCGCCGAGGTGGAAATGGTCGCCGTCGACCCAGTGCCCGGACAGATCCACCTCCGGCTCGATCGAACTGCGATGACCCATTGTGAGCATGCCGGTCACCGGCGGAGCCGAGTGCAGATCGACACCCTTGCCGACCTTGTTGCCCAGCGCCCGCGCGTAGTACACCATCCACGGTGCGCCTGCCAGATTCTCGGCACCGCTGGCCTGCGCGAGCCGCTCGGCCAGCCAGACTCTCATGTGCACGGCGCCGCCGCGACGGTAGGTGCCCGGCGTCAGGAAACCGATCAGCATTCGCGCGCCCACCACCGCGATGCTCATTCGCCCGACCGGTGTGACGAACAACAGGAACCCGCCGAGGAGCCACCACCAGTTCAGCTGCACCAGCCACGGTGCAGGGCTCAGTGTCGATGCGACGTTGTTGATCAGCGCCAGCCAGACGATCCATTGCAGTCCCGTCAGCGTCGCCAGCGGCAGCGACATCACCACCTGGAAGGCCTGCGCCTGCAGTGGCGTCGGCCGCACCGCTCGCGTCTCGACCTTCGGCGGCGGGTCCAGCTCGTCGAGGAATCCGGCGAGCGAGCCCAGCCGCGGATGGTCGTACAGATCGGCGACCGTCACCATCGGATACCGCTGGCGCAGTGCGGCGACCAGCTGCGCCGCCGACAGAGAGCCGCCGCCGAGCGCGAAGAAGTCGGCCTCCGGACCCTCCACCTGCGCGGCCAGCACGTCACGCCACAGTGCGGCAAGCCAGCCCATCGTGCCGCCGAGATCGCGTGCTTCCTCGATGCTTTCACCCGCGGGCGGCCACGGCAGCGCGTCGCGGTCCACCTTGCCCGATGTGCGGGTCGGCAATTCGTCGACGAGCACCAGCCGCGGTACCAGCGCGGCGGGCAGTGTCTCCGCCAGCGTGGTCCGCGCACTGGCGAGGTCGAAGGCCGGGTCGGCGCTGGCGATGTAGCCGACGAGCAGCGGAGTGCCGCTCGCTGTTCGCCGCACCGCCGCGGCGCCGCCACTGACACCGGGCAGGTTCACCAGCGCCGCGTCGACCTCGCCGAGCTCGATACGCCGTCCGCCCACCTTGACCTGATCGTCGGCGCGGCCGCAGAAGATCAGGCCGTCGGGTTCGAGCCGCACCAGATCACCGCTGCGATACGCGCGGTTCCAGTCCAGCGTGGGCATCGGCGCGTACTTCTGCGCGTCCTTCTCCGGGTCCAGATAGCGGGCCAGGCCCACGCCGCCGATCACCAGTTCGCCGACCTCGCCGACGCCAACCGGCATCCCGTCCTTACCGACGACGGCCAGGTCCCAGCCTGGCAGCGGCAGCCCGATGCTGACCGGTCCGGTTCCGTCGAGCTTGGCCGCGCATGCGACGACGGTCGCTTCGGTGGGGCCGTAGGTGTTCCACACCTCGCGGCCGGCCGAGTCCGGTCCGGCGGCCAGCCGCTCCGCCAGGTCCGGCGGGCACGCTTCGCCGCCGAAGATCAGCAGTCGCACCGCCTCCAACGCCTCGGCGGGCCACAACGCCGCCAGCGTCGGCACCGTCGACACCACGGTGATATCCCGCGAAACCAGCCAGGGGCCGAGATCCATGCCGCTCCGCACCAGTGAACGCGGCGCGGGAACCAGGCAAGCGCCGTGCCGCCACGCCAGCCACATCTCCTCACAGGACGCGTCGAACGCCACGGATAACCCTGCGAGCACCCGGTCTCCGGGGCCAATCGGGTTGTCCTGCAAGAACATCTGTGCTTCGGCGTCGACGAACGCTGCCGCGCTGCGATGTGTGACGGCCACGCCCTTGGGAGTGCCGGTCGATCCGGAGGTGAAGATGATCCACGCGTCGTCGCGGCCCAACGGTGACGCGGCGCGCCAGCCGCGGGAGTCGCCGGCGCCGCGAATGAGGCCCTGCTCGGTGATCACGCCGACGACGTTCGCCTCGCCGAACACCAGCGCGGCCCGCTCGTCGGGGTCGTCGGCATCCACAGGCACATAGGCGGCGCCGGTGGCAAGGGTCGCCAAGATCGCCACATAGAGGGCATAACTCCCCGACGGCATGCGGATTCCGACACGGTCGCCACGGCCGATGCCGCGGGCCGCCAGCCACGCAACGCTGTCCTCGATGTCGGTGATCAGCTCGCTGTAGGTGAGTTGGACGGCGCCGTCGTCGATCGCGGGCGCGTCGGGGTAGCTCACGGCGGTTTCGTAGAAAATGTCGATGAGCGTGCGTGGCTCGGGGGCAAACGGCGATTGCACGTATTGCGCAGGTATTTCCGTCATCGCCACGCCTACAACGTACTAAGCGCCGGCGCCGGCGCGTCTGCGCCTGACCGGCGTGTGATCAGAATTGCGGCGACCACGACGATGGCGGCGATGACGTACCACTTGTAGCGCTCGAATGCGGCGTAGATCTCGACGATGTTCTCGCCGGCGAGGTAGCCGATGCCGGCGCGGCCTGAGAAGCTACGCCTCGATCTCTCCTGCGATCCTGCGCTCGATGCTGGCCCGGGTGGCGGCGGGCAGTGCCAGGATGCCTGCGAGCTCGAGCTGGGCGCGGGCATACGCGCTCTGGCGTTCCTGCGGCGTCGCGGCGTCGTCTTCGGCCAGCCTGAGCAGGTTTTGGGCCCGCGCGATGCGCTGCTGGTCCTCGTGGGAGAAAGTGCTGCGGCGCAGCCGGATCGCCTCGGCTTCGGCGACGTCGAACGTGGTCACGTAGTCGTGCACGGCGTCGCGGTACTCCAGCTGTGCCTCACGGTCCCCGTCGAGGTCGTTGGCGTTTTCCGGCCTCAGCAGATCCGCGCGCCGCCTCGCCTTGTGGAAATCCATCGTCAGCGGGTTGCGCATGTCGGTCATCAGCGGGAAGTCGAGAAGCTTGGCGACGTCGATCTCATACTCCAGCCATCGCGCATCGGTCTGGCCGTGCTGGTCGATGACCTTTCTCAGTTCGCGCCGGAACTTGATCTCGTTGGTGTGCGACCGGCCGGCCGCCTCGGCGACCGCGACCTTGGTCTGCTGCTTGATCCGGTAGCGCTCGAGCCTGCGTTCGGCGCGACGCTCGTTGGCAGCGGCGACCGCCCGCAATCCGCCGCCGACCATGGCGCCGAGCGGGAAGATCAGCCACCACAGATGGAAGAGGGGTTCCACAAGGCCAGAATGCCACCGTCAGGAAATTGCCTCGTAGATCAGCCGTGCGTACCTCGCGGTGCGCTCGTTGCCGAGTGTGCCCTGTCCCATTTTGTTCATCACGTATGCGGCGGTAGTGCGGCGGTCCGGGTTGATCAACACCATCGAGCCGCCCCAGCCGCCCCAGAAGCAGACCCGCTCTTCGGGTGGCAGAAAGGGCACCGCCTGCGGGGTGGCCAGGCCGTAACCGATGCCGAACTTCATGCGCACGCCCAAAACCAGGTCGGGCCCTTCGGATTGGACGTCGAAGATCCTGTCGATCGTCGGCGCAGTCAACATCTCGACACCATTGGCGGTTCCGCCCAGCGATATCGTGGACAACATGCGCGCCAGCGAGCGCGCGTTGCCGTGTCCGTTGACGGCGCCGAGGTCGGCGGCGCGCCACGCGGCGGTGTGGGCGATGCGTGCGGCGGGAGCGGGATTGCTGAACGTCTTGCGCATCGGGCTGTCTTCGGGCAGTGCGTCGAACGGGATGTCGAATGGCGGCGGAGGAATGAGCTGGGCGATCCGGCCGGAATCCTCCGGCCGTGCCCCGATCTGGAAGTCGGCGTCGAGCGGACCGGCGATCTCGTCGCGGACGAAGTCCTTCAGTGACGTCCCGGTGGTTCGGCGGATCAGCTCACCGATCAGGTGGCCGAAGTTGAGTGCCTGGTAGCCCGACGCGGTGCCCGGCTCCCACCACGGCGCCTGGGCGGCGAGCAGCGAGGTGGCCTTCTCCCAGTCGAAGAGGTCATCGGTGGTCATCGGTTCTTGCCAGCCGGCGACGCCCGACGTGTGCGACAGCAGGTGACGCACCCTGATGTCCTGCTTGCCGTTCGCGGCGAACTCCGGCCAGTAGGTGGCGACGGTGGCGTCGAGGTCGAGCAGGCCGCGGTCGGCCAGCATCAGCGCGGCCAGGCTCGTCACGGTCTTGGTGCTCGACCAGACGTTGACGATGGTGTCCTCGCCCCACGGCACCGTCTTCGCCGCGTCGGCGTGGCCGCCCCAGATGTCGAGCACCGACTCTCCGTCGACGTCGATCGCGATCGCGGCGCCAACCTCGGCGCCGGTGCCGAGCTCTTCGGCGAGCGCCTCGGCGATCTTGTCGAAGCGGGCGTCGGCATGACCGTGCACAGCGTTCGTCATGCGGTGGAACCTACACAGTGGCGCCTTGAGCGGTCACCAGTTGTCGTATCCGCCTTCGGGACCCAGCATGCGCTCGAGACGCGTGCGGTTGATTCGGGCCAGCTCGTTGCGGACCACTTTCCGCTCGGTCTCGACGTCGTTGAGCATCCGGTCGGTCATCGCGGCCAGCACGTCCTGCGCCGAGTAGCCGTTGACGAACATGACGAAGCCGAACCCGAAATGCTCCAGGTATTTCTTCGATGCCACACCGAGCTGATCCATGACCTCGGCGCGCTCGTCACAAATCGCGCACTGCTCTGCCTGGGATTTCTCGCTGCCCGGTCGTCGGCCCACGTCGGGGTAGGCCTGCAGGATCGAGTCGATGGACGCTTCCGCCAGCCCGAACAGCAACTGGTCGGCCTGCCGGAACAGCGCGTCGTGGTCGGCATACGGGCGTCCGCGGGCCAGGTCGGCGGCCAGCGGAACGCTGTAGCAACACTCGTAGAGTGCGTGGACGGCGCGGCGCATCGGCATGTCATTGAAGACGTCCAGCCCCATGCCCTGATGCAACAGCACACCGCCATGATGCGAGCAACAGAGCACGCCGGCGTTACGCCGTGTTACAGCGAAGAAAACTCCTGGCCCCGACGAGCGCTTGAGCCTCAGTGGCCCTGCGTCTTGAACCGCTCGATCGACCGGTCGACTTCGGCCTCGGCATCCTCGCGGCCCGTCCAGTCGGCGGCCTTGACGTACTTGCCGGGCTCCAGGTCCTTGTAGTGGACGAAGAAGTGCTTGATCGCCTCGAGCTCGAACGCCGGGACGTCAGCCAAATCCTTGATGTGGTCCCAGCGGACGTCGTCGGCCGGCACACACAGCACCTTGTCGTCGCCGCCCGCCTCGTCGGTCATCTGAAACATCGCGACCGGGCGCGCCTCGACAATGCATCCGGGGAACACCGACTCCGGCAGCAACACCAACGCGTCCAGCGGGTCGCCGTCTTCGCCGAGGCTGTTTTCGATGAAGCCGTAGTCGGTCGGGTAGCCCATCGCCGTGTAGAGGTAGCGGTCGAGCTTGACCCGACCTGAGTCATGGTCGACCTCGTACTTGTTGCGCGAGCCCTTCGGGATCTCGATGACTACGTCGAACTGCACCGTCGCGGCTCCTTGCCCTGTGCTCTGTCTTGCGGACCGACGTCACCCTAATAGAGGCACCACACAACACGCCCATTGACCTCACACTTTCCCGCAACCGATACCCTGCTTTGGCAGGCCAGAGTCAGGAGAAACATGCGTCCCACCCAGTGGCGACGGTCCACCCACGCCGTGATTGGGGTTGCCGTTCTCCTGCTGGTCGTTGCGGTCGTCGTGGCCGCGGCGCTGTTGACGGGTGGACGCTCCAGCGACGCGGCCGAAGCGATCCCGGCCGCACCGGCGTTGGCCACGGCCAATCCCGGGATCAAGCCGGTGGCGGATTCTGCGCAGAAGCCGACCCCGGACAAGCTGGCCGCGACTTTGGCACTGACCGTCGCCGATCCGAACCTGGGGGCCTTTACCGGCAGGATCACCGACGCCGCCACCGGCGAACAGCTATGGGCGCAGGGCGCCGACGCGCCCATGCAGCCGGCGTCGGTGACCAAGGTGTTGACCTCCTCCGCCGCGCTGCTGGGGTTGGACCGTGATGCCCGGCTCACGACGAAGGTGATGGTGTCCGACCAGCGACCCGGGCTGGTGGTTCTCAAGGGTGGTGGCGACCCGACGCTGTCGGCGGCACCGGCCGGCCAGGAAACCTGGTACCGAGACGCGGCCCGGATCAGCGACCTCGCCGATCAGGTGCGGCGCAGCGGCACCAAAGTTACTGCGGTGCAGGTGGATATCAGCGCCTACAGCGGACCGACGATGGCGCCGGGCTGGGATCCGTTCGACATCGACGGCGGCGACATCGCGCCGATGGAAGCGGTGATGCTCGACGGCGGTCGCATCCAGCCGGTCAGTGTCGACTCGAGCCGGTCAAGGACGCCCGCGCTCGACGCCGGCCGTGCGCTGGCCGTCGCGCTGCGCGTCGACCCGGCCACCGTGGGGGTGCTGCCGTCGCCGTTCGACGGCGACAAGGAGATCGCGTCGGTTCAGTCACCGCCGCTGATCGCGCGGTTGCGCGAGATGATGAGCAACTCGGACAACGTGATGGCCGAGGCGATTGCGCGGGAAGTGGCTGCCGCGCAAGGGAAGCCGCAAAGTTTCGAGGGTGCCGTGCGCGCGGTGCTCGACGAGTTGAACTCCGCCAAGATCGACACGGGTGGCTCCCACCTGATGGACTGCAGCGGTTTGTCCGTCGACGATCGACTGACCGCAGAAACCCTCGATGAGGCCGTCGGCGCCGCCGCAGGCAACGACCAGCCGAAGCTGCGGCCGCTGGTCGACCTTTTGCCCATCGCCGGAGGCAGCGGCACCCTGTCCAACCGCTTCCTCGACACCGACGCCGGACGCGCGTCGACCGGTTGGCTGCGCGCCAAGACCGGGTCGTTGACCGGTACGAATTCGTTGGTCGGGATCGTCACCGATTCCAGCGGGCGGGTGCTGACATTCGCGCTGCTCTCCAACAACGCGGGTCCGTCTGGTCGCACCGCGATCGACGCGCTGGCCGCGACTCTGCGGTCGTGTGGGTGCAGCGCATGAGCGAAGCCTGCGAGGTCGGCGCATGAGCCGCACCACCAAGATCAACGTCGGCCGCACGGTCGACTGGGGGTTCGCCGCCACCGTCGGGGCCAAACTCGCCCGCCCGGGCCCAGCGGCCACCGAGTACACCCGCCGTCAGGTGGTCGACCAACTGGCCAGTGCTGCGCTGCGTGCCGAACTGCCCGTGCGAGAAGTGACCGGGCTGAACGAAGGCGGCGAGGTGTCCGATGCCCACATCGTCGACCGGCCGCAGTGGATCCGCGCCGCCACCCAGTCCATGCGGGTGATGACCGGCGGCGCAGAGGACGGGGACAAGCCGAACTTCATCACGGGTCGCGTGACCGGCGCACAGACGGGCGCTGTGCTGGCGTTCATCTCGTCGGGAATTCTCGGCCAGTACGACCCGTTCGGTGCCAACGGCGGCGAGCTGCTACTGGTGTATCCCAATGTGATTGCGGTGGAGCGGCAGCTCCGTGTGCTGCCCGCCGACTTTCGGCTCTGGGTGTGCTTGCACGAGGTCACTCACCGTGTGCAGTTCCGCGCCAATCCCTGGCTCGCCGACCACATGTCGAACGCGCTGGCGGTACTTACGCAGGAAACCGGTGAAGACATCACCGAGGTGATCGGACGGCTGGCCAATTTCGTCCGCGATCGGCGCGAAGGTGTTGCGGCGGATCCGAATTCGGCCGGCGTCCTAGGTGTGCTGCGGGCCGTGCAATCGGAGCCACAACAGCGCGCGCTCGACCAACTGTTGGTGCTGGGCACGCTGTTGGAAGGCCATGCCGACCATGTGATGGACGCCGTCGGGCCCGCGGTGGTGCCGTCGGTCACTTCCATCCGACGACGGTTCGACGAACGGCGTCGGCGCAAACAGCCACCGCTGCAGCGGGTGCTGCGCGCGCTGCTAGGCATCGACGCGAAGATGAGCCAGTACACCCGCGGCAAGGCGTTCGTCGACCACGTCGTTGGCCGGGTGGGGATGGCCCGTTTCAACGCGATCTGGTCGGGGCCTGAAACACTGCCGCTGCCAACCGAAATCGAAGAGCCACAACGGTGGATCGACCGGGTGCTCTGAGCACATTGCAGACCGCGGTCGCCGGGTTCGGCCGCCGCTATGCGACCGCGGATGACCGCTGGTGCGTCGCGCTGTCCGGCGGCCCGGACTCACTGGCGCTGACCGCCGCGGCCGCCCCGATGAAGCCGACCACCGCGCTGATCGTCGACCACCAACTGCAACGGGATTCACGCCGCGTCGCCGCCACCGCTCAACAGCAGGCGATGGCGTTGGGATGTGTTGATGCGCAAATCCTTTGCGTCGAAGTCGGTACGACGGGAGGTCCCGAGGCCGCCGCACGCACGGCTCGCTACCGCGCGCTGGACGAAGCCAGAGGCGACGCACCGGTACTGCTGGGGCACACGCTCGACGATCAGGCCGAGACTGTGCTGCTGGGTCTCGGCCGCGGATCGGGGGCACGGTCGATTGCAGGCATGCGACCCTTTGACCCGCCGTGGTACCGCCCGTTGCTGGAGATCCGACGCGCGGTCACCCATGGCGCCTGCTCCGAGCTGCGGATCGACCCATGGCACGACCCACACAACGCCGATCGCCGATTCACCCGCACTCGGCTGCGCACCGAGGTGCTGCCGCTGCTCGAGGATGTCCTCGGCGGAGGTGTGGCCGAGGCGCTCGCCCGCACCGCGACCGCCCTGCGCGAGGACACCGAGACACTCGACGAGCTGGCGCAGTGGGCGCTGGAGGCGGCCTCCACCGACGAGGGCCTCGACACCGGGCAGCTGACGGTCTTGCCGGAGGCCGTCCGGCGCAGGGTGATCCGCAGCTGGCTGTTGGCCGGTGGCGCCAGCGATCTGACCGACAAGCACATTCGCGGCGTCGACACGCTGATCACCGCGTGGCGGGGCCAGGGCGGGGTGGCGGTCGGCTCGCCGCTGCGTCGGCAGCGGCTAGTCGCCTGCCGTCGGGACGGGGTGCTGACCCTGCGCCGGGAACCGGTCTGAGGAGTTAGGGCGAACTTACGTTGGTCGACGGTGGTGACACATGGCACGCTGTGGACGTGCCATCTGAGGAGCTGTACCCGGGCGACATCAAGTCGGTGTTGCTCTCCGAGGAACAGATCCAGGCACGGATCGCCGAGCTTGGCGCCCAGGTCGGCGCCGACTACCGGGAGACCATCGACGCAAACGACCAGGACCTGCTGCTGGTCACGGTGCTCAAGGGTGCGGTCTTCTTCGTCACCGACCTGGCCCGCGCGATACCGGTGCCGACCCAGCTGGAGTTCATGGCGGTCAGCTCCTACGGGTCGTCGACGTCGTCGTCTGGAGTGGTCCGCATTCTCAAGGACCTCGACCGCGACATCAACGATCGCGACGTGCTGATCGTCGAGGACATCGTCGACTCCGGCCTGACCCTGTCCTGGCTGCTGCGTAATCTCGCGACGCGACGCCCGAGGTCGCTGCGGGTATGCACGCTGATGCGCAAGCCCGACGCCGCGCGCGACGACGTCGATATCACCTACGTGGGCTTCGACATCCCAAACGAGTTCGTCGTCGGCTACGGCCTGGATTACGCCGAGCGTTACCGCGACCTGCCCTACATCGGCACGCTCGACCCCAAGGTGTACGAGGAGTTCTAGCGACATGACCCCGACCGTCCTGCGGATCTGTCCGTTGTGCGAGGCCACCTGCGGCCTGACGCTCACGATCGCCGACGGCCGGGTGACCGGGGCGCGCGGCGACCGCGAAGATGTGTTCAGCGCCGGTTTCATCTGCCCGAAAGGCGCGAGCTTCGCAGAGCTGGACAATGACCCCGACCGCCTGACACGACCGTTGGTCCGACGTGACGGCGTGCTCACCGAGGCGACGTGGGACGAGGCGTTCGCGGTTGTCGCCGACCGGCTCGGCGAGGTCATTCGCGAGCACGGCGGGTCATCGGTCGGGGTGTATCTGGGCAACCCCAACGCGCACACCGTCGCGGGCAGCCTGTATCCGCCGTTGCTCATCCGCGGGCTCGGCACGCATCAGGTGTTCTCCGCCAGCACATTGGACCAGATGCCCAAACATGTCGCGTTGGGTTATATGTTCGGCAGCCCAGTCGCATTCACCGTGCCTGACCTCGACCGCACCGACTGCCTGGTAATCATTGGCGCGAATCCTCTTGTGTCCAATGGCAGTTTGGCCACCGCGGCAGACTTTCCCGGCAAGCTGCGGGCGCTGCGCAAACGCGGTGGCAGGCTCATCGTGATCGATCCGGCGCGCACACGCACAGCCGAACTCGCCGACCGTCACATTGCTCCTCGGCCGGGCACCGATGCGGCGCTGCTGCTCGCCATCGTGCACGTGCTCTTCGAAGAGGGCCTTGTCGCACCGGATCTCGGGGGGTTGGCCGACCATGTCAACGGCCTCGACGACGTCCGCGCCCTTGCCGCCGGGTTCGCGCCGGAGGACGTCGCCGCGTATTGCGGAGTGGCCGCCGACGAGATTCGCGGGCTGGCCCGTGAGCTGGCGGCGGCGCCGACGGCGGCGGTGTATGGCCGAATCGGTACCTCGACAGTAGAATTCGGGACGCTTGGCAGTTGGCTGGTCGACGTCGTCAACGTTCTGACGGGCAATCTCGACCGGCCGGGCGGAGCCATGTTCCCCTTGGGGCCTGCGGTGCCTGCGCCGCGGCCACCGAAATCGGGCCGCGGCTTCAAGACCGGCCGCTGGCACAGTCGCGTGTCGGGCTACCCCGAAGCGCTGTCCGAATTGCCCGCTGCCGCACTGGCCGAGGAGATCGACACCCCGGGTGACGGCCAGATCAAGGCGATGATCACAATCGCGGGAAACCCTGTGCTGTCGGCGCCGGACGGCGACCGGCTCGACCGGGCGCTCGACAACGTCGGATTCATGCTCAGTGTCGATCCCTACCTCAACGAGACCACACGGCATGCGGACGTCATCCTTCCGCCGCCGCCACCGTCGCAGAGTCCCCATTTCGATTTCGCGCTGAACAACCTCGCGGTCCGCAACAATGTTCGCTACTCGCCGCCGGTGTTGCCGCTCGATGGGCGGCCCGACGAGGCGGAGATCCTGTCCCGTATCGCGTTGATCCTGTACGGCATTGGCGCGGACGGTGATCCCTCACTCGTCGACGAGCAGGTCATCGCGACCACATTGGCCAAGGAGTCCGCCGACCCGACTTCACCGGTGGCAGGGCGTCCCGTCGACGAGTTGACCGCGATGCTGGCAGCAGGCCCAGGTTACGAACGCCGTCTCGACATGATGCTTCGGCTCGGGCCGTACGGCGACGCGTTCGGCGCGAAGCCCGACGGGCTCACCCTCGATCGGCTAAAGGCCGCGCCCCACGGTATCGACCTGGGTCCGCTGCAGCCTCGACTGCCCGAAGTGCTCCGAACACCAAGCGGGCGAATCGAACTCGCACCAGAACCGGTGATCGCCGACGCCGCGCGGCTTCGCGACTCGCTCGGCCGGAGCGCCGACAGCTTTGTTCTGATCGGCAGACGTCACCTGCGCTCCAACAACAGCTGGATGCACAACGTGCCTGCGTTGTCGGGCGGCACGAACCGGTGCACGCTGCAGATCCATCCGGATGATGTCGCCGACCTCGGACTGGCCGACACCGCCAAGATCAAGGGGCCGGGTGGGGAGCTACTGGCGCCGATCGAACCGATGCCGGGCATGCGACGCGGTGTGGTGTCATTGCCGCATGGATGGGGTCACGATCGCGGTCATACGCGACAAGGGGTTGCGGCAGAACAGCCAGGCGTGAACGTAAACCAGCTCAACGACGGTAACCGGCTGGATCCGCTTTCGGGTACCGCTGTGCTCAACGGCATTCCGGTCGACATCGCCCCCGCAGACTGAAGGTTCACCTGCCCTTCGCGTGCGCGAGCTTTAGGTCAGCTCCCAGATCACCGTCACCGAGAAGCTGACGCTCTGCTGTCCCGGCTCGAGTGGCACCGCCTCCATGGCCGCTTTCGGCATCGGCGTCGGCTGGGGCGGAGCCGGCGTTGTGCCGGCCGACTCGGAGATCGAAATGACCTTGCCCAGACTCAATCCCGACATCTGGGCGTACTGCTCGGCGCGGTCCTTGGCGTCGTCGAAGGCACGCGTGCGCGCATCCTTCACCAGCTGAGAGTCATCATCGATCAAATACTCGACCGAGTTGAGGCGGGTGGCGTCACCGCCGGTGCCAACGATCAATGCCAGTGCCTGCGACGCGGTGTCCAGCTTGCGAATCTTGACGGAGATCGAATTGCTCGCCCGGTAGCCGATGATCGCCGGGTTGTCGCCGCCGCCGAACTGCGGCTGAAGACTCACATTCGTGGTGCTGATGTCTGCGCGGTCGACGCCGGAACCGACCAGCGCGTCGATCACGGCCCGCTGCCGCTCACTGGTCTGGTTCATGGCGGAGGTGACGTCGGGCGCGGTGAAATCGATCGAGACGTTGGCGTTCAATGTGTCCGGTGTGCCCTGCACCTCGCCCGACCCGACGACCGTGACCTGGCGGGTGTCCGGGTTTGCTGTCGGGATGAGCGAGGGCCCAGACTTCGATGTCGCGTCGCATCCGGACAGGCCTGCGACGGCCAGCCCCGCCGCGACGAGGACGATCAGTCGGGTCGCAAGTTTCGCTCTGACTGCGATCGGCATGCCTGGCAGCCTAGTTCACCCGCCGATTACACCAGGCCGAGGCGTTGCAGGTCTGCCACGTACTTGTCGATCAGTGATGCCGAGACATGGGGGATGTCTCTGTCGGGTCCGACCTCGGCCGCGCGCACCGCACCGCGGAACACGGCGGTCGGTGCGATAGCTCCCCGTACCGGCCGCTCGGCCTTGCGGTACGCGTCGAGCAGGGGCAGCACGCTGTGTCGTCGTTGCTGTTCCGAGAGGCCGGTCAGCGCGGTTTCGAACCTGCTGAGCCACTCCTCGTACTGGTCGATCCGCGTGATCTTGTGACCGGCGTTGATGAGCCACTCGACGAACGTGTCC
The DNA here is from genome assembly GCA_963804905.1 of uncultured Actinomycetota bacterium. GTDB lineage: Bacteria > Actinomycetota > Actinomycetes > Mycobacteriales > Mycobacteriaceae > Mycobacterium. The sequence goes on along the minus strand of CAWDSB010000004.1, from coordinate 111,766 downwards.
AGCGAGACGCCGTCGTCGTAGGGATTCATCACGTCGAATGACCGGAACCCGTCCGTCGCGTTCGCGCCCAGCGTCACGATGGATTCGGCGACGAAATCGACCGGCAGTCCGTCGTAGTGAGCCCGCTGCGGCTCGCCGTCGGCGTCCGTCTCGTAGAACGACCGCGGCGCGATACCCGTTGCGAGAAGGCTCAGAATCAGCCGGGTGAACGCATCGGGCACGTTCAGCTGCCCCTCGTATCGCGTGTGGGCGAGGATCATGTCGGACCGAAACACCGCGACCGGCAGGCCGCAAAGGTCGTGTGCCTCCCGCAGCAGCACTTCGCCTGCCCACTTGCTGTTTGCGTACCCGTTGGCATACGAGCTGTCGACGGGTCGCTCCGGACTTACGTCACGGATGTCGCCATCCTCGACGAAGTCTTCAGCTGCGACGGACATTGCGACCGCAACGGTGGACAGGTAGGTGATCGGCTTGATGCGGGCGGTGATCGCCAGCCGGATCATCTCGGCGGTGCCCACCACATTCGGCCCGAACAACTCGCTGTAGGGCAGCACGTGGTTGACGAGTGCCGCAGGATGAACGATCTGATCGACCTCGTGCGCCAGCCGATCCCAGGTCGCCTTGTCCACACCGAGGTTGGGCTCGCCGATATCGCCCGCGATGACCTCGAGGTGGTCGGCGGCAAGCTCGCGGAATCGCTTGAGCAGAACCGGATCCCCGCTGTCGAAGGCAGCGTCCAGCCGTGCGCGTGCCGCGGCCTCGTCGCGTCCACGAATGACGGTGATCAGCCTGCCGCCCTTCTCCGCAAGCCGTTCCAGCAAGTCGAGGGCCAGGAACCGCCCGAGCCAGCCGTTCGCACCGGTGAGCAGGACGGTCTTGGGGGCACCGGTCGCGTATGCGACGCCGGGGGCGGTGGCCAGCGTCGCTTCGTCGATGAACTTATCGAGCGTGAGATCGCCGGCGCGGACCGAGGTAGCCCCGCGTCCGTGCACGCTCGCGAACGTCGGTCGTTTCGAGCCGGATTCGCGCTCCGTCTCAATGTAATAGGCGATCTGCCGCAGATCGCTCGTCGGTCCGACGATCATTCCCACCGGCACGTCGACTTCCAGGACGTCCCGCAAGAGGTTGGCGAAGGTCAGGGCCGACAACGAGTCGCCGCCGAGGTCGGTGAAGTGGTCGTCGGGGTCGATCTCGACGTCGGTCGATCCCAGGACCGCCTGCGCCGCCCGAGTGACGCTTTCGAGCACCGAGCGGTGCGCGGCGTTCTCGCGCAGCGCGCGGAGTTCGTCGACACGCGCCGATGCCAGTTCGGCGTAGAGCTGCTCGAGCCGCTCGCCATAGTTCTCTTTGAGCCTGGGGCGCAGAATCTTTCCGACGCCGGACAGCAGTCCGTTGGCGGCGCTGAAAGGTTCGGTTTCGACGAGGAAGTCGGTCGGCACCTCGTAGGACTGCAACTCTGCGGCACGAGCCGTCTCGCGCAGCGCATCGCCCAGAGCGGCCCTGAGTGCACTGCTGTCGGCGCCGAAGCGCTCCAGCGCGTCTGGCGTCGGGACGATCACCGCGAGCAGACTGGGACGCTCGCTGTTGCCGTAGACGAAGATCTGACGCACCAGTGGGGCGCCCGCGAAGATCGCCTCCAGATTCGATACAGCGACGAACTCGCCCTGTGACAGCTTGAGCACGTTCTTGCTCCGGTCGACATACTCCAGCCGGTCCGGTTCGATCTCGGCCATCACATCGCCGGTGCGGTAGTAACCCTCGGCGTCGAACACCTCGGCGGTGACCTCGGGGCGCTTGTAGTACCCGGGCATCATCGTCTCGGTCTTGATCAGTAACTCACCCCGCGGATACGGCTTGTCGGTGAGGAAATAGCCGAGTTCGGGGACATCGACCAGCTTGTAGTCGACGACCGGCGGGCGGATTAGCACTCCATCCCTGCTGACCCCGCCCACCTCTGTCGTCCCGTAACCATCGGCGATATGGGCGTCGAGCACGTCATCGATGAACACCTTCATTTCCGCGGCCAGCGGCGCGGTTCCGACGAATCCGCCGACCACGCGTCCACCCAGGACCTTTTCCCGCAGCTCTGTCGCGGCGGCCGCCTCTGCTTCTGCCGGTTCTGACCCCGCAGTGACGAGGCGGTCGGCGGTGCTGCGGTACCGCTGGAAGAGCATGTCAACCACCCGCGGCACCAGCGCCATCTCGGTCGGACGCACGAGTGCCCAGTCCTCGAACAACGTCGAAAGATCGGACTCGGGAACGAAATAGCTTGTGCCGCCTACAAGGAACGACGACGCCAGCGGCAGCCGCCCGCCGAGGTGATTGAGCGGCATGAAGTTGACGTTGAACACGGGCACATCGGCTGACGAAGCGAACCTCGACGTCCACAGCTTCGCGAGCGTCCGCTCCGTCATCATGGCGCCCTTAGGTGCGCCGGTGCTTCCCGAGGTGTACATGACCATCGCGAGCCTGTCGTCACTGTCGCCCGTGTATGCGGGTTCCTGCGGCAACGAGCGGCCGTGGTCGATGACGTCTGCGAGTGTGTCGATCGTCACCGGCAAGCCCGCGGCCCTCAGCCGGGCCTGCGCCCGTTGCAGGCTGTCTCGCTGGTCGTCGACGCCGGACCGGTAGTCGAAGACCAGGATGCGCCGCAGCGACGTGCTCTCCAGCGCCGACTCGACGGCGAGATCGAGGTATTCGGCGCCGACGGCGATGACCTTCGGCTCGGTCTCGGCGATGATCGGCTTGAGCTGAGAGACCGGCGCATTGTGCTGCAGCGGCACCGACACCAGTCCGAGGAACGCGCACGCAAGGTCAACCGTGAAATAGTCTGGGCTGGCGAAGCCGATCGTGGCGACGAAGTCGCCCGGGTTCACCGGGGCGGTGGAGTCGTTGCGCAATGCGGTGGCGATCGCACTGACACGGTCCCATACCTCGCGATAGCTGATCGTCTCGAAACTGGGCAGCAGACGCACGGAGGTGCGGCCGGTCGTGGTGTCCGTCACCAACTCCCGTGCGCGCTGCCCGAGCGCGGGACGGTCGGCATAGCCGTCGACGAGGGTCTGCAAGATCTCCGGCAGGCGAAGGTCGGGCCTGCTTGCCGCGTCTATGACGTCAAAAAGGGGCCGGGCTTTTCGGAACTGCGCATCGTTGGCGTAGAGGTCGGCGATCCGGCGGGCGCGCCGGTCCTCGCGGGCTTCTTCGAGATGGGTTGAGGCTTGCTTTAGTCGTTCGTTTGTCACCATCCAGCCTTTCACACGCATTACTAGATGGCGCAGCGTCGAGGGACACTACTGAATTCCGTTGTGCTCCTGTGATACTTGGCACACAGGGGAATTTAAGGTAGCGGCTAGGGAGTTACTAGAATTTTGCAGTGTTCGTCTGGGTTGGCGAGGTGGTCGAATGCGGCGCCGACGCCGTCGAGGCCGACCTCACCGGTAATCAGCGGAGCGACGACGATCTCGCCCTCGGCGATGGCGCGCAGTGCCTCAGCGAACTCGGTGTGATCGTAGGCATTCACGAACTGCACGTTGATCTCCTTGGCGATGCCGAACAGCGGCAAGACCGTATCGGCCTCCATGCACACCCCCGCGACGACCAGCCGAGTGCCCATCGGTGCCATCCGCATCACGTCATTGACGACGCCGGGAATGCCTACGGCCTCGAAAACCACGGCCGGCGTGACGTCGTCGAACGGTGATCCCTTTGCCGGATCCACCGTCTGGTGTGCACCCATCATTGCCGCCAAGTCTCGGCGCTTGTGTGAATAGTCTGCAGCGACAATGCTTTCCACGCCTCGCTGGCGCAGCGCGGCGATGATCGCAAGTCCGATCGGCCCACATCCGATCACAAGCGCCGACTCGCCGGGCTGGACCGATGACTTGTTCACCGCGTGCAGGCCGACCGCCATCGGTTCGGTGAGGGACGCATGACGCGGATCAAGACCGTTCGGGATCGTCAGTAATAGCGGGGCTGACAACAGCATCCGCTCGGCGTAGCCACCGATCACGGTATTGCTGGACAGAATGGGCTCGAAACCGTTCGGGGACAACAACACCGGAAGTGATGTCACCACCGTTCCCGGGGAAGGAGCCTCGGTGTCGGGCCCGGCTTCGAGCACTTCGGCGCTGAACTCGTGGCCCATGAACACATCGTCGGCGAGGTCGACCGGCAGCCCACCTTCCACGGGCATGCCCTTCATTTCCCGCGTCAGCCGCACCATCTGGTCGCCGTGCTTGGCGAAATGCAGATCCGTGCCGCAGATCCCGCATGCCTTCACTCCGACGAGAACCTGGCCTGGCCCGGGCACCGGTTCGGCGACGTCATCCCGAAGGACCATTCGTCGGTCGCGCAGCACCGAGGCGCGCATTACAGCTCCTCCTCGAGTTTGAGTTCGTCGGTGTGCTCGTTGATCGCCTTGACGATCGCCTCGCCGGCACGGCCGAGCAGTTGATCGCGCATCCCCTTGGCCCAGTCGTGCGACGCTCTTGGCGCGGTCAGCTGGCCCTTGAAGTGCGGCATCACTTCGCGGGCGAACAACTCGTAGGAGTGGTAGGTGGCCTGGGGCGAGGCCCAGTCGTGGCCGAGCAGCAGTAGGGTCCCGAAGCCACCCGAGGTGTCAAGCAGGTCTTGGATGTAGGCGATCGCATCCCCCGGCGTGCCGATGCAGCAGTTTCCCATGCCGGCATACTCCGCGACGAACTCGCGCGGCGACTGAGTGCCCTCGACGGAATTGGACAGTGGCACAAAGCCGGCCGCGCCGAAGTAGTTCGCGAAATCCTGCAGGCCGTAGGTGCAGTCGTCGATCGCCTGATCACGGGTATCGGCCAGGTGCACGATCGACAGCACCCGCCAGTTGGCGCGATCGGGTTCGTCGCGGCCCGATTTCTCAGCCTGGTCCACGACGACTTGCCACGTGTTCTCCAGCGCGGCGTAGCCGCCGGGCACCGACATCGACAGTGACAACAGCGACGTCCCGAGAGCACCGGCGAGCCTCGGACCGGATGGCGAAATCATTGCCGCCGTGGAGATCTCGGGGTACGGCCAGGTGTAGGGCCGGATGTGCAACTGCGCATCGCGCAGCGTGAACCAGTCGGAGTGCCTGCTGACGCGTTCGTCCGGTGCGGCTCGGAACAACGCGAGGATCGCCTCGAGCGACTCCTGCATCATCCGCCGCTGTTCGACGGGATCGATGCCCATCATGTAGGCGTCCGACGGCAGCGCACCGGGCCCGGTGCCGAACATCGCCCGACCGCGGGTGATGTGGTCGAGCAGCACCCATCGGTCGGCCACCATCAACGGGTGGTGATAGGGCAGCGACACCACGCCGGTGCCGAGCCGGATGTGCTTGGTACGCTCGGCCGCCGTCGCAATGAACACCTCGGGGCAGGCGATCAGCTCGTATCCTCCGGAGTGATGCTCTCCGAACCACGCTTCGTCGAAGCCCAGCCGGTCCAGCGCGACTGTCCGCTCGAGGTCGTATTCCAGTGCGGCGGTGGGCGATTGGCCGACCGGATGGAAGGGCGTGATGAACACCCCGAATCTCAGTGGTCTGCCGGTCATGACTGCTCCACTTCCCGTAGGAATGCCAACAAGGTGCGGTTGACATCGTCGGGGCGCTCCTGCTGTACCCAATGGCCCGCGCCCTCGATCCACTTTTCGCTGTACGGTCCTGCGGCCACCTCGCGGGCGCGATCGGGACGCATCGTCGGGCCAATCGGGTCGGCCGTGCCGCCAATGAACAGCGCGGGCACCGTGATCCGTGCACCGGCGAGCTGAGGCGTCGATTCCCAGTTGCGGTCATAGTTGCGATACCAGTTCAGGCCGCCGGTGAATCCGGTCCTGCTGAACTCGGTCACGTAATGCTCGAACTCGTCGGCGCTGATCCAGTCCGGCAGGGACGGCGGTCCCGTCAGTTGCCCGGCGAACATGCCGCGCATGGTGGCGGCCACGTCGGCGTCCATCTCGGCGTCGGCCAGGCCGGGCTCTTGGAATCGCAACATGTAGAAGTCGTCGCCGAACTTCTGCCGCCAACGTTCGGTGGGGCGGGACCTGGGTCGGGGAATCGGTGGGACGCTGAGGCCCGCGGCCGCCCGAACCCGTTCGGGGTGCAGCAGCGCGGTGTGCCACACGACCATGGCGCCCCAGTCGTGGCCGATGAACACCGCTTGCTGCGCGCCGACGTCGTCCAGCAGGCCGACGAGGTCACCGGTGAGGGCGTGGATGTCGTAATCCTCGACGGAGGCGGGCCGGCTGGAGCCGCCGTAGCCGCGCTGGTCCGGGGCCAGCACGTGGTAGCCCGCCTCCGCGAGCACCGGGATCTGATGGCGCCATGAATACGCCAACTCGGGGAAACCGTGGGCAAGAACGATTAGGGGTGCGCCTCGTTCGCCCGCCTCGATCACCCGCAGCCGCACACCGTTGGTCTCGACTAACCGCTCGGTAGAGGTGAGCACAATCTCAGCCAAGCACAGGGCGTGCGGCTCGGGAAGGGCGCTCGCGTGGGCCGCGAACCCGAGCTTGTGCTCGCCGAATCGCCCGGATCTCGCACATAAGCTCAGGTGCGGCGGCAAGAGGCGGACCAGCGTCGGGAACTGCTGATCGTTGGTGTAGCGGTAGCCTTGACTATTCCAGCTGCACGTATTGGAAGGACGTGGCCCAATAGGGCCGATACTTGATGAACCGGAAAAATGTGATTCGCACGCTCACCGTCATCGCGGTGGTGCTGTTGCTTGGCTGGTCGTTCTTCTACTTCAGTGACAACACCCGCGGTTACAAGCCCGTCGATACGTCTGTGGCGATGGCCCAGATCAACAGCGACAACGTCAAGAGCGCGCAGATCGACGACCGCGAGCAGCAGGTACGCCTAGAGCTGAAGAGCGGCAATGGCGACACCAGCGACAGCGACAAGATCATCACCAAGTACCCGACCGGGTTCGGCGTCGACCTGTTCAATGCGTTGAGCGCCAAGAACGCCAAGGTCAACACGGTGGTGAACCAGGGCAACATCCTCGGCTCGCTGCTCATATATCTTTTGCCGCTGCTGTTGCTTGTCGGCCTTTTCGTGATGTTCTCCCGCATGCAGACCGGTGGCCGGATGGGCTTCGGGTTCGGCAAGTCGAGGGCCAAGCAGCTCTCCAAGGACATGCCGAAAACCACGTTCGCCGACGTGGCGGGGGTCGACGAGGCGGTTGAAGAGCTCTACGAGATCAAGGACTTCCTGCAGAACCCGTCGCGGTATCAGGCGCTCGGCGCCAAGATCCCGAAGGGCGTTCTGCTGTACGGGCCGCCCGGCACCGGCAAGACGCTGCTGGCCCGCGCCGTCGCAGGCGAGGCGGGCGTGCCGTTCTTCACCATCTCCGGCTCCGACTTCGTCGAGATGTTCGTCGGCGTCGGCGCATCCCGAGTGCGTGACCTGTTCGAGCAGGCCAAGCAGAACAGCCCGTGCATCATCTTCGTCGACGAGATCGACGCCGTCGGCCGCCAGCGCGGCGCCGGGCTCGGCGGCGGGCACGACGAACGCGAACAGACGCTGAACCAGCTGCTGGTCGAGATGGACGGCTTCGGCGAGCGCCAGGGCGTCATCCTGATCGCCGCCACCAACCGGCCCGACATCCTCGATCCGGCCCTGCTGCGGCCCGGCCGATTCGACCGCCAGATCCCGGTGTCCAACCCCGACCTGGCCGGTCGTCGCGCGGTGTTCAGGGTGCACTCGCAGGGCAAGCCGATCGCGCCCGACGCCGACCTGGACGGGCTGGCCAAGCGCACCGTCGGCATGTCGGGCGCCGACCTGGCCAACGTCATCAACGAGGCTGCCCTTTTGACCGCCCGCGAGAACGGCACCGTCATCAGCGGTCCGGCCCTCGAGGAGGCCGTCGACCGCGTCGTCGGCGGCCCGCGTCGGAAGAGCCGCATCATCAGCGAGCACGAAAAGAAGATCACCGCCTACCACGAAGGCGGGCACACGCTCGCGGCGTGGGCGATGCCCGACATCGACCCGATCTACAAGGTGACGATCCTGGCGCGCGGTCGTACCGGCGGGCACGCGATGTCCGTGCCCGAGGACGACAAGGGTCTGATGACCCGCTCGGAGATGATCGCGCGACTGGTGTTCGCGATGGGCGGACGCGCCGCCGAGGAGCTGGTGTTCCGTGAGCCGACCACCGGCGCGGTGTCGGACATAGAGCAGGCCACCAAGATCGCCCGCGCGATGGTCACCGAGTACGGCATGAGCAGCAAGCTGGGCGCCGTGCGCTACGGCACCGAGCACGGCGACCCGTTCCTTGGCCGCACGATGGGGACCCAGGCCGATTACTCCCACGAGGTCGCACAGATTATCGACGACGAGGTGCGCAAGCTCATCGAGGCCGCGCACACCGAGGCGTGGGAGATCCTCACCGAGTACCGCGACGTGCTCGACACGTTGGCCGGCGAGCTGTTGGAGAAGGAGACGCTGCACCGCGCGGAGCTGCAGGCGATCTTCGGCGACGTGAAGAAACGTCCGCGGCTGACGATGTTCGACGACTTCGGTGGTCGCATCCCCTCGGACAAGCCGCCGATCAAGACGCCGGGCGAACTGGCGATTGAGCGCGGTGAGGAATGGCCGAAACCGGTACCCGAGCCCGCATTCAAGGCTGCGATCGCCAAGGCTTCTGCGGCCGCCGCCGAAGCGTCACAATCGAACGGCTCGAATGGTGCAGGCACCAACGGAAGTCCGAATGGCCCGACACAGCCGGACTACGGCGCTCCGGCCGGCTGGCACGCGCCGGGCTGGCCGCCGCAGCCGCCGCCAGGGCAGTACCCGCCGCACGGCCAGTGGTATCCACCGCCGAACCCGCAGCCGTGGCAGCCGCCGTATCCGCCGTATCAGCCCTATCCATATCCTGGACCGCAGCCGCCGCACAGCGGCCCGGCCGGCGCACCCGCGCCGCCCAACAATGAGGACGCGGGCCAGGAATCCAACCGGCCCAATCCGCCGTCTCACGGCTGATACAACGACGGAGGCTTCGATGACGCGGCCGCACAACAACATTGCGACCAAGCCCGAGTTCGACCAACCGCGCGCCGAGGCGGCCGTCCGGGAACTGCTGATCGCCGTTGGCGAGGATCCCGACCGCCACGGTTTGGAGGACACTCCCGCGCGGGTGGCCCGTGCCTACAAGGAGATGTTCGCCGGGCTGTACACCGACCCAGACACCGTGCTGGACACCAAATTCGACGAACAGCACGACGAGTTGGTCTTGGTGAAGCAGATTCCGCTGTACTCCACCTGCGAGCACCATCTCGTCGCGTTCCACGGCGTGGCCCACGTCGGCTACATCCCGGGCGAGGACGGCCGAGTGACCGGACTCTCGAAGATCGCGCGGCTTGTCGACCTGTACGCCAAGCGGCCGCAGGTGCAGGAGCGCCTGACCGCTCAGATCGCCGACGCGGTCATGCGCAAGCTCGAACCGCGCGGGGCGATCGTCGTCGTCGAGTGCGAGCACCTCTGCATGTCCATGCGCGGCGTCCGCAAGCCAGGCGCGATCACCACTACGTCCGCGGTGCGGGGTCAGTTCAAAACAGACAACGCATCACGGTCAGAGGCGCTGGATCTGATCTTGCGGAAGTGAGCCTCGGACGCGTGCGGGTAATGGGGGTCGTGAACGTTACCGACGACTCCTTCTCCGACGGAGGGCTGTTCCTCGACCGCGACCGTGCCGTCGAACAGGGCATGGCGCTGGCCGCCGACGGAGCGGCCATCGTTGATGTCGGCGGCGAGTCGACGCGTCCAGGCGCCACCCGCATCGATCCGCAGGTGGAAACATCGCGTGTGCTACCGGTAATCAAAGAGCTTGCCGGACAAGGCCTTACCGTGAGTATCGACACGATGCACGCAGAGGTGGCGCAGGCCGCACTGGAGAACGGGGCGCAGATCGTCAACGACGTGTCCGGTGGGCGCGCCGACCCGAACATGGCCCGCGTGGTGGCCGACGCCAAGGTGCCGTGGGTGCTGGTGCACTGGCGCTCGGTCAGCACCGCCCGCCCACACGACGTGCCGCCCTACCGCGACGTGGTTGCCGAAGTGCGCACCGAACTGCTCGCCGCCGTCGACGCCGCCGTGTCCGCCGGTGTGGACCCGGCGAACCTGATCATCGATCCCGGCCTCGGGTTCGCCAAAACCGGTGAGCACAACTGGGTGCTGTTGCGTGCGCTGCCTGAATTCGTCGACACCGGAATACCGGTGCTCGTCGGCGCGTCGCGCAAACGCTTCCTCGGAACCCTGCTGGCGGACGCCGACGGTGAACCCCGCCCCCCGGGCGGCCGTGAAACCGCAACGGCGGTGATCTCCGCTATGGCCGCTCTGCACGGTGCGTGGGGCGTTCGTGTTCACGATGTGCAGTCGTCGGTCGACGCGCTCAAGGTCGTTGATGCCTGGACGAAACCGGAGTCCGATGGCTGACCGAATCGAGTTGCGCGGCTTGACCGTTCGCGGGAATCACGGTGTGTTTCCCGAGGAGCGACGAGATGGGCAGGACTTCGTCGTCGACATCACGGTGTGGATCGACCTGGCGACGGCGGCGGGCAGCGATGACCTCGCCGACACACTCGATTACGGCGCCCTCGCCAACCGGGCCGCCCACATCGTCGGGGGACCGGCCAGGAATTTGATCGAGACGGTGGCCGGCGAGATCGCCGAGGACGTGATGGCCGACGAGCGGGTGCACGCCGTCGAGGTCGTCGTGCACAAGCCCGCCGCACCGATTCCGATGTGCTTCGCCGACGTCGCCGTGGTGGCGCGGCGGTCGCGGCGAGGCGGTCGCGGAGCCGCGCCGTGAGTCGGGCCGTGCTGTCGATCGGCTCCAATCTGGGTGACCGGCTTGCCCTGCTGCAAACGGTCGTCGACGGGCTCGGCGACACGCTGCGGGCGGTGTCCGCCGTCTATGAGGCCGACGCGTGGGGTGGCGTCGAGCAGGGGTCGTTCCTCAACGCGGTACTGATCGCCGATGACCCGCTGCTCGACGGCCACGGCTGGTTGCGCCGTGCGCATGAATTCGAGCGAGCCGCCGTCCGGGTCCGCGGTCAACGTTGGGGCCCGCGCACGCTCGATGTGGATCTCGTCACATGCCATGACGGCGAAACCGAGGTGATCGTCAAAGACGAGGACCTGACCCTGCCGCACCCGTTCGCCCACCTGCGTGCCTTCGTGATGATCCCGTGGCTGGACGTCGACCCCGACGCCACCCTCACCGTGGCAGGCGAGCCTCGGCCCGTGGAGAAGCTGCTTGCCGAACTCGACCCCGCCGAACGCGACGGGGTGCACCTCACCGGCCTGGTGCTGGGCTGATGGGGCCCACCCGTAAACGTGACCTGACGGCCGCGACGGTGATCGCCGCCGTGCTGGCGTATCTGCTGGTGACGGTGCTCTACCGGTGGTTTCCCCCGATCACCGTCTGGACCGGCCTATCGCTGCTCGCGGTGGCGATCGCCGAGGGCGGCTGGGCGTTTTACGTGCGGACGAAGATCAGCGAGGGGGAGATCGGCGACGGGCCGGGCTGGCTGCATCCGCTGGCCGTTGCCCGGTCGGTGATGATCGCCAAGGCCTCGGCATGGGTGGGGGCCCTGGTGCTGGGTTGGTGGGCCGGGGTGCTGGTCTACCTTTTGCCACGGCGGGGCTCGCTGCGGATCGCCGGAGAGGACACGGCAGGCGCTGTTGTGGCGGCGGTCAGTGCGCTTGCGCTGTTGGTCGCGGCGCTATGGCTTCAGCATTGCTGCAAGTCACCGCAAGAGCCGCCGGACAATGGCGAAGGGGCCCCGGAGTAGCTGGCCGACCATTGCCGATCACGAATCGCCGCGACGCACGACACGCTGAGTGACCTGTGGCGGGTACAGTCGCCCCATGACCGTTCTGACCCGTGGTGCCCGGCCGCGGCGCAGCGGTCGCAGGCCGGGTTGGCTGCTGTTGACGGTGTTGCTGGTACTCGCAATCATGGCGAGTTCGGCGCTCGTGTTCACCAGCCGGGTGGAGTTGCTCAAGCTGGCGGTCATCCTTGCGTTGTGGGCGGCCGTGGTGGCCGCGTTCGTGTCGGTCATCTATCGACGGCAGAGCGATATCGATGCGGCGAAGGCACGCGATCTGAAGCTGGTCTACGACTTGCAGCTGGACCGCGAGATCTCGGCGCGACGCGAGTACGAGCTGACGGTCGAAATGGAGCTGCGCCGCGAGCTCTCCACCGAGATACGTGCCCAGGCGGCCGACGAGGTGGCCGCGCTGCGCGCTGAGCTCGCCGCCCTGCGCGCCAATCTCGAGTACCTTTTCGACGCCGACCTGAGTCACCGCCCGGCGCTTGAGACCGAACACGATCCGGTGCGTCCCGGCCGCGTCTCCAGCACCAGGATCGACAGCGACGACGGCCCAAACGTCAGTACCGACGAAAACCCGATCATCGATGTTCCGGCCGAACCGCATGCGCCAGAACATGAATGGATGCCTACACCGCTGTTCGGTGGCGCACATCGCAGGCCGTCGGAGGCCGAGCCGACTGCCGAGGAGCGTCTTCAGTTTGCGGCCGAGCAGCGGGCAGCCGAGCACCGTGCGGCCGAGGAACGCGCGGCCGCCGAGCAGCGCGCCGCCGCCGAGCAGCGGGCCGCCGAACAGCGCGCGGCAGCCGAGCAGCGGGCGGCCGAGCGGCTGGTTGCGGAGCAGCGTGCCGCCGAGGAGGGGACCGCGGCCGAATGTGCCCTTGCTGAACAGAGGGCGGCCGAAGAGCGTGCTGCGCAGGAGCGCGCCCTTGCCGAGCAGGAGGCGGCCGAAGATCGTGCCGCAGAGGAGCAAGCCGCAGCGGCCGCGGCGACAGACTGGCAGCCCGCACCGGCCGAGGGGCAGTGGATCCCGGCCGGAATGCCGGGCAGTAACTGGGCCTCTCCGGCCGCGGAGAACGGATCCGCGGGGGACTACGTCGGCAGGCGACGTGCGCCTGAGCCCGCGATGTCCACGCCACCCGCCGATTCGCGGCACGGGCGTCACTCCGTGCCCTCCGACGCGGCCGATCCGGGACGTCCGCCATCGCCCACATCGGCAACGCCGCCCCCGCAGCCTGCGCCACCTGCCGCGGCGCCCGCACCTTCCGAGGTGCCCGCACCACGCCATCGCAGTGCCGACGACGCCGACAGCGGTGACGCCACCGGCGGCCACTCCGTGGCCGAGCTGTTGGCCCGGCTGGAAGTCGGCTCGACGGGAGGCGGCCGTCGCCGCCGCCGTGAAGAGTGAGTTAGTCTCTTAGCGACCGTCCGGTACCCGCAACGCAGGACCGGAACGAACACGAAATCTTGCGAGGCCTTCTGCGATGGAGCAGTCCCCTACGCACACGTGGGGACCCCACCCTACGCACACGTGGGGACCCCAAGACGGACCGATGCGTCCGGCCCGGCTTTCGGTCGGAATAATCTCCGCAGGCCGGGTCGGTACCGCGCTCGGCGTGGCCTTGGAGAACGCCGACCACGTCGTGGTGGGGTGCAGCGCGATATCGCGCGCCTCCCGGCAGCGGGCCGAGCGCCGGCTGCCCGACACCGCGGTGTTGCCCGTTCACGAAGTCGCGGGCCGCGCGGAGTTGCTACTGATCGCCGTGCCCGATGCCGAGCTCGAGTCCGTGGTTTCCGGATTGGCGGCCACGCACGCGGTGCGCAAGGGCACGATCGTGGCGCACACCTCGGGTGCCAACGGCATCGCGGTGCTGAGCCCGCTGACCGAGCAGGGCTGCATCCCGCTGGCGATCCATCCCGCGATGACTTTCACCGGCGCCGACGAGGACATCACTCGACTGCCCGACACCTGTTTCGGTATCACCGCCGCCGACGACGTGGGCTATGCCATTGCCCAGTCGCTGGTGCTCGAGATCGGCGGTGAGCCGTTTCGGGTCCGCGAGGACGCCCGCATGCTGTACCACGCGGCGCTCGCGCACGCCAGCAATCACATTGTGACCGTGGTGCTCGACGCCGTGGAGGCGCTGCGATCCGCCCTGTGGGGTCAGGAGCTACTCGGACAGGAGCTCGTCGGTGACGAGCCAGGCGGCATCGCTGAGCGAGTGATCGGCCCACTGGCACGGGCATCGCTGGAGAACGCATTGCACCGGGGCCAGGCGGCGCTGACCGGACCGGTTGCCCGCGGCGACGCCGGCGCGGTCGCCGATCACCTGAGGGCGCTCGCCGAAGTGAGTCCCGAATTGGCGCAGGCCTATAGGGCGAACTCTTTGCGTACTGCGCAGCGCGCGCACGCCCCAAAGGAGATCTTCGCTGTGCTCGAGGAGGCGGGGGAGAGGTGACGATTCGCAAGCCGCCGCAGTTCGCCGCCGGCGAGCTCAACGTCTATACCTCCGCGCGCGATGTCTCCGGCGTCACGCGCGCACTGAGACAGACCGGGCGACGGGTGATGCTGGTGCCGACGATGGGTGCCCTCCACGAAGGACACCTGGCGCTCGTCCGCGCCGCCAAACGCGTGACCGGTGCGGTCGTCGTGGTGTCGATATTCGTCAACCCGCTGCAGTTCGGTGCCAACGAAGACCTCGACAAGTACCCGCAGACCCTTGACGATGACCTGGCCCAGCTGCGCGCCGAAGGTGTCGACATCGCGTTCACCCCGACCGCGGCGGAAATGTATCCCGACGGGCTGCGCACCTCGGTGCAGGCAGGTCCGCTCGGCGCGGAGCTTGAAGGTGCCTTGCGGCCAACGCATTTCGCGGGCGTGCTGACCGTTGTGCTCAAGCTCTTGCAGATAGTGCAGCCCGATCAGGCGTTCTTCGGTGAGAAGGACTATCAGCAGCTCGTGTTGATCCGTCAGATGGTCGCCGACCTCAACGTCGACGTTGCGATCGTCGGCGTGCCGATCGTGCGCGAACCCGACGGCCTGGCGATGTCGTCGCGCAACCGATACCTCGGTGACGTCGAACGGGAACAGGCAGGCGCTCTTTCGGCCGCCCTGCTGGCAGGGATGTACGCCGCTTCAGGAGGCACACCGGCGGCTCTTGATGCAGCGCGTGCGGTACTCGACGAGGTGCCCGCGATCGAAGTCGACTACGTACAAGTGCGCGACCCGGCCCTCGGACCCGCGCCCGACGAAGGCATGGCACGCATGCTGCTGGCCGCCCGACTCGGCACAACCAGACTGCTGGACAACATCGCAATCGACATCGGATCAAGCGCCGGTACCGACGGGCAACGATCCGTCGGATCGGCTGACAGTCACGAATTGCCATGGAGGAATTGATGTTACGAACAATGCTCAAGTCGAAGATCCATCGTGCGAGAGTGACGCAGGCGGATCTGCACTACGTCGGGTCGGTGACGATCGACGCCGACCTGATGGACGCCGCCGACCTACTCGAGGGCGAGCAGGTCACCATCGTCGACATCGACAACGGAGCGCGGTTGGTCACCTATGCCATCACAGGCGAACGCGGCAGCGGCGTCATCGGGATCAACGGTGCGGCCGCGCATCTCGTGCACCCCGGCGATCTGGTCATCCTGATCGCCTACGGAACGATGCAGGACGCCGAAGCCCGTGCGTACCGACCGCGCATCGTGTTCGTCGACGCCGACAACAAGCAGATCGATCTCGGACACGATCCGGCCCACGTTCCTGCCGACGCCGCAGAACTGCTGTCGCCGCGGTGAGCTCGTGCTGCTAGCAATCGACGTTCGCAATACACACACCATTGTGGGTCTGATCTCCGGCTCGGGGGATCACGCAAAGGTGGTGCAGCACTGGCGGATCCGCACCGAAACCGAGGTGACGTCCGACGAGCTGGCGTTGACCATCGACGGCCTGATCGGCGAAGACTCCGAACGGCTCACCGGCGCCACCGGGCTGTCGACAGTTCCGTCCGTGCTTCATGAAGTGCGGGAGATGCTCGACCAGTACTGGCCGTCGGTGCCACACGTGTTGATCGAGCCCGGTGTGCGAACCGGAATTCCGCTGCTCGTCGACAATCCGAAAGAGGTCGGGGCCGACCGGATCGTCAACTGCCTTGCCGCCTTTCACAAATACCGCACGGCCGCGATCGTCGTCGACTTCGGATCGTCGATCTGCGTCGACGTCGTGTCGGCCAAGGGTGAGTTCCTCGGCGGCGCGATCGCGCCCGGCGTACAGGTGTCGTCCGACGCCGCGGCGGCGCGGTCGGCGGCGCTACGTCGCGTCGAGCTGACCCGGCCACGGTCGGTCGTCGGAAAGAACACCGTGGAATGCATGCAGGCCGGTGCGGTGTTCGGCTTCGCCGGTCTGGTCGACGGGCTGGTGTCGCGGGTCCGCGAGGACATCGACGGATTCGGCGGCGACGACGTCGCGGTGGTCGCCACCGGGCACACCGCCCCGCTGGTGCTGCCCGACCTGCACACGGTGCGGGACTACGACCGCCACCTGACGCTGGACGGCCTGCGGCTGGTGTTCGAGCGCAACCGGGACAGCCAGCGCGGCAAGCTGAAGCAGGCCCGCTAGAAGGCCGAGCGGTCTGCCAGTCAGGGCCGTGCTAAAAGAACGTGCGGACGAGGTCGACGACGCGGTCGTCGTCGTCCAGCACCGGGATCATCTGCCACTTGTCGAACGTGGTGCACGGATGCGAGACCCCGAACCGCAGCCAGCTGCCTACTTCGACGGCTGCCCGGTCGTCCGGGCCGAGCCTCAGGTACGCATGTTGATCGTTGAGCTTTGTGACCGCGCTGTCGGGCAGGCTAAGCGGCACCGGCATGTCCTGATCGAACGAGACGTCGCGGCGGCCCATGTTCAGGACGGCCAGATCCGGCTCCGGCCGCGAGATCACCTGCGCCCACACTTCCAGCGCCGGTCGCAATGCTTCGCGCAGCGGTGACGTCCTGGCGTACAGCCCGTGGTCGTGGGTCAGATAGCAGCCGCTGCGGATGATCGTGCGCACGGTCCGTCGGGTCGGCCAACCCTCCGCAAGCACGTCGGCGACCGCGTCGAAGTAGGTACTGCCACCGGCGGTCACGACCACGCTGTCGGTTTCGAACACGTCGGCCAACCGCTCGACTGCCGAACGCAGCTCCGCCAGATACGCGGTGACACGGGCCAGCCCGTCGGGTGTCACGTCGTGTCCGAGCGCCGCCTCGTAACCCGCCACACCGATCAACCGCAGGGCGGGGCAGTCCGCGGCGGCGCGCGCCACCTCGTCGACGGCAGAAGCGTCCCGGCAGCCGGTGCGGCCCCCGGGCATACCGACCTCCACGCAGACGTCCACGGGCCTGCCCGCCGCGGCCGTCTCGAGCCCGGCCGCCATCCGCCGCACACCCGCCACCGAATCCACCCAGCACACCACCGTGAAATGGGGGTCGGAGTCCAGCTCCTTGGCGACCCACTGCAACGCGGCCGCATCCACCAGCTCGTTGGCCAGAATGAAATCGCTCACACCGAAGGCCCGGTAGGCGCGCAGCTGGCTGATGGTCGCGACCGTGACGGCACACGCCCCGGCGTTGAGCTGGCGGGCCACCAGCTGCGGCGCCATATGCGTCTTGCCGTGCGGCGCGAGCTCGACCCCGCGGTCGCGACACCACCCGGCCATCGCTGCGAGGTTGTGGGTCAGCGCTTCGGCGCGCAGCACGCAGACCGGTCCCACGGCACCGTCGTCGACGAGGCCGGGCGCCTCGGCGCAGATCTGCGCAGGCGTGCGGCCCCACCACGAAGCAGGCAGTCCCCTGAACCGCCAGTCCAGCGGTTCGTCTGCCAACGCGGCGACCGCTGCAGCGTTGATGGGAGCCGCCATGAGTTCATTTAAGCTGGCACGTCGTGACATCACCTGAGCAGCCCGAAACCGAGGCCGACGTCCCTGAGCAATTCCGGATCCGTCAGGCCAAGCGCGAGCGGCTGCTTGCCGAGGGCCATGAGCCCTATCCGGTCGAGGTCGCGCGCACTCACAGCCTCGCCGAGATTCGCGCTGCCTACCCTGACCTGCCCGCTGACGCGGAGACCGGCGTCGTCGTCGGGCTGGCCGGCCGGGTGGTGTTCGCACGCAACTCCGGCAAGCTCTGCTTCGCCACCCTCCAGGAAGGCGATGGCACGCAGCTGCAGGCGATGGTCAGCCTGGCCAAGGTCGGGCAGGACTCATTGGACCGATGGAAGTCCGATGTCGATCTGGGCGACATCGTCTTTGTCCACGGCGAGGTGATCAGTTCGCGCCGGGGCGAACTGTCTGTGCTTGCCGACTCCTGGCAAATCATTTCAAAGGCCCTCCGGCCGCTGCCCGTCGCCCACAAGGAGATGAGCGAGGAGTCGCGCGTCCGTCAGCGTTACGTCGATCTGATCGTGCGCCCTGAGGCCAGGACCATCGCCAGGCAGCGCGTCGCCGTCGTCCGCGCGGTGCGTTCTGCGCTGGAGCGGCGCGGCTTCCTCGAGGTGGAGACGCCGATGTTGCAGACGTTGGCCGGCGGTGCCGCCGCTCGCCCGTTCGTAACGCATTCCAATGCACTCGACGCCGACCTGTACCTTCGCATCGCCCCGGAACTCTTCCTGAAGCGTTGCTTGGTCGGTGGTTTGGAGAAGGTTTTCGAACTCAATCGCGTGTTCCGAAACGAAGGGGCCGATTCCACGCATTCGCCCGAATTCGCGATGCTGGAGACATACGAGGCGTACGGGACGTATGACGATTCCGCGACGATGACGCGTGAGATTATTCAAGAAGTTGCGGATGAGGCCATTGGTACCAGACGGGTGCCATTGCCTGATGGCACGACCTACGATCTCGACGGCGAATGGGCGGCCATACAAATGTATCCGTCGTTGGCCGAAGCGCTCGGCGAAGAAGTCACCCCGGATACACCCGTCGACAGCCTGTTGGAGTTCGCTGAACGGCTAGGTGTCGAGATACCCCGCGACCGCGGCTACGGCCACGGGAAAATAATCGAAGAACTCTGGGAGCACACAGTCGGCGACAAGCTCTCGGCCCCGACGTTCGTCCGCGACTTTCCAACGGAGACCACGCCACTCACGCGCGCGCACCGCAGCATTCCGGGGGTCACCGAGAAATGGGATCTGTACGTGCGCGGTATCGAACTCGCGACCGGATATTCCGAACTCACCGATCCGGTGATACAGCGGGAAAGGTTCGCTGCACAGGCGCGGGCGGCGGCTGCGGGAGACGATGAGGCAATGGTGCTTGACGAGGATTTCCTCGCCGCACTGGAGTATGGGATGCCGCCGTCAACCGGCACAGGAATGGGTATCGACCGGTTGTTGATGGCGTTGACTGGACTGTCAATTCGAGAGACGGTTTTGTTCCCGATTGTTCGCCGCCAGAGCAACTGATCTGACCTCGAACAACCCCCTTGTTGAATGGCCTGCCTCGGTGTGGCACATTGGTGCAGGGTTTCACGGATTGAAACTAGACACTATGTGCTTGGCAGAAGGGTCAGTGTGAGCTAATGGCAAAGAAAGTTACCGTCACCTTAGTCGACGATTTCGACGGTGAAGGTGCTGCCGATGAAACGGTAGAATTCGGGCTCGACGGCGTGAGCTATGAGATCGACCTTTCTTCCAAGAATGCCGCGAAACTGCGCAGCGATCTGAAGCAGTGGGTCGACGCGGGACGGCGAGTCGGCGGTCGCCGCCGCGGTAGGTCGACAGGCACAGGCAGGGGCCGGGCTGCGATCGATCGCGAGCAGAGTGCGGCGATCCGCGACTGGGCACGGCGCAACGGTCACAATGTGTCCACCCGCGGGCGCATCCCCGCCGACGTCATCGACGCCTTCCACGCGGCAACATAATCGCTCGTTGCCAGCACACTGATCCGGCGGCGAGGACGGATATCGCTTTCGCTAGTGGCGAACTAGCAGCGGTGACGTCCGGGAAACGTTTTGTCGGCCCGCTGCGTTGCTCATCTACGTGACCGGGTACAGGGCAAACGGCCGATAACCGCGCTTTCCGATCTGTTGTTGGCTAAGGACCGCCAAGCAGGGCACCCGGGGCAGCCGCCCATTAGAGTGGACGGCAGGTACGCGGCGGCGCGCAGCCACGCACGTACCGACCTAGATGGAGAGCAGGTAACACCGATGTTTGAGAGATTTACCGACCGCGCCCGCAGGGTCGTCGTCCTGGCTCAAGAAGAGGCCCGGATGCTCAACCACAACTACATCGGCACCGAGCACATCCTGTTGGGACTTATTCACGAGGGTGAAGGCGTAGCAGCCAAGTCATTGGAGTCGCTGGGCATCTCGCTGGAGGGCGTGCGCAGCCAGGTCGAGGAGATCATCGGCCAGGGACAGCAGGCTCCGTCGGGACACATCCCGTTCACCCCGCGCGCCAAGAAGGTGCTGGAGCTGAGCCTTCGCGAAGCGCTGCAACTGGGCCACAACTACATCGGCACCGAGCACATCCTGCTCGGCCTCATTCGTGAGGGCGAAGGGGTGGCGGCCCAGGTGCTGGTGAAGCTGGGCGCCGAGCTGACCCGAGTGCGTCAGCAGGTCATCCAGCTGCTGAGCGGCTACCAGGGCAAAGAGACCGCGGAGGCCGGAACCGGCGGCCGCGGCGGTGAGGCGGGTAACCCGTCCACCTCACTCGTGCTCGACCAGTTCGGACGCAACCTGACCGCGGCGGCGATGGAAGGCAAGCTCGACCCCGTCATCGGCCGCGAGAAGGAAATCGAGCGGGTCATGCAGGTGCTGAGCCGGCGCACCAAGAACAACCCGGTGCTGATCGGCGAGCCCGGCGTCGGCAAGACCGCCGTCGTGGAGGGGCTGGCGCAGGCCATCGTGCACGGCGAGGTTCCGGAGACGCTGAAGGACAAGCAGCTCTACACCCTCGACCTGGGGTCGCTGGTCGCAGGCAGCCGCTACCGCGGTGATTTCGAGGAACGCCTGAAGAAGGTGCTCAAGGAGATCAACACCCGCGGCGACATCATCCTGTTCATCGACGAGCTGCACACGCTGGTCGGTGCGGGCGCCGCAGAGGGAGCCATCGACGCCGCTTCGATCCTGAAGCCGAAGCTGGCCCGCGGCGAGCTGCAGACCATCGGCGCCACCACCCTCGACGAGTACCGCAAGTACATCGAGAAGGACGCCGCCCTCGAGCGCCGCTTCCAGCCGGTGCAGGTCGGTGAGCCGACCGTCGAGCACACCATCGAGATCCTGAAGGGTCTGCGCGACCGCTACGAGGCGCACCACCGCGTCTCGATCACCGACAGCGCGATGGTGGCCGCGGCGACTCTGGCCGACCGCTACATCAACGACCGGTTCCTGCCCGACAAGGCGATCGACCTGATCGACGAGGCCGGCGCCCGGATGCGAATCCGGCGGATGACCGCGCCGCCAGACCTGCGTGAGTTCGACGAGAAGATCGCCGACGCGCGCAGGGAGAAGGAATCCGCGATCGACGCGCAGGACTTCGAGAAGGCCGCCAACCTGCGGGACCGCGAGAAGCAACTGGTCGCGCAGCGCACCGAGCGCGAGAAGCAGTGGCGCTCAGGCGATCTCGACGTTGTCGCCGAGGTCGACGACGAGCAGATCGCCGAAGTGCTGGGCAACTGGACCGGTATCCCCGTGTTCAAGCTGACCGAGGAGGAGACCACTCGGCTGCTGCGCATGGAGGACGAGGTGCACAAGCGGATCATCGGCCAGGAGGATGCCGTCAAGGCGGTCTCCAAGGCGATCCGCCGCACCCGCGCCGGGCTGAAGGATCCGCGGCGCCCGTCCGGCTCGTTCATCTTCGCCGGCCCGTCCGGTGTCGGTAAGACCGAGCTGTCCAAAGCGCTGGCGGAGTTCCTGTTCGGCGATCAGGACGCGCTCATCCAGATCGACATGGGCGAGTTCCACGACCGCTTCACCGCCTCGCGGCTGTTCGGCGCCCCTCCGGGCTACGTCGGCTACGAGGAGGGTGGCCAGCTCACCGAGAAGGTGCGGCGCAAGCCGTTCAGCGTCGTCCTGTTCGACGAGATCGAGAAGGCGCACCAGGAGATCTACAACAGCCTGTTGCAAGTCCTCGAGGACGGCAGGCTCACTGACGGTCAGGGCCGCACTGTCGACTTCAAGAACACTGTCCTGATCTTCACGTCGAACCTCGGCACATCCGACATCTCCAAGGCGGTCGGCCTGGGCTTCACCCAGGGTGGTGGGGACAACAACTACGAGCGGATGAAGCAGAAGGTCAACGACGAGCTGAAGAAGCACTTCCGCCCCGAGTTCCTCAACCGCATCGACGATGTGATCGTCTTCCACCAGCTCACGACGGATCAGATCGTGCAGATGGTGGACCTGATGATCGGCCGGGTAGAGAAGCAGCTCAAGAGCAAGGACATGGCCATGGAGCTGACCGACAAGGCCAAGGCTCTGCTCGCCAAGCGCGGGTTCGATCCCGTGCTCGGTGCGCGCCCGCTACGGCGCACCATCCAGCGCGAGATCGAGGACGCGCTGTCGGAGAAGATCCTGTTCGAGGAGATTAAGCCGGGCCAGCTCATCACGGTCGACGTGGACAACTGGGACGGCGAGGGCTCCGGTGAGGACGCGGTGTTCACCTTCGTCGGAACCAAGAAGCCGGCCAAGCGTGTCGAGGAGCCGGATCTGGCACAGGCTGGAGCCGCAGGCACGCCGAGTGCGGCCACGGCCACCGAGTAATTAACGGTCCCTTCGCGAAAGCCCCCGAGTCGAAAAGATTCGGGGGCTTTTGCTATGGCTCGGCCCGGGGTTCTGGACGGGTTGTTTAGGATGCTCATGTAATCGGCGGGCGGAGGAATCTGGTGAGAATCCAGAACGGTCGCGCCACTGTGACAGTCAGACCCGACGGCCGCCGTCGACCTTGGACTGGGACGCGAACTCCCGGAAAGGACATCGACCATGACCTCACCTGAGGCACGCAAGAGCGCCGCGCCCGCGCTGGACTTCTCGGCCACCAAGGCGGCGGTGTGGCTGTCGGTCACCGCATTCCTCGCCCTGTTGGTGCTCTACTTCGTCGGCATGGACCAGGGTGCGACATCGCTTTTCGGAAGCGACACACACGTCCACGAATTCGTGCACGACGCCCGCCACCTGCTCGGCTTCCCCTGCCACTGACCCTGGGAAGCGGTCGCACAATGGAAAAACGAATAATCGCCCGCGGCCTGCTTGCAGGCGCCATCGCAAGCGTGGCGGCCTTTGTGTTCGCCCGCACGTTTGTCGAGCCGCTGATCGACCGCGCCATCGCCTACGAGGAAGCGCAAGCCGCCGGTCATGAGCACGGGGTAGAAGTGTTCACCCGCGGCGTGCAGGCCAACATCGGCATGGGCTTCGGCGTCCTGGCGTTCGGCGTCGCGATGGGCGCGCTGTATGCGGTGGTGTACTGCGTGGCCTACGGCCGCGTGGGGAGTCTGTCGCCGCGAATGCTGTCAGTACTGTTGGCGGGCGCAATGTTCTTGTCGCTCTACGTGGTTCCCTTCCTCAAGTACCCGCCGAACCCACCGGCCGTCGGCCTCGACGAAACGATCCGGCAGCGCACGCTGCTGTACCTGATGATGGTGGTGCTATCGGCGGCGCTGCTCGTCGCCGCGGTGTGGCTGGGCCGCAGTCTCTTGGAGCGGTTCGGCGCGTGGAGCGCGACGCTCATCGCGGCCGCGTCCTACGTCGTGGCCGTCTCGATCGTGATGCTGGTGCTGCCCGCCATCGACGAGACGCCAGACGGTTTCCCCGCCGATGTCCTCTACGAGTTTCGGCTGTATTCGCTGGGCACACAGTTCGTCTTGTGGGCGATCATCGCGGTGGTGTTCGCCTCGATGGCGCATCGCCTCCTCGGTGAGAATACGAACCGGCAGGAGTCGTACCTCCCGGCATGACTCCCGAAGGCGAGCGCGATTGAGGATCGCAGCGAGGGACGAGCGACGACCGGAGCGAGCGGGAGCCGAGACATGAGTGAGGTCGTCCGGCTGACGCTGGTGTCGCATGCCATGACCGACGCAATGTCGGCCGGACGATTCCCGACCGACGAGCCGCTCAACTCGGTGGGACATCGCCAAGTCGACGCCTCCATCGACCTGGGCATCACGGATAGTGCCTTCTGCGGGCCGGAGAAGCGCACAAGGCAGACCGCGGAACTCCTTGGCCTGCAAGCAACCATCGACCAGCGGCTGGCCGATCTCGACTGCGGTCGCTGGCGCGGCGATGTGCTCGGCGGGGTGCGGGCCGCCGACCTCGCCGTCTGGCTGACCGACCCGACCCGCGCACCGCACGGCGGCGAGTCAGTGATCGATCTGATCAATCGGGTGCGTGGCTGGATGGACACCCTGACCAACCGGCGGTGCCGACTGGTCGCCGTCACACATCCGGCGGTTGTTCGCGCCGCGATCTTGGTGGCTCTCGATGCACCACCGAAGTCGTTCTGGCGCATGGACATTGCACCCGTCAGTCGGACCGTGATGCATTTTCGAGGTCACGCGTGGACACTGCGCTCGACGGCGTGACTGTTGTGTTTTTCGCGTGCGCGGTGAAATCAGGCGACGGGCGCCAGATCGAAGGTTTGGTGCACGATTGAAAGCAGCCAGCCCGCCGCTGTTTGACTGCGAAACTTGGGCCAGTTCAACTGAAAGCTGACCACCCACGGCTGACCGGTGTGGTCGACGGCATACCAGCTGAAAGTCAAGTCGCCGGGCAGATTTCCGCCCTTTGCGCCGATGTACGGCCACTTCTTCCGGTCCAGGTCGATGCCGGGAATCGCGGACAGGATCTCCTTGACGGGAGCGGCCTTACCTACCGCCGATGCCTGCAGGGCCGCATGCACCCGACAGATATCGTTTGCGGTGCCGTACCACTCGGCGCCGAAACCCGATGCCGGGCTGTGGGTACGTTCCGGATCCGGTTCGTACGGAAGGGAATTGGTCTGCTTCAACAATTGATCCCGCCCTTGTGGCGAGGCCTGCTTCCACTGTTCGCGCAGATCCGGTTTACCCCAGCCCACCGAGAACAACTCGTGCGTCGTCGGGAACGGCGTCATGCTGGCCGGGTCGTGGTGGCCGGCCGTAACGAGCGCACGCTCGACGGCGCCAGGACCCAGGCGCCCGATCAGCAGGTCGGTCGCCATGTTGTCGCTGGCGGAGATCATCTGCTGTGCAGCGGTGCGGACCGACACCGTGGCGCCGTCTGGAATATCGTCGAGGCCTGCGGCGCCCACCCTCTTGGCGTCCTTGGTGACGGTGAGCTGATCGTCCCAGCTGACCGAGCCGTCCTTGACCGCATCTGAAACCGCAAGCAGCACATATAGTTTGAAGATCGACGCCAGCGGCAGCGACAGGTCGGTGTTGGTGCCTGCGACCAGGTCGCACTTGCCGTCGTTGACCTTGGACACCTGATACGAGTACCGCGCCTCCGATTTGGTCAGTTCGGCGTCGATGTCCTTCCACGACTTGATCACGGGCGGCACCAGCGACACATCGAACCGGTCGACAAGTCCGGCGTCATTCGTGCGCAGCCTAATGGTCTGTGCGACGTGGTAGGACGTCAGCACGTGCAGGGTCGCGTGCCCGGCGCCAATCTCGAGGCCGGTCAGTGTGAACGGGCGGTCCCACCAGATCTTGTCCATCGTGACGCCGACGTCGTCGACCATGTTGGGTGCGGCCAGCGTCCGAATTCCGACCGGTCCGATCGGCCAGTCCGAATTGAGCATGTCCATGATCTGCTTGGCCCGCAGACCCTGCGGCGTGTTGGTGTCGATGTGGATGCTCTGTGCGGCCTCGGCAGGTGCTGCCGGTCCCGCGTCGGCGCAACCGCAAGCCAGGGCGACGACCACCGCGACGGCGACCGTCATTGTGGTCGCCCAGTGACGCGCCCGGCCCGCGTTACGCCTTAGCGTCGGTCCCCGCAACGTCCAACACAACCTCGAACTCCAACAGCGACGCCCCTGTGGCGACGGGATTCGCGCGCTGGCCGGCGTGCGCCTCGACGGCCGGGCCGGTCGCCCATGCCTGAAATGCCTCTTCGGACTCCCACTGCGTCACGACGAAGTAGCGATCCTCGCCCTTCACGGGCCTCAGCAGCTGAAAGCCCAGGAAACCGGGCTGGTTGTCGACGGCGTGGGCACGGTTTGCGAACCGCTTCTCCAGTTCTGGACCGGCGTCGGGCGGGACCTCGATTGCATTGATCTTCACCACGGGCATGCGGCAAGGCTACCGCCTGCGCGAATTGCTCCTGACGCACCTATGGTCGACGCATGACTGCGGACGCCAGCAGCAGTAACAGCCCCAGTCGACTCGACAAATTCTTCGAGCTGTCGGCGCGTGAGTCGACGGTCGGCGCCGAGATCCGCGGCGGCGTGGTCACGTTCATCGCCATGGCCTACATCGTCGTTCTGAACCCGATCATCCTGTCGGACGCCAAGGACGTCGACGGAAACAGCCTCGACTTCGCACAGGTCTCCGCCACGACCTCGCTTGCCGCGGGCATCATGACAGTCCTGTTCGGTCTCGTCGCGCGGCTTCCGTTTGCGTTCGCCGCCGGCCTCGGAATCAACTCCTTTCTCGCGACGACCGTGGTGGGCTCACTGACTTGGCCCGAGGCGATGGGCCTGGTCGTCATCAACGGCATCATCATCGTGGTCCTGGCGGCGACGGGCCTGCGCAGGCTGATCTTCGACGCCGTGCCGATGCAGCTCAAGCTCGCGATCACGGCAGGCATCGGGGCGTTCATTCTGTTCATCGGGCTGGTCGATGCCGGATTCATCGGGTCAACGGGGGTCCCCTCACCGCCGGTGGGACTCGGCACCGGTGGGACCGGCTACATCAACACCGTCCCGACATTGGTATTCGTGTTCACACTCTTGCTCACCGGCATTCTGGTGGTCCGGAAAGTGCGCGGCGCCATCTTCATCGGACTGGTGGCGGGCACGTTGGTGGCAGTGGTCGTCGAGGCGATCTGGCATCTCGGTTCTGCCGAACAGCGACCCGGTGGCTGGAGCCTGTCGGTGCCGACGTTGTCCGGCTCGCCGTTCGCCATGCCTGATCTGTCCCTTGTCGGCGCGTTCAGCCTCAACAGCTTCGGCCGCATCGGCGTGCTGGCCGCCGTTATGCTCGTGTTCACTTTGGTTTTCGCGAACTTCTTTGACGCGATGGGCACCTTCACCGGACTGTCGCGCGAGGCCGGCGTGGCCGACGATCGCGGAACCTTCCCGCGACTGCGCTCGGCGCTGATCGTCGAGGGCGCCGGTGCGGTCGTCGGCGGGGCGGCGTCGGCGTCGTCTAACACCGTCTTCCTCGAGTCGGCGGCGGGTATCGAGGAGGGTGCGCGCACCGGCCTGGCGAACCTGGTCACCGGTGTGCTGTTCTTCGCCGCGATGTTCATCACGCCGCTGGCGTCGGTCGTGCCTTCCGAGGTGGCCGCGGCGGCGCTGGTCATCGTCGGCGTGATGATGTTCTCCCACCTTCGCGACGTCGATCTTTCGGAGTTCTCGGTGGCGCTGCCGGTCGTGCTGACCGTGGCGGCCATGCCGCTCAGCTACTCGATCGCCAACGGCATCGGTGTCGGCTTCATCGCATGGGTCATCGTGCGCTCGGTCGCCGGCAAGGCTCGCGAAGTCAGTCCGCTGCTCTGGCTCGCCGCTGGCGGCTTCCTGGTCTACTTCGCGCGCGGCTGGATCGAATCACTGGTCGGCATGTGACGGCATGCACCACGAACTCCTGACCCACCGAGGGGGTCGTGGCTGGCCGCTGGTACTTGTGCACGGCCTGATGGGCCGGGGCAGCACGTGGTCGCGCCAACTGCCATGGCTCACCCGGCACGGTGCCGTGTACACCTATGACGCGCCGTGGCACAGGGGTCGCGACGTCATCGACCCCTATCCGATCAGCACCGAGCGATTCGTCGACGATCTCGGTGATGCGGTCGCGGAGCTCGGCAGGGCCGCGACGCTGATCGGCCACTCGATGGGCGGTCTGCACGCCTGGTGCCTGGCGGCCTCGAAACCCGACCTGGTGAGTGCGCTCGTCGTCGAGGACATGGCACCCGACTTCCGCGGCCGCACCACCGGCCCGTGGGAGCCGTGGCTGCACGCCCTGCCAGCCGAATTCGCTTCGGCCCAGCAGGTTTACGACGAGTTCGGCCCGGTGGCCGGGCAATACTTTCTCGAAGCATTCGACCGCACGGCGACCGGTTGGCGACTGCACGGACACACTCGGCACTGGATTGACATCGCCGCGGAGTGGGGCACCCGCGACTACTGGCATCAATGGCGCAACGTGCGGGCGCCCGCGCTGCTCATCGAGGCGGGCAACTCCGTCACGCCGCCGGAGCAGATGCGTCAGATGAATGAAACCGGCTACCGGACAACATATTTGCATGTGCCCGGTGCCGGCCATCTGGTCCACGATGAGCGGCCGCGGATCTATCAAGAAGCGGTTGAGTCGTTTTTAGCGACGCTCACCGGTGGCGCCTGAAGCGGGCCAGAACGGCTGCTTCTCGAAGCGGGTCCGGATCGCGTCGACGTCATGCGCGATGCGGAACCCGTCGCGATCGTCCTCGAACAGCCTGCCGACCAGCGGGGCGGACCACCGGAACTGGTTGAACCGGATGCGAAGGGAGTCCGACCGGTGCGCGGCCCAGCTCAGCGCTGCGGCCACTGCGAACGGGGCGATCAGGATCAGGAAGGTCAGTGCAGTAGTCATGGCAGTAATGCTGCGCTAGTAAATATCCGGCCAACAGTGGCAGAAGCGACATGGTGCGATAAGATACTGCCATGGCAATCGAGAAGGTATCGGCGCTGGTCCTTGACCGGTTGGCGGTTTTCGAGTTCGGCGTGATCTGCGAGGTCTTCGGAATCGACCGCTCCGCCGACGGCGTGCCCAACTTCGATTTCAAGGTCTGCGGGCCGGAGCCGGGCAAGCCGCTGCGGACGTCGGTCGGTGCGACACTGACACCCGATCACGGGCTGGACGACCTCGTCGGCGCCGACCTCGTCGCGATTCCGGCGATCGGAGGATCCGACTACCTGCCCGAAGCGCTGAAGGCGGTGCGGGCCGCCTCGGACGCCGGCGCCATCATCCTCACCGTCTGCTCCGGCGCCTTCGTCGCGGGCGAGGCCGGCCTGCTCGACGGGCGGCCCTGCACGACCCACTGGATGCACGCCGACGAGCTGGCTCGCCGCTACCCGACCGCCCGAGTCGACCGCAACGTGCTCTTCGTCGACGACGGCAACCTGATAACCAGCGCGGGCACCGCGGCGGGGATCGATGCGTGCCTGCATCTGGTCCGTCGCGAACTGGGCAGCGAGGTCACCAACAAGATCGCGCGCCGGATGGTGGTACCGCCGCAGCGCGACGGCGGTCAGCGGCAGTACATCGACCAGCCGATCCCGGTGCGCTGCTCGGAAGGGTTTGCACCGCACCTCGATTGGATTCTGGCCAACCTGGACAAGCCGCACACCGTTGCGACATTGGCGCGACGCGCGAGCATGTCGGCGCGCACCTTCGCAAGGCGCTTCGTCGACGAGACCGGCACGACGCCGATGCAGTGGGTGACCGACCAGCGGGTGCTTTATGCGCGGCGGCTGCTCGAGGAGACCGATCTCGACATCGACCGGATCGCCGACCGGTCCGGCTTCGGCACCGCGACGCTGCTGCGCCACCACTTTCGCCGAATCATCGGCGTGACACCGTCGGACTACCGGCGCAGCTTCGCCTGCAGCATGGATTCGGAGTGCGCCAGGACCGCCTAGTCAAATCAGTTGCGCGTCAGGGTGAAAACGCGCCAGCGGCCCGGCACGCCCTTTAGGTCGTGTTCGCCGTGCTCGACGAACGCGCGGCGTGACCCGGTGACGATTTCGCGCACCGTCGAGGACGCCAGCACCTCGCTCGGTCCGGCGAGCGCTGCGACACGGGCGGCGATGTGTACAGCCATACCGGCGATGTCGGCACCGCGTACTTCCACCTCTCCGGCGTGAATGCCGGCCCGGATCTCGATGCCCAGTGGACGGACGGCTTCCACGATGGCCTCCGTGCAGTCGAGCGCCACGCTGGGGCTGGTGAACGTCGCGACGAATCCGTCCCCGGCGGTGTTGACTTCGCGGCCGCGGAATCGCTGGAGTTCGTGGCGGACGATGCGGTCGTGGTTGTCGAGCACATCGTGCCAGCGGAGGTCGCCGAGTTCGGCGGCGCGCTGTGTCGATCCGACGATATCCGTGAAAACGATTGTGGTGAGCACACGTTCGGTGCCGAAACTGCCGCGGGCACCGGTGACGAACTCCTCGATCTCGTCGAGAACGGCTGCGGCGTCGCCCGTCCAGTGCAGCGTGTCGGCGCCAGGCAACTCGACGTAGCGTGATCCCGTGATGTGGTCGGCGAGGTAGCGGCCATATTCGACGGAGATCATCACGGCGTCTTTGCGGTGCAGGATCAGCGTCGGCGCGGTTATGCGTCCAAGTGCATCGCGCACGTCGGCAGTGGCAAGCACCTCGACCGCGGCGCGCGCTTCGCTCGGCGACTGCGCCCGGTTTCCGGCGAGGTCCCACCAGCGGCGGAAGGTGTCGTCGTCGGCGGCGCTCGGCGCGAAGGTCCTCAGGACGTCGAAGCCCTGTTCGACCGCGTCTGGATCCAGTGCGACCGTTGCCCACGGACTGCCGGCGCGCGCGTCGGCGCCGATGGGGTAGTCAGGTGCCCACGTCACGCGGGCCGCGCCATTCACGATCACCAGGTTGCGCACCCGCGCCGGATAGTCGCCGGCCAACACTAATGCGGTCATGCCGGACCAGCCTGAACCGAAGACCGTGGCTTGCTCGCATCCTGCCGCATCCATCACCGCGATCGCGTCCTCTGCCCAGAATTTCGGCCCTATCACGTCGATCGACGCAGTGCGGGATGAGGCGCCCATTGCGCGCTGGTCGAACCGGATCACCCGGGCGAA
This sequence comes from uncultured Actinomycetota bacterium, assembly GCA_963804905.1. Taxonomy (GTDB): domain Bacteria; phylum Actinomycetota; class Actinomycetes; order Mycobacteriales; family Mycobacteriaceae; genus Mycobacterium. Next base: position 80,947 of record CAWDSB010000004.1, on the reverse strand, counting down.
GGACGCGAGGCGGCGGTGGAATCGGTAGAGCGCCGGCTCGGCGTCGATCGAATCGAAAGAGACGAACGGACCAGGCAATACGACCAAATCGACCGGACCCTCGCCGAGAACCTGATAGGCGATGTCCAAGTCGCCGCACTTGGCATAGCGAGTCCGCGGAGCCTGCGCCACCGCCTCAGGCTATCTAGTCGCCCTCACCTGCGAGGGCGAATCGACCGTCGGCGGTCTGCACGACCAGTCCGTCGACGAGCAGCGAATCCAGGGCGCGATCGCGCTGTGCCGTGTCGGTCAGCCAGGCCACATCGAGCTGCGCGCGGATGACCGGAGAATCGTTGCCACGCAACACATCCAGCAGGCGACCGCGGACCTGCCGGTCCGTCCCCGCGTAACGCTGGACCCGCCGCGCCGGTGTTGTGGCGGCCGGAAAGCCGCCAGACCTCCACGCGCACGAGCTCAACGGGCAGATGCCACACCGCGGTGCCCGTGCGGTGCAGACCGTTGCACCCAGTTCCATCAGTGCGACCGAAAAGCGGGGCGCATCATCATCATTCGGTAATAGGCCGGCGACGTCGTCGAGGTCACGCGGCGACGATGAAGCCGCCGCGTCGGCCCGTCCGTGCACGGCCCTGGCCACCACCCGGCGCACGTTCGTGTCGACGACAGGCACCCGGCGCCGGTAGGCGAAACACGCGATGGCGCGAGCGGTGTATGCGCCGATACCGGGCAATGACAACAGGATTTCGACGTCTGCGGGCACTTCGTCGCCGTACTCGGATGCGATCACCACCGCGCACTCGTGCAGCCGCTTGGCCCGCCTCGGGTAGCCGAGCTTGCCCCATGCGCGCAGGACGTCCGCCGGGCTGGCCGCCGCGGTCGCGGACGGGCTGGGCCAGCGGGCCACCCAGTCCAGCCAGACGGGCTCAACCCGGGCGACGGGCGTCTGCTGCAGCATGAACTCGCTGACCAGTACCTGCCAAGGCGTGACACCGGGCCTGCGCCAAGGCAGGTCCCTCTGCTCCCGGTCGTACCAGCGTAGAAGTTCGCCCGAGTCCAAGGTCATCGCTCTTCGCGCAAGCGGCTCATCGACCATGAAAGTGCGCTCCGGCACAATGGCCGCCATGCCCAATACCAATCCGGCGATCGCGTGGAAAGCACTCAAGCAGGGTAACGAGCGTTTCGTTGCGGGAACGCCTGAGCATCCCAGCCAGAGCATCGAGCGGCGGTCCGCGCTGGCGAAGGGTCAGAAGCCCACGGCCGTGCTGTTCGGGTGTGCCGACAGCCGGGTGGCCGCGGAGATCATTTTCGACCAGGGCCTCGGCGACATGTTCGTGGTGCGCACCGCGGGCCACGTCATCGACTCGGCGGTGCTCGGGTCGATCGAGTACGCCGTCACTGTGCTCGACGTACCGCTGATCGTGGTCCTCGGCCACGACAGCTGCGGCGCGGTTCAGGCCGCACTGTCGGCGATCGACGACGGCGTGGTCCCCGGCGGCTACGTGCGTGACATCGTCGAACGGGTCACCCCGTCTATCCTGTCCGGCCGTAGTGCCGGGCTGACTCGACTCGACGAATTCGAGGCCCGGCACGTCAGTGAGACCGTCGCCCAGCTGCGCGTCCGCTCCGTCCACGGTGGCTCAGGGCATCTCCGCGGGTGGCCTTGCCGTCGTCGGCGCGACGTATCGCCTGGCCGACGGTCGGGTGGTGCCTCGGGATTATCTGGGCGACGTCGGCGAAGGCTGAACCCCGCTGTCTGCTCTTCGCGCAGGCGCTCATCGGCCGACACGCCGAGCCACCTCGGGCGATTGAGCGTGACCTGCCCTTACCGTGAACTTGTGTTGGATCTGGAACCGCATGGCCCGCTACCCCAGCAAATCTACTGGCGACGCAGGGCACTGGCGTTGGGCATAGCGGTCCTCGTGACCGGGGTTATCGCCGCCGTGGTGGTCATGGTCGTCATGAACACCTCGGGCGCGGAAACGAAGAATGCCGTGCCCACACAAGCCGCCGGCCCGACGCCGCTTCCCGGGGAGAACCCGCAGGTCAAGACGCCCGTCGTACCGCCTGCGGTGAACGCTCCCGCCCCAACGCCCACGCCGACCGCTGCGGTCGCACCGCCGCCCGTGCTCCAGGAGGGCGACGACTGCCCGGACTCCGCGCTGGCAGTCAAGGGCATCACCAGCCAACCGCAGTATGTGGTGGGCGACCAGCCGAAGTTCACCATGGTCGTGACGAATATCGGGTTGGTGGCCTGCAAGCGTGACGTCGGCGCCGCGGTGCTCGCGGCTTATGTGTACGGGCTGGACAACACGCGGTTGTGGTCGAACCTCGACTGTGCGCCGTCGAACGAGACGCTGGTCAAGACGTTCAACCCGGGTGAGCAGGTGACCACCGAGGTCACCTGGACCGGCATGGGTTCGGCTCCTGGCTGTCCGCTGCCACGCCAGCCGATCGGTCCTGGCACGTACAACCTCATTGTCCAGCTGGGCAATCTGCGGTCGGCGACGTTGCCGTTCATCCTCGCCCAGCCCGCGCCGCAGGCCGAAGCCCCCGCGCCTGCAGAAGGCGCCGCCCCTGCGCCCGAACAAGCACCGGCACCCGCGGGCTAGGCCAGCCGGTCGGCGATCGTCGACTCCGCCAACTGCGACAGACCTTCGCGGATGTGTCGTGCCCACATTGACCCGATGCCCTCGACCGACTGGAGATCGTTCGCGCTGGCGGCCAGCAGCCCCTGCAAGGATCCGAACGAACGAACCAACAGGTCGACGTGGGCGAACTGCAGACGTGGAATCCCTGCCATTGCGCGGTAACCGCGCGAACTCATTGCCGAGTCCTGAGCCTCGAGCGTCGATGGGTAGCCGAAAACCCTTGCCAGCGTTGTGAAGTCAAGGAGATCCGTGTCCGACAAGCGGTCGAGCTCCTCGAGCGTTGCGCTCACCTGCGCCGCCGCCGGCGGGTCAGGGTTGGCGTGATAATCGCGCACGATCAGCTCACGGGCGGTGTCGTTGTCACCGACCAGCTCCTCCAGCTGAAGCTTCAGTTGGCGCCCGTCGGTTCCGAGTTCGACTACGTCGGAATCGATTTCGAGGCTGATCCTGCGGACCATCTCGAGTCGCTGGACCACCGTCATCACGTCGCGCAGCGTGACGAAGTCCTCGATTTCCGCCGTGGACAGTTGCCTGCTTACCTCATCCAGCCGTGACTTGTACCGCTCCAGCGTGTCGATGGTCTGGTTGGCGCGCGACAGTATGGTCGCCGACTCGGGCACCACGTGCCGCTCGCCAGCCACATAGACGGTCACGATGCTCATCGAATGACTCACGGACACAACCGGATAGCCGGTCTGGACAGCGGTACGCTCCGCCGACCGATGCCGGGTGCCTGACTCGTCGGTCGGTATCGACGGGTCGGGCACCAGCTGAACGTTGGCCCGCAGGATTCGGCTGCCGTCGCTGGACAACACAACGGCGCCGTCCATTTTGGACAGCTCCCGCAGCCGGGTCGGTGCGTATCGGACGTCCAGCGAGAAACCGCCGTCACAGATCGCCTCGACGCTGTCGTCATAGCCGAGCACGATCAGCGCGCCGGTGCGGCCGCGCAGGATGCGTTCGAGGCCGTCGCGCAGTGCGGTCCCTGGGGCGAGCCGACCGATGGTTTCCCGAAGCGTGGGCCTGGCCAACTGCACTACGTTGCGGCGGCTGGACTTCACGGCCATGGCCCCTCCTCGGAGCGGCCGCTCTTCACGGCGATCTCCGTCAGCACCTTCATCGCAGCGGTGATGTTGTCGGCCGCTATCGCCCGTAAGCCTATCGGCACGGTTTTCACGCCGGGCGGAACTACCGCACATGTGAATCCGAGCCGGGCGGCTTCGGCCAGTCGCCGCTCCATGCCGCTGACCCGTCGGAGGTCGCCGGCCAGACCCACCTCGCCGATTGCGATGGCCGTGGTCGGCAGGGGAAGGTCCGCATACGCCGAAGCGATGGCCAACGCCACGGCAAGATCGGATGACGGATCGGTCAGCCGCATTCCGCCTACCGTCGACAGGTAGATGTCACACGGCCCGACCCTCAGGTGAGCCCGCTTCTCCAGCACCGCCGCGATCATCGCCGCACGTGCCGAGTCGATACCGCTGACGGCGCGGCGCGGCGACGACGTCGTCGGAACGGCGATCAGCGCTTGCACCTCCCCGATCAGCGGACGCTTTCCGTCGAGCGTCACGGTGACCGCGGTACCCGAAACCGGTGCGGGACGTTGATCGAGGAACAGCCCCGACGGATCCGCTACACACTCAATCCCGTTGTCGTGCAACATGAAACAGCCGACCTCATCAGCCGCGCCGAACCGGTTCTTTACCCCGCGCACCATCCGAAGCGACGAGGTCTTGTCGCCTTCGAAGTGCAGCACGACGTCGACGAGATGTTCCAGCGACCGCGGCCCAGCGATCGCACCGTCCTTGGTCACGTGGCCGACGAGGATGATCGCCACTCCGGTGGTCTTCGCCGTCATCGTCAGCGCTGTCGTCACCGCCCGCACCTGGGTGACACCGCCGGTGACGCCGTCGGCCTCGGTCGTCGACATGGTCTGCACCGAATCGACCACGATCAGCGTCGGCCGGACCTCCTCGATATGACCCAGCGCGGTCTGCAGATCGGACTCTGCGGCCAGGTAGACGTCGTCGTGGCTGCAGCCCGTGCGCTCGGCGCGCATCCGGATCTGGCCCGCGGACTCCTCGCCGGACAGATAGAGCGCCCGCCGCCCGGCGTCCGCCCATTTGTGCGCGACCTCGAGCAGCAGCGTCGACTTGCCGACACCGGGATCGCCGGCCAGCAGCGTCACCGAGCCCGGCACGATGCCGCCGCCGAGCACGCGGTCGAGTTCGCTCACCCCGGTTGGATAGTGCCTGGTGGCCCCGGGATCGATGGAGCTGATCGGCACCGCAGGCGTGGTAGGCGCGACCGCCCGGCGGGCCGGCGACCCGTTGACGGCGGCGAGCACAGCTACTTCGTCGACAGTGCCCCAGGTGCCGCAGTCCGGGCAGCGTCCGACCCATTTCGCGGTGACGTGGTGGCACTCAGAACAGCGGTACTGCGAACGCGCCTTGGCCACGATGTGACGGTATCCGCCACGGCCGACAGATCCTTAGTGGTGACCGCCCGTGTCGCCGCCCGCTTCATGGGACGTGTTGGCAGCTTGGTCGCGGCGCGGTGCCTCGCCCGCCGAGATCGGCACCGGAACGGTGGTCTGGCCGGCGTTCTGGAAGGTGAAGGTGAAGTCGTAGGTCAGGCCGTTGGTGATCGGCTTGTTCAAGGTGACCATGGCCTTCGCCGCGTCGGCGGTCTCCGCGGACTGAAGCGGGGCGATCTGACCGTCGGGCTCACCGACCACCAGCACGTCGGTGGGCGGCAATGCGGTGTCACCGGACAACTTCACCGTGCCGAAATCGGACGTGATCGAGGTCAGCTTGTCGGGCTTGTCCGGCGATTCGTTCGACGCCACGAACAGCAGCTCCACCTCGCGGCCCGGCTGCACATAGTCGGTGGTCTGGTCGGCCCGCAGGTGCACGTTGCGGAGCGTGATGCTCCCGACCGTCGCCGCGGTGCCGTTGACGGCCGACTGCTGGAGCGCGGTCTGGGCAACCTGTCCGGCGCTGCAGCCGGAAAGGGCGGCAGCAGTGGCCAGTCCGCAGGCCGCCACGGCGACGGTGACGGCGGAACTGCGCGATTTGAATCTGTTCACCCAGAAGCCTCCTGCTCGGCCGGCGAGGCGCCGGTGACGTCGGTCGCCAGTGACAAGGACCTGTTCGACTATGCACAGTAGTAGGTGGTGGTTGGCGGCGGTAGCGGAGGTGTCGCGATGGCGGTTCGGGTTTGCCCCGAATCATCCACAGCCACGTGAGAGGGGTCGCCATGGCGTCGCTGGACGGAGGAGGCCTTGCACGGATTCGTCACCATGTCAACCCCTATTCTTCACCTGTGGTGCCCCTGACCTGCACCGTTGGTCCGCACGTGTCTGAGCCCCGTGTTAGCATGGAGTATCGAAAGGGGCTCGAAACAGATGATTTTCAAGGTCGGAGACACCGTTGTCTATCCACACCACGGTGCTGCGTTGATCGAGGCGATCGAAACCCGGACCATCAAAGGCGAGCAGAAGGAATATCTCGTCTTGAAGGTCGCCCAGGGAGACCTCACCGTCCGAGTCCCAGCCGAAAACGCTGAGTATGTCGGCGTGCGCGACGTGGTCGGGCAGGAGGGCCTCGACAAGGTGTTCCAGGTGCTTCGCGCCCCCCACACCGAAGAGCCCACCAACTGGTCGCGCCGCTACAAGGCCAACCTCGAGAAGCTGGCCTCCGGCGACGTGAACAAGGTTGCCGAGGTCGTCCGTGACCTGTGGCGCCGCGACCAGGAACGCGGCCTGTCCGCCGGCGAGAAGCGGATGCTGGCCAAGGCCCGGCAGATCCTGGTCGGCGAACTGGCGCTCGCGGAGAACACCGACGACGCCAAGGCCGAGATCATTCTCGACGAGGTTCTGGCCGCCGCTTCCTGAAGGCGATGAAGCCGGCCGCAGCGGCTTTGAGATGAACACGGTCGCCATCGTCCCGGCAGCAGGATCCGGGGAACGATTGGCGGCCGGCGCGCCGAAGGCCTTCGTCAATTTGTGCGGTCGTCCGATGCTGGAGCACGCCCTTGCAGGTTTGCGTGACTCCGGTGTCGTCGACGGCATCGTGGTAGCCGTGCCGTCCAACCGCACCGACGAGGCCAAGCTGGTCTTCGGCGGTGACGCGGTCATCGTGGCGGGCGGGACGGATCGCACGGCGTCGGTTCGCCTCGCGCTGGCGGCGGTCGGTGACGCCGAATTCGTCCTCGTGCACGACGCCGCACGGGCTCTCACACCGCCGTCGCTGATCGTGCGCGTGGTGGCTGCTCTTGAGTCCGGTCATGCCGCGGTCGTGCCCGCGCTCCCAGTCAGCGACACCATCAAGGCCGTCGACTCCAACGGCGTCGTGCTCGGCACTCCCGAGCGGGCGGGCCTGCGCGCCGTGCAGACCCCACAGGGCTTTCAGACCGAGCTGTTGCGCCGCGCGTACGAACGGGCAGCCGCGGGCGGATTCACCGACGACGCGTCGGTCGTCGAGATGACCGGCACGCAGGTCCAGGTGGTCGACGGCGACCCGCTGGCGTTCAAGATCACCACGCCGATGGATCTGCTGCTCGCAGAGGCTTTGCTCGGGCGGGTCGAGTGAGCACGCCGCGGGTGGGCGTCGGCACCGACGTGCATCCCATCGAGGCCGGCAGGCCGTGCTGGCTGCTGGGCCTGCTGTTCGACGGCGCCGACGGCTGCGCGGGTCACTCGGACGGCGACGTGGCGGCCCACGCGCTGTGCGATGCGCTGCTGAGCGCCGCCGGTCTCGGCGACATCGGCGAGGTGTTCGGCACAGACGATCCGAGCTGGGCCGGGGTCAGCGGCGCGGACATGCTGCTCCACGTACACGGTCTGGTGCGGGCCGAGGGCTATCGGGTGGGCAACGCGGCCGTGCAGGTGATCGGGAACAGGCCCAAGGTGGGCCCGCGGCGAGCGGAGGCCCAGCAGGTGCTCTCGGAGCTGTTGGACGCTCCGGTCTCGGTGTCGGCGACGACCACCGACGGGCTCGGTCTGACGGGCCGCGGCGAAGGATTGGCCGCGATCGCGACCGCTTTGGTGGTTGACGCCGAATAGGCCGGTAAGCTGGCCCGTCGTGACCGACCTGCGGCTATACGACACGATGACGGGCGCCGTCCGTGATTTCGTGCCGGTGCGGTCAGGTCACGCGTCGATCTATCTGTGCGGCGCCACCGTGCAGGGCCTGCCGCACATCGGTCATGTTCGCAGCGGGGTGGCGTTCGACGTGCTGCGGCGCTGGCTGATGGCCAAGGGTTACGACGTCTCGTTCATCCGCAACGTCACCGACATCGACGACAAGATCCTGAACAAGGCCGCCGACGCGGGCAGGCCGTGGTGGGAGTGGGCGGCCACCTACGAGCGGGCGTTCTCGGCCGCCTACGACGCGCTCGGGGTGTTGCCGCCGTCGGCGGAGCCACGCGCGACCGGTCACATCACCCAGATCATCGAGCTGATCGGCCGACTGGTCGACGACGGGCACGCATACGCCGGTAACGGCGACGTCTACTTCGACGTGCTGAGCCTGCCCGGGTACGGCAAGTTGTCCGGGCACAAGATCGACGACGTGCACCAGGGCGAGGGAGTCGCCACCGGCAAGCGCGACCAACGCGACTTCACGCTGTGGAAGGGCGAGAAACCGGGCGAGCCGTCGTGGCCGACGCCATGGGGCCGCGGTCGGCCCGGCTGGCACACCGAATGCGTCGCGATGTGCGAGGCCTACCTGGGCGCCGAATTCGACATCCACGCCGGCGGAATGGATTTGATCTTCCCGCACCACGAGAACGAGATCGCCCAGGCCGAGGCGGTCGGCGATCCGTTCGCCCGCTTCTGGTTGCACAACGGGTGGGTCACCATGGGTGGCGAGAAGATGAGCAAGTCGCTGGGCAACGTGCTTGCCATCCCCGCGGTGCTGCAGCGGGTGCGGGCCGCCGAGCTGCGCTACTACCTGGGCAGCGCGCATTACCGGTCGATGCTGGAGTTCTCCGAGAACGCGCTGCAGGATGCGGCGAAGGCCTACACCGGAATCGAGGACTTCCTGCATCGCGTACGCAACCGGGTCGGCGTCGTCGAACCGGGCGAATGGACCGATGCGTTCGGCGCCGCGCTCGACGACGACCTGGCGGTACCGATCGCACTCGCCGAGGTGCATGCTGCCCGCGCGGAAGGCAACCGTGCGCTGGAAGCGGGAGACCACGAGACGGCGATGGCCCGCGCCGGGTCGATCCGGGCGATGATGGACATCCTCGGCTGCGACCCGCTGGACGAGCGGTGGGAGTCGCGCGACGAGACATCGGCGGCACTGGCCGCGGTGGATGTGCTGGTGCACGCCGAAATTCAACGCCGCCAAGAGGCCAGGGAGCGCAGGGACTGGGCGGAGGCCGACGCGATCCGGGACCGGTTGAAGACAGCCGGCGTCGACGTCACCGACACTGCCGACGGGCCGCAGTGGACGCTACTGGACGGGTACTCGAACTAGATGGCCGGTAATTCGCGGCGTCGTGGTGCGGTTCGCAAGGCCGGAACCAAGAAGGGCCCCAAGGTCGGCTCAGGCGGAGTGCGCCGCCGTGGGCTGGAGGGCCGCGGGGCCACCCCGCCCGCACATATGCGGCCCAACCATCCGGCCGCCAAGCGTGCAGTCAAATCGCCGCAGCGTCGCCAGCAGAAACGCACTGATGACACCGAGGTGGTGTTGGGCCGCAACCCCGTGGTGGAATGCCTGCGCGCAGGCGTCCCCGCCACCGCGCTGTACGTGGCGCTCGGCATCGAGGCTGACGAGCGCCTCACTGAATCCGTAAGGCGCGCAGCCGATGCCGGCATCGCGATCCTGGAGGTGCCGCGCGGCGACCTGGATCGAATCAGCGCCAACGGTTTGCACCAGGGCATCGCGTTGCAGGTGCCGCCATATGAATACGCCCATCCCGACGACCTCCTTGCGACCGCGTCGAACGACAGTGCGCCCGCGCTACTTGTGGCACTGGACAACATCTCCGACCCGCGCAATCTGGGCGCGATCGTGCGTTCGGTGTCGGGTTTCGGCGGCCACGGCGTCCTGATCCCGCAGCGTCGATCGGCATCGGTCACCGCGGTCGCCTGGCGCACCAGCGCGGGCGCCGCAGCAAGGGTGCCGGTTGCCAGAGCGACGAATCTCACTCGGACACTGAAGCATTGGCATGACTCGGGCCTGCAGGTGGTCGGGCTGGACGCGGACAGCGACACCATGCTCGACGAGCTGGACGGCACCGATCCGATGGTCTTGGTCGTCGGCTCGGAGGGTAAGGGCTTGTCGCGGCTCGTGCGGGAGAACTGCGACGCGGTGGTGTCCATCCCGATGGCCGGGCCGACGGAGTCGCTGAATGCCTCGGTGGCCGCGGGCGTCGTGTTGGCCGAGATCGCCCGCCAGCGCAGGGGTTAGAGCACCTTCACCAGGGTTGTCAACTTCGGATCGATGCCCGCGCCCGGCTTTGTCCGCCGCATCCTCTTGGCGACCCAGGGTGCCGCAAACGCTGCGGTCCATCGAAGGTTGGAGCGGAAGTCCCGCACCGGTGGCGCCGACGACAGCAACGCGCCAGACCGGGTAGTGAGTTCATGGGAGACCACCAGCGTGTCAAGGACTTTGGCGGCAAAGCGCTCGTGACCGAGCGGCGAGAGGTGAATGCGATCGCCGTCCCACAGCCGCGCGTCGCGAAACTCGGAGAACCGCCAGAAGTCGACGAGTTGCAGACCGAGGTCGTCGGCAATCCCGCGCAGAAGTTCGTTGTAGACCGCTGCCCGGCCCCGCAATCGCCGGAACAGCGGTACGGTGCCGAGATCTGCAGCGGTGAACGCGAGGACCATCGCACCTGTCTGTTGCAACGTTTTAAGCCCCTCGGCGTATCTCGCCATCATGGCGTCGACGTCATTGCGCACCAACAGCAGATTGTTCATGCCCGCATAGATCGTGACGAGATCAGGCTCGAGCATGACGGCGGTCTGGACCTGCTCTTCGAGGATCTCGTCCATTCGCCTGCCCCGCACGGCGAGGTTCGCGTAGCGCAGGTCGGGGTTGCTTTGCGCCAGCGCGACTGCGACGTGATCCGCCCATCCGCGCAGGCCGTTTGGACTTGTGTGGTGTGGGTCGCCAACACCCTCGGTGAACGAGTCGCCGAGCGCCACGTATCGAGTGAACACGGCCGGCGGAGCCGGCGATCGGGACATGGCCACGGCTCTAATTTTGCGGATCGTACGGAGATTCGCGAATCACATCGCCGCCGATTAGCGACTAGACGTCAACCGTCCCACCGCTGTTCGCGTCGCCGTAACCTACAGGCCGAACAACCGGATCCCGGCCCACAGCCCTAGCACAGCAACGACGAGCGTCGCCGGTGTCGTGATCAGTCCGATGCGGCTGAATTCGCGGAACCCGGCAGTGAAGTCGCGGCGGACAGCACTGCGCCACAGCAGATTCGCCAGCGAGCCCACATAGGTCAGATTCGGCCCGATGTTGACCCCGATCAACATTGCGAGTATCGCAGGCGGTCCGGAGGCCGTCACCAATGGCAGTAGCACCAGCACCGCGGGCAGATTGTTGACGACGTTGGAGAGCAACGCCGCAATGGTTGCGATCCCGAGCAGCACCAGAAGCGTGCTCCCGGCAGGCAGCACGCCCCGCAAGGCGTCTTCGAGGCCATGCAGCATGAGCCCGTTCACCACCACACCCAGGCAGAGAACGAATATCAGGAACGGTACGTCGGCGGCGGCGGCGATACCGGTGATGGACGTTTCCCGCCGTGCCAGCGCACGTACGCCGAGTACCACCGCCCCGGCCAACGCAGCCCAGGCCGGCGAGAAGCCCAACACTGACGTGACGGCGAACCCGACCAACGTCAGGGCCAGCACCGCGAGCACAAACACCGGAACGCGTTGCTGTCTCGGTGGTCGGCTCGATGTGGGGCTTGACGGCCAGATCCTGTGCGAAAAGCCAACGCAGCAGCAGGAATTCGACCGCCACCGCCAGTAGCCAAGGTGGTGCCATCACCGCGGTGAATTGAAGGAATGAGAGGCCCGCGGCGCTGAACGCCAGCAGGTTGGTCAGGTTGGACACCGGAAGAAGCAGCGACGCGGTGTTGGCCAGATGCGCGGTGGCATATGCATGCGGCCTGGCTGGAACCCATAGCGCCCGCGTCGTCGCAAGCACCACCGGTGTCAGCAACACGACCGTCGCATCGAGGCTCAATACGGCTGTGGTGGCGGCGCCGATGATGAACACCTTTGCGAGCAGTCGTCGCGTGTTCCCGTCGGTCGCCCGCGCCATCGCCGCTCCTGCCGCGCGGAAAAGACCCTCGTCGTCGCACAGCTGCGCCAGTACGAGCACGGCGGCGAGAAAACCAACCACGGGAAGCAGCCGCTGCACCTCGTCGGCAGCATGCTGCAGTGGAACCACACCGAGCGCGATGAGCAATGCCGCCGCAGGCACCGCGGCGACGGCCTCCGGCCACCCCCTTGGCTTGATCATCGCGAAGGCGAGGACCACGGCCAGCGCGAGCAGCGCCAGCATCAACTCCACGGGTCAGCGCGCTGCCACAGCGTGGGCAGATGCAGTGGTATCCCGTCGTCTTCGGCCAGCGCGGACAGTACCCGCATCGATACGTCGAGATCGTCTCCGGCATACGGAAGCGCCCGCAGTGGCTTGGTCAGCGGCCGGAAGAAGTCGTCCCAGTGGATGAGCACGACCCGGCGCGCGCCGACGGCACGCACCGTCTCGGTCCAGTAGTCGACGAGATAGTGCTTGGGTTGCACGCCCAGTTGTCCGACACCCAGATAGACCACCTCGGCGCGGTATTCGGCCAAGGCGCCGGGAACAAAGCCCGCGCTACCGACGATCAGCAGTCGCCGATCCGAGGCCCGGTGATGCACCAGCGTCGACCACGCCTCTCCACACTTATAGGCCGACGTCTTCACCGGCGGCTTGACCGGCTCGGTGATGACGCCCGGAAAGCGGTCCGGCGGACAGTGTTCCGATTCCAACAGCGTGACGTCGTACGCACCGAGGGTGATGGGCTCTCCAGGGGTTGCGACGACCAGCCGGTCTTCGGACAGCCCGCTGCCGATGCCGACCTGTGCCGCCGACTCGCCCCCGACGAGGCGTGCGCCGGTCCGCTCGGCGACGACTGCCGAATCCATGGCGTGGTCGAAATGGGTGTGCACCGGCAGCACGGCGTCCAGCCGCTCGACACCAAGCCGCTTTAGGCTGTCGTCGATACGAGGCTGCGACGGCGCGATCTGACCAAGGCCGACGGTGGCCAGACCGGGGCGGGAGAAGAACCCGTCGGTCATCAGCGCGGATGTGCCGTCGTCGACAAGGAGCGTGGTGACGCCCGCCCATTTCAGCGTCAGTGGCGCGTCGGCAGTAGCCTCGGGTACGTCGAAATACCGTGTGTAGTCCCGTAGGTTGGGCCGGCCGGGCTTGAGTCGCATCAGGTGAACGCCGCCAGCTCAACGCCGTCGCCGACCAGCCGGTCCCGTACGGCGTTGGCGATCTGCACCGCTCCGAGCGAATCACCATGTACGCAAACGGATTCGACGGTGATGGGGATGGTCGACCCGTCGACGGCGACGACCCGCCCGGACTGCACCATCGATGCCACCCGGTCGGCGATCTCGACGGGGTCGTGCAGCACTGCGTTGCGCTCGCGGCGGGAAACCAGCTGTCCATCGGGACGATACGAGCGATCGGCGAACGCTTCGGGAACAGTGCGCAATCCGAGGCGCTCGGCCACGGCGAAGAACACCGACCCCGCCAATCCAAGCACCGGCAGCTTCGGGTCGACGGCATGGACCGCCTCGGCGACAGCGCGGGCCTGGTCGTGATTGTTGACGATCGTGTTGTACAGCGCGCCATGAGGTTTCACATATGTCACCGACGAGCCCGCCACGTGAGCCAGTGCCTGCAGTGCGCCGATCTGGTAGATCACATCGGCCCGCAGGTCATCGGGCGTGACGTCGATGAAGCGGCGGCCGAACCCGGCAAGGTCGCGGTAGCCGACCTGGGCGCCGATCCGGACTCCCTGCCTGGCGGCCTCCGCGCAGCTGTGGCTCAGCGTCGCCGGGTCGCCCGCGTGGAACCCGCACGCCACGTTGGCGCTGGTGACCAGGCCCAGCATCGCGTCGTCATCGCCGAGTCGCCAGGCGCCGAAGCTCTCGCCCAGGTCGGCGTTGAGGTCGACGGATGCCATGCCGCCAGCGTAGATGGCACCCTGGGGAGGTGACCGCAGGACGTGACGAAGTGCTGATCACGGCAACCGAACTCGCCCGGCTGTTGGCCGTCGATGAGCCGGTGACCATCCTGGACGTGCGATGGCAGCTGGCCGAGCCTGACGGACGAGTCGCCTACCAGCGCGGCCACGTCCCCGGTGCTGTGTACGTGTCGCTGGAAGATGAGCTCAGCGACCACGCGGTCGCCGGGCGGGGTCGACATCCGCTTCCGTCCGGACGCGCCGTAGAGGCCGCGGGGCGGCGGTGGGGCATCCGCGAGGGGAGACCGGTCGTGGTCTACGACGACTGGAACCGGGCCGGCTCCGCCCGCGCCTGGTGGGTGCTGACCGCGGCGGGCATTGGTGATGTTCGCATCCTCGACGGTGGGCTTGCCGCGTGGACTGCCGCCGGCGGCGCCTTGGAGAGCGGGGCTGTAGTGGCAGAGCCCGGCGACGTGACGGTGTGCCACGACGACCTGTATGCCGGTGCGCGCCCCACCTTGTCGGCCGAGCAGGCGATGGCATCGGGCACCCTGCTCGATGCTACGGGCACCCGAGCGGTTCCGCGGCGACGTCGAGCCGATCGATTCGGTGGCCGGACATATACCCGGGGCCCGCAACGTGCCGAGCACCGGCCTGTTGGCCGACGACGGCACCTTTCTCTCCGAAAGTGATCTCACTCGATTGGTCGGCGACGAGGACACCGTCGGCGCCTATTGCGGCTCCGGCGTCACCGCGTCGGTGGTCGTCGCCGCGTTAGCGACGGTCGGCATTGGAGCTGCGCTGTATCCCGGGTCGTGGTCCGAATGGTGTTCGGACCCAACGCGTCCCGTTGAGCACGGCTAGGGGGTTCGCGTCAGGTCACGGAAGCCATCGAGCACAGGCAGGCCTTCTCGCGGCCCAGTCGCTGCGCTTCGCTCCCGTTCGGCTCGTTCTCGAATGTGTAGCGAATGTTGAACGGCTTGTTCGTGACGAACAGCATCAGACAGTCGCTGTCCTCGGTCGCCCCGTGATACATCGTCATCCCCTCGGGGAACCAGACAAAACTCCCCGGGCCGAAATCGCCCTCGTGGGTCCGCAACGTGCCGCTCAACACAAACATGCCGTGCGCGCAGTCGTGCGTATGCCACGGGTTGATGAACCCGGCGGTGTACCGCAAAAGCATGCAGGACATCCCGGTGTCGGGGTCGAACGTGAATGGCTTGAGCGACAGACTTCTGCCGAGCTGTTCGAGCGGCAGCTCCAGCCAGTCCATGGAATTGGAATCGAAGGCTTCCACGTCGAATTGATCGGGCTGGCTTGTCATGTTGACTCTCTCTCACTCGTGGGTGTGAAGAAAGTATGGATCTTTCTAGGCCCCATGCGCGACGCGGTCGCGGCTGCCGACCAGCCAGCACACCAGGAAGATGGCGAACGAGATCGTCGTGACGAATACCGACACCGGCACGCCGGGCGCCAGCGACAGCACGATGCCGCCGACCGCCGAGATCTCGGCGAAGACCACTGAGGCGACGATCGTCGTCACGGGGGAGACGAACACCCGTGCCGCCGCGGCGGCAGGCGTGATCAACAGCGACATCACCAGCAGCGCGCCGACGATCTGCACACCCTGAGCGGCAACGACACCGACGAGCGCCGCGAACACGATGCCAAGGGCGCGGACCGGAACGCCGCGGGCCGCGGCCACCTCCGGATCGACTGTCGCGAACAGCAGCGGGCGGTAGCAGACGGCCAGCACGACGACCACCACCGCGGTAACGACGACAAGTAGCGCCAGCCCCGAATAGCCCACGCCGACGATCTGCCCGGTCAGCAGCGCGAAGCTGGTGCCGGAGCGGCCCGGGTACAGGTGGATGAACAACACCGCCAGGCCCAGCCCGAACGCCAGCACGACCCCGATCGCGGAGTCGCGCTCGCGGGCCCGCTGGCCGAGGATGCCGAACAACACGGCGGCCAGCGCGCTGCCGACAAGGGCGCCGAGGCCAACGTTCAATCCTGTCAGCAACGCGAAAGCCGCTCCGGTCAAGGATAATTCGCTGGATCCGTGAACGGCGAACGACATCTGACGCATCACGATGAACGGCCCGATCAGGCCTGCGACGAGCGCCAGCAGCGCGGCGGCCAACAGCGCCTGCTGGACGAAGCCACGGCCGAGCAGGTCGGCGGTTACGTCGAAGGCGAACAGGTGTGCCAGCAGGTCGGCAAGCCGGTCATTCATGGGTGTGCCCGCTCGTGTGGCCGGAATGGTCGATGTGCTCCCCGACGACGACGTAGCGGCCGTGCACCTTCACGACCTGGATGTCGGCGCGATAGAGCTCCGACAGAGTCGCCGACGTCATCACCTCCTCGACCGTGCCCACCCGGAACCGCCCGTCGACCAGATACAGCACCCGATCCACATACGGCAGAACGGGATTCACCTCATGGGTGACGAACAGCACGGCCGTATCGGCATCCCGCCGCCGCTGATTGATCAGCGCGGACACCAGCCGGGCGGCGGCCGGGTCGAGGTTGAGCAGCGGCTCATCGCACAGCAGCAGTACCGGATCGCTGGCCAGCGCCTGCGCCACCCGTACGCGCTGCAGTTCGCCGCCCGACATCACGCCCACCGGCACGGTGGCTAGGCGGTCGGCGTTCACCTGCCGCAGCGCCGTCTGCACGGCCGCGCGTCGTCGCGACCGGTCGGCCGGCCGCAGGCTCGTCATGCCCCACCGGTGGCCGTCCAGACCCAGCCCGACCAGATCCCGGCCCCGCAGTGTCAGGCCGCGGTCCACCGATCGGTGCTGCGGGACGTAGCCGATGAGGTCGCTGCCTTCGGTGACCGGTTTGCCCGCGACGGCGACCGTGCCTTTGGTCAGCGGGAGTTCGCCGAGAAGCACCTTCAGAAGCGAGGTCTTTCCCGTTCCGTTCGGCCCCAGCACGGCGATGAATTCACCTGCCCGCACCGTCAGGTCGAGGTGGTCCCACAACACCCGGTCCCCGAAGGCAAGCCGGCCACCACTCAGGTCGGCGACGACGTCGGCAGGGTCAGCCACGTGACTACCGATTCGCCTGTGGTGCATTGTTGAACTGGCCGGCCAGGTCGTCGACGGTGTTGCGCTGCCACGTCAGATAGTCCACACCGGTCGGCAGCGTCTCGCTGACCGTGACCACAGGGAGTGACGCCTTGCTGGCGGCGTCCTCGATCTGTTTGGTGGCCGCCGTCTGGGTCTGCGGGTTGAACAGCAGCACCGACGCCTGGTGGGTATCGATCAGGTCGAGCATCGCGGCGACGTCGGCCGGGGACGGGTCGTCGCCCTCCTCGACTGCGCTCGCGAAACCCGGCGGGGTGAGGTCGGTGATTCCGGCATTGCGCAGCAGGTAGTACGCCACCGGCTCGGTCGCGACGACCGACCCCGACGGGTGCGCTTTCCCGATCGCCCGCTCGGACTCGGCGATCGCGTCGACCTGCCGACCGAATTCGACTGCGTTCGCTCGGTATTCGTCTGCGTGCGCTGGCTCGATCTCGGCGAGTCGGTCGGCTATCTTCGCGGCGACGGCCTTGGCGATGTCCACGTCGTAGAAGACATGTTCATTGGCCTTCTGGTCGGTGCCGCGCAGCGAGTAGGCGTCGATCGCGTCGAGTTCGGAATCGCCGGACACCACGTCGTCCACCCAGTGGTCGTAGCCACCGCCGTTGTAGACCACCAGCGACGCGTCGTCCATCGCCGCCACATCGGCGGGGGTGGCTTCATAGGAATGCGGGTCGGCGGCAACGCCGCTCTCGATCGATTTGACCGACGCGTGTTGTCCCGCGACCGCGCTGGCCACGCTGCCCCATACATCGGTGGATGCCACGACGGTGACTGAGGCGTTGTCGTGACCCGATCGGCCGTCCTTGGTACAACCGGCCACGGCGAGCGCGACTGCCGTCAGACCGATTGCCAGCGTGGTCGCCGACCTGCGCACGGCCCCTCCTAAATACAAATGAAAACCGTTTCCAATAACTCTAACGCACAGGTAACGAGGGTGCCAGCCGCATCCGCTAACGTCACAGCATGTCCAGAAGTCCCACGCCGCGGCGTCGGGCAACGCTGGCTTCACTGGCGGCCGAACTCAAGGTCTCCCGCACCACGATTTCCAACGCGTACAACCGGCCCGACCAACTGTCGGCCGATCTGCGCGAACGTGTTCTCGCCACGGCGAAGCGGCTGGGGTATGCGGGGCCCGACCCGGTGGCGCGGTCGCTGCGCACCCGCAAGGCAGGCGCGGTAGGCCTGATGATGACCGAACCGCTGAACTATTCGTTCAGCGATCCCGCGGCGCTGGACTTCGTCGCGGGCCTCGCCGAGTCGTGCGACGACGCGGGTCAGGGGCTTTTGCTGATCGCTGTGGGACCGAACCGAACGGTGAGCGACGGGTCGGCCGCCGTTCTTTCGGCAGGCGTCGACGGCTTCGTGGTGTATTCGACTTCCGACGACGACCCGTATGTGCAGGTCGTGCTGCAGCGACAACTGCCGGTCGTCGTCGTCGACCAGCCCAAGGACGTGCCGGGCACCTCACGGGTCTGCATCGACGATAGGGCAGCGATGGCTGAGCTCGCCAAATATGTTGTGGAGCTCGGCCACCGGGACATCGGGCTGCTCACGATGCGATTGGGCAGGGACCGTCCGCCGGGCAGCGACGGGCCTGCGGTGGCGAGTCCCGATCGGCTGCAGACCCCGCACTTCCATGTTCAGCGTGAGCGCATACAAGGTGTATACGACGCAATGACCGACGCGGGCCTGGATCGGCATTCGCTGACCGTGGTGGAAAGCTATGAGCACCAACCGACTTCGGGTGGGGTGGCGGCTGAGGTTGCCCTCGCAGCCAATCCGCGCATCACCGCGCTGATGTGCACGGCGGATGTGCTGGCGCTCTCGGCGATGGATTACCTGCGCGGCAGGGGTATCTACGTGCCGGGGCAGATGACGGTGACCGGGTTCGACGGTATTCCAGATGCGTTGGGTCGCGGCCTGACCACGGTCCGGCAGCCGAGCCTGGAGAAGGGCAGGCGCGCAGGCCATCTGCTGCACAGCCCGCCGCGGTCCGGTCTACCGGTAATCGACGTGCTCGACACCGAACTGATTCGCGGCCGCACCTCTGGGCCGCCCGTTTGAGGTTCAGGCACCGAGCAGCTGGGCGCAGCGCAACAACCCGAGGTGGCTGTAGGCCTGCGGATGATTACCGAGCGCGCGCTCGGCGACCGGGTCGTACTCCTCAGACAGCAGGCCGGTCGGTCCGGCGGCGGTGACGAGGCGATCGAACAACGCCTCCGCCTGCGACCGCTGGTCGGTCAGCAGGTAGGCCTCGACCAACCACGCCGCGCAGAGGTGAAAGCCGCCTTCGGTACCCGGCAGACCGTCGTCGCTGCGATAGCGGTAAACGGTTGCACCGCTGCGCAACTCGGCCTCCGTCGCGACGACTGTGGCGGCGAACCGCGGATCGGATGGCTCGATGAGGCCGGACAGGCCGATGTGCAGCGTCGCCGCGTCCAGGTCTCTTCCGTCGTAGGCCGCGGTGTAGGACTGCACCTCGTCGTTCCATCCGCGATCCTGGACCTGCTGGGAGATCACGTCGCGTAGCGTCGCCCACCCCGGCGGCGCCTCTCTGCCGAACTCGGCGGCCAGCTTCAGGGCCAGATCGACAGTCAACCAGCACATCACCTTCGAGTACACATGGTGACGCGGCGCCCCTCGGATCTCCCAGATGCCGTGATCCGGCTCGGCCCAGCGACTTTCGACGGCGAACACCATCTCGCTGACCAGGTTCCAGTCGGCGTCGGTGAGCGCGTCGGGCTGCCCGCTGGACACGCGTTTGTGGACGAGGTCGGAGACCAACTGCACCACCGGCCCGAAGACGTCAAGCTGCACTTGGGCATTCGCCGCGTTGCCGACACGCACCGGCCGCGAACCGGCGTAACCGGGCAGCGAGTCGATGACGGCCTCCGGCCCGAGAATCGCGCCGGACAGCGCGTAGAGCGGGTGTAGCCGCTCCGGCCCGTGCATGCTCTCGATCACCCCGTGCAGCCAGTTCAGATAGCCCTCTGCCTCGGCGGTGGAACCCAACGACACCAGCGAGGCCGCGGTCATCGCCGCGTCGCGGATCCAGCAGTAGCGGTAGTCCCAGTTACGGACTCCGCCGATATCTTCGGGCAACGACGTGGTCGCCGCGGCCATGATCCCGCCGGTGTCGGCGTGCACGAGCCCGCGCAGCGTCAGCGCCGACCGCTTCATCAGCGACTGATTCAGCTCCGGCAGCGTCAGCGTTTCGGCCCAGTCTCGCCAGTAGCTCTCGGCCCGTTCGCGGCGGGAATCCTCGTCGACCGGACTATCGGACAAATCCTCCGTGCCGCAACGCAATTCGAGAACAACCGGACCTTGTGACGGATCGACGAGTGCGCGAGCGGTTTCGTGAATGCCATCCTGGGTGATCTCCCACTCCACGCCGGGCGCCCGCAATACCATCGGCTCGTTGGTGGCGAACACGCGCAGCCCGCCTTCGTCGGCTCGCAGGTGAACCGGCGCCTGGGCGAACTCGGGTCGAGGCGCGAACGACACCACGGCCTTGGCCTGCCCGCTGATCACCCGGATCAGATCGGTACGCCCCGCCCCGACGTCGTGCGACAGGTAATCGGTCACCAGCAGGCTGGCCCAACGGGTTTCGACGGTCATCGTGCCGTCGATGTAGCGCTGGCTCAGCGGCAGCGCCTCCCGCTCCGGACCGATCCCGAAGTGACCGGCGTTCGCGTCGCCGAGCAGTCTGGCGAATACCGCTGCGGAATCGGCCTGCGGATGACACATCCACACCACGTCGGCTTCGGGCGTGAGCAGCGCAACCGTGCTGGCGTTCGACAACATCGTCAACCGCTCGATCGGCGTGGAATGCCCACCGAGCAACCACGTTCGGCGGCACTCGAGCAGGAAGGCCAGCGCCGAGGCGACATCCTCGGGCGACTCCACCCGGTAATCGGCCAGCGTCTCGCCGGAGCCCACCTTGACCCCGACATCGGGGCCGTGCAGCCGGCGGAACGCCTTCTCGTCGGTCACGTCGTCGCCGAAAAAGACTGCGGCAGAGGCGCCCTGCTGGTGCCGCAGGATATCGAGCGCCTGACCCTTGTCAGTCTGGATCACCGCGAACTCCAGTACCGCCTTGCCCTCGGTGATCTGGGCATTCCATCCCTGCGCGCTGGACATCGCCTTCTTCAGTGCCGCGTCGGCGTCGGCAGGCTCGGCGTTGCGCACATGCAGCGCGATGCTGGCCGGCTTGATCTCAATCGCCACGCCCGGGTACTCGGCGGCGATCGCGCTGAGCGCATCCTTGATCTTGCCCAGCAGACCCTTCGCCGCGTCATCGATGCCATGCACGAACCCGGTGTCAAACTCCGAGCCGTGGCTGCCGACCAGGTGGACCTCGGCGGGCATTCGGGACAGCGTCGCCAGATCGCGTAACGCCCGCCCTGAGATCAGCGCGGCGACGGTCGACGGGAGCGCCGCAAGCTCGCGCATCGCGGCGGCCGATTCGGTGAGCGGACGCGCGTCGTCGGGGTTGGCGACGATGGGCGCCATGGTGCCGTCGTAGTCGCAGGCGATCAGTACCCGGGGAACGCGCGCAACAGTCGCGAGGGCGCGCTTCAGTTCCTGCGGTAACTCCTGCGTCACCCGCTAGATCTTAGGGTGCTCCCCGTCTCCGATAAGCAAACGAACGGCAAGGTCGAGCCGCTTGCTGACGTCGGTCGCCGACGCCCGGCGGGTCAGCCAGGCCAGCAGATTGGACAGCCAGACGTCCGAAATGACCCTGGCGATGTGGTACTGATCCTCGGTGGGCTCGCCCTCACTCATGGCGCGCGCGAACATCGAGTCCATCAGCTTGCCGACGTGATCAACCTCACCGGCGGCGGACGCGTCGGCGAACACGAACGCGCGGGTCATCGCCTCGGTCAGCAGCGGATTGCGCTGCATCGCCCGGTTCAGCTTGCCGACCATGAGATTCAGCCGCTGGTACGGCGTGCCGCCGGTCAGTGCCGAGCGGTCGGTCTTGGCGTCGATGCGTTCGAACTCCCGACCGAGGGCCGACACCAGCAGGTGCACCTTGGACGGGAAGTAGCGGTACAGGGTGCCGACCGCGACGTCGGCGCGTTCTGCGACGGCACGCATCTGAACGGCCTCGTAGCCACCCTTGGAGGCGATGGCCAGGGTGGCGTCGAGGATGCGCTTGCGGCGTTCCCGCTGCGCTTCGGAGCCGAGCTCGGACTCGGCGAGGACGGACACCGGCATCACCTGAGGCGGTCGCGACTCAGACCCCGAGGACGGGTTGGTTTGTGCTGGCGACGACATCGGTGCGGACGGCTCCTTCATCATGCGGTCTCGGTGAAAACGATACGCATGCCGATTCCGGATTTCTCACCTCAGTGCCTCGACGACACCGACGTGTCCTGCTGCTATGGCGGTCGACTTGACGCTCGAACGCTGGCACTATTAGAACACGTTCTAGTGGGAAGCATGATCTTCTCGCACGAAGGCATAGGAGTCCTCAAAATGTCGCAGGCGTCAGCCACCGTCGCCGACGAGCAGTTTGCCGCTCGTGAACTGGTCCGTAGCTGGGCCGGGGGATCCAACGCCGCGAAGGCCGCTCGCGAGGTCGAGCAGGGGGACCCGCAGGCGTGGCGCGCGCCGTATGCGGGCCTGGCTCAACTCGGCATCTTCGGGGTGGCCTTGCCCGAAGAATCCGGCGGAGCCGGCGGTGCGGTCGACGACCTCTGCGCGATGGTCGACGAGGCCGCCGCCGCGATGGTGCCCGGTCCGATCGCCACAACGGCCATTGCCACGTTGGTCGTGCCGGGTTCGCGGGCCGACCTGTTGGAGGCGCTGGCGTCCGGGGAGCGCACCGCGGGGCTGGCGTTGGCCGCCGAACTGAGACACGACAGCGGCAAGGCATCGGGCATCGCCGAATACGTCTTGGGCGCCGACGCCGCCGGGGTGCTGCTGCTGCCCGCCGACGACACCTTCCTTCTCGTCGACGCGACCGCCGACGGCGTCACGGTCGAAGCGCTGACACCTACCGACTTCTCCCGCCCGCTGGCCCGGGTTGTGCTCACCGACGCACCCGCCGAGGTCCTGCCCGTGTCGAGGCAACGGGTCGAGGATATCGCCGCGACCGTGCTGGCGGCCGAGGCCGCCGGGCTGGCCAGGTGGACACTGCAGACCGCCACCGAATACGCGAAGGTTCGCGAGCAGTTCGGCAAGCCGATCGGCAGCTTCCAGGCGATCAAGCACATGTGCGCCGAGATGCTGCTGCGATCCGAGCAGGTCGCGGTGGCCGCTATGGATTCAGCATCGGCTGCGGCGTCAGCCGCGAACGGTCCCGACGATCCGCAGCTGTCGATCGCCGCCGCCGTCGCGGCCGCCGCGGCCATCGAGATGGCCAAGGCCAATGCGAAGGACTGCATCCAGATACTCGGCGGCATCGGCATCACATGGGAGCACGACGCGCACTTGTATCTGCGCCGTGCATACGGGATTTCGCAGTTCCTCGGCGGCCCGTCGCGCTGGCTGCGCAGGGTCGCGTCGCTGACGCAATACGGCGTCCGTCGCGAACTGCACATCGACTTGGAATCGGTCGAGCATCTACAACCCGAAATCGCCGCGGCGGTCGCCGAAGTCGCCGCCCTGCCGGTCGAGAAGCGCCAGATCGCGCTCGCCGAGGCCGGGCTGCAGGCACCGCACTGGCCGCGGCCGTACGGCCGCGCAGCCTCGCCTGCCGAGCAGCTGCTGATCGACCGGGAGATGGCCGCCGCGGGCGTCGAGCGTCCCGATCTGGTGATCGGCTGGTGGGCGGCGCCGACCATCCTCGAGCACGGCAGCCCCGAACAGGTGGAGCGGTTCGTGCCCGCGACGCTGCGCGGCGAGCTGATCTGGTGCCAGCTGTTCAGCGAGCCCGGCGCCGGATCCGACCTGGCGTCGCTGCGGACCAAAGCCGTTCGCGCCGAGGGCGGTTGGAAGCTCACCGGGCAGAAGGTGTGGACGTCGGCGGCACACAAGGCGCAGTGGGGTGTGTGCTTGGCCCGGACGGACGCCGACGCACCGAAGCACAAGGGCATCACATACTTCCTCGTCGACATGTCCTCGCCGGGCATCGACATCCGGCCGCTGCGGGAGATCACCGGCGACGATCTGTTCAACGAGGTGTTCTTCGACGACGTCTTCGTGCCCGACGAGATGGTGGTGGGCGACGTGAACGACGGGTGGCGGCTGGCGCGCACCACGCTGGCCAACGAACGAGTCGCGATGGCACACGGCACCGCGCTCGGCAATCCGATGGAAGAGCTGCTGCGCACGGTGGCCGAGCTCGAGTTGGACCCGGCTGTGCAGGACCGTCTAGGCCGGTTGATCGTCGCAGCTCAGGTCGGCTCGCTGCTCGACCAGCGCATCGCGCAGCTGGCCGTCGGCGGTGCCGACCCGGGCCCGCAGGCCAGCGCCCGCAAGCTGATCGGCGTGCGGTACCGGCAGACGCTCTCGGAATTCCGGATGGACATTTCCGACGGGGCGGGTGTCGTCGACAACAAGCCCGTGCACGACTTCCTCAACGTGCGCTGTCTGACCATCGCGGGCGGCACCGAGCAGATCCTGCTCACGATGGCCGGCGAACGGCTGCTGGGTCTGCCGCGCTGAACGTCAGTTGAAGGTGGTTTGCGCGCATGCGGTGGGGGTGGTGAGGTTCACCCCGGAGTACACCACCTGGATCTGCGAGCATGCGAAGAAAACTGCCCGCGTATTCGGCTGGCCGGTGCTCCAGTCGGTGGGCACCGAGTCACCGTCGCTCTGAAAGCGCTCGATCGGTCCGCCACCGAAGTAGGTCACCGAGATTTCGACGCTGGTGGGCTCCTTGTACATCTTCGACAGCACGTTGTCGTGATTGGCCCCCTTGACCTCCCGGGGGTTGCCCGAAGGGGCGCTGTACCCGGCTTCCTGCCTACCGCGCGGTCCGGACTGCGCAGCGTGATCGTGTGGCGGGCCCACGTGTCGCCGGGGAATCCGGTTGGGCCATCCGGTGTCAACAGGTTGGCGGCTGTGTTGAACAAGCATCTGTGCTCCGCCGATACGCAGTTGGCGGTGACATGCATTTCGATCTGAGTCGCCGGGTCGACGGGAATTGACGTGGTGGCCGTGTTGGACGCGGTCGTGGCCAACGCCGGGTGCGTGAGCACTGCTGTCCGCAGTGCCGCCACACTTGCTGCTGCGAGCCGGTTCATTGTGGGGAAGGTATCCCCCTCGTTATTCGTCGTAGGTGACTTCGACTGAATCCGACCGCGGTCTCGCCTGACAACCGAGGATCAGGCCCTCGTCGAGGTCCTGCTGCTCGAGCACGTCGTTGACTTCCATCGCGACGTCGCCGCTCTTCTTCAGCACCGCACACGCACCGCAGTGGCCCTCGCGGCAGGAGAACGGCGCATCGAGTCCCTTGTCGAGCAGTACGTCGAGCAGCTTGGCGTTGCGCGGCCAGCGGACCTCGTGCGTCTCT
The DNA here is from genome assembly GCA_963804905.1 of uncultured Actinomycetota bacterium. Taxonomy (GTDB): domain Bacteria; phylum Actinomycetota; class Actinomycetes; order Mycobacteriales; family Mycobacteriaceae; genus Mycobacterium. Next base: position 55,526 of record CAWDSB010000004.1, on the reverse strand, counting down.
CCGTCGAGGGTGACGATCGCGGTGGCCGGCCCTTCGTCGCTGTCGTCCTCCTCGATCACCACCGCGGCGAACGGGTCCGACTCCAGCGACTTGAACACCTCGATGTGGATGCGGTCGTTTGGCGCTCCCGCACTCTTCATCGCTTCTTCGGCGGCGTTCATGAACGGCCCTGGCCCGCAGATGTAGGCGTCGTGGCCGACGTACGGCACGGCCAGGGCGGCCAGCGCGGCCGCACTCGGCAGGCCCTGCACGGATTCCAGCCAGTGCACGACGGTCAGCCGGTCGGGGTACTTGGCGGCCAGTTCGCGCAGGCCTGCGCCGAAGATGACGGACTGCTCGTCGCGGTTGGCGTAGATCAGCACGACCCTGCCGCTGCCCTCGGCGAGAGCTGACTTGCAGATGGACATCATCGGCGTGATGCCGCTGCCCGCGGCCAGCAGCAGGAAGTCGGTGTCCAGTGTCTTGGGCGTGAAGTTGCCCGACGGAGCGAGCACGTGGATCCGCATGCCGGGGTGGGCGTTGTCGCACAGCCAGTGCGATGCGTAGCCACCGTCGGTGCGCTTGACCGTGACGGTCAGCGGATCACCGGTAAACGGCGAGCTGCACAGCGAGTAGCAGCGCGCCACGCAGCCGGTGCGGTCACTGGGCACCCGCAATGTCAGGAACTGCCCGGGCGTGTACTGGAGCCTCTCTGCCGGGATATCGACGCCGTCGGGCACGGCGAACACCAGGGAGCGCGCGTCGTCGGTCTCCTTGACGACGTCGGCCACCTGCAGTTCCAGCACGTGGCTACCGAGCGGCTCCTCCGTCACGCGGTGCCCTTTCTTTCCTAGCCTGACAGGCTATAACTAGAACAGGTTACAGAAATGCATGTGCGCAGGTCTAGCTGCCGTAGGAATGCCCTGCTCGACACAAATCGTAACGTGTTCTAATCTTTCCTTCAGGTCCGTTCTCCCGGGAGGCAAATCAGTGACGTCCATTGAACAGCGTGACGTGCAGTCGGTCCTAGCCGGCATCGACGACCTGTTGCCGCTCATCGCCAAGCGAGCGCAGGCGACAGAGGATCTCCGGCGACTGCCCGACGAGACGGTCGCCGAACTCGATGAGGTCGGCTTCTTCAAACTCCTCCAGCCCGAGCAGTGGGGCGGCCTGCAGTGCGATCCGACGTCCTTCTACGAGGCGGTGCGGCGGATCGCGACGGCGTGCGGCTCCACCGGGTGGGTCAGCTCGATCGTTGGCGTGCACAACTGGCATCTCGCGTTGTTCGACCAGCAGGCCCAGGAAGAGGTGTGGGGCGACGATCCGACTGTCCGCGTCTCCTCCTCGTACGCGCCGATGGGCGCGGGCCATGTCGTCGACGGCGGTTACCTCGTAAGTGGCTCGTGGAACTGGTCGTCGGGGTGTGACCACGCGTCGTGGACGTTCGTTGGCGGCCCGGTCATCAAGGACGGCAAGCCGGTGGACTTCGGCAGCTTCCTGATCCCGCGCACCGAGTACCGAATCGACGACGTGTGGCATGTGGTCGGGTTGCGCGGAACCGGCAGCAACACGCTGGTGGTCAAGGACGTGTTCGTGCCGCGGCACCGGTTCCTGTCGTACAAGTCGATGAACGATCGCACCGCGGGCGGCCTGAAGACCAACACCGCGCCGGTGTACAAGATGCCTTGGGGCACCGTGCATCCCACCACGATTTCGGCGCCGATCGTCGGCATGGCCTACGGCGCCTACGATGCCCACGTCGAACATCAGGGCAAGCGCGTTCGTGCCGCGTTCGCGGGAGAAAAGGCCAAGGACGATCCGTTCGCGAAGGTGCGCATAGCCGAGGCGGCCAGTGACATCGACGCCGCCTGGCGGCAGTTGATCGGCAACGTCGGCGACGAGTATGCACTCCTGGAGGCGGACAAGGAGATTCCGTTCGAGCTGCGTGCGCGCGCCCGTCGTGACCAGGTGCGCGCCACCGGGCGTGCCATCGCGTCCATCGACCGGCTGTTCGAGGCGTCGGGTGCGACCGCGCTGAACAACGACGCTCCGGTGCAACGGTTCTGGCGCGACGCACACGCCGGTCGCGTGCATGCCGCCAACGATCCCGAGCGGGCCTACCTGATCTTCGGGAACAACGAATTCGGGCTGCCGCCCCAGGACACGATGGTCTGATGACGTCGTTCGCCGCCGAAGCCGCACAACAGCAAGAGATCACGTTCGAGTCGACCTCACGCTATGCGCAGGTGCGGGATGACATGCGCCTGCACTACCACGAAGCCGGTGTGGGCAACGACCAGACCGTTGTGCTGCTGCACGGCGGGGGGCCTGGCGCGTCGAGCTGGTCGAACTTCTCCAAGAACATCGCGGTGCTAGCGCTGCACTTCCATGTGCTGGCCGTCGACCAGCCGGGCTACGGCCACTCCGACAAGCACAGCGAGCACGAGCAGTACAACCGCTACAGCGCCACGGCGTTGCTGAACCTGTTCGACCACCTCAACATCGAACGCGCCGCGCTGGTGGGCAATTCGCTCGGCGGTGGCACCGCTGTTCGTTTCGCGCTCGACAACCCCGACCGGGCCGGCAGGCTGGTGCTGATGGGCCCCGGCGGGCTCTCGGTGAACCTGTTCGCGCCGGATCCGACCGAAGGCGTCAAGCTGCTGGGCAAGTTCACCGCCGCGCCGACGCGCGAGAACATGGAGAAATTCCTGCGCATCATGGTCTTCGACCAGAAGCTCGTCACCCCTGAGCTGATCGACGAGCGGTTCGCGATCGCCAGCCAGCCCGAGTCGCTTGCCGCCGCCAAGGCGATGGGAAAGTCGTTCGCGGGCCCCGACTTTGAGCTCGGCATGATGTGGCGTGAGGTGTACAAGCTCCGCCAGCGGGTACTACTGATCTGGGGCCGGGAGGATCGGGTCAACCCGCTCGACGGAGCTTTGGTGGCACTCAAGCAGATCCCTCGGGTGCAGCTGCACGTCTTCGGGCAGTGCGGACACTGGGCCCAGTTGGAGAAGTTCGACGAATTCAACAAGCTCACCATCGACTTCCTGGGAGGCGGGTCATGAGCATCCGATCACTGGGCTACCTACGCATCGAGGCCAGCGACATGGCGGCCTGGCGCGAATACGGGCTCAAGGTGCTCGGCATGGTCGAGGGCCAAGGTTCGACCGACGGCGCGTTGTACCTGCGGATGGACGACTTTCCCGCCCGGCTGGTGATCGTGCCTGGCGAGCACGACCGTCTGCTTGAGTCCGGGTGGGAGACCGCGAATGCCGCGGGACTGCAGGATATTCGGGCTCGCCTCGATATGGAGGGCACGCCGTACAAGGAGGCCACGCAAGCCGAGCTCGCCGACCGGCGGGTCGACGAGATGATCCGGTTCCAGGACCCGTCCGGTAACCGCCTCGAGGTGTTTCACGGCGCCGCACTCGAACACCGGCGGGTCGTGAGTCCGTACGGTCACAAGTTCGTCACCGGTGAGCAGGGACTGGGCCATGTGGTGCTGACCACCCGTGACGACGCGGAGTCGCTGCATTTCTACCGCGACGTGCTCGGTTTCTATCTGCGCGACTCCATGCGGCTGCCACCACAACTGGTGGGCAGGCCCGCCGACGGACCGCCCGCGTGGCTGCGGTTCTTCGGCGTCAACCCCAGGCACCACAGCCTGGCATTCATGCCTGGCGAGACGCCCAGCGGCATCGTGCACCTGATGGTGGAGGTCGAGAACTCCGACGACGTCGGGCTGTGCCTTGACCGCGCGCTACGCCGCAAGGTGCCGATGTCGGCGACCCTTGGCCGGCACGTCAACGACCTGATGCTGTCCTTCTACATGAAGACACCGAGCGGCTTCGACATCGAATTCGGCTGTGAGGGGCGCCAAGTCGACGACGACGACTGGGTTGCGCGGGAGAGCACCGCCGTCAGTCTATGGGGACACGACTTCAGCGTCGGCTTCAAAGGTTAATGGCTCACGAGCCGATGGACCCCCGCACATTCCGAAATGTGCTCGGCCAGTTCTGCACCGGCATCACCGTGATCACCACGATGCATGACGCCGCGCCGGTCGGATTCGCCTGTCAGTCGTTCGCCGCACTGTCGTTGGAACCGCCAATGGTTCTGTTCTGCCCGACCAAAGTGTCACGATCATGGAAGGCGATCGAGGCCACCGGCAAGTTCTGTGTCAATGTGCTGCACGAGAAGCAGAAGGACGTTTCGGCCCGATTCGGCTCGAAGGAGCCCGACAAATTCGCCGGAATCGACTGGAGCCCATCGAAACTGGGTTCGCCGGTGATCAAGGACACGCTGGCGCACATCGACTGCACCATACACTCGGTGCACGACGGCGGCGATCATCTCGTGGTTTTCGGTGCCGTGCATACGTTGTCAGACGTCCCGCACAAGAAGCCGCGGCCGCTGCTGTTCTACCGCGGCCAGTACACCGGGATCGAGCCCGACAAGAACACTCCCGCGCAGTGGCGCGACGACCTCGAGGCATTCCTCACCACCACCACCGAGGACACCTGGCTTTAGGCGCTGCGACTAAATCTGCTCGCCGATGAACGTGATGATCGCGCTCGCCACCTCGCGGTACATCGTTTCGTTGAGGATGTCGTGGTGCCCGCCGGCAAACTCCTTGAGCTGCAAGGGTTCTATCTGCTCGGCGTATGCCTGCACCGCGCCGATCGCCGCGATGGGATCCGCGACGCCGTGCAGGGCAAGCGTGGGCACCGCCAAGTTCGGCAGGTCGCGGCCGAACCGGTCCCATGCCGTGTCGAGCGCGCGGGCCAACGGCGCACTGTCGGCGTCCACGAACGCCAGCGGGTCGTTTTCGAGCGAATCGAGATAGAACGGATCGTTGGACAGCCAGTGCGGGTCCAGGTCGAACGAGCTGTCCGAGTCGAGCATCTCCGGGATCGGAACCAGCGGGGCGCCGGAAACGACCCCGGCACGGTAGCGGTCGGGCTGGTCGAGCAGCCGCAACAGGGTAACCACCGCACCGAACGAATGCCCCTGGGCGATCAGCGGCAGCCCGGGTCGTTCACCTTCCGCGATCTCAGTCAGCGCGTCGGCCAGATCCGAACTGTCTTCGACCGAGCCGAAGTCACCGCGAGGGCCCGGGCTGAGCCCATGACCGAACTGGTCGACGGCCCACAGATCGAAGCCGGCCGCGTTGAGCGCGAAGCCGTATCGGTGGTAGACGCCCGTGTGCTCACCGAAGCCGTGTAGGAAGACGACGGCGGCCCGTGGCTCCTCGGCGGCCCAATGGCGGTAGTAAGCCCTGCCCTTTGGGTGATCGATGAACGGCATGCCCATGACTGCAGCAGGTGGTGCGCGGCACGCGCAAGGCTTCGGCGCAGCCTCGTTTTGCCCGCGCGGCATCCTTTGAGTTTTGACGGGAGCCACTTCCCAGCGCGAGATGAGACCCACGGCAACGGTTTCGGGCTGTCAAAGTGTGCGATTCCTGCCAACCGACCACCAATTGCTGCCACCGGAATTAAACCCTTGACCTCACTGTTTACACCATCAGACCGGCGTAAGAAGAATCAAAACACCGGCAACACGGCGTTCGGGCCACCAAGGCTGGAACACCACACAGAAGAAAGACGAAGGCATCAAAATGAAGAAGTTCGGGTTTGCCACCATCATCGCCAGCGGTCTGACTGCGGCCTTCCTCGGCCTAGCCGCTCCCGCTTCGGCTGGTGTAGATCATCTGACCTGGCTGAACGACATCCATCAGCACGTGAGCGTGCCGCAGGTGGACACCGGCGTGCAGCAGAGCCGCTGAGCCACGAGACACGACAAAGGGGCACCCCACCGCGGGTGCCCCTTTTTTGTTGCGTTCACCGCCATTGCGGCTTCCGATGCCCGCATGAATACTCACCCCCATGCCTGGCATGACTGACCTAGACGGACGCACCGCGCTGGTCACCGGAGCGGCCAGCGGCATCGGGGCGGCGTGCGCCCACGAGCTTGCGGCGCGGGGAGCGGTGGTGACCGTCGCCGACATCGACGACGCCGGCGCCAAGTCGGTGGCGCAGGAGATCGGCGGAAAGGCATGGGCCGTCGACTTTTCCGATGCCGGGCCGCTGGAGATGCTGAAGCTCGAAACCGACGTCCTGGTGAACAACGCGGGCATCCAGAGCATCGCTGCGATCGAGGAATTCCCGCCCGATCGCTTCCGGAGAATGCTCACGCTCATGGTGGAGGCACCGTTTCTGTTGATCCGTGCTGCGTTGCCGCACATGTACTCCCATGAGTTCGGGCGAATAATCAATATCTCGTCGGTGCACGGCATTCGGGCCTCCGAATACAAGGTCGCCTACGTCACCGCGAAACACGCGCTAGAGGGTCTGTCGAAGGTCACCGCGCTCGAGGGCGGCCAACACGGTGTGACGAGTAATTGCGTCAACCCCGGATACGTGCGCACCCCTTTGGTGACCAAGCAGATCGCCGACCAGGCCCGCACCCACGGCATTCCCGAGCAGGAAGTCGTGGAGGAGGTCCTACTGAAGGAGAGCGCGATAAAGCGGCTGGTCGAACCGGAAGAAGTTGCCGAACTGGTGGGCTGGCTCGCCTCGGCCCGGGCCGGAATGGTCACCGGCGCGTCGTACAGCATGGACGGCGGGTGGAGCGCACGCTGACTACGCCGCGCGATGGCGATGCCGATGCGTGTTTCGATTTCGCTGATGTGTATCGGGATGGGTCCGGGTGCCGATGGTGCGTTTCAGACGCCGCTTCCGCGGTACGGCTCGCTTATAACACCAGGGCCGACGAGGGGAGTCATGGTGAACATCAAGAAGCTAGCGGGAGCTGGCGCCGCCACCGCGATCACGTTCGGCGTCGGTGCCGCCACCGTCGCGCCGGCTTCGGCGGCCGACAGCATCAAGCCATTCGGTAACCAGGAGCGACTGACGCCCTGAGAGCTCGGACCCCGTCGTCGCCGATGCAGGCGTCGGAGGCGCGGTCCTCCGGGCGGCTCGCATACTGGCAAGCTCTATCTCGACGTCGTGGGCGACGTGCCCAACAGCGTCGTCTACAACGACGGCGTTCGAGACCTTCTCGCTTGGGTGCCCGGTCCCCCGAGGGCGGTACACGCCCCTAGCCGAGCCAGGCGCCGATGCGGCGCAACGCCTCGCTTATGTCGCTCGTCGGCCCCGCGAAGGACAGGCGCACGAACGAGCCGCCGCGTGCGGTGTCGAAATCGATGCCCGGCGCGATGGCAACCCCGGTGTCGGCCAGAAGCTTTGAGCAGAACGACAGCGAATCACCCGTCAGGTGCGACACGTCGGCGTAGACGTAGAACGCGCCGTCGGTCGGGGCCAGCCGATCGATCCCGATCCTCGGCAACCCGTCGAGCAGCAGCCTGCGGTTGGCGGCGTAATGGTGAAGCAGACCGTCCGCCTCGGCGGTCGACTCGGGCGTGAACGCCGCCACCGCGGCCATCTGGGATAGCACCGGCGGGCAGATGGTGAAGTTTCCGGTCAGGCAGTCCACCGCGCGCTGCAGTTCCCGCGGCACCAGCAGCCAGCCCAGCCGCCACCCCGTCATCGCGAAGTACTTCGAGAAGCTGTTCACCACAACGGCATCCCCCGATGTCTGCCAGGCGCAGCTGGTTTCCGGGGCACCCTCGTACACCAGGCCGTGGTAAACCTCGTCGCTGATCAGCCGGACTCCCGACCCCGCGCACCACGACGCGATCGCCGCCAGCTCCTCGGGAGGAATCACCGTGCCGGTGGGGTTCGCCGGGCTGGCCACGATCACACCCTGCACCGGTGGATCCAGCTCGGCGAGCATCTGTGCGGTGGGTTGAAACCTGGTCTGCGGTCCGCACGGGATTTCGACCACCTCGCAGCCGAGCGCCGAAAGAATGTTGCGGTAGCACGGATACCCGGGGCTGCCGATCGCTACCCGGTCACCCACGTCGAAGCACGCAAGGAACGCCAACAGGAATCCGCCCGAGGAGCCGGTGGTGATCACCACCTCGTTCGGGTCTACGCCGAGCCCGTGCTGCAGCTGATAGGAATTCGCGATCGCGGTGCGCAGTTCGGGGATGCCCAGCGCGACGGTGTAACCGAGGACGGTGGTGTCGAGCGCTTTTCTCGCCGCGGCACGCACCGCCGCCGGTGCGCCCGCGCTCGGCTGGCCTGCGGACAGATTCACCAGATCGCCGTGTGTGCGCTGGCGTTCCGCGGCGGCCAGCCACACGTCCATCACGTAGAACGGCGGGATTCCTGCACGCAGCGACACGCGATTATCGGACACGAAGTCAGGCTAGGTGGCGCAATATCTCCCGTTTCACCCGGATCCGCGTCGTGTTCCCCCTGGAGTCGCGAAGCTGCTGACGCCGCTTCTGCATGCGCTCGCCGAGGCTCGCCAGCTTGGCCCGACCGAGCGCCTTGGCCTGGAGAAACATCAGCTCCTCCTCTTCGCCTGCGTGGTGCTCCAGGGTTGCGACCAGCATGACGAGCTCGGTGTGGAAGTCGTCGCCTGCAGGATCTGTTCGCAGCACGACCGCGAGCTGGTCGTCGATCTGCCGGTGTTGAGCGTGAGCAGCGCCAAGTAGCGTGCTGACCTCCGCGATCGCCGGATAGAAGAGTTCGTCCTCGATCTGCACGTGCACCGTCAACACCTCGGTGAGCTGGTTCAGCAGATCGCGGCGTCGTTCGTGGTCCTGCGTCGTGGTTGCCTTCAGTTGTCCCAGAATCTCCCGCAACCGGTTGTGGTCCTCGATGAGGACTTCGTCGGCATTCATCGCGACACCACCGCCGTCGCGTACTTGGCATCGGCAGAGGGGGTTTGGACATGTGGCCGTCGCCGGATTTCGATGTGGCCGTCCTGAATTCGCGTCTCGTAGCATGCGAGGGGCGCCGTCGCCGGGCCGTTGACCGGGGCGCCGGTTTCGAGGTCGAAATGCGATCCGTGCCATGGACATACCAGGTCGCCCCGGTAGAGCCAGCCTTCCGACATCGGGGCAGACAGGTGCGAGCACTGTTCTCCGACCGCGTAGACGTTCTCGCCGCGTCGAACAAGCACCACCTCTACCCCGTCGTGCCTTACCCGGCGGGGTTCGTCGGGTGATAGATCGGCGCTGGCCAGTACGGGCACGAAGTCGCGCGGCTCCAGACTGATTTCAGACCGGTCGACCCCGATGCGGTGCCGGAGAACCAGATCGCCGCCAAGATAGGCCGCCGTTGTCGCGAGCGCGTAGCCCAGCACGGCGGCGCCTCTCCCCCGCGCATACAAGCCTCTCCTGCGAGCGACCCACGAGACGAGATACAGGCCGAGGGCCGAGGCGTTGAGGACGCCGTGCGTCAACCCGACGCGGCGCGCGGTGTCGTGGGTGTACTGCCAGTCGGCGGCGCCGGTCACCGCAGCCCCGAGGCCGCCGAGGATACCGACGCCGTTCGCGATGTGCGCGGCTCGGCCGAGCTCGCCCGAGTGGGGCGCGATCATATCGACACCGTCGAGGAACAGCCCGGCCGTCCACGCTCCCAACGGGACATCGGTCAGCGCCGGATGAATCGGATGGCCGAGCCACGTGCCGTGGAGCACGCTCTGCAGCCGCCGACCGCGCTCGCCGAGCAGATTGAAGCCCAGCGCCATCATGCGCTCGAGTCTGTAGCCTGGCTGGTCGAGCCACCGCTGCCCCTCGACAGCGTGAACGGCCCGGTCAGCGGTAGTTCGGATACCGAGCATCGATTACTGAACTCCTCCCCGTGCTTGCTTTGAGCTCCCTATGGGGACACGTGGAGGGCTGCCGATGGTTCAGCGCTAGAACACTTCGGATTCGAGCCTGCGCAGGTGCTCCTGCGGCGGTCCGAGCAGCTGCGCACTGGCGTGCGCGCGCTTGAAGTAGAGCTGGATGTCGTGCTCCCAGGTGATCGCGATGCCGCCGTGCAGCTGGATCGCCTCGGCCGCCACCGTGGAGAAGGCTTCGCTGGCCGCTACCCGGGCCAGCGCGGCCGACGTCGCCGACGGTTCGGTGATGGCGTCGTTCACCACCGCCCGCGCCGACTGCACGGCGACGTAGAGGTCGGCCATCCGGTGTTTGAGCGCCTGGAAGCTGCCGATCGGGCGGCCGAACTGGACCCGGTCCTTGGTGTATTCGACGGTTAGGTCGAGGCACTTCGCCGCCGCGCCGATCTGCTCGGCGGCGATCAGGATCGCCGCGGCGTCGGCCAGGCCGGGATCGGCGCCGATGTCCGTGGTGTCCCGCGGCTCGATCCGCGCCAACGGACGTGTCAGATCCATGGTGTCGACGGGGTTCGCCGTGAAGGTGTTCCATCGGGTGAGCGTCTTCCCGTCGGTGGCGACGACGACATCGGCGATGGCACCGTTGACCACATAGTCGGCGTCGAAGACCAGCGCCCCGATCGAGGCGCCCTCGGCCAGCTGCTCGATCGCATCGGTGTCGGGCTCGTCCGCGGCCAGCAGCGCGAGTTCGGCCAGCGTCGTGCCCAGCAGCGGCGTCGGCGCCAGCGCCCTACCCAGCTCCTCGAGGACGACAGCCGCGTCGGCGAGTTCGCCCCCGGCGCCGCCCGACTCCTCGGGCACCACCAGCGCGGCCGCACCGACCTGCTCGCACAACAGCTTCCACAGCGACTCGTCATAGCCGCGTTCCGATTCGATCGCCTCGCGCACCGCGGCCGGTGACGCATGCTTCTCGACCAGCGCGGCAACGGTGTCGCGCAGCAGCTCCCGTTCCTCACTCACTACAACGCCTCCAATACCCGCCTGCGGTGCCACGCCGGGGCTCCCCATGCCGACCGCAGCGCTTGCACCCGCAAAAGCAGCAGTGACAGATCGTGCTCCTGCGTGAAGCCGATGGCACCGTGTGTCTGCAGTGACGACCGTGCCGACAGCAGCGCGGCATCGGCGGCGGCAACCAACGCGGCGCTGACATCACGCTCGGCATCTGGCGACGCGTCAGCCAGCGACAGCGCTGCACCGAACACCAGTGGCCTGGCCAACTCGACCGCGATGTACACGTCGGCGAGCTTGTGCTTGATCGCCTGGTAAGACCCGATGATCCTGCCGAACTGGCTGCGTTGCTTCGCATAATCCACCGATGCATCGAGCATGGCCTGGCCCGCACCGACCAGTTGTGCGGCCGTCGCAAGCACTCCGAACTCGAAAGCTCTTGCGGTGTCGGCTTTCTGCGCATCGCCCGACGCTGTTATGTCGAACAGCTTGCGTGCCGGGTCGACCGACTCGTGTTGGTCTGCCGCCGTGCCGTCCCGCACCTCGCCGTCCTCCGCGAGCAGGATCAAACCGGCGGAGTCGGCGTCGACCGCCCGCGGGACGAGCGGTGGCAGGGCGACGGTGGCGATCAACTCACCGGTCGCGAGCGCACCACTGCGCTCGTCGTCGGCCAGCAGGACCGGTGCCACCGCGACGGATTCGGTGACCGGGCCGGGCACGCCCCAGTACCCGAGTCGTTCTGCGGCGACGACGAGGTCCACTGCGTGCGCGTCGATCCCGTCGAAGCGCTCGGGAACCAGCAGCGCGGTGACGCCGAGGTCTGCCAGTGTCGACCAGACTTTGCGACCGGGACCGGCGTCGCCTGCCGCCCACGCGCGCACGGCGCCTGGCACGTCGGCGGCGGCGAGCGCCGCGTCGATGCTCGCGGCGAAGTCGCGCTGCTGTTCGTCTACGTCGAACTTCATTTTGTCTGTCCCTTGGGTTCGCGAGGCAGACCAAGGAGGCGCTCGGCGATGATGTTGCGCTGGATCTCGTTGGTGCCGGCGTAGATCGGGCCGCCGAGCGCGAACAGCAGCCCTTCGGTCCAGTTGTAATTTTGCTCCTCGCGTCCGCAGGACTCGACCAATTCACCGTCGGCACCGCGCATGTCCAGCGCCGTCTGATGCAGAGCCACGTCGAGGTCCGACCAGAAGACCTTGGTCACCGACGATTCGGCGCCGAGCTCGCCGCCTGCGGCAAGTCGAGTGACGGTACCGAACGTGTGCAATCGATACGCCTGGGCCTTGATCCACGCGTCGGCGACCCGGTCGGTGAATACCGGGTCGGGGTCGGCCTTCCAGCGTTCCACGAGTCTCTCTGCGGGCGCGAGGAATCGCGCCGGGCTGCGTAACGACATCCCGCGCTCGTTGCTCGACGTGCTCATCGCGGCGCGCCAGCCGTCATGGACGCCGCCGATGACGTCCTGGTCGGGAACGAAGACGTCGTCGAGGAAGATCTCACCGAATCCGGTGTCGCCGCCGAGCTGTGAGATCGGCCGGACCGTCACGCCGTCGGCCTTCAGATCGAACATGAAGTAGGTGAGGCCCTTATGGCGCTCGGCGTCCGGGTCGGACCGAAACAGCCCGAATGCCCTGTCGCCGAACGGGGCCCGCGAGCTCCAGATCTTCTGCCCATTGAGCTTCCATCCACCGTCGGCCTTGGTGGCAGTCGAGCGAAGCGAGGCCAGGTCACTGCCGGACTCCGGCTCCGACCAGGCCTGCGCCCAGATCTCCTCGCCGCTGGCCATCTTCGGCAGCACCCGGTCGAGCTGTTCCTCCGTGCCGTGTGCGAAAAGCGTGGGAGCAAGCATCGAGGTGCCGTTCGCGCTGGCCCGGCCGGGTGCACCGGCGCGGAAATACTCCTCCTCGTAGACCACCCACTGCAACAAGGTGGCGTCGCGGCCACCGTACTTCTTCGGCCATGTGATCACCGAAAGGCCTGCATCGAAAAGCACCTTGTCCCAACGCCGATGCTGCTCGAACCCGTCGGCGGTGTCGTACGACTTCGTGGGGAAGTGTTCCTTGTTGGCGACGAGAAAGTCATGGACCTCCGCTCTGAACTCCTCAGTCTCGGTGTCGAAAGTCAGATCCATTAGTGCGCTCCGAGGGAACGGGCAGCCTTGGCCACCAGGGGAATCACGATACTCGGTGTTCTGGGAATGAGTGTCGGTGGCCGTTTGTATCGTCTTGTCATGGCTGAACCTCGCTTTCGGCTTCCGGCGGTCCCATGAGGCGGGCATACAAGTTGCGGCTTCGTCCGACGGTGCGTCAGCACATCGCGTTGGCGGCGTGTCTGGATGGGCATCGGGAGTTGTACAACGCGGCGTTGCAGGAACGCCGGGACGCCTGGCGGCACAGCCGCACCCGCATCAACTACGGCGATCAATCGGCGCAGCTGAGCGACATCCGGGCGCTGCGCCCGGATCTGGCGGTGTGGTCGTTCTCCAGCCAGCAGGCCACGCTGCGCCGGCTCAACCGGGCCTTTGAGGGTTTCTTCCGGCGGGCGAAGGTCGGGGCAAGGCCGGGGTATCCGCGGTTCAAAGGCAAGGCGCGGTTCGATAGTGTGGAGTGGCCCAAAGACGGTGACGGTGCCCGCTGGCACCCCAACACCGGCCGGGTGTATCTGCAAGGCGTCGGCCAAGTGAAGGTCACCGCGCACCGCGACGTGGTGGGGCGGGTGAAGACCATCCAGGTCCGCCGCGAGGGCCGGCGCTGGATGCTGATCCTGTCCTGCGATGACGTCCCGCCCACTCCGCTGCCCAATACCGGCCGCCAGGCTGGTGTCGATGTCGGGATCGCCAATTTCGCCACCACCTCCGACGGCGACCATGTGCCCAATCCACGCTGGGCTCGCACCGCCGCCGCCGGATTGGCTGCCGCGCAGCAGCGGCTGGCCCGCGCCAAGCGGGGTTCCAACAATCGGGGACGCCGACGTGAGACGGTGGCTGCTCGACACCGCAAGATCGCCAACTGCCGCCGCGACTTCCACTACAAAACCGCCCGCACGATCGTACAGACCTACGACCTGATCGCCGTGGAGAAGCTGGCCATCGCCACCATGTTGCGCCAGGCCACACCGGTCCCCGACCCCGAGAACCCCGGCCAGTTCCTGCCCAACGGCGCGGCCGCGAAGGCCGGGCTGAATTTGAGCATCAGTGACGCTGCCTGGGGGCAGTTCATTTCGATTCTGCGCGCCAAAGCGGAAGACGCTGGACGCACTGTGATCGAAGTCGATCCCCGGCACACCTCCGACCGCTGCGAAGCCTGCGGGCACGCAGCCCAAGAGAACCGCGTCACCCAAGCGGAATTCGCTTGTCAAAGGTGCGGGCACCGCGCCCACGCCGACGAACACGCCGCACGCAACATCCTGCGGGCCGGGCTGGCCCGTCATACAGCCGACGCTGCGTGAAAAGAAGCTGAAGGCTACAGCCGTCAGAGAAGTCACCAGATCAGCTCTCGCAGTTGCGGTTTGACCACTTTGCCTCCCGGGTTGCGCGGTAGTACGTCAAGGAACACCACCGATCGCGGGGTCTTGAAGTTCGCCAGATGCTCACGTGTATAGGCGATCACGGCCGCCTCATCGATATTCACACCCGGCTTGACGACGATGAAGGCCTTACCGACCTCGCCTAGTCGCTCGTCGGGAACGCCGATCACCGCGGCTTCTGCGACACCGTCCAGACGCGCCAGCACCTGCTCGATCTCGGCCGGGTACACATTGAACCCGCCACAGATGTACATGTCCTTGAGCCGGTCGGTGATCTTCAGGTTTCCGGCCTGATCGACGCAGCCGACGTCGCCGGTGTGCAGCCAGCCGTCGCCGTCGACGGTCTTCGCGGTGGCCTCCGGGTCGTCGAGGTAGCCGAGCATCACGTTGGGCCCGCGCAGCAGCACTTCGCCGGTGCTTGATCCATCCTCGCCGGCCTGGCTTGCTCCGTCGATGCGCAGCTCGAAGTCGGCGATCGGGCGGCCGCACGTGGTGGCGACGGTGACCGCGTCGTCATCGGCGCGGCACATCGTGCCGAAGCCGCTGGCCTCGGTCAGCCCGTACGCCGTCAGCACGATGTCGATGTCGAGCTCTGACTGCATCCGCTCGATCAGCACAACCGGAATCGTCGCCGCGCCGGTGACCGCGAACCGCAGCGAGCTCAGGTCGTAGTCGCCGCGATTGGGGTGGTCGAGCAGCGTCTGGTAGATCGTCGGCGGCCCCGGCAGCACGGTGACGCGGTGCTCCTGGACCGCGGCCATCGCCTGTTCCGGATCGAACGTCAACTGGGGGATCAGCGTCGCCCCGGTCTGCAGGCAGGCGAGGATGCCTGCCTTGTAGCCGAAGTTATGGAAGAACGGGTTGATGCAGAGGTAGCGGTCGGCGCTGGTGACCTGTCCGCACGCCGCCCACGCCTCGGGAGCGTCCAGGGACTGCCGGTGCGCGCACAGTGCGCCTTTGCTTCGGCCGGTGGTGCCGGAGGTGAACAGGATGTCTGAGATGTCGTCGGGCTTCACCGCGGCAGCCCGGGCATCGACGGCGTCGGAGTCGGTGCCACGGGCGACGAACTCGTCCCAGGTCCCGTCGTCCTTGTCGATCGGGACGCGGACGATGTGCCGCAGGTCGGGCAGGGCGGCGCGATCCAAGTCGGCCGTCTTGTCCGAGCCGAGGAACTCACCAGCGGCCACCAGCAGCGGCGCCCCGGTGCGGGCCAGCACATCGGCGGCCTCGCCGACCGTGTAACGGGTGTTCAGTGGCACGACGACGCCGCCTGCATGGTGGGTGGCCAGGCACGCCACCACCCAGTGCCAGGTGTTTGGCGACCAGATCGCGACCCGGTCTCCGGCGCGTACGCCCAGTTCGATGATCGCCGCGGCGGCCGTGCGGACCTCAGTGCGCAACTGCGAATAAGTCAGCCGCCGGTCATCGGTCACCAGCGCGTCGTGGTCGGAGAATTGGTCGGCAATCCGGTCCAGGACCTGCGGAATGGTCCTCGGATCGCGTTCCATCGATGCTCCTCTAACAAAGCAAGTGCTTGGTAGGTTAGCCTACAGGGGTGATAGAGGTCCAGGAGTTCAGGGCCGAGGTCCGCGACTGGCTCGCCGACAACCTCGTCGGCGAATTCGCCGCGCTCAAGGGCCTCGGCGGGCCGGGCCGCGAGGACGAGGCGTTCGAGGAACGGCGGGCGTGGAACCAGCACCTGGCGGCCGCGGGACTGACCTGTCTCGGGTGGCCGGAGGAGCACGGCGGCCGCGGATTGTCTGTCGCGCACAGGGTGGCGTTCTACGAGGAGTACGCCAAGGCCGACGCCCCCGACAAGGTCAATCACTTCGGCGAGGAGCTGCTGGGGCCGACGCTGATCGCGTTCGGAACAAAAGAGCAACAGAAGCGATTCCTGCCGAACATCCTCGACGTCACCGAGCTGTGGTGTCAGGGCTACTCAGAGCCCGGGGCCGGAAGCGACCTGGCGAACGTGTCGACCACCGCCGAGCTCGACGGCGACCAGTGGGTGATCAACGGCCAGAAGGTGTGGACGTCGATGGCACATTTGTCGCAGTGGTGCTTCGTCGTTGCCCGCACCGAGAAGGGCTCCAAGCGCCACGCCGGCCTGTCGTATCTGCTGGTTCCGCTGGACCAGCCCGGAGTGGAGATACGCCCGATCGTGCAGTTGACCGGCACCGCGGATTTCAACGAGGTGTTCTTCGACGATGCCCGAACCGATGCCGATCTCGTCGTCGGTCAGCCCGGCGACGGCTGGCGGGTCGCCATGGGCACGCTGACGTTCGAGCGTGGGGTTTCCACGCTGGGACAGCAGATCCGTTATGCACGTGAGCTTTCCAACCTGGTGGAGGTGGCCAAGCGTACCGGTGCCGCCGACGATCCGCTGATCCGAGAGCGGCTGACCCGGTCGTGGGCCGGTCTGCAAACGATGCGGTCCTATGCGTTGGCAACCATGGACGTCGAGCAGCCCGGCCAGGACAACGTGTCAAAGCTGTTGTGGGCCAACTGGCATCGTGACCTGGGCGAATTGGCGATGGACATCGTCGGCAAGGCCGGGCTGGTGGCTGAGGACGGCAAGTTCGACGAGTGGCAGCACCTTTACCTGTTCACCCGCGCCGATACCATCTACGGCGGATCCAACGAGATTCAGCGCAACATCATCGCCGAGCGGGTGCTCGGCCTTCCGAGAGAGGTCAAGGGATGACCCTGACCGCGCGCCCGCGAGGAGCAAAATGACCTTAGCCGATGCGCCGAAAGAGATTGACGGCCACGGACTTCTGACCGGCAAGGTCGTCGTCGTGACGGCGGCGGCCGGTACGGGCATCGGTTCGGCGGTGGCGCGGCGCGCATTGGCCGAGGGCGCCGACGTGGTCATCTCCGATCACCACGAGCGGCGGCTGGGTGAGACCCGCGACCAGTTGGCCGAGTTGAGCCTCGGTCGGGTCGAGAGCGTCGTGTGCGACGTGACATCCACCGCGCAGGTCGACGCGCTGATCGCGTCCACCACGGCACGCATGGGCCGGTTGGACGTGTTGGTGAACAACGCGGGCCTCGGTGGTCAAACGCCGGTCGTCGACATGACCGACGAGGAATGGGACCGTGTGCTCAACGTGACGCTGACGTCCGTGATGCGAGCGACGCGCGCCGCGCTGCGGTATTTCCGGGATGCCAACCACGGCGGCGTGATCGTCAACAACGCCAGCGTGCTGGGCTGGCGGGCGCAGCACTCGCAATCGCACTACGCGGCCGCCAAGGCTGGTGTTATGGCGCTGACCCGTTGCAGCGCAATCGAAGCCGTCGAGCACGGCGTGCGGATCAACGCTGTGTCGCCGAGCATCGCCCGGCACAAGTTCCTGGAGAAGACGAGTTCGACGGAGCTTCTGGACCGCCTTTCCGAGGGGGAGGCGTTCGGCCGCGCCGCTGAGCCGTGGGAGATCGCCGCCACCATCGCGTTCCTGGCCAGCGACTACTCCAGTTACCTTACCGGAGAAGTGATTTCGGTGTCGAGTCAACATCCATGATGCAGCAGTCGGGCCCCCCGTCGGTGAGCAGGCGCGACGAGCTTCTCGAGCTCGCCGCGACGATGTTCGCCGAGCGCGGCCTGCGCGCGACGACGGTGCGCGACATCGCCGACTCGGCCGGCATTTTGTCCGGCAGCCTGTATCACCACTTCAAGAGCAAAGAGCAGATGGTCGAGGAGGTGCTGCGCGACTTCCTGGATTGGCTGTTCGATCGCTATCAGGAGATTGTCGATAGCCAATCCAGCCCGCTCGAGCGGCTCAAGGGATTGTTCATGGCGTCCTTCGAGGCCATCGAGCATCGGCACGCACAGGTCGTGATCTACCAGGACGAAGCCAAACGGCTCTCGTCGCTGCCGCAGTTCGACTTCGTCGAGGCCCGCAATCAGGAGCAACGCAAGATGTGGGTGGATGTGCTCAATCAGGGTGTCGATGACGGATGCTTTCGCCCCGATCTCGACGTTGATTTGGTGTACCGGTTCATCCGCGACACCACCTGGGTTTCGGTCCGTTGGTATCAACCGGGCGGACCACTGACGGCCGTACAGGTCGGCCGTCAGTATCTCGCCATAGTCCTCGGCGGAATCACCACCGATGAGCGTCTTGCGCGAAGAGAATCAAACACAGATAAAGCTGAAGGAGAATAGAAATGGCCGAAGCGTACATCGTCGACGCTGTGCGGACCCCCGTCGGCAAGAAGAACGGATCGCTCGCCGCGATACATCCGATCGACCTGGGCGTGCACGCATTTCGCGGTCTGTTCGACCGGGTTGACGTCGATCCGGCTGCGGTCGACGACGTCATCGTCGGCTGCGTAGACGCGCTCGGCGGCCAGGCGGGAAACATCGGCCGCAACGCATGGCTGGCGGCCGGCTACCCCGAAGAGGTGCCGGGTGTGACGGTCGACCGTCAGTGCGGGTCGAGCCAGCAGGCGATTTCGTTTGGCGCACAGGCGATCCTGTCGGGTACCGCGGACATCATCCTGGCCGGCGGTATGCAGAACATGAGCCAGATCCCGATCGCGTCGGCGATGGTGGTCGGTAAGGAGTTCGGGTTCACCTCGCCGACCAACGAGTCGGAGAATTGGCGGCACCGCTACGGCGACGAGGAGATCTCCCAGTTCCGTGGGGCCGAGCTGATCGCCGAGCGGTGGAACATCTCCCGCGAGGAAATGGAGCAGTTCGCCCTTACCAGCCACCAGCGTGCGTTCGCCGCGATCCGTGGCGGGCACTTCGAAAACGAGGTGATCGGCGTCGGCGATTTCCGCATCGACGAGGGCCCGCGCGAGACAACGCTGGAGAAGATGGCGGGTCTGCAACCGCTGGCTGAGGGCGGCCGGCTGACAGCGGCTGTTGCCAGCCAGATCTCCGACGGCGCAAGTGCGGTGCTGCTGGCCTCCGAGCAAGCGGTCAAGGAGCACAACCTGACGCCGCGGGCCCGCATCCACCACATCAGCGCGCGCGGCGCCGATCCGGTGTTGATGCTGACCGGCCCGATCCCCGCGACGCGGTATGCGCTGGAGAAGACCGGCCTGTCGATCGACGACATCGATACCGTCGAGATCAACGAGGCGTTCGCGCCCGTGGTGCTGGCGTGGCTGAAGGAGATCAAGGCGGATCCGGAGAAGGTCAACCCGAATGGCGGCGCCATCGCGCTGGGTCATCCGTTGGGGGCGACCGGTGCCAAGCTGTTCGCCACGATGCTCAACGAGTTGGAGCGCACCGGCGGCCGCTACGGCCTGCAGACGATGTGCGAGGGCGGTGGCACCGCAAACGTGACGATCATCGAACGACTCTGAGCCGCAACGCTACTGCGCGAGCACGAGTCCGCCGAGTGCGATGATCCAGCTCGCGAAGCTGCCGACGAGGAAGTACTCGGTGACGTCGTCGATTCCGATGTTTCCGTTCTCGCGTGCCTTCTGCGCGTTGATCTCCGGGAACCGGATGATGCTCTTGGCGGCGACGACGGCGGTGGCCGCGGCGAGCTGACCGGCCAGCCCGAGCCCGAGGATCAGCGTCCGCTCCATCGGGCCGAGCAGCCGGCCGCCCTTGAGACGATCAGACGCCTGCGGCTGCCCTTCGGGTTTCACCGCGCCGACCGAACTCAACACCAGCCGCACCAACTGGTTGCCGGTGACGAACTGCAGCAGCACCACTCCGACGACCATCATCAACCGGTTCGGGCCGACACCGCCGATCCCCGGTATGTCTACCCACGACGTCCACCGCTCGACCAGGCCGCCGATGTCAGAAGCCCAGCCGGACAACAGGATCAGCAAACCCAGCGCGATCCCGAACACGGCCAGCGGCGCGCCCTGGTGTTCGCCGGTGCGCTCCGCGCGGGCACACAGGACGACCCAGCCGATCCCGGCCGCCGCGGCGATCGCCAACAGCGGAAGGTCACCGAGACGCCACAACGCCGACAGCGAAGCGCACGCCACCACCACGACCGGCGCGACCACTGCAGGCACCCACGTGATGCGGGTCAGTCGCCGGACCGTGTCGGCGATGCCCATCGCGATGAGCATGACCGCCACGGCGCTCACGGCACGCTCCGCAGGTACTGCGACGACAACACGATCAGATCAAGACCGTCGCGACCTGCGCGCTGCGACACCGCCGAGGGGCTGATGTCTTCCGCTGCGGCGATGTCCTTCTTGGTCTGGTTGTTCAACAGAGCCTTCACTATCCGTATAGAGCGGTCATCTAGGGATCCAAGCAGCTGGTCCCGACAAATCAGCGCGGCGTTGATCGCGTCCACGTCAGCCCGGGTGTCGCCGCTGACCCGAAACGACGTCCGCACCAGCGTCAGACCCGGCTGGCGCTGAGCTGACGCGGTCCACTCGATCGCCGCACGAGCCGCCCACCAGCCGGGGCCATCCTGGATTCCTGCGGTCTCGTCCAGCATGGTGACCGCGCCCCAGCCGATGCCGAACCGCACGTCGATCCCCGGTGCGACGGCCAACCGTAGCGACAGCGCAGCATCGATCGCCAGGCCGACACTCGTGAAAGCTCCCTGGAATTCGTCGCCGACAGTGAACGCCGGCGGATCGATCGCGTCGTCGGCGACCCCGCGAAGGGCCTCGTTGAGCAGGCGGTGCACCCGAGCGCGATCGGCGACCGTGCGGGAACCCACGACGTCACCGATGAGGGTGGCTCGCGCGTCCGCTGAAGCCGATAGCTTACTTTGAACCATTTGAAGATTATAGCTTCATCTTAGGAAAGTGAAGCTATCTGCTTTACAACGTTGACTCAGCAGTCGTAAGGCTGCGATCACTCGACGAGCGCGGCAGCCGCCTGCAGGTGCTTGACCGCATCGCCGACGATCGATTCGATCAGTTCGTCGCACGAGGGCAGATCGTCGAGGATGCCCGCCACCTGGCCCGAGGCCAGCACGCCTGCATCGGTGTTGCCCTCGACCAGGCCGGCCTTCAGCAGCATCGGGGTATTGGCCGCCATCACCACCTGCGACCAGGTCAGCTCCTTGCCGTGCCGCATCTCGAGGCCGTCGCTGATCATCGACCGCCATGTCATCTTCGACATCTTCTTGAACTTCTGCGCATTGCGCACCGCTGCGCCGAACCCGCGTAGGCGCGATCCGCTTTCGAGCTTCTCGACCAGTCCGGTGCGCAGCACGCGGTGCGGCATGCCGTCAACGCGTGTGGACACCACGGTGCCGTCGAGGCCGGACTCCAGGTATCGCCGCTTCACTGCGTCGGGCACGGTGGAATCGGTGGTCAGCAGGAAACGCGTTCCCATGGCGACGCCCGCGGCGCCGTAGGACAGTGCCGCCGCCAGCCCGCGCCCGTCGAAGAATCCACCTGCGGCCACCACCGGGATGTCGACGGCGTCGAGCACCGACGGCAGTAGCAGCGTGGTGGCCACCGGTCCGGTATGGCCGCCGCCCTCTCCGCCCTGCACGATCACCGCGTCAGCGCCCCAGCCCGCGACCTTCTTGGCATGCTTGGCCGCGCCGACCGACGGGATCACCACCACGCCAGCCTCTTTGAGCTTGGCGATCAGATCCGGTTTCGGCGCCAGCGCGAACGATGCCACCTTGACGCCCTCGCGGATCAACAGGTCGACGCGGTCGTTCGCGTCGCCGGCATCGGCGCGGATGTTGATGCCGAACGGCCTGTCCGTCGCGGCCTTCACCTTGCTGACAGCGGTCTGCAGTTCATCGACAGTCATCGTCGCCGACGCGAGGATGCCGAGTCCGCCGGCATTGGCCGTCGCCGACACCAGCCGCGCACCGGCCACCCAGCCCATACCGGTCTGCACCACCGGATGCTCGATTCCGACCAGCTCGGTCAGTGGCGTGCGCAGTCGGCTCATGAGCGAATTTCCTTGTCCCGCAACGACTTGGGGTCGATCACTTCGCGGAGAAGTCTGAGCTCTTCGTCCGTCGCGAGCCGCGTCTGCTCGGCCTCATCCAGCCCGTGGACCTCGAAGGACGTGTTCTCGCGGACCTGTTCCGGCTCGATGCCGGGGTGCAGCGACAGCACCCGCATGGTGTGGTCAGGCCCGTTGAAGTCGAACACTCCGAGGTTCGACACCACGCGGAACACGTTGACGAACCGGTAAGCCGGGTTGTCGGGATCGACCTTGTCCCAGCCGATCCCGGACACCACATCCACACTGTCGCCGAACACCCGCTTGGAATGGTTGCCGACCCAGTAGCTGGTCGCGTGGTTGATGGTGTTGCCGGGTGCGCCTCGCACACCGAACATCTGGCGGGTCGGGTGCTGCAGCGGCCCGAACGCCGACAGGTTCTGGTTGCCGTACCGGTCGATCTGGTTCGCGCCCATCACCACATGGCGGCGCCCCCAGGCCAACGTCTCGAAGACGCGCCCGAACGGCATCCAGCCCTCGATCGCACCCGCTGCACCGATCGCGGGCGTGTCGGCCAGCAGCCGGGCCTCGCCATCGGTGAGCAGGATGTCGGGCGAAAACGTCAGCCGGGCCAGCCGGGCGCCGACCGACACCATGGTCGCCATCGGGCTGACCATGATCTCACCGGCGTCCCGGAAGAGCTCGGCGCATGCGACGGCACATACCTCTGCGCGGCTGACGGAGATCATGCTTGCGACTCCTTGAACTTGCGCACGGCCGCCTGATAATCGGCCTCGCTGCCCGACAGATAGGTGGTGACGAACTCCTGCCACGCCTCGTCTGAGCCTGCCGCCTCGGCGTAGTGGCGCTGGAACTTCTCGTCACGCTTGTAGTCAGGCTCGGCGGTGGTGAAGTGCGCTCCGTTGGGCGCCTCGACGACCGCGTCGACCATCATCCGGTTGATCAGCAGCGCCTGCGGCGGAACGGATTTGACCAGCTCCTCCGTCGGCACCACCCGTTCCACCGAGAGGAAACGCCTCTGCGCAGCCATCAGGTACAGGTCGTCGAAGTACGGGTCGATGCCCGTGTAGGCCGCATTGCCCTGCTCGTCGCCGATGTTCATATGCACGAACGCGGCGTCGAGAGTCAGCGCGGGCATCGCGACGAGCTCCTCGTGGCCGCCGTCGGTGGGGTATGGGGACGTCACCGTCTTGAGCTCGTCGCCCCAGAACGTGCGCACGTCGCTGCCCAGGCCGGCTCGGATGGGCAGGAACGGAAGTCGTTGCGCCGCAGCCTGCAAGCCGCATCGCAGCATGCCCTCATCCATCTCGCGCGCCTCTATCGAGCCGCTGGTTCGCGCCTTGGCGAACCACGGGTCGTAGAACGGCGGTGAATCCAGCGAGACGAAGCCGTAGTAGAGCCGCTTGACCTTGCCCGCCGAGCACAGCAACCCGATGTCGGGCCCGCCGTAAGCCACCACGGTCAGGTCCGTGACGTCGGTCCGCAGCAGCGCTCGCACGAATGCCATCGGCTTGCGCCGCGACCCCCATCCGCCGATGCCGATGGTCATGCCGCTCTCGATCGCGGCGACCGCCTCGTCGAGAGTTGTTCTCTTGTCGCTCACTTGGTCCCCTTGTCGGTCCCGGCGAACGCGTCGCGATGCTCGTCGGACACCCCGGCGAGGTTGAGCTCGAATGTGAAGCCCTGCTCCATCCGGTAGCTGGAGTTGACCCTCTGCACGTCGATGAGGTTCAAGGCCTCCTTGGCCGCACGGATGACGCGGGTGTCCTTCGATGCGATGTCACGCGCCACTCGCAGGGCGGCCTCGTCGAGGTCGGCACGCGGTACCACCTCATGCACCGACCCGAAGTGGTGCAGGGTCGCGGCATCGACGGTGGCGGCCGTGAAGAACAGCCGACGCATCATGTGCTGCGGCACGAGACGCGATAGATGTGTGGCCGCGCCGAGGGCGCCGCGCTCCACCTCGGGCAGGCCGAACGTCGCGTCGTCGGAGGCGACGATCACATCGGCGTTGCCGACCAGCCCGATGCCGCCACCCACACAGAAACCGTTGACCGCGGCAACGACGGGCACTGCGCACTCGTACACCGCGCGGAATGCCTCGAAGCAGCCGCGGTTGGCGTCGATCAGCGCAGTGAAGCCCTCGGTTTTCTGCATTTCCTTGATGTCGACGCCCGCGTTGAAACCGCGGCCCTCGGCCCGCAGGATCACCACGTGGGTGGACTGATCGCGGCCCGCGGCCGTGATGGCGTCGGCGAGCTCGAACCATCCACGGGACGGGATCGCGTTGACGGGCGGGTAGTCGACGGTGACCGAGACGATGCCCGGGTCCTCGACCGACTTGGTGGTGATCGTCATCAATGACTCCTGCAGGGGTCGGCTACCTAAGCAAGCACTTGCTTGGTACGCTAGCACAGTGACCGACGCGGCTGACAGTGCCGGCTTCGTGCCCGGCATCAATCTCCAACTGAGCGGTCGAGTCGTCCTCGTGACCGGTGGCGTGCGCGGGGTGGGCGCGGGCATCAGCGCCGTCTTCGCCGACCAGGGTGCGACCGTCGTGACATGCGCGAGGCGACCCGTCGAGGGGTCGCCCTACGAGTTCCACTCCTGCGACGTTCGCGACGACGACTCGGTCAAGGCACTCATCGACGCCATCGCCGCCCAGCACGGCCGCCTCGACGTGGTGGTCAACAATGCGGGCGGGTCGCCCTATGTACCCGCCGCGGAGGCGTCGGCCAAGTTCAGCAGCAAGATCATCGAGCTCAACCTGCTTGGGCCGCTGTCTGTTTCGACCCATGCGAACGCCGTGATGCAGTCGCAGGACAGCGGTGGGTCGATCGTGAACGTCGCAAGCGTCAGCGGCAGGCGCCCCACGCCGGGCACCGTCGCCTACGGCGCCGCCAAGGCGGGCCTGGAGAACATCACCAGCACGTTGGCGGTCGAGTGGGCACCGAAGGTCCGGGTGAACTCGGTCGTCGTCGGCATGGTCGAAACCGAGCAATCCGAATTGTTCTACGGCGACGCGGATTCCATCGCCGCCATTTCGAAGAACGTGCCGCTCGGCAGGCTCGCGAAGCCGACCGACGTGGGCTGGGCCGCGGCGTTCCTGGCGTCGGATGCAGCGTCGTATATCAGTGGCGCGTCGCTCGAGGTACACGGTGGCGGCGAGCCGCCGCACTACCTGTCCACCACATCCGCTGACCTCAAATAAGCAAGGAGACAATGAATATGGGATTGCTCGACGGCCGTGTGGTCATCGTGACGGGTGCGGGTGGCGGCATCGGGCGCGCACATGCGCTTGCGTTCGCCGCCGAAGGGGCCCGCGTCGTTGTGAACGACATCGGTGTGGGCCTTGACGGATCGCCGGCGGGCGGTGGCAGCGCTGCGCAGGGCGTCGTCGACGAAATCACTGCTGCCGGTGGCGAAGCCGTCACCAGCGGTGCCAACGTCGCCGACTGGGCGCAGGCCGAAGGCCTCATCCAGACCGCCGTCGACACCTTCGGTGGTCTGGACGTCCTGGTGAACAACGCGGGCATCGTCCGTGACCGGATGTTCGCCAATACCAGCGAAGAGGAATTCGACGCCGTGATCGCCGTCCACCTCAAGGGCCACTTCGCCACGATGCGGCACGCGGCGGCGTACTGGCGCGCACAGTCCAAAGCGGGCAATACACCTGATGCCCGCATCATCAACACGAGTTCGGGTGCCGGCCTGCAGGGCAGTGTGGGGCAGGCGAACTACAGCGCCGCGAAGGCGGGCATCGCCGCCATGACGTTGGTGGCCGCCGCCGAGATGGGCCGCTACGGCGTCACCGTCAACGCGATCGCGCCGTCCGCCCGCACCCGGATGACCGAGACCGTCTTCGCCGAGATGATGTCGACCCAGGACAAGGATTTCGACGCGATGGCGCCGGAGAACATCTCGCCGCTGGTGGTGTGGCTGGGCAGCACCGAGTCGCGCGATGTCACGGGCAGGATGTTCGAGGTCGAGGGTGGCATCATCCGCGTCGCCGAGGGGTGGGCACACGGACCCGAGATCGACAAGGGCGCCCGCTGGGATCCCGCGGAACTTGGCTCGGTGGTCGCCGATCTGCTCGGCAAGGCGCGTCCGCCGGTGCCGGTGTTCGGCGCCTAACTTCTGACTTCGTGCCTACTTCTTGAGACGACGGCTTCCGCCGTGCCAATCCTCTTGCTTGCCAACTGATTCGGTGTCGACACCAAAACTGGCCAGCTGAGGTCGTTCCCGCAGGCTGCGCTTCATCTCGGCGAAGCCGCCGAAACCGGCAAGTGCGATGACGTGATCCCACAGCCTGCCTGCGTCGCCCGAATCGGGTAGGCGGCTGATCACCGGGCCGAAGAACGCCGTGCCGTCCGGCGGCTGGAAGTGCAGTATCGGGGTGCCGACGTCACGGCCCGTCAGCGCGAGCGCCTCCTCGGTCTCCCCGCGGATCACGTCGTCAAACGAGGTGTCGTCCAGCGCATCCGCCAGATCGGCGGGCAGACCGGCGGTGCCCAGCAGCGGTTCCAACACCCGCCGTGCGCCTTGATCCGCCCCGGACAGTGGGTCGACCTCACGGGACGTGTCGAACAGCCGGGTGCCTATCGCCGAGTACAGCGCGCCGACAGCCTCCCTTCCGTGCTCCTCACGCGTGCGCGCGGCGACCCGCAACAGCCGCAGGCCCGCAGTATGGCCGGCCTCGTATTCCGACGGGAAGTGCGCGGCATAGTCGATGTGCGCGTTGAGAATTCGCAGCGAGATGAAGCGCCAGTCCACTCGGTAGTCGCGCTGCTCGGCGACCGTTCGCACCCACTTGCTCGTCATCCACGCGAACGGGCAGACCGGATCGAAGTAGAAGTGCAGGTCGTACGCGGCAGCCATGGCGGCCATCCTAGAGCGACTAAATCCTCTCGAGGATGGTGCCGGTGGAGAGCGCGCCGCCGGCACACATCGTGACCAGTGCGGTGCTCTGATCGGTGCGCTCCAACTCGTGTAGCGCGGTGGTGATCAACCTGCTGCCCGTGCTGCCGACCGGATGGCCGAGCGCGATCGCGCCGCCGTTGACGTTGACCTTGTCCATGTCCGGGTTGTGCACCCGCGCCCACGACAGCACGACCGACGCGAACGCCTCGTTGATCTCGGTGATGTCGATGTCGCCCATCTTCATGCCGGCCTTCTCGAGCACCTTCGCGGTGGACTGCACGGGACCGTCGAGGTGGTAGTACGGCTCCGCGCCGACCAACGCCTGGCTGACGATCCGCGCCCGCGGCCGGAGCCCGAGCGCCTTGGCCTTGTCCTCGTCCATCCACAGCACCGCGGCGGCGCCGTCGGAGATCTGCGACGACGTGCCCGCGGTGTGGATGCCGCCCTCGATCACCGGCTTCAGCGCCGCGAGGCCCTCCAGCGTGGTGTCGCGCAGGCCCTGGTCGCGGGTTACGAATGCGCGTTCGGACGTCGGCTGCTTCTGTTCGTCGAGCACCGGCGCCTCGATCGGGCTGATCTCGCGGTCGAACCGGCCCTCGGCCCATGCCTGCTTGGCCTTGCGCTGCGACTCGAAGCCCCACCCGTCGATGTCCTCGCGGGTGATGCCGCGGCGTTTGGCGATTCGCTCGGCGGCGGTGAACTGGTCGGGCAGGTCGATGTCCCATGACGACGGCCGCAGCACCGAGCGGTCGGGACCTGCGTTGGCGCCCAGCCCGATCGCGCTCATCGCCTCGATGCCGCATGCGACGCCGACGTCGATGGCGCCCGCGGCGATCAACCCAGCGATCAGGTGGTTGGCCTGTTGTCCGCTGCCGCATTGGCAGTCCACGGTGGTGGCGCCGACATGCTCGGGCAGACCCGCGACCAGCCAACCGACCCGGGTGATGTTGTTGGACTGCGCGGCGAACTGGGTCACGCAGCCACCGATGACCTGTTCGACGTCACCGGGGTCGATGCCCGCCTTCTCCACGACGGCCTTCTGCACCGCGCCAAGCAGTTCGGTCGGGTGCAGGCCAGACAACCATCCATTCCGCTTGCCGATCGGGCTGCGGGTGGCTTCAACGATTACTGGGTTACCCATTCTGCCAGGCTAGAACACGTTTCATTACTCTGACAAGCTGCGTTCAACCCAAGCCTTTGATCTGCGGAGAAGGCGTGTTTTACTGGCACTAGAACACGTTGCAATAAGGAGTGCTCCCCTATGGCTTGCCCGAATCTGCCCGACGGCTTCGATTTCCTCGATCCCGATGTGAATCTCAGGGCCCTGCCTGTCGACGAACTTGCCGAACTGCGTAAATCAGAGCCTATCCACTGGGTCGACGTCCCAGACGGCTGCGGCGGCTTTGGTGACAAGGGCTACTGGATCGTCTCAAAGCACACCGACGTCAAAGAGGTGTCGAAGCGCAGCGACGTGTTCTCCAGCTGGCAGAACGGGGCCATCCCGGTGTGGCCGCCGGAGATGACGCGCGAGGCCGTCGAACTTCAGCGCAGCGTCATGCTCAACATGGACGCGCCGCACCACACCCGGCTGCGGAAGATCATCTCCCGAGGCTTCACCCCCCGCGCCGTCGGACGACTTCAAGAGGAGCTCAGTCAGCGGGCGCAGAACATCGCGAAGACCGCGACGTCCGAGGGCACCGGCGACTTCGTCGAGCAGGTGTCGTGCGAGCTTCCGCTGCAGGCCATCGCCGGCCTGCTCGGGGTTCCGCAGGACGATCGCGACAAGCTCTTCCGCTGGTCCAACGAGATGACCGGCGGCACGGACCCCGAGTACGCCGACGTCGATCCCGCACAGTCGTCGATGGAACTGATCATGTACGCGATGCAGATGGCCGACGAGCGTCACAGGAATCCCACCGACGACATCGTCACCGCGCTGATTCAGGCCGACATCGACGGGGAGAAGCTCTCCGATGACGAGTTCGGCTTCTTCGTCGTCATGCTCGCGGTGGCAGGCAACGAGACGACGCGCAACTCCATCACCCACGGCATGATCGCGTTCGCGAACAACCCCGACCAGTGGGAGCTGTACAAGAAGGAGCGCCCGGAGACCGCGGCCGACGAGATCATCCGTTGGGCTACTCCGGTGTCGGCGTTCCAGCGCACCGCGCTGGAGGACACCGAGCTGGCGGGCGTGACGATCAAGAAGGGCCAGCGGGTGGTGATGTCCTATCGCTCGGCCAACTTCGACGAAGAGGTCTTCGAGGACCCGCACACGTTCAACATCCTGCGCGACCCGAACCCACACGTCGGCTTCGGCGGCACGGGTGCGCATTACTGCATCGGCGCGAACCTCGCCCGGATGACGATCAACCTGATCTTCAACGCGGTCGCGGACCACATGCCCGACCTCAAGCCGATCGGCGAGCCCGAGCGGCTACGGTCGGGGTGGCTCAACGGCATCAAGCACTGGCAGGTGGACTACACCGGTAAGTGCCCCATCACACAGTGAGCCGGAGGCGACAACGCCACTGAGCCGTAGGCGAAACAACGCCACTTAGGCATTCTCGAATCAAGGAGGATTCGGTTGGACTTCACACCGGACCCGGAACAGCAGGCGGTCGCCGACGTCGTCACTGCGGTGCTGGACCGTGACAACAGCTGGGACGCGTTGGTCGCCGGGGGTGTGACGGCGCTGGGCGTGCCCGAGCGCCTCGGCGGCGACGGCGTCGGACTGGCCGAGCTCGCGACGGCGCTCACCGAGATCGGCAGGCACGGCACCACAGGTCCCGCGTTGGCCAGTCTCGGTGCGACCGCCGTGATTGGGGACCTGGCTTCAGAGACACAGCAGGACAAGTACTTCGCCGGGGTCGCCAAGGGCGCGGTGCTGACGGTAGCGCTGAACGAGCCGGGTGCTGCGCTGCCGGACAGGCCGACGGTGACGCTTGCCGACGGCAAGCTCAACGGCACGAAGATCGGTGTTCCGTATGCAGCGCAAGCGGACTGGATCATCGTGACCGCCGACTCCGCTGTTGTGGTGGTGTCCGCGAAGGCCGACGGGGTGGAGGCGATCAAGACGCCGACCTCGAACCACTCCGACGAGTACATGGTCACGTTCTCTGACGTCACTGTCTCCGACGACGACGTACTGGCCGGCGCCGAGCCGCACCGGGTGAATCAGTTGGCGCTGGCTGCGATCGGTGCCTACGCGTCGGGCCTTGTCGCGGGCGCCCTTCGACTGACCGCCGACTACGTGGCCACGCGCGAGCAGTTCGGCAAGCCGCTGTCTACGTTCCAGACCGTGGCTGCGCAGCTCGCCGAGGTGTACATCGCCTCGCGCACACTGACATTGGCGGCGACTTCGGTGGTCTGGCGGTTGTCGGAGGGCCGCGATGCGGACGAGGACCTGAATGTCCTCGGCTACTGGCTGGCGTCACAGGCACCGCCCGTGATGCAGATATGCCATCACCTGCACGGTGGCATGGGCATGGACATCAGCTATCCGATGGACCGCTACTACTCGACGATCAAGGACCTGACCCGGTTGCTGGGCGGCCCGTCACACCGCCTTGACTTGGTAGGAGCGTAGGAGCGCAATGTACATCGAACTGACCCCCGAGCAGCGACAGCTGCAAGCCGAACTGCGCGAATACTTTTCGAGTCTCATCTCTGCCGAAGAGGCCAAGGAGATGGAGGCCGACCGGCACGGTAAGGCCTATCGCGCAGTGATCAAGCGGATGGGCTCCGACGGCAAGCTGGGCGTCGGCTGGCCAAAGGAGTTCGGCGGCCTGGGCTATGGCCCCATCGAGCAGTCGATTTTCGTCAACGAGGCGCACCGCGCCGACGTGCCGTTGCCCGCCGTCACGCTACAGACGGTCGGGCCGACGTCTGCAGGTGTACGGCAATGAGGCGCAGAAGAAGAAGTTCCTGCCCGCCATCCTGGCCGGTGAGGTCCATTTCGCGATCGGATACACCGAGCCGGAGGCGGGCACCGACCTGGCGTCGCTGCGCACCACCGCGATCCGCCACGGCGACGAGTACATCGTCAACGGGCAGAAGGTGTTCACCACCGGCGGCCATGACGCCGATTACGTCTGGCTCGCGTGCCGGACCGACCCGGAAGCCGCCAAGCACAAGGGCATCTCGATGCTGATCGTGGACACCAAGGATCCCGGCTATTCATGGACGCCGATGATCCTGTCCGACGGCGCGCACCACACCAACGCCACGTACTACAACGACGTACGGGTACCGGCCGACATGCTCGTCGGAGAGGAGAACGGCGGCTGGCGCCTGATCACCACCCAGCTCAACAACGAGCGGGTGATGCTGGGACCGGCCGGGCGCTTCGCGGCCCTCTACGACCGCATCCACACATGGGCGTCCAAACCCGGGAGCAACGGCGACACTCCGCTCGACCACGACGACGTCAAGCGCTCACTCGGTGAGCTGAAGGCCATGTGGCGCATCAATGAGCTGCTCAACTGGCAGGTGGCCGCATCAGGCGAGACCATCGAGGTCGCCGACGCGGCGGCTACGAAAGTGTTTGGCACGGAGCGTATTCAGTACGCAGGCCGACTGGCCGAGGAGATCGTCGGAGCGCACGGCAATCCGGCCGACCCGGAGACCGCCGAACTGCTCGAATGGCTGGACAGCCAGACCAAACGGAACCTGGTGATCACGTTCGGCGGAGGTGTGAACGAGGTGATGCGAGAGATGATCGCTGCTGCGGGTCTGAAGGTTCCGAGGGTTCCCAGGTGAGTGCCGTCGAAGACATCCAGCAGGCGGCCGAGAAGGTCAAGGCCGAGGGAAGGAGCAAGCCGCGGGCTGGTCGGCATCCGGTGAACCAGCCGATGGTCGACCACTGGCTCGACGCGATGGGGGACAAGAACCCGATCTACGTCGACGAGGCGGCGGCCAAAGCCGCCGGCCATCCGGGCATCGTTGCTCCGCCCGCGATGATCCAGGTCTGGACGATGGCAGGCCTTCGCGGTGAGCGTGCGCCCGACGACCCACTCACCAAGATCCTCGGGTTGTTCGACGACGCAGGGTATATCGGCGTGGTCGCAACCAACTGCGAGCAGACCTATCACCGGTACCTGCGGCCGGGCGAGGAGGTCAGCATCACTGCCGAGTTGACCGATGTCGTCGGCCCCAAGAAGACCGCACTCGGTGAGGGTTTCTTCATCACTCAGCGGATCAGCTGGCAGGTCGGCGACGAGGATGTCGCCGAGATGATGTGGCGCATCATGAAGTTCAGGCCCGCAGATGCGGACCAGGCCGAGGCCGCTCCCGTTCCCGACGACCTGGATGCAGACGCGATGATGCGTCCGGCGTCGTCGCGTGACACCAAGTTCTTCTGGGACGGTGTGAACGCCCACGAGTTGCGCATCCAGAAGCGTGGCGACGGCAGCCTGCAGCATCCGCCGGTGCCCGCGATCTGGCAAGACGCAAAGAAGACACCCTCGACTACGTCGTCGCGTCGGGCAAAGGGACGGTGTTCAGCTTCGTCGTGCATCACGCCCCGAAGGTGCCTGGTCGCACACTGCCGTTCGTCATCGCTCTAGTCGAACTCGAAGAAGGGGTCCGGATGCTCGGTGAGCTCCGCAATGTGGATCCCGCGAATGTGGAGATCGGAATGCCCGTCCGCGCAACGTATATCGACTTCCCCGATGGTGAGAGCGGTCCGGCATGGACGCTGTACGCGTGGGAGCCCGGCGAGGGATCCGGAGCATGAGCGCTCCTTCGATCGAGGTCGGGACGAAGCTGCCCGAGCTGTCGCTGTACGGGGACCCGACGTTCATCGTCTCGACGGCGATCGCCACTCGGGACTATCAGGACGTGCATCACGACCGCGACAAGGCGCAGGCCAAGGGCTCCAAGGACATCTTCGTCAACATCCTCACCGACACCGGTCTGGTGCAGCGCTACATCACCGACTGGGCCGGTCCGAACGCGATCATCAAATCGATCGGGCTGCGGCTCGGTGTGCCGTGGTATGCGTACGACACGGTGACCTTTAAGGGTGAGGTGACTGCGGTCGACGATGGGGTTATCACGGTGAAGGTCGTTGGCAGCAACAGCCTTGGGGACCATGTGATCGCCAACGCGACGCTTGTGATCGGGGGTGCCTGATGGGTGAGCTGTCCGGTAAGGCGGCGATTGTTGGGATCGGCGCCACCGACTTCTCGAAGAACTCCGGCCGCAGCGAGTTGCGGCTCGCCTCGGAGGCCGTGCTGGACGCGCTCGACGATGCGGGGCTGACGCCGGCCGACGTCGACGGCATGGTCACGTTCACGATGGACTCCAACACCGAGGTCGCCATCGCGCGAGCCACGGGTATCGGAGAGTTGAAGTTCTTCTCCAAGATCCACCACGGTGGCGGCGCGGCGTGCGCGACGATCCAGCAGGCGGCGATCGCTGTCGCCACCGGAGTCGCGGATTGCGTTGTCGCATACCGGGCCTTCAACGAGCGCTCGGGTCAGCGGTTCGGCCAGGTGCAACTGCGGTTGGTGGAGAACGCGGACTCGACCGGCGTGGACAACTCGTTCTCGTATCCGCACGGGCTGTCGACTCCCGCCGCGCAGGTGGCGATGATCGCAAAGCGCTACATGCATCTCTCCGGGGCGACGAGCAAGGACTTCGGCGCGGTCTCGGTGGCCGATCGCAAACATGCGGCCAAGAACCCGAAGGCGTACTTCTACGAGAAGCCGATAACCATTGAGGATCATCAGAATTCGCGGTGGATCGCAGAGCCGCTGCGGCTGCTGGACTGCTGTCAGGAGACGGACGGCGGCGTAGCGCTGGTCGTGACGTCGGCGGAGCGGGCGAAGGATCTCAAGAACCGGCCCGCGATCATCGAGGCGGCGTCGCAGGGTTCCAGCCCGGACCAGTATTCGATGGTCAGCTACTACCGGTCCGAGTTGGGACTGCCCGAGATGGGTCTGGTCGGCAGGCAGCTGTGGGAACAGTCCGGCCTGCGGCCGACCGACATCCAGACCGCGGTCCTCTACGACCACTTCACGCCGTTCACGCTGATTCAGCTGGAAGAGTTGGGCTTCTGCGGAAAAGGCGACGCCAAGGACTTCATCGCCGACGGTGCGATCGAAGTCGGCGGCAGGCTGCCCATCAACACTCACGGTGGTCAGCTCGGTGAGGCCTACATCCACGGCATGAACGGGATCGCCGAAGGTGTGCGGCAGTTGCGCGGAACGTCGGTCAACCAGGTCGACTGACGTCGAGCATGTGCTTGTCACGGCCGGTACGGGGGTGCCGACGTCGGG
The DNA here is from genome assembly GCA_963804905.1 of uncultured Actinomycetota bacterium. Classification (GTDB taxonomy): domain Bacteria; phylum Actinomycetota; class Actinomycetes; order Mycobacteriales; family Mycobacteriaceae; genus Mycobacterium. Next base: position 21,248 of record CAWDSB010000004.1, on the reverse strand, counting down.
GCTGATTCTGGGGTAGGTCTGCTCCTGGCCTCCGGAATACGCACCTTGTTTGCAAACCGTGGTGGGGATCGCCCGTCGAAGATGGAGCAACTTTCAGTCGGTTGCCGGCACTAACGCGGGCGGTGTGCGGGCATGACATATCGACGTTTTGCGCTGTACGCGCATCCCACTGGACTCGTGCGCCGGCGATCGAGCGGGTTCAGGACAGCGGTACGACAGTGGACCGGTCAGTAAATTGCTATGAACGATAATATTTGCGAAGAACAGACCTTAGGGTTGCAAAATTGGCGCGCGTTGATCTTGATAGCCATCGTAGGAAGAGTTGCCTGGCTATGGCTAATCGTTTGCTTAATCTGCACGGGGGATGCTTTTTCATCGCTTCCATGCGCCTACAACGGCATGGGGAGGGGTCAATGGCGGCATCACATATACACAGTTCAACCACTTTCCTGCTGGATTGACCGCGCGGATAGTTGCATCAGCTAAATATTCTGTCCGCAACTAGCGAAACTTTAATATGCCAGAGTTGCGCGTTGGTGCCATCGGCGTGATAGCGTTTCGCCCACAAGGTGCCGACGTGGCACCCTCCGAAATTTGCGAACGTCGGCGCAGCATGAGAAAACCGTCGGTTCCTGCGGGGAGGGAGTGACAAGTGGTAACGCTGTGGCCAGAGAGTACAGCGCCGATGCAAGCGACGACGGCATCGCAATCGCTGGCTAGCGGCCAGACCGAGGCTTCACGCAACTTCGGCTCGCTGAGTTACACCCGGGTATGGAGCGCATGAGATGCCGATGGCCGCGTCAACGTGCCTGGGACGGCCCAGGCACCTGGCAGTGATCGAACGTTCGCATGAATGAGCATCCAGCCAGCACATTGATTTCCGACGCCGCCAGCGGTGTGCGGACCTCGACCGAGGGTGGCCTATGTGCTGAGTCCGCCGTCCGCGTGACGGACGTGGTGGCGGACTTCGCCGCCGCGGCTCGAGAGTGGCCTCACCGTCCTGCCATCGTGCACAACGGGGCCGTCATCACCTATCGAGACCTCGCAGAGCGGGTCCGTCTTACCGCATTGCGCTACCGGGTACGCCGATTCGCCGCCGATGGGCCATCCGGTCTGATCGGTGTGTTGGTCTCGCACACACCCGCTGTGGTGGAGCACCTGCTTGGGATACTGCAAGCCCGCGCCACCTACTGCCCGATCGACGCCGCGCTTCCGGTCGCCCGCAAGCAGGCGCTCGCCGCGGTACTCGGCCTGGATCGTTTGTTTGCGGTAGGCCGACGACCCGCACGAACCAACGAACCTGCGGATCGAAACGCTCGACGAGGACCCAGTAGCTGCGAATGAAGACCTGCCCCAGCCTTTATGGCACCGGAGCGATCCAGCGTATGTGCTGTGCACCTCGGGTTCTACTGGGGCGCCGAAGCCGGTGGTGGTCTCGCGGCATGCCCTAACCGTCACGGTGCGCGCGCTTGCGCGACCTCTTCGCGCTCACCCCCGAGGACCGTGTGCTGCAATTCGCCTCGCTTGGCTGGGACACCTGCTTGGAGGAGATCTTGCCCGCGCTGACCGCCGGCGCGACACTGGTTTTCGACGACGCGGCCCATTCCGGCTCGTTCCCGCGCTTCGTCCGCATGCTGGCGGAACGGGAAGTCACCGTGCTCGACCTGCCGACGGCGTTCTGGCACGAACTGGTGCTTTTCCTGCACGAGGAGCAAGCGGCACTGCCAGACAGCGTCCGGCTGGTGGTGATCGGCGGCGAGCGGGTCGATCCAACCCGATTGCGGCAGTGGCGTGATCTCGACATCGGGCACGTCAGGTTGCTCAACACCTACGGGTGCACCGAGACGACGATGATCACCCATGCGGTGCAGCTGAGCGGCCCCGGCACCGAACCAGAAGTCGCGGCCCACGACGCCGAGGCGCCACTCGGGCGTCCGCTGCCCCATGTGCGCGATCACGTCACCGATGAGGGTGAACTGCTGGTGTCGGGCCCCTCCTTGGCCACCGGATACCTCGGGTTGCCGGAACTCACCGCGACCGGATTCCCGGTCGCCGATCACGGATCGGGACCGACCCGGTGGTTCCGCACCGGAGATCTGGTCACCCGCGGCGAACGCGGTCTGCTGTATTCGCGCGGTCGCGCTGACGAACAGGTGAAAGTCCTTGGTGTGCGCGTACATCCGGCCGAGGTCGAGGCACAGTTGAACACCCACCCCGCGGTCGCGGGCGCCGTCGTGGTCGGCGAACGGCTACTCGGGCGCACGGCGTTGACGGCGTACGTTGTTTCGGCCGGGGCGACTACTCCGGCTGAGCTGAAACGTTACCTACGTGAGCGCCTACCCAGCCAATTCGTGCCCAGCAGAGTGAAATTCGTTGCCGCCCTGGCCTACACGGCCAGCGGCAAAGTTGATCGGGCGGCAACGCGGCGTGCCGCAGCGGACTACGACAGCAAAGGAGCAGGCCAATGAGCCCCGACCACATCGTCCAGATCTTCCGGAGGGTCCTCAACACCCCTGAGGTGAATGCGAGCTCCGACTTCTTCGAACTCGGCGGCGATTCGCTGCTGGCCACCCGGGTGCTCAGTGCGATCGCACGGGATTTCGGGACGGAGTTGTTGTACGAGGACTTCATCGACGATCCCTCGCCGGACGGGTTGTTCGCCAAAGTTGCCGCCGCGGCGTCATGAACGGGGGAGGCATGCGCGTTGTCGTCGTCGGTGCCGGCCTGGCCGGACTGACCGCCGCTGTCGACTTGGCGGCGGCGGGCGCGGACGTCACAGTGCTGGAGGCGCGTGATCGGGTAGGCGGCCGGATGCACGGCATCCCGATGTCCGCGAGTGTCGTCGCCGACGGGGGTGCTGCCTATCTGGGCGTGCGGCACACCGAGCTGCTCGCACTGTTGCGGGAGCACGGACTTGGCCTGGCCTCCACGGCGATGGACGGGGATAGCACATTCCTGGTGTCGGATCGAGCGGACGACGACTGCGAGTCGGGTGCCCCCGCTGGACGCGGTCGCGCTCGGCGATCTGTTCGATCGGCTCGAGGAACTCGTCGCGCAGGTGCGGCCTGACGCGCCGTGGCAGAGCCCACGCGCGGAACATCTCGACCAGCTGACAGCCGCGCAGTGGCTTGCCGACGAGGTCAAGCATCCGGACGCGCGGACCTTCTTCCCGCTGTTCATCGGCGAGATGATGGCGGCCGATCCGGCGGCGATCTCCGTTCTGCACATGGCCTTCTATCTGCGCTCTGGCGGAGGGATCCGCTACCTCAACGCCTTCGAGGGCGGCGCCCAGCAGTGGCGGATCGATGGCGGCGCGCATCTGCTATGCGAGGCGCTCGCTGACCGGCTCGGCGAGCGGGTGCGGTTGCGTCATCCCGTTTCTGCGATCGATCAGGACGCCGACGAGGTTGTGGTGCACTGTGTTTCGGCCGTCGATGGCACACGATCCGAGTATCGGGCCGACCGGGTCGTCGTCGCCGTACCGCCGCTGTTGGCGCAGCGGATCGAGTTCCGGCCCGCTCTGCGCGCCCCGCGGGCGACGGCGGCCACCGGCCGCGGCTGCGCGGTCAAGGTACATCTGAGCTATCCGGCTCCGATCTGGCGTGAGCAGGGCTTGTCCGGGTGGTCGGTGAGCGCACACGGACCGCTGCTGTCCACGGTCGATGATTCTCCGCCGGATGAATCTGCCGGCGTGCTAACGGGATTCGTCACCGGCGCAGCGGCATCGGCTTTCAGCGCGCTGTCGTCGGACGAGCAGCGGGACGCGGCTCTGGCCCACACCGGCCGGCTCTTTCCGCAGTTACCGCCGCCGACGCAATGCTCGGTGACCGACTGGCTGGCTGAGGAATACAGCAGGGGATGCTATGCCGCCCTGTTCGGCCCCGGTGACTGGTTGCGGCTCGGGCCGACACTGACCGAACCTCATGGCCGAGTCCACTGGGCAGGCACCGAAACCAGCCTGGAGTTCTTCGGGCTGATGGAGGGTGCGATCAGGTCGGGCCAACGGGTCGCGACCGAATTGATCCACGGCGCTGAACCGGCGACCGTTTCGCGAAAGGTTATGGCGCAATGACAATACTCATTGAACCCGCCGCGTGCTGGCTTCACCGCCGCCACCGATCAGCCGTACACCTATGTACGCAAGGAGTTGTCCGAACCGGATTGGCGTCGTTACCCGGGTTGGGCGACGGTCACCGAGTCCGAATGGCGGGACGCACAATGGCAGCGGGCGCACTCCGTCAAGAACATAGGGCAGCTGCGCGCGGTGGCAGGGGACCTGCTCGACGAGCGGTTCTACGCCGACCTGGCCGCCGATCAGCAGCAGCGGGCCACCATGTCGATGCTGCTGCCGCCGCAGATGCTGAACACCATGGCTCCGAACTGCGTGCCGGAACGCCGCAGGTTCACCGAGGCCTTCTATGCCGATCCGATCCGGCGTTACATGCTGCCGGTGCTCAGTGATCGCGAGCCGGAATGGGGCTCACATCCTTACGCCGAGCGAGACTCGTTGCACGAGAGCGAGATGTGGGTGGTGGAGGGGCTGACCCATCGATACCCGACCAAGGTCCTCGCCGAAATGCTCTCGACCTGCCCGCAATATTGCGGGCACTGCACGCGGATGGATCTGATCGGCAATTCCACACCAACGGTCAGCAAGACCAGGCTGACCCTGCAGCCGGCCGACCGGCAGGACCGAATGCTGGACTACCTGCGCGCCACACCGACGGTGCGTGATGTCGTCGTGTCCGGCGGGGATGTGGCGAACGTCCCCTGGCCGCGGCTGGAATCGTTTGTCACGCAGTTGCTCGAGATTGACACCATCCGCGATATCCGCTTGGCGACGAAGGCGCTGGCCGCGCTGCCGCAGCACTGGCTGCAAGCGAAGGTGGTCGACGGAGTTAGTCGCGTGGCGCACATTGCCGCCGCCCGCGGGGTCAACCTGGCGCTGCACACCCACATCAACCATGTGCAGTCGGTGACTCCACTGGTCGCGGCGGCGGCGCGGGCGCTGCTCGACGCAGGGCTGCGAGACGTGCGCAACCAGGGGGTGTTGATGCGCGGGGTGAACGCCACCGCCGACGACCTGCTCGACCTGTGCTTCGCGCTGCAGGGCGAAGCAAACATCCTGCCGTACTACTTCTATATGTGCGACATGATCCCCAACGCCGAACACTGGCGGACCCCACTGTGGCAAGCTCAACAGCTGCAGTTGTCGATCATGGGTTATCTGCCCGGCTTCGCGACACCGCGCATCGTGTGCGACGTTCCCTATGTCGGCAAACGGTGGGTCCATCAGGTGGTGCGTTACGACCGGAACCTGGGCATCTCATACTGGACCAAGAATTACCGCACCGGTTTGGATGGATCGGACGCCGATGCCTTGAACCGCGTCTACCCGTTCTACGACCCGATCGACACCCTGCCGGCGTCGGGCCAGGCGTGGTGGCGGGAGAATAGCCACCTGCCTTGTGACGCAGCACTTTCGGTGGGATACGACTCGGTCACGCTCGCCTCGGACGGCGGCACCGTACCTGACCAGTACGGTGCCGTCGCTGGCGCGGACGGTGAGGAGGATCCGGCTTCGACCCCGGGCAGACCTTCAGTGATCCTGCCCTCGACCAGTACCGCAACCACCCCCTCTGGACCCTTCCGGAACGGTCATGGGCCCACTGAAACATGCGTCAGGCGAAAGCAATTCGCCGTCCACGCCGAGCCAGTGTCTCACCGCCCGTCCGGCCTGGGCCATCAGCAACATGCAGTGCGCGATGACGCCGGGCAATGAGCGTTATAACCGTCGCCGCGATTTTGCACCGATGGCGGGGGATCTCTCAGCGCTGGATCGCACCCAACCGATTCTGCCGCTGCGCCAAGGCATTCCCGCGCAGCAAAATCCTCAACACCGGAATGCCGTACCAGGAGCCGGGCGCCGATTTCTACGCACGGGGAATTACCCGCCTAACGGCAGGCATGCCAGGGGCGGGAAGCTGCTAGAAAGGGGACGAGCGGGGAATGGACGATGCGTATCGAAACGTGCATGGCCAGCGGCAGGCACGCCATGATCCAGCCCAGACACCCTCTGTTGCGCCGACGTCGGTCATGCAGGCCAGAAAGATGCGCGAGATGACCGTCGAGCTAACTCCGATCACGGACGCAGACGTGGCTGCGGTGGCGGACTTCCTGCACGCCAACCACAATGACCGAGTTCCCTGGGAACTATCATGCTCGGCGGCGCCATGGAAGGTGGAGGCACCTAATCACGGATTCATGCTCCGGGACGGGCAGCGCGTCGTCGGCACATTATTGGCTCTCTACTCCGAGCGGCTGGTGGCAGGACGGGTGGAGCGGTTCTGCAACATGGGATCGTGGTGCGTGCTGCCCGACTACCGGTCCCGGAGCATCTTGCTGGTCAAGGCGCTGCTGGCGCAGGAGGGCTACCACTTCACAGTCCTGTCGCCCGACGAGGGGCCGCAGGAGATCCTCGCCTGGCTCAGGTTCCGTTTCCTTGACACGTCTGCGGCGCTCGTTCCCAACCTGCCGTGGCCTACCCTGCCGGGCCGAACGAGGATCAGTGCCGACCCAGACGTTATCGAAAGGACGCTCGCCGGGACGGAGCTAGAGCTCTACCACGACCACGCACAAGCGCTCGCAGCGCATCACCTCGTGCTAATCCGTGGCCAGGACTCCTGCTACGTCATGTACCGGGAGTTTCGGTACAAGGGTGTGCCGGTGTTCGCTATCATCCTTCACGTCAGCAATCCTGACCTGTTTCATCGTGCCTTGATCCCGCTGACCCGTCATCTGTTGGTTCGTCATGGGCTAGTGGCGACCCTGGCTGAGCTACGGATCATCGAGCACAAGCCACATCTATCGTTCAAGCTGAAAAACTGGCCCAAGATGTACCGCAGTGCCAGCCTGGAACCCGGGCAGATCGACTACCTCTACAGCGAGCTTGTGTGTGTGCCCTGGTAGCCGCACATTCAACGTGAGGAGCGCACAACCAAGCGGGGATTTCATCGATGAGAAAGGAATTCGATCAACATGTTGGAAATGGTGATAGGCACAATTATAATGTTAGTCGTTGCGACCATCGCCATATTTCTAATTATCATAGCTATCAACATTGCGCTTTTCCTTAAACTCCGATCGAGTATCCCGCAAAGTCCTTTTCAAACTCCGAGCACGTAACAAAGCATGATTCACCCGGGATCGCAGGTGGAGAACAGACCGCGGACCAACGGAGGACCTCGACGGACATCAGCGCCGCCCAGGGGGTCAGCCCGCGCCCAGCAAGACAACCGCGACCTACCAGCACCACCCTCGACCCGGGTCGCGCCGCCGCGGCCACCGCGAGCCCGCACCGCCACGCTGACCGCTCACCACACCCGATGACCACGCGGCGCGCACATCCGGCCGGCCACTGCTTCCCCTCATCGAGGGAACCGACTCGTCGGCTGAATTGCCTTGGCGCGAAATGATCCCGCCACCGCATGGCGACCGCGACGAGAGAGGCAGATGACTCGGGACCGTTCTTCGTCATGCTCGCCCGGATCATCCCCCAGCTTTCGCCCGTCTTCTGCAACTCTGGCGCGCCCGCCGACTGAGCCACGCCAGAGACAAGGGAACGATTCACGATGGGACCCTTAATGTCGTCGGCGCGGCAGGCCAAACCCCGCGCCGCTATGCCCGCCGGCGGCAGGCGTGGTCACCAGATCGTCCATTGGGCACGCCAGTATTCACTCGTCAAAACCTGAGTAAGGGCCAGCGCCGGATTCATGCCCTCGCCGACGACGGCGGAATCATTACCGTCGCGACGAGGCCCCGATGATCCGAACCGGGAATCTTGATCGTGCGCAGCGAACTCGCGGTGCAGCCGCGAGCCAGTACGTGATCGATAGCAACGACTGGCGGTAGCCGCCAGTCGGCCGGGAAGGTGGGCGTAATCCCTGCCCCGGATTGTTCGGCCGCGTCCCGGTAGCCATCGTTCAGTAGGGTCCGGAACGGCCGCATGTCCGTCGTGCTGTTCAAGTCACCCGCAGCGATCACGCAACCGGTGCCGGCCCGCTCAGCGACCTCCTGCAGGGTCGTTGGCAAAAGGGTTATGTCGCGGCGCCAAATATCGATCGGCTGTGGCCATGGACCGGGCAAGTGCACTACGACGATGGAGGGGTCAATCGATACGCCGGGGACTCGTATCTGCGCGCTGAAAATCGCGAACGTGAACCCGCCAATCCGCCTCGTCGTGTCCAGCGGGAAGCGACTCCATAGGCCAACCCCCTGGGCACCGCGGCGCGCATCGAGCCACCGGTAGGGAAACGTCACGTCTATACCAGCCGCGGAGAGGCGGTCGACTTCGCCGGGAGTGAGCTCTTGAACTGCGAGGACATCGGTTTGGTCCCGCGCCAAGCTCACAACTTGCCGCGGCTCGGCCTGTCCGTCGCGCAGGTTTGCTGAGATGACCCTCAGCCGAACGGCTTCCGTTGGGGCGGTGTCTGTACCGACGTACAGAGGGAGCTGCACCGCCAGCGCCGTCACAGTCAAACCTGTGCTGAGAATCACGAGAATCCAGCGGCTCGCCAAGATCGCAAAAGCCATCGAGACAGGGGCAGAGAGCAGGAGATACGGCGAAAGAGCGGACGTGAGCAATACCGCGTGGGTAGTGATCGGCAGATATCGTGATACCAACGCGCAGACCGCAATGCCGAATGCGACTACGCCGATTGCGGTCAGAACGGGCCGCCGGATTTTCCTCAGAGCGATTCAGTCTCCAGTGATTGCTAGCGGCTGCTGTTCAACATGACGCTACCGTATTGCTGGACATTGCGCCGTCGGCCTCTGAATGTCCACCCACCCAGCCCCGAGCGGCAGGACAGACGGCGATCACCGCGGCGTGCGGCGTCGCGGATTGCGTTGTCGCCTCCCAGCCGTTAACGAACGCACGGGCAACGCGGTTCGGCGAAGTGCGACGGGATAAGGCCCCTGAAGGTTCGCTTTTGTACGGAGGGAGCAGGTAACCGCTAAGCCGCCACGAGTTCCACCGCCGGACGACACCACGGCGTAATCCCGCTCGCTTGGAAGCCGCCGCCCTCCCTCCGGATGCCGGCCTTTGGCGTCTCGGGGAAACCACGCTTGCGAACCGCGCGCCGTGGGACGGTGCCGTCTCATGGAGGACTGTGTCGACGATCGCGATGCACGCGATGCCATATGCGCGCAGCCCGTGCAGGCGGAAACCCCGCTGCCGCGGCGGATTGCTGTCACCGCGCAGCAGCGCCCGCTGCAGCGGGATCGGCAGGGGACCTTGGTAGCAGGCATCCCCTACGCCGGGTCAACGGACGCCGACGGTTTGACGTCCGTGAATCAACTACACGTAACTAAGCCTGGATCCACTGATGAACTGGTGCTTGTCGAGTGTCGGAATGAGGAAAGTGCCCTCTGAAGCTGGGATGATTGTAGTTCTCACGCTGCAAACAACCCAATTCAGAAAGGCACTGTCGGTGCAAGTGTCCCATAGCTTCGGGCGTGCTTCTGCGGTGTTCGATGATGGGCATCTCGTGTCGTATGCCGGTGGTGCCGGTGATGACGTTGGCCGAGCAGACGGGGCTTTCGCGGCTGCTCGGTGAGAAAGTCCACCGCCGAGCCGCGGATCAAGTCGGGGGCGGCCACCCGTCCCCGAAGCTGGTGACCGTGGTGGCCGGCATGTGCGTGGGCGCGGATTGCATCGACGACACTGACATCGTCCGCAGCGGTGGGATGAAAACCTTGTTCGGCGGCGTGTACGCGCCATCGACGATCGGAACGTTGTTGCGGGAGTTCAGCTTCGGTCATGCCCGTCAATTGGAGTCGGTCCTGGGTGAGCACCTGGTCGGGCTCGGTGAGCGGGTCGATGTGCTGCCCGGCGCGGATGCGCGGGCGTTTGTCGATATCGACTCACTGCTGCGCCCGGTCTACGGGCAGGCCAAACAGGGCGCGAGCTACGGACACACGAAGATCGCCGGCAAGCAGGTGCTGCGCAAGGGCCTGTCCCCGCTGGCGACTACGATCAGCACCGACACCGCGGCACCGATGATCGCCGGACTACGGCTGCGGGCGGGCAGGACCGGCTCGGGCAAGGGTGCGGGACGCATGGTGGCCCAGGCCATCGCGACCGCCCGCGCCCGCAGCACCGGGCAGATCCTGGTCCGCGGCGACTCCGCCTACGGCACCCATGCCGTGGTGAGCGTGTGCCGCCGAGCGCGCGCACTTTTCCCTGGTGAGGACCAAGAACACGAAGGTGCAGGCAGCCATCAACGCCATCGCCGAGGACGCATGGATCCCGGTGCGCTATCCGGGTGCGGTGCATGACCCCGACACCGGGGCCTGGATCTCTGATGCCGAGGTCGCCGAAATTCCCTACACCGCTTTCACTTCCACCAACGACCCAGTCACCGCCCGGTTGGTCGTGCGCCGCGTCAAAGACGCCAATCAGGACGACACGCTGTTCCCGGTATGGCGCTACCACCCCTTCTTCACCAACTCCACCGAACCTGTCGCCGATGCTGACATCACCCACCGTCGCCACGCGATCATCGAAACCACCTTCGCCGACCTGATCGACGGTCCACTGGCGCACATCCCGTCCGGTCGGTTCGGCGCCAACTCCGCCTGGGTACTGTGCGCGGCGATCACCCACAACCTGCTACGCGCCGCCGGAATCCTCGCCGGAGACGAGTACTGCGCACGAGGATCGACGCTCCGCCGCAGAAATCGACCGTCCTGGCCCGGCTGGCTCTGCTCAACGCCGGCCGATCCTGGATCTACCTATCTACTGGCCCTGGTCCAGACTGGCCTGCGTCATGGCAGAACACGATCTGGATACAGCGACGACTATCCGCGCAGCTGTATCGACTGCCGAAAGGCCGACCGAAACCCGAACAGGAAAAGCTGGGCAGACGAGCAGCGACAGCACGTACCGACAGCCCGACAATCAAGATCACCTGACCCAGCACCACTGGCCAGGCCCGTCGGTGGATCGTATAGGTGAAGTGGTCTGGCACGGAATTTCGGCTACGTATTCGAGCTGTGGTCAGGTGGCTGAGTGCGGTAAGTTCTTCGGGCGTTGTCGTGAGCGGCGATGCGCCGAGAGGGCGTTCAGATCGTCTCTGGTGAACTTCCATTCGAACGGTGTGGTGATTGTTGAGTGTTGCTGGAAGTCGAGCAGGCGGACGGTGTCGCTGAGGTCGCGGAAGTCGTTGGGCGAAACGACTTTACGCTGGACGATGGAGAAGTAGATCTCCACTTGATTAAGCCAGGAGGCGTGGACGGGCAGGTGGATCAGCCGCAGGGTGGGCCAGCGGTCTTCGAGCCGGTCGATGGAGGCCTGGCCGCGGTGGGAGGAGCCGTCGTCGACCACCCAGAACACCCGGCGGGCCGAGGCGAGGGCTCGCAGGTCATCACCCGCCGACGAGCCGGTCGAACGGCTCGATGCCGGTGGTGTGTTCGCAGCGGCCGAACACCTTGGCGCGGTGCACGTCCGGAAGCGGCCAGGTAGGCGAGCGCGCCGCCGCGGGCGTACCGCGCTCGACACGCATCGCCCGGCGCGGCGCCGGCGGCGTGGTGGGCGTGTTGCGGGACGCGGGCCTGGATGGAGGTCTTCTCGTCGGCGGAGATCACGAACTCGTCCGGCCGCAGCGGCGTGTCGTCGAAGCGGCGGGCGTAGAGGTCGAGGACATGGCTGCCTTGGACCTGGAAGTCGGGGTCGCGGGAGATTCGAGGACCGATGCCGCCACGGTCCACCGCATCCGCACTCAGCCATGCCAGACCGTGGTGCCCGAGATCGAGGCGACGATGCCGGGACTGACGGCGGCGCGGGCCAGGTCGGGGGACTGCCAACGAGCCAGCGGCGTGTCGGTCTTCGCCGGCAGTTCGCAGGCCAGCGCCTTGATCGCGACCACGACGTCGAGGGAAATGGTCGTCCTCTCGAGGAGATCGGTCAAGCCGACCAGACGCTCGTCGAAGAAGCGTTTGCGCCACTGGACGACTCCGCCCGTGGTGTGTCGAGTGGTGCTGCGATCTCGTCGTTGCCCAGACCCTCGGCCGTGGACAGAACGATCCGGGGCCGCACAACATCGGAATACGGTGACGTATATCTGCGTGCGCGGGCTTCGAGTTCTGCGCGCTCGGCATCGGCAAGAGACGCTATAAGGGCTTCGTCCGCGGCATATCGCTCCCTTCGTCAAGGGAACGATGTCACGTAACCGCATGGAAGTGTGGGATCTAATGACGTCACTGTAATTATGTTGGCGACGACTAGTGAGAGGCTAAGTGAAGGCTAAGTGACGTTCAGCCCCGACGGCCGAGCGGATCGCCTCCGCCAGCGCCGACACCACGGTGCGGGTGTGGGACACGGCCTCCGGCCAACCCGTCGGCCAGCCGCTGACCGGGCACATGGCCGCGGTGCTTAGCGTGGACTCTAGCCCGACGGCACCCGGATCGCCTCCGGCAGTTCCGACGACACCGTGCGGGTGTGGGACGCAGCCACCGGCCAACCGTCGGCCGCCCGCTCACCGGCCACACGGACACGGTGGAAAGCGTAGCGTTCAGCCACGGGAGTCGCATCGTCTCCGGCAGCGACGATAGCACCGTGCGGGTGGGACGTGGCCACTGGCGAACCCGTCTGCTCCGTCGTACACCGGCCACACGGGCCCAGGTGTGAGTGTGGCGTTTAGCCCCGACGGCACCCCGCAATCGCCTCCGGCAGCGCGACCAGACGGTGCGGGTGTGGGACGTGGCCACCCGCCAACCCGTCGGCCGCCCGTTCACCGGCCACACGGGCCCGGTGTCCAGTGTGGCGTTACGCCTGACCACCGGAACGTCTCCGCAGCGACGACAACACCGTGCGGGTGTGGACGGGGCCACGGCGAACCCGTCGGCCGCCGCTCACCGGCCACACGGACGGGGTGTCCAGCGTGGCGTTTAGCCCCGACGGCACCCGGATCGTCTCCGCAGTTACGACCACACCGTGCGGGTGTGGGACGGGGACGCGGTCACCGCGGTCACCGACCGACCTGTAGGCCAGGCGCTCACCGGCCACACGGGCCCGGTGTCCAGGTGGGCGTTTAGCCCCGAGGCACCCCGAATCGCCTCCGGCAGCGCCGACAAGACCGTGCGGGTGTGGAACGGGGCCGACCGGCGACCCGTCGGTCAGCCGCTGACCGGCCACACGGACGACACTGCTCCTCAGGCTGAGCGTGGCGTTCAGCCCACGTTTAGCCCCACGGCACCCGGATCGCCTCCGGCAGCAACGACGGCACCGTGCGGGTGTGGACATGGCCACCGGCCAACCCATCGGCAGCGGCTCACCGGCCACACGGACTGGGTGACCAGCGTGGCGTTGAGCCCGACGGCACTGGATCGCCTCCGGCAGCGCCGACAAGACCGTGCGGGTGTGGGACGCGGTCACCGGCCGAACCCGTCGGCGGCCGCTCACCGGCCACACGGGCCCGGTGTCCAGCGTGGCGTTCAGCCCCGACGGCCGCGGATCGCCTCCGCCAGCGGCGACCAGACGGTGCAGGTGTGGAACACGGCCACCGGCCAACCCGTCGGCCAGCCGCTGACCGGCACACGGGCCCGGTGTCAGCGTGGCGTTCACTTTAGCCCCGACGGCACCCGGATCGCCTCCGGCAGCGCCGACAAGACCGTGCGGGTGGGACGCGGCCACCGGCCAACCCGTCGGCCGCCCCTACGGCCACACGGACACGGTGGAAAGCGTGGCGTTCAGCCCCGACAGCACACGGATGGCCTCCGGCAGCGACGATAGCACCGTGCGGGTGTGGGACGGGGCCACCGGCCAACCCATCGGGCTGCCGCTGACCGGACACACGACCGGTCCACCAGCGTGGCGTTTTAGCCCGACGGAATCGTCATCGTGTCTGGAAGCGTCGAGTATGCACGAAACTCACCACCAATATGAGCCACCAACAATGGCGGGACTGGTTGTCGCCCGATATTGACTACATCCAAGCCTGTCCGAGACTGCCCATCCCGGCCGATGAGTGACACCGAAAATCCGCCCAATACCAGCCACGCAGTGACCCTGACCGTCGGCGTCGTTAGTGGCGACACGCTGCGACGCTGAACTCCGCAGATTGTCTTCCCCGCCTGCGTCGAATGCTTCTGCGTGACCATGAACAAGCAGGCACTCGGAGGCTGCAACGCACGGACCCAGCCTCAACACGGCGACCTCGACACGTCACCGGCCTGTCGTACCACCCAGGGCCGGTTAACCAGTCACGGTTTCCGAGGCTCCGCCAACTACCGTCCGCTCGTACAAGACCCACATACGAGACGTCTCAGACCAGCACCCGGCGCGTTGGGATGTGCCAGTTCGGTACGTCTCGAAAGTTCGTCGCAGAAGCGGCTGTCGCAATATTGCGACACAGAGAACTCCGGCGATACATGCTCTGGCTGCCTTTCGGCATCGGGCGAGAACTGGGGGGTGTCGAGAGACGCGCCAAGAAGCTGGACCACCAGTACCGGCATCGCCACCGCTGTCACCGCCGAGCCGAACGAACTTAGCGCGGCAGCCGTCCAATAGCGAGCAAACGAAGAGCGCGGGGCCGGCGCGAGAGCGTCTCCCATCACCTCACCCTCTCGGGCGTCTGCACGCGACAGTGTTGTCGATGAAATCGGCCTTGGCGTCGGTGTAGGCCTCGCGATCGTCGCGAAATTCTTTGGCGAGCCTACGTTTCAGCGCCTCGTAACGGTCACGGAGCGCATCGTCGGCGCGCAGCGCGTCACGAAACATGCGCAGTTCGCCTACGTGCGGGTCGTCGTACTGGATCAGATACAGGTGATGGGTTCGAGCGTCGGGTTGCGGGCGCAGGAACCACAGCCGCCACGACTTGTTCGGGTCGGCGGGCCAGTGCAGCCACCCGTCCTGCTGGAGGATCGACACCGCGCCGCGGGCGTCAGTCAGGGAGGTGACCGGCGCAAGAATATCGACGATGGGTTTGGACGCGAGACCCGGCACTGCGGTGGAGCCAACATGCTCGACCGGTTCGCAGAGCCACCCACGCAGCAGGATTTTCAAGCGGTCGCGCTGTTCGGCGAACTCGTGCTGCCATGCCGGGTCATAGTCGACGACCTCAACCGGCATATCGGCCA
Organism: uncultured Actinomycetota bacterium; assembly: GCA_963804905.1. Lineage (GTDB taxonomy): Bacteria > Actinomycetota > Actinomycetes > Mycobacteriales > Mycobacteriaceae > Mycobacterium. Next base: position 6,110 of record CAWDSB010000004.1, on the reverse strand, counting down.
CTGACCCAGCGTATCGACCGGTATAGGGGACCAGCTCGCGCCACCAGATCCGGCGCCACCTTCGGCGGGTAGCCGATGACGTCGGGGATGGGTGGCTCTGTGCTTTCAGTGGGTGGAGCTAGTGGCGTGACTCGGAGACAATCCTGCTATGCCCTTGTTGACGCCCGACGTCGTTGCAGCGGGGACTTTCCGTGGCGCGGCACAGCCGACGATTCCAGTTCGCAGCGGGCTCCTTCTGCGGCCGTGGGCATCCCGTGATGCTCAGGCGGTGTTTGAGGCCTTCGCTGATCCTGAGATCCGCCGATGGCACGTCCGCACAGCGACTTGCCGGGCTGAAGTTGAAGGTTGGATCGACTCCTGGAACGCAGACTGGCGTGGGGGAGCGCACGCTCATTGGGCCGTCGCAGACGCCGTAACCGATGACCTGCTGGGAAGGGTTTCGCTGAAAAGTATGGACCTGGTAGGTGGTCAGGGCGGGGTGGCGTATTGGACGATGCCGGCACGACGCCGAGAGGATGTCGCATCCCGTGCTGTGGACGCCCTCACACGGTGGGCGTTCGACGACGTCGGGTTCCACCGGTTGGAACTGACACACGCTGTGCACAATCTGCCGTCGTGCCGGGTCGCCATCAAAACCGGCTTCGATTTCGAAGGCGTCAAGCGTCGCGCGGGGCTGCATCTCGACGGTTGGCACGACATGCATCTACACGCTCGCATCAAGGACGGCTAGACCGCTATGGGCAACGGCAACATCGCGATTCGCGCCACGACGATCGACCACAGTCCCGCGATCGCGCGCCTGCTGGCGCTCGCAACGGGCGACGACCAGCGACTGCAGCAGGTCATTCAACGCTACCGCGATGATCCCGCCGCCGCCCTCCTCGTCGCGGTCGCCGAACACGATACCGTCGGCGTGATCGGCTACGCGGTGGGCGCATCGGCCGTAAGCCTGCTTCATATTGCGACTGCCCCACATGCCCGGAATACCGGCGTGGGCACTCAATTGGTCGACGCCATGCGCCGAGCAGTCCCCGCCGGGCTACCGATTGTCGCTGAAACCGACCACGATGCAGTGGGCTTCTACGCGGCCAATAACTTCGCCATCACCTCCCTCGGTGAGAAATACCCCGGGGTGGAACGCTTCCAAGTTCATCTGCGAGCCCCCGCCAATCCAGAGCCAGACTTATGAGCACGGCAGGGCGGGCGCTCTCCAAGGCCGAGATAAGCGAACTCTGGGAAGCGTGGACACCGAGTGAAGTCGCCCAGCGCCTCACGAGAGTCAGCGCCCCGTGGTACATCGCGGCCGGTTGGGCATTGGAGTTGTTCACGAGCGATGCCGCCCGAGGACACGATGACCTCGAAATCGCCGTACCGGCCGCGCGATTCGATGAAGTCGTAGCAGCGTTTCCCGGCTTCGAATGGGACGTTGCCGGAGATGGTCAGATCTGGCCCTACCCTGACCAGTCGAGAACCCACCATCAGACATGGCTCCGCGAGCCGGCAACCGGTCGCTACCGCCTCGACGTGTTTCGTGAGCCGCACATCGGCGATCTCTGGGTGTGCCGGCGCGATGCTTCGATCACCCTGCCCTACAGCGAGCTGATCCTGCACACCAGCGAAGGGATCCCGTACGCCACTCCCGAGGCGGCGCTGCTGTTCAAAGCCAAGCAGGTTCGCTCGAAAGACGAAGCTGACTTCCAACGTGTGCTGCCCAACATGACCCCGGCACAACGATCACGACTGACGAGCTGGCTATCGCAAACCCACCCCCTGCACCCGTGGATCACGCCACTCGCAAACCACGGGCACTGACAGCGCCAACAATGGGTAACCCACCCCGAATAGCCGGGCCCCAGCCATCGGTCCCCCGGCGGGGGAGAGGTAACTAGCCTCGCCGCGCGGCGGGCACCTCTCAGCCGTCACATTCTTTGCGGCACTGGTTGATTCATCGGATCCAATAACAGCGACAGATGTAGATGCGTGGACATCTACGCCAAAATTGCTGGGCGAGTGGACCTGACGCAACAACAAAAGTTATCGGCAAGATGTCTGATCATGAAAATAGGTGCTGCACAACGCGATCCGAAATATGGCGAGATTTACTGGCAACTCGCCATATTCGATTCCGCCGTATTCCTCCACTAGATGTGCCTGGGCATCTTGAGTTCCTTCTTCTTGCCGGGCGGACGCGGCGGCTTAGGCGAGCACGGGAAAGCTGCGCGAAGCTCTGAGGAGCGAAGCGGCTTCTTCGGCGGCCCGACGGCGCATGTCGATCTTCCGCCGCCATGTTCAGCTCTGAGTTCCTTCCAGGATAGTCGAGGCGGCTGACATCGGGTGGAAGTACGAGTACGCAGCCTGCAGCTAGCCCGGCATGGTCCAGTACGCCGACGAAGTCGTTGCCCTTATCCGCCAAGTCGGTTGGGATCGCTGGCAGTGGGTGCTGGCGATGGTTCGCCGCCGCCACCGTTGGGTGCCGCTAGGCACGAGCGTCCTCGGCTCGCCCGTTAAACTCAACCACCGCCAGCTTCGCCGCAGTTTTACCAGCTCCAAAGAGCTCCGATGGCCATCAACTGGGACAAAATCGACGCCGAAAACGGCGCGAAGCTGCTCCGACCACGGTGCTGTGCGCACCGAAGCATCTCTGGTCTACTCATGTCTATGACCAGCGAAGAACCGCGATGGGACGTGTTGATCGGATACCGCTCGCCCAGTTGGTGGACCGAGAACGATGGGCGCGGCGAGAATTACCTTCAAGTCACATCCGGGGACATGAAGAGGCCGCCTCTCACCAGCGAGTCGATCAATTGGGATGAGCTGGGGATGACTCCGCGGTGGTTGGGAGACGACACCAGCGAGTGTGTAGCGGCGATTCAGCCGAAGAACATGTTGAACCGAGGATCAGCAGAGTGGGCGCGCTTCCTGAATGGCGCGCAGCAGCGAAGTGAAACCGCACTGGTGATCTCGATGGTTGGTGGCTCTGAGGAGCGAAGCGGCTTCTTCGGCGGCCCGACGGCGCATGTCGATCTTCCGGCCGCCATGTTCAACTCTGTGGGCGGTCCACGCATCGCACTGGCGTCGCCTCCTAAGGTTGCGGACGGATTGGGGCAAGCAGATCGCGATCTTGCGTTGCGAGTGGCGAACATCCGCCAACGCGATTCCTCGTCACACTCGTGGTCGCTGCACCTAAGTGGCGCCTACGTCGAGCCGGGTGGCGGCGGCCCAGGCCAGAACATGGGTCCGACTGGTACGTTCACCCCACTGCTCACCAGCGCCGCAGGGGAGGTCGTCGCCGGCGTGTGGGTGTCCGCCGACGGTGCCGTTCGGCATTACGTCATTCCGTGGCTGTCGTCCTGGAAATCCGTGCTGGATTGGCTGAGCCGCTACGCAATACCCGAGTATGTGCCGACTGCGAAGCGTCGTATACACACTCGAATCGGCGAGGAACCGGAGCTGCAAACAGAAAGGGAGCAAGCCGCTTTGTCCGAGCTGGCTCGGCTAGAGGCGGACTACGCAGCGCGCCGAAGTCAAATTGTGCAGGCAGTTGCTGACGCCCAGGCCGAGGCGGACCCGCTAAGGCACGACCTGTTGTTCGGCTCAGGCGACATCCTAAAAGACGCTGTCCGCAAGGTGCTGGAAGATGCGGGGCTGGCGGTGGAAGATGTAGACACCCTCTTAGGCCAAACGGGGAATGCTGACCTGCTGGTAGCGTGATCTCGATCCGGCGAAGAAGGTGGGCAGGAAGCCCGGCGGCGCTCATTGCCACGGGCACGCAAATACTCACACAATCCTGGCTTCGACCGTTCGAGGCACCTACTGATCTCGTCGAATCGCTCATTAATGCGCTATTTCGAGACGGCGTTGAGCTCTGTTCGGCTCCGTCGATTTGCTCCTATGCGTCAGCCGCCGTGGCGGCGGTGGTCATCGTCTCACCCTTGCGGCCGAACGACTCATAGGTGGAGGCGTCGACCGATAGTTGACGTCGAAGCTCACCTGGACGCCGGTGGACTGCGCGCGCCCGATGGCCGCCAGAATGCAGTCCCGTGCGGTGTCGGACAGCAGCGCGGTGATGCCCGAGACGTGCAGGAGCTCAACCTCTTCGACCCAGTTGGGCGGCAGATCGTCGGGGTGCAAACGTCGAACCAGCTGATCCGCCGCGGTAGATGAACACTGCCGTCGAACTCACCGTCGGGCGCTCCTTGAGCATCAGGCCGGTCGAGGCGTGGGGATCCACGACTCCGTGGACTTCTACGCCCTCGGCCCGGATCTCGCGGGTGACTCGCTCACCCAGCGGATCGTCGCCGACGCGGCCCAGCCATTTGGTGTCGATACCCAAGCGGCGCAATCCGATTGCCACGTTGCTCTCCGCGCCGCCGATACCGAGGACCAGGTCCGAAACATGGCGCAGCGAACCGATGTCTCGGCTTCTCATCAACGCCATGGTCTCGCCGACGGTGGCCACCCGGACGCTCACGTCGTCACCTGACTACACGTCGCCACGAACGCTGTCGCCCGGTCCCGCAGCGCGTCCAGATCCCCGCCGCGCAGCGCGTCGCCGAGTAGCGGGCCACCGACGCTGACCGCCGCCGCGCCGGCCCGCAGCCACGCCTCGGCGCCCAGAAGGTCCACACCGCCGGACGGCACCGCCGCGATACCGGAACGGTCCGCGCAGATCCTTCAGGTAGCCAGGGCCAACCTGGTTGGCGGGGAAGATCTTCACCGCGGCGGCACCGGCGCTCCAGGCAGCGAACAATTCGGTTCGGGTCAACCCCACCGGGAACGATCGGCACTGCGGCGCGGTTCGCTGCATCGACGAGCGCGGGATCGGTGATGGGGGTGACCAGATAGTGCGCGCCGGCCTCGACCGCGGCCGCCACCTGCTCGCCGTTGGTCACGGTGCCGACTCCAATATCGGCGTCCTCTCCGAACTGAGCGATCAGTCGGGGCAGTCGGGCAATGGTGCCCGGTGTCGTCAGGGTCAGTTCGACGCTTCGGATCCCGGCGGCGACAAGCACCTCGAGCACGCGGTCATAGCCGGCAGCCTCCGGCGCGCGCACCACCACGATGAGCCTGGCTGCGGCAGTACGCCCGGGAATCTGCAGCCGGGTCCCCGTCGGGCTGGTTGTCAGCGTGTCACCAGTCATGGATGGTCCCATCTTGTAGCCGATTCACCGGCAGGTAAGCGGAGGTGAATTCGGATGCCCCGGCCGCCTTTTCGTCGAGTTCAACGCCGAGGCCGGGTGTCGTCCCCGGGATGGAGGAAGCCCCGGTCGAACGTGTATGACGTGCGGAACACCTCGAGCGTGGTGTCGCTGTGCGGCATGTATTCCTGGATCCCGAAGTTGTGGATGGCCAGGTCGAGGTGCAGGGCTGCGGCCATGCCGACCGGTGAGATGTCGGTGGGTCCGTGCATGCCGGACTTGATGCCGTAGATGCCGGCGAAGTCCAGCAGCTTCTTCATGGCGCTGATGCCGCCGGTGTGGGTGACGGCGGATCGCACGTAGTCGATCAACCGTTCGGTGATCAGAGTCTGGTAGTCGTAGACCGAGTTGAACACCTCGCCGATGGCCAGCGGCGTGGTCGAGTGCTGGCGCACCAGCCGCAGCGCCGCCTGATCCTCGCCGGGGGTGCAGTCCTCCAGCCAGAAGAGGTCGTAGGGCTCAACCTCTTTGGCGAATCGGGCCGCCTCGATGGGGGTCATCCGGTGGTGCCCTCGTGTAGACCCGCACGCCGGTTCCGAAGTCTTCGCGGATCCGGCGAAGATCCCCGGCATGTGCGACAGGTAGGCCCGGTTGTCCCAGATCTCTTCGATCGGGGCCATTGGCGCACTGCCGTCAGCCGCGCGGTGGGCGCGGTTCGTACCGTCGTAGCGCGTGCCAGGTCCCTCGTGGCGACACCGTCCAGATTTGTCCGAGTCCGGGCACGCCGGTCTGTACTCGACGGCAGTGTAGCCGGCCTCGAGGTAGCCGCTGATGGCGTCCTTTAGGGCAAGGTAGTCGGGGCCGGAGGCGTGACCGTACACCCTGATTTGGTCGCGGCTCGCGCCGCCGAGCAGTCGGTAGAGCGGCACGCCGGCCTTCTTGGCCTTGATGTCCCACAACGCCATGTCGACG